>NZ_CP012831.1:4872500-6072500 GCF_001307275.1 Pseudomonas fluorescens
CACTCTCCAGGGCCTGGCCGAGTCCATGACCGGGCGCGGTTTCGAGGTGATCAACCGCTTGCTCAGTTTCAAGTTCATCGCAGCCGACAAACAGGTGGCCGAGCGCCTGAAGTTGACGGAAGGGGACACGGTGGCGCAGATCAAACGGGTGCGCTTGATCAACCGCGAGCCGGTTTCCCTGGAGATCACCTACCTGCCCAAGGCCCTGGGTGAACGGCTGGAAAAGGCCGACCTGGTCACTCGCGACATTTTTCTGATCCTGGAAAACGACTGCGCCTTGACCTTGGGCCATGCCGACCTGGCCATCGATGCGGTGCTGGCCGACAGCGACCTGACCCAGGCGCTGGAGGTCGAACCAGGCTCGCCCATCATGCGCATCGAGCGCCTGACCCATGACGCCAGCGGTCAGCCCCTGGACTTCGAACACCTCTATTACCGTGGCGATGCCTTCCAGTACCGCTTGCGGATCGACCGGCAAAAAGGGACGCAGCTCCATGACTAGAAGCACCCTGGAACAGGAATACGACATTGTCGTCATCGGCGGTGGCACGGCCGGGCCCATGGCGG
This sequence comes from Pseudomonas fluorescens, assembly GCF_001307275.1. Taxonomy (NCBI): domain Bacteria; kingdom Pseudomonadati; phylum Pseudomonadota; class Gammaproteobacteria; order Pseudomonadales; family Pseudomonadaceae; genus Pseudomonas; species Pseudomonas fluorescens. The sequence goes on from NZ_CP012831.1 coordinate 4,873,068, forward strand.
CGATCAAGGCCAAGGAACGCAACCGTGACTTGCGCGTGTTGCTGGTGGACAAGGCCAACGTCAAGCGCAGCGGTGCCATCAGCATGGGCATGGACGGCTTGAACAACGCCATCATCCCCGGCCATTCCACGCCCGAGCAGTACACCAAGGAAATCACCATCGCCAACGACGGCATCGTCAACCAGGCGGCGGTGTACGCCTATGCCACCCACAGCTTCGAAACCATCGAGCAACTGGACCGCTGGGGCGTGAAGTTCGAGAAGGATGAAACCGGCGACTACGCGGTGAAAAAGGTCCATCACATGGGCGCTTATGTGCTGCCGATGCCGGAAGGGCACGACATCAAGAAGGTGCTTTATCGCCAACTGAAACGGGCGCGAGTGAGCATCACCAATCGGCTGGTCTGCACGCGGTTGCTGACCGATGAAGCGGGCGCGGTGAACGGTGTGATGGGCTTCGATTGCCGCACCGCCGACTTTCATGTGATCAAGGCCAAGGCCGTGATTCTCTGCTGCGGCGCGGCGGGGCGCCTGGGCTTGCCGGCCTCCGGCTACCTGATGGGCACGTATGAAAACCCGACCAATGCCGGCGACGGCTATGCCATGGCCTATCACGCCGGTGCCGAATTGGCGAACCTGGAGTGCTTCCAGATCAACCCGTTGATCAAGGACTACAACGGCCCAGCGTGCGCTTACGTTACCGGTCCCCTGGGCGGCTACACCGCCAACAACAAGGGCGAGCGCTTCATCGAGTGCGACTACTGGAGCGGGCAGATGATGTGGGAGTTCCATCAGGAACTCGAAGGTGGCAATGGCCCGGTGTTCCTCAAGCTCGATCATCTGGCCGAGGAAACCATCCAGAACATTGAAGAGATCCTGCACAGCAACGAACGGCCGAGTCGCGGCCAGTTCCATGCCAACCGCGGCACCGACTACCGCACGCAGATGGTGGAAATGCACATCTCCGAGATCGGTTTTTGCAGCGGCCATTCGGCGTCGGGCGTGTGGGTCAACGAGCGGGCCGAGACCTCGGTCAAGGGCCTGTACTCGGCCGGCGACATGGCGGCAGTGCCGCACAATTACATGCTCGGTGCGTTCACCTACGGCTGGTTTGCCGGCAACAACGCTGCGGATTTCGTCGCCGGCAAGGATTTCTCGGCGCTGGATGCCGGGCAGATCGAGCGGGAGAGGGCCCGTGTCTACGCACCGCTGGACCGCGAGCACGGCCTGCCGCCGGCCCAGGTGGAGTACAAGCTGCGTCGCTTCGTCAACGATTACCTGCAACCGCCGAAAGTCACCAAGAAAATGCAGATCGGCCTGCAACGCTTCAGCGATATCCAGCGCGACCTGGACCAGCTCAAGGCCCATAACCCTCATGAGCTGATGCGCGCCATGGAAGTCAGCGTGATCCGCGACTGCGCCGAAATGGCCGCCCGAGCCTCGCTGTTTCGCGCCGAAAGCCGTTGGGGCCTGTACCACTATCGGGTCGATCATCCACAACGCAACGACAGCGACTGGTTCTGCCATTGCCATTTGAAGAAGGGTGATGACGGCGCGATGACTTCATTCAAGAAAGCCGTCGAACCCTACGTCATCGCCCTCGATGCCGACGAACTGCAGGCCTACGACCGGTTGCGGGTCGGTGCCGACGCGGCGTGAACCGTCCACCCAGAGAGAACGCCCATGGCCTATCAACCCCAGGAAATCTTTTTCCGCTCCAATGCCCCCGTCACCGTGGACGAGGACAAATGCATCGCTCACAAGGGCTGCACGGTTTGCGTCGATGTCTGCCCCATGGACCTGCTGGCGATCAACCCGGCGACCCAGAAGGCCTACATGGCGTTCGACGAATGCTGGTACTGCATGCCCTGTGAAAAGGACTGCCCGACGGGGGCGGTGAAAGTGGAGATTCCGTATCTGTTGCGCTGACTGACAGGACGTCATCGCGAGCAAGCTCGCTCCCACAGTGGGTCGAAGCCAGTCGCAGATCTTATGTACACCGATAAACCTGTGGGAGCGAGCTTGCTCGCGATGAGGCCCACCCAAACACCACAAAAGCCATCCGGCCACCCCCGGACGCCACATTCAGAACACCCCTCGTTTCCCACCGCGCCCTGATCGTGGCGGAGACGACATCCAATAAATGATTCGAGGGGACACACCCATGCTATTGCGTGCAGCACTCGCCGGTCTGGTACTGGCTTCATTGACCCTGCCTGCCCAGGCAGAAACCATCCGTATCGCCATCGGCACCCAGGACACCACCATCAACTGCGCCGCCGGCGGGTTGTTGATCCGGGAGCTGGGCCTGCTGGATAAATACCTGCCCCATGACGGCGCCTACAAGGACGCCCGATACGATATCCAGTGGAAGAACTTCACCAGCGGCGCGCCGCTGACCAACGAGATGGTCGCCGGCAAACTCGACTTCGGCGCCATGGCCGATTTCCCTGGAGCGTTCAACGGCGTGGCGTTCGAAACCGCTGGCAAGCACAGCCTGTTCATCAGCGTGCTGTCGGGCAGTACCCAGGGCAGCGGCAACGGCATCGTGGTGCCCAGTGCGTCGGGCGTGCAGTCCCTGGCCGAGCTCAAGGGCAAGACCATTTCCGTGCCGTTTGCCTCCACCGCTCACGGTATGTTGTTGCGCGCCGTCGCCGCCCAGGGCTGGGATCCGCTCAAGGATGTGAACATCATTGCCCAGCCGCCGGAAGTCGCCGGCTCGGCGCTGCAAGCCGGCAAGATCGACGCCCACGCCGACTTCGTGCCGTTCGCCGAACTGTTCCCCAGCCGGGGCTTCGCCCGCAAGATCTACGACGGCGCCCAGGCCAACACACCGACGTTCCACGGCGCGCTGGTGGACCAGGCCTATGCCAAGCAGTACCCGGAAATCGTCGTCGCCTACCTGCGCGCCACCATCGAGGCCAATCAACTGCTGGCCGCCGAGCCGGAGAAGTACAGCGAGCTGATCGCCAAGGTCACCGGGGTGGATGCCGAGGTCAATTACCTGTTTCACGGGCCGCTGGGGGTGCAGACCCGCGACCTGACCTGGAAACCGGAATACCGCCAGGCCGTCGGCACCGCCATCGACACCCTCAAGCTGCTGAAAAAGGCTGATCGCGGCCTGGACCTCAATACCTTCATCGATGACCAGTACATCCGCGCCGCCTTCAAGGCGTCGAACCTGGACTACACCGCGCAACTGGCTAACTACGCCCAGACCCCGCTGGGCAGCAGCGATGCGTCGACCGGCCAGGCAATCGCCGACGCCCGCCACGTGGCCGAGATCTGGGTGCGCGGCGAGGCGAAAGTGCGCCATTACGCCTCGGCCCAATCGGCCTTCGCCGCGCTGGCGAGCCTCAAGCAGGAAGGCAAGGGCATCCGCGCCGTCTATGCCCAGGCCAGCGACAGCGGAATCAAGCTGCTGGCCGAACAGGCGTGGTTCGCCAGTGATGCCAAGGGCCAGCTCAGTGCGTTCCTGCTCAAGGGCCAGGCCCAGCAATTTGCCACGGCCCAGGGCGGAAAAGTCTTCGACTTCAGCGAGGCCACCACCCAGGCCGTTGCCGCCCGCTGATTTCGGCCAATGACCTGTGGGAGCGAGCTTGCTCGCGATAGCGGCGTGTCAGTCACATCCATTCAACTGATCTGACGCTATCGCGAGCAAGCTCGCTCCCACAGGGGTACACATCAGAGGATCAATTCGTGTCCCCATTATCCAAACGCTGGCTCCTGCGAGCCGCTTCACTGCTGCTCTGCCTGTTGTTCTGGCAACTCGCTGCAACCGGCCACTGGAACCTCGGCCTGGTGACCTTCGCCAACGTCCCGACGCCACTGGCAGTGATCCAGGCGGCGCTGGGCCTGGGAGAGTCGGGCAACCTCGGCCGGCACCTGGGCAGCAGCCTGGGCCGGGTCTTTGCCGGTTATGGCGCGGCGCTGTTGATCGGCGTGGCGCTGGGCCTGGCCATCGGCCGTTCGAAATGGGCCGAAGACCTGTTGCTGCCGCCATTGGAAGTGCTGCGGCCGATCCCGGCGGTGGCCTGGATTCCACTGGCGATCCTGATGTTCCCTTCGTCGGAACTGTCGATGGTGTTCATCACCTTCACCGGCGCGCTGTTCCCGATCCTGCTCAACACCGTACACGGCGTCGAAGGCGTGGACCGGCGGCTGATCGCCTCGGCGAAAAGCCTCGGGGCCGGACGCGGGGCGATCCTGTTGGAGGTGATTCTGCCGGGCGCCGCGCCGAGCATCATCACCGGCCTGGCTATCGGCATGGGCACGTCCTGGTTCTGCCTGGTGACGGCGGAAATGATCGCCGGCCAGTACGGCATCGGCTACTACACCTGGGCCTCCTACACCGTGCAGAACTACGCCGACATCGTCGTCGGCATGTTGCTGATCGGTGTGTTGGGCATGGGCAGCAGCCTGTTGATCAAACGCCTGGGCGGGCTGTTCACGCCTTGGCATCGGCCACGAGGAAAAGCCTGATGAGCGTGATGCAAACACCCGAAGGACGGATCGATATCCGTCAGTTGTCCATTGTCCTTGGCGAGGGAGCCCAGGCCTTCGAAGCGGTCCAGGGGCTCGATTGCCAGATCGAGGCGGGCCAGTTCGTCTGTGTCCTCGGGCCGTCCGGCTGCGGCAAGTCCACCTTGCTCGGGGCCTTGGCCGGGCATCTGCAACCGCGCTCCGGCAGCTTGAATGTCGACGGCTTGAACGTTTCCGGCCCGTCGCCCCAACGCGGCATGGTGTTCCAGCAACACACGCTGTTTCCCTGGCGCAGCGTGCGCGACAACGTCGCCTTCGGCCTGAAGATGCGTGGCCTGGGCAAGGCCGAACGGCACCGGGCCGCCGATGAGATCCTTGCGCTGGTGGGCCTGGAAGGGTTTGCCGGGCACTGGCCGGATCAACTTTCTGGGGGCATGCAGCAACGGGTGGAAATCGCCCGGGTGCTGGTCAACCGTCCACGGCTGCTGCTGATGGACGAACCCTTCGGCGCACTCGATGCCCTGACCCGGTTGAATATGCAGGAGCTGCTGCTGGACATCTGGACCCGCATCCGCACCACCGTGGTGTTCGTCACCCACGACATCGACGAGGCGCTGTTCCTGGCCGATCGCTTGCTGGTGATGAGCCCGCGTCCGGGGCGGATCATCGAAGACCTGCGCCTGGACTTCCCACGGCCACGCACGACCGAACTGGTCACCCGCCCTGAATTCTCCCGCTTGAAGCGCCACTGCCTCGACCTGCTGCGCCATGAGGATGGCCGGCAGTTGCCGCGCCTCAATCCCCTCGGGCTTCCCCCTGAAACCTCCTTGCCGCGATTTGCCCTATGACCTCTCTATTCGAAAACACCGACAACGACGACATCCTTGCCCTGCAACCACGCCTGACTGACGAGGATCCGGGCGTGCGTCGCATCGCCCTGATCGAACTGGCCGACCTTGAGGAGCCTGAAGGCCTGCTGTGGCTGGTGGACCGTCTGGCTGAAGATCCCAGTGCCGACGTGCGAGCCGAAGCCGCGCGATTGCTTGAAGCCTGGGAGGATGCGCCGGTGGTGACGGCCTTGTGCGAGGCCCTGACCGATTCGTCGCCAAGTGTGCAGGCCGCTGCCGCCCAGAGCCTGAGCCTGCTCAAGAGCGAGGCGGCGGGAAGGGTGATCCTGCCCTGGACGGCACATGCCGAGGCCGGTGTGCGCGTCGCGGCGTTCAGGGCCTTGCGCGAGTTGCGTCTGCTCGAGGCGGCACCGGCGGCAAGCGTTGCCCTGGCTGACGGCGATGCCAGCGTGCGCCGTGAGGCGGTTGGCGTGCTGGGCTGGCTCAAGCACCTCGACGCCTTGCCGGCCCTGGCCCGGTTGGCCAGTGATGATCCGGATACTGAGGTGCGCCGCGCGGCCACTGGCGCCCTTGGCCTGGCTTCGGATGCGCAAGTCTTGCCGGCGCTGCGCCAGGCCCTCCGGGATCCGGCCTGGGCGGTGCGCGAAGAAGCCGCCACCACCTTGGGCAAGGTCGGTCACGCCGATGCCGGTCCGGCCCTGGTCGAGGCCTTGGGCGACGATTATTGGCAAGTGCGCTTGCGGGCCACTCGCAGCCTCGGTCGCTTGCGTTACGCCCCGGCGTTGGCGGCCTTGATCGAAACCCTGGGCCATCGCATCAGCAACTTGCGCAAGGAAGCGGCCCTGGCCTTGGGAGAGTTGAACGAACCAGGCGCAATCCCGGCGTTGCAGGCGGCCCAGGACGATGGCGACCCCGAAGTGCGCAAGGCCGTACGCATTGCCTTGGGGCAACTGCAATGAGCCCGCTGTCGCTGGGCAACTCCCAAGGCAAAGGTCAATTGCGCCTGGACTGGCCCGACGGCCGCGAGCAAAGCCTGGACCATGCCACCCTGCGCCAGCACTGCCCATGCTCGCGGTGCCGGGCGCTGCGCCTGCAAGGGCTGACCGTCCAGGTCGATCCGCGGATCCGGGTGGTGGCAGTCAACCCACAGGGCTACGGGGTGCAACTGGTCTTCAGTGATGGACATGAGCGGGGGATTTACCCGTGGGCCTACCTGGCGGGGCTTGAGCACCGACACACTTGAGGAAAAGTGATGAAACCTGTGGCGAGGGAGCTTGCTCCCGCTGGGCTGCGCAGCAGCCCCAAATCATTCAACACAGTGCATTGTGTAAATAGGAGGTAGGTGTCACGGCTGCTGCGCAGCCGAGCGGGAGCAAGCTCCCTCGCCACACTGACTTGTGCAGGCAAGCTGTGAACTGACTGGCGGCGCTTGTCAGAAAAATCCCGAAAGAGTACAAATGTACTCCATGACGACTCTCACCCCCCGCCGCACCGCCATCCTGACGTTCATCCGCGAACGCATCGCCGATCAGGGTCAGCCTCCCAGCCTCGCTGAAATCAGCGAGGCGTTCGGTTTCGCCTCCCGTAGTGTGGCGCGCAAGCATGTGCTGGCGTTGACCGAGGCCGGTTTCATCGAAGTCAATCCGCACCAGGCCCGGGGCATCCGGCTGTTGAACCAGCCGCCACGGCCTGAACTGCTGGACGTGCCGGTGCTGGGGCGGGTGGCGGCTGGCGTGCCGATCGGTGCCGACGCCGAGGTTCACAGCCGCCTGATGCTGGACCCGGCGATTTTCACCAAGGCGCCGGACTACCTGCTGCGGGTCCAGGGTGATTCGATGATCGAGGATGGCATTCTCGACGGTGACCTGGTGGGCGTGCAGCGCACACCCCAGGCCTCCAACGGCCAGATCGTCGTGGCGCGCCTGGACGGTGAGGTCACCATCAAGCGCTTCGAGCGCATCGGCGAACGGGTGCGGTTGCTGCCGCGCAACCCGGCCTACCAGCCGATCATCGTCGAGGCCGACCAGGACCTGGCGATAGAAGGGGTGTTCTGTGGCTTGGTGAGGCAAGGTTGATGGGCGCTGTCGTTGCGCTGGACACGCTGTTCAACGGCGGCCAGGTCTGGAAGGGCCGGCCTGCGCCGCCGGCCGTCAGTGCGCAACCCACTGGCCATGCAGCACTGGATGCGGCGTTGCCCAGTGGCGGCTGGCCGGAGGCTGCCTTGACGGAACTGCTCATCGCCGCGCCGGGCGTGGGCGAGTTGCAATTGGTGTGGCCGACCCTGGCGCGGCTGTCGGCAGCGGGGGAACGGATCGTGCTGGTGGCGCCGCCGTTCGTGCCTTATCCCCAGGCCTGGCAGAACGCTGGCATCGACCTGCGCCAGTTGTCGGTGATCCGCGCCGATGAGCGCGATGCCCTGTGGGCCACCGAACAATGCCTGCGTTCGGGCAGTTGTGGCGCGGTGCTGTGCTGGCCCCGCCAGGCGGACGACCGGGCCTTGCGGCGCTTGCAAGTGGCGGCGGAAACCGGCCAGGCCCTGGCGTTCGCCTGGCGCTCGATCCAGGAAGCCATCAACCCGTCGCCGGCGGCGCTGCGCATTGCCATCGATACCCGGCCTGCGCAGTTGCGCGTGCTCAAGTGCCGGGGCGGGCTGGCCCGGTCGGCGCCGATTGCCTTTGCCACGCTCGCCCCACAAACCGGGCATTGAGGTTGCGATGCGCTGGGTCTGTATTCTCTTCCCGCAATTGGCGCTGGACGCCGCGCTGCGTCAGCGCCCCGATCCCGACCAGCCCCTGGCATTGCTGACCGGCCCGGCCCAGCGTCGGGTGCTGCAAGCGGTGAACGCGCCGGCACGGGCCCTGGGCTTGCGGCCCGGCCAGACCATGACCGCCGCCCAGGCCTTGAGCAAAGGCTTTGCCACCGCGGAATACGACGCGGCGCAGATCGAACATTGGCAGCAGTTCCTGGCAGCCTGGGCCTACCGTTTCAGCGCCCAGGTCAGCGTGCATTATCCGAGTACGCTGCTGTTCGAGATCGAGTCGAGCCTGGGCCTGTTCGGACCCTGGCCGGTGTTCGAGACGCGCTTGCGAGCCGAGCTGACCGAGCTGGGCTTTCGTCATCGCATCGTCGCCGCTCCGAACCCAGTGGCGGCACGGGTGTTGGCCAATGCCTATGACGCCTTGGTGGTGCCCGATGCCGAGACCTTGCAACAGTACCTGGGACACATGCCCGTGGAGCGAATCGGCCTGGAACCCGACGTCGCCACGGCGCTGTCGCGCATGGGCCTGCGGCGCCTGAGCCAGGTCCAGGCCTTGCCCCGGCAGACCCTGGCACGGCGCTTCGAGGCCCAGGTGCTCAAGCACCTCGACGCGTTGACGGGCCATCGCACCCTGGCGCTGTCGTTCTACCTGCCACCGGACCGTTTCGATGTGCGCATCGAGCTCAACTATGACGTGCAATCCCATCAGGCGCTGTTGTTCCCGTTGCGCCGCCTGACCGGTGACCTGTCGGCCTTCCTCTGCGGACGCGACAGCGGCGTGCAGCGCTTCGACTTGCACCTGGAGCACGCCGGGTTGCCGGATACCGTGATCAAGGTCGGCCTGCTCAGTGCCGAACGGGCCCCGGCGATGCTCTTCGAACTGGCCCGCGGTCGCTTGGAGCAGGTGCAGGTCGAGGCTCCGGTGCGGGGCTTTCGCTTGTGTGCCGAAGACCTGCCGAGTTTCGTGCCCCAGCGCCTGGAGCTGTTCGACGAACGCCCCCAACAATCATTGCCCTGGGAGCAACTGCGCGAACGCTTGCGCGCCCGGCTGGGGGATGACGCCGTGCAGGGCCTGGGGTTTCGCGACGACCATCGGCCTGAGTGCGCCTGGCAGATGACGTCCCAACCCCGATCCCAGACTTGTCCGGTGCGCGACGGCGTGCAGCGTCCCGGCTGGCTGCTGGAGGAGCCCCAGGCATTGGCGCAAGGTCAGGCGCACATCCTCATGGGCCCCGAGCGCATCGAGACCGGTTGGTGGGACGGCGCGGATGTGCGCCGTGACTATTACCTGATCGAAACCCGCAGCGGACAACGTGGCTGGGCCTATCGACCGGTGGGCGAGGGCGGGCCGCTGTGGCTGCAGGGCTGGTTCGCATGAGCGTTGAGTATGCCGAGCTGCATTGCCTGTCGAACTTCAGCTTCCAGCGCGGCGCCTCCAGTGCCCTGGAGTTGTGCCGTCGCGCCAAGCAGCAGGGCTACCAGGCCCTGGCGATCACGGACGAATGCACCCTGGCCGGGATCGTCCGGGCCTGGCAGGCGGCCAAAGAGTTGGCGCTACCACTGATCGTCGGCAGCGAGATCCAGGTCGAGAACGGTCCGAAACTGGTGTTGCTGGTGGAAAACCTGGACGGTTATCAAACCTTGTGCCGGTTGATCACCCGCGCCCGGCGTCGCAGCGAGAAGGGCCACTACCGCATCGTGCGAGAGGATTTCGACCAACCCTTGCCGGGACTGCTGGCGTTGTGGATAGCCGAGGGCAAAGACGCCGAGGAACATGGGCGTTGGCTCCAGCCGATCTTTGCCGGGAGCCTGTGGCTGACGGTCCAGTTGCATTGCGCACAGGACGACCGCCGTCGGTTGGCAGACTCGTTGGCGATGGCCGAGCGCCTGGCGCTTCCGGCCGTGGCTAGCGGCGATGTGCACATGCACGCGCGCGGTCGTCGCGCCTTGCAGGACACCATGACCGCCATCCGTCACCACGTCACGGTGGCCGAGGCCGGCCAGCGCTTGCACCCCAACGGCGAGCGCCACCTGCGCAGTCGCGAGGATCTGGCCGATCTCTACCCGCAGGCCTTGCTCGATGAAACCCTGAACATCGCCCGACGCTGCACCTTCGACCTCGGCCAGTTGCGCTATCAATACCCCCGCGAGCTGGTGCCCGAGGGGCATGATCCGGCGTCCTGGCTGCGGGAACTGACCGAGCGCGGCATGCGCGAGCGGTGGAAGGACGGCGTGACAGACAAGGTGCGGGCGCAGATCGACAAGGAGCTGAGCCTGATCGCCGAGTTGGGCTATGACAGCTATTTCCTCACCGTGCAGGACATCGTCAGTTTTGCCCGCAGCCGCCATATCCTTTGCCAGGGGCGCGGTTCGGCGGCCAACTCGGCGGTGTGCTACGCCTTGGGCATCACCGAAATCGACCCCAGCCTCACCAGCTTGTTGTTCGAACGCTTCCTGTCCCGGGAGCGCAACGAGCCGCCAGACATCGACGTCGACTTCGAACACGACCGTCGCGAGGAAGTGCTGCAATACGTGTTCCAGCGCTACGGTCGGCATCGTGCGGCCTTGACGGCAGTGGTCAGCAGTTACCACGGCGCCGGAGCGGTACGCGATGTGGCCAAGGCCTTGGGCTTGCCGCCGGATCAGGTCAACGCCCTGGCCGATTGCTGTGGGCGCTGGAGCGACGAGGCGCCGCCGGTGGAGCGCTTGCGTGAAGGCGGCTTCGATCCGGACAGCCCGGTGTTGCGTCGGGTCCTGAGCCTGACCCGGCAATTGATCGGTTTTCCCCGGCACTTATCCCAGCACCCCGGCGGTTTCGTGATTTCCGAACAGCCCCTGGACATCCTGGTGCCGGTGGAAAACGCCGCCATGGCCGAGCGCACCATCATCCAGTGGGACAAGGACGACCTGGACGCGGTCGGGCTGCTCAAGGTGGACATCCTCGCCTTGGGCATGCTCAGCGCGATCCGCCGCTGTTTCGACTTGATCGAGCAGTACCGGGGGCAGCGTTATGCCCTGGCGTCGCTGCCCCAGAACGATCGGGCTACCTACGAAATGATCAGTCGCGCCGACACCATCGGTGTCTTCCAGATCGAGTCCCGGGCGCAGATGTCGATGTTGCCTCGGCTGAGACCCAGGACGTTCTACGACTTGGTCATCGAAGTGGCGATCGTGCGGCCCGGGCCGATCCAGGGTGGGATGGTGCATCCGTACCTGCGGCGCAGAAACAACGAAGAGGTGGTGACTTATCCCTCTGACGCGTTGAAAGGAGTGCTCAACCGCACCCTGGGTGTTCCCCTGTTCCAGGAGCAGGTCATGCAGATCGCCATCGTCGCGGCCGATTACACCCCGGGAGAAGCCGACCAGTTGCGGCGTTCCATGGCTGCCTGGAAACGTCACGGCGGGTTGGAGCCCCATCGGGAACGCCTGGCGCAGGGGATGAAGAAAAACGGCTACACCGCTGAATTCGCCGCGCAAATCTTCGAACAGATCAAAGGCTTCGGCAATTACGGTTTCCCCGAGTCCCACGCTGCCAGTTTCGCCTTGCTGACCTACGCCAGCAGTTGGCTCAAATGCCACGAACCGGCGGCATTCGCCTGTGCCCTGATCAACAGCTGGCCGATGGGCTTCTACAGCCCGGACCAGCTCCTCCAGGATGCCCGCCGGCATCAACTGTCGATCCATCCGGTGGACGCGCGCGCCAGCGATTGGGATTGCAGCCTCGAGCCCATGGACGGCCGGCAACCGGCGATCCGCCTGGGGCTGCGCTTGGTCAAGGGCTTTCGCGAAGAGGATGCCCAGCGTATCGAAGCGGCGCGCCGGCATCGGCCTTTCAGCGATGTGGCCGACTTGGGCGAGCGCGCGCAACTCGATGCCCGGGCCCTGGCGCAACTGGCCGACGCGGGGGCCTTGCAGGGCTTGGCCGGGGATCGCCATCGGGCCCGCTGGGAAGTGGCCGGAGTGCAGAAGCAACTGGGTTTGTTCGCCAGTTTGCCCAGCCAGGAAGAGCCGCCCGTGGCGCTGCCCGAACCCACACTGGGGGAAAACCTGTTTGCCGATTACGCCACGCTGGGCACGACACTGGGCCCTCATCCGCTGGCCCTGCTGCGTCCCGAACTGGGCGCCCGGCGCTGCCGCAGCTCCCGGGAATTGCAGGACGTGGAGCATGGCCGCAATGTCAGCGTCGCCGGGCTGGTCACTGGCCGCCAACGCCCGGGCACGGCCAGCGGCGTGACCTTCGTCACCCTGGAAGATGAGTTCGGCAACCTCAACGTGGTGGTCTGGCGCGACCTGGCCGAGCGTCAACGCAAGACCCTGGTGGGCTCGCAATTGCTCAGGGTCGACGGCCGCTGGGAAAGCGTCGGCGAGGTCCGCCACTTGATCGCCGGGCGCTTGAGCGACCTGACTGAATTGCTGGCGGGTATCCAAGTGCAGAGCCGCGATTTCCGCTGAGCCCCAGCAACACCGCCGTTTTTGTGGCGAGGGAGCTTGCTCCCGCTGGGCTGCGTAGCAGCCCCCCAAAAAAATGGTTTACGCAACCCATCAGGCACACCGCGTCAGCCGGTTTACGACGGCTGCGCCGCCGAGCGGGAGCAAGCTCCCTCGCCACAGGATTGTGCGCAAACCGATCACCATGAAACCAAACGCCAACCTGGCGCTCGAAGCTCTGATCGCAAGGGATTTGTGTCTGTTGATTCCCTGCAGGCATTTTGAGGTTCAGAGTCGACCATGGAGTTTCTATCCCAGAATCACGGCTGCCCTGGGTGGGGTGGTGAGATGGCCGGGCGTATCCAGGCGTTCGATTGGAGCCGAACCGAGTTGGGCGCCATCGAGCACTGGTCCGCCAGCTTGCGCAGCGCTGTCCAATTGTTGCTGGCTTCGCCCCTGCCGATGGTGATGTTGTGGGGCCGCCAGGGCTTCATGATTTACAACGATGCCTATGCCGAGTTCGCCGGCGGCCGCCATCCCTACTTGCTGGGGTGCGCGGTGGAGTTGGGGTGGCCGGAGGTTGCCGAATTCAATCGCCATGTGCTGGACGTCTGTCTGGCCGGCGGCACCTTGTCCTACCGCAGCAAAGAGCTGGTCCTGCTGCGCGATGGCAAGCCTGAAGACGTGTGGATGGACCTCTACTACAGCCCGGTGCCCGATGATGACCAGTCCCCGGGGGGCGTGCTGGCGATTGTGGTGGAAACCACGGAGCACGTATTGACCGAGCGCGCCCGGCAAGAGGCCGAACGCAGTTACCGTGCGGTCAATGAACGCATCCAGCTGGCGCTCTCGGCCGGGCCCTTGCTGGGGTCGTTCGTCTGGGACATCCAGGCCGACACGCTGTCGGGCGATGAGCGTTTTGCCCGCACCTTCAACTACCCACCCGACTGTCCGCTGGACGCACTGCCCATCGAGATTGCCCGCCAGGGCATCCACCCGGACGACCTTGAAGAGGTCAACCAGCGGGTCGAACTGACCGTGCGCACAGGCACGCCCTACAGCGCCGAGTATCGGGTCCGCCGCCTGGGCGGTGACTACCGGTGGGTACTGGCCAGCGGTCGCTGCGAGTTCGACAGGACAGGCCGGCCCCTGCGGTTTCCGGGAGTGCTGATTGATATCGACGAGCGCAAGACGGCCGAAGCTTCGCTGCTCAAATTCACCCGCGACCTGGAGCAGCGTGTCGCCAACGAGGTGCAGGCGCGGCTGGCAGCGGAAGAGCAGTTGCGCCAGTCGCAGAAGCTCGAGGCCATTGGCGGCCTCACCGGTGGCGTGGCCCATGACTTTAACAACTTGCTGCAAGTGATCGCAGGCAACCTGCACTTGCTGGCCCGCCACGAACGGGACAACGCCAATGTGCAACGGCGGGTCAGTGCCTCCATCGAAGCCGTGGAGCGGGGCGCCAAGTTGTCATCGCAACTGCTGGCTTTTGCCCGGCGCCAGCCATTGTCACCGGCGGTCTACAACCCTCGGCGCATCTACGAGGGCATGGGTGAACTGCTGCAGCGGGCCTTGGGCGAAACCATCCTGATTGAAGTGAGCCTGCCCCAGGAACCCTGGCGCATCCATGTCGATCGCAATCAGCTGGAAAATGCCCTGTTGAACCTGGCGATCAATGCGCGTGATGCCATGCGGGGCGAGGGCACCATCCATCTGATCGGCGAGAACATCGTGCTCGATGAGGCGTTTTGCGCCGGCAAGGGGATTGCGGCCGGCGACTATGTCCGGCTGTCGGTGATCGATTGCGGTGCCGGCATGCCGCCCGACGTCCTGAAGCAGGTGTTCGAACCGTTTTTCACCACCAAGACCGATGGCCAGGGCACCGGGCTTGGATTGAGCATGGTGTTCGGGTTCGTCAAGCAGAGTGGCGGCCATATCGAGATCGCCAGTGACCTGGGCGAAGGCACGCGGGTGCGGATGTATTTCCCTCGAAGCCTCGCGCCCGAAGCAGGGGAAACCGAGCAACATGATGCGCTTCATTCCGGCCGGCAAGAGATGATCCTGGTGGTGGAGGACAACGCTCAGGTACGCAGCGCGTCGGTGGAACTGCTGGAACAGTCCGGCTACAAGACCCTCACGGCCGCCAACGGCGATGAGGCGATGAAGCTGCTGCTGGATGGCACCCCGGTGGACCTGATCTTCACTGACGTAGTCATGCCCGGCCTGATCAAGAGTTCCGACCTGGCCGCCTGGGCCAAGGTGCAGACCCCGCCGGTCCCCGTGCTGTTCACCTCGGGGCACACCCGGGACATCATCTCCCGCAACCATCAATTGAGCCCCGATACCCATTTGTTGAGCAAGCCCTACGGTCCGGACGCACTGGCCCGGATGGTGAGGAGCGTGCTGGGCGGTTGATCGCGGCGTCTTAAACAAATGGAACCGAAGCCGTCGCGTCACCTTCGAATGTTCAAGACCGGTCATCCATCCGGCCCTGTCATGAACGAGGTGCCCATGAACGACGATCCCGCAAACACTCAGCAACAAGGCCAGGGGCAGACGCCATCCCCGCGCAACGATCCGGCCATCGATCCCCAGGTCCCGGGCAAGCCTTCGAGTGCCGAGCCCGTCAGTCCTGCCGGAGCGGACCAGGCTGACAGCGCCGCCACTGAGGTCGACCAGAAGCAGCATCATCAGGACAACGACAACACCTTCAGCCCCGGCTTCAAGCCTGACCCGGACCGTCCGAAATCCGGTGACGACACGGATGCTGACATCGACACCGATGGTGGCTAGACACACCACCGCATCATGGTGGTGAATGCAAAACGCATGAACACCCACAATGGTCCTGTAGTGAATGCAGAACTCATGAGCATCCACAATCCCTGTGGGAGCGAGCTTGCTCGCGAAAGCGCCGGGTCAGCTTGAATCGATGCTGATTGTGCCGCCGCCATCGCGAGCAAGCTCGCTCCCACAATGGTTCTGTGGTGAATGCAAAACTCATGAAAATCCACAATGGTTCTGTGGTGAATGCAATACTCATGAACATCCACAATGGTTCTGTGGTGAATGCAAAACTCATGAACACCCACAATCCCTGTGGGAGCGAGCTTGCTCGCGATGGCGGTGGGTCAGCCGCTTTATTCAGCCTTGAAGCAATACACAGCCAACTTGTTGCCATCCAGGTCCCTGGCATAAGCGGCAAAGGCATTGTCCGCCCAACTGCGGGGGCCTGGCAGGCCTTCGCAGATGCCGCCGTTTGCCAAGGCGGCCGTATGGAACGCCTGGACCGCGGCGCGGTTCGGCGCTTCGAAGCTCACCGTGACACCATTGCCGATGGACGCCGGATTGCCATTGGCCGGGTTGAGCACAAAGAACGACGGCTTGTCGACGCCCCAGATGGAGCCGGCATCCTCGAGATCAGCAACACGCTTGAGGCCGATCTCTTTCAAGGCGGCGTCATAAAACGCACGTGCTTTTGCCAGGTTGTTGGTGCCGACGGTGACATGGGTAAAAACGGACATCTTGGTTTCCTTGCTATGGGGGGAATTGGATTTTCGAGCGGGTCTCAGAAATGAATGACGGTACGAATGCTTTGCCCGGTGTGCATCAACTCGAAGGCGTCGTTGGTCTTGTCCAGGGGCATGTGCAACGCTGCCCGCTTGAGAAAAACGATGAGCCTGTGGCGAGCGCCTTACCTCAAATGTCCTTGACCAGCCGCAGCGCATCGTAGATAGCCGCATGGGTATTACGCGCCGACACCGCGTCGCCAATTCGGAACAGCTGGAAGCGGCCCTCCGGGTTGGTCACGATATTCTGGGTTTTCCCGGCGATCAGATTGTGCTGCTCCACCGCGCCGTTATTGCTCGAGTGCGGGCGTAGCTCGAAGTACAAGTCGTCCAGGGGCAGGGTGCCGTGGTTGACCACCACCTGATCGACCACGCGCTGCTTGTGCACCTGACCATAATCGCTGCCGAAGTTGGCCACCAATTGACCGTCGCGCTTCTCCACGGAGTCGACCCGATAGGTGACCGTGAAGGTGACGTTCAGGTCTTGCAGGCTGCGCATGTAAGGCACCAGGTTCATCGCCATCACCTCCGGCGCAAACGACCGGTCCGGCGTGACGATTTCCAGTTTCGCACCGCTGTTGGCGATGACCTCGGCCGCTTGTAGCGCCGCGTGGTCGCCGGCGTCGTCGAAGATCAGCACGTTCTGGCCGGGCTTGACGTCGCCGGAAATGATGTCCCAGGTCGACACCACCAGCTCATTGCCGTGCTTGAGCACCTCGGTATGGGGCAAGCCGCCCGTGGCGACGATCACCACGTCCGGCGCCTCGGCCATGACGGTCTCGGCTTCGGCCCAGGTGTTGAATTGGAACTTCACCCCCAGCCGTTCGCATTGCGCCATGCGCCAATCGATGATGCTGATCATCTCGCGCCGCCGCTCGCTCTGCGCAGTCAAGCGGATCTGCCCACCGGGCTGATCCGCCACTTCGAACACCGTGACGTCGTGGCCACGTTCGCCGGCCACCCGTGCCGCTTCCAGGCCCGCCGGGCCGGTGCCAATCACCACCACCTTGCGCTTGACCGACGCCTTGGGGATTTCGTGGGGCATGGTGGTTTCGCGGCCGGTGGCGGCGTTGTGGATGCAGTACGCGGCGCCGCCCTGATAGATGCGGTCCAGGCAATAGTTGGCACCGACGCAGGGGCGGATCTCTTCTTCACGCTTCTCGATGATCTTGCGCACGATGTGCGGGTCGGTCATGTGCGCCCGGGTCATGCCGATCATGTCCACCTTGCCGGAGGCGATGGCATGTCGCGCCGTGGCGACGTCCGGAATCTTGGCCGCATGGAACGTCGGGAAACCGGTGGCCGAGCGGATCTCACCGGCAAAATCCAGGTGTGGCGAGTTGCGCATGCCCTGGATCGGAATCACATCGGTGAGGCCGGCATCGGTATCGATGTGCCCGCGAACGACGTTGAGGAAGTCCACCAGCCCACTGTCCTTGAGCATGTGGGAAATCTGGAGACCGTCGCTGGCACCGAAGCCGCCGGGCAGGTCCTCATCGCCGGTGTAGCGCACCCCGAGCAGGAAGTCCTCGCCACAACGCTGGCGGATGCCACGCAGGATGTCGAAGGTGAAGCGCATCCGGTTTTCCAGCGAACCACCGTAGGGCCCGTCGAGATCGTTGGTCAACGGCGACCAGAACTGATCCATGAGGTGCCCGTAGGCCTGCAGTTCCAGGCCGTCAAGACCAGCCGCCTTCATGCGTTCGGCGGCATCGACGTAGTCCTTGATGATGCGATCGATGTCCCATTCTTCCATCTTTTTCGGAAACGACCGGTGAGACGCTTCGCGGCGATGGGAAGGCGATACCACCGGCAACCAGTCAGCCTTGTCCCAGCGCGTGCGCCGGCCCAGGTGGGTCAGTTGAATCATCACCGCCGCGCCGTGTTCGTGGCACTCGTCAGTCAGGTCCTTCATCCATTTGACCACTTCGTCCTTGTACGCCAGCACGTTGTTGAACACCGGCGGGCTGTCGCGGGAAACAGCGGCGGAGCCCGCCGTCATGGTCAGCGCCACACCGGCCTTGGCGCGCTCGACGTGATAGGCGCGGTACAGATCCTTCGGCATGCCGTCGACAGGATAAGCGGGCTCGTGGGAGGTGGTCATGATCCGGTTTTTGAGGGTCAGGTGCTTGATCTTATAGGGCTGCAGCAGAGGATCGCTGGACATGGTGTTGCGCTCCGGGAACAGAACATCAGGCTTGGTTTGACATAACGGTATGTCGAATGTTCATGTGTGTCAACGACCTGTGACACAGGTGTACATTTTTCTTGCGTGACGTAAAAACCAGGATTACCATCCAGTCGAAACAGGGGTGGTCCGGCTCGTGCGGCCGGCCATCGCGCATCGATCCAAAGTGCAAGGGGGCTGTGCGAAGCGCTATGCCAGGAACCATGAAAGTACTCGTTGCGGTAAAACGCGCCATCGACCCGAATGTGAAAGTCCGGGTGAAAGCCGATGGTTCAGACGTCGAGCTCAATGGCGTGAAGATGGCCTTGAATCCGTTCTGCGAAATCGCCGTGGAAGAGGCGATTCGCCTCAAGGAAAAGGGGCTGGCATCCGAAGTGGTGGTGGTCTCGGTGGGCACGTCGGCGGCGCAGGAACAACTGCGCACGGCATTGGCGCTCGGCGCGGACCGGGCGCTTCTGGTCGAGACGAGCGCGGTACTCGAGCCGCTCAATGTCGCCAAGTACCTGAGCAAAGTGATCGATCAGGAAAAGCCGCACTTGATTCTGTTCGGCAAACAGGCAATCGACCAGGAAAACAACCAGGTCGGGCAAATGGTCGCGCAGTTGATCGGCAGCGGTCAGGCCACTTACGCCTCTGCCGTCAATCAGGTCGACGGGCAGTGGGTCGTCGAACGTGAAGTCGACGGTGGCAGCCAGGTGGTCGCCCTCGCCATGCCGGCCGTGGTGACCTGTGACTTGCGCCTGAACCAACCGCGCTACGCCTCGTTGCCGAACATCATGAAAGCCAAGAAAAAACCGCTGGAAATCATTGCCGCTGACACCTTGGGCGCGAGCGTGAAGGAACACGCTCGGTTATTAGGGGTGGTCCCGCCTGCGGTGCGCAAAGCGGGGATCAACGTCGGTTCGGTGGCCGAGCTGGTGGATAAATTGAAGAACGTTGCGGGGGTGATTTGATGCGCACATTGGTGATCGCCGAGCACAGTGCCGGTCAACTGACGGCTGGTACATGGAGTGCCGTGACCGCCGCCATGGCCCTGGGGACCGAGACGGATTTGCTGGTGATGGGCGGGACGGCCGCATCGGCAGTGGCGCAACAGGCGGCGCTCACCCAGGGCCTGGCGCGGGTGCTGCTCGCACAAGGGGCGATGTTTGAAAATGCCCTGGCTGAAAATGTCCAACCGCTGGTCACTTCACTGGTGGCCGAGGGGTATACGCACGTCGTTGCCGACGCCAGCAGTATGGGCCGCAATGTACTGCCACGGATCGCGGCGAGCCTGGATGTCGGCATGCTGTCCGACGTCACCCAGATCGTCTCGACGGACACGTTCCAACGACCCATTTATGCCGGCAATGCCATCGCCACGGTGCAGTCCCTCGATCCGATCAAGTTGCTCACCGTCCGTGCCTCGGCGTTCGCCCAGGCCCTGTCCCACGAGCATCGCTGCGAAGTGGTGGTAGTGGAGGGCGGGCAAAGCGCGAGCAATGTGCGCTTCGTGAGCGAGCAACTGACGGCCAGCGAAAGGCCCGACCTGTCGAGCGCCCGCGTCGTCGTGTCCGGTGGCCGCGGGATGCAGGGCAAAGAGCATTTCGCCCTGATCGAGCGGGTGGCGGACAAGCTTGGCGGTGCCGTAGGGGCCTCGCGTGCCGCGGTGGATTCGGGGTTTGCCCCCAACGATCTGCAGGTCGGGCAGACCGGGAAAATCGTTGCGCCAGAGCTTTACATCGCGGCGGGTATCAGTGGCGCCATTCAACATTTGGCGGGCATGAGTGGTTCAAAGGTCATCGTTGCGATCAACCAGGACGCTGAAGCGCCGATTGCCCAGGTGGCGGATTACATGTGGGTGGCGGATCTGTTCGAGGCCTTGCCGGCGCTCGAAAAAGCACTGTGAGTACGTACATTCATAAGTTCCGCCAAAGGGCGGAGGAGGGCCGAACGACCTGAATACAGGAAGGGTTTTCGCATAACTAGAACTTATCCATGCATAACATTAAATCCCTTGAGGAGTGTAATGGCACTCTGCTTTGATGAGGGAACGTAAATTCTTCTGCTGCCCTGCCAATAACTATTAATACAGTACGCGGAGATGCACCATGATGACGTTTTCCAGTAAAACTCGTATCGGCTGGCTTGCCGGTCTGGCGATGGCCGCCGGCAGCCTGATGGCCCACGCCGAGGAACCCATGCCCATTCGTATCGGTTGGGTGAATTGGTCGGATACGGAAATCGCTGTAAAGCTGGCGGATACCGCACTGCGCGACCACTTGAAGCAACCGGTCAAGTTGGTGCTCGCCGATATTGGTATCCAGTTCCAGGCCTTGGCCAACGGCAACATCGACCTGATCCCGATGGTCTGGTTGCCGAGCACCCACAAGGCGTTCTATGACAAATACCAGGACAAGCTCGAAGACCTCGGCGTGCTGTATGAAGGTCGGATCGGCATGGCCGTGCCAACGTCCATTCCCACCAGCGAACTCGCCACTGTCGAGGACCTCAACAAGCCTGAAGTGCGGCAAAAGCTCGACGGCAAGATCCTGACCTCGGAAGTGGGCAACGGCCAATACAAACTCACGGAAAAGGCCATCAAGGAATACAAGCTCGAAGGCTACAAGATGGTTGCTTCTTCAGAGTCAGGCATGTTGAGCGAGCTGGATCGCAATCTCAAACGTGACAAATGGGCATTGATCAACGCCTGGAGCCCGCACTGGATGTTCGCCAAGTGGCCGCTGCGCTATCTCGACGATCCGAAGCAGATTTTCGGCGGCGCCGAACAAATTCACGCGGTTGCCCGCAAAGGCTTCAGCGCCGAGCATCCTGATGTCGCCCGGTTCTTCGCCAACTTCAAGATTCCCAAGGCCGACCTTGAGAAGCTGATGGCGACCGCCCGTGACAGTTCGGCAGACAAGGTCGTTGCCGAGTACTACGCCGCCAACAAGCCTCGTTTCGAGGCCATGTTTGGCAGTCAGACCGCCTCGGCGACCGTCAGCCAGTAATCGCCGCTGTTGCTTGATAGGTGTTTGCAGTTCGGTGCCCTTGACGCAAAGTGAAGGGCGTCGGCTGTCATCGATACCGTTCGGGCTATCCTTGGAACATCTGGGCCCCGCTTCCGGTACCGATGGGATACGTTGAGCAGCCTGTCATTTTCGTCTGCGCCTGACTCAGCAAGGGGGAAACGATGATTACCCGTCACGAGCATTTGTCGTCGGATCCGGTGGTGACTCGTAGCGCGCAGTGGCTTCGGCGATCGCTGCATGAAATCCTCTCGAACCACCTGGTGGACGGTACATCCGGGGCGACACAGGCCTATGCCGCCGCCCTGGGCCCGACCGAGTGGTCCCTCAAGAAACCGCCGGCAACGCCCTGCGCGTTACCGGCAGTCCTGGCGCCCTATTTGGCCCAGGCATTCGACGCTGCGCCAAGAGTCCCCGAACACCTGGCAGGGGTATTGGAGGCGTTGAACGCGCTGGTGCCCCATGTTCCCTGGATCAACCGTCAGGCCCAGGCCGGCCAGGACGATCGGTTCGTGGAGCGGCATCGCCATGGGATGGTCACCGGTCCAGGGGGATTGTTCGACTGTCCTGGCATGACCCTGGGGTTGGCCCTCATGGCGCCCGAAACCTGTTATCCGTTCCACCAGCATCCTCCGGCTGAGTTCTATCTGGTGTTGTCCCCAGGCGACTGGTATCGCGAGGACGTAGGCTGGTGGACGCCCGGGGCAGGGGGCATTGTCATAAACCCACCGTCCTGCACCCATGCGATGAGATCAACGCAAGCGCCACTCCTGGCGCTGTGGGGATTGCTCCATGAGCCCTGCGCTTGAGGCGAAGGGTCGAAGACTACAAGTCATTTCAGAGGCTGTGCGATGTCGGTCACCACATTGGGTATCAAGTTGGATGGGGAAACACGGGCCAGGCTGAAGTCGGTGTCGGCAAAGCTGGATCGCACCTGCCACTGGTTCATGAAACGGGCGATCCTGGATTTCATTGAAAAGGTCGAAGCCGGGGCAGGTATTGAAGCGCTCGTCGCGGTCGAGGCGCTGGAAAGAGACGCAGCGCGCCACAGCCTCGCAAGACGACGCAGGGATACCATTGCACTAGAGCCGACCACGGGTGATACACACCGTGGGTGATGCCCCACGGCCTCAACTTGGAGTCCTCTTGTGCCTGCTTTCCATGCTGCTCTTTGCAAGCCAGGACGGGATCACCAAAGTGCTGGTCAAGGACCTTCCCGTCGCCCAGCTCGTCATGGTGCGTTACTGGGTATTCCTGGCATTCGCTGTCGGCTATAGCCTTTATCGCGGCCACCTGGGAGCGGCGTGTCGAAGCCATCATCCTGCCCTGCAGGTCATCCGTGCCTTGCTGGGGGTGGGCGAAAGCGCATTGTTCGGATTGGGGCTGCGTTACCTCGGAATGGCGGAGATGCATGCCCTGTATGCGGTGTTTCCGCTGATGACCCTGGCCTTGGCAGGCGCATTCCTGGGTGAGTTCATCGGCGTCCGTCGCTGGGTGGCCGCGGCCATAGGGTTCTTGGGGACCCTGGTGATCCTCCGTCCGGGAACCGGCGTCTTCGAGTTGGCGGCGCTGATTCCGCTGTTGTCGGCCCTGGGGTTCGCGGTCTTCAGTGTGCTGACACGTCGGATCAGCCGGGATGATTCATTCGCGACGAACATGCTCTACATGGGCTTTTTCGGCGCCCTGGCCATCACGTTCTCTGGCTTGCCAGGGTGGGTTTCGCCGAACCCGACACAGTGGGGCCTGATCGCCGTGCTGTCGACGATCGGCATGGTGGCGCAGTTGCTACTCCTCCAGGCGCTCAAGTACGCAACGGCAGGTACGCTTCAACCGTTCAACTACACGCTGTTGGTGTTCGCCACATTCATCGGCCTGTTCATATTCGGCGAACTACCTGACCCATGGACCGTCGTGGGGGCGTGCATGGTGATTGCCGCAGGCCTGTATGCAATCAAGGCGAAAGGGTAGGGAGCCCGTTTTATGTTATTCGATACAGGAATAAGCATAATAGAATATATTCCTTGATCGAATTAGTTGGCATGTTAAGTTGACGCTACCGGACCGCCGGATATGTTCAACCTACTCTATGGTACGACTATGTCCGGCGCCCGAATCTTCCAAATCAGCCTTGAGGCTCTGTCGCATGATGGGGCCCATGCAGTGATTTCTCAGTCCGGCACTCTGCGCATCAGTTCTTGTGCCGCCATTGCCGTTCCATTCGTGACCGGCAAACCTCTCCCTTGCCAGGCCAACAGTGAGGCCTGCAGTGCAATCAGCGAAGGCTTGGCGTTTCTGCTCTACGCCATGTGACGCACCGCTGTCGGCACTTCCATACCGTAACGTCAGTCAATCATCTCCAGGTAATACCCGGTCCCGGGTGGTCGCTTGAAGTGTGAGTGAGTGGGCGTCTGTTCAGCGCAGCCTATCGCGACTTACCACCATGCCAAATTATTTGGATGAAGCTCATCGAGTTGAAATCGTCAAGCTCAGCAGGACCTTGACCAGCCAGACTGAATGGCCCACCTGGCTTTTACTGGTCGGCTTTTATCTGGCTTGGGCGCTTGTTGTTTTTCATGGGCAGGCACTTGGCCAACTCATCAGCATTGCCCTGTTGGTTCCACTGGTCGTGCTCTGGATGTCGATCCAGCATGAGCTTATTCACGGTCACCCAACGCGTTGGCCTGCCATAAATAAAGCCCTGGGGTTTCTGCCGTTTGCCGTTTGGTATCCCTACGACATTTATAGGGACACGCATCTGGCGCATCACAACGACGAGGTGCTGACGGTGCCTGGTCAAGATCCAGAAAGTCGCTATGTCACCAGTGCCTACTGGTTGCAGTCACCGCGTTATGTGAAAGCGTTGCTTTGGGTAAACAAGACCTTGGGTGGTCGCTTGCTCATGGGAGCACCATTGGCAGTGATATCCCTGCTGGGTAGCGAGATCAGAGGCTTGTTTCTCGCGGGAGGAAGTACTGGACGAGTGTGGATAGCTCACGTGCTAAGTGTCGTCGTGGTGCTGACCTTGGTTGAACAATACAGCGCCATCAGTGCTGTGCAGTACGTATTTTTAGTTTCACTGCCGGCCTTGTCCATTGCAATGATCAGGTCGTTTTACGAGCATCGGCCGTCAACGCTGCCAGAACACCGCACGGTGATCAATGAATCCTCAGGGCTTTTGAGCTGGCTCTTTCTTAACCTCAATCTTCACTTGGTTCATCACGATCTTCCCGGTTTGCCCTGGTTTTATTTGCCCCGGGTGTATAGAGCCAGGCGTGAACAATGGATCGCGCGAAACAATGGCTATGTCATTCATGGCTACTTCCAGTTATTGCAGAGGCATCTGATCAATCCCGTGGATTGTCCTCGCCATCCTGCCAGGCACTAAAAATACTCAAGCTAATCTGGGCGTCGGAAAATGATACGTTTTGAAGCCATCAAGAAAACTCATAAAGGCAGCCCGCGAATGGCCGTGAGCGATTTAACGCTTCATGTCCGGGAGGGGGAGATCTGCGTATTTGTCGGGCCAAGTGGGTGTGGCAAAACGACCATTTTGCGAATGATCAATAGACTGGACACCCAGGACAGTGGCCGTATCTGTGTCAATGGGGTGGCGACCGATGAGCTTGACGTCGTGACGCTTCGCCGTGGCATCGGTTTCATGATGCAAAGCTCAGCCTTGTTTCCTCATCAAACCGTTGCAGAAAATATTGGCGCGGTTCCGCGGCTCTTGGGTTGGAGCAAGCATAAGATCCGCCAGCGCGTGAGCGAGCTCATTTCCCTGGTCGGGCTTCAGCCGGAATTTCTGGACAGGTACCCTAATCAACTGTCGGGCGGGCAGCAAAGTCGTGTTGCCTTGGCGAGGGCATTGGCCTCGGACCCACCGGTTGTATTGATGGACGAACCCTTTGCCGCGCTTGATCCGGTGATCCGCGAGCGACTGCAGGACGAACTGGTTGCGCTGCAGAGGCGTTTGCATAAAACCATTATCCTGGTGACCCATGACATGGAAGAGGCCATCAAGATTGGTGATCGGATCGCCATCTTCGAGGGTGAAGGAAAGCTTGCTCAGTTCGATACACCTCACAATATCCTTGCCCATCCTGCCAGCGAGTTTGTGAAGAACTTCATCGGCAAGGATCCGCTGTTGAAAAGACTGTCGCTGATGAAGGTTTCTGATCTTCCTGTGGATGAAGTCAATTGCCAATTCAAACTTCTGCTGGACGATAAGTCCAATCCGCTGAAGTGGGTCAGTGAATCGGACTTGCCTGTCCCTGAACTTACCACGGTGTCGAATAATGATTCGTTGCATCACGCGCTGGTTAAAATTCTAACGGCTCCGCTCGGTGTGGTTGTTCGAGTGGACGAGGCGGGTGGTTACGAAGGTTGCCTGTCGATTGCCAGCTTTCACAGCGCACTCAATGAGCGCCGCTTTGGAAGTGTGCAATGATTGACTGGTCCTGGATCCTTGAAAACTGGCAGCAGATCGGCCAGCTGTTATTTGATCATATTCAGCTGGTGACCTTGGGTCTGTTTATAGGAATGCTGTTAGCGGGCGCAATGGTGCTCTTGACGTTATGGAAGCCAGGGTTGGCGCAGCCCATGATTTATATCAGCGGAATACTCTTTACCATTCCGTCCCTGGCACTGTTCATTTTGATAATGCCCTTTACCGGTTTGTCCAAGACGACGGCGGTGATTGGTTTGAGCCTGTATGCCTTGCTGATTGTGTTACAGAACACTTTGGCGGGCCTTGCGAGCAACCCTCCGGACGTGCTGGAAGAAGCCCGTGCGCTAGGGTACACGCGCATGCAGCGATTCCTGGGAGTTGAACTTCCCCTGGCGTTGCCTTCGTTATTGGCAGGGCTGCGAACGACCGCGGTGACATTGGTAGGGCTGGTGACGGTGACTGCGTTAATTGGTCAAGGCGGATTGGGGCAGCTGTTCATTACCGGGTTGGCTCAAAGTTTCACTACGCCTGTGGCGGTCAGTTTGGTTCTTACGGTGATGTTGGCGTTATGTTTTGATTTTCTGTTTTATTCAATCAATAAATGGCTGGTCCCTTGGGTGCGCTAATGAATTGGATCGCAGATGTCTACCTCTGGTTTTCTCTTCCTGAACACTGGTTGGGCGAAGACGGAATACTGACTCGGCTGGCAGAGCATATTTATTATGTGTCTTTGAGCCTGGCGATTGCTTGTGCGATAGCGTTGCCGCTCGGCGTGCTCATGGCTAACTACCGCAAAGGCGCGCAGGTGGCGATCGGGCTGTTCAATATTGGGCGAGCATTGCCTTCCCTGGGTATTGTGATACTTGCAATCATGGTCATTGGCTATGAAACCAGTACGGTGATTATCGCCTTGGTCACCCTGAGCATCCCGCCGATATTGACCAATACCTATGTTGGCATCGATCAGGTGGATTCGTCTCTGAAGCATGCTGCCAAATCGATGGGGATGCGCAGATGGCAGATGTTTATCCAGCTGGAATTACCGTTGGCTTTTCCGCTGATCTTTTCTGGATTCCGCTCAGCCCTGGTGCAACTTATTGCCACGGCCACCATTGCCGCCTATGCAGGGTTCGGCGGGCTGGGCAGGTTTCTCATTGACGGGCTGGGTCGAAATGACATCCCTCAAATCATTGGCGGCGCACTGGTGGTGTCGGCACTTGCGATTGTCAGCGAGTGGGTTTGTTCAATGATCGAAACACTCATGGTTCGAAAATGGCGAGCGGGGAATGTTGAACTGAGCGCTACATGATCAGGGCATTTGAAAGTGCGTATTAATTCTGCAGAGGTGCAAATCCAAATGAAAAACAAACAACGTTCGAAGGTTCGTTCAGCGCACTCGGTTTCATTGTTGCTGGGGTTAGGCTTGCTGGTGGGCAGCGCATTTGCCAGTGCCCAGTCCATCACCATAGGCGGGGCCAATTTTTCCGAGCAGACGATTCTCGCGAACATCTATGCGTCAGCTTTGAAAAAGGAAGGGATTGAGGTCAAGACCCGGCTCAATCTGGGGAACCGCCAGATCATCGCCAAGGCGCTGGAAAACGGGGATATCGACGTTGTACCCGAGTACATAGGATCACTGTTGAGTTTCTATGACGACAAGAGCGCCCTGACCAGCCAAAAGGAGATCGTCAGCGCCTTGCAACAGAAGTTGCCGGCGGGCCTCCAGTTGCTTGAACCTTCGGCCGCGGGCTCTATTACCGCTTGGGCCGTCACCCAGAAAACCGCAGAAAAGTACAACCTGCAGACCTTGTCCGACCTGGCACCCGTCTCCGGTGAACTCACGCTGGGTGGGCCTCCCGAAGTCACCACTGCCGCCTTGGGCCTGCCCGGGTTGAAGGCGGTCTACGGTATCAACTTCAAGAGCGTCAAATCGCTGGACATGGGCGGGCCCTTGTCGCGGCTGGCGCTGAACTCAGGCGCTATCGACGTCGCCACGGTGGTCTCCACGCAAGGCATCCTGGCAAAAGAACCTTGGGTGGTGCTCGAGGACGACAAGCACCAACAGCCCCTGCAAAACATTACGCCACTGGGGCGCAAGGCGTTGTTAACCCCAGAAGTCACCAAAGTGCTCAACGAGGTCTCCGCAAAACTGACCGATGACGACCTCAAGCAACTCAATCGCCTGGTGGATATCGATCACAAGGATCCCGCAAAAGTCGCGGCGCAGTGGGTCGCTGAAAATACCGTCAAGGCGGCCAACTGAACATGAATGCGATGTGGGTAAGGTCGCGGAGGCGTTATGTCCAATAAAAGCATGATTTTGAATTTGTTCTTTTTTAATCCCCAAGGGGATCACCGTTTTTCCTGGCGCCACCCGCTGTCGCCGACCAAGGAAATATTGACGCTGGGCTACTACGTAAAACTGGTGCAGGCAGCCGAAGCGGCGAAGTTCGATGCGGTTTTTGTCGCGGATCACGTCGCGGTCTGGGACTCCGTCGCCAGTGGGTTGAGGCACTATGCCAACGCCCGCCTTGAACCGATTACGCTCTTGTCCGCATTGGCGGCTGTCACCGAACACATCGGGCTGATGGGCACCGCTTCAACGTCCTATAACGAGCCCTTCAACATCGCGCGATATTTTGCTTCGCTGGACTACCTCAGCACAGGGCGAGCCAGCTGGAATATCGTGACCTCCTGGTTGGAAGAGGAGGCTTCGAATTTCGGATTGTCAGGTGTGACGAAACACGCCGATCGTTATCGGCGGGCCGAGGAGTTCATTCATGTCGTCAAGCAGCTTTGGGACTCCTGGGAGGAGGGGGCTCTTGAGTTTGACAAGGACAGCGGCGATTTTGCCGACCCGTCCAAGATTCACCCGATCCATCACAAAGGAGCGCATTTCAACGTGCGTGGGCCGCTTAACGTGCCGCGTCCCCCGCAAGGACATCCGGTCCTTGCCCAGGCGGGGTCTTCTGAAGCGGGCAAGGATCTGGCCGCCGCCCATGGGGACGTGCATTTCTGTTTCATCAATACGGTCGAAGAGGGACTGGCGTACAGGGCCGATTTGAATCGCCGACTCGAGTTGAAGGGCCGGCATTCCAGTGATCTGAAAATCATTACCGGTGTGCTTCCGGTGGTTCTGGAGGATGAGACTGAGGAGGAGCGCCGTCGGCAACTGGAGGACAGCCTCATTATCGATGCCGTGGCGATTGATCTGGTCTCCAGCTACACCCGTCTTGATCTGACAGGCCTGTCGCCGGACAGCCCGCTACCCGCGTTGCCGGATGAGTCTGAGTTCGATGGCATTCGAACCGAACTGGCCCTGCTCAAGAAGTACGACACGACCTTGTCCATCCGTGAAATAGGGCGCCGGTTGGTCAAGAGTTCCAGTACCTGGCTGCTGATCGGAACGGCGGAGCATATTGCCGATAAGCTTTCAGCGTTATACGAGTCGAATGCCGTCGATGGCTACAACCTCATGTTTCCGTTTTTGCCGACGGACTTCGACACATTCACCCGTGGCGTGGTGCCTTTGCTGCAAGCCAGAGGGGTTTTCCGCAAGGAATATGAACCCGGGACCCTGAGGGATCGCTTGGGTTTGAAGACGCCTGCCAACCGCTTCCTGCTGTGATCAGCGTCAATCACAATCCTCTGAATGGCTTTCATATGACCAGCGATCTATCCATGTACCTCGCTCCCGCCAGGGTTTTACAGGCCCAGGACGCCTGGCTCCAGCGCATCCTGGAGATTCTGGGTGAGCGCCGTGAGCAAAAGCAGGTCGTCGATCCCGTGTCCCATTGGCTTTCCCCTGATCTGTTGTTGTCCCAGACCTGCGGCTATCCATTCGTCACGTCACTGCGGGGAAAGGTGAGGCTGATAGGGCGTCCGAGCTATGAGCTTGCTCATAGCTCGGGGGGTGACCATTGCAGTTTGCTGCTGTGTAGAGCTGATTCGGCCGTCACCGATCTGGCGGGTTTGCAGGGCAGCCATGGTCTGATCAACGCCCGGGATTCCAACTCCGGAATGAATTTATTGCGCCACACGTTGGCTGGGATCAGCGACCGTGGTTTTTTCTCGAAACTGACCTTCACCGGATCCCACAGGGAGAGCATTCGAAGGTTGAAGAACCACGACGGTGATTTGGCTTCTATCGACAGCGTCACCTACGACTATCTGGCGAGAGACAACAGTGACGAGATCGAAGGACTCAGGATCCTGGTGCGAAGTGTGCGCAGTCCCTGCCTGCCTTACATCACGTCGATTCGTCGAACGGCGACGCAAGCAGACGCTATCAGGCGCGCAATGAACGAAGCCTTGAGCCAGCTTCCCGAGATTTCCCGTGACCTGGCGATCAGGGAAGTGCTGCCGGCCAGTGAGGCTGACTATGCGTGTCTTCTGGAGTATGAGCGCAGTGCGGCCAATCGCGGCTTTTCGTTTGTATCACCCTGAGCGGCGAGCCGTCCCTGGCTCGCCACCTCGAACACGCTAGAACTTGAAGCGCCCAACCAAGCCCTTGAGCTGCCCGGAAATATCCGTCAAACGCCCCGAGCCGGTCTGTGCCGAGTGAGCGAATTCCTCGACCAACTGGGCATCGGCATGAATCTGCGCGATGTGCCGGTTGATGTCTTCGGCCACCTGGTGCTGTTCCTCTGCCGCCGTGGCGATCTGGGTGTTCTGGTCGCGAATCGAGTCCACCGAATTGCGGATCTTGTCGAAGCTGTCACGGGCCTGCTGAATGCGCTCGACGCTGGTGTGGGACACCTGCAGGCTGCTTTGCATCTGCTGGGTGACTTCCTGGGTGCGCCGTGCGAGGTTGCCCAGCAGGCTGTCGATCTCGCCGGTGGAGTCGGCGGTGCGGCGTGCCAGGGCCCGCACTTCGTCGGCCACTACGGCGAACCCACGACCTTGATCGCCGGCCCGTGCGGCTTCGATCGCGGCGTTGAGGGCCAACAGGTTGGTCTGTTCGGCAATCGAGCGAATGGTGTCGAGGATGGTGTTGATGTTCTTGCTGTCTTGCTCCAACGCCTGCATGGTCTGGGTCGATTGTTGCAGGTCTTCGCTCAGTTTCAACACGCTGCCGGTGGCTTCGCCGATGTGATGCTGGCCGTCGTGCACATCGCGGTAGCCTTCGTCCGCACTGGAGGCGGCCTGGCTGCAAGAACGGGCCACTTCGTTGGCGGTGGCAACCATTTCGTTGAACGCGGTGCTCACCAATTCCACGGCCTGGCGCTGGCGCCCGGCGGCATCGTTCATGTTCTGGGCCACGTGGCTGGTATCGGCCGCGGCGGTTTGCAGGTCGGAAGAGGCGCTGCCGATGCGTTGCATCAGTTGCGCGATCATGCCCAGGAACTGGTTGAACCAGCCCGCCAGGGTGGCCGTTTCGTCCTTGCCTTGCACCGAGAGTTTGCGGGTGAGGTCACCTTCACCTTCGGCGATTTCCTGCAGGCCATTGGCAACGCCGCGAATCGGCCGCACGATGACGCTGGCGAAACTGGCGCCCACCACGGCGAAGACCACGGCCAGCGCGGCAGCAATGGCGGCGATCAGCCAAGTCAGGCTCGAAGCCTCGGCCATCACTTCATCGCGTTTGATCAGGCCGATGAAGCGCCAGCCCAGCCCTTTGGAACTGACCACGTTGGCCATGTAGGGCACGCCGTCGATCTCGATCTGGGTCACGCCATCGCTGCTTTTGGCCAGCTCGGCATAGTTGGGGCCAAGGTCGGCCAGCGGCTTGAAGTTGTGCTTGGCATCGGCGGCGTCCACCAGGACGTTGCCGTTGGCTTCCACCAGCATCAGGTAGCCGCTGTCGCCCAGCTTGATGTTCTTGACCAGTTCGGTGAGCTGCTTGAGCGACACGTCCAGGCCGACCACGCCCACGACGTTGCCGCTGGCGTCGGCGACCGTGTGTACGGTGCCGATCAGCGACACATCGTCCGGCGCCCAGTAATAGGCGTCCGTGCGCACGGTCGTACCCGGTGCGGCGATGGCGGCCTTGTACCAGGGGCGCACGCGCGGGTCATAGTTGGTCATCTTCGGATCGTCAGGCCAGCTGGCGTAGCCACCGTCGCTCAGCCCCACGGACAGATAGGCGGTGGTCGGATGGCTCTTGGCGAATCGGTCGAATATTTCCAGGAGCTGTTGGTTGATCTCGGGGAGCGGTGTTTGTGCGGCATCGGCCAGGGAGTAGTTTTTCAACCCCTTGGCAGCGATGATCCGTGGATCCTTGGCGATGTATTCGACGTTCTGGCTGATGCCATCGAAGAACTGCTTCATGCCGTTGTCGATCTGGCGGATTTCACGGCCGCTGCTGTCCAGGAAGTTGGCCTTTGCGGCGTCGCGCAGGTTCATTACGACAAGCACCGCTACCAGGATAACCGGGAGGCAGGCGATGGCCGCGAACGCCCATGTCAGCTTCTGTTTGATATTCATGACTTCTCCCGCGGAATATTTTAAGTGTTGGAACGGCGGAAACAGCAGTGTTTGGCCTTGCGAGTCTCTGGAAGGGAAAAGCGCCTATGCCTACTGCCACTGTATCGACCAAAGTCGTAGGCACTTGAGGCTTGCCATTTTGGCGCGGGACGATCAGTAGAGGGCGTAGGCGCGATTGCAGGCGGCTTGACTAGTCTGGAAGATAGCGTGGTTTGCCCCGCGCCTTCGCTCTGCGGCTCGGGCACCCACGTGCAGCCAATCCTCATTGTCTTTAATGTATTAACGAGGCCCTATGCCAAGCGCATTCGAGAGCGTACTCAAAAACAAGAACATGGCTTATCGACCGCTCGGAGCGGCGTCCGCCAGCGAGGCGCCGATCCGCGTCGCGTTTGTATTGATGGACAACTTCTCGATGATGTCCTTCACCGGTGCGGTGGACGCGCTGGTGACCGCCAACCTGATGAGCGACATGCCCCTCTACGAGGTGCTGACGGTGGGGGTTTCAGGTGGGCAGGTGACGAGCGACCTGGGCATTGTCATCTCGACGGACGTCGAACTGGCGCAGATGCCGGAAAACCAGGACGTGCTGATTGTCGCCGGGGGCTTTCGCGTGAAGTTGCAAGGCCATCCCTTGCTGCGCCGCAAGCTGCGCGCCAATGCGGCGTCCGGGGCGATCCTGGGCGGGTTGTGGAACGGTGTCTTCTTCGTTGCCGATGCCAATCTGTTGGATGGTTTCGAATGCGCTGTCCACCCGGAAAGTCGCGCCATGATGGTGGAGGTGTTCCCCCATGTGAAGGTGTCCAGCCGGGCCTATGTGGTGGATCGGGAGCGGGTCAGTTGCGCGGGCGCCAACAGTTCGCTGCGCATGATGCTCCAATTGATTCGCCAGACGGGCGGAGCGGCGCTGGTGGGGGCCATCGAGGAAATTCTGCGTTGTGATGAGTCGGGCGACGATGCGACGGACTTGCCACCGGTTTTCGTCGAGACCGACCCGACGCTGCCGGAAAGCCTCAAGTTGGCGTTGGAACTGATGTGGCAGAACGTAGAGGAGCCCTTGACCATCGATGAGCTGGCGGCGTGCGTGAAGATTTCCAAGCGCCAGTTGGAGCGACGGTTCTGCAGTTTTCTCGGCGCGACCCCAACGCGCTATTACCTGGAGCTGCGCCTGACGCGTGCGCGCCAACTCATCCAGCAAACCAATCGGTCCGTGACCGAAATCGCCGTGGCGACAGGCTTTGTCAGTTCCCCGCACTTCCAGCGTCGTTTCCGGGATTTCTTTGGTGTGCCGCCTGGCAGTTACCGTTCGAAATCGGAGCGCAAGCAAGCCTTGCGCTGAAGACGCTGCCGGAGCGGAAAGTGAGTTTTTGGGGCGGGAGGGCTACGCTGCTCAGCGGGAGCAAGCTCCCGCATCACGGACACAAATCAGCTGTTATCGTCGGTTTGTGTTTCGGTGGGCAGGTCTTCGGTTTGCGGAGCGGCTTGTGATGCGGTCAAAGTCGTCTCCTTGCACAGCACCTTGCCTACTTCGTCGGCTATCGAGCCGTCGATGATTCGCCCTTGCATCTGGTCGAACTGGGCTTTTTCCAGCACTGCGAGGCTGTTGTACATCCCCATGTGCCGTACATTGCGGCTGGCGCAGTCGAGTTCGAGTTTTGTGTAGTTGGTGAAGTAAGCCCCCGATCTCTGTACGGTGGCCTGGATGGCTGAGCCGCTGTCGATAAACGACACGATGGAGTACACGGCATCCGAATCATCGTAAAGGTATTTGATGTTCTGAACTTCCGCGACCGCACTGCACGCAATCGAGATTAAAGCGAGGGATATGACGGTTTTCATGCTTTCTTCCGTGAATAAGCAAGTCAGGAATAACAATGGCAAAGTGAAATCATTTTGCCGAGACTCATGCATTGGGTCAATTGACTTCGGGCAGTCGCGATGACCGCCGGTCAGAAACGAAAACCTTTCGGGAACTTTATAGATCCCTCAGGCTCGTGGCAACAGACAAAGCGCATTTCAGCTGGGCATTGGGACTTGTCCGAGACGCACCGCAGCTCCATTAGATCAAAGCCTGAATTCGTCCAATCGCCTGACTTTTTTTAGAAGTTTTTCGTCTGAGCTGCGTCGGTAATCACGGTTTCAGAACTTTCGAGCTTTTTTCTGTCCCGAAAGGGAAATCGAGCATCAACGCAAAAAGAATCGCCCCGGCGGAGATCAGGAAAAGCAATCCGTGGTGTCCGCCACTGGCATTGAACAGGGCCGAGTAGGCAAATCCGGCCAGCGCCTGGAAGGTGGCGAACGAAACAGTGGCCCGGCTCCAGGCCAGTTGTTGGCGATGAGGGTCAGGGACCAGTTCGTGCACTCGGGCCAGGGCCAAGGGCACGATGCCCGGCGGAAACGAACCGATGATCACGGCGAGCAACGCCAGTGCCATGAAGGTGTGTGAAACCGCCAGCAAGCCGAGAGCAATCGCTTGCACGGCCAGGACCAGTCGAATGCTCTTGCGCGCGCCAAGGTGATCGGCGAGAAAACCATAGCTCACCGGTCCGATAATCGCCCCGAGGCCATACATTACCCAGACCATTGCCCCGACATGTGCCCCGGCCCCGAGGCCGCGCGCCACGTAGTCGACCAAAAAGACCATCGCAGGCACGAGCCCCGCGGCCATGAACGCATACTGGGCGAACAATTGGAAAACCGCAGGAGGCATGGGCTCGTCGGGCGCAGCGCTGGCTGTTATCTGCACCGTGTCCCGGGGCCAGCCAAACCAGCTCAACCCGGTCAATGCCAGCGACAGGGCGCCAAGCCCCAGCCAGGTGGCCGGCAAGCCCAGGCTCAACAGCGGCGGCACAATCGTGCCTGAGCCGGCGATGCCAAGGCCGATGCCAAGGAAAATCGCGCCACTGGCCAAGCCTTTGCGTGCCGCCGGTACATGGGGCAATACAGTCGCCGCCACCAGCACCATGATCGCGCCGCCGGCGATCCCCGACAGTAGCCGCCAGGCGAAATACCAGATCACCGACACCGGGAAGGCACAGGCGAAAAATGCGCCGGTCACGACGAGCATCATCAGCCGCAACGCGTTCCGGTTGGTCAGTCGGTGGGCCATGGGACGGCCGAGCAGAGCGCCGATCAGGTAACCGACCAGGTTCGCCGCCCCCAGGTAGACCACGTCGTTGGCAGAAAACCAATGGGCCTCGATCAATGCCGGGATCAGTGGCGTATAGGCGAAACGCGCCAGGCCGATGCTGACGAGGCTGGCACAGAGGCCGGCGAAAATGGGCAGCCAGATGTTTGTAGGAGGTGATTCGAGCGCAGCGGATGAGGAGGGCATGACAGCGATCCTGTGAAAGGTTTATAGCGTCCAGCATATCGGCTATCTTCGCTGCGTTTGTGCAGCGATTTAGCGTCAGAGTGATGCATATATGCATCGTAGGAGGGCGAATGAATTGGGATGATGCACGGGTGTTTCTGGCCGTCTGCCGAGCGTCGACCTTGCGCGGTGCCGCGCGGGTGTTGGGGGTGGATCAGGCGACTGTGGGGCGGCGCGTTACGGCGTTGGAGAAGTCCTTGGATGCCGCGTTGTTCCTGCGTACCTCAGACGGTTACGCACTGACGGCCGTCGGCGAGGCGGCGCTCAAGGCGGTGGAGAAGATGGAGCATTCGGCGCTGGAGCTGGAGCGCCGGATACAGGGCCTGGATGATCGCCTGATCGGCAATGTCCGGGTCGCCACCACCGACTCATTGGCCATCGACTTCTTGATTCCGGCCATTGCCAGCCTGCATGGGCGCCATCCCGATGTGCGCGTGCAACTGGATGCGTCCACGCAGATCCTCAGCCTGGTCAAGCGCGAAGCGGACATCGCCGTGCGCAACACCCGGCCCGACAACCCTGACCTGATCGCTCGGCGAATCGCCCGTTGGCCGGTAGGATTGTTTGCGGCCCAAGCCTATGTCGATGCCCGTGGCGTACCGTTGCCCGGCAGCGAGTTCGAGGGACATGACTTGGTGGTTTATCAGCCGTACTGGCAGGGCAGCAAGGATTTCACCCTGGTCTCGGAGCCGATCAATCGCGGACGGATCGTGGCCAGTCTGAGTTCGAGCCTGTTGGTGCGTCGGTCGATTGCCGCGGGCATCGGTGTCGGGGAGATTCCGCTGTACATGGGGGCGCGTGACGGGTTGCTGAGGATCTGGCCGGAGCGCACGCGTGCACTGCCTTACGAGGTCTGGTTGGTCACCCACGCGGACCTGCGCCATACGGCACGGGTGCGGGCGGTGATCGATGAGATTGTCGAGGTGTTTGCGCTGCAGAATGAGTGAGGCGTCGGGGGATGTGGAGGCTCCATTGCGAAACACCCTGTAGACCCTGTGGGAGCGAGCTTGCTCGCGATGGCGCCAGGTCAGCCGATACTCATGTAGCTGACACTCCGTCATCGCGAGCAAGCTCGCTCCCACAATGGATGCTTCATAGCCTCTGTGACAATTTCTCCCACAGGGCCTAAAGGGTGTTTCATGGCATCTGTGGCAGTTCCTGCGCCCGCAGATCGAACACGAGCACCTCGGCATCCTGGCCGTGACTCAAGGTCAGGACCTGCTCCTCGCGCACCCGCACACCATCACCTTCCTGTAACTGCACGCCGTTGAGCTCGACAGCGCCTCGGGCCACGTGCACGTAGGCATAGCGATCCGCGGCCAGGGTCAAGGTAGCGCTTTGCTCACCATCGAACAGCCCGGCGTAGACCCGTGCATCCTGGCGCACTTGGAGCGAGCCGTCGGTGCCGTCCGGGGAGATGATCAATTGCAGGCGACCGCGTTTCTGTTCGCTGCTGAAATGCTCCTGTTGATAGCGTGGCGTGGCGCCACTGACGTTGGGCACGATCCAGATCTGCAGGAAGTGCACCGGCTCGTCCGCACTGTGGTTGAACTCGCTGTGGGCCACGCCGCTGCCGGCGCTCATCAACTGCACGTCACCGGGGCGAATGACCGAGCCCGTGCCCAGGGTGTCCTTGTGTTCCAGCGCCCCTTCAAGCACGTAGGAAAAGATCTCCATGTCCCGGTGGGGATGCTGGCCGAAACCCTTGGCCGCGGCGACCCGGTCGTCGTTGATGACCAGCAGGTCGGAGAAGCCCTGTTCGTTGAGGTTTCGGTAGCTGGCGAAC
Organism: Pseudomonas fluorescens; assembly: GCF_001307275.1. Taxonomy (NCBI): domain Bacteria; kingdom Pseudomonadati; phylum Pseudomonadota; class Gammaproteobacteria; order Pseudomonadales; family Pseudomonadaceae; genus Pseudomonas; species Pseudomonas fluorescens. Next base: position 4,910,374 of record NZ_CP012831.1, read on the forward strand.
GAGAAGGTGTGGAACGAGGTCAGCCAGCCGTGGCGGGCAATGCCGCGGTCCGAAGCTTTGCGAAGGGTCAGCATGATGATTCTCCTGATGTCTATGGGCGGCGGCTGGGGCCGTTCGCCGGGTTCAGAAGAAGGTTAATGGTTATCCTGAAGTTCAATAAGCAGGTGGAAAACGAAAGACTGTCTACTTGGAGTGGACAATCGAGAATGCCTACCGGCGGATGCCTGGCTTCGCCATAATGCTGACGATAAACCCTGTGGGAGCGAGCTTGCTCGCGATAGCGGTGTGTCAGTGACATCGACTCCAACTGATCTGACGCTATCGCGAGCAAGCTCGCTCCCACCGGGGGGCATTTATGGTTTCTGGATTTTTTTGGCGTCTTTTTAATGAAAACCGTTGCAATGGTGCTGTTCCCGGATTTTTTGCTGCTCGACATGGCCGGGCCTCTGGAAGTGTTTTCCATCGCCAATCGTTACCTCGAAGGGGACCTGCGTTATCAACTGCTGACCCTGGGTACCGAGCGCGGGCCGTTGCGAGCATCCAACGGCGTGGCGGTGCAGGCCGATATCCATATCGACCAGGCATGGGCAGCCTATGACGTGTTGCTGGTGCCGGGTGGGCCAGGGGCCTATAACGACCGGCATCCGGGGCTGCACACCTGGCTGCGGGCCGCGGCGCAACGGGCTACGCGCTACGGCTCCATCTGCACCGGTGCCTTCGTGCTCGGTGAGGCGGGCTTGCTCGACGGTTATCGCGTCACGACCCACTGGCATTACACCGAACGCCTGGTACAACGTTTCCCCAAGGCCCTGGTGGAGACCGACAAGATCTTCCTGCAGGACCGCCGCCTGATCACCTCGGGCGGTGTCACCGCCGGGATCGACCTGGCCCTGTCCATCGTGGCCCAGGACCACGGCCGCAAAGTCGCGTTGGACGTGGCCAAGGTGTTGCTGGTGGTGATGAAGCGCCAGGGCGGCCAGGCACAGTTCAGCCCCTCGGTGGCGGCGGTGTCGACGCAGGAGTCGGCCATTACCCGGGTGCAGAATCATGTGATGGAGCATCTGGAAGAACCCTTCACCATTGAGCGCATGGCCGCCTTGGCTTCCATGAGCGCGCGGCATTTCGCCCGGGTCTTTGCCCGTGAAGTGAAGATGACGCCCATGGAGTTCCTGCAGGGTGCGCGCATCGACCGGGCGCGTCAGCTGCTGGAAACCACTGACCTGCCGCTCAAGACCGTGGCGTTTCGCAGCGGCTTCGGCAGTGTGCGGCACATGCGCTTTTTGTTCGGTGAAAAGCTCGGCCTGACCCCGGTGCAATATCGTCAGCAGTTCAGTTGAGGCGTCGGTGTCCGTCCAGGGCACCGTGATGTCCGTGACGCTCCCAGTGCCAGCATTGTCCTGAGGCCTGCGCCTGCCAAGATAACGGCGAACCCTTTGGAAAGGATGCGCAGGAGCCCGGGGCAGACGTGTTCGGTGATCCGCACGCTGACGCCCGCCCCGGTTATCCGGCGCTGGATCGCCCATGAACAGTTTCGTCAAACCCGATAGCGAGCCGGCGGTGGGCTTCGGTCCGTTCGCCTTCTACCGGCAGCAACGGCTGGTCACCCGTGACGGCCAGCCCCTCGCGCTGGGTGGCCGGGCCCTGGATGTTCTGCAGGTACTGGTGGAGCACGCCGGCCACTACGTCAGCAAGCAAACCCTCATCGCCCACGTCTGGCCTGACAGCGTCGTGGAAGCCATCAACCTGCGGGTGCATATCGCGGCGCTGCGGCGGGCCTTCGGCGACGGGCGGGATGGCGCTCGCTATATCCTCAACCATCCGCGACAAGGCTATTGCCTGGCGATGCCCCTGGTGGTGCAAGAAGGCGTTGAGTCGCCTTTGAGTCCCAGGACCGAGCGACACAACCTGCCCACGCGCTTGAGCCCGGTGATCGGCCGCGACAGAGTCCTGGGACGACTGCTGGCGCAAGTGCCCCGTCAAACCCTGACCACCGTGAGCGGCCCGGGTGGGGTCGGCAAGACCACCGTGGTGTTGCGGGTGGCGGAGCTGCTGCTTGAGCACTTTGACGACGGGGCCTGGTTCGTTGACCTGGCGGAGGTCAGTGACTCTTCACAGGTGATGGCGCGGGTGGCCGGCACGCTGGGCCTGGCGCCCGGTTCTTTGGGCAGGGGCCTTGAGTCCTGTCGCATGTTGCTGGTGCTCGACGGTTGCGAGCACGTGCTCGATGCCTGTCGGGAATTGGCCCAGACATTGGCTACGGCAGCGCCCGGGGTGTCGCTGTTGTGCAGCAGTCGCGAGCCCCTGGCCCTGCCGGGCGAAAAAATCGTGCCGCTGCCGGGCCTGGCTGTGGCATCGCCCCTGGAACCCGAGCACCAGATCGTGGCGTGCCCGGCGGTGCAGTTGCTGATCGAGCGAGTGGGCGCCCGGCAACAGGGTTTCCAGCCCGTTGGCCGCGACGGGGTGATCCTGGCCCAGATCTGCCAGCGCCTGGACGGCTTGCCGCTGGCGCTGGAACTGGCGGCGGCCCAGGTCGATGCCTTGGGGCTGGCGGGGGTCCTCGAACAATTGGATTACGGCTTATCAGTCTTGAGCCACGGGCGACGTACGGCGGTGGCCCGGCATCGAAGCCTGGAGGCCGTGCTGGATTCGAGTGTCGAGCGTTTGAGTGCTGACGAACAAACCGTGTTCCAGCGCCTGGCGGTGTTCGAGGGGCCGTTTACGCTCAGGGCGGCGCTGGCAGTGATCAGTTGCGCTGAACTGAGTGTCGGGCAATTGCCCTCGTTGCTATTGCGGCTGGCGAGCGTGTCATTGCTGATGGTCGAGCCGCTGGCCGACGGAGTACGTTTTCGACTGCTGCACACCACTCGCGCCTACGCCCTGGACAAATTGCGGCGCAGTGGTCAGTGGCCCGTGTTTCATCGGCGTTATGTGCTGCAAGGCGCTTGGGGCGCGGGCCATTCAAGGCCCCAACCGGCGAGTCAATCCCTGGAGCAGCGCGCCGGCTTCCAATAGGTCGGGGGTGTTGAACCCCTCGCTGAAGCGTCGGTAAACCGGCTCGAGCAGTTCCTGCGCGGCTTGGACTTGCCCGCGGCGCTGCCACAAGCGGGCCAGGGACGTGGCGCTGCGCAGTTCCCAGGCCAGGGCATGATGCTGACGGGCGACGGCCAGGGCGGCCAGCAGTTGCGTTTCGGCGGGGCCTTCCAAGGAGGGCTCGTTCCGAGCCAGCCAGGTTTCGGCGCCGGCTCGCAGGAGCTCCGCCGAACACCAGCCCGCGGCGCCGCTGCGGGCCCGTTCCAGTTGCGCCGGGCTGACAACGCCAGGGCGCAGGGTGACGGCGATGTCCTGAATCAGCCCGTTTGTCGGGCTCGTCTCCAGGGGCTGGTCATTGAATACGCTGTCGTAATGACAGGCCCAGTCATGGAACAGCATCACCGAATGCTTCTTGGCCTGCTGTTTCAACAGCTCGAGCCTTTCCCGGGCAGTTTGATGATCGCCGGTGTAGTGGGCGATCACGCAACCGCTCAGCGCCAAGGTGTAGCAGATCGAAATGCCGTGGTTGATCTGCAAGGCGATCTGCAGCGCCAGGTTGGCGGTACGCCGGGCTTTCTCGGCAAAACCTTGCAGCCAGAGGATGCGCGCCAGAATCGTCAGCGCGGCCACGCTCTGGTCGTATTGCACGCCGAAGCCGTGGCTGAAGCGGCTGAGGTGGCCGCTCTGGGCCAGGCGCTGGATCACCTGTTCGGCTTCACGTCGCGCCGCGCCCTGGTCGCCGGTGAAATGCAGCGCCAGCACCCGCAGGCGTTGGGTGCTCAAGGACAGGATCGGGTCGCCCTGCAAACCGAGCCGGTCGAAATCCAGGCTGTGGGCCAGGGCCTGTTGGTAGTTGCCGCAGCTGAGGTCCACGGTCATTTGCCCGGACACGGCCCGCAGCTCGCTGGGCAGGTCCTGGCATTGCCGGGCCAGTTGCCGGGCGCTGGCGAAGGCACGGACCGTGGCCGGCGTGCCGCCCTCGGTGTGGTAGTTGAAACTGGCGTGGGCCAGCTCCAGGGCCAGGGTCAAGCGTGGGCATGGTGTGGGGCTGGCCCGCAACAATTGCAGCGCCTTGTTGACGTAGAGGCCGTGCTCCTTGAGCAGCGACAGCTCCTGCCAGAGGGGCAGGGTGCGGGCGGTCAGGCGGATCGCCACGGCATGTGAACCCTGCGGGCCCAAGCCGCGGTCGAGCGCCGCGCGGATGTCGTCGCGATAGTCGGCGTAACGGGCGATCCACAGTCGGGTGGGGGTGTTCTCCCAATCGTTTTCCGCTTGCCCCATGAGCGCCAGGCAGCGTTCGGCGTGGCGTTCCTGGCTGGCCGCCAATTCCCCGGCTTCGGCCAGTTTTTCCAAGGCATAACGGCGGGTGGTGTCCAGCAGGCGATAGCGCACCTCTTCATCGCCGATCTCGACGTTGAGCAACGATTTGGCGACCAACTGGCTGACCGACACCAGCACCTGGTCGGGTGCGACATGCTGGCCGACGATCACCGCCGCGGCCGAGGCCAGGTTGAAACTGCCCATGAACACCGCCAGTCGCCGCAGGCAGGTCTGCTCGCAGGTCGTGAGCAGCGCGAAGCTCCAGTCCAGCGTGGCGCGCAGGGTCTGCTGGCGCGGGGCGGCGTCGGTGTCGTTGTGGAGCAGGGCGACATTGTCTTGCAGTTGCCGGTGCAGCGCTTCGAGGCTGAAGCGGCCGATCTGTCCGGCGGCCAGCTCGATGGCCAGGGGAATCCCGTCCAGCCGCTGGCAGATGTCGACCACCAACGGCACCTCGCGGTCGCTCAGTTCGAAGTCGTCACGGCTGGCCATCGCACGCTCGGCAAACAGTTGCAATGCCGGGTATTCCAGGGCGGGATAACCCTCGATGGGCATTTCCCGGGGCGGGCATGCCAGGGCATCCAGGCGCTGCACGTATTCGCCTTCGGCGCGCAGGCCTTCGCGGCTGGTGGCCAGGATGTGCAAGTGAGGGGCGCCGCGCAGCAAGGTTTCGCTGAGCTGGGCGATGGCGTCGATCAGGTGCTCGCAGTTGTCGATCACCAGCAGCAGATGCCGCTCCTTGAGCGGTCGGGCGACGGTGTCCAGCGGATCACCGTCCTGCAGCGGCAGGTCGAGCAATGCGCACAGGTTGGGGACGATCATGGCCGCATCGTTGAGCGATGCCAGGTCCAGCAGATGGGTGCCGTCACGGTAGTGGCCGATCAGCCGTTCAGCGACCCGCAGGGCGACGGTGGTCTTGCCGATGCCGCCGGTGCCGACCAGGGTAATGAAACGCTTTCGGGGCAACTGGGTCACCAGGTTTTCCACCAGGGCCTGGCGTCCGATCAGGCGTGTGCGCTGCAGCGGCAGGTTGCGCGCCAGGGACGGATGAGGAATGCGCGCCAATGGGTCGAGGGATCCGAATGACACCGGCGCGACAAAGCTGTAGCCGCGCTGCGCCACGGTGACGATGTAGCGCTGCCCGGCCTGGCCGTCCCCGAGGGCCTTGCGCAGTGCCGCGACGTGTACGCGCAGGTTGGTGTCTTCCACCACGCTCCTGGGCCAGACCCGGGCGATCAGTTGCTGCTTGCTCACCACCTCGCCTGCGTGTTCGAGCAACACCAGCAGAATCTCCACGGCCCGCCGTCCCAGGCGCAACGGTTGCTCGCCCTCCAGCACCAGGCGCTGGCGCGGATGGACCCGGTAAGGGCCGAAATGCACCGTCTGTTCGACGGGCAGGCTGAGGTAATGGCTCATGGTGCTCTCGATGTCCTGGGCCCGATGCCTGGGCTTTACCCGAGCATATTCCTCAGGTTTGGCTTCAAGCGCAACGGCGCGGGCTTCCCTGCCAGGCACAGATCCCTGTGGCGAGGGGATTTATCCCCGTTGGGCTGCGAAGCGGCCCCCACAACCCAAACTCCAGTCAGCCTGACACACCGATATGTCGCTTTTGGGGCTGCTGCGCAGCCCAGCGGGGATAAATCCCCTCGCCACAAAAGCAGTCTTAATCCGGGTTTTTAACACTTCAGTCCCGAAAAAATTAACAACGTTTAACTCACGCCCATGCCCCCTCTGACCAGACCATAAAGCGATCCACCCACCTCAAGGAGTCATGTCATGAGCACCTTCATCACCCGCGACGGCACCGAGATCTACTACAAGGATTGGGGCAGTGGTCAACCGGTGGTCTTCAGCCACGGCTGGCCGTTGAACTCGGACAGTTGGGAGGCGCAGATGATGTTCCTGGCGTCCAACGGCTATCGGGTGATCGCCCATGACCGCCGTGGACACGGGCGTTCCAGCCAGCCCTGGGACGGCAACGACATGGACACCTACGCCGATGACCTGGCCGAGCTGATCGAACGCTTGGACTTGAAGGATGCGGTGCTGCTCGGCTTCTCCACCGGCGGTGGCGAAGTGGCGCGCTACATCGGTCGCCATGGCGCCGCCCGGGTCGCCAAGCTCGGCCTGATCTCGGCGGTGACGCCGCTTATGCTCAGGACCACGGCCAATCCTGGCGGCTTGCCCATCGAAGTCTTCGACGGTTTCCGCCAGGCCTCCCTGGCCGACCGTTCTCAGCTATACAAAGATGTGGCCAGCGCGTTTTTCGGTGCCAACCGTCCGGGCGCCAAAGTCTCCCAAGGCATGATCGACTGGTTCTGGATGCAGGGCATGCTCGCCGGCCACAAGAACGCCTACGACTGCATCAAGGCGTTCTCGGAGACCGATCTTTCCGAAGACCTGCGCAACATCGACGTGCCGACCCTGGTGGTCCATGGCGATGACGACCAGGTGGTCCCCATCGAAACCGCCGGCATCGCCGCCGCCAAATTGCTGAAGAACTCGCAGTTGCTGGTGTACCCGGGCGCGCCCCATGGCCTGACCGATACCCACAAGGACCGGCTGAACGCGGACCTGCTGGCGTTCATCCGGGGCTGATCAAGCCACAAACCTGTAGGCGCGAGCTTGCTCCGGGCGGCGTTCCGACGATGGCGGCGCAACAGTCAACATCGCCGCCGACTGACACCCCGCTATCGCGAGCAAGCTCGCTCCCACAGGATCGGCATCCAACAGGGCCCAAACCGATGAACCGCAACGATTTACGCCGTCTCGACATGAACCTGCTGGTGATCTTCGAGGCGCTGATGTTCGAGAAAAACCTGACCCGCGTCGCCGAAAAGCTGTTCATGGGCCAGCCGGCGGTGAGCGCGGCGCTGGGGCGGCTGCGGGATCTGTTCGATGACCCGTTGCTGATCCGTCACGGTCGTGGCATGGAACCGACCCCACGAGCCCTGGCGATCCTGCGAGAGTTGCAACCGGCCATGGACACCATCTCCGGCGCGGTCAGCCGGGCCAAGGCGTTCGACCCATCCACCAGTTGCGATGTGTTTCGCATCGGGCTGTCCGACGATGCCGAATTCGGCCTGTTTCCGCCATTGCTGAGCCAACTGCGCGAAGAGGCGCCGGGGATCATCGTGGTGGTGCGCCGGGCCAATTTCCTGCTGATGTCGTCGCTGCTGGCCAGCGGTGAAATCAGCGTCGGCGTGAGCTACACCACCGATCTGCCGGCCAATGCCAAACGCAAGAAACTGCGGGACATTCCTTGCAAGGTCTTGCGTGGCGACAAGCGCCCGGGGCCGCTGACCCTGGACGAGTACTGCTCGCGGCCCCACGCCATGGTTTCGTTTTCGGGCGACTTGAGCGGCAATATCGACCTGGACCTGGCCCGCATTGGCCGGACCCGCAAAGTGGTGCTGGCGGTGCCGCAATTCAGCGGGCTGCGTGCCCTGCTGGCGGGTACCGAGCTGATCGCTACCGTGCCCGACTATGCCGCCTGCGCGCTGGTGGAAGGCTGCGCGCTGCGTGCCGAGGACCCGCCGTTCGAGATCAATGCGGCCGAACTGTCGATGGTCTGGAGCGGCGTGCATGACAACGACCCGGCCGAGCGCTGGCTGCGCTCGCGCATTGCCAGTCACATGTCCCAACCCTTGCCGGCCGCTGCCTCGGCCGCCCCGGACGGAGCCCACCGATGAGCATGACCGATGAACGCCCGTGGCAGGACCTGGGTTTGTTGTTCCTGCGCCTGAGCGGCGGGTTGTTCCTGCTGTGGGTCCATGGGCTGCCGAAGCTGTTGCACTACAGCGTCGAGCTGACCCGCATCGAAGACCCCTTTCACCTGGGGGCGGCGCCAACCCTGATCCTGGCGATTTTCGCCGAGGTGCTGTGTCCGCTGCTGATCATGGCCGGTGTGCTGGTGCGCCTGGCGTGCCTGCCGATCCTGTTTCTGCTGGCGGTGGCGCTGCTGGTGGTGCATCCGCAATGGAGCCTGGAAGAAGGGCAGTTCGGTTGGTTGCTGTTGATCATATTTACCAGCGTATTGATCGCCGGGCCCGGGCGCCTGGCGATGAACACGCGTTTTGTTGGAGTGCTTCGCCATGTCTGAATCTCAAACCATCGACTCTCCTGGGAGCCCGGCCAAACCCGGCCTCGATGAAATCGTGACCCTGGTGGTCAAGCACCGGATCAAGGCCGGCCAGGATGATGCCTATGAAGCCTGGTTGCGGCGCATCGTCAGCGTGGCTGGCCAGTGGCCGGGGCATCTGGGGGTGGATGTGGTGCGGGGCAAGCAGGGCGGTTTGTCGCTGTTCACCTGTGTGCTGCGGTTCTGCTCCACCGAGGCCATGCAACGCTGGCTGGATTCGCCCGAGCGCCGCGAACTGGTGGAAGAGGCCGCGCCGCTGCTGGCCGATGGCGACCAGACCGAGGTCGCCTCCCACAAGGAATTCTGGTTCGCCCCGCTGGCCGATGCCGCCACACCGCCGCCGCGCTGGAAGCAATCGGTGGTGACGCTGTTGGTCATCCTGCCGCACACCTTGCTGGTGCCGTTGCTCTGGGGCCCGCTGTTGCAGCTCAACGCGTTTCTGTCCAACTACGTGGTCGCCACGTTCCTGATCACCCTGACCATCGTGCTCTCGGTGGTCTACGTGTGCATGCCTTTGGCGACACGCCTGTTCGCGCCTTGGCTGGAACCCAAGACCCATGAGCATCTGGAGCCCGGCCATGGCCAATAAGGACGATCCGACCGACCCGCTGCGCCGCCAACTGCTGGCCGCCGGGTCCCTGCTCAGCGCGGCGGCGGCTTTTTGGCCTCGTCTGTCCCTTGCCTCTACTCATCCAGAAGGAAATCCGATGAACGCCGATCTGATTCTATTCAACGGTCAATTCCATACCGTCGACCGCGAGAAGCCTCGGGCCAGCGCAGTCGCCATCAGCCAGGGCCGCTTCGTCGCGGTAGGCACCGATGCCGAGGCCATGGCCCTGCGGGGTAGCGGCACCCAGGTCATCGACCTCAAGGGTCGTACCGTTATCCCCGGCCTCAACGACTCGCACCTGCACCTGATCCGTGGCGGTCTGAACTACAACCTGGAACTGCGCTGGGAAGGCGTGCCGTCCCTGGCCGATGCCTTGCGCATGCTCAAGGACCAGGCCGACCGCACGCCGACGCCGCAGTGGGTGCGCGTGGTCGGCGGCTGGAACGAATTCCAGTTCGCCGAAAAGCGCATGCCGACCCTGGAAGAACTCAACCAGGCGGCCCCCGATACGCCGGTATTCGTGTTGCACCTGTATGACCGCGCCTTGCTCAACCGCGCCGCACTGCGGGTCGCCGGTTACACCCGTGACACGCCGAACCCGCCGGGTGGCGAGATCGTGCGTGACAGCAAGGGCGAGCCCACTGGCATGCTGGTGGCGCGGCCCAACGCGATGATCCTTTACTCGACGCTGGCGAAAGGGCCGAAGCTGCCGCTGGAATACCAGGTCAACTCCACCCGCCAATTCATGCGGGAACTCAATCGCCTGGGCCTGACCAGCGCCATCGATGCCGGCGGCGGTTTCCAGAACTACCCGGACGACTACGCGGTGATCGAGCAGTTGGCCCGCGAGCAGCAGTTGACGGTGCGCATCGCCTACAACCTGTTCACCCAGAAGCCCAAGGAAGAACTCAGCGACTTCAAGAACTGGACCGGCAGCGTCAAGCTGCACCAGGGCGACGATTTCCTGCGGCACAACGGCGCCGGGGAAATGCTGGTGTTCTCGGCGGCGGATTTCGAGGACTTCCTGGAGCCGCGTCCAGACCTGCCGCCCGGCATGGAGCAGGACCTGGAACCGGTGGTTCGGCACCTGGTGGAGCAACGCTGGCCATTCCGCCTGCATGCCACTTATGACGAATCCATCAGCCGCATGCTCGACGTGTTCGAGAAGGTCAACCGCGATATTCCGTTCAACGGCCTGCCGTGGTTCTTCGACCACGCCGAGACCATCACGCCGAAGAACATCGAACGTGTACGGGCGCTGGGTGGCGGCATTGCGATCCAGGACCGCATGGCCTTCCAGGGCGAATACTTCGTCGACCGCTACGGTGCCAAGGCCGCCGAAGCCACGCCGCCGATCAAGCGCATGTTGGCCGAAGGCGTACCGGTGGGCGCCGGCACCGATGCCACCCGCGTCTCCAGCTACAACCCCTGGACCTCGTTGTACTGGATGGTCAGCGGCCGCACGGTCGGTGGTCTTTCGTTGCACGAAGAAGGCCTGCCGCGCCTGACCGCGTTGGAACTGTTTACCCATGGCAGCGCCTGGTTCTCGTCGGAGCAGGGCAAGAAGGGCCAGATCAAGGTCGGCCAACTGGCGGACCTGGCGGCCCTCAGCGCGGACTTCTTCAGCGTCGAGGAAGAAGCCATCAAGTGGATCGAGTCGGTACTGACCGTTGTGGACGGCAAGGTGGTGTACGCCGCTGGTGATTTCGAAAAACTCGGCCCGGCCAGTGTCCCGGTTTTGCCCGACTGGTCGCCGGTGGTCAAGGTCCCGGGCCACTGGCGCCCGACTTCACCGTTGCAGGCCCAGGTCCACCAGTGCAGCGGCCCGTGCACGGTGCATGCCCACAGCCATGAACGGGCACGACTGTCGAACGTTCCGGTCAGTGATTTCCAAGGTTTCTGGGGCGCGTTTGGCTGTTCCTGCTTTGCCTTTTAACTAACACACAACCCCCTCTGTGGGAGCGAGCTTGCTCGCGATAGCGGTTGAACATTCAGCACTGCCGTCGCCTGACACTCCGCCATCGTCGGAACGCCGCCCGGAGCAAGCTCGCTCCCACAGGTTTTACTATCCATCCCAAAGGAGTCATCCCATGAGCAACGTTCCCGCCTACAACCGTCTGAACAAAGACGACGCGGTCGTCCTGCTGGTCGATCACCAGACCGGCCTGATTTCCCTGGTCCAGGACTTCTCGCCCAACGAGTTCAAGAACAACGTGCTGGCCTTGGCCGACCTGGCGAAGTTCTTCGAACTGCCAACCATCCTGACCACCAGCTTCGAACAAGGCCCCAACGGCCCGATCGTGCCGGAGCTCAAGGAAATGTTCCCGGACGCGCCATACATCCCGCGTCCAGGCCAGATCAATGCCTGGGACAACGAAGATTTCGTCAAGGCGATCAAGGCCACCGGCCGCAAGCAATTGATCATCGCGGGCGTGGTCACCGATGTCTGCGTAGCGTTCCCGACCCTGTCGGCGCTGGCCGAAGGTTTCGACGTGTTCGTCGTGACCGATGCCTCGGGTACCTTCAACGAAACCGTGCAGCAGGCCGCCTGGGTCCGCATGACCGCCGCCGGCGCGCAGATGATGAACTGGTTCTCGGTGGCCTGTGAGCTGCACCGCGACTGGCGCAACGACATCGAAGGCCTGGGCAACCTGCTGTCCCAGCGGATTCCGAACTACCGTAACCTGATGAACAGCTACTCGGCGCTGACGGCCAAGTAAGCGATTCATGCTCAATGACGCCCGCCTTGTGCGGGCGTTTTTGTGCCCGGCATCAGGTTCTTGCAAGCTGATCCGCCGCTATCGCGAGCAAGCTCGCTCCCACAGGGTTTGTCCGTAATCAGCGGAATCCATGTGGGAGCGAGCTTGCTCGCGATAGCGTCAGCCCATCCAACACCTTTCCAACCTGCCTTGCTCCACCCACAATGCCCAACTCATCCCCCTGACTGTCCACCCCAGGAATGACAATGAACCCCTTCGAAGAAATGCGCATCTTTGCCCAGGTCATGGAGTCAGGCAGTTTCACCGCCGCGGCGGACAAGCTGGGGCTGTCCAAGCAGTTCGTCAGCCGCAAGCTCATGGCATTGGAACAGCGCCTGGGCGTACGTTTGCTCAATCGTTCGACCCGCCGGCTGGACGTCACCCCGTTGGGCCAGCGCTATTACGAAGCGTCGCTGCGTCTGCTCAATGACGTGGAACAGGTGGAGCAGGGGATCAGCGGCCAGACCAGTGAGCCCCGTGGCACGATTCGGCTCAGCGCACCGCTGTCCTTCGCCATGGCGCATCTGGGCAGCCTGTTGCCGCAGTTCCTGCAGCGTTATCCGGGCGTCAGCGTCGAAGTGGACCTGAGCGACCGTTCGGTGGACCTGCTGGGGGAGGGCTATGACCTGGCGCTGCGCATCGGCGTGCTGGAGGACTCGACGCTGATTGCCCGGCGCATCGCGACCATCGAGCGGGTGTACTGCGCCAGTCCGGCTTACCTGGCGCAAAAAGGCACACCCATGCGACCGGAAGACCTGCGCCATCATGACTGCCTGCCCTATGGGCACAGCCGCCAGGTGCAGTGGCGTTTCGCGGGGGCCGGCAAACCGTTGACCCTGGAGGTCACGGGGCGCATGCGCGCCAACAACGGCGATGTGCTCAGGGACGCGGCCATCGCCGCCATGGGGGTCACCTACTTGCCTACCTTCATCCTCGGCGATGCCTTGAAGGATGGTCGGTTGATCAAGGTGTTGGAGGGGTTCGAAACCGAGCCCCTGGCGCTGTCAGCGGTCTACCCGCAACATCGCCAAGGCTCACGCCCGGTACAGGCGTTGGTGGAGTTCTTGCGTGAACACATGCAATAACGCCTAGGGCGTGCAGCCGTCGGGCGACGGCTGACGCATCCGCGGCGTACGATCAGGCGGCGAGGCTGGCGCTGCTCAGTTCTTTTTTGTACTGCGCTTTCATGGTCTCCATTTCCGCACCCAAGGCGTCCAGTTTTGCCTTGCCCAGCAGTTTTTTCGCGTGGGGGAACATTTCTTTTTCTTCCTCCTCGATGTGGTGCTCAAGCAGCTCCTTGACCACTTTTGCCCGGCCGGAAAATTCCGCTGTGGACGGGTCGGTCGCCTTCAGGTCAGGCAGCACCAGCGAGTCGACGGTGCGGTGCTCTTCCTTGGCTTCGTAGTACATCTGTGCCTCCTCCTTGCCACCTGCCTGCTTGAAAGCCGGATAAAGGATTTCTTCTTCCAGGCGGGTATGGATGGAAATTTCCATTTCCAGTTTCGCCAACAGGTCGGTACGTTTTTTCACGGCGCGTTCGGTCGACTCGCTCAGTTGAGTCAGGATGGCTTTGACGCGCTCATGGTCGGCTTTCAACAGATCGATGGCATTCATGGGTAGCTCCTCGGCAATTCACGGATGCGGGCAGGCTTCAAGCGCCGACGCCGCGTATGAGATGAATTGCATCAGCCGTGCCAGCCGAAGCATCTTAAAAAAGCCTTTAAAAACAATTAGTTGTATTAAGGTGGCTTTCTATGTTCGTGCAAGCTGCAAGAGGGCGGGAGAAATGGTCTTGCACTTTGACTGGCAGGCGCGTTGAGTTTCTGTGGGAGCGGGCTTGCTCGCGAAAGCGGTGGGTCAGCTTGCATCGATGTTGAAGGTGCCGCTGTCATCGCGACCAAGCTGGCCGAGTCGGCGTTATCGATCCTCACGTGTGTGCCACAGGCGCAGCAGGTACAGGGTGGAACCTACTATTTCGTAGCGCATCTCGTAGTGGCCGACCTGAATTCTGCGCACATCCCGAGGTTCGAACTCTTCCAGGCGTTCACCCATGCGCGGGTTGACCAGCAATGAGGTCGGTGCAGTCGTGAGCTGTTGTACTGTTCGTGCGGCAGCGGGTTGGTTCGCCGATGCCAGAAACTCATAGAGTCGGGCTATGTCGGACAGTGCCTTGCTGGTCCACTTCAACTCCATCAGCGCGGGACCGGTAACGGAGTGTCGGTATTGAGACTATCGGCCCAAGCCTGGACCGCCTGGTGATCAATCACACGGCCAGCGTCAACATCGGCCAGGGCCTCGAGGGTCAGACGACTGCGCTCCTCTTCCTGATCTATCCAAGCAGATAGAGCCTGTTTGACGATCCAGTTCCTGGAGCGCTCAAGGCGTTCAGCCATCAGGTCGACTTTTTCGGCCAGTTGCACTGGGACGTGGGCGGTGACAGAGCGAGTTTTCGTGGTGGTTGCCATGATGGATGACCCCTTTCAATTGGCGGGAATAGCCAGCCTTCTCAAACAACCGCTTCGAGGCCGATGATTAGCGATTTATTTTGTATCGTTGTACAGCAATCTGATTCAAGGTTAATCATATTGAATAAGGTGGCAGCGTCAAGGACCTGAATCAGTCCGCGCTTCTTGTCTTATCTCGTATCACTCTTCGCGAACGAGAGCCAAAAAAAATGCCCGTATCTTGCGATACGGGCACTTTCGATGGCTACAACGCTTGGGCGATCAGCCCACCAAGCCCGCCTGCTGGACCAAAGTCAGCAACGGCTGCGGGTACACGCCAAGGAAGAACGCCAACACGGCGATGGCCAGCAGCATCACGCCGCCTGCCTTCTGTTCCCAGTGCAACTCGGCATCGTGACGACGCAGGTTCGGTTCCATCAGGTACAGGGTGACCATCACGCGCAGGTAGTAGAACACGCCGATGGCACTGCCCAGCACCAGGGAGCCGACCAGCCACCATTGGTGAGCCTCGACGCCGGTGGCGATGATGTAGAACTTGCCGATGAAGCCGGCGGTCAGCGGGATGCCGGCCAGGGACAGCATCATCACGGTCAGCACGGCGGTCAGGTACGGACGGCGCCAGAACAGGCCGCGGTATTCGTACAGGGCATCGGCGTCGCGGCCGTTGTACGGCGAGGACATCAGGGTGATCACGCCGAAGGCGCCGAGGCTGGTGATCACGTAGGTGACCAGGTACACGCCGATGGCTTCCACGGCCAGGCCCTTGCTGGCGATCAGGGCGATCAGCAGGTAGCCGAAGTGGGCGATGGACGAATAACCCAGCAGACGCTTGAGGTTGCTCTGGGTCAGTGCCAGCAGGTTACCGAACAGGATCGACGCGATGGCGATGATGGTCAGCACGTTGCTCAGTACACCGCTGCTGGCTACGGGCGAGATCTGGAACAGCCGCACCATGACCGCGAACACCGCCACTTTCGACGCGGTGGCCAGGAACGCCGCCACCGGTGCCGGGGCGCCTTCGTAGACGTCCGGGGTCCAGAGGTGGAACGGTACCAGCGACAGCTTGAACGCCAGGCCGATCAGCATCATGCCCAGGCCCAGTTGCGCGATCGGGCTAGGCAGGCCGGTGGCCGCCAGGGCCTGGCCGATGCCGACGAAGCTCAGGGTGCCGGCTTCGGCGTAGAGCAGGGCCATGCCGAACAACAGGAACGCGGAACCGGCTGCCGACAGCACCATGTACTTGATGCCGGCTTCCAGGGAACGCTTGTTGAAGAAGGCGTAGGCCACCAGGCCGTAGACCGGTACCGACAGCAGTTCCAGGCCGATGAACAGGCTGGCCAGGTGCTGCGAGCTGACCAGCACCAGGCCGCCGGCGGCGGCCATCAGGATCAGCAGGTACAGTTCTTCGCGGTTGCCCGGGTAACCCGAACCGCCATCGCCGAGGTAGGCGTGGGCGAGGGTGACGCAGGCCAGGGTGGCGACCAGGATCAACGCCATGTAGAGGCAGGCGAAGCTGTCGATCTGCATCAGTGGCGTGACCGCCAGTGGTGCGACTTTCAGGGCCGGCAAAATCGACAGCAGGGCCAGGTTCAGCCCCGCCACCGACAGCAGGAAGGTCTGCGAGTGATTGCGCCGCCAGGCGATCGCCAGCATCACCACGATGATCGTGGCGCTGGTGATCAACAGCGGCGCAAGCGCGATAAAGTGTTGAATCGTGAATTCCATAGCGCTCTTACCGGGCCGAAGCGAGTTGAGAGAAGGCGGTGCCGAGCCACTGCTGCACGCCATGCATCGTGGCGGCAGAGGTGTCGAGGAACGGTTGCGGGTACACGCCGAGGTAAACCAGCAGCACCGCAAGGCCGAGCACCATGATCAGTTCGCGACCGTCCATGCCACGCAACACTTCATCCGACTTGGCCGGACCGAAGTAGGCGCGGTGGATCATGATCAGCGAGTAGACCGAACCGAACACCAGGCCGGAGGTGGCAATCGCCGTGATCCAAGGCGCACTGACGAACGAGCCGATCAGGATCAGGAACTCGCCGACGAAGTTGCCCGTGCCCGGCAGGCCCAGGGACGCGGCCGCGAAGAACAGGCTGATGGCCGGCAGGTAGGCGATGCGCGACCAGATGCCGCCCATTTCACGCATGTCCCGGGTGTGCAGGCGCTCGTACAGCTGACCGCTGAGGATAAACAGCGCCGCCGCCGACAGGCCGTGGGCGAGCATCTGGATCACCGCGCCTTGCAGGGCCAGCTGGCTGCCGGAGTAGATCCCGATCAGCACGAAGCCCATGTGCGAGACGCTGGAGAACGCGATCAGGCGCTTGATATCGGTCTGGGCGAACGCCAGGAACGCACCGTAGAAAATCCCGATCAGGCCCAGGGTCATGGCAATCGGCGCGAACTCCGCCGAGGCATTGGGGAACAGCGGCAAGGCAAAGCGCAGCAGGCCGTAGGCCGCGGTCTTCAGCAAGATACCCGCCAGGTCCACGGAACCGGCGGTCGGCGCCTGGGCGTGGGCGTCCGGCAGCCAGGAGTGGAACGGCACCACCGGCAGCTTCACCGCGAACGCGATGAAGAAGCCCAGCATCAGCACGTACTCGGTGGTGCGCGACATCTGCACTTTCAACAGGTCGGCGTAGTTGAAGGTAATCACGCCGGTGTTGTTGAAGTTGACCAGCACCAGGCCAAGGATCGCCACCAACATGATCAGGCCGGAAGCCTGGGTGAAGATGAAGAACTTGGTCGCCGCGTAGATCCGGGTTTTCTTGCCGTCCGAAGAACTGTGACCCCAGAGCGCGATGAGGAAGTACATCGGCACCAGCATCATTTCCCAGAAGAAGAAGAACATGAACAGGTCCAGCGCCAGGAACACGCCGACGACACCGCCCAGGATCCACATCAGGTTCAGGTGGAAGAAACCGACGTGACGCTGGATCTCTTTCCAGGAGCAGAGGACCGAGAGAATACCCAGCAGGCCGGTCAGCAGGATCATCAGCAACGACAGGCCGTCGAGGGCCAGGTGCACGCTGATGCCGAAGCGCGCGATCCAGGCGTGCTTGAACTCAAGTGCCCAGGTCGGATCGGCGCCAGGGGCCGGAGCGAATGAATAGTCGCCGGTCGCCCACAGCCAGAGGCCGAGCGCGAGTTCCAGGGACATGGTCAGCAGCGCAATCCAGCGCGGGAGCGTGGAGCTGGAGCGCTCCGCGATCCAGCACAGCAGGCCGCCGATGAAGGGGATCAGGATTAGCCAGGGCAGAATCATGACGGGCTCGTTTCCTTTCGCAAGTTCGCAAGGTTCATATCAGACCGCTACCAGCACGATGGCGCCGATAACCAGCACGGCGCCAGCCGCCATGGAAGCCGCATACCAACGCAGTTGACCGGTCTCGGTACGGCTCAAGGCGGTGTGACCGCCCTTGGCCATGCGCGGGATCAGGCCAATGGTCTGGTCGAGCGGGTCTTTGCGCAGAATGTGGCTGATCGCAAGGTATGGCTTGACGAACAGTTTGTCGTAGATCCAGTCGAAGCCCCAGGCGGCGAACCACCAGGCCGAAAGGAACCGCCCGATGCCGCTGTTGGCGACCGCCGTGACGAAACGACGCTTGCCCAGGAACAGCAGGGCGGCCAGCAGGATACCCGCCAGGGCGATGGCGCCGGAGGCGATTTCCAGGCTGTGCTTGGCTTCGCCGCCGGCATGGCCGACGCTTTGCGGCAGCACATCGGCCAGCGGTGGGGTGATCAGGGCGCCGACGAAGGTCGACAGCACGATCAGCACCGACAGTGGCAGCCAGTGGGCAATGCCGTGGCCGGCGTGGGCTTCGGTCTTGGCTTCACCGTGGAACGCGATGAAGATCAGGCGGAAGGTGTACAGCGAGGTCATGAACGCACCCACCAGGCCGGCATAGAGCAGGCCCTGGTTACCGCTGGCGAACGCTTCCCAGAGGATCTCGTCCTTGGAGTAGAAACCGGCGGTGACCAGTGGCAGGGCCGCCAGGGCCGCGCCGCCGACGATGAAGCTGGCGTAGGCCAGCGGCAGTTTTTTCCACAGGCCGCCCATCTTGAAGATGTTCTGCTCGTGGTGGCAGGCCACGATCACCGCACCGGACGCCAGGAACAGCAGGGCCTTGAAGAAGGCGTGGGTCATCAGGTGGAAGATCGCGCCTTCCCAGGCACCAACGCCCAGGGCCAGGAACATGTAGCCGATCTGGCTCATGGTCGAGTAGGCGAGGATGCGCTTGATGTCGGTCTGCACCAGGGCGGCAAAACCGGCCAGCACCAGGGTCACGCCGCCAACAATGCCGACCAGGTGCAGGATGTCCGGCGCCAGGGCGAACAGGCCGTGGGTACGGGCGATCAGGTAGACACCGGCTGTCACCATGGTCGCGGCGTGGATCAGTGCCGAGACCGGGGTAGGACCGGCCATCGCGTCCGCCAACCAGGTCTGCAGCGGCAGTTGTGCGGATTTACCGACGGCACCGCCCAGCAGCATCAGGGTCGCCAGGACGATCCAGAAGTCACCGACCTTGAAGTGCTCGGGTGCCTTGACCAGCAGTTCCTGGATATTCAGCGTGCCCAGTTGCTGGAACAGGATGAACAGGCCGATGGCCATGAACACGTCGCCGATCCGGGTCACGATGAACGCCTTGAGTGCGGCGTTGCCGTTGTTGCGGTTGCTGTAGTAGAAACCGATCAACAGGTACGAGCACAGGCCCACGCCTTCCCAGCCGAAGTACAGGAACAACAGGTTATCGCCGAGCACCAGGAACAGCATGCTGGCGATGAACAGGTTGGTGTAGGCGAAGAAGCGCGAATAACCGGCTTCACCGCGCATGTACCAGGACGCGAACAGGTGGATCAGGAAACCCACGCCGACCACCACGCCGAGCATGGTCACCGAGAGGCCGTCCAGGTACAGGGCGAAGTTCGGCGTGAAGCCTTCCACCGCCATCCACTGCCACAGCACTTGCACGTACCGGCCACCTTCCGGCGGGGCGACGTTGAATTGCCAGATCACGTAGGCCGTGACGATGGCAGACAGGCCGATGGAGCCCACGCCAACCAGCGCAGACAGGTTTTCCGACCAGCGTCCACGGGAGAACGACAGCAGCAGGAAACCGACAAGAGGAAATATGAAAGTCAGGAAGAGAAGGTTCATCCGCGCATCTCGCTGGCAGCGTCAATATCGAGAGTGTGGAAGCGGCGATACAGCTGCAACAGGATCGCCAGGCCGATACTGGCCTCGGCGGCTGCCAGGCTGATCACCAGGATGAACATGATCTGTCCATCCGGCTGCGCCCAGCGAGCGCCCGCGACGATGAAAGCCAGGGCGGAGGCATTCATCATGACCTCCAGGCTCATCAACACGAACAGAATGTTGCGGCGGACCATCAGGCCGACCAGACCGAGACAGAACAGGATGCCGGCAACCGCCAGGCCATGTTCGAGAGGGATAGCAGGCATGTGATTACTCCTTCGCCTCGTTACGGCCCAAATGGAACGCCGTGACGGCTGCGGCAAGCAGCAGCATCGAGGCGAGTTCGACCACCAGCAGGTACGGACCGAACAGGCTGATGCCCACGGCCTTGGCGCCTACGGTGGTGTGGCCGATGGCCTGGCCGCTCTGGTGAGCGAACAGCACATACAGCAGTTCACCCAGCAGCAGGGCGGCGAGAATCACCGGCCCCGCCCAGATGCCCGGCTTGAGCCAGGAGCGTTCCTGCTGGACCGCGGCCGGGCCGAGGTTGAGCATCATCACCACGAACACGAACAGCACCATGATGGCGCCGGCGTAGGCGATCACTTCCAGGGCACCGGCGAACGGCGCGCCGAGGGCGAAGAAGGTCATGGCCACGGCGATCAGCGAAATGATCAGGTAGAGCAGGGCATGTATGGGATTGGTGTTGGTGACCACACGAAGCGTGGACACCACCGCGATACCCGATGCGAAATAGAAAGCGAATTCCATCTTTCTTCCTTAAGGCAGCAAGCTCTTCACGTTGATCGGTTCGGCTTCATTCTGCGCGGCGCCTTTTGGCTTACCGGCAATGGCCATGCCTGCAACACGATAGAAGTTGTAATCAGGGTTTTTACCGGGACCGGAAATCAGCAGATCTTCTTTCTCGTACACCAGGTCCTGACGTTTGAACTCGGCCATTTCGAAATCCGGCGTGAGCTGGATCGCGGTGGTCGGGCAGGCTTCCTCGCAGAGGCCGCAGAAAATGCAGCGCGAGAAGTTGATGCGGAAGAAGTCCGGGTACCAGCGACCGTCTTCGGTTTCAGCTTTCTGCAACGAGATGCAACCCACCGGGCACGCCACGGCGCACAGGTTGCAGGCCACGCAGCGTTCCTCGCCGTCGGGGTCGCGGGTCAGGACGATGCGGCCACGGTAACGGGGGGCCAGGTAGACCGGCTCTTCCGGGTATTGCAGGGTGTCGCGCTTGCGAAAGCCATGGCCGAAGATCATGACCAGGCTTCGCAGTTGGGTACCGGTACCCTTAACGATGTCGCCAATATATTTGAACATGGGTCAAATCCTCACTGAACCGCGGCCGCAGGCGCGTTCATCAAAACGATCGCAGCGGTCACCAGCATGTTGATCAGGGTCAGCGGCAGGCAGAATTTCCAGCTGAAGTCCATCACCTGGTCGTAGCGTGGGCGCGGGATCGAGGCGCGCAGCAGGACGAACAGCATGATGAAGAACGCGGTCTTCAGGGCGAACCAGACGAAGGACAGTTGCGGCAGGATGCCGAACGGACCGTGCCAGCCACCGAAGAACAGCGTCACCAGCAGCGCCGAGATCAGGATGATGCCGATGTATTCACCGACGAAGAACATGCCCCATTTCATGCCGGCATATTCAATGTGGTAACCGTCGGCCAGTTCCTGTTCCGCTTCCGGCTGGTCGAAGGGGTGACGGTGAGTCACGGCCACGCCAGCGATGAAGAAGGTACAGAAACCGAAGAACTGCGGAATGATGAACCACAGGTTCTGGGCCTGGTACTCGACGATGTCGCGCATGTTGAACGAGCCGGCCTGGATCACGATGCCCATGAGCGCCAGGCCCATGAACACTTCGTAGGACACGGTCTGGGCCGAGGCCCGCAGGCTGCCCAGCAGGGCGAACTTGTTGTTGCTCGACCAGCCGGCGAACAGCACCGCGTAGACCGACAGGCCGGCCATGGCGAAGAAGAACAGCAGGCCGATGTTCAGGTCCGCCACGCCCCAGGTCGGGGTGATCGGGATGATCGCGAAGGCGATCAGCAAGGCGCTCATGGCCACGACCGGTGCCAGGGTGAAGATCACCTTGTCGGCAAACGGCGGTGTCCAGTCTTCCTTGAAGAACATTTTGATCATGTCGGCAGCGATCTGGAACATGCCGAACGGGCCGACGCGGTTCGGACCGTAGCGGTCCTGCCACCAGCCCAGCAGGCGACGTTCGACGAAGCTCAGCAACGCGCCGCAGACCACCACGGCCAGCAGGATCACGATGGCCTTGAGGACCGTCAGGATCACAGCGATCACTTCAGGGGTGAACCAGCTCATTGCGCTGCCTCCTGCAGACCGTCGACGGTTTTGCCGAATATCGCCGGTGGAATACCCGCCAAACCGGCCGGCAGGGCCACCAGGCCGGCGCCCAGTTCTTCATTGATGCGCAGCGGCAGACGCAGGGTCTGGCCGGCCACGTTCAGGCTCAGCAGGGCACCATCGTTGACACCCAGGCGGTCGGCTTCGGACTTGGCCAGCGCCACGTAGGCGGTTGGGATGCGTTCCTGCACCGGTGCGGCCTTGGAAGAGTTCTCTTCGCTGCCGAACAGGTGATGGAATGGCACGACCTGCCAGGTGCCCGGTGCCGGGTTGAAGGCGCGTGGCACGCTGGCGAACCAGCTCAGGCCATCGCCCTGGCTTTCGATCAGGCGGGTGCCCGGGTCGCCAGCACGCAGGTGACCACCGACTTCGTCCTGGAACTTGTTCCAGGCTTGCGGCGAGTTCCAGCCCGGCGACCAGGCGAACGGCACCTGGGAACGCGGTTCGGTCGAACCCGAGTAACCTTCCATGGAGAACGAGAACGCGGTGTCCGTGTCCTGGGAGGTGCGCGGTTCGTGGACGCTGATGTTGGCGCGCATGGCGGTGCGACCGGAGTAGCGCAGCGGTTCGCGCGCCAGTTTCAGGCCCTTGATGCGGAACGAGGCCGATGGCGCGGCATCGACGATGCGAGCCAGTTGCGGGCTGCTCGAAGCGACGGCGGCGGTGACGTGGTCCAGTTGCGTCCAGTCGATCGGCTGGTCCAGCAGGGTGGCGCGCAGGGCATGCAGCCAGCGCCAGCCTTCGTGGACCAGGATGCTGGCGTCCAGGTAAGTCGGGTCGAACACCTGGAAGAAGCGCTGGGCGCGGCCTTCCTGGCTGACCAGCGTACCGTCGCCTTCGGCGAAGCTCGCCGCCGGCAGCACCAGGTGGGCACGGTCGGTGGTGGCGGTTTTCTGATGGTCGGCGACGATCACCACTTTCGCGGCGTTCAGGGCGGCGTCCACCCGGGCTTTGTCGGTGCGGGTGTAGAGGTCGTTTTCCAGCACGACGATGGCGTCCGCACTGCCGTCGATCACCGCTTGCAGGGCGGCGTCCACCGATTCGCCACCGAGCATGGCCAGGCCGAGGCTGTTGGCTTCCGGCACGATCAGGCTGAGGGAACCGTTCTTCTCGCGCAGCTTCAAGGCCTTGGCGATGTTGGCGGCGGCTTCGATCAAGGCCTTGGAACCCAGGGAGGTGCCGGCGATGATCAATGGGCGCTTGGCCGCCAGCAGGGCGTCGGCGATGCGTTGGGCCAGGGCGGCCGCTTCGCTGTCCAGGCCGTCGACGGCCGGGGCGCTGGCGTCCAGGGCGTGGGCCACGGCGAAACCGATGCGGGCCAGGTCGTCGGGCGCGGCGTGGACGCATTCTTCGGCGACGTCGTCGAGCTTGGTTTCAGCGAGGCTGGCGATGAACAGCGGGTTCAGCGCGTGCTGGCCGATGTTCTTCACGGCGGCGTCGAGCCATGGCTGCACGCGCATGGCGTCGGCCATGTCCTCGGCCTTGCCCTTGACCGATTGGCGCAGGGCCAGGGCCATGCGGGCGGCGGTCTGGGTCAGGTCTTCGCCAAGGACGAACACCGCGTCGTGGTCTTCGATGTCGCGCATCGTCGGCACCGGCAGCGGGCTGTCCTTGAGCACTTGCAGCACCAGGCGGATGCGTTCCAGCTCGCCGGCTTCGATGCCACTGTAGAAGTGCTCGGCGCCGACCAGTTCACGCAGGGCGTAGTTGCTTTCCAGGCTGGCCCGTGGCGAACCGATGCCGACGATGTTGCGCCCGCGCAGCAGCTCGGCGGCCTTGTCCAGCGCTTCGTCCAGGCTCAGCTTGGCGCCGCCCGCCAGCAGCGGTTGGCGTGGGCGATCCGTGCGGTTGACGTAGCCATAGCCGAAACGGCCACGGTCACACAGGAAGTACTGGTTGACCGAACCGTTGAAGCGGTTTTCGATGCGCCGCAGTTCACCGTAGCGCTCGCCCGGGGAAATGTTGCAGCCGCTGGAGCAGCCATGGCAGATGCTCGGCGAGAACTGCATGTCCCACTTGCGGTTGTAGCGTTCGGAGTGAGTCTTGTCGGTGAACACACCGGTCGGGCAGACCTCGGTGAGGTTGCCGGAGAACTCGCTTTCCAGGGTGCCGTCTTCGACGCGACCGAAGTACACGTTGTCGTGGGCACCGAACACGCCCAGGTCGGTGCCGCCGGCGTAGTCCTTGTAGAAACGCACACAGCGGTAGCAGGCGATGCAGCGGTTCATCTCGTGGGAGATGAACGGGCCCAGTTGCTGGTTCTGGTGGGTGCGCTTGGTGAAGCGATAACGGCGCTCGTTGTGGCCGGTCATCACGGTCATGTCTTGCAGGTGGCAGTGGCCGCCTTCCTCACAGACCGGGCAGTCGTGAGGGTGGTTGGTCATCAGCCATTCGACGACGCTGGCGCGAAACACTTTCGCTTCTTCGTCGTCGATGGAGATCCAGCTGCCGTCGGTGGCGGGGGTCATGCAGGACATGACGATCCGACCACGCTTGTCGTTTTCGTCGGTGTACTGCTTGACCGCGCACTGGCGACAAGCGCCAACGCTGCCAAGGGCGGGGTGCCAGCAGAAATAAGGAATGTCGAGGCCCAGCGACAGACATGCCTGTAACAGGTTGTCTGCGCCATCGACTTCGAGCTCTTTGCCGTCTACGTGGATAGTGGCCATGGTTCAAAGTTCTTCGTTGGCCCGGTGTCAGCGGGCGTGGCTAATGGAATCTTGTTGTTCGCGTGAATCAACACAGCCGCTTACGGCGTCATCACACGAGAAGACGAAGGGCACGGACCCTTCGCCTTTTTAAGCGTTTACGCGCCGACTACGATCGGCTTTGCCAGAGGCGGGACGACGGCGCTGGTGGGCGCGATGCCGGCTTCGAACTCTGGACGGAAGTATTTGATGGCGCTGCCCAACGGTTCCACGGCACCCGGTGCGTGAGCACAGAAGGTCTTGCCTGGGCCGAGGAAACCCACCAGACCCAGCAGGGTCTCGATGTCGCCGGCCTGGCCTTCGCCGTTTTCAATGGCCCGCAGCAGCTTGACGCTCCACGGCAGGCCATCGCGGCAAGGGGTGCAGAAACCGCACGACTCACGGGAGAAGAACTCTTCCATGTTGCGCAGCAGCGACACCATGTTGACGCTGTCGTCCACCGCCATGGCCAGGCCGGTACCCATGCGGGTGCCCACCTTGGCGATGCCGCCGGCGTACATTTGTGCGTCCAGGTGTTCCGGCAACAGGAAACCGGTACCGGCGCCGCCGGGCTGCCAGCACTTGAGCGTGTAGCCGTCGCGCATGCCGCCGGCGTAGTCTTCGAACAGCTCGCGGCCGGTGATGCCGAACGGCAGTTCCCACAGGCCAGGGTTCTTGACCTTGCCGGAGAAGCCCATGAGCTTGGTGCCCATGTCTTCGCTGCCGTCGCGGGCCAGGGATTTGTACCAGTCCACGCCGTCGGCAATGATCGCCGGCACGTTGCACAGGGTCTCGACGTTGTTCACGCAGGTCGGCTTGCCCCACACGCCCACGGCGGCAGGGAAGGGCGGCTTGGAGCGTGGGTTGGCGCGGCGGCCTTCCAGGGAGTTGATCAGCGCGGTTTCTTCACCGCAGATGTAGCGCCCGGCGCCGGTGTGGACGAACAGCTCGAAATCGAAGCCGCTGCCCAGGATGTTCTTGCCCAGCAGGCCCGCGGCCTTGGCTTCTTCCACGGCACGGTTCAGGTGCTTGGCGGCGGTGGTGTATTCGCCGCGCAGGAAGATGTAGCCACGGTAGGTCTTCAGCGCACGGGCGCTGATCAGCATGCCTTCGATCAGCAGATGGGGCAGTTGCTCCATCAGCATGCGGTCCTTCCAGGTGTTGGGTTCCATTTCATCCGCGTTGCACAGCAGGTAGCGGATGTTGATGGATTCGTCCTTGGGCATCAGGCCCCACTTCACGCCCGTGGGGAAGCCCGCGCCGCCACGACCTTTAAGGCCGGAATCCTTCACGGTCTGGACGATGTCGTCCTGGGCCATGTCGGTGAACGCCTTGCGCGCGGCGGCGTAGCCGTTCTTGGCCTGGTACTCGTCCAGCCACACCGCTTCGCCGTCGTCACGCAGACGCCAGGTCAGGGGATGGGTTTCGGCCGAACGCTGGATGCGGTTGGCGGGCCCGAAGGAAGTCAGGGTCATACGTAGCCCTCCAGCAGTTTGGCGACGCCATCAGGCTGGACGTCACCGAAGGTGTCGTCGTCGATCATCAGCGCCGGTGCCTTGTCGCAGTTGCCCAGGCAGCACACCGGCAGCAGGGTGAAGCGGCCGTCGGCGGTGGTCTGGCCCAGGCCGATGCCCAGCTTGCTCTGGAGCTCGCCGACCACCGATTCGTGGCCGCCGATGTAGCAGACCATGCTGTCGCAGACGCGAATGATGTGACGGCCCACTGGCTGGCGGAAAATCTGGCTGTAGAAAGTGGCGACGCCTTCGACGTCGCTGGCCGGGATGCCGAGGATCTCGCCGATGGCGTAGAGCGCGCCGTCGGGCACCCAGCCACGTTCCTTCTGGACGATCTTCAGGGCTTCGATCGACGCCGCGCGCGGGTCTTCGTAGTGATGCAACTCGTGCTCGATGGCCGAGCGCTCGGTTTCGCTCAGGGCGAAACGGTCAGTCTGGATAAGCGTGCTGTTCATGCTTAGCGGTCCACGTCGGCCATAACGAAATCGATACTACCCAGGTACGCGATCAAGTCCGCGACCATGCTGCCTTTGATCACCGAAGGGATCTGCTGCAGGTGCGGGTAGCTTGGGGTGCGAATCCGGGTGCGGTAGCTCATGGTGCCGCCGTCGCTCGTCAGGTAATAACTGTTGATGCCCTTGGTCGCTTCGATCATCTGGAAGGACTCGTTGGCCGGCATGACCGGGCCCCACGAAACCTGCAGGAAGTGCGTGATCAGGGTCTCGATGTGCTGCAGCGTGCGCTCTTTGGGCGGCGGCGTGGTCAGCGGGTGATCCGCCTTGTACGGGCCTTCCGGCATGTTGCGCAGGCATTGGTCGATGATCTTGATGCTCTGGCGCATTTCCTCGACACGAACCATGCAGCGGTCATAGGCGTCACCGTTGGCCGCCAGCGGTACTTCGAATTCGAAGTTTTCGTAGCCGGAGTAGGGGCGCGCCTTGCGCAGGTCGAAGTCGCAACCGGTGGAACGCAGGCCGGCACCGGTGACGCCCCATTCCAGGGCCTCCTTGGTGTTGTAGGCGGCGACCCCGATGGTACGACCCTTGAGGATGCTGTTCTGCAGGGCGGCCTTGGTGTATTCGTCCAGGCGCTTGGGCATCCACTCGACGAAGTCCTTGACCAGCTTTTCCCAGCCGCGCGGCAGGTCGTGGGCCACGCCACCGATGCGGTACCAGGCCGGGTGCAGGCGGAAACCGGTGATGGCTTCGATCACCGTGTAGGCCTTCTGGCGGTCGGTGAAGGTGAAGAACACCGGCGTCATCGCCCCCACGTCCTGGATATAGGTACCCAGGAACAGCAGGTGGCTGGTGATGCGGAAGAACTCGGCCATCATGATGCGGATGACGTCGACCTTCTCCGGGACCTTGATCCCGGCCAGTTTCTCCACCGACAGTACGTACGGCAGGTTGTTCATCACGCCGCCGAGGTAGTCGATACGGTCGGTGTACGGGATGAAGCTGTGCCAGGACTGGCGCTCGGCCATTTTCTCGGCGCCACGGTGGTGGTAGCCAATGTCCGGCACGCAGTCGACGATCTCTTCGCCGTCCAGTTGCAGGATGATGCGGAACGCACCGTGGGCCGAAGGGTGGTTCGGGCCCAGGTTGAGGAACATGTAGTCCTCGTTGGCGCCCGAACGCTTCATGCCCCAGTCTTCAGGCTTGAAGCGCGCGGCTTCTTCCTCGAGCTGTTGCTTGGCCAGGGACAGGCTGAACGGGTCGAACTCGGTGGCGCGGGCCGGGAAGTCCTTGCGCAGCGGGTGACCTTCCCAGGTCGGCGGCATCATGATGCGGGTCAGGTGCGGGTGGCCGGGGAAGTCGATCCCGTACATGTCCCACACTTCACGCTCGTACCAGTTGGCGTTCGGCCAGATGCCGGTCACGGTCGGCACGCTGAGGTCGCTCTCGGACAAGGCGACCTTGATCATTACGTCACTATTACGCTCGATCGACATCAAGTGATAGAACACGGTGAAGTCGACGCCGTCGGGCAGCCCTTGACGCTTGGTGCGCAGACGCTCGTCCACGCCGTGCAGGTCATAGAGCATGACGTACGGCTTGGGCAGGTTGCGCAGGAAAGTCAGGACTTCGACGAGTTTGGCGCGGGCGACCCAAAGCACCGGCATGCCGGTACGGGTCGGCTGGGCGGTGAACGCCTCGGGGCCAAAACGGTTGTTCAGTTCGACGACCACATCCTGGTCGTCTGCCTTGTAAGGCGGGATGTACAGAGCACTGCCTGTAGTCATGGTTATTTATCGCTTTCGGTCAACGTAAAGAATGAAGCCAGGTTCTCGTTTCTTGTACAGAGCAGAGCTGGATCAGACTTCGTCGGGGCTGCGCAGGTTGGTGACTGCGATACGCTGTTCGCGGCGCTGTTCCTTTTGCGACGGCATCTCGGCGCGATAGACGCCTTGATCGCCAACGACCCAGGACAGTGGGCGACGCTCCTGGCCAATCGACTCCTGCAACAGCATCAAGCCTTGCAGGAAAGCTTCGGGGCGAGGTGGGCAGCCGGGCACGTAGACGTCCACGGGCAGGAACTTGTCCACCCCTTGAACGACAGAGTAGATGTCGTACATGCCACCGGAGTTGGCGCACGAACCCATGGAGATGACCCACTTGGGCTCGAGCATTTGCTCGTAGAGACGCTGGATGATCGGCGCCATCTTGATGAAGCAGGTACCGGCGATAACCATGAAATCCGCCTGGCGCGGCGATGCCCGGATCACCTCGGCGCCAAAGCGCGCGATGTCGTGGGGCGCCGTGAAGGCGGTGGTCATTTCCACGTAGCAGCATGAAAGGCCGAAGTTGTACGGCCACAGGGAATTCTTGCGACCCCAGTTGACCGTGCTGTTCAGCACGTCTTCGAGCTTGCCCATGAAGATGTTTTTGTGGACTTGATCTTCTAACGGATCGGCGACGGTTTCCCGTTTGCCAATCGGATACTGCTCGTTAGGAGCATCGGGGTCGATCCTGGTGAGATTGTATTGCATTGCCAAAGCCTCATTGTTTCAGCTTCGCTTGCCGCTTGCGCCGAGCTTCCGGAGCCCAATCAAGTGCCCCCACCCGGTAAAGGTAGACAAGACCTGCCAACAGAATTGCTATGAAAACGAGAGCTTCGACGAATCCGGTCCAGCCGCTTTCGCGGACGGACACAGACCATGCAAAGAGAAAGAGGGCTTCGATATCGAAGATCACGAACAGCATCGCGACCAGATAGAATTTGGCTGAGAGCCGCAAGCGGGCGCCACCGGTAGGCAGCATGCCGGACTCGAACGGTTCATTTTTGCTGCGGCCCCAGGCTTTTGACCCAAGCAGGCTCGACACACCGAGCATGAAAGCACACAGGCCAACAACGCCCAGAAGGAAAATGGCAAAGCCCCAGTTGTGGGCCATGAGTCCTGTCGCTTCGGACATGCTGGAAATCCTTAACAGAGAGCAAAGGTCTCTGAGCTTGAATGAAATAACGCAGTGACGATATGTCGCAGCAATCAATCGCGGTGATTTTATGGCTAAACACCGGGCAAGTAAAATTCCTATAGCGAAATTATTTATTGGAATAAGGACATAGCGCGCCTCCAGGACCCTGCGGCCCCGGCCCCGTGGGCGTTGGCCGGTTATTCATCAATAATATTTCGTGCGGAATGTAACAATGATAACGACTTTCAAATGATAATTATTATTATCTGTGCCGGCCTTTTCTACAGTGCACTTAGTGTCGTGTCTGAGAAGCTGTCTTAATCGTCGCTACTGCAATTGTCAGCGTCGGACGTTTTACTCCTTTTCGGACTGCCCAATACTGCGTTCGATCAATTTTTCTATCGGCGCATCGAAGGGAAGGGCTCGGTGAGGGGTGGATCTGCATGAGGGACTGCTCCCGTGGGAGCCAGGCTTGCTCGCGATGTCGGCAATGCGGTCCCGAGGCAGACTGCCTTGTCGTTCATCGCAGCCAAGCCTGGCTTCCACAGGTGCAGGCTTGCTCTTACAGCGTAGGTGGCTTCAAAGAAAACGGGTAAAAAAACCTCGGCCATCAGATCGAGGTCGCTTAGCCGAGCCCATCCAGAAACTGCGCCCGGGGCATTGGAGCGTCCAACGAAACCGCTGTGCCAGCAAAAAATCGGCAAGAGGCCTGGCCTAGAGCCTTGAAGGATTGATGGCAAATAGCTATCTTTGCCGCTCGCTCATCTAATCATCTATATCAATATTGATTAGAAAATCGCTCCCCCTCCATAGATAGCTGCGTCAGTTCCCATCGCTCGCGGCTGATTACCAAAGGAATGTCATGAATTCTTGGTTCGCGAATATGAGCGTTATGCTCAAGTTGGCTTTGGGCTTTGCCGTTGTGCTGCTGCTGACCGCTATCCTGGCCGCGAGCGGCTGGTTCAGCCTGGGAAAAATGGTCGAGCGCACTGATCGAATGACCAGCATTACCGAACTCGGCGACCGC
Organism: Pseudomonas fluorescens; assembly: GCF_001307275.1. Taxonomy (NCBI): domain Bacteria; kingdom Pseudomonadati; phylum Pseudomonadota; class Gammaproteobacteria; order Pseudomonadales; family Pseudomonadaceae; genus Pseudomonas; species Pseudomonas fluorescens. The sequence goes on from NZ_CP012831.1 coordinate 4,940,927, forward strand.
CTCGATCACCTGCGCAGGGCTCGTTTGCAATACCAGCTGGACAAGGGCGATGAGCAAAAGGGGGCATTGATCCAGGCGTCGCTGGAGCAGTTTGTCGCCAAGCAGAAAAGCCTTGCGAACGAGTTGAGAAAGCCTGACAACCTGAAAAAGCTTGCGCTGATCGAGCAGGCCAGCAAGCAGTATCAGGTGGCACTGAATACGATGCGCGAGGCTTATCGCAATGACGCGGCCATGCGCAAGGAGATGGGCGTCAATGCGGTCAAGGGCGCCGCGCTGATTGCCAAGGTCATCAATGACGTAGAGGCAATGCCTGCCTCGGATGAGCGCCGTTTCGAGTTGTACAGGATCATCCTCAAGGCCAAGGAGGACGTGGCTCTGGTGCGTTATGAAGTGCGGGGCTACACCGGCAACCCCAACAGTGCCACCGAACAAGCCGCCACCCGCCAGCTCGAAAATGCGCTCAAGGGTATCGAAACCCTTAATAGTGCTTTCGGCCCGAGCTATGCCGACACCATCAAGCAGCTGGAAACCGCACTGATTGCTTACCGCCAGTCGGTGCAGAACTTCACCGCCAGTAACCAGGCCATTGGCAAGGCTGTGCAGGACACTATCGATTCGGGTGACACCATCACCCGTCTGACTGAGGAAATGTATGCCAGCCAACTGACCTCCCGTGACGAAGACAGCGCTCAGGCCCGCATCCTGCAGTTGAGCTGCACTGCTTTGGCGATGTTGTTGGGGATTCTTGCGGCCATGGTCATCACTCGCCAGATTACGCGGCCATTGCAGGACACATTGGCTGTGGTCGATCGCATTGCAGCAGGCGACCTCACCCAAGACATGGTCGTGACCCGTGGTGATGAACTGGGTGTCCTGCAGCAAGGTATCCAGCGCATGGGCACCACGTTGCGCGAGCTGATCGGTGGCATCCGCGATGGCGTCACCCAAATCGCCAGCGCCGCCGAAGAGTTATCGGCGGTCACCGAGCAGACCAGTGCCGGGGTCAATAGCCAGAAGACCGAGACCGACCAGGTAGCCACCGCCATGCAGGAAATGTCGGCCACCGTGCATGAAGTCGCGCGTAATGCCGAACAGGCTTGCGCAGTCGCGTCAGAGGCCGATGCGCAGGCCCGTATCGGCGACCAGGTGGTCGCCCAGGCCATCGTTCAGATCGAGCGCTTGGCCGGCGAAGTCGGGCGCTCCGTCGACGCCATGGGTGAGTTGGAACAAGAAAGCGCGCGCATCGGCAAGATCATGGACGTGATCAAGGCGGTGGCTGAGCAGACCAACTTGCTGGCCCTTAACGCCGCCATCGAGGCCGCTCGCGCGGGTGACGCCGGGCGCGGTTTTGCCGTGGTCGCCGACGAAGTGCGGGGCCTGGCCCAGCGTACCCAGCATTCCACCGAAGAGATCGAAAGCCTGGTGGCGGGCCTGCAGAACGGCACGCGCCAGGTGTCGAGCATCATGCGAAACAGCCGCGAACTGACCGACAGCAGCGTGGAATTGGCCGGCAAGGCCGGCATCTCCCTGGGCAACATCACCCAGGCGGTTTCCGGCATCCAGGCCATGAACCAGCAGATTGCCGCTGCTGCGGTGCAACAAAGCTCGGTGGCCGAGGACATCAGCCGCAGTATTCTGAGCGTGCGCGATGTATCCGAACAGACCGCCTCGGCCAGCGAAGAAACCGCCGCTTCCAGCATCGAGCTGGCGCGCCTGGGTAACCAGTTGCAGCAACTGGTCAGTCACTTCAAAGTGTAAAAACCGGCAAAAAAAAAGCCCCGAACCAGTCGGGGCTTCAGATCGTCGGCTTTGCGGTTAGTTTTTATCCGGTCCGCAAGGGCCGCTTACTCGAGGCAAGCGTGTGAATCAGTGGAACTGTTCTTCTTCGGTGGAGCCGGTCAGTGCGGTCACCGACGAAGTGCCGCCCTGGATCACGGTGGTCATGTCGTCGAAGTAACCGGTGCCCACTTCCTGCTGGTGAGCCACGAAGGTGTAGCCCTTGGCGGCGTCGGCGAATTCCTGCTCTTGCAGCTTCACGTAGGCGGTCATGTCGTTGCGGGCGTAGTCGTGCGCCAGGTTGAACATGCTGTGCCACATGTTGTGAATGCCGGCCAGGGTGATGAACTGGTGCTTGTAGCCCATGGCGGACAGTTCGCGCTGGAACTTGGCGATGGTCGCGTCGTCCAGGTTTTTCTTCCAGTTGAAGGAAGGCGAGCAGTTGTACGACAGCAGTTGGTCCGGGTATTCCTTCTTGATCGCTTCGGCGAAGCGACGGGCTTCGTCCAGGTCCGGCTTGGCGGTTTCGCACCAGATCAGGTCGGCGTACGGCGCGTAGGCCAGGCCACGGGCGATGGCCTGGTCGAGACCGGCACGCACCTTGTAGAAGCCTTCCTGGGTGCGGGTACCGGTCACGAACGGCTGGTCGTACGGGTCGCAGTCAGAGGTCAGCAGGTCAGCGGCGTTGGCGTCGGTACGGGCCAGGATGATGGTCGGTACACCGGCAACGTCGGCGGCCAGGCGGGCAGCCGTCAGCTTCTGCACGGCTTCCTGGGTTGGAACCAGAACCTTGCCGCCCATGTGGCCGCATTTTTTCACCGAGGCCAGTTGGTCTTCGAAGTGAACGCCGGCGGCGCCTGCTTCGATCATGCTCTTCATCAGCTCGTAGGCGTTCAGGACGCCGCCGAAACCGGCTTCGGCGTCAGCCACGATCGGTGCGAAGTAGTCGATGTAGCCTTCGTCGCCCGGGTTCTTGCCGGCTTTCCACTGGATCTGGTCGGCGCGACGGAACGAGTTGTTGATGCGCTTGACCACGGTTGGAACCGAATCCACCGGGTACAGCGACTGGTCGGGGTACATCGACTCGGCGGAGTTGTTGTCCGCAGCCACTTGCCAGCCCGACAGGTAGATCGCCTGGATGCCCGCCTTGACTTGCTGCACAGCCTGGCCGCCGGTCAGGGCGCCCATGCAGTTGACGAAATCTTTCTCGGGACGGAAGGCTGGCTTGGCGCCCTGGGTGACCAGGTTCCACAGCTTCTCGGCGCCCATTTTCGCAAAGGTGTGCTCAGGTTGAACCGAGCCACGCAGACGGACGACGTCAGCAGCGGAATAATTGCGCTTCACGCCTTTCCAGCGCGGGTTTTCAGCCCAGTCTTTTTCAAGGGCTGCAATTTGCTGTTCGCGTGTCAGTGCCATGGAGATAAACCTCGTCGCATAGGTCTTGGTGGAAAATTCCTGCTCCTGCCGACCAGGGGTTGGCGTACAAGTCGGTTCAGGCGAGGTGGCGACGGGATGAACGATGGGCTCGAGGGGAAAGTGAGCAGGTAGGGGCGAACTGCGGGCGCATTCGGGCGTCGTGGGCCTTTAATACGAACTCAGAGTGATGCCGGGTTACCTAGTTACGCTTCCGTCCCTCGGGACAACTTCGTTCCAGTCGCAACCTCGTCAAACACACCTTGTGGGCGGTACAGACACGAATCGGCTCGCAGGATAGTTGCAAGCGTCGACCCGAAGGCCCTTGCCAGGGCCCCTGATTAGCGGGAGCGAGGCCATCATGCCTTCGGTTTTTTGGCTCGTCAAACGTTTTGTAGTGCTTTTTTTATAGCACTACATCTTTGGTCTAATACGACTCATCAGTCAGTTTTTGGTGCTTCAGTTCAGGGTGTCGACCTTGACCCGCAAAATCATGTCGTCGCGGCCCTGGGTCGAGTAGCTGCGGGTCAGGCCTTGTTTGTCGGCCTGAGTCTGGCGATTCACGCCGGCCAGGGTGATCCATTCGCCGAGGCGTCCGCTGACAGTTGTGTCGGTACTCTGAACGTTCACTACATCGGGACGTTCCTGGCTCATGCGGTCACGATTGGTGCTGATGCTCAGATGAACGGTCTCGCCGGTGACGCTGGCCGTGACATAAAAACCCTGGGTGACGTTGCGGTATTCAGTCTGGCTCTGCATGCGGCCGTAGTTGTCGGTCTGGTTGCTAGTGAATGGCACGCTCTGGCCTACCTGGATCAGCGCCGGCTGGCCTTCGCTGGCCTGCACCTGCTGTACGCCGCCGTCGCGGCTGGCGGTGCTGCGGTTGATGATGCGGGTCTGGCTGGGAGCGGCACCGTTGATCGAGTAACCCTGGTCGCCCTGGAGGTTGTTTTCGTTGGTGTCGACCGTGATCAGCAGGCGCTTGGGCGCGGTGTCCAATTGGGCCAGGAATTGCCGCAGCTCTTCGATCTTGCCGGGCTCGGCGTTGACGATCAGTTGGTTGCCGTAGGCGCTGACCTGGCCGTCCTTGCCAATGAAATTCTGCGCCACCGGCAACAGGTCGGCGCTGGTGCGGTAGTTCAGCGGCACGATTTGCGTATCGGCCATGACCGACAGGCTGCAACCGAGCAGCAGGGTGACCAGGAGGGTGCGTAGAGGCATGTCCATTTCTCCGCGAGACAAAGGCTTGATATTGCCAGTTTGTCGGCCCCGGATGGGGCAAGTTGAATGGTAGACGGCAAAACGCCCCGGCATCGGGGGATGGCGGGGCGTTTTTTGGTAAGGCTTGAGGGCCTCATCGCGAGCAAGCTCGCTCCCACATGGGGGGCAGGTGTACATGAATCATGGGTTCACCGCCGGCCTCCTGTGGGAGCGAGCTTGCTCGCGATGGCCGCACTGCGGTTTCAGGCCGAGCGCCGCACCATGTCCACGTGAGGAATCCCGGCTTCCAGGAACTCCTCGCTGACCACTGCAAACCCCAACCGCTCGTAGAACGGCGTGGCATGCACCTGGGCGCTGAGCATCTGCTGCTTGAGCCCGCGTTTCTCGGCTTCGGCGATCACCGCGTGCATCAACGCATCGCCCACCTTCAGGCCGCGCCAGTCCTTGAGGACCGAGACACGGCCGATGTGGCCGTCGGTCAACAGGCGCGCGGTGCCGATGGGGAAATCGCCTTCAAACGCCAGGAAATGCACCGCGCCCTGGTCGTCGGCATCCCATTCCAGCTCGGGCGGGACGGACTGCTCGGCGATGAATACGGTCTCACGAATGCGCCGGATCTCGGCGTTATCCTTTTGCCAGTCTGCGACACGAACGTGGATTTTATTCATCGGCGAACCCCAGGCTGCCTTGCTTGACCAGCTCGCAGATCAGGCTGCGACCGTCTTCGTCGGCCAACCACGGGCCGAGGTTTTCGCTGTGCAGGGCGTCGGCGGCGCAGATCATTTTCAGCAGTTCGCGCAGCTTGCCCGGCAGGTAACGGCTCTGGCCGCTGGCGAACAGCAGCAGGTCATCATCGACTTCCGACCAGGCCAGGCGCGCGCTTGGGTTGCGGATGATCACCGCGCCTTGCTCCAGGCCGGCCAACAGCTCGTCATCTTCCATTTCCGGGCCTACCACGAGTTCCGGGTAGCGCGGCTCGGTCATGAACTGGCCGAACCAGGTCAGCAGCAGGCGCTCGTCGCTCATGTGCTCGGCCAGCAGGCCCTTGAGGCGGTCGAGGGCGTCTTGCTGGATCTGGTGCGGGTCGGCTACCGGGCGCGCGTCGGCGTCGGTGTAGCGTTCTTCGTCCGGCAGGAACTGGCTCAGGAAGTCGGTGAAGTGAGTCAGCACTTCAGCGGCGCTTGGTGCACGGAAACCCACGGAGTAGGTCATGCAGTCGTCCACGGCCACGCCGCAGTGCGCCAGGCGCGGCGGCAGGTAGAGCATGTCGCCCGGCTCCAGGATCCACTCGTCGGTGGCTTCGAAGTCGGCGAGGATGCGCAGGTCGGCGTGCTGCAGCAGCGGGCTTTCGGAGTCGCACATCTGGCCGATTTTCCAGTTGCGCTGGCCATGGCCTTGCAGCAGGAACACGTCATAGTTATCGAAATGCGGACCCACGCTGCCACCGGGGGCGGCGAAGCTGATCATCACGTCGTCGATGCGCCAGCTCGGCAGGAAGCGGAAGTTCTCCAGCAGCTCGCCGACTTCCGGTACGAACTGATCGACCGCCTGCACCAGCAGGGTCCACTCGCGCTCCGGCAACTTGCTGAATTCGTCTTCGGCGAACGGGCCGCGACGCATTTCCCAAGGGGTCTCGCCGTGTTCGATCACCAGGCGCGATTCGACTTCTTCTTCCAGGGCCAGGCCGGCCAGTTCATCGGCGTCGATCGGGCTTTGGAAGTCAGGAATCGCCTGACGGATCAGCAGGGGTTTTTTCTGCCAGTAGTCGCGCAGGAATTCCCGTGCCGTGATGCCGCCCAGGAGTTGCAGAGGAATATCAGGATTCATGTGTAACCTATTGAAAAAATATACTTTTCAGACGCGAATAAAAACGCCCGGCGCGGCCGGGCGTCTCAAAGGTAAGGCCGTGGATCAGATGCGCTTGGCTTGTTCCGCCGCGTTGCCGATGTAGCTGGCCGGCGTGAGCTTCTTCAGCTCCGCGCGGGCCGCGGCAGGCATGTCCAGGCCATCGATGAAAGTCTGCAGCGCTTCAGGGCTGATGCCCTTGCCACGGGTCAGCTCTTTCAGCTTTTCATACGGGTTTTCGATGTTGTAGCGGCGCATCACGGTCTGGATCGGCTCGGCGAGAACTTCCCAGCAAGCGTCGAGGTCGGCGGCGATCTTCTGCTCGTTCAGTTCCAGCTTGCTGATGCCCTTGAGGCTGGCTTCGTAGGCAATGACGCTGTGGGCAAAGCCCACGCCCAGGTTGCGCAGCACGGTGGAGTCGGTCAGGTCGCGCTGCCAGCGGGAGATCGGCAGTTTGCTCGCCAGGTGCTGGAACAGCGCGTTGGCGATGCCCAGGTTGCCTTCGGAGTTTTCGAAATCGATCGGGTTGACCTTGTGCGGCATGGTCGAAGAACCGATTTCTCCGGCGATGGTGCGCTGCTTGAAGTAGCCCAGGGAGATATAGCCCCAGATGTCACGGTCGAAGTCGATCAGGATGGTGTTGAAGCGCGCGATCGCATCGAACAGCTCGGCGATGTAGTCGTGCGGTTCGATCTGGGTGGTGTACGGGTTGAAGCTCAGGCCCAGCTCGTCTTCGATGAAGGCGCGGGCATTGGCTTCCCAGTCGATGTCCGGGTAGGCCGACAGGTGGGCGTTGTAGTTGCCCACGGCGCCGTTGATCTTGCCCAGCAGCGGCACGGCGGCCACTTGGGCGATCTGGCGCTCCAGGCGGTAGACCACGTTTGCCAGTTCCTTGCCCAGGGTGGTCGGCGAAGCCGGTTGACCGTGGGTACGCGACAGCATCGGCACGTCGGCGAAACGGATCGCCAGTTCGCGGATGGCCTGGGCGGTCTGGCGCATCAGGGGCAGCATCACCTCATCACGGCCTTCGCGCAGCATCAGGGCGTGGGACAGGTTGTTGATGTCCTCGCTGGTGCAGGCAAAGTGGATGAACTCGCTGACATTGGCCAGCTCCGGCAGCTTGGCCGCCTGCTCCTTGAGCAGGTATTCGATGGCCTTGACGTCGTGGTTGGTGGTGCGCTCGATCTCTTTGACGCGCTCGGCGTGCTCCAGCACGAAGTTTTCTGCCAGCGCGTTCAACACCGCGTTGGCTTCGGCGGAAAACGCCGGCACTTCGCCGATGGCAGGGTGGGCGGCCAGGCGCTGGAGCCAGCGCACTTCAACCAGGACGCGGGCACGGATCAGGCCGTACTCGCTGAAAATCGGGCGCAGGGCCTGGGTTTTGCCGGCGTAGCGGCCGTCAACAGGGGAAACCGCAGTGAGCGAAGAGAGCTGCATGGGGTGTTCTCGGACAGTCGGGCAACGAAATGGGGCGCGTATCATACATGAAAACAAGTGCCGGTCCGTCGCCAACTGACCGGCGTGCTACGCGTAACAAGCTAAAACTGTTTATTACCTGTGGCGAGGGAGCAAGCGCCTTCGCCACAAAAAAGCAGGTCGAGGCGACTTATTCGTTGCGCATCAACGGGTAAAGCTCTTTCAGCAATTTGCGGCGGCTGATCACCAGTTGCCAGCGATGGCCACCCAATTGCCGCCAAAGTCGTGCCGAGCGAATCCCGGCCAGCAGCAGGGCGCGGATTTTCGAGGCATTGCTTGGCTGTTGCAGGTTGCGCATGTCGCCATGCACCTGGATGCGCTGGCGCAAGGTGCTCAGGGTGTCCTGGTACAGCGAACCGCAGGCCGCGACGACGTTTTCGTGAGCCGGGCCGAAGTGTTCGACCTGGGACTGGATCTGCGGCAAGCGTTTGCCGATGGTCTCCAGCAGGTCGTCGCGCTTGGCCAACTGGCGCTCAAGGCCCAGCATCGACAGGGCATAGCGCAGCGGCTCGCGTTGCAAGGCGCTGGGATCGCGCTCCAGGGCGCCGATCAGCGCGCGATAGCCTTCGCGCAGGTTCAGGTCGTCGCCGCCATAGACTTCCAGGGTGTCCTTGGGGTCGCGAACCAGCAGGCTGCCGAGCATGCAGGCCACGCCCGCTTCGGTGGCCTGGCCGGTCTTGGCGATCCTGTCCACCAGCACGGCGGCGAGAAACACGCCGCCCAATGCCGTCAGTTGTTCCTGGATTGGGTTCATGCCTGGCTGCTCCAGGGCTCTGCGACTTCGATCACGCCGCCGCCCAGGCAGATGTCGCCGTCGTAGAACACCACGGATTGGCCGGGTGTGACCGCCCGCTGCGGGTCATCGAAGGTGGCGCGGTAGCCGGTGGCGGTTTTTTCCAGGGTGCAGGGTTGGTCGCTCTGGCGGTAGCGAACCTTGGCCGTCAGGCGGCGTGGTTCGCTGAGGTCGATCGGGTTGACCCAATAGATCTCGGAGGCGAGCAGGGCGCGGGAAAACAGCCAGGGATGGTCGTTGCCCTGGCCGACGATCAACTCGTTGTGCTCCAGGTCCTTGACCAGCACGTACCACGGCTCTTCCCCGGCGTCTTTCAGCCCGCCGATGCCCAGGCCCTGGCGCTGGCCGATGGTGTGGTACATCAGGCCATGGTGGCGGCCGATGACTTCGCCTTCGGTCGTCTTGATCTCGCCCGGCTGGGCTGGCAGGTATTGCTTGAGGAAGTCGCTGAAACGGCGCTCGCCAATGAAGCAGATCCCGGTGGAGTCCTTCTTCTTGGCGGTAGCGAGCTGGTGTTTTTCAGCAATCGCGCGCACTTCGGGCTTTTCCAGTTCGCCTACCGGGAACAGGGTCTTGGCGATCTGCTCGCCGCCGACGGCATGCAGGAAGTAGCTCTGGTCCTTGTTAGGGTCCAGGCCCTTGAGCAGTTCGGTGCGGCCATCGATGTCGCGGCGGCGCACGTAGTGGCCGGTGGCGATCAGGTCGGCGCCCAGCATCATGGCGTAGTCGAGGAACGCCTTGAACTTGATTTCGCGGTTGCAGAGGATGTCCGGGTTCGGCGTGCGACCGGCCTTGTATTCGGCCAGGAAGTGCTCGAACACGTTGTCCCAGTACTCGGCGGCGAAGTTGGCGGTGTGCAGCTTGATGCCGATCTTGTCGCACACGGCCTGGGCGTCCGCCAGGTCATCCATGGCGGTGCAGTATTCGGTTCCGTCGTCTTCTTCCCAGTTCTTCATGAACAGGCCTTCCACCTCATAACCCTGCTCGATCAGCAGAAGGGCGGAAACGGAAGAGTCCACGCCGCCGGACATGCCGACAATGACGCGCTTCTTGGGTGTGTCAGAAGGGGCTGGATCACGCATAGGAATTCAATGAGTGTCTTGAAAAAGGACGCGATTCTATCAGGCCCGGGCGCGCAAGGCTAAAGAGAAGGACGGATCAGCGTCAGACTGTGGCAATGGCCGGCCAGATAATCGTCGATGCAACGGATGATCAGCTCGCTGCGCCAGTGCTCGCGCCGCTCGAGCAATTCGTCGCGGGTCAGCCATTTCGCACCGAGGATGCCATCGTCCAGTTGATACTCGGGGTGGTGTTGCAAGGCCTTGGCGGCGAAACAGACGCGTTGGTAGGTCACGCCGTTGCTGGGGGCGGTGTACAGGTAAATGCCTACCACGGCGGTGGGCTCGACGTCCCAGCCGGTTTCTTCCAGGGTTTCGCGCACGGCGGCTTCGATCAGCGTTTCGTTAGGGTCCAGGTGACCGGCCGGCTGGTTGAGCACCGCGCGTCCGCCCTTGGATTCTTCCACCATCAGGAAGCGGCCGTTGTCCTCGACGATGGTGGCGACGGTGATGTGGGGTTGCCAGTCCATGGGGTTCCTTTATTTCTCGCAGGGAATATGGGCCACCGTGGAAGCGAGCTTGCTCGCGATAGCGGTGGGTCAGTCGATATTAAATGAATGACCAGTCGCCGTCCCGAGCAAATGTCCATGCCTATGCTCATGTTTCCCTGGTCAGCGATGCTGGCCCGTGCAAGGTTTGGACGTTCTTAAAGGGCAATGCATATCGCATTGGGAAAGTGGTGTTCGTTGTAGGTGAATGCTCGGATATCGCACAGTCTGTTGGTAAAGGATTTAATTGTCATGGTGACCTGTTTATTGTGCGTGTCGTGATCGAACTCAACGATAGCCGTCGTTTCCGAAAACCCGTCTTTTATAGTCAGGCTTGTGATTCCGGGGGGGTAGCCCTTGTCCGGTGTAAGGTAGTAGTTGGTGGCCGCACTTGGATTGCCCTCGCCGTGTCGATCAACTCTTTTTACTTTTCCTGGGGACTCTTCAAGGTATACATCGCAGCCCGAAAAATAGAGATTGACGTTGGATAAAAAAGAAAATTTATCGGTGTCTGCGAAAACGATTTGCGACACCTTTTTTTGGGGGGCGGGATGCACAGGTTCTGCTGAAGAGTATTGAATGATCTGGCCGTTGATCTGAACTTCGCACTCCCTGTCGGCCTCATCTCTCTTGCCCTCGGCGGGTTCACCCGGCTTGCGCATTGTAAGTTCGATCATGCGGAGAAAATCATCGAATATGAAATAGAACGCTTCGACCGAGGCGCCCGGTGAGTGGGTGGAATAGGTGACCTGATTTCCAAACTTGGTCGCATTGAATCGGTATTCGGCGGATGCGCTTTTAAACAGTAATTCATGGGAGGCCGTGGCGTAGCTGTATCGCTGGCCATAGTCATTGGTACGAACATCGGTAGAGTATCTTCCACCCGTAGAGCTGATCTTACTCACTTCATAATAGGCAAAGGGCTCATTGTCATGGTCTCTTTTATAGAGGGTTGGGGAAACTGTCAGCTCCAGAAAGCTCCAGTTACCAATAGAGAAGTGCCTTTGGGCGGGTAGGGTTATTTGCGCATTGTTTTTCATGGTGTGCTTCCTCGACGGATGCGAATCAGGTAATGAGTTTTTAGCGTGTCGTTCGTTAAAAACCCAGACCAAGAAGGATTGCCATCGCTACACAGGCGATTCGAGCAACCCGGTTTCGCTCCACTTGAGGTCGATACAACTGTAGGCAGTTCAGAGTGCTGCCCGATCTGACGCTCTCTCGTTCCCTTGCCGAGACTTCCCGCATCCACAAACGCTGAAAGGGTGTGCTTGGATCAAGCCGGGCTTTCGGCGCTCATGCTTAACTTCATGCGCCTTCAGTGAAGAGGGCGTACTTAGAACGATGTTTTTAAGGCTAGGCTGTCTGATTGTACTGTCAAGGTCAGCCTGGGCAGCCGACGGGAGTGGGTCAAGAGAGGTTGGAGAGTGCCTGTGCTCCCACAGGAGGGCTTGGTATGTCTGGAAACACAAACCCCGGCACTAGGCCGGGGTTTGTGGTGTTCCCTTACAACCTTACACCAGCGCAGCAATCGCCGCGTTGAAGGTGGCGCTCGGGCGCATGGCCTTGCTGGTCAGCTCGGGGTTGGCGAAGTAGTAACCGCCGATGTCCACGGGCTTGCCTTGCACGGCATTGAGTTCGGCAACGATCTTTTCTTCGTTGTCGGTCAATGTCTTGGCCAGGGACGCGAACTGGGCCTTGAGGGCTGCGTCGTCGTCCTGGGCGGCCAGTGCCTGGGCCCAGAACAGGGTCAGGTAGAAGTGGCTGCCGCGGTTGTCGATGCCGCCGACCTTGCGCGAAGGCGACTTGTTGCGGTCCAGGAACTCACCGGTAGCCTGGTCCAGGGTCTTGGCCAGCACCAGGGCTTTCGGGTTGTTGTAGGTCCCGCCCAGGTGCTCGAGGGATGCAGCCAGGGCCAGGAACTCGCCCAGGGAATCCCAGCGCAGGAAGTTCTCTTCCAGCAACTGCTGAACGTGCTTGGGTGCCGAGCCGCCGGCGCCGGTTTCGAACAGGCCACCGCCGTTCATCAGCGGCACGATCGACAGCATCTTGGCGCTGGTGCCCAGTTCCATGATCGGGAACAGGTCGGTCAGGTAGTCACGCAGCACGTTGCCGGTCACCGAGATGGTGTCCTTGCCTTCGCGGGTGCGGCCCAGGGTGAACTTCATCGCGTCGACAGGCGACATGATGCGAATGTCCAGGCCGCTGGTGTCGTGGTCCTTCAGGTAGGTCTGGACCTTCTCGATGACGACGCCGTCGTGGGCGCGCATCGGGTCCAGCCAGAAGATCGCCGGGGTGCTGCTGGCGCGGGCACGGTTGACGGCCAGTTTGACCCAATCCTGGATCGGCGCGTCCTTGGTCTGGCACATGCGGAAGATGTCGCCAGCCTCGACGTTCTGCTCCAGCAGGGTGCGACCGGTGTTGTCCGAAACGCGGACCACGCCGTTGGCCTTGATCTGGAAGGTCTTGTCGTGAGAGCCGTATTCTTCGGCTTTCTTGGCCATCAGGCCGACGTTCGGCACGCTGCCCATGGTGGTTGGATCGAAGGCGCCGTGTTGCTTGCAGTCTTCGATCACCGCCTGGTAGATGGTGGCGTAGCAGCGATCCGGGATCACGGCCTTGGTGTCGTGCAGCTGGCCATCGGTGCCCCACATCTTGCCGGAGTCACGGATCATGGCTGGCATCGAGGCGTCGACGATCACGTCGCTCGGCACGTGCAGGTTGGTGATGCCTTTGTCGGAGTTGACCATCGCCAGGGATGGGCGCGCCGCGTAGACCGCCTGGATGTCGGCTTCGATCTGCGCCTGCTGCTCGGCCGGCAGGGCCTTGATGCGGGCGTACAGGTCGCCGATGCCGTTGTTCAGGTTGAAGCCGATCTGCTCCAGCACTTGTGCGTGCTTGGCCAGGGCGTCTTTATAGAACTCGGCAACGATCTGGCCGAACATGATCGGGTCGGAGACCTTCATCATGGTGGCCTTGAGGTGAACCGACAGCAGCACGCCTTTTTGCTTGGCGTCTTCGATTTCAGCGGCGATGAAGTCGCGCAGGGCGTTTTTGCTCATCACGGCGCAGTCGAGGATCTCACCGGCTTGTACGGTGGTTTTTTCCTTCAGGACAGTGGCAGTGCCGTCCTGGGCGATCAGCTCGATTTTCACACTGCCGGCGGCGTCGATCAGGGCGGCTTTTTCGCTGCCGTAGAAATCGCCGGTGCTCATGTGGGCTACGTGGGACTTGGAGTCCGCGGCCCAGGCGCCCATCTTGTGCGGGTGCTTGCGTGCGTAGTTCTTGACCGACAGCGGTGCACGGCGGTCGGAGTTGCCTTCGCGCAGGACCGGGTTCACGGCGCTGCCCTTGACCTTGTCGTAACGGGCGCGAGCGTCTTTCTCGGCGTCGGTGCTCACGGTTTCCGGGTAGTCCGGCAGTGCGTAGCCCTGGGCCTGCAATTCCTTGATCGCGGCCTGCAGTTGCGGCACCGAGGCGCTGATGTTCGGCAGCTTGATGATGTTGGCTTCAGGCGTAACGGCCAGGTCGCCCAGTTCGGCGAGGTGGTCGGCTACGGCTTTGTCACCCAGTTGCTCGGGGAAGCTGGCCAGGATGCGCCCTGCGAGGGAGATATCGCGGGTTTCCACGGCGATATCGGCCGAAGCGGTAAAGGCTTCGACGATCGGCAGCAGCGAATAGGTGGCGAGGGCAGGCGCTTCGTCGGTGAAGGTATAGATGATCTTCGAGCGGGTGGGCATATTCGGATTAACTCTCTTCTTTGCTAAAGCATGCGCAGAAACTCGAGGGGCGCCGGGTAAGCGCGTTCGTTCAAAGTCATCCGTGAACCGAATGTCGAGGTTTCTTCGCGGTGATGTTGGGTGCATCAGTCGAGCGTCAAGCGGTTGGGCCGCGGTAACGGTCCGGCTTTTAAGTTGGCGGAAAGTCCTGTGATAGAGCCGTCAGCCGTCGTGACCCTGTGGTCAGCGGCGGCATTATACATAGGTAGCTGGCGATCTGCCGATGGTTCATAGACTTCCGTACACGTCCATTGGTCTAAACGTCGCAGTCCCCCTGGGGCGGACTATGCTCATGTTTGGCGCTTTTCCCTTGGTTTTCAGGGTTGTACGCGGCGAAGTGCAACGCTTTGCCGCCGATGGGCCTAACGTAGGGTTTGCGTGCCGATTCAACTGGGGTACGCTCGAACGCAGCCAGATGTTCAATCCAAGCAATGGAGTTCAGCATGGGGTATCAAAAGATTCAGGTTCCAGCCGTCGGTGACAAAATCACCGTCAATGCAGACCATTCTCTTAATGTTCCCGACAACCCGATCATCCCCTTCATCGAAGGCGACGGCATTGGCGTCGATATCAGTCCGGTCATGATCAAGGTTGTGGACGCTGCGGTTCAGAAGGCCTATGGCGGCAAGCGCAAGATTTCCTGGATGGAAGTCTATGCCGGTGAGAAAGCGACCCAGGTCTACGACCAGGACACCTGGTTGCCCCAGGAAACCCTGGATGCGGTCAAGGACTACGTGGTTTCCATCAAGGGCCCGCTGACCACGCCGGTGGGTGGCGGTATCCGTTCGTTGAACGTAGCGCTGCGCCAGCAGCTCGACCTGTATGTCTGCCTGCGTCCGGTGCGCTGGTTCGAAGGTGTGCCAAGCCCGGTCAAGAAGCCTGGCGACGTGGACATGACGATCTTTCGCGAGAACTCCGAGGACATTTACGCGGGCATCGAGTGGAAAGCCGGCTCGCCCGAAGCCACCAAGGTCATCAAGTTCCTGAAAGAAGAAATGGGCGTGACCAAGATCCGTTTCGACGAGGATTGCGGCATCGGCGTCAAGCCGGTTTCCAAGCAGGGCACCAAGCGCCTGGCTCGCAAGGCCCTGCAATATGTGGTCGACAACGACCGCGATTCGCTGACCATCGTGCATAAAGGCAACATCATGAAGTTCACCGAAGGTGCCTTCAAGGAATGGGCCTACGAAGTGGCAGCCGAAGAGTTCGGCGCGACCCTGCTCGACGGCGGGCCGTGGATGCAGTTCAAGAACCCGCGGACCGGCAAGAACGTCATCGTCAAGGACGCCATCGCCGATGCGATGTTGCAGCAGATCCTGTTGCGCCCGGCCGAGTATGACGTGATCGCCACCCTGAACCTGAACGGTGACTACCTGTCCGACGCCCTGGCGGCGGAAGTGGGCGGTATCGGTATCGCGCCGGGCGCCAACCTGTCCGACACCGTGGCGATGTTCGAAGCCACCCACGGTACCGCGCCCAAGTATGCCGGCAAGGACCAGGTCAACCCGGGCTCGCTGATTCTGTCGGCGGAAATGATGCTGCGCCACATGGGGTGGACCGAAGCGGCCGACCTGATCATCAAGGGCACCAACGGCGCGATTTCGGCCAAGACCGTGACCTATGACTTCGAACGCCTGATGGAGGGTGCCAAGCTGGTATCGTCCTCGGGCTTCGGTGATGCCCTGATCTCGCACATGTAAGCGAATCGGCGCTCAACGCGAATGCCCGGCTCGAGTGATCGAGCCGGGCATTTTCATTCAGGCGGGGTGGCGACTGCCGGTCAGTGGGTCTCGGTGACCCTGACAATGACATTGGCAGGGGCGGGCGCGGGCGCGTCTTCGGCGAGGACAACCTTGATGTTGATCGCGTGCAGGCCCTTGGGCCCCTGGATGACGTTGAATGTCACCGGTTGCCCGGCCTTCAGGGTCTTGTAGCCGTCCATCTCGATCACCGAAAAATGGGCGAACAGGTCTCCAATATCCTTGCCGTCCGCAAGAATGAAACCGTAACCCTTGGCATTATTGAACCATTTCACCTTACCTTTCATCTTGACGACCGACATAACCCATTTCCCTCTGCAACGCACTCCATCACTGGAGTATCATCCAGTCCATCCGCAGGTTAATCTTCTTGTACAGGATAGATTCCACGGACCTTTTTAACCCACGATGGGCTCTATTGGTTGTAACACCGTTTTCCCGATAGTCAAGGTGGCTCCGGTGGTCGTGGTTGAAATCGCCCACAAGCGCCCCCATCACTGTATTCGCCAACTAAACGAACCTTTCTTTCCATGCATGCAGTCAGCCAGATTCGACTAACATTCAATCAGGATCGCCCGGATCTACACGACGACGATTCCGCAGGCATTGCTGTTCAGGAAGCAAAGCCCGCATTACAGGCGCCACCGATGTACAAGGTGGTTTTGTTCAACGATGACTACACACCGATGGATTTCGTCGTCGAAGTGCTCGAGGTGTTTTTTAACCTGAATCGGGAGCTGGCGACCAAGGTCATGCTGGCCGTCCATACAGAGGGACGGGCAGTATGTGGCGTGTTTACCCGCGACATCGCCGAGACGAAGGCTATGCAGGTCAACCAGTACGCCCGGGAAAGCCAGCATCCGCTACTCTGTGAAATCGAGAAGGACGGTTAACGCCGACCACTTGGGTATGAGGTGAAGCTATGTTAAACCGCGAGCTCGAAGTCACCCTCAATCTTGCCTTCAAGGAGGCTCGTTCGAAGCGTCATGAATTCATGACCGTCGAGCACCTGCTGCTGGCCCTATTGGATAACGAGGCTGCCGCCACCGTTTTGCGTGCCTGCGGCGCGAACCTCGATAAACTCAAGCATGATCTGCAGGAGTTCATCGACTCCACCACGCCATTGATCCCCGTGCATGACGAGGATCGTGAAACCCAGCCAACCCTGGGCTTCCAGCGTGTCCTGCAGCGTGCTGTCTTCCACGTACAGAGCTCGGGCAAGCGCGAAGTCACCGGCGCCAACGTGCTGGTTGCCATCTTCAGCGAGCAGGAAAGCCAGGCAGTGTTCCTGCTCAAGCAGCAGAGCGTTGCGCGTATCGATGTCGTCAACTACATCGCCCATGGCATCTCGAAGGTGCCTGGGCATGGCGATCATTCCGAGGGTGAGCAGGATATGCAGGACGACGAGGGCGGTGAGTCTTCTTCTTCAGGCAACCCATTGGATGCCTATGCCAGCAACCTGAACGAACTGGCACGCCAGGGCCGGATCGATCCGCTGGTCGGGCGCGAGGCGGAAGTCGAGCGCGTGGCCCAGATCCTGGCCCGGCGGCGCAAGAACAACCCATTGCTGGTGGGCGAGGCAGGCGTGGGCAAGACCGCGATTGCCGAAGGCCTGGCCAAACGCATCGTCGACAACCAGGTGCCGGACCTGTTGGCCAACAGCGTGGTGTACTCCCTCGACCTGGGTGCCTTGCTGGCCGGTACCAAATACCGCGGTGATTTCGAGAAGCGCTTCAAGGCGTTGCTCGGCGAACTGAAAAAACGTCCGCAGGCGATCCTGTTCATCGACGAAATCCACACCATTATCGGTGCCGGGGCGGCGTCGGGCGGGGTCATGGATGCGTCGAACCTGCTCAAGCCGCTGCTGTCTTCGGGTGATATCCGTTGCATCGGCTCGACCACGTTCCAGGAATTTCGCGGGATCTTCGAGAAAGACCGTGCCCTGGCCCGGCGTTTCCAGAAGGTCGATGTGTCGGAGCCTTCGGTGGAAGACACCATTGGCATCCTGCGCGGCCTGAAGGGGCGATTCGAGCTGCACCACAACATCGAATACAGCGATGAAGCCCTGCGCGCGGCCGCTGAACTGGCCTCGCGCTACATCAACGACCGGCACATGCCGGACAAGGCCATCGACGTCATCGACGAAGCGGGTGCCTACCAGCGCCTGCAGCCTGTGGAGAAACGCGTCAAGCGCATCGAAGTGCCTCAGGTCGAGGACATCGTGGCGAAAATCGCGCGGATCCCGCCCAAGCACGTCACCAGTTCCGACAAGGAACTGCTGCGTAACCTGGAGCGTGACCTGAAGCTGACGGTGTTCGGCCAGGATGCGGCCATCGACTCGCTGTCGACCGCCATCAAGCTGTCCCGCGCCGGTCTCAAGTCGCCGGACAAGCCGGTGGGTTCGTTCCTGTTCGCCGGTCCTACCGGCGTCGGCAAGACCGAGGCGGCGCGGCAGTTGGCCAAGGCGATGGGCATCGAGCTGGTGCGCTTCGACATGTCCGAGTACATGGAGCGCCACACCGTATCGCGTCTGATCGGTGCGCCTCCGGGCTATGTCGGTTTCGACCAGGGCGGCCTGTTGACCGAAGCCATCACCAAGCAACCGCACTGCGTATTGCTGCTCGACGAAATCGAGAAGGCGCATCCGGAAGTCTTCAACCTGCTCCTGCAGGTGATGGACCACGGTACGCTGACCGATAACAACGGGCGCAAGGCGGACTTCCGCAACGTGATCGTCATCATGACCACGAACGCCGGCGCCGAAACCGCAGCTCGCGCTTCGATCGGTTTCACCCATCAGGACCACTCGTCCGATGCGATGGAAGTGATCAAGAAGAGCTTCACGCCTGAATTCCGCAACCGCCTGGACACCATTATCCAGTTCGGTCGCCTCAGTCATGAAGTCATCAAGAGCGTGGTGGACAAGTTCCTTACCGAACTTCAGGCTCAGCTCGAAGACAAGCGTGTGTTGCTGGAGGTGACCGATGCGGCCCGCAGTTGGCTGGCCGAAGGTGGTTACGATGTGACGATGGGCGCGCGGCCGATGGCTCGCTTGATCCAGGACAAGATCAAGCGTCCGCTGGCGGAGGAGATTCTCTTTGGCGAGCTGGCCGAGCATGGCGGTGTGGTTCACATCGACATCAAGGACGGCGAACTGACCTTCGACTTCGAAACCACGGCCGAAATGGCCTGACCGTTGACTGCAACAAAGCAAAAGGCGCCGAAAGGCGCCTTTTTGCTGTTACTGGCCCCACCGCCAATTCCTGTGGGAGCGAGCTTGCTCGCGATGGCGGCGGCACATCCTGCATCAATGCAAGCTGACCCTCTGCTATCGCGAGCAAGCTCGCTCCCACAAGGAGGGCGGGGGCATCAAATCGCAGGCAAACAAAAACGCCCGGCATCTAGCCGGGCGTCTTGTATTGACTTGTTAGCGAGCGCGGTAAGTGATGCGCCCTTTGCTCAAGTCATAGGGCGTCAGCTCGACGCGCACTTTGTCACCGGTAAGAATACGAATGTAGTTCTTGCGCATCTTGCCGGAGATATGCGCGGTTACGACGTGCCCATTTTCCAACTCCACACGAAACATGGTGTTGGGCAGGGTGTCGACGACAGTGCCTTCCATTTCGAAGCTGTCTTCTTTCGACATGCAGTAAAGCCCTCGGTATCCAGTGAATGGCCCGGTGCAACTGCGCCAGGCAAAAGCGGCGTGCATTGTGCCCGAAAAAGGGGGTTCAAGCCAAGGGGTTCTAACTTTTAAGCCAAAGGCTTCTAACTCAGGACGACCCATCGCTGGTTAATCAGCAATTCGATAGGCCGATATTGGGTCTTGTAGTTCATTTTCTTGCAGTTCTTGATCCAGTAGCCCAGGTACACCGCTTCCAGTCCCAGGCGCCGGGCTTCGTTGATTTGCCAGAGAATGGCAAAGCGCCCCAGGCTGCGCCGTTCTTCCTCCGGCTCATAGAAGGTGTACACCGCTGAAAGGCCGTTGGGCAGCAGGTCCGTGACAGCGATGGCGACCAGCCGTCCCTCCAGTCGGAACTCATAGAAGCGGGAAAACGGCAGGTCACGCACCAGGAAGGTCGAGAACTGATCCCGGCTGGGCGGGTACATGTCGCCATCGGCATGGCGTTGTTCGATGTAGCGTTGGTACAGGTCGAAGTATTCCTCGGTGAACTGCGGCTTGGCCGGCCGGACCTGAAGGTCGGCGTTGCGCTTGAAAATGCGTTTCTGCTGGCGATTGGGCAAGAATTGCGCCACGGGAATGCGCGCCGGGACGCAGGCGTTGCAATGCTGGCAATGGGGCCGGTAGAGATGATCGCCGCTACGACGAAAGCCCATTTCCGACAGGTCTGCGTAGACATGCACATCCATGGGCTGGCTAGGGTCGAGGAACAGCGTCGTGGCCTGCTCCTCCGGCAGGTAACTGCAAGAGTGGGGCTGAGTGGCATAGAACTTCAAACGCGCCAACTCGGTCATGATCGGCCCTCGGAATAAGCTTTGGATTTAATTGTAAGCCAGGAGCGCGAATGTCGCTCAGCAAACCCATGTTGCCTGGTTGGGCAGGTCCAGATGTGCCTTTAGATAGCCCGCAAATTCGGTGCGTGGAATCGACCGAGCGCCCAGGCTGTGCAGGTGCTCGGTGGGCATCTGACAGTCGATCAGCACGAAACCGGCGGCCTTGAGGTGTTGGACCAGGGTGGCGAAGCCGAATTTCGACGCATTGTCGGCTCGGCTGAACATGGACTCGCCAAAAAACAACTGGCCCATGGCCAAGCCATACAGGCCGCCCACCAGCACCCCCTGGTCCCAGACTTCCACCGAGTGGGCGAAACCACGTCGGTGCAGTTCCAGATAAGCGGTTTGCATGGCGTCGGTGATCCAGGTGCCTTCGGCATAGTCTCGCGGCGCCGCGCAGGCCTGGATGACCGCGGCAAAATCCTGATCGAACGTCACGTCATAGCGCTGCTTGCGCAACAGTTTGCCCAGGCTGCGGGATATGTGCAGTTCGTCGGGAAGCAACACCGTGCGTGGATCCGGCGACCACCACAGGATCGGTTGCCCCTCGGAAAACCATGGGAAGCAGCCGTGGCGGTAGGCCTGGATCAGCCGGTCGGCGGATAGATCGCCACCGGCGGCCAATAATCCGTTGGGATCGCGCATGGCTTTTGCCAGTGGCGGAAATTCGAGGCTGTTGCGTTGTAACCAGGTCAGCATGGGTGTCCGGCTTGTAGAAGGGGAGGGCGGCAGATGCGGGTCTCGCCGGTCAGCGAGTACCCGCCTGGAAGGTTAACCGTCAAACGGCAGGGATGTCATCGAGATACTTCTCCGCGTCGAGTGCGGCCATGCAGCCGGCGCCAGCGGAGGTAATCGCCTGGCGATAGACATGGTCGGCCACGTCGCCTGCGGCGAATACGCCTTCGATATCGGTCGCGGTGGCGTTGCCTTCGCTGCCGCCATGCACGAGCAGGTAGCCGTCGCGCATCGTCAACTGGCCCTGGAACAGATCGGTGTTGGGTTTGTGGCCGATGGCAATGAACACCCCGGCGAGGGACAAGGTGCTGGTTTCGCCGGTCTCGCTGTGCCGCAGGCGTGCGCCGGTCACGCCGCTGGCGTCGCCCAGGACTTCATCCAGGTTCTGGTTCCAGTGCAGCTTGATATTGCCGTTAGTGGCCTTTTCGAAGAGTTTGTCCTGGAGGATTTTCTCGGCGCGCAGCTTGTCGCGGCGGTGGATCAGGTGCACTTCCCTGGCGATGTTCGACAGGTACAGGGCTTCCTCGACCGCGGTATTGCCGCCGCCGACTACCGCTACCACCTGGTTGCGATAGAAAAAGCCATCGCACGTCGCGCACGCGGAAACCCCTTTGCCGGCGAAGCTTTCTTCCGAGGGCAGCCCCAGGTACTGGGCCGAGGCGCCGGTGGCAATGATCAGCGCATCACAGGTATAGATGCCGCTGTCGCCGATCAATTCGAACGGGCGCTGCTGCAACTTGGCGGTGTGGATATGGTCGTAGACGATCTGCGTGTCGAAACGCTCGGCGTGCCGTTGCATGCGCTCCATCAGTACCGGGCCGGTCAGGCCTTCGACATCGCCGGGCCAGTTATCGACTTCCACGGTGGTGGTGAGCTGGCCACCGGCCTGCAGGCCAGTAATGACAACGGGTTTGAGGTTGGCGCGGGCGGCATAGACGGCCGCGCTGTACCCCGCAGGGCCGGAACCCAGAATGATCAGGCGTGAATGCTTCACTTCGCTCATAAAAACACCTCATAAGCCTTTGTCACAAAAGAGAATGCATGGTCCAATTGGTGCAGACAAACCCGTACAATGCCTGGGTTTTGAACGCGGGATGGGCTAAAGATCAGAATTTTCGGCCACGCCTGCAGTTTTCTGGATGCACCTCACAGTGGTAAAAGTAGTACCGGTTGTGCACATTCACTTTTTTACCTGCTCGTCATGGGCAGTTTTTTATAGTCATTCAACAGATGGACGCGCCGTTGGCGCAGGAAAAGAAGCGTTTTGAAGAAATCCACCGCAGCACCCAAACCAGTCGTTCCGCTCTGGCGCCAGCAACTGCACTACCGGCTCAAGGAAGGTGCATTGATCGCCATCGGTGCCCTGTGCCTGTTCCTGATGATGGCCTTGCTGACCTACGGCAAGGACGATCCGGGCTGGAGCCATAACAGCAAGATCGACGACGTGCAGAATTTTGGCGGTCCGGCCGGTTCCTACAGCGCCGACATCCTGTTCATGGTGCTGGGCTATTTCGCCTACATTTTTCCGTTGCTGCTGGCGATCAAGGCCTACCAGATCTTCCGCCAGCGCCACGAGCCGTGGCAGTGGAGCGGCTGGTTGTTCTCCTGGCGCCTGATCGGCCTGGTATTCCTGGTGTTGTCGGGGGCCGCGCTGGCCCATATCCATTTCCATGCGCCCACCGGTTTGCCGGCCGGGGCGGGTGGTGCCCTGGGGGAAAGCCTCGGTGACCTGGCCAGGAATGCCCTGAACATCCAGGGCAGCACGTTGTTGTTCATCGCCCTGTTCCTGTTTGGCCTGACGGTGTTCACCGACCTGTCCTGGTTCAAGGTCATGGACGTCACGGGCAAGATCACCCTCGACCTGATCGAACTGATCCAGGGCGCCATGAACCGCTGGTGGGCGGCGCGCACCGAGCGCAAGCAACTGGTGGCGCAACTGCGTGAAGTCGACGACCGCGTCCACGACGTGGTGGCCCCGACGACGCCGGACAAGCGCGAGCAGGCCAAGGTCAAGGAGCGCCTGATCGAGCGTGAGCAGGCCTTGAGCAAACACATGTCCGAGCGCGAAAAACAGGTGCCGCCGGTCATCACCATGGCCCCGGCCAAGCCGCCGGAGCAGAGCAAGCGCGTACAGAAAGAGAAACAGGCGCCGCTGTTCGTCGACAGTGCAGTGGAAGGCACCTTGCCGCCGATCTCGATCCTGGACCCGGCCGAGAAGAAACAGCTCAATTATTCCCCCGAATCCCTGGCGGCCGTCGGCCACTTGCTGGAGATCAAGCTCAAGGAGTTCGGGGTCGAGGTGTCGGTGGATTCGATCCACCCGGGCCCGGTGATTACCCGCTACGAAATCCAGCCCGCTGCCGGCGTGAAGGTCAGTCGCATCGCCAACCTGGCGAAAGACCTGGCGCGTTCCCTGGCCGTGACCAGCGTGCGGGTGGTGGAGGTGATTCCCGGCAAGACCACCGTGGGCATCGAGATTCCCAACGAAGACCGCCAGATCGTGCGCTTCTCCGAAGTGCTGTCGACGCCTGAGTATGACAACCACAAGTCGCCGGTCACCCTGGCCCTGGGCCACGACATCGGCGGCAAGCCGGTCATCACCGACCTGGCGAAGATGCCTCACCTGCTGGTGGCCGGTACCACCGGTTCCGGTAAGTCGGTGGGCGTGAACGCGATGATCCTGTCGATTCTGTTCAAGTCCGGCCCGGAAGACGCCAAGCTGATCATGATCGACCCGAAAATGCTCGAATTGTCGATCTACGAAGGCATTCCGCACCTGCTGTGCCCGGTGGTCACCGACATGAAGGACGCCGCCAACGCCCTGCGCTGGAGCGTCGCCGAGATGGAGCGCCGCTACAAGCTGATGGCGAAGATGGGCGTGCGCAACCTGTCGGGCTTCAACGCCAAGGTCAAGGAGGCCGAAGAGGCCGGTACGCCATTGAGCGATCCGTTGTATCACCGCGAGAGCATCCACGACGAAGCGCCGCTGCTGCACAAGCTGCCGACCATCGTGGTGGTGGTGGACGAATTCGCCGACATGATGATGATCGTCGGCAAGAAGGTCGAAGAACTGATCGCCCGTATCGCCCAGAAGGCCCGTGCGGCTGGTATCCACTTGATCCTCGCCACGCAGCGGCCGTCGGTGGACGTGATCACCGGCCTGATCAAGGCCAACATCCCGACCCGCATGGCGTTCCAGGTATCGAGCAAGATCGACTCGCGGACCATCATCGACCAGGGTGGCGCCGAGCAGTTGCTGGGGCATGGTGACATGCTCTATATGCCGCCGGGCACCAGCCTGCCGATTCGTGTGCACGGTGCGTTCGTTTCCGATGACGAAGTGCACCGCGTGGTGGAAGCTTGGAAGTTGCGTGGCGCGCCTGAATACAACGACGACATCCTCAACGGTGTCGAAGAGGCCGGCAGCGGTTTCGAGGGCAGCAGTGGCGGCGGTGACGACGACGCTGAAACCGATGCGCTCTATGACGAAGCGGTGCAGTTTGTCCTGGAGAGCCGCCGGGCCTCGATTTCCGCCGTCCAGCGCAAGCTGAAGATTGGCTACAACCGCGCCGCCCGCATGATCGAAGCCATGGAAATGGCCGGGGTGGTGACGGCCATGAACACCAACGGCTCGCGCGAAGTACTGGCGCCGGGCCCGATGCGCGACTAATGACCCGGGCGGCCTGCCGAAGCGCCGCTCGAACCCCCACGACTTCATGAGGACTCCCATGCGCCTGATTCGCATGTTGCTGTTGCCCGTACTGGCCTTGTCTACCTTGTCGGCCCACGCCGGCGAAAAGGACGTGGCTCGCCTGACCCAATTGCTGGGGGGCTCCCAGACCTTGACCGCACGTTTTTCCCAGTTGACCCTCGATGGCAGTGGCACCCAATTGCAGGAAACCGCTGGCGACATGGCCCTGCAGCGCCCGGGCCTGTTCTACTGGCACACGGATGCACCAGCCGAACAACTGATGGTGTCCGACGGCAAGAAAGTCTCCCTGTGGGACCCGGACCTGGAACAGGTGACCATCAAGACCCTCGACCAGCGCCTGACCCAGACGCCGGCGCTGTTGCTGTCCGGTGACATCTCCGAGATCAGCCAGAGCTTCGAGATCACCTCCAAGGAGGCCGGTGGCGTGATTGACTTCACCCTCAAGCCCAAGACCAAGGACAGCCTGTTCGACAGCCTGCGCCTGTCGTTCCGCAACGGCCTGGTCAACGACATGCAGTTGATCGACAGTGTCGGCCAGCGCACCAATATCCTGTTCACCGGGGTCAAGGCCAACGAGCCGATCGCCGCGTCCAAGTTCAAGTTCGACATCCCCAAGGGTGCCGATGTGATCCAGGAATAAACACTGGCCCCCTGTTGGAAATGGCCTGTGGGAAAAGGTCTGTGGGAAAAGGTCTGTGGGAGCAAGGCTTGCCCGCGATTGCATCGTCTCGGTCCACCAGATGCACCGAGGTGTTTGTATCGCGGGCAAGCCTTGCTCCCACAGATTGGCTCCCATGGATCTGCTCCGGCAGAGAGGAATGGCAACAGGACCCAGCGGAGGTTTTGTAGTAATCATGGACCTGTTTCGAAGCGCCCCGATTGCCCAGCCATTGGCCGCCCGCTTGCGCGCGACCAACCTGGATGAGTACGTCGGCCAGGAGCATGTGCTCGCTCGCGGCAAGCCTCTGCGCGAGGCCCTGGAGCAGGGCGCCCTGCACTCGATGATCTTCTGGGGCCCGCCGGGCGTGGGCAAGACCACCCTGGCGCGGCTGCTGGCGGAAGTCTCGGACGCTCACTTCGAAACGGTGTCGGCGGTGCTGGCCGGGGTCAAGGAAATCCGCCAGGCGGTGGAAGTGGCCAA
Organism: Pseudomonas fluorescens; assembly: GCF_001307275.1. Taxonomy (NCBI): domain Bacteria; kingdom Pseudomonadati; phylum Pseudomonadota; class Gammaproteobacteria; order Pseudomonadales; family Pseudomonadaceae; genus Pseudomonas; species Pseudomonas fluorescens. Next base: position 4,966,696 of record NZ_CP012831.1, read on the forward strand.
GCAGCAGGCTGGGCAGTACGGCAAGCGCACGATCCTGTTCGTCGACGAAGTGCACCGGTTCAACAAGTCCCAGCAGGACGCATTCCTGCCCTACGTCGAAGACGGCACGCTGATCTTCATCGGTGCCACCACCGAAAACCCTTCGTTCGAACTCAACAACGCCTTGCTCTCGCGGGCGCGGGTCTATGTGCTCAAGAGCCTCGACGAGACGGCGATGCGCAAGCTGGTGCATCGGGCGCTGACCGAGGAGCGCGGCCTGGGCAAGCGGCATTTGAGCCTCAGCGATGAAGGCTTCCAGATCCTGTTTTCCGCCGCCGATGGCGATGGCCGGCGCTTGCTCAACCTGCTGGAAAACGCCTCGGACCTGGCCGAAGACGACAGCGAGATTGGCGTCGAGCTGCTGCAAAGCCTGCTGGGCGATACCCGGCGCCGCTTCGACAAGGGCGGCGAAGCGTTCTACGACCAGATTTCGGCGCTGCACAAATCCATCCGCGGTTCCAACCCCGATGCGGCCTTGTACTGGTTTGCGCGCATGATCGACGGCGGTTGCGATCCGCTGTACCTGGCGCGGCGCGTCGTGCGCATGGCCAGCGAAGACATCGGCAATGCCGACCCCCGGGCCCTGAGCCTGTGCCTGGCGGCGTGGGATGTGCAGGAGCGCCTCGGCAGCCCGGAAGGTGAGCTCGCCGTGGCCCAGGCCATCACGTACCTGGCCTGTGCGCCGAAGAGCAACGCGGTGTACATGGGCTTCAAGGCGGCGATGCGCAGCGCCACCGAACACGGCTCCCTCGAAGTGCCGCTGCACCTGCGCAACGCGCCGACCAAGCTCATGAAGCAACTGGGCTATGGCGAAGAATACCGTTATGCCCATGATGAGCCGGACGCCTATGCCGCCGGCGAAGATTATTTCCCCGATGAACTCGAACCCCAGCGCTTCTACCAGCCAGTACCGCGGGGCCTTGAGCTGAAGATCGGCGAGAAGCTCAACCACTTGGCACAACTGGATCGCTTGAGCCCACGGCAGCGGAGAAAACCTTGATCCCCCTGATACTTGCCGTTTCCGCTGGCGGTGTCGCCGGCACGCTGTTGCGTTTCGCCACGGGCAACTGGATCAACGCAAATTGGCCCCGGCACTTCTATACCGCGACGCTGGCCGTTAATATCGTGGGCTGTCTGCTGATCGGCGTTCTATACGGTCTGTTTTTGATTCGCCCGGAAGTGCCCATCGAGGTGCGGGCCGGGTTGATGGTTGGCTTTCTCGGCGGCCTGACGACTTTTTCATCCTTTTCACTGGATACGGTGCGCCTGCTGGAAAACGGGCAGGTGCCGCTGGCCCTGGGCTATGCAGCCATCAGCGTATTCGGCGGGCTGCTCGCCACCTGGGCCGGCCTGTCCTTGACCAAACTTTGATAACGAGAGACCGACATGCTCGATTCCAAACTGTTACGTAGCAACCTCCAGGACGTAGCGGACCGCCTGGCTTCCCGTGGCTTTGCCCTGGATGTCGCGCGCATCGAAGCGCTGGAAGAACAGCGCAAGACCGTCCAGACCCGCACCGAAGCCCTGCAGGCTGAACGTAACGCGCGCTCCAAGTCCATCGGCCAGGCCAAGCAGCGTGGCGAAGACATCGCACCGCTGATGGCCGATGTCGAGCGCATGGCGGGCGAATTGAGCGCGGGCAAGGTCGAGCTGGACGCGATCCAGACCGAGTTGGATTCGATCCTGCTGGGCATCCCGAACCTGCCTCACGAATCGGTACCGGTTGGTGAAGACGAAGACGGCAACGTCGAAGTGCGCCGCTGGGGCACGCCGACAACCTTCGATTTCCCGGTGCAGGACCACGTGGCCCTGGGCGAGAAATTCGGCTGGCTCGACTTCGAAACCGCCGCCAAGCTGTCGGGCGCCCGTTTCGCCCTGCTGCGCGGGCCGATCGCGCGCCTGCATCGGGCCCTGGCGCAGTTCATGATCAACCTGCATGTCACCGAACACGGCTACGAAGAAGCCTACACCCCGTACCTGGTCCAGGCCCCGGCGCTGCAGGGCACCGGTCAGTTGCCGAAGTTCGAGGAAGACCTGTTCAAGATCAGCCGCGACGGCGAGGCCGACCTGTACCTGATCCCGACCGCCGAAGTGTCGCTGACCAACATCGTGGCCGGCGAGATCGTCGACGCCAAGCAACTGCCGATCAAGTTCGTCGCCCACACGCCGTGCTTCCGCAGTGAAGCCGGGGCGTCGGGCCGTGATACCCGCGGCATGATCCGCCAGCACCAGTTCGACAAGGTCGAGATGGTTCAGATTGTCGAGCCGTCTAAATCCATGGAGGCGCTGGAAAGCCTGACCGCCAACGCCGAGAAGGTCCTGCAACTGCTGGAACTGCCGTATCGCACCCTGGCGCTGTGCACCGGCGACATGGGTTTCAGCGCGGTCAAGACCTACGACCTGGAAGTCTGGATTCCGAGCCAGGACAAGTACCGCGAGATTTCGTCGTGCTCCAACTGCGGCGACTTCCAGGCCCGCCGCATGCAGGCGCGTTTCCGCAACCCGGAAACCGGCAAGCCGGAACTGGTCCACACCCTCAATGGCTCTGGCCTGGCGGTGGGGCGTACCCTGGTGGCAGTGCTGGAGAACTACCAGCAGGCCGACGGTTCGATCCGTGTGCCCGAGGTGTTGAAACCCTACATGGGCGGCATCGAGGTCATCGGCTAAATGGACTATTTGCCACTGTTCCACAACCTGCGCGGCAGCCGCGTGCTGGTGGTCGGCGGCGGGGAAATTGCCTTGCGCAAGTCCCGCCTGCTGGCCGATGCCGGCGCGTTGCTGCGGGTGGTCGCACCCGACATCGAACCGCAGTTGCGGGAACTGGTCAGTGGCAGCGGCGGCGAGTGTATCCAGCGCGGTTACCTTGAGGCGGATCTGGACGGTTGCGGGCTGATCATTGCCGCCACCGACGACGAACCGCTCAATGCCCAGGTCTCGGCCGACGCCCATAAGCGTTGCGTGCCGGTCAACGTGGTGGACGCGCCGGCCCTGTGCAGCGTGATCTTCCCGGCGATCGTCGACCGCTCGCCCTTGGTGATCGCAGTGTCCAGTGGCGGCGACGCGCCGGTGCTGGCGCGGCTGATCCGGGCCAAGCTGGAAACCTGGATTCCCTCGACCTATGGGCAGTTGGCCGGGCTGGCGGCGCGTTTTCGCAATCAGGTCAAGCAACTGTTTCCCGATGTCCAGCAGCGCCGGGCATTCTGGGAAGAGGTGTTCCAAGGCCCTATCGCCGACCGCCAACTGGCCGGGCAGGGCGGCGAAGCCGAGCGCTTGCTGCGGGAAAAGATCGACGGCCAGGCGCCGAGCGCGCCGGGCGAGGTTTATCTGGTGGGGGCCGGGCCGGGAGATCCGGACCTGCTGACCTTCCGGGCCTTGCGCTTGATGCAGCAGGCGGACGTGGTGCTGTACGACCGCCTGGTGGCGCCGGCGATTCTGGAATTGTGCCGGCGCGACGCCGAGCGCATCTACGTCGGCAAGCGCCGCGCCGACCACGCCGTACCCCAGGACCAGATCAACCAGCAATTGGTCGACCTGGCTCGCCAGGGCAAGCGCGTGGTGCGGTTGAAGGGCGGCGATCCGTTCATTTTCGGCCGTGGTGGCGAGGAGATCGAAGAGCTGGCGGCCCATGGCATTCCGTTCCAGGTCGTCCCGGGCATCACCGCCGCCAGTGGTTGCGCGGCCTACGCCGGGATCCCGCTGACCCATCGCGACTACGCCCAATCGGTGCGTTTCATCACCGGCCATCTCAAGGACGGCACCAGCGACTTGCCGTGGGCCGACCTGGTGTCGCCGGCGCAGACGCTGGTGTTCTACATGGGTTTGGTCGGCCTGCCAATGATCTGCAACGAGCTGATCAAGCACGGTCGCGCGGCGGATACGCCAGCGGCGTTGATCCAGCAGGGCACGACGTCGAACCAACGGGTCTTTACCGGCACTTTGGCGGACTTGCCACGGCTGGTGGCTGAGCATGAGGTGCATGCGCCGACGCTGGTGATCGTGGGGGAAGTGGTGCAGTTACGCGAGAAACTGGCCTGGTTTGAAGGGGCTCAGGGGCAGGTCTAGAGACCGCGTTGCCCCGATCGCGAGCAAGCTCGCTCCCACAGGGACCTTTGGCGCACTGCAGATCCAATGTGGGAGCGAGCTTGCTCGCGATGCGGGCGGCCCACTCAACATGACCTCTGCTGACCCACCGCTATCGCGAGCAAGCTCGGCTCCCACAGGGACCTTTGGCGCACTGAAGATCCAGTGTGGGAGCGAGCTTGCTCGCGATGCGGGCGGCCCACTCAACATGACCTCTGCTGACCCACCGCTATCGCGAGCAAGCTCGGCTCCCACAGGGGCCTTTGGCGCACTGCTGATCCAATGTGGGAGCTGAGCTTGCTCGCGATGAGGCCCTCAGCTACAACGGATTTTCCGGATCAATCCTCAGTCTGCCGCCAGATCCCTTTCCCACTCAACCTTTCCCGATCATGGGCAACCGTGAAATCCTGCTTCGGCCCCTTGGGCACGATCCCGTTAGGGTTGATGGTCTTGTGGCTGCCGTAGTAATGGCCCTGGATATGGGTGAAGTCCACGGTTTCGGCAATGCCCGGCCACTGGTACAGCTCCCGCAGCCAGTTCGACAGGTTCGGATAATCGGCGATGCGCCGCAGGTTGCATTTGAAGTGACCGAAATACACCGCGTCGAAACGGATGATCGTGGTGAACAGGCGGATATCCGCCTCGGTCAGGTATTCGCCAGCCAAGTAGCGTTTGGTCGCAAGCCAGGTCTCCAGCCGGTCCAGTTCGGCGAATAAACCGTCGAACGCTTCTTCGTAGGCCGCTTGGGTGGTGGCGAACCCGGCGCGATACACACCGTTGTTGACCGCCGGGTAGATCCGCTCGTTCAAGGCATCGATATCGCGGCGCAGGTGCTCGGGATACAGGTCCAGGTTGTTGCCGGTCAAACCATCGAAGGCACTGTTGAACATGCGGATGATTTCCGCCGATTCGTTGTTGACGATGCGCTGCTGGCGTTTATCCCACAGCACCGGCACGGTGACGCGGCCGGTGTAGTCCGGCGTGTCGGCGGTGTAGCGCTGATGCAGGAATTGCAGAGGGTCGAGTTTGTCGCCTGTGGAGCCGTGGGTCTTGTCGAAGGTCCAGCCGTTTTCCAGCATCAGGTAGCTGACCACCGAGACGTCGATCAGCGCCTCCAGGCCCTTGAGCTTGCGCACGATCAGCGTGCGGTGGGCCCAGGGGCAGGCCAGGGAGACATACAAATGGTAGCGCCCGGCCTCGGCGGCAAACCCGCTTTCGCCCGAGGGGTCGGCGCTGCCGTCGGCGGTCACCCAATGACGGCGCTGCGCCTGTTCGCGCTGGAAGGTGCCGTCCTTGCTTTCATACCACTGGTCCTGCCAGCGGCCTTCGACCAACAAACCCATCTGGATATCCTCGCTCAATAATCGTTGGAGACGAGTCTATTCCCATAGGTTCGAACTAAAAGCGCAAAGGTTGGGCGTTAATGATCGGTTAAATCGAACGATCCCGCGCGTCCCAATACTGCCGGGCTTTATCGAACGCTTCTTCGCGAGCCAGGCCCAGGCCGCGCAAGGCCAGTGCCATGGTGGCGATCAGCGCCAGTTGTGGGTAGCTGTCCTCGACGTCACCACGCCAGATCGCCTTCAAATGCTCGGGGTCGAGGCTCTCCGGTTTGACATGGCGCTGCTCGGCCAGGCGCGGCCATTCTTCGTCCCAACCGGCGCCGCCGGTGGTGCCGTACAGGTGGCTATCGGCGTCCGGGTTGATCTCGATTTCGCCGCCGTCGCCCTTGATCACGATGGCGGTGTCACCGAGCAGGCCGCTGGCATCGCGATGCACGGCCTGGTAGCCCGGATGGAAGATGCTTTGCAGGCCGCAGCGGGCGGCCAGTGGATTGAGAATCCGGGCCAGGGAATGGATCGGCGAGCGCAGGCCCAAGGTGTTGCGCAGGTCGATCATCCGCTGCATTTGCGGCGCCCAGTCCACCAGCGGCATGAAGGCCAGGCCGCCGTTGTCCAGCGCGCTGCCGACCTGTTGCCAATCCCGGCACAGCGGGATCTGCAGCAAGCCCAGCAATTGTTCGGTATAGAGGCGACCCGCCGTGTGAGCGCCGCCGCCGTGCATGAAAATTCGCACGCCGTTCTGGCCCAGGCACTTGGCCGCCAGCAGGTACCACGGCAAATGGCGCTTCTTGCCGGCGTAGGTCGGCCAGTCGAGGTCCACTGTCAACGCCGGGACCACCAGGCGTTCACGCAGGGCTTCGGTGAAGCCGGCCATTTCCTCGGCGCTTTCTTCCTTGTGCCGCAGCAGCATCAGGAAGGCGCCCAGTTGGGTGTCCTCGACCTTTTCATCGAGCACCATGCCCATGGCCTCACGGGCTTCTTCGCGGGTCAGGTTGCGGGCGCCGCGCTTGCCTTTGCCAAGGATGCGCACGAACTGGGCGAACGGGTGTTCGGCCGGGGTCTCAAGGGTCAGTGCTGGAAAGTCGGTCATAAGCAATTCGTCGGTTTGGGCAGGCCCGCCAGCTTGGCGGCGAGTTTGGCGGGAGTGCCTTTGAACAATCGGTTCAGGTGCAGGCTGTTGCCTTTGTCCGCCCCCAGTTTCAGCGCCGTGTACTTGATCAGCGGCCGGGTCGCGGGGGAGAGCTGGAATTCGTCGTAGAAACCGCGAAGCAGTTCAAGGATTTCCCAGTGTTCGGGACTCAACTCGATGTCCTCGGCGCTGGCCAGGGCGGTGGCGACTTCGGCCGACCAGTCGTCCAGGTCGGCCAAGTAGCCGTCCTTGTCCAGCGCGATGGCGCGGTCGCCCACGTTCAGCGTGTTCATAGCCAGGTGTTGACCTTGTCGTGCTCGATCGATAGCTCGACGAAACCTGAGTAGTTGATGGCTTCGGCCCAGTCTGGGGTGTCCAGGGCGCGGGCCTGGAGGTCTTCGGCGAGCACGAACAGGTTCACGCCGGCGGCCTGCAGCCGTTCGAACGGTGGGCTGCCCGGTTGCAACGCGTACGTCGCGTCGCCGCACAGCAGCAGCGCATCCTGATTGCCCAGCACCCGCAGGCAACTGGCGAGGTGGTTATCGCCGAAGGGCGAATGAGACAACACATGCAAAGTCGACATCAGAGGGTGATCACCTGGTCGTAACGGTCGATGAGCGCGGCGATGTCCGGCGCGCTCAGTACTTTCACCTCGCCCAGCGCCAGGGCGGCGCTGGCAACGCCACGTTCGGCGGCGCTGTCGGCGCAGAGGAACAGGTCTTCGACGCCGAACATCGGCAACGCCTGCAGGTTGGCGCTCAGGTCCTTTTGCTGGACCGCCTTGGCGTTTTGGCCGGCGGTGAGCTGGAACACGCCGTCATCGAGAAACAGCAGGCCGATGGGCAGGTCGAACGCACCGCCGGCCAGGACGATGTCCAGGGCTTCACGGGCGCCGGGGCCGGACCAGGGGGCCTGGCGGCTGATCAGCAATAAAGACTTGGCCATTACGCGCCTCCAAAACAGATCAAGCGGTCGGCGTCCTGGATCGCATCGTGCAACTGGCCCAGCCCGGACAAGGCCCAGGGCGCTTCGACGCTGGCCGCCGCCCGCTGGTAACGCTGGGCTTCTTCCTCGTTCAACACGCCACGACGCAACGCCGCCGCGATGCAGACCACGCCGTCGAGCCGGTTGTCGCTGACGAATGCGCGCCACTGTTGGGGCAGGTCCTGTTCGTCCTGGGGCGTGACGACACTGGCGCAGGCGTTATAGACGCCGTCCTGATAGAAAAACAGCCGCACGATCTCATGCCCACCTGCCAGCGCCGCCTGGGCAAACAGCAAGGCACGACGCGAGGAGGGCGCATGGGCGGCGGAAAACAGCGCAATGGCGAACTTCATGACAGACCCGATCAGCAAAACTGCGGCCATGATAAAGCTTTATGGGCGGTGGGGCGATTGCCAGGAAAGGAGGGCTAGACCTGTTTGTATCAGGGGGGATTTAAAGATTGCTCCTGCTCGATTGCATTGTAGGAGCTGCCGAGCGAAGCGAGGCTGCGATCTTTTCGAATTCAATTGAGTCTCAAGCGAAAGATCAAAAGATCGCAGCCTCGCTTCGCTCGGCAGCTCCTACGGGCCCAGCGGGAGCAAGCTCCCTTGCCACAGGGGTCAGGGCTTGGCCTTCAGGCCATGCAACTCGCAATACTCCGCCCACGCCATCCCCGCCATCTCTGCCACTTCCTTATGCACCTCCAGGCGCTGGGCCTGGTACTCCTCGGGCGAGGCGGCGGTCAGTTGCAAAGTCAGTTCCCAGGCAAACAGGCCCAGGCGCTCGGCCTCGGCTTCGAACGCTTCGTGCAAGCGCTCGGCACGGTACTGTGCGGCGGTCTCGCCCTTGGCCTGGGCCAGCAGCGGGTTGAGGTGGTCCAGTTCGTGGCGCAGTTCGGGGCGCTCATCGAGAAATTTTTCCAGGGCCCGTTCGTGTTGCTGTTCGGTTGCCGCCATGGTCACTCCTTGGGAGACGAAGACTGCTTCTTGCTGGCCTTGGCCGCAGCCGCCAGGCATTCAAGGGCGAATTGTTCGGTGTAGGTCATCTGGATCGGCGTGGTTTCGCCCTTGACGGTGCGTTCGCCGTCGAGGATGTAGCGAATCCGCTTGTCGGTGACGCCGATTCGCTTGGCGATCCACGAAGGTGTCTGGCCGATCTGGCTGATCAGTTTGTCGGCATATTCCGGGGTGGGCTTGTAGAACTCGGCGTTGGGGGTCATGGGGGTTCCGCGTGGCTGGTGGCGATGGCGCGACAGATTGCGTGAATCGGTGCTCGCTGTCGCGGGTAAATTTCAGTAAAGCAGCACGATGGCTCGGGCCGCAGTGCTACAGTCCGTTTTTTTTCGATGAGTGAACGCAATGCGAATGTTGACGGTGGCCCTGGCCGCCACTTTGCTGGTCGGCTGCGCGGGTTCGGCGATGAACGAGGCTCGGACCCAGGCCCCTTACAAGACCCTGACCTCGGACAAGCCGGAACAGGTCGTGGCCCAGTGCGTGCAGTTTTCCTGGCAGGACGAAGCGGTATTCGGTGTCGATGCCGGCGCCTACCTGCAACCGGGCAAGAAAGGTGGCTCCACGGTCTACACCCGCTCCGCCGAATCGTTTGTCGATTTGCACGCCGGTGCGACGGGCACCGAGTTGAGCTATTACGCCAAGCATGACGACTTCGTGGCCAAGCGCCGGTTGGCGGCGTTGGCGACTTGCTTGTAAGCAGCTCGCACTAACGCCCCGGATCCTATGTGGGAGCGAGCTTGCTCGCGATAGCGGCGGGTCAGACGACAGAAATGTTGACCGTTAAATGGCTATCGCGAGCAAGCTCGCTCCCACAGGGGCTGCGTTTCAAGCCGTGTCCAGGCGCTTCTGGAAGAAGAAACGCTGGTGGCCCGGCGGGTAGTCGTCGATCAGGCCGCACTCGGTGAAACCGTGTCTGCGGTAGAACGCCGGGGCCTGGAAGTCGAAGGTGTCCAGCCAGATGCCCACGCAGTTTTTCTCCCGGGCCAGTGCTTCGGCCATCTGCATCAGGGTCGAGCCGGTGCCCTGGCCCCGGGCCTGTTCCGGCACCACCAGCAGCTCGATATACAGCCAGCGAAAAAACACTCGGCCGTAGAGCCCGCCGACAATTTCGCCCTGTTCGTCCCGCACCAGCCAGGCCACCAGTTCAGGTGCACTGCCACCGGTCTTGGCGGTGTTGAAGGCGCGTAGCGGGGCGAGGATGGCTTGGCGTTCTTCGTCGGTGGGCGTGTCCGTGCGTTCGATTCGTAGTGTCATCGGCGATGTCCCTATTCAGTCAAGATCAAGCGCAGGAGCCTATCCCAAAGGCTGGCGTGACGTCATCCGGTCGGCGGGGAAACAGGCGCATTACGCAAACCAAGCCATACTGCCTAATGCTTTTGAAGCGATCCCTATTCCAAAAAACAAGAAGAGACCGACTCATGAAGTTCGAATCCTTGGCCCGGACCCTCATCGCGACGTCACTGACCCTCGGTTGTTTATCGGCGTACGCCGCTTCCCAGGCGCCGGTGGCGGCCGAGAACGGCATGGTGGTCACTGCCCAGCACCTGGCGACCCATGTCGGCGTCGATGTGCTCAAGAATGGCGGCAATGCCGTGGATGCGGCGGTGGCGGTGGGCTATGCCCTGGCGGTGGTGTATCCGGCGGCGGGCAACCTGGGCGGGGGTGGTTTCATGACCCTGCAATTGGCCGACGGTCGCAAGACGTTCCTGGATTTCCGCGAAAAGGCCCCCCTGGCCGCCACTGCCAACATGTATCTGGACAAGGACGGCAACGTCGTGCCCGAACTCAGCACCCGCGGCCACCTGGCGGTAGGCGTGCCCGGCACCGTGTCCGGCATGGAGCTGGCGTTGAGCAAGTACGGCAGCAAACCCCGGGCGGAATTGATTGCCCCGGCCATCAAGTTCGCCGAAGAAGGCTTCGCCCTGGAGCAGGGTGATGTCGATCTGCTGGAAACCGCCACCGATGTGTTCAAGAAGGACATGCGCGATTCCGGTGCGATCTTCCTGCACAACGGCGAGCCCATGCAGGTCGGCCAGAAGCTGGTGCAAAAGGATCTCGCCAAGACCCTGCGGGAAATCTCCGCCAAGGGCGCCGACGGTTTCTACAAGGGCTGGGTCGCCGATGCCCTGGTCACCTCCAGCCAGGCCAACAAAGGCATCATCACCCAGGCCGACCTGGACAAGTACAAGACCCGCGAGCTCGCCCCGGTGGAGTGCGACTACCGTGGTTACCACATTATCTCGGCGCCGCCGCCCAGTTCCGGCGGGGTGGTGCTGTGCCAGATCATGAATATCCTCGACGGCTATCCGATGAAGGAGCTGGGGTTCCATTCGGCCCAGGGCATGCACTATCAGATCGAAGCCATGCGCCACGCCTACGTGGACCGCAACAGCTACCTGGGTGACCCGGATTTCGTGAAGAACCCCATCGACCATCTGCTGGACAAGACCTACGCCGCCAAGCTACGGGCCGCGATCGAGCCGCAAAAGGCCGGCGACTCGCAGAAGATCAAGCCCGGCGTGGCGCCCCATGAGGGCAGCAACACCACCCATTACTCCATCGTCGACAAGTGGGGCAACGCCGTTTCGGTTACCTACACCTTGAACGACTGGTTCGGCGCGGGCGTCATGGCGAGCAAGACCGGGGTGATCCTCAACGATGAGATGGACGACTTCACCGCCAAGGTCGGTGTGCCCAACATGTATGGCCTGGTGCAGGGCGAGGCCAACGCCATCGCGCCGGGCAAGGCACCACTGTCATCCATGAGCCCGACCATCGTCACCAAGGACGGCAAGACGGTCATGGTGGTGGGCACCCCGGGCGGCAGCCGGATCATCACCGCGACGTTGCTGACCATCCTCAACGTGATCGACTACGGCATGAACCTCCAGGAGGCGGTCGATGCGCCGCGTTTCCACCAGCAATGGATGCCGGAGGAAACCAACCTGGAGACGTTCGCGGCCAGCCCCGATACCCAGAAACTGCTGGAGAGCTGGGGGCACAAGTTTGCCGGCCCGCAAGACCCCAACCACATCGCCGCGATCCTGGTCGGCGCGCCGTCATTGGGCGGCAAGCCAGTGGGCAAGAACCGCTTCTATGGCGCCAACGACCCCCGTCGCAATACCGGGTTGTCGCTGGGTTATTGATGAGTTGCACGGCTGCGACACGGTTTGAAGAGGGAAGGTCATGAACACCGCATTGCTGATTATCGATGTCCAGAACGCACTGTGCAGCGGCGAAGAGGAATGCTTCGACAGCCAGCGCATCATCCGGACCATCAGTGACCTCGGTGCCAGGGCCAGGGCTGCCGGCCGGACGGTGATCCTGATCCAGCATGAAGAGCTGGATGGGGCGCTGACCCATGGCGCCACCGGCTGGCAACTGGCCGTCGGCCTGTCGACCGCGGCGGATGACCTGCGGGTGCGCAAGACCACGGCCGATGCTTTCTACCAGACCGACCTGCAACCGTTGTTGCAGGCCCGAGGCATCGACCGCCTGGTGATCTGCGGGCTGCAAACCGACTATTGCATCAATGCCACCGTGCGTCAGGCCCATGCCCTGGGGTACGACGTGGTCCTGGCGGCCGATGCCCACTCCACCGTGGACAACGGCAGCATGGCGGCCGAGCAGATCATCGCCAACCACAACAACCGGCTGGGGCGACTGAGCAGTGCTGTATCGCGGATTGATGTAATGCCGGCTGCTGAAATCCGTCTGTAGCCGATACTCACTGTTTGGGCTGGAGCAGGAGACCTATGGCTCAGCCTCGAGGATGGTTCTTCACGGCGCGCCAAGCACCATCGTCCAGTACACCCCCGCATCGCTGCGCGAGTCGCTGGCCGACGCTGCGCCCATCTGGGTGAACATCGGGTTCATCAGGTTGGCGCAGTGTCCGGGGCTGGCGAGCCAATCGTGCATGGCCTGGCTCGGTGAGCGTTGGCCGGCGGCGATGTTCTCACCCAATTTACGTCCGCGAAAGCCGGCGCTCCTGGCGCGATCAGAGGTGGAGCGACCGTCCGGGTCGCGATGGGCGAAATAGTTGTCCTGGGCCATCGACCGGCTGTGGCCTTGGGCGGCCGTTCCCAACGCGGCGTTCCAGCTCAGCGGCCGAGCCGCCGCGAAGCGCTGGCGCCCGCACATCCGTGGCTTGGCCCTGGCGGCGTTGACCTGGGCCAGCAGCGTCTTGTCCGCCGCCCCCACGTCGCTCATCCGCGTGCCACCCATGGGCTGCGCCAATACCAGGCGCCACTCGTCACCGACCCGATTGACGCCGATATCGGCGTACTGGTTGTCCAGCAACGCCGCGCAATGCTCGTTCGCCAACATCTCGAAGGCCTCTTCGGCATCCTGTGCATCGGTCAGGCGGATGCTGCGCACGGCCCGGGCTTGATAGCCGGCGTCCTGCAAGGTTTCCCGCAGGCCACCGCGAAAGCCGATCGGCAAGCCCAGGTTCGAACGCAGCACCAGCGGCTGCGTGGCGCGCACCGTGCGCCACTCACAACGGCGGGACTGGCTACGGAAGTCGTTGATGGCGTCCACCAGTTGCCTTTCGCCCCGCGCATGGGCGGGGCTGGCGAACAAGGGAAACAGGGCAAGCAGGCACAGCGAAACGAAACGGCAAGAGCGAACAAGGTGGCGCATGGGGCGAACGGCTCAAGAGGGGAGGTTGCTTTAGCGCCAGGCTTGGCGCCGATCAGCTGGAAAACCCGTGGCTGCAGGTTGGCGAGGTTTTCACGGCTGGGGTAGGACTGTGGGTTTTGAAACAAGTTTCCGGAAGACGAAGACTCTCTGCGAGCTGGCACAACTCATTGTGGCGAGGGGAAAGGCTCCCTCGCCATAAAGAGTTCAGTCAGTTCAATTCGCCGTTTCAGCCACAGGCACCTTGGCCCGCTCAACCTTGCGATAGGTCAGCAACACGATGCCGGTCACCACAATCGCGCCGCCCATCACCTGGCCCGGGTTGAGCATCTGGTCCAGCACCAGCCAGCCGATCAGCAGTGTCGCCAGCGGTTCGATGTTCATCACCGGAGCGTTGCGCGGCATGTCCAGGCGGGGCACGGAGATGAACAGCACGATGAACCCGGTGCCATAGAGCACCACCAGGGTCGCCAGGGCGAGCCAGCCGGTGCTGCTGGCCGGCAGGTCGAAACCGCCGGGCAGGGCACCGGTCAGGCCGGCGAGGTTGACGCTGCTGAATACGATGAAAATCGTCAACAGGCTGCGTACCGATCCGCGCACCTGGGACAACTTGTGGTCGGTGATCCACAGCGCGCAGGCGAACACGCAGGCGGCGCAGAAGGCCAGGCCCACCCCGAGCAACCATTGCGGGCCGACGTCCTGTGCGGAGGATAAGCGAGCCGGCACTTCCAGTACGAACACCAGCCCCACCAGGATCATGCCCATCAACGCGGCGGTGCGCGCCGTCGGGCGGGGGCCGCCCAATGCCCAGGTCAGCAAGGCCAGCAGGATCGGAAACACGTTGCCCACCAACAAGGCCAACGCCACTGGCACGCGCGCCACGGCGGAGTACAGGCACAGGCTCTGGGCGCCGATCAACAACCCCAGGGCCAATTGCCAACGCCACGCCCCGGGCGGCAGGCGCAGACGCTGGCGCTGCCAGAGCACCATCGCCGCCAATACCAGCAGCGTCCCGCCCGAGCGCAGCAGGATCGCCAGCAGCACCCCGGCACCGTCGTCGAAGGCGGCCCGGGCGGCGACATGGTTGCCGGCGAAGGCACAGCCCATGCACAGCAGGACGAGCACCGCGAGATGGCGGGGTAGTGGCGTGGGGGTATCAGGTGTGACAGTGGAGCGGGTCATGGCAGGTGTCTCGAAGGCGGCCGCCAAGGCCAAAGGCCTCGGAGCGGTTATTTTTAGTTATAGGTTGTCGTACGACTAAGGGCTTTTTACCCCATGGGGTGGTAACAGACAAGGTCCACTCAAGAGCGTCGGAAAACCTGTGGCGAGGGAGCTTGCTCCCGCTGGGCTGCGTAGCAGCCCTTTTTTATGAGCGCTTCGCACTCAAGCGGGAGCAAGCTCCCTCGCCACATCGCATGTCTCGCACATTGTCCGGTGCTTTGCTGTAAAACAAACCTGGCCGCTGTGTCGTTTACAGCCTTGCCCTTTTTACGGAACAACTCATGCGCCTGGCTGATTTCATTCTCGACAATATCGAGCCGATTCTTCAGGCGTGGGAAGACTTCGCCAAAACCATCACCCCCGCGTCCATTGGCATGGATTCCATTGCCCTGCGCGACCATGCCGAACAGATGCTGCGCACCATCGCCGCCGACCTGCGCACTTCGCAAACGCGCAAGGAGGCGATTGCCAAGTCCCATGGGGAGGCGCCGGCGACCGATACCGAAACCGCCGCCGAAACCCATGCGGTCATCCGCCAGTCCTCGGGGTTTACCGTGGAGCAAATGGTCTCCGAATACCGGGCCCTGCGCACCAGTGTGCTCATGCTCTGGATGCCGCATACGCAGCTGGATCACAAGCAGGTCATGGACGATCTGATTCGCTTCAACGAGGCCGTGGACCAGGCCTTGGCCGAGTCTGTCGTCAGCTACTCCGGGGCGGTGGATGCATCGCGCAACATCTTTCTCGGGATTCTCGGACACGACCTGCGCAGCCCCTTGGGCGCGATCCTGCTGAGTTCCGAAGTGCTGCTGCGGGCGGGGGACCTGCCCGCCAAAGCCACCAAGATCACTTCGCGCATATACACCAGCGTCAAGCGGGCCAACAAAATCGTCGGCGATCTGCTGGATTTCACCCGTACCCAACTCGGCTCGGGCATTCCGGTGCAGCGCTTCAACGGCGATCTGGTGGCGGCCTGCGAAGGCATGGTGGAGGAGGCGCGGGCCTATCATCCGGAAAGCGAAATCCTTTTTGAAACGACCAGCGCGCTGGAGGGGCTGTTTGATCCGGCCCGCATGGAGCAGGTCTTCGCCAACTTGATTGGCAACGCCGTGCAGCATGGCACCGAAGGCACGCCGATTACCGTTTCGATGAGCGCTGAAGAGGATGTGGCAGTGATCGCGATCAACAACCAGGGCAAGCCCATCGAGAAAGATGCCATGGCCAGCATTTTCAACCCGATGATCCGGCATCTACGCAGTGGTGAGATGCAGTACGGTTCCACGGCCGGGCTCGGACTGGGCCTGCACATCGCCTCGGCGATCGTATCGGCCCATAAGGGCACCATCGAGGTTCACTCGAAGGCGCGAGTCGGTACGACCTTTACCGTGCGTATACCCCTGCACCCGGACTGATCGATTGTGCGGATGAGCCTTTTCGTATACTTGTACGATGTCTTATCACGGAGTAAAACTGTCGTCCCGTCCAATAATAATTAACGGAGACGCACGATGGATGTTTCGCAATCTGCAACCGCCGCCGATCAGGGCCGCCGAGTGTTCCTGAAGAAATCCCTGGTGGTCTCGGCCGCCGCCGCCACCCTTGGCAACTTGCCCGGGCTCGCCCAGGCCGAGCCCTTGAGCCAGCGTTACCCAGACCCGCTGATCAACATCCTTGACCCCAGCTTCATGGACTTGCGAATCTTCAACGCCAGCGTGGAGAAGCTCGCCACCGGCCTGCGTTGGGCAGAGGGGCCAGTGTGGGTCGGTGACGGGCGTTACCTGCTGGTCAGTGACATTCCCAACAACCGCATCGTGCGCTGGGATGAAATCACCGGCGGGCTGTCGGTGTACCGAGAGAATGCCAATTTCTCCAACGGCATGTGCCGCGATCGCCAGGGGCGGCTGCTGGTGTGCGAAGGCTCCACCACCACCAGCGAAGGCCGGCGCATCACCCGCACCGAGCACAACGGCACCCTCACCGTGCTGGCGGACAGTTTCGAGGGCAAGCCTTTCAACTCGCCCAACGACATCGTCTGCAAGCGGGACGGTTCGGTCTGGTTCACCGACCCGCCGTTCCAGACCGGCAACAACTACGAGGGGCACAAAGTCACGCCCGTCCAGCCCCACGCGGTGTACCGCATCGACGGCGAAACCGGCAAGGTCAGCCGGGTGATCGACGACCTGGCGGGGCCGAACGGGTTGTGTTTTTCCCCGGACGAAAAAATCCTCTATGTGGTCGAAGGCCGGGCCAAGCCCAACCGCTTGATCTGGGCCATCGCCGTCAAAGACGACGGCACCCTGGGCGAGCGGCGCAAGCACATCGAAGGCCTGGATTACGCGGCGATCGATGGGATCAAGTGCGATGAAAGCGGCAACCTCTGGTGCGGCTGGGGCGGCAATGGCGACCCCAAGGCCGACCTGGAAAAACTCGACGGCGTGCGGGTGTTCAACGCCGAAGGCAAGGCCATCGGGCACATCTCCCTGCCGGAGCGTTGCCCCAACGTCTGCTTCGGCGGCCGGGAAGGCAATCGGTTGTTCATGGCCGGCAGCCACTCGTTGTATTCGCTGTTCGTGAATACACGGGGGGCGACGTTTGCCTGAGTGAACCACTCACCCTTGGCGTTGATGGACTTTGTGGCGAGGGAGCTTGCTCCCGCTGGGCTGCGTAGCAGCCCCTCCATCAGGCAGCGCGGTGTGTCTGGTGGATTCAAGCCGTTTCATTCGGGGCCGCTTCGCGCCCCAGCGGGAGCAAGCTCCCTCGCCACGGGTTCCACTTACTGTCTGGCTCTAGGGGCCGTACTGCCCCGCACCGTCAACTCAAACGGCAACACCACATGCCGTTCGGCAATCGGCTTTTTCTCGATCAGGGCAATCAGCATCTGCACCGCTTTTTGCCCAAACATCTCGGCAGGCTGCGAAATGGTCGTCAGGGGCGGGTCGCAGTAGGCGGCGAACGGGATGTCGTCAAAGCCCACCAGGGAAATGTCCTCGGGCACTCGCAGGCCCATTCGCTTGATGCGCCTGAGCGCGCCGATGGCCATTTCGTCGTTTTCACAGAACAGCGCACTGGGGCGATCGGCCAACGCCAGCATCGCCCCGGCACCGTCGTCACCGGCCTTCAAGGTGAAGTCGCCATGGCAGATCAGGCTGGGGTCGATGGCGATGCCGGCCTGGTGCAGGGCATCCTGGTAGCCGGCCACGCGGTCCAGGGTCAGGGGGCTGCTGCGCGGTCCCTTGATGATGCCGATGCGGCGATGGCCGAGACCGATCAGGTGTTCGGTCATGGCCTGGGCAGCAGCCCGGTTGTCGAGGCTGATGGTCGGGTAGGGGGCACCCTTGACCACTTCGCAGGCGTTGACCAGCGGCAGGCTGTCGGCGCCAGTGGGCATCGATTCGAACGGATCGCTGGCACGCAACTGGATCACGCCGTCGGCCTGGTGGGCGTAGACCAGGGCGGCGAATTCCCGCTCGATCTGCGCCCGGCCCTGGGTGTCGCACAACAGCAATCGATAACCCGCCGCCTGTGCCGCCTGTTGCGCGCCACTGATGACCCGGGCGAAAAACGTGTTGGCGATGGCCGGCACCAGGATCACCAGGTTGCCGGTCCGGCGGGAGCGAAATTGCACCGCCATCAGATTGGGCCGATAGCCGGCCTGTTCCACCGCCGCGTTGACCTTGTCCCGTGTTTCGGGGAGTACCCGCTCGGGCGATTTCAGGGTTCTGGACACCGTGGCCACCGAAACACCCGCCAGCCGGGCCACCTCACGAATGTTGGACAAAATCACCTCGGGGAACAGGGGGTACGGTGGGGGAGCTTACCGCAGGTTGAGCGCCTCACAAATATTCCGCGGTGAACCCGTTGGGTTTGACACGCGGGGAAACTGAGCCTAGATTTCCGCCATGATGTAACCGGTTACATCATCATCCTGACAGGAAGAGAATCGCGATGAATCCTGTAGCACCGAAAATAAGAATGGGCTTCGTCGGCGGTGGAGAGGGCGCTTTCATCGGCCAGGCTCACCGTCAGGCCGCGGGCCTGGACGGCGGTTTCGAACTGGTGTGCGGCGCGTTCAGCCGCGACCCGCACAACACTCGGCAGACGGGCACGGCCCTGGGCCTGGCCGCGTCCCGTTGTTATCACGACTGGCAGCACATGCTCGACACCGAAGCGCTGCTGCCGCTTGATCAGCGCATGGAACTGCTGGTCATCGTCACCCCCAATCATCTTCATGCACCCATCGCCAGCGAGGCCTTGAAAGCCGGTTTCCATGTGTTCAGCGAGAAGCCCGCCGCGCTGGACCTCAAGCAATTGCTGGCCCTGCGCGAGGTGCTGCACGGCAGCCGTTGCCTCTATGGCCTGGCCCACACCTACCTGGGCTATCCCATGGTGTGGCAGGCCCGGGACATGGTGCGCTCGGGCGTGATCGGCCAGGTGCGCAAAGTGCTGGTCGAGTACCCCCAAGGCTGGCTCAGCCAGGATGTCGCCGCCCAGGGCAATAAGCAGGCCGAGTGGCGCGACGATCCCGGCCAGTCCGGCCTGGGCGGTTGCATCGGCGACATTGGTACCCATGCGTTTTCCCTGGCCGAGTTCGTCGCGGACCAACCGATCCAGCAGCTATGCGCTGCGTTGGGCACGCACGTCCCGGGGCGGCAACTGGATGACGATGCGGCGATGCTGTTCAAGATGGCGGGTGGCGCCAGCGGTGTGCTGATCGCAAGCCAGGTCTGCACCGGCGAAGAGAACCCGCTGAAGATTCGCGTCTACGGCGACAAGGGCGCCTTGGAGTGGCGCCAGGAAGAACCGGCGAGCCTGATCCATCGTGCCTTCGACCAGCCGTTGCGCACCCTGCGTAGCGGCCTCGGCCAGCCGTGGCTGTGCGAGGCGGCCACGCGGCGCATGCGTCTGCCGGCCGGGCATCCCGAGGGCTACCTGGAAGCCATGGCCAACCTCTACGGCGATTTCGCCCACGCCATTCGCAGCCATGTCCAAGGCCCCGACGCCCCCGGCGTACCCGGCATCGAGATCGGCTTGCGTGGCATGGCGTTCATCGAGGCCGCCATCCTCAACCACCGTGGCGACGCGAAATGGACCGTCGTGCAAACCGGAGCATCCCTGTTGTGAATACCCTCGACAAGACCCCGAGCGGCCTGCGCGGCCCAGGTATTTTCCTGGCGCAGTTCATGTCCGCCGAAGCCCCGTTCGACACCCTGGCCAACATCGCCCAGTGGGCCGCTTCACAAGGCTACAAGGCCATTCAACTGCCGACATCGGGCACGCAATACATTGACCTGGCCCGGGCCGCCGAAAGCCAGGCCTATTGCGATGAGCTCAAGGCCACCTGTGCCCAGGCCGGTGTCGAGATCAGCGAGCTATCGACGCACCTGCAAGGCCAGTTGGTGGCGGTGCATCCGGCGTTCGACGCGCTGTTCGATGACTTCGCCCCGGCCCATTTGCGCGGCCAGCCCCAGGCGCGGACCGAGTGGGCGATCGAGCAACTCAAGCTGGCCGCCCGCGCCAGCCAGCGGCTGGGTCTCAAGGCCCATGCGACGTTTTCCGGCGCGCTGCTGTGGCCGTATCTCTATCCCTGGCCGCAGCGGCCGGCGGGCCTGGTGGAGCAGGGTTTCGCCGAACTGGCCCGGCGCTGGTTGCCGATTCTCGATTGCTTCGACGCGGCCAGTGTGGACCTGTGCTACGAGATCCACCCCGGCGAAGACCTCCACGACGGTGCCTCGTTCGAACGTTTCCTGGAGGCGGTCGATCATCACCCACGGGCGGCGATTCTCTACGACCCCAGTCATCTGTTGCTGCAACAGATGGACTACCTGGGCTTCATCGACCGTTACCACGCACGGATCCGCATGTTCCACGTCAAGGACGCCGAATTCCGCCCCGATGCCCGTTCGGGGGTGTACGGCGGCTACCAGGGCTGGGTCGATCGTCCCGGGCGGTTCCGTTCGCTGGGCGATGGCCAGATCGATTTCAAATCGATCTTCAGCAAGCTGACCCAATACGATTTCAGCGGGTGGGCGGTCCTGGAATGGGAATGTTGCTTGAAGGATTCACACCAGGGCGCCGCAGAAGGGGCGGCGTTCATCCAGCGGCACATGATCAGCAAGACCCGTAAGGCGTTCGATGATTTTGCCAGCGTCACGGCGGATGAGGATTCCAACCGGCGGTTGTTGGGCCTATTGAGGTAACCGGCCCCACCCAAAACCCCGTGGCGAGGAAATCCATTGTGGGAGCAAGGCTTGCCCGCGATGAACGAAAACGCGGTTCAACGGTTGGAGCGCGGCGCGGCCATCGCGGGCAAGCCTTGCTCCCACAGGGGATCCTCCGTAACAAAAGCGGTGCGGCTTTTTTTTTCACAAGAACAACAATAAAACGGTGACGCTCATGACCACGATGAATGCACGCCTCAGCGTGATGATGTTCCTGCAGTTCTTTATCTGGGGTGGCTGGTTCGTCACCCTCGGCACCTTCCTGTCCAGCACGCTGGGCGCCAGCGGGGGGCAGATCGGCATGGCGTTCTCCACGCAATCGTGGGGTGCGATCATTGCGCCGTTCGTCATCGGCCTGATCGCCGACCGCTTCTTCAACGCCGAACGGATCCTGGCGGTGTTGCACCTGCTCGGCGCGGTGTTGCTGTATCAGCTGTATTCGGCGGCGGATTTCAGCGTGTTCTACCCGTACGTACTGGTGTACATGGTGGTCTACATGCCGACGCTGGCCCTGGTCAATTCCGTGGCGTTCCGCCAGATGCGCGATCCGGCGCTGGAGTTCTCCCGCATCCGGGTGTGGGGCACGATTGGCTGGATCGTCGCGGGCGTGGTGATCAGCTTCGTGTTCGCCTGGGATTCGCGCGAAGCGATCTCGGCAGGCGGCTTGCGCAATACGTTCCTGATGGCGGCCATCGCGTCCCTGGTCCTGGGGCTCTACAGCTTCACGCTACCGGCCACGGCGCCGCTCAAGGAACAGGCCAGCGCGGGCGGCGTCAAGCAACTGCTGGGGCTGGACGCGTTGGGTCTGTTGAAGGATCGCAGCTACCTGGTGTTCTTCATCGCTTCGATCCTGATCTGCATTCCCCTGGCGTTCTATTACCAGAATGCCAACCCGTTCCTGGCCGAAACCGGGATGACCAACCCAACGGCGAAGATGGCCATCGGGCAGGTCTCGGAAGTGTTGTTCATGCTGCTGTTGCCACTGTTCATCCAGCGCTTCGGCATCAAGCTGGCACTGTTGGTGGGCATGTTGGCGTGGGCGCTACGCTACGTGTTGTTCGCCTACGGCAATAACGGCGACCTGGCGTTCATGCTGTTCACCGGCATTGCCTTGCACGGCATCTGCTACGACTTCTTTTTTGTCTCGGGGCAGATCTACACCGACGCCAAGGCGCCGGAGCGCTTTCGCAGCTCGGCCCAGGGCCTGATTACCCTGGCGACCTATGGTGTGGGGATGCTGATCGGCTTCTGGGTGGCGGGGCAGGTGACCGATCACTTTGTCGTGGCGGGCGGTCATGACTGGCAGAGCATCTGGCTGTTCCCGGCCGGTTTCGCGCTGCTGGTATTGGTCTGCTTCCTGTTTACCTTCCGTGGCCAGCAGGCGCTCGTTGCGCCGTCAAAGGCTTGAAGCAGGGCTGGGCGTCAGTCATTTGTGGCTGACGTCCAGTTTGGTGTAGGTCACTTTCCCGCCTTCGTTGGAATAACCCTTGTTGTCCAAGGTGTAGACGCCGGCCTTGAAGTAGAAGTTATAGCTGTACCAGGACGAGTCCAACTTCACCTGTTTGCCCGTGTTGCCGATCAGCACCGAGAGCTGGCCTTGCTTGTCCATTTGCAGCGAATAGGAGAAGGCCTTGTTCAGCGGCACGTTTGGCACGGTGTAGATCACCGGGCTCTTCTTGTCCTTGGGCTTGACCCGGTATTCCACGTCGATATTGCCGGTGCCCTTGGCGTAGCGGTACACCAGTTTCAACAACGGCGTGGGGGCGTCCTTGGCGTGGATCTGCGCCACCACCACCCGGCCTTCGGAAGGCACCTGGTTCACCGCCAGGGTGCCCTTGAGGGTATTGGTGCCGCTGTTGTAGCGCCAGTTGCGCAGCTTGCCGTCCTTGCCGGTTTCCCGCAGCTCGGAGCGCGGGTATTCGCTTTTACCGGTATGGGAACCGGTGACCGGCGCCCAGAAAACGATCCGCTGGCCGTTATTGTCGAAATACTTGTTTTTCAGGGTCGGCATGGCTTTGGTCGCCACGACCTGCGCCGGCGTTTGCACGGGCAGGGTAATGTTCCAGACAGTCAGGTCAATCATGATAAAACCCTCCAACGGGACCGGCCGTTACCTGGCGGCCGTCAAGACAGAAACGGCCTTCCGTGGCGCAGTTTTCATGTTATCGACAAGGGGCTGTCTCGCTGGAGGCGCACCTGACGGATGGCTCTGCAGCGAGCCTTTCAGGCACTGAATTGGGCGGATAGGGTGTGTCAATTTATGACTGATCGGTTAGAGTACGCGCCGCCCGAGAGACGGATCCCGGGCGTCTTCCCATGGAGCGTTAAATGAACCACATCAGCAAAGTTGTCGCCTGCGCACTGTTCGGCCTGGCCCTGGCGGGTTGCACCGGCACCCCGATGAAAACCCAGCAATACGACAGCACCCAGTACACCGTTGTCGGCCACAGTGAAGCCAAGGCCACCGGCCTGCTGCTGTTCGGCCTGATCCCGATCCAGCAGAACAACCGTTTCGTGCGCGCCCAGACCGCGGCGATCAAGGCCAAGGGCGGCGACGCCATGATCAACACCCAAGTCCAGGAAAACTGGTTCTGGGCCTGGGTCCTGACCGGCTACACCACCTCGGTGTCCGGTGATGTGGTCAAGCTGAAAAGCGTTCAGTAACACCCTGCTTGAAAGGCAAGCGAGCCTGCCGGTTGTAAAGGCGCTTGCCTGTGGCGAGGGAGCTTGCTCCCGCTCGATCGCGCAGCGATCACAAAAGGGCCGCTTCGCAGCCCAGCGGGAGCAAGCTCCCTCGCCACAACAGCCCTATCTGCCGGCTCCTCGATCACTGTCCTCCCACCACCATATGCGTGAACGGCGCCACATACGCCTGCAATGTCACCAGCCCGCCCACCAGAATCGCCAGCACCACCGAGTGGAAAAACACGTAGCGCAGGATTTCGCCTTCGTGACCGTACCAACGGGTCGCGGTGGAGGCCACCACGATCGACTGAGCGTCGACCATCTTGCCCATCACCCCACCGGAACTGTTGGCGGCGGCCATCAACACCGGGCTGATGCCCAACTGCTCGGACGTGACCCGCTGCAAGCCGCCAAACAATACGTTGGAGGCCGTGTCCGAGCCGGTCAGCGCCACGCCGAGCCAGCCCAGCAGGGTGCCGAACATGGGGTAGAAAATGCCCGTGGCGGCGAAGGCCAGGCCCATGGTCGCGTCCAGGCCCGAATACCGCGTGAGGAACCCCAAGGCCAACATCGCGACGATGGTGATCAGCGAGTAGCGCACCACCCAGAGCGTTCGCAGGTAGTGGTGCACCAGTTGCGGAATGGAATAGCCCATCAGCAAGCCACCGAGAATCGCGGCCAGGAAAATGCCGCTGCCCGTGGCGGTGAACCAGTTGAACTTGTAGACCGCCTCCTCGGTTTTAGGCTGGGGCACCACGGGCGGGACTTTTTCGATCTGCTGGTGAATGGTGCCGAAGGTCACCAGGGGCGAGAAGATCGGGTTGGCCTCGCGCATCGGCTTGCTTTGGGGGTCAAGCTTGGCTGATTGGGTCTGCGGGTCCAGCGCCGGACGGGTGTCGAACAGGTTCTTGAAACCCTGGGTGCCCCAAGCGAAGACGAACACCGTGAGGATGATCCACGGCATCCAGGCCCGTCCCACGGCGGGGCGGGCGTCGTTGGAAAACGCCGCGCTGGCGGTGGGTTTTTCATCCTCGCTGGCGTCGATCTTCGAGTTGTCGACCCGCCCGGACAGCGCGGCGGAGGTGTGCACCGTGGCCGGTTTCCAGACCTTGAGGAAACCGGTGAGGCAGGCCATGGAAATCAGCGCGGCGATGACGTCCACCAGCATCGGCCCGTGGTAGTTCGACACCAGGAACTGCGGGATGGCGAAGCTGACACCGGCCACCAGGATCGCCGGCCAGACTTCCAGCATCTTGCGCCAGCCGGCGAAAGCCCAGATCAACCAGAACGGCACCAGCACCGAGAAAAACGGCAACTGCCGACCGACCATCATCGACAGCTCCATTTCATCCAGCCCGGTGACTTTGGCCAAGGTGATGATGGGCGTGCCCAGGGCGCCGAAGGCCACGGGCGCGGTGTTGGCGATCAGCGCCAGACCCGAGGCGGCCAAGGGGGAAAACCCCAGCCCGATCAGGATCGCTCCAGTCACCGCCACCGGCGTGCCGAAGCCCGCCGCGCCCTCGAAAAACGCGCCGAAGCAAAAGGCGATCAACAGCAGTTGCAGGCGCCGGTCGTCGGTGATGCGCGCGAGGGAGTCCTGCAGGACCTTGAACGAACCGTTCTCGGTGGTCAGCCGGTGCAGGAAAATGATATTGAGCACGATCCAACCGATGGGCAGCAGGCCGTTGGCCGCGCCATAAAGCGCCGCAGACCCGGCCATGCCAACGGGCATGCCGAAGGCGAAAATCGCGATCAGCAAGGCCGAGGCCAGGGCCAGCAAGGCCGCCAGGTGTGCCTTGACATGAAAGAACGCCAGGGACGCCAACATCACCACCACCGGAACCGCCGCCAGGAGCGTGGACAGCACCGCATTACCGAAGGGATCGTAGACTTGTTGCCAGACCATGTTCCACCTCTGCTTTTTATTGTTGGAAGTGCAGGCCCCAGGGGGGATTGGCAGAGAAGTATAGGCGGGGATTGACGAGGGGAATGGCGCAGAGGCCTGGGGTAAGACCCTGTGGCGAGGGAGCTTGCTCCCGCTGGACTGCGCAGCAGGCCCAAGTTTTTTGTTTAAGCACAAATTCTTGGGGCGGCTTCGCCACCCAGCGGGAGCAAGCTCCCTCGCCACAGGGTAAGTGGTGTGCTGGCTAGCGTGGGGGCTCACCTTCCTCCAGGCGAAGCCCGAGGCTCAAGTCATCGCAGCTTTGCGACCAGGCGGCCAGCCAGTCGGGCATGGCGGGCGATTGTTCGGCCAGGCCCAGCTCGCGGATGAACTCAGCCGGTGCAATCGTGCCTTTGGCCGAGCGGAACAGGCCGCGCATGATCACCACCCCGACCACACGTCCCTGGCTGATGAAACGGTGCTCCATGAACGTCCATTTTTCGTCCCAGCCGAGCAGGCGGGTGTGCACCTCGAACGCCTCGAACAGTTTCAATTCCCGCCTGAACTTGCCCCAGACATCCCCCACGATCGGCACCGCCCGGTTGCGCAACGCCACTTTGTAGGCGCCGCTGCGCAGCACGTAATCCATGCGTCCCACATCGGCCAACGTGAAGTAGCGTCCGTTGGTGACGTGGCGATTGAAGTCCAGGTCCAGCGGCCATACCCGCATGCGCACCACCGTGGTGCCCAAGGGCGCCGCCGGCTTGCGCCACGGGCGGCGGAACAGCATCAGCAACAGTCGGAACCAGAGATTCATGAGCAGGGCCGTGAAGAGGGAAAGCGGCGCACTCTAGACCCCATGCAGGGAGCGGGCTAGGTGCGAAAATGACGATTTGCGTGGCAATCGCGCATTTGGGGCATGTTCGAGGGGCTTTTGTGGCAGCGAGCTTGGGCCCGCTGTGTGGCGAAGCCGTCCCAGGAGTTTGTGTTGAAACAAAGAACCTGGGTCTGCTGCGCAGTCCAGCGGGAGCAAGCTCCCTCGCCACAAAAGCGCTGCAGCGCTACAAAGGTGCAAGGCGCTCGTTCAGCCCTTCGCCGCCATCGCGGTCACTTCCACTTTCATGCCTTCAACCGCCAGCGCCGCCACACCCACCGCCGCACGCACCGGCCAAGGCTTGGCGAAGAAGCGTTTGTAGACCTCGTTGAACGCGGCGCGGTCAGCCATGTCGGTCAGGTAGATGGTCAGGTGCAGGACCCGGTCCATGGAACTGCCGGCGCCCTCCAGGGCCTTCTTGAGGGCTTGCAGTGTGCATTCGCTCTGCAGGGTGATGTCACCCAGTTCCAGGCTGCCGTCGGCGTGGGTGGGGATTTGCGTGGAAACCAGCAGGCCGCCGAAACCGGCGACGTCGGAGGAAATGGAGTCCGCATCCGGATCTGGAATAAACGTGATGTCTGGGTTGCTCATGCAAAGCCTCATGCTGGAAAAGAAAAAGAACCGCCGCAGTTTACCGTCCCTTGCTGCGTCGTTCCTGCATTCCTTTATCCGCATAGGACTGCCCGCCGCGGGGCTGCGAATCAAAACCAGAGGCGTCAGCAGCGGCATCGTTCCCACAATGGATTTGTGCTGGGGCGGGATTTTCAGCTACACAGCCGAACCCCTGTGGGAGCGAGCTTGCTCGCGATAGCGGTGTATCAGCTTGCGGGGGTGTTGGCTGTGCTGACGCCATCGCGCGCGAGCTCGCTCCCATACCGTTGTGCATTGATGAAGTCCACGAACGCCCGCAGCGGCGAGGGCAGGTAGCGGCGACCGGGGTAGTAGAGGAACGGCCCGGTGAAGCGCTGCCACCAGGGTTCGAGCACCGGTTCGAGGGCGCCGCTGTCCAGGTAGGGTCGCAGCCAGTCTTCGAACAGGTAGACGATGCCCAGACCGTCTACAGCGGCTTGCACCGACAGGTCCACCGCACCGCCAATGCGCGTGATCAACGGGCCGCTCGGGTCGACGCTGATGGTTTCGCCGCCACGCTCATACTCCCACAGCGGCATGGCGCCGCTGGGGAACTTGCCCCGCAGGCACGCGTGTTCCAGCAGGTCTCTGGGATGTTCCGGCCTGCCCCGGGCATCGAGGTATGCCGGTGCGGCGGCCGTGGCGAAGCGCTGGAAGCGGGGGCCGATGGGGAGGGCGATCATGTCCTGCTCAAGGCGTTCGTCGTAGCGAATGCCAGCGTCACAGCCGGCGGCGAGCATGTCGACGAAGCTCTCTTCGGTGACCACTTCCAGGCGGATGTCGGGATAGCTGTTCAGGAACGGCGTGATGATCGCCGGCAACACCAGCCGGGCCGCGCTGACCGGCACGTTCAGCCTGAGGGTGCCCGAAGGACGGTCGCGAAAGTCGTTGACCACGTCCATCGCCGCCTCGACCTCGCCCAGGGCCGGGACGATGCGTTCCATCAACCGGGCACCGGCCTCGGTCGGTACCACGCTGCGGGTGGTGCGGTTGAGCAGGCGCACGCCGAGCCGGCTTTCCATCCGGCGTACGGCATCGCTGAGGCTCGACGCGGACTTGCCGCTTACCCGCGCGCCTTCACGAAAGCCCCCGGCATTGACCACGGCCACAAAGGCCAGCAAATCTTGAATATCCGTTGCCATTGTTCTCTCCGCCGTACAGCCCGTGCCGATTGCACCTGATTATCAAGGGAATGGTCAACGCCTATAGTCGGCCCACTCACATTGATCCGAGGGGCACGAGATGAACATTGCAGGCAAGGCAGGCAGCTTTTTACTGGGCGATCGCACGGTCAATCGCATGGGCTACGGCGCGATGCAACTGGCGGGGTCCAACGTGTTCGGCCCGCCCAAAGACCCGGCGGCCGCCATCGCCGTGCTGCGCGAAGCCTTGGCGAGCGGGGTCAACCACATCGACACCGCCGATTTCTACGGGCCCCATGTCACCAATCGGCTGATCCGTGAAGCGCTGCACCCTTATGCCCAGGACCTGGTCATCGTGACCAAGGTCGGCGCCGTGCGCGGCGCCGATGCGTCCTGGAACCCGGCCCACAGCCCCGCCGAGCTGACCCGGGCGGTCCACGACAATCTGCGCAACCTGGGCGTGGAGGTCCTGGACGTGGTCAACCTGCGGGTGTGGGGCGATATGCATTCGCCCACGGAAGACTCCATCGAAGAATCGTTCACGACACTGGCGCAGTTGCAGAGCCAGGGGCTTATCCGTCACCTGGGCCTGAGCAACGTCACGGCCGCGCAGGTCAAGCAGGCCCAGGGCATTGCCAAGGTGGTCTGCGTGCAGAACCACTACAACCTGACCCATCGCGACGACGAACAGCTCATCGCCGACCTGGGCCGGCAGGGCATCGCCTATGTGCCGTTCTTCCCCCTGGGCGGCTTCACACCGCTGCAGTCGGAAACCCTTTCCAGCGTGGCGGCGCGCTTGCAGGCGTCACCGCTGTGCGTGGCCCTGGCGTGGTTGCTGCAACGTGCGCCGAACCTGCTGCTGATTCCCGGCACATCGTCCCTGGCGCACCTGCGGGAAAACCTCACGGCGAGTGAGCTGAAGATCCCTGCGCCGATGCTCGCCGAGCTGGACGCATTGGTCTAGTGGCCTGAAAGACCAGCGTCTCGCCAGCATCGGCGCTGAGCTGGGTTTCAGCGCCAGCGCCAACTTGCAGCCGATGTCCGGCGCAAGTTCGGGCGCGTATGACGCCGGTCAACCCGGCGTCTTGTCGGTTTCGTTGCGATGGTGTTCCGGCCAGCTGTCGACGGGGTGGGCACGGTCTTCGTTGAACATCTCCGTGAGCAGCGCATTGGCGCGTCGGTAGGCGTCGTGGCGGAACGCGAGGTCGTCTTCCGGCTGGGCGACGATCTCCTCCAGCATCTTGAGGTTCAGCCGCCGGAACTGATCCGCCCGTTCACGCGCTTCGTAAGCCCCGACCCCCATGTGCTCCAGCGCACTGCGACCCAATGCCAGCGCGCTCTCGAAGGTTTCCCGCTCGGCCGCCTCCACGCCCATCTGCCGCAGGGTGATGAGGTGGCCCATGTCCCGCGCCCGCACGATCAGTTGCAACGCGGGAAAGTGCTCCTGGGCCAGCCGGGTCAGCGTCAGGTTGTCTTCCTGATTGTCGATCGCGTTGATCAACACCACCGCTTGGGCCGCGCCGGCCGCATGCAGCAAGTCGAGGCGGGTGGCATCGCCATAAAAGACTTTCACGCCGAACTTGCGCAGTGTCTCGATGTTGTCAGGGTCGTGATCCAATACCACCACCTCGACGCCGCAGGACATCAACAGGCGTCCGGCGATCTGCCCGAAACGGCCGAACCCGGCGATGATCACCCGTGGGTTCTGTTGGTCGACGAGGTCGGATTCGCGTTTGTTTTTCCGGGTGACGGACTCGAAGCGATCCAGCAGCAGGATCAGCAAGGGCGTCAGGCACATGGACAAGGCCACCGCCAGGGTCAGGCTCTTGCCCCATTGATCGGTCAAGATGCCGGCCACGGTCGCCGCGCCGAACACCACGAAGGCGAACTCGCTGCCTTGGCCCAGCAACACCGCCTGCCAGGAGCGCTGGCCGGCGGGGACGTTGAGGAACCGGCCCGCCATCTTGATCACCAGCAGCTTGATCAGGATGAAACCCAGGGTCAGGGTGATGACTTTCAGCGGTGCGTTGACCAGGGTGCCGAAATCGATCGACATGCCGACGCCGATGAAAAACAGACCCAACAGCAGGCCCTTGAACGGCTCGATGTCACTCTCCAGGGCATGTCGGTATTCGGAGCTGGCGAGCAGCACCCCGGCGAGGAACGCGCCCATGGCCATCGACAGGCCGGCTTCCTCCAGCAGAAAGCCGAAGCCGAACACCAGAAAAAGCGCGACGGCACTGAAAATCTCCCGCAAGCCTGAGCGTGCGGCGAAGCGCAGCAGCGGTCGCGTCAGGTAGCGCCCCAACAGCACGACGATGGCGATGGCGGCGACGATTTTGCCAATCGATAGCAGCAGCGCGGTGCCCGAAGGTGTGTCGCCGTGGGCCGACAACAACGGGATCATCGCCACCAGCGGAATGGCCGCGATGTCCTGGAACAGCAGCACGGCAAAGCTGCTGCGCCCGACCGCGGTGGCGGTCAGGTTGCGTTCGCTCATGGCCTGCATGGCGATGGCCGTGGAAGACAGGCTCAGGGTCAGGCCGACCAGCAACGCTGCCGTCCAGTTCAGGCCCAAAGCCGTGCAGAACAACCCAATGGCAGCGCCACAGGCGAGCATCTGCAGGGCACCGCCACCAAACACCATCCGGCGCAGGGCCCAGAGCCGTTTGGGGTCGAGCTCGAGGCCGATGATGAACAGCATCAGCACCACGCCGATTTCAGCGAACTCCAGGATGGCCTTGACATCGGTAATCAGCTTCAGCCCCCACGGGCCGATGATGCACCCGGCCAGTAGATAACCCAACACCGGGCCCAGGCCGAATCGAACGGCAATCGGTACGATCAGTGTCGCCGAGGCCAGGTAGATGAGCATTTCAATCAGGCTGTGAGTTTCCACTTCAATCTTCCTTCCAGGCGGCCAGGCGAGCGGCATAGTGTTCGATTTGGGCGTGCTGGGCATCCGCTTCGGCGGCATAGGCGCCATGCACGACGACCGGCTCCAGCCAGCGCATGCCGCAATAGATGGCCGTGGCGTGGAGGGGTTGGGCCAGTGCGGCAAAGCCTGGGTAGCCGCCGATCTGGAAATGCCCCTGATCGCCGCCGGTGGTCACGGCCCACAGCAGGGATTTGTCCTTGAGAGCCGTGGCGCCTTTGCCATAGGCCCAGCCGTGGGTGAAGACTTTATCGATCCAC
Source organism: Pseudomonas fluorescens (assembly GCF_001307275.1). Taxonomy (NCBI): domain Bacteria; kingdom Pseudomonadati; phylum Pseudomonadota; class Gammaproteobacteria; order Pseudomonadales; family Pseudomonadaceae; genus Pseudomonas; species Pseudomonas fluorescens. The sequence continues at coordinate 4,997,769 of NZ_CP012831.1, forward strand.
AATTTCAGCAAGGGCGGGGAGCTGTACCAGTACATCGGGTGCTGGAGGACGACCAGCTCTGCTTGTTCCACCGCCCGCTGTTCCGCCTCGACGTCGATGTCGAAGTCGGGATAAAGCGCATAGAGCGAACGTATGACCACGTCCGGGTGGCTGGATGCTCGCTTGAGCATCTGCTGGTTGACCCGCGATTTGTCGGGGTAGGGGTGCGCGTAAATGATAAGAATCATCGGTGAATTCCTTGGTTTGGCTCCGTCGATTCTTGTCTGTCGTGGGCGCGAACGATGGCACTGGGTCGGGCGATACAAACAAGAGCGCCTTTCCGGGACAGGGTCAGGCCGGAAAGGCCGGACATCCTACCGAGGAAGGCGCCGATTGTTTAGCGCGGATCGACACATCGGGGCCTTCAGTCAAGCGGTAGCGAGACCCTGGCCTCCAATCCGCCACCCTTGCGATTGCGCAGGGTCAGCGTCCCGCCATGCTCCAGCACCGTCGCCCGGGCCGCCGACAGGCCGAGCCCGACGCCGCCAGTGTGCTTGTTGCGAGAACCTTCGATGCGAAAGAACGGCGTGAAGACCTGCTCAAGGTATTGGCCGGCGATGCCCGGCCCTCGGTCGAGGACGCGAATGTCCACACGGTGGGCGTCGGCTTCGAGTCGAACCGTCGGTTCGCCGCCGTATTTGATCGCGTTGTCGATCAGGTTGACCAAGGCGCGCTTGATGCCGATGGGCCGACCGACATACACCAAGCGCTGGGCACCTTCGAACCCCACCTCGGTGCCGGCGTCCTTGAGGTCATCGACGATGGTGTGCAGCAGTTCGGCCAGGTCGAACGCGGTGGCATGTTCAAGCCGGGCATCGTCACGGAAGAACGCCAGGGCTGAATTGACCATCGCCTGCATTTCGTCCACGTCCCTGAACAAGCGCGATTGCTGCTCGGCATCCTCGATGAACTCCCCGCGCAGGCGCATGCGGGTCAGCGGCGCGCGCAAGTCGTGGGAGATGGCGGCGAGCATCTGGGTGCGGTCCTGCAGGAAGTGCTTGAGCTGGGCCTGCATGGCATTGAACGCGAGGATCGCCTGGCGGATTTCGTGGGGGCCGATGACCGGAATCGGTGGTGCCTGATGGTCGACGCCAAAGCGTCGGGCGCCTTCGGCAAAGCGTTCCAGCGGTGCGGCCAGGTGCCGGGTGGCGATCAGTGCGACGATCAACGTCGAGAGCAGGATCAGCGCGATGATGATCCCGTTGCGCGCCCATTCGCCCAGCCCCCAACTGCGCGACGGCACGGAGAAGATCACCCACGAATGGTCGGCCAGTTCGATGATCACCGCGTAGCGTGCATCCGGTTGGTCGGCCGGCCAGTCGCCCGGTTCGTAGGCTTCGATCCTGGCATCCGGCCGACCCAATTGCTGGCGCAGGAGCGTCGAACCTTCACTGAACTCCGGGTCGTCGATCACCGGCAAGCGCGCCTCTTCATGCCGCTTTAACCAGTGCGCATTGAACGCCTGGTCGCTGGCGGCCGCAGCAATCGCGGGGCGTTGTTCGGGGGCGACGGAGTCGATGATGCGGGTGATGGCGGCGGCCTTTTCCATCAGGCCGGTTTCCATCAGGGGAGGGCGCGCCCAGGCACCGGCCAGCAGGCTGAACAGTTCGTTGAGGGCCAGCAAGGTCAGCATGGCGATCATGGTGGTCAGGGCGATCCAGCGCGCCACCGTGTCCCGTGGACGTTGAGTGCCCGAGCGCGCGGGTTTCATCGCTTCACCACGTGCGGGCTGAACAGGTAGCCGCTGTTGCGCACGGTGCGGATCATCGACGCACCGGTGATGTCGGTCTCCAATTTGCGCCGCAGGCGGCTGACCTGGACGTCGATGCTGCGGTCGAACGCCTCGAAGGTTTCGCCGCGGGCCAGGTCCAGCAACTGTTGGCGAGTCAGCACCCGGCGCGGGTGTTCGGCAAACACCAGTAGCAGTTCGAACTCGCCGGTGGACAGGGGGATCATGACCTTGTCCGGTGAGCGCAGCTCGCGGCGGGTGACGTCCAGTTGCCAGTTTTCGAACTCCAGGATGGGTCGGGAGGCGTCGCTCGACGCGGCCCTGGCTTCACCGGTACGCCGCAGCACGGCACGCACCCGGGCCAACAGCTCCCGCGCATCGAAGGGCTTGGTCAGGTAATCGTCCGCCCCCAGCTCCAGGCCGACGACGCGATCACTCAACTCGCCCATGGCGGTGAGCATGATGATGCCGACCGTGTGCTCGGCCCGCAGCCGTTGGCACAGCACCAGCCCGTTGTCGCCCGGCAACATGACGTCGAGGATGATCAGGTCCGGCACCTGGCGTTCCACCGCCTGCCACAGGGCATTGCCGTCGGCGGCCACATCCACGCTATAGCCATGTTGTTCGAGGAACTTGCGCAAGAGGGCGAGGACTTCGAGGTCATCGTCCACCAGTAATAAATGGCTCACGGTGGGCACGCAGGGTAATGAATACAGGAGGGGATACTAGGGTCAATCCAGGGCCCGCGTCATATATTTCAACCCGGTAATAAAGTTGCCGGCGGGCAATATTCTGGAAATCTGCGGGCAAGAAAACGGCGGCAGGATGGCCTTGATGTCGGTCAGTTAAACCACCCACCAACACTGAACCCTGTGGCGAGGGAGCTTGCTCCCGCTGGGTCGCGAAGCGGCCCTAAAAAAAGCGGTGAGCGCTTCGCACTCAAGCGCGAGCAAGCTCCCTCGCCACAGGGGGCGGTGTTTGGCTTTCGACCGGCCCAGGCAGCATCCCATTCCTCGCCGAGATAACCCTGTATGCCGATCACCAAGCCCGCTCCGTTGTTCGTTCGATCCACCGTCGTGGTTGTATTGGCGGCACTCGCCAGCGGTTGCTCCAGTACGCCCGCTGCAACGCCGGGCTCGTGCGAAAGCGCGACCTACACCGTTTACGATCCCGCAGAACCGGTTAACCGCGGCATATTCGCCTTCAACCGAACCGTGGATGACTATGCGCTGGCCCCGGTGGCCCGTGGTTATCTCAAGTTGCCGGAGATGTTCCAGGCCGGCGTCCACAACTTCGTGGCGAACTTCGGCGAGCCCAAGGTGTTCATCAACGACTTGCTGCAAGGCAATGGCCAACGCTCGGTCAACACACTGGGCCGTTTCGTCATCAACACCACTGCAGGCATCGTCGGGCTGATCGACGTGTCGGGCAAGCTGGGCATCGAGCGCCACAAGGCCGATTTCGGCCAGACCTTCGGCGTCTGGAACCTTGCCCCCGGGCCCACCGTGGAACTGCCGCTGCTGGGCAGCGCCAACCTGAGGGACGCGACGGGCAAAGTGCTGAGTTTTGCCGTCGACCCGTTCGGTGACAACAGCAGCACCGTCGACACCCTGGGCACGATCAACACCGTCGGCGGCGTTGTCGATGGCCGTGCCGAGGCATTGCCACTGACCGACGAGTTGCAGGCGGAACCGGATTACTACGCGGCGCTTCGCGATGCCACGGCGCAGCGGCGTGCCGATCTTGTCGCGCAGGGCAAGTTGGGAGCGGTGGAGGAGGGCAACCCCCAGTGCCAGGATGGAGCCGCTGCCGATGAATAACCAGGCGCTGGTCTTGCATCGGCGAATGCGCTCGCTCGAGCCGGATGTATTGCACTGTCGTGAAGTTGAATTGTGCTTGGCCGAGGATGGTCGCCATGTGCTGCTCAACCGTTATGTCGAGTTGTATCGCCATGAACATGTCAGTTGGTGCGCCATCCAGCAGCATCGGGTGCCGCTGGCGAAGATGGTGCGCTGGTTGGTCGATAACGGCGAGCAGGTGAAGGATTAGTGGCAATTTGCTCTTGAATACAGCGGTACATCGGGGGCGGATGCCATGAAACATTTTTACATAATTACGCATGAATAATGGTTGTACGACGTCGTATCTAATATGTTCGACTGTGGCCGTTTCTCACAAAAAAAATAAACGGAGATTCCATCCATGACGAGCATTCCTTCCGCTGAAGGCAAGGCTGCGGCGCCCGTGCAAGGCCGTTTCGTGCGTCTGCTCAAGCTTCTCGGCCCCGGCATCATCGCGGTACTGTCCTGGCTGGGCGCCGGCGACCTGATCACCTCGTCCGTGGCGGGGGCGAACTACGGCTACGCAATGATGTGGGTGCTGGCGGTTTCTCTGCTGCTGCGCTACTTGATCGTCAACATCATCGCGCGCTTCCAACTCTGCAATAACCAGGGCATGACCATCCTGCAAGGTTATGCCCAGCTCAATCCGTTTTTCGCCTGGTTCCTGCTGGTGTATGCGCTGCTCATGGGGCACCTGATGAATGCCTACATGATCAAGGGTGCTGGCGAAGCCCTGGCCATGTTGCTCAAGGTCGACTATCCACTGCTGTGTTCGGTGGCGGTGGTCTTGGCGGTGTGGATGCTCGTCGGGCGCAATATCTATTCGATGATCGAAGGCGTGATGAAAGGCCTGCTGGCGATCATGACACTGGCGTTCCTGGCCCTGGCGGTGATGTCCGGCCCGGATGTCGCGGGCATCGTCAAAGGTACCATCGGCTTCAGCATTCCGCCCGATGAAGGCGTGCACGGTGCGCTGCTGGTGGCCGTTTCGGTGATCGGTGCGGTGGCCGGCTCCATCGCCAACTTCGTCCATCCGTATGTCATGCGCCAGAAGGGTTGGGTGGGGCCTGAACACAAGCGTATCCAGCGTAACGACCTGCTGTTTGCGGTGTTCGTCGGGATCATCATCAACCTGGCGATCTGGATCGTCGGTGCGGAAATCCTGCGACCCAACGGCATCGAGGTCAAAACCCTGGGCGATCTGGGCAAGGCCCTGGAAATGTTCTTCGGCTCGATCGGTTGGTACGTGTTCTTCATCGGCGTGTTCGCCACGCTGTTCGCCAGCATCTCCGGCAAGACCACGGCGTTTCCGATGCTGATCACCGATGCCTTCCAGCACGTGCGGCCCGAGCGCCGGGAGCGCTACGGCAAAGAGTTCCACCATGATCCGATGCACAAATGGTTCATGCTGTTCATTCTCGTGACGCCGCTGATCTGGTCGCTCCCCGGCATGCCGGACTTCGTCACGCTGACCATCGGCGTCAACGCGCTGAATATCGTCGGATTGCCGGTGATTTCCCTGGGCCTGCTGATCATGTCCAACCAGAAGTCCCTGCTGGGCAAGGAATATCGCAACAACCTGTTCGAGAACATCGCGCTGATGTTTGCCACGGGCCTGGCGTTGTGGGTCGCGTTCCAGCTGGGGGTCGATCTGTTTACTTGAGGCTCGGCCATCTGCAACTTTCGGGGGACTGCTAGACTTTATCGTCCAGTCCCTTTCGGAGAAGCGGAATGAACAATAAGAACAGGATCTGCCTCTGGTACGACGGCAATGCCCACGAAGCTGCGCAGTTCTACGCCAAAACGTTTCCCGACAGTGCGGTGAACGCTGTCTATCAGGCTCCGAGCGATTATCCGTCGGGCAAGGAGGGTGATGTGATCACGGTGGATTTCACGGTGATCGGCATCCCTTGCATCGGTCTCAACGGCGGGCCGGTGTTCAAGCACAGCGAGGCCTTTTCATTCCAGATTGCAACTGAGGACCAGGCCGAAACGGACCGCTTGTGGAACGCGATCATCGACAACGGCGGCCAGGCCAGTGCCTGTGGCTGGTGCAAGGACAAGTGGGGCTTGTCGTGGCAGATCAGCCCGCGTGTGTTGCTTGAAGCGGTCGCCAGTCCTGACAAGGCCGTCGCCAAGCGGGCCTTCGAGGCCATGATGACGATGACCAAGATCGACATTGCGGCGATTGAAGCGGCGGTGAAAGGTTAGCCGGCGCAGCACTTCCATTCCCTTGTGGGAGTGAGCTTGCTCCCACACTGGATCGTTGGTGGCTTCGATTTTTCGGCCTGTCCAAATCCCCTGTGGGAGCGAGCTTGCTCGCGATGGCGCCGGCACAGCCAACAGTGATGCAAGCTGACCCACCGCTATCGCGAGCAAGCTCGCTCCCACACTCGATATCACGAGGTGGCCTCAGGCAACCTGGCAATCACCTTGATCTCGAACTGAAAACCATACAACCACGTCACGCCCACCGCCGTCAGTGTCGGATGCGGCGCGCTGCCCCAGAATTCGGGCACAACGCTCCATACCCGTTCGAAGGTCGACTCGGGATCGACCATGAACACCGTCACATCCACCACATCGTCAAAGCTGCAATCGGCCGCGGCCAGGATCGCCTTCAGGTTGTTGAACGCCAGCCGCACCTGAGCTTCCAGGTCGGGTTCCGGCGAACCGTCGGCGGTGCTGCCGACTTGCCCCGACACGAACAGGAAACCATTGGAACGAATCGCCGGTGAATAGCGATTGCGCTCATACAGTGCCTGGCGTCCGGGCGGGAAAACTACATCGCGCTGTGTCATTAAATATCTCCATCAAAGAGTGGGTTCCAAACGATGAACTCACTCTAGGGGCTTGTGTCCGGGGGATAAACGAGCAACCTTGGCGATCACTGTTTGTAAATTCCAAACAATCGGATCGATACCCGAGGCAGAAATGGATCGTTTTGATGCGATGCAAGCGTTTGTGCGAGTCGTGGAGGCGGGCAGCTTCACCAAGGCGGCGGAAACCCTGCACATGAGCAAGACCACCGTGACCCAATTGGTGCAGCAGCTCGAGGCACGGTTGCGGGTCAAGCTGCTCAACCGCACCACGCGCAAGGTCAATGTCACCGCCGACGGTGCCCTTTATTACGAACGGGTGATTCGTTTGCTGGCCGACATGGACGATGCCGAGACCAGCGTCTCCAGCGCCCAGGCGCTACCCCGCGGGCGTCTGCGGGTGGACGTGCCGAGCCCGCTGGCAGTGATGATCCTGGTACCGGCCTTGCCGGCGTTTTATGAACGTTATCCGGACATCCAGATCGACATGGGCGTCAGTGATCGCATCGTCGACATGATCGATGAAAGTGTCGATTGCGTGGTGCGCGGCGGTGCGCTGGTGGATCAGTCGCTGGTGGCCCGGCGCGTCGGCGATCTTGCCCTCGGCGTCTTCGCCGCCCCGAGTTACCTGGCACGGTTCGGCCGGCCCGCGCATCCGCGCGAACTGGAAGAATCACAGCATCGCACCGTGGGTTTCCTGTGGGCGCGCACCGGTAAATCCCTGCCTTACGCCATGCGCCGTGGCAGTGAGCTGCTTCACGTCAAAGGGCGCTACGCCCTGGCCATCGACGACGGCAACGCCTACCTCGCCGCCGGCCTGGCAGGGTTGGGCGTGCTCTGGTTGCCGGAGTACATGTCCCGGCGTCACCAGGCGCAAGGCGAGTTGGTGCCGCTGTTCGAAGACTGGCACCTCGACCCGATGCCGCTCTACGTGGCTTACCCTCCGAACCGTCACGTCAATGCCAAGCTGCGGGTGTTCATCGATTGGGTGGTGGAGCTGATGGCGCAGCATGCGCCTATCATTGATCGACCGGTTTCGTGAAGTTTGTCTGTCCCGTTGTAGAGGAGATGCGCAATGGACCCATTCACTGGCGGTTGCCTATGCGGCAATGTTCGACTTGAAGCTGCTGGGCGCCCGTATCGCGTCGGTGTCTGTCATTGCCTCGATTGTCGCAAGCATCACGGGGCACTGTTCTACGCGGCGGCCGTGTTTCCCCAGGATGCGGTGACGATCGAGGGTGAAACCCGGGACTACGCCGGGCGATTTTTCTGCCCTCGCTGTGGCTCGTCGCTGTTTGCCCGCTCTGGCGACGAAATCGAAGTGCACTTGGGAATTCTGGATGCTCCCGGTCAACTGATGCCCACCTACGAAAGCTGGACCGTGCGCCGTGAGTCCTGGTTGCCGGCGTTTCCGCTCACCCGATGCTATGCCCATGATCGTGAGGGTACGGGGCGGTCTGAGGAATAGATGCAACGGGTTCTACCGTCATCGCGAGCAAGCTCGCTCCCACAGTTGATCTTGGGTGCGCGCCAATTCCGGATTCACCCTGTGGGAGCGAGCTTGCTCGCGATGACGGCAGCTCATTCAACACCCATGCAAGCGGGCCCGCCGCTTTCGCGAGCAGGCCCCTCACAACCGATCCAGGTGTTATTCCTTGAGGAAGGTCAGCAGATCCTGGTTCAGTCGGTCCTTGTGCGTCTCGGTCAAGCCGTGCGGTGCGCCAGGGTAGACGATCAGTCGGGCGCCTTTGATCAGCGCCGCCGAGGCCCGGCCTGCAGCGTCGATGGGCACGATCTGATCGTCATCGCCATGGATGACCAGGGTCGGCACGTCGAACTTCTTCAAATCGCCGCGGAAGTCTGTCGCCGAGAACGCCGCAATCGAGTCATAGGTATTCTTGCTGCCACCCTGCATGCCCTGCATCCAGAACGATTGGATCAGCCCCTGGGATGGCTTGGCACCCTTGCGGTTGTAGCCGTAGAACGGGCCCGAGGCGATGTCCAGGTACAGCTGCGAACGGTTCTCCAGGGACGCCTTGCGCAGGCCGTCGAACACCTCGATAGGCAAGCCACCGGGGTTGGTGTCTGTCTTGAGCATCAACGGTGGCACCGAAGAAACCAGCACGGCTTTCTTCACCCGACCGGTACCGTGGCGACCGATGTAACGCGCCACTTCACCACCCCCCGTCGAAAAGCCCACCAGCGTCACGTTCTTGAGGTCCAGTGCTTCAATCACCGCCGCCAGGTCGTCGGCGTAGTGGTCCATGTCGTTGCCTTCCCAAGGCTGGCTGGAGCGACCATGACCGCGACGATCGTGAGCAATCACCCGATAGCCTTTCGAGGCGAGGAACATCATCTGGCCTTCCCAGCTGTCGGAGTCCAGCGGCCAGCCGTGGCTGAAGGTCACGACCTGGCCATCACGCGGGCCCCAGTCCTTGTAATACAGCTGAACGCCATCCTTGGTGGTGATGTAGCTGGCGGACTGGACCACGCTGCCGACCGCAGACACGCTTGCAGCGGCTTGGACCGACGATGCGGCCTCGGCGCTGAGGGTAGCCAATGCCAGGGTCGCGACAGCCAGGGTGCGGTTGAAGGTGTTCATTGTGTCTCTCTCCATAAGGTCGGTTTGATCTGCGGCGATCGTCATCGATCGCGTTGGTGGGCAGATTAGAGAGAGAGGCCGATGACGAGAACGGCGTGGGCATCGATAGCAACTATAGGAAAATCGGATAGCTGCACTTCGCTTCGGTTGCCGTGATCAGTGGTGGCGAGGGCGCTTGCTCCCTCGCCACCACGTACTGTTCAAGCGCCCTGAAGTCGCCCTCAACCAAAAGAGGGCATCGGCCCCAACGAATTAAAGATCCACACGACCACCGCTACGGCCGCCAGCACCGCAACCACAATGCTGATAAACACCCATTTAAGGATTTTCAACCCTTTCGACGGCTGGGACGCAGGGAAGAGAGCCTCTTCCGAGAGCCTCATTTTTTCGGCGCAGCGCGGGCAAGCAGCGTTTTCGTCAAGAATGACGGACCTGCATTGATCACAGATTTTCATGGGGCGAGGCTCATAAGAAGGGGGGGCCATCATGGGCGGTGATGATGCGTTGAAACGACCGGGGATCGATAGGATTCATACGGGCTGGGTCCCAGGGAGGAGGGCGCAAGGGGAGCGCCGCGTATCCGGTCGCGCTGATCCTACACCAAGGTCCGGAGGCTGCTAAGGGGCGGAATGTAGACTGCGTCAACTGTCAGGCAAGTGTTTGGGTCTATGCTTACCTTGCCCCTCTTGAATCAGGCCCCCCCATGCACGAACACCGAACGGTCCACAAGGAGTACGCGTGAGACATTCGATATCGGTTGCAGCGCTGCTTTGTCTCTTGCTCGGCACGGTTGCCAGGGCCGAGCAGTATCAGATCGTCACCGAAGAATGGGCACCGTACAACTATCTGGAAAACAACCGGCTCACTGGCATGACCACCGAGATCGTCCGGGCCATCATGGCGCTGACCGGGGATGACTTCGAGGTGTTGCTGCAACCCAGCATGCGTGCCACCCAAATACTCAAGCACCGCCCCAAGACCATCATGTACTCCCTGTTTCGCACGCCGGAACGCGAGTCGTTGTACAAATGGGTCGGGCCAATCGTGGAAGAGTCCATCCACCCCTATCAACTGGCCAAGGCGCCGCCGGTAAACTCCCTGGAACAACTGCTGCACGCCCCGCAGATCACCACGCGACATGCCGGCCTGGTGCCGACGATGCTGTTGTCGCTGGGCTTTAACAACCTGGACAAAAGTGCCACCGAAAGCAAGCTGCTCTATCGTATGCTGCTTGCCGGGCGCACCGACATCATCGTCGGCGACACCGATGCGGGCGTGGTCTACTACAGCCGCCAGTTGAATATCGCGCCGGGCACGCTGCGGAAAATTCCTATCGAGCTTTATCGTTCGTCGTTGTATATCGCTTTTAGCTTGGACTCTGAAGACGAAGTGGTCGCGGCATGGACCAAGGCTTTGGAGCAGTTGCGGCGATCAGGGGAGCTGGGGCGGATTCAGCGGCGGTATGAGCAATAGAAGAGCGGAGCCGGCGCAATGCCCGCCTGACGACGGGATGCAGAAAACCGCTCCGCGATCCACTCAGCCACCACAGTCGCAACTGAGCCTGCGATGACGGATCAGCGTGTATAGGGGCCTTGCAAGTTCACCTGATTGCCAAGGAACCAGCCAAACCAACTGGCGACACCGAGCCAGGGATCGGTCCGGGCCATGATGTCCATCAGGTTGACGTTCAGTGTGCCGGTGAGGTCCGTCATCATCGCTGTCGTTGGATAGCTTTTGACGATATTGCTGTCGCTCCAGATGATCGCGAACTCGTAATACGTCCCTTCGACATAGGTGCCCTCGGGGGCTCTGGGAATGGTGAGTGTCGAGTAAGCATCATATCCACTGCCGCTGAGCGGGTCGGGGCAGGCCCAGGCGATTGCCCAGAAGAGCGGCATCAGGTTCTGGTAGGCCTGCAACATCAGCCCGTTGGCCATGGCGGTAGCGGTGGAGCTGTCGCCGTCCGAGGTCGAGGAGCCGCCGTTGTTGTCAGTGGGTATCGGCAGGTTGCCGTTGTCGGCGTAGTGGTAGAAGTTCATCAGGCGCCCGTGGTCGCTGACGATGGTCGTGTAGAAGTTGCTTAGGCTCGTGTTGCTCGCTTCGAAGGAATCGGCGACCTGCTCCCAGTACTGGCCGATGGTGATCGAGCTGGACGTTCCGTCGAGGCTGCTGGTGATCACCCGGATGACATCGGTCACGGCAACCACCGCAAGATTGGCCCAGGGGGCGACGGCTTCGGGGAAAAACCACACCAGCGAGTAACCGAGATCCTTGAGCAGTTGGACGAAGTCCAGCAGCGTGCTGTCGTCGGTCTTGGCCTGCATGTTGGCGATCGCGGCGCTTATCAGGGTATTGGCCGTGCTCTGGGCGGTATTCAGGGTGCCTTGGGTGTAGGTGTAGAGCGATTGAAGTTGTTCGACAGCGCTCATTTCCTGCCAGACCGTATAGATGATCTGGAGCCAGTCATCGGCGGCCACACCCGTCGGCGCAGCGGGGGCGGTGGGAGAAAAGCTGTAGTTGCCACTGGCGTCGAACTGCAACCAGGTGGCGAGCTCGGTGGTGACGGTGTTCGGAGACCAGTCCGGGGACGTCGCAAGCTCACGTGGATCGAGTGGATCGTTGGAATTCGCGCCATTGATGATGTCGCCGAGTGTAACGCACAGCGCCGAGTAGGCATTGTTGAAATCAGGCCAGGCCATGGCGGGTTGATCGACGATGGATTGCAGCAAGTCCATGGTTGGCTGCTGTGGCGCGAAGCAGATGACGACGTCGTGAGTAAAAATGGTGTACCAATCGCTTTCCACGTCGTACCTGGCGGAGCAATAGCCAAAGGTGCCCGCGCCGCACACACCACCGTAGCGCATGGCCCAACGGTTGGCCGCGACGGCCAGAACACTCATGTTCGAGTCCATCAGGTTCGCGCTGTCCAAGGGTTCGAGAATGCCCGCCAGGATCTGATCCATCAGTGCCGCACGACCCGCCTTGAGGACCTGGATGCCGGGGGTGTTGCTGAAGACGTAGACGCCTCGGTAGTTCTGCCCATTCTCGACCGCCATCTCCCAGCTCGGGATGCCGGCCACGTAGGCGTTACCGTTGGCGTCGCTTTGCGTCAGGGCATAGGCATGGGCGGCAGCGGCCCAACGCCGCTCGTCAGGATCGCCGGTCTGGTTCGAGGTCAGCGTAAGGGGCGGCTGATTACCGTAGGCGCTCGCCAACGCGGCGTTGAGTTCGTCGTCGCTGGGCTGCAGCAGCGTGACCTGGGTGCCCACCGGGAACAGAAACGCCCCGACGACGGGATTGCCGTTGTCGTCAGAGCCCGTTTCCCACGACGGGATCGCGAACGCGTAAAGCGGGTTGCCGTCATCATCCTGCTGGCTCAGCGCCCAACGAAGAATGCCGTTTGCCCAGTAGCGGTAATCGATGAAGGAGCCGGTCAGCGGAGGGTTGATGTCCGAGAGCATCTGGAGCACGTCACTTTGCAGAATGTTCTGCCAGACAACCGCCACGCCGGTACTTTCGATGCCGCCATTGGTGGGTGGAACAGCGGCAAATGCAGGGGCGATGGCACGTTTCGTATGCTCGGAATCGTCGAGATTGAACATGAGAGATATCCCTATCTGCGAGGCAACGTCGTGTTTGGGTGATGCGCTTGTGCGTGCAGTGACGTGACGGTGCTGTGAAGTCTAGTCCGGTATTTGTACTTGGCGAGTGAGCCGGGCGTCGGCGAATCGTCTGGTGGCGTCCAGGCAGGCCTCCGTCTACTGTTTAAGATCCTGTCTTGTCATCCTTGGAGACATCATGTTCACCTTTCCCCGAGCACAGCAGGTTAGAAGATGGGAAGGGCAGGGTGACCTGCTCGGCGGGGGAATGCCCTATTTTGGCGTGGACAGCCTGGGCGTGTGTTTTGGCTTCAGTTCGCTCTGGGTCAAGCTCGGCGCACCCTACGCTTGTTTCGATGTATTGCAGGGCGAAAGTCAGGCCGTCATCAAAGCTCAGCGTGAGCTGACGCAGGCGATGCACGTGTACGATGTGCTGATGGCCCTGGGTGTGATCGCCGAGAGTGTCATCGGTCGCAATTCGGTAAAAGAAACTGCCTACGCCAACGGCGTCGCCAGTCATATCGTCCTCGATATCCTCCAGAGCGTCGGGGCGCGCCACTTCGTGGTGTCCTTCTACTTTTCCGCAGGCCCGCAAGGCGCCGGCGGTCATGCAATTGGTGTGTCTTTCGACGCGGGCCAGACGGGAAGGCTCTTCGATCCCAACTACGGTATCGGCAGTTATCAATCGAGAGCCGATCTGAGCAACGACCTGCATGCGCTATTGGCGAGCTACGTCGTGCCCGGCGGGCATGTGACTCAGAGTTACCTTTTGGAGTTCGGGCATGTGGTCATGGACGACGACTTTGAGTTCGGTGCTTTCCAAAGCGCGGCCGACTTTCATTGATTGAAGCCGCTCGTTCCAGGCACCGGGTCGGCAAGCCGGCATCGCCTTGGGCTGCGTGGATCGTTTGTGGAGTATCGGGTCAGACCACGGTCATTGAATGTTGGTGTTGACCTGATTTCTCCTGTCGCGGTTTATGTTTTCGGCTGGAAGGGGGCGTTCCAAGTCACGCCCCCGTTGCTCTACTTTTTCTAGAAACTGTACTTGGCAGTCAACATCATGTTGCGCGGGCTGCCGTAGGAGTCCCCGCCGTAGCTCACGGAGTTGGCGATGGTCGAGTAGTAACTGCGGTCGAAGATGTTGTTGGCGTTGACCTGCACGTCCAGGTTCTGACTGACCCGGTAGCCGGCCATCAAGTCCGTGACAGCGTAGCTGCCTTGCTTGAGTCGGTATTCACTGCCATCAGCCAGCGGGATGTCGTTATACATGCGGCTCTGCCAGGAGACGTTGCCGCCCACACGCAGTTTTTCCAGCGGGCCCTGGAAGTGGTAGCTGGTGGTCAGCTTGAACAGATGCTCCGGTGTGTCGGTGTCGAACTGCTTGTTTACGTTCTGTGGGTTGGCGGCATCCTTGATGGTGTGGGTGCGTGCGTAGGTATAGCCACCGCCGACTTGCCAGTTTTCGGTCAAAGCGCCTTGCAGTTCGAAGTCGATACCCTGGCTGCGAATCTCTCCGGAGGCTTCAGAGCAGGTTGCCTGTGGGCAGTTTGCCGTAAACAATTGCACGGCGCGGTTTTCCTGGTCGATGCGAAACAGCGCCACGCTCGCATTCAGTGCGCCATCAAAGTATTCGCCCTTGATGCCGACCTCGTAGTTCTTGCCTATGATCGGCTTGACCGGGCTACCCGAGGTGTCCTTTTCGCGCTGCGGTGTGAAGATGTCGCTGTAGCTGACGTAGACCGAATGATGGTCGTCCAGGTCGTAGATCAAGCCGGCGTAACGGGTGAGGTTGCGGGTGACCTTGTAGTCGGTGTCACCATCACGGTTATCGTAGTCGTACCAGTCCAGGCGCCCGCCGAGGATCAACTTCAACGGGTCGGCCAGGCTCAGGCGCGTGGTGACGTAGACGCCATCTTGAGTAGTCACCTCGCGCTGGTTATCGGTGTGGACGAAGTCCGGTTTACCCGCATTGATCGGCCAGTTGGTGTCGTACGGGCTGTAATTGTGGGTGGTCATGTCGTAGATGCGTTTGCTGGCGCCCACCACCAGTTCATGGGTACGCCCGAACGCCTCGAAGGGCCCGCTGGCAAAGGCGTCTACGCCGGCCTGGTTTTCATCGAAATTGGCCTGGTAAACCGTGCGGGCCAGTGTGTTGTTGACCCAGCGCGATTGATAAGAGCCGGAGAACAACGCGTTCTGCTCGGAGTAGTTGGCGTTGACCTGAAGGTTCCAGTCATTGGCCAGGCGATGACGGACTTCGGCGAATACGGTGTTGATCTCCTGATCCTTGTTTTCCCAATCCGTACCCGGATTGTAGGAACGCGGCAGGTCCAGATGATGGCCGTCCTGGCCGATCATCGAAGAACCCCAGAAGTAATTGGTCTTGTCCTTCTGATGGGAAAACCCCAGGGTCAGGGTGGTGTCTTCGCTCAGGTCCGCTTCGGTGACCGCATAGAACAGGCCGTGATCCTCCTCGACGTTATCGATGAAGCTGTTGGCGTCGCGGTAAGACGTCACGACCCGACCGCGCAGCGTGCCACTGTCGTTGAGCGGGCTGGAGGCATCGACCTCGCCGCGGTAGTCGTCCCAACTGCCGGCGGCACCGGTCAGGGTGAGTTTCTGCTCGGCCAATGGCCGCTTGCGGATCAGGTTGATGGCGGCCGAAGGGTTACCTGCACCCGTCACCAGGCCGGTGGCACCGCGCACAACCTCGACTCGATCGAACATGGCCAGGTTAGGCTGGGCACCGACGTTAACGCCATCGTAGCCACTCGGAATGCCGTCATACATCAGATTGTCGATTTCAAAACCGCGCGCCTTGTAGGTCTGCCGGCCAGGACCGCCGGAAAAGTCCAGGAACAAGCCGGGCGCCGCCTTGACCACGTCGTTGATGCTGGTCATCGTCTGGTCATCCATGCGCTGACGCGTAATCACAGTGACGGCTTGCGGGGTTTCACGCATTGTCAGCGGGAGTTTGGTCGCGGTCGACATCGCGCCGGTGGTGTAGGACTCGGTGCCTTCCGTGGTACTTCCCAGTTGGCCACTGCCGGAGACCTCGGTTGCGTCCAGTTCCAGGGTGGCGGGTGGGGTGATGGTGTTGTCATCGGCGTAGGCGGGGGCCATGGAGATCATGCAGATAGCCATGGCCAGAAGATTGCGGGCAGGAGTGAAGTGACGCGGCGGGGTGGTGCGAGTCGACATGAGCAGGTCCTGATTTACTAATGCTTGTGAGAGTGATTCGCATTAAGTATTGCAGGGTTTGTTTGTGGGATAAAGCTTGTTGGGGTTGGGCGCGCTGATGCGTGGAGGGTAGGGCTTCAATGCCCAGTGGGGCCGAGGGCTCTTCTTTGTCGAGAGTTTCCTAGGACTGACCCCCTGAGTCGTTTGAACGAAGCGCTGCTTGATTTTTACGCCGGCAGGTAATATTTTCAATGCACGGCAGCCAACCATCAAGTACGTGAGCGCTTGCATCCGGTCTTAGAAAAAACAGCATATTCATTAATGCTGACTTTGTAATTGCTCACATTTTAAGTCGGCGTGGAGATGAATATGTTTAACTCTGTCATCGTTTCTGACATCCCTTTTTATACATCCGTTCAGGATGCACGAAAGGCGAATGCTGTAAATTTGAACCATCTCAAGGAATCATTAGCATACGGGCTTGGTTTTAAAACCTTGGCTGCGCATGCTGCTCATTTTGACGCTTTATCAAAAGGTGAACATGGCATAGCCAAGGTCGCGTTGTTTTCCAAGTCGCGCACAATGTCTAGGCTTATGGAGCTTGGATATACTAAAGATAAGTGTGAAGTGATGGCTGATGTCGTGGAAAGTTCTTACAAGGAAGCCCTTTCTGAGCAATTTTTCTTTGTTCCCTTTAAGCCCGATAGCGGCCCATCTGATCCATTCCGCGCAGATGCGTTTGATCGGACAAGAGTTTGGCTTCATGGCGGTAGCCGCGACGATATCTGTAATAAGGACTATCTAGAAGCGCTTTCCGATGAGTCAATGTCTAATGCAACTATAGAGTGGCTCCATTCTAAAATATCCAGCTTTGCTTTCCCTACCATTCTTGACAGAAGAAACTATCAAGGCGGCATCATTATCAGGTTGCGCGACTTGAATATAGAGAGCTATCCACTTGCTGGTTGGAGCAAACTTAGTCGTGCAGGTATTTTGGAATACGGCTCAAGTGCTGATACTTTTCTGTGTGCTCCGATGAAATAAAGAAGTATTCGGCTGGCCTTGCAAGGCCAGCCGAATACTTCGTGAATTGGACGGGGTAACGGCGTGAGCCCGATCAAGGCTATCCAAGATATCGGCAGCGCTCGTACGTTGATAGGTCAGCGAGTATCTGCGGTTCTCCAGGATCAGTATTGTTTTAACAGTGAAAAGTATCTTGGGGAATTATGGCCGTCGTACCCTGACAAGGCTAGTTGCCCCGGCCACCACCAAACGACCACTCATCGCTGGCCGTAGTGGTGATCACCACCATGACATCCTCCGCGTGGAGACCGGGCGCTCGCCCCAATTTCTCGACCAAGTCGCGGTAGAAACGCTGTTTCGTCTCGACGCTTCGAGGGCGGCCAGCGGTAATCGTGATCAACACAAAGTCATGGCTGCGCGGTCCACCCAGGTAGTCGGGATCAAATATCAACTCGCCCACTTCATGTTGGTGGATGACCTGGAAGCGATCGGTCTTCGGCACCTCGAAGCTATCAACCAAGGCATCGTGCAGCCCTTGGGACAATGCTTGTAGATACTCGGCCGACTTCCCTCGGTGCAGTGAAATTCGTGAAAACGGCATAACAGTTACCCCATGGCTAAAGCGACAGAGGGAAAACTATCAAGTCGCGATGGTTCCGAATATCAGATTTAATAGAGAGAATCATCCCAAATTAGTGGACTATTCGATGCGCCGTCCGACCTTCGATCTTGATGTATTGCGTACTTTCGTCACCGGCGTGGAGTTCAACAGCTTTGCCAAAGCGGCGGATCGTCTCGGTCGATCGACTTCTGCCGTGAGCGCTCAATTGAAGAAACTTGAGGAGCAGATCGGTACTCCGGTGCTGGCCAAATCCGGTCGAGGGTTAGTCTTGACGCCCGTAGGTGAATCACTGCTCAGTCATGCCCGTCGGTTACTGGAGCTTAACGACGGCATTTTCCAGACCCTGCATGAAAGCCAAAACGCGGGGACAATTCGCCTCGGGCTTCAAGAAGACTTTGGGGAACATTTACTGAGTGAGATCCTTCGACGCTTCGTCCAGACTTACCCGATGGTGATTCTCGAGGTCAGGATCGCGCGTAACGCCGAACTGCTTGCGTTGGTCGAAAGTGCTGGTCTGGACTTGGCCCTGACATGGGACACAGGGCATACGTCGCCCTATGCCACGCGGCTGTGCGAAACGCAGATGCACTGGATCGGGGCCCGTGACATGCCGTCACTGACCCGCCTTGCTGACTCACCGCTGCCATTGATCATGTTCGACGCGCCTTGCGTATTGCGTAGCGCTGCCACACAAGCACTGGATGCCGCGCAAATTCCCTGGCGAATCGCCCTGACCAGCCCCAGCGTCGCGAGTATCTGGGCGGCCGTCGCCGCCGGCTTGGGCTTGACGCTGCGAACTCGCATTGGGCTGCCGAGTCATCTCGCTGTCGTTTCCGGTTTGCCGGCCGTACCCAGCCTTGGTTATGTGCTTCACCGCAGTGGAAAAGACTCGACGCCCGCCATCCAGCAACTGGCCGCGTTGATCAAAACGAGCCTGCAAGAGCACACGTTCGGTTTAGCGGCTGCGCAAGGCCGGCAATCGACCCTTTGTCGCCGTTCAACGGATCACGCCTTTTAGGGGCTTTACTTCCAGTTAGGCCCTGTAAGTAAAGTTGGGAGCGCGCGATGAGCAACGAACAGGTGGCGCCTGAGACGAAAGGGGTGACGGTGACGTTACTGTCGACGATTGATCTGGGGCCTGAGATCGAGGGTATGGTAGGGCGCCAACTCAGGATGCGCAGGGTGACCATCGAGCCTGGAGGCGTCTTCGGGCCGATTCACAACCATGTAGACAGGCCAGGCACGGTCTACATTCTGCAAGGAACGATCACTGACCATCGAAATGGCGTCGCCACGGATTACGGGCCGGGAGTGGGCTGGCCCGAGGACAGGAATACCACGCACTGGCTCGAGAACAGAGGCACGATTGCGGCGGTGGAAATCTCGGTCGATATTGTCAGGCAAGGGTAAGTTGACTTCACTTGAACTGAGCAACCAATCCTTCAAACGCCACAGGCCGGATCTTCTTCTCACTAATCATCCGGTACTGAAGCGACTCCGTCACCGGCCAGACCAGCGTCGCCGCTGGCTTTTCCTAAGCCAAATTTCGGTTGGTCATGAATCGATGTGCAGCGGGGGCACCCGAAGCGCCGACGACAAACTGTCTGCCAGGCTTCCACGTAGGGTTTCTGGAAGTCGAAGTGCCCCGCCGGAGTGATCGACTGCGCCGAAAAATCCAGGCCGCGGGCGTACGTCACCACGGCGAGTTTATTGTGCAACATGCCTTCCAGACCGCGCTGCGGGTCAACGCTGAACAGGATGTCTTTCTGCGATACCAGGTCGATGAAGTACTTGAGTTTGTACGGGATGTCACACCATCGCAGTTGCAATCGCCCTGGAGCGCCAGGTAGAAGCCAGCACCATCAGCAGCCCCAGACCCGCCCCCATCGCGTTGCCGAGATTAAAGGTACCAATGTTCACCGCCGAGGCCAGAGTTGTCGATTTCAAAACCGCGTGCCTTGTAGGTCTGCCGACCAGGACCAGAGGAAAAGTCCAGGAACAAACCGGGCGTCGCCTTGACCAGCATTGAGAATGCGTTGATGCAGGAAAACCTGAAGTGCGGAGCATGAATGCCCAGGGGAGTAAGTCTCTGCGGCTAATTAATCCAGATGCGTTGCATCTGGGCTGAGGTACTGAGACCAGGCACGGCGGTCAGTGAGTTTTTGTGACAGCCGAGCGAATTTTTATCGATTGCTGGATTGACAGCGCCTTCTTAGGATTTCCACTGACCAACTGGGCTTGGCAACGATAATAAAAGAGGAATTCTCGATGACGCTTGCAAACAAGAAAGTCGCCGTAATTA
Organism: Pseudomonas fluorescens; assembly: GCF_001307275.1. Lineage (NCBI taxonomy): Bacteria > Pseudomonadati > Pseudomonadota > Gammaproteobacteria > Pseudomonadales > Pseudomonadaceae > Pseudomonas > Pseudomonas fluorescens. Next base: position 5,017,525 of record NZ_CP012831.1, read on the forward strand.
CCGGCGGCGCTATGGGTATCGGAGCGGAAGCGGCAAGTGCGCTGGCGAGTGATGGCCACCATGTAATCATTTGCGACATCAATACCACCGAGGCCGAACGTTTCGCGCAACACCTGCGTGACCAAGGTTTCTGCGCCGATGCCTTCCAGATCGATGTCGGTACACCTGCCTCTGTGTCCGCTGCGTTCGAATGGATTGAGGCCAAGTTTGGGCGCTGCGATGTGCTGGTCAATTCTGCAGGCATCGCCAAGACCATGCCTTTCCTGGAATTTGATGCCGATGTCTTCAACCGGACAATGCTGATCAATGTCACGGGCACGTTCTTGTGCTGCCAGCTGGCGGCACGCATCATGCGTAAGCACGAGTTCGGCCGGATCATCAACATTGCCTCCGTTGCCGGGATGCGCGCAGTGGGCAAAGGCCGGACGGCCTACGGCACATCAAAAGGTGCTGTGATCGCGCTGACAAGGCAGATGGCCGTCGAACTGAGCGAATACGGAATCACCGCAAATGCCATCGCCCCTGGACCGGTCGATACGCCGATGACCAAAGAACTGCACAGCGATGAGTTCCGTAAGGCTTACAGCAACGCCATCCCAGCGAAACGTTATGGCACCACGCGTGAAATCGCCGGAGCAGTCAGTTATCTGGCCTCTGACGTTTCAGCTTACGTAAATGGAATTGTCTTACCCGTGGATGGTGGCTTCCTTGCGTGGGGCGCCGGCGATATTTGAGTAGCCCTGACACGAACAGAAGGGGGCGCGTAATGACCAGGCACTCCCTGTGCGGCTGATCATTCGGCCGCCATTTCTTCTACGACCCACTTCACCAGGTCCGCTGTGTCGGCCCGCGCTCTGGCGTTGGGCGAGATCCACAGCACCAATTTTTCCGGGCCTTCAACACAGCCAAACGGGGCTACCAGCGCGCCGCTCTCCAGTTCCGCTTGCACCAGCATCCGCGGCACACAGGCAAATCCCAAGCCGACCTTGGCCGCTTGAATAAGCAGATAGAAATGCTCGAAGTATTCCAGTTCAAGGGAATCGGGCATGGTCATCTGCAAAGCTGAATACCATTCTTTCCAAGCATGCGGGCGAGTCTTGGTAGCCAGCAGCTTTTTTCCACTCAGGTCGCTAATTTGCTGCACACCTGAAGCCGCGAGGTAATCAGGCGAGCATATAGCCCCAATCCATTCATTGGCCAACGGGATCGGCGCGATGCCGGGAGGTGGGGCAATGCTCTCCAAGCGTATCGCCACGCTGACGCCATCTTGAGCAAAGTCGATTGGACCGTGTCCGGTTCTCAAGCCCAGTTCCATCGTCGGAAAGTTGCTGTGCAACCCGGCAAGCCTTGGTAGCAACCAATGCATCATGATGGACGCCGAACATGACAGCTCCAGCGGTTGAGGGCGCACTTCGTCAATACTTTGCTGGATCAAGTTGAATGCGCGGCCCAGGCCGGCGGCAAGGCGTGCGCCTTCGGGAGTCAGTTTAGTGCCATGCGCATTACGCGTGAGCAAGACGACCCCCAGCACATCCTCAAGCGTCCGAATGTGTCGGCTGATAGCACCGTGAGTCACGGAAAGGGCATCAGCGGCTTCGCCGAAGGTGCCTTTCCTCGCAACCATTTCGAAAGCTCTGAGTGCATTGAGAGACGGTCGCGGAGGGGATGACATGTGCTGCACCTCATGAGCAGGCCATGGCGACCAGGACGCTGGTCAAACCAGAAGCCTAATGTGAGTTTTTCTCAACTTAGCGGGAAATCATATCGTTAGCCCGCTCGCAGGGTCAATGTATATTCGAAGTGAGGGCCGCCCCTGCAAAAGTGGCCATTGAATATAAAAAAAGTAAAGCCAAGGTGATTATCTATGGTTGATCAAACAGCCGGGCGCGAAGAGTTTACGGCCCGTTTCTTCGTAGAGAGCAGTTACCCGATTGAACGGGTCGGTGAGGTCATCGCTGGCGAGCAATCCAGCGGTACATTTATTACCTTGCCCGGCGAATCTGCTGAGTTGAAAGAGCGTTCACGGGCACGTGTAGTGTCCGTCAAGTCTCTTCCAGCGGTCACCCGTGCTTCGTTACATAGCGAATACCTGGCCAGGCACAATCCTTCGGCGACTTACTATCGCGGCGAAGTTGAAATCGCTTTTCCAACAGCCAATATTGGTCCGAATCTTCCTGCACTGTTGACCACCATTGCCGGCAATCTATTCGAGATCGGTGAAGTCAGCGGTTTAAGAGTGCTCGATGTCGATCTTCCGGCTAAATTTGCCGCTGGCTTCTTGGGCCCACAGTTCGGTATTGAAGGGACTCGTAAACTGTGCGGCGTTCATGACCGCCCAATCATTGGCACCATCATTAAACCCAGCATCGGCCTGACACCTGAGCAGACCGCTACCGTGGCCGATGAGCTGTGCGCTGGTGGTATTGAGTTCCTCAAAGATGATGAACTCCTGATCGACCCGACCTATGCATCCTTCGATGCGAGGCTGAATGCTGTCATGCCTGTACTTCACAAGCATGCAGATCGCCTCGGCAGGATGCCGATGTACGCGATTAATATTTCTGGGAGCATTGATGAAATGCTTCGCCGCCACGACGCCGTGCTGGAGTCGGGGGGGACCTGCGTCATGCTCTGCCTGAACTGGGTTGGGCATTCGGGGGTCGAGCACATCCGTAAGCATTCCCAACTACCCATTCATGGCCATCGCAACGGCTGGGGTGCCTTTACCCGCAATCCACAGTTGGGCTTTTCGTTTGAGGTCTATCAGAAAATCTGGCGCCTGGCTGGCATCGATCATCTGCACGTCAATGGCATTCAAAGCAAATTCTGGGAACCGGATGACTCAGTCATTGCCTCGGCACTGAGCTGCCTGACCCCGTTTTCGGGCGTCCAACCAATCCTGCCGGTTTTCTCTTCCGGCCAATGGGCTGCCCAAGCGCCAACGCTTTTCGAAAAGCTGCAGTCGGTGGACCTCATGCATCTGGCGGGCGGTGGAATTATCGGCCATCCCCTAGGTATCGGTGCCGGCATTCAGAGTATGCGCGAAGGATGGGAAGCGGCGACTCAAGGCATACCCTTGCAACAGTATGCAGAGGGCCGGCCAGCACTAACCGCCGCCTTGGCAAAGTTTGGAGGCGTATGAATCATGCAGTCAGCCAATACGCCTAGGCTTCGTCTGGTGTTTTACGGTGACGACTTCACCGGCTCGACCGATGCTCTGGAAGTCCTTACCGCAGCCGGCCTGAGATGCGCACTGTTTTTGGCGCCACCGTCGCCCGAGTTGTTAGAGGAGCTGGGTGGTTTCGACGCTATTGGCATCGCTGGCGATAGTCGCGCGTTATCCAATGCTGAAATGGATGAAGTGCTTCCAGACCTATTTGAAGCAATCAAGCGCCTGTCCCCCGACCTTGTGCATTACAAAGTTTGCTCCACGTTCGACAGCGCTCCCGACGTGGGCAACATTGGCCATGTCATTGAGCTCGCATCACGCGCCTTTGGGGTAAAAGGCGTGCCAATCGTCGCGGGTAACCCGGCCCTGGGTCGTTACTGCGTGTTTGGCAATTTGTTTGCGCTGTCCAAGACCGACCACTGTGTACACCGGATCGACCGCCATCCCGTCATGCGGGCCCACCCCATCACGCCTATGGGAGAAGCGGATCTGAGTGTCCATATCGGCCAGCAAAAGAATTTATCGATTGCCAAAATTGACATTCTTCAGCTTGACCAAACTGCCGACCTGAGTTTCCTGGTCAGCCAAGCTTCTCTGAGCCATGACTCGGTTCTGATCGACGGCACCACCAATGCACATATGACCCTTGCAGGGAAAGCACTCACGGAGATCTCTAGCAGCTCGGCGCCGTTGTTCGTGGTTGGCTCTTCAGGTGTCGAATATGGATTGACGCAGCACTGGCATTCGGCGGGGCTGATAAATGCCTACCAAACTCAGGTCACTGCGCTGCAGCCCACCAGACAAGTGTTGGTCATTTCTGGAAGTGCATCCCCGTTAAGTCGCGCTCAAATCGATACCGCTATCGCGAGTGGATTTGTCGAGCTGGCGGTGGATGCGGCAGCGATTCTCGCAGAATCACATAAAGGAAGGAGGGTTCAGGATGTAGTGGCGACGGCAGTGGCGCACCTCAAAAGCGGACGCTCCGTACTGATCCACACGGCAAAAGGTCCGGATGACCCGAGAATCGAACAAATGATCGAAGCGATGACCGCCAAAGGCCTGCTTCGTGACGAGGCAAAAATCCGCGGCGGTAAGCAATTGGCTGTCGAAATGGGCTACATCGTTCTGGACATTCTTAAGGCGTATCCGCTCGAAAGATTGGTTATATCCGGTGGTGATACGTCAAGTCAGATCACCAAGATTCTCGCCCCTGAAGCATTGGTCATCAAATCCGATCTCTCTCCCGGTGCGCCCCTCTGCCAGGTGCGCTCGAAAAAACCGTACTTGGACAACCTGGAAATCGCCTTGAAAGGTGGGCAGATGGGTGACCAGGACTACTTCGTAAAAGCGCTCACAGGTAGGAGCTAACTTCCGTTCCAGGACAGGAACACGCTTGCATATTTACAATAACAACAGGTGAAACTATGCAAACCTCACTTTTAAGTAACAACGAGACTCATCATGAGTTTATTGATGATGAGAAGAAAAAATCCATGAAAAATGTTGTTGCCGGGAGTCTCTTCGGCACAGCGTTAGAAACCTATGACCTCTATTTGTACGGTACCGCGGCGGCGCTGATCTTCGCTCCTCTGTTCTTTCCAGGCACCGATGAAGCCGTCTCAAGACTCGCCTCGCTAGCGTCCTTCGCCATATCATTTGTCGCACGGCCACTGGGCTCGCTGGTGCTTGGACATTTCGGCGACCGGATAGGCCGCAAGAAATTGCTCTACCTCACGCTGATCATCATGGGCTTGAGCACCGTCGGTATTGGCTTGCTGCCTACCTACGCGAGCGTAGGAATCTGGGCACCCATCATGCTGTGTGTGCTGCGCTTCATCCAGGGCTTCGCTTTTGCCGGAGAATACAGCGGTGCAGTGCTCATGCTACTTGAGCATGCACCCCGGCGAAAACGTGGCTTTTATGCAGCCATCAACAACATTGGTCCGGTGTTCGGATTCATCGCCTCGGCGGGGTTGCTGTTGATTGTCAGCAGTTTATTGTCGGTGGAGGATTTCTATAAGTGGGGATGGCGCATTCCATTCATCGCCAGTCTCGCTCTGTTGGTCGTCGGCGTCTTCGTCCGGTCCAAAGTTGCCGAATCTCCGGTGTTCGAAAAGACCGCCGAAAAGCGCGCGGCAGCCAAGGGGCCGAACCTGTCTCCTGCCATGCGCCTGTTCACCAAGTATCCTAAACAGTTACTTTTGGTCGCAGGTGCCAACATCTGTCATTTTTCGACATTTTATCTTTTTACCGTGTTCGCATTGAGTTATGGCCAGAAGGAACTGGGCCTTTCCAATGCCTTTGTGCTCTCGGTAGCGATGGTAGCTATCTGCACGCACCTGGTAATTGTTCCCTTCGCCGGCGCAATGGCCGATCGACTGGGTCGACGCACCATGATGTTGATCGGCTTCGTGGTGACTGCACTGGCCGCGTTTCCCTTCTGGCACCTATTTTCCACAGGCCAGTTCCTACCCATGGTCTTGGGCTCATGCCTGTTCATGGCCGGCTACGGCTTGGTATACGGTGCTGTGCCTTCATTCACCGGCGAGGCATTTGGACCCAGCGCACGATTCACCGGGTTCGCCATGGCCACCAATGTCGGTGGCATCATCGGTGGCGGCACGGCGCCCATCGTCGGCGCCTACCTGCTCAGCCATTATGGCTCGCCCTACGCCATCTCGGTCTACACGGTAGTGCTCGCAGCAATCTCTGCCTTGTGCGTCTACCTGTCTGCCGAAACCAGAATGATCGACATCACTGACGAGTAATGCCCCCCGCGTGCGGCTTGCCCACATGCCGCACGCTTGCTCGACTCGGCAAGCGTAACGCCCTCCAGGCATAAGCGGGTCAGACCACGTTCATGAATCGTGGTCTGACCCATACCCTCCTGGCGAATATATGATGATTCGAACAGCACCGGTGGCATAGGAATCCAGTGTATTGAGAGGTTCGTGGTTTTAACTGGCCAGAGTGATCACACCCTGGGCCGCGAGGACGAGATCGGCTGCCCGCTCGCCAATGACCACGCAAGGCGCCATGGTATTGCCGACGGTGATTCGCGGCATGACCGAGGCATCCGCGATCCGCAATTTCTCGATGCCATACACGCGCAACTGATGGTCGACCACAGACATTTCATCTCGGCCCATTTTAGCGGTGCAGGACGGGTGCCAATAGGACACGGCAGAGTTGCGGATGAACTGCTCCATGGCGTGGTGCGCTTTCGGCCCGGGCACCACCTCGCGCTTTACCAGGTCGTTGAAGGTTTCGCTGTTCCCGAGTGCCCTGCAGAGGTCGATCGATGCAAACGCCGCCGCCATGTCCTCGGGCGCGCTCAGCGAGTTCGGCTCGATGAGCGGAGCATCCGACGGCCCGGCGCCCGATAGGCGCAGGCGCCCTCGACTGACAGGCCTGGCCAGCCCTGCGAACATCGTCCAACCCTGTTGCGGTGGCTGGATACCCACTTCAGCAGGAGAGGGCACCGCAAATTCAAGCTGGCAGTGCAGCAGGTCTGGCGCGTCCAGGCGACTGTCGCTTTTCCAGTACAACGTGGTTTCACAACCGCCGCCACCCACCGCCTGGGGTTGCAGGTACTCCCAGGTACAGCCAAAGGCAACATGATCCTGAAGATTCTGACCCACACCGGGAAGGTGACTGATCGGGACGATGCCATGGGGGCGCAGTTCACTTTCCGGGCCGATGCCTGACTGCATGAGCACCTTGGGCGTGTTCACCGCGCCCATGGACAAGACGACTTCGGCTTCGGCATAGAAGCGGTACCGTTGCCCTTCGATGATCACTTCGACACCGACCGCCCTTGTGTCCCTAAGCAGGACACGGGCTACCAGCGCGCCGGTGAGGACGGTCAGGTTCGGTTGGTGCAGCCGTGGTCGGACATAGGAATCGTAAACGGATTCGCGCCTGCCCTGGTTGATGCGTAGATCGGTGATCGCGGCCCCGCCGGGGCCTTCCATCATCGCTCCGTTGGGACTGTCATATCGGGGGATACCCAAACGACTGGCCGCTTCCAGGGTTGCCCAGGCGAGGGGTTGAGGCGAGTCCGGCTGCTCGACATGCACGGGGCCACCTGAACCACGCCGTGCGGCATCCGGGCTGCCGTGCCAGTTTTCGATCCTGCGGTAGTAATCCAGCACCGAATCGTATCCCCAGGCGCAGTCGCCGGACTCGGCGGCGAAGTGATCCCAGTCCGATCGATGCCCGCGTGCCCAGACCATCACGTTGATGCTGGAGCCACCTCCAAGTCCCTTGCCCATGTTCAAGGAAAGACGACGCCCGTTGAGGTGCGGATTGGGTTGTCCTGCGAATGCCCAGTCGCGCTCTGAACCGAGGTTCAGCGGCCACTGCGCAGGCTCTGCAACTTCGGGGCCGGCGTATTCGTTGCCGGCTTCAATCAACAACACGCGTGCGTTGTCCTGTTGGGCAAGGCGGGCCGCAACCACGCAGCCCGCCGTACCCGCACCACACACGATGAAGTCGTAGTTCCGATCACGCCGATGATTCATGTGTCCGTCCATATCGATGCAGCGGTTGGGCTCAGGGTTATCGGGGGTGTCGTGCCGCAGCGATCACTGCTCGCCGACGCTTTTCACGGCCTCTAGAATCACCTTGGCCACTTCGGCCGGCTGCGACTGCTGGGGCACGTGGCTGGTGTGCACCTGCGCCAGGGTGGCGCCGATACGCTTGGCGGCGGAACGCTGGACATCGGGATGGATCATCCGGTCCTCGGTGGCGAGCAGATACCAGGACGGTTTGGTCTTCCAGGCGGAGACGGTCGTTTTGTCCTCGAACGCGGATGCCTTGATGGGGCCTTGCGTCGCGGTCATCACGGCGGTCTGCGCCGCTGGAAGATCCTGGGCGAAGTCCTTGGCCATGCCTTCCGGGGTCAAGTAGAGGAAACCGTTGCCGTCAGCTTTGATCTGACTGATGCCCGGGGGCGTGGGCGCGCCTTTGCCTTGTTCGCCGCTGGTTTGACCGGCATCGGGAGCGAAGGCGGCGACGTACACCAGGGCACGGACTTTCTTGTCGCTGCCGGCCTGGGTAATCACGGTGCCGCCCCAGGAATGACCGACCAGCACGACCGGGCCCGGCTGATTGTCCAGCGTTCTTTGCGTGGCAGCGACATCGTCGGCAAGCGAGGTGAGCGGGTTTTGCACGACCGAAACGGCGACCCCCTTGGCTTGCAGAAGCGGCACGACCTTGGCCCAATCGGAGCCGTCGGCGAATGCGCCGTGTACGATGACCACCGAAGGCGTTGTATCTTGGGCCTGGCTGATACCGGCGGCCAATGTGCTTGCAAGGGCGAAGGCGACGGTGACGGCTTTTGATCTGAATGTTTTCATGGGATGAACTCCTGTGTGGGAGCTCAATTCTGCTGACTGGCCTGCTTCGTGGGCATCGGTCATTTATCCGACCCCAAGGCATTTTCATGGATAGTGCGTTGCAACTGGACATTTCATTGAGCGCAGCGCTGCAGGCGATCGGCCAGGTCGGGGACCTCAGCATGGGCCAGCCACTCGGGCATTCGCGACGCGTTGCCGCACTGGCGCGCAGTCTGGCGCAGGCCTCACACGGCGATGGCGAGCACCTGAAGGTGGCGGAGCAGGTCGCCTTGCTGCGCTGGTCCGGCTGCACCGCCAACGCCGAAGGGTTTGCGGATCTGCTCGGTGATGACGTCGACGGCCGCCGTGCGATGCTCGACCTGACCCTGAGCAAAGAGGCCATGAACGCGGTGCATCAGGCGACCCCGCTGGCCGTCGTGCACTGCGAGGTCTCCGGCGAAGTCGCGAAAACCCTCGAACTGGGGGCCGCTGTCGAGGCAGGCTTGTGCCGCGTATTCGAAACCTACGATGGGACTGGCCGGCCGCTGGGCTTGACCCATGAGCACATTCCGGAGGTCGCCTATCAGGTGGTGCTTGCCGGTGATCTGGACATTCTCAGTCGAGCACATGGCTTGGACGCGGCGCTGCGCTGGATCCGCGACCAGTCGGATCGGCGCTATCCCGCTGCCCTCGCGTCGTTGCTCATGGATAACGCCAGGGCGTGGCTGGCAGACCTGGATGGTCGCTCTCAAAACCCGGTCCATGGGGAGGCCGAACGCTCCGTCTCGCTGACCTTGGTGGGGGACGTGATTGACTTGAAGCTACCCTGGCTGGCGGGGCATTCGCGGCGGGTGGCGCATGTCGCCATGGAGGCTGCACGCTTGTGGGGGCTAGGTGAACCCACCCTGACAGCGCTCGGAAAGGCGGCGCTTGTCTACGGTCTGGGTCGGGCAGCCGTTTCCAACCAACTCTGGAACACCGCCGGGGCGCTGCCTTATAGCGCCGCGGAGCGGGTGCACCTGGTTCCCTACTGGACGCAACAGGCGCTGAGGCCTATCGGTGAACTGGCCGTGCCTGCCGAGATTGCCGCCCATGCCTACGAACGGCTCAACGGCAGTGGCTACTTTCGAGGTGTGATGGGGGATGCGCTGTGTGCCGAGCATCGGCTGCTAGCCACTTCCGTAGCCTGGGTCGCACTCAGGGAAGCCAGGCCCTGGAGGGCGGCCCACGGCGAATCGGAGGCGGCCAGACTGCTGGAGCAGGATGCCGCCCGTGGCTTGTTCGACAAGGCTGTGTGCGAAGCGGTTATCGCCGCTGCACGTGGCGAGCGTCGGACTCATCAGCCGAAGAGTTCGTTACTCACCGCACGGGAGTGTCATGTGCTCCTGGAAATCAGCCGTGGCGCCAGTAACAAGCAGGTGGCGCGGCTGCTGGACATCAGTCCGAGCACCGTTCGCACACACATGGAAAGCATATTTCGCAAACTGGAATGCTCGACCCGAGCTGCCGCGACCCTGAAGGCATTGACGCTGGGCTTGATCTCCTGATACCAAGGCGCGCAGGTTGAACATTCGAAGCTCGGCAACAGGAGGTCCGGCAGGCCTTCTCCTTTGACGTTCAACCTCGTACGGGGGAGGTCCGCGACCTGCGTGTGTTCGCTTTTGGTGTTATTGAAAGTCATTATCATTTGATATATTCTCGCGACTCCTCCTCGCTTGAGTCGCTTGCGTGTCCAGGCCATCCGATCCTCATTCCACCGACGGCCAGTTCGAGAGCCATTCGAGTGAACTGCTGCGCTTCCTCACACGGCAGGTGAAGTGCGCAGAACTGGCGGCCGACCTGCGCCAGGAGACTTGGTTGCGCTTTCGCCGGCGCGAGTCCGAGCAAGAGATCGGCAATCTTCGTGCGTTCCTCTATCGCATCGCGCGCAACCTGATCATCGACTACCGCCGTCAGCAAAAATCCCGCCCCGTCGAGGAGGAGATATCCATCGAATTGGTCAGTGCCCAGCCGGGTCCGGAGCGAGCGGCAAGCGACGCCCAGCGCCTGGAGCGACTGCAGCGCGTGGTCCAGGATTTGCCACCGCACCTGCGCCAGGCGTTGTTGTGGAATCGCCTGGACGGGCTGACCCAGCGTGAGATCGGCGAGCGCCTGGGGGTCTCGGAAAGCATGGCCGGACGCTATATCCTGAAGGCCCTCGAACACTGCCAGCAACAGATGGACCCGCAGCCGTGAATCATCCTTCGCTTCTCGATCAGGCCCGGCAATGGCAGGTGCTGCTGCATTCTGGCCGCGCCACCGCTGCCGATCGCGCTGCCGCGCAGGCCTGGCGTCAGGCGGCGCCCGAGCACGAGCAGGCGTTGCGTGAGGTGGAAGGGCTGTGGTCGTTGCTCGGCCAGATAGAACGTCCGGCCGAGCAGCCTCAGGTGCGCGTGCTGCGTCGTCGTCGACAGTGGGCGGCTCCACTGGCCTGCGCTGCGATGCTGTTGCTCGCCCTGTGGCTACCGCGCGGCACCTGGATTGGCCTGTATGCCGATATCAGCACCCAGCCGGGGGAGGTGCGCGAGGTGCGTCTGGCCGATGGTTCGCTGTTGACCCTCAACGGCGATTCGGCGCTGGACTGGCAGTTTGTCGAGGGTCGCCGTGAGGTCAGGCTGTACCGCGGTGAGGCGGATTTCCAGGTCGCCCATGACCCGACCCGGCCGTTCATTGTCAGGGCCGGCGAGGCGCGCATTCGCGTCACCGGCACGCGCTTCGATGTGCGTCTGGAGGAGGGCGGTGTCGACCTTGCGGTAAGCGAGGGCCGCGTGTTGGCTTCCAGCGAGGGGCGCGAGCCGCTGCCGGTGGTGGGCGGGCAGCAGGTGCAGTGGCGTGGCGGGGCGCTGCAGGCGCCGCAAGCACTGGATGCGCGTCAGCGCTTGGGCTGGCAGCGCGGCAAGCTGGTGTTCCGCGACCAGCCGCTGGAGCAAGTGTTCGCCGAGCTTGAGCGCAGCCAGTCTGCGCGGGTGCTGTTTGTCGACGAAGACGCTCGCCGGCTACAGGTGACCGGCGTGTTCGCCCTTGATGATCCACAGGCGGTGTTGAGCGCTGTGGAAACCACCTTGCCTGTGCGTCTGGTGCGCCTGCCGGGGTTGATCCTGGTCACGTCCCGCCGCTGAGGCCCGCGCCTGTCCCTCCAAAAAAAAGAAAATATTTAGGCGGCGGTGGTTCAGAAATCATCGCCGCCTTCGTCTTCCGTTCCTGCAAATGCGACTTCTTCGTATTGATAGTCAAGGACACCAGCATGCGGTCGACCCCCTTCCTCGCGGCGCTAGCCGTTCTTCCCCTGGCCATTGCCGCCGCACAGGCGCAAGCCGTCCAGCTCGACGTGCCTGCCCAGCGGCTCGACGCGGCGCTCACCGATTTCGCCGAGCAGGCCGACGTGCGGTTGCTCTATGACGCTGGCCTGACCCGTGGCAGCGCCATGGTGCCGGCACTCAAGGGCGACTATTCGGTGGTCGACGGCCTGCAGCGGTTGCTGGAGGGCAGCGGCCTGACCTTCCAGGCCGGCAACGACGGCACCATCACCCTGGTGCCGCTGCCCGAGCAGGGCGTGCTGGAGCTGGGCCCGACCACCATCAGCGGGCTCGCCGAAGGTCGTGTCGACCTGCCGGCCGAGTACGCCGGCGGGGAGGCGGCGCGGGGTGCCCGCATCGGCGTGCTGGGTAACCAGGACATGCAAGATGTGCCCTTCGCCTTCTCCAGCTACACCTCCGAGCTGATCGAGAAGCGCCAGGCGCAGACTCTGGCCGATGTGCTGGCCAGCGATCCGGGCGTGCGTCAGTCGTTCGGCTTCGGCAACTTCTCCCAGGTGTTCGTCGTGCGCGGGTTCCAGCTGTTCAGCGACGACATTGCCTTCAACGGGCTGTACGGCATTCTGCCGCGCCAGATCATCTCCACCGAGTCGGTCGAGCGGGTCGAGGTGTTCAAGGGGGCCAACGCCTTTGTCAATGGCGTGTCGCCGTCGGGCAGCGGTGTCGGCGGGGCGATCAACGTGGTCTCCAAGCGTGCCGAAGACACCCCCACGCGCAGCGCCACCCTGGACTATGCCAGCGACAGCCGAGTGGGCGGGCACCTCGACCTGGGCCAGCGCTTTGGCGAGGACAACCGCTTCGGCGTGCGGGTGAACCTGGCCCAGCGCGAGGGCGAGACCGCGGTGGACGATGAGCACTCGCGCTTCAGCCTGGCCACCCTCGGCCTGGACTACCGGGGTGACCGTCTGCGCCTGTCCGCGGATCTCGGTTACCAGAAACAACGGGTCAATGAGGGGCGCTCGGTGGTCTACCTCACCACGACGGGACCTACCAGCACACTCAACGGCAAGACGCCGTCGGCACCGGACTCCGACCACAACTACGCGCAACCCTGGAGCTGGTCGCAGCTCGAAGACACCTATGGCATGTTCAGCGCCGAGTACGACCTGTCGCCCACGTGGACCGCCTACCTGAGCGCAGGCGGCAAATACACGCGGGAGAACGGTGTCTACGCCTCCAACTACGTCTACGGCGCGAATGGCGACGCGCGTATCGGCCGCCTCTATTCGCCGCTGGACCAGGAAACCCTGAGCGCCGTCACCGGGCTGCGCGGCGAACTCGCCACCGGGCCGGTCAGCCACAGCATCAACCTGGCCGCCAACGGCATCTGGCAGGAAAAGCGCAACGCGTTCGAGTCCACCGCGGCGGGCAGTCGTGGCTTTGGCAATCTGTATGAGGGCCAGCCCGTCGCCGAGCCACCGGCCACCAGCGTCTCCGGCGATATCCACGACCCGGACACCACCGCCAAGGTGCAGAACCGTAGCCTGGCGGTCTCCGACACCCTGGGCTTGCTCGACGACCGCGTGCTGCTGACCCTGGGCGTGCGCCGCCAGTCCATCGGCGCCGACGCCTGGAGCGCGGCCAGCGGTGCCCGCACCTCCAGCTATCAGGAAAGCATCACCACGCCGGCCTATGGCCTGGTGATCAAGCCCACCGAATACCTGTCGCTCTATGCCAACCGCGTCGAGTCTCTGCAACAGGGCCCGACCGCGCCGGCCGCCGCACTCAACAACGGCGAGATGTTCGCACCCTATCGCTCCAAGCAGACCGAGGTGGGCGCCAAGCTCGATTGGGGTACCTTCGGCGGCAGCCTCAGCCTGTTCCGCATCGAGCAGCCCCAGGGCGTGCTCGGCGGCGACGGCTACTACCGGGTGGATGCCGAGCAGCGCAATCGCGGCGTGGAACTGAGCCTGTTCGGCGAGCCACTGGATGGCCTGCGCCTGCTGAGCGGTGCCACCTGGACCAAAGCCGAACTGCGCGGCACCGCCGGCGGTCGCGACGATGGCAACCAGGCGGTGGGCGTGCCGAAATTCCAGTTCAATCTGGGCGCCGATTGGGATGTGCCCGGCTTGCCCGGGGCGAGCCTGAACGGCCTGCTACTGCGCACCGGCGGCCAGTTCGTTGACAGCGCCAACGAATACAGCATCCCCGCCTGGACCCGCGTCGACCTGGGCGCGCGCTATCGGACGAAAATGGATGGCCGCGGGGTGACTTTCAACGCGATGCTGGAGAACGTTGCCGATGAGAATTACTGGGCCTCGGCCAACGGTGGTTACCTGACCCAAGGTGCACCGCGTACGCTGAAAGTGTCGGCTACTGTTGATTTCTGAGGTTGTTGGCGATTAAAGAGGTGCCGTTGCAAGTTGTGTGATTACGCGAAAGGTGGTTTTGTCAGACGCTCTGAGAGGCTGTATTTGTGGCCTCTGTTGTTATTGCTGTGATTGGGGCGATTGGCGCTTTTCGCTAGGCAGGAGCCGGCCAGAAGCTGCCACTCAAAGCGACTCGATAGTTCCCACCCGACCGTGCATCATCATGCTCCCCACGATCCCGTCTTGGCAGCGCGGCCGTAGGTGCAGTACCTGCCCGCCCGCAAAAACAAGCCTTTTGAAATGGAAGTCATCTCATGTTCGTACGTAACAAACTGGTTCCGGAGTTAATGGTCACCAACCTGGATAGCAGCCTAGTTTTTTGGGTTTCTCATCTGGGGTTCAAGGTAGCTTATCAACGTCCGGATGATGGATTTGCGTACCTTGATTTGAATGGTGCTCAAGTAATGCTTGAGCAGGTTGATCCAGACGCGGGTCAATGGCTGACTGCGTCGTTGACCAAGCCGTTTGGAAGAGGCATCAACCTACAGATTGATGTAGAGGCTGTCGCACCCATCATCCAAAAACTTGTTCAGGCTGGATGTCCACTCTATCGAGAATGCAAAGACACCTGGTATCGGGCTGACGACATAGAAGTAGGCCAACGCGAATTCATCGTTCAGGATCCCGACGGTTATCTCGTAAGGTTGGTAGAGCGGTTGGGTGAGCGACCGGCTTGTTCAATGTGAATCTGAGCCAAGCCGACCGTCAGCAATGGGTCGATAGCAGCCGTTCGCGAGTGACCGCTATCGACCCATAGCAGTCCTTCAGTGAGGGCTGCGAACAATTTGTGAGAAGCGGAAGCTGTGACGGATGCTCTCAATTGACGTATGTTCTAGGAATACGCCGTCATCACGGCATCAGCAAATACATAATCAACACGGAAGTACATATACACCATGAAGAAATGCTTCAATGCAGAACAATATGGGCTATTAATTAAATGTTCCCAGAGAGAAGATTTCTCAGAGTGGAATGATTACGTCTCGCAAACCCAAGACATTATAGACTTTCGAGATGCAAATCTGGAAGGTATAAAGATTGTTGGCGCAAAATTTATAAACTCCAATGGCAAGGGAGCGAATTTTTGTGATGCCAATCTAAAAAGTGCAAAATTAGAAGGCGTAGATATGTCCGACTGCCTATTCTTAAATGCCGACATGACCGGTATTGAGGCGGCCGGATCTATATTTCAAGGCTCTAAATTTGACAGGGCACAAATTTCTAACGCCTTTTTTGCACTGTGCCATTTCAATGAGGCAAGCTTTCAACAAAGCAATTTGATTTCGGTGAGATTTTTTAGCTCAAATTTTTACGAGTGTAGCTTCTACAAAGCAGACCTCTCGGACGCACAGTTTCAAGGCGGCGGTAGAAATCCATTCCTAAACGGAGAGTCGAGATTCAATTTGTGTGGGGCAATTTTTGCAGATGCGAAGTTTACAGCTAGGACTTACTTCCATCTTGCGAATGTTTCGAGGGAAACAGATTTTAGAACAGTAACGTTTGAGAACGCCTGTTACTCTGCTGGGCTTCGCCAAACTCTTCAGTACTGTAATCGCAGGCATAACTGGATTGCATGGTATGAGAAAGCTGGAAAAACAAAAAGCTTCCTAGCTAAATTATTCTGGATGGCGTCGGATTATGGGAGATCTCCTCGGCAAGTCGCAATATCATTTTTGATCGTATGCTTGTCCTACTCACTCCTTTACTGGTTAATACCCGGATCAACATCAGGAAATGAAGGAGGCGATTTAAGTATAGTGCAGAGCTTGTATTTTTCCGTCGTCACCATGACAACTCTTGGTTATGGAGACATTGCTGCCAACAAGTCAAGCTGGCTATCCCAGGCGCTAGTCATAACGCATGTCCTATTTGGTTACGTGATACTAGGGGCTCTGCTTACCGTACTATCGAATCTGTTCACTTCTGATGGGCCACCGGAGGGGCTGATAAAACATCCTATTACGGCAGGTACCCTTACCAGGCTCCATATACCTGATACTAACAGAACTTCAGCCGAGAATGAGCCCTCTCCGGTTTAGGTGTATTGTGTAGCAGCTATTGGCGGATTGCAGCCTGTCGTGAATGGCTGCAATCGGCCAAGAGCTGTCATTCAGCTTCGACAAAAATAGGTGTGATTCAATGTTACAGTCCACCGATCCTCCAAAATCATTCAGGAAGAGACAGCTATGCGTATCATTGGATGGATACTGACAATACTTGGCTGCGTATGGGCCTTCTCGGGAATCATGAGAGTTATCGCCGCAGCTATGGGAGCAATGCCCGGCCCCGGTAAGCATTTCGCAATGGGATTAGTCACCCTTTTGTTAGCTGCATTCGCTATCTGGGGAGGAAGTAAGTTGAGAGCCAAAGCTGCTCATGCAAAGTCGTTAAAACAGATTGATTGACTTTCCGATGTCTAGCAGCGACGGGCAGCGGTGATCTCTCTCATCGCAATGGGTCGACTTCTACCCTTTCTAACATGCGGAAATCGGCCGATTGCAGCCCTTCACGAGAGGCAGCAACGGAAAAAGCGGACAGATATATTTTTTTGATAGTAAATCTGCCCCTTTTTGGGCTACTGCTGTGGGCCTAGCGTTTGTCGTGGCAGTCGGGCTGCTAATTAGCACCAGCCCGGCGCAAGCGGCGGGGTTAGCCACCAACGCTTTGCCGCAGCGACACCAGCTCAATCTGCGTACCCCACGGTGCTTGAAAATAGAACCAACGAACGCCGTCCGTGTTGGTGATGGGGTCGTTGAGAATGGTCACTTTCAGGCGCTTGAGGGTCGCTAGGCTGCCGTCAATATCGGCGGTGCGCAAGGCCACATGGCTGGCTCCGGCGTCGTCGCCATGGGGTTGGACCTGATTGACCTCAGAGCCTTGGTATTGGAACAACTCCAGCTTCGCGCCGCCGTCCATTTGCAGCATCACAAAGCGTTGCAGCTCGCTGGAGCCATGCCAGCGGAATTGGTTTTTCCACTGATCTGGGATCTTGCCAGGGCTGATATCCGAGACCACCCGTGCGCCCATCAGCGCGGAGAAAAACCGGGTAGCGGTGTCGATGTCCGGTACATTGATGCCGACATGGTCGATGGCTGAAACCTGAAGCGGTGCGGCTGAGTTCATACCGGGGTGGCTTTGAGGGGGCGTGGTCGCCGCCTGAGTAGCGGCAGTCAGGGTCACGCTGGCGGCCAGCAATATCGATTGCAATGGGTTCACTGCCTGTTCCTTTTGAGATGGGTTGGCGGGCGACCGTGGCAGTCGCCCGCTGGGTGGTCAGATTTGCGCCTGGCCGCCGTCAACAAACAACTCGATACCGTTGACGAAGCTGGCGTCATCCGAGGCCAGGAACAACGCGGCGCTGGCAATTTCGTCAGCTTCACCGACACGCCCCATGGGGATCAGCGACGCCATGTAGTCGAGCAAGCCCTGCTGCTGAGCGGCATCGGGGCCGGCCAATTCAACCAGGCCAGGAGTGCGGGTGGCGCCAGGGCTAATGGTGTTGATGCGCACCTGGCGGTCTTTCAAATCCAGAATCCAGTTGCGTGCAAATGAGCGCACGGCGGCCTTGGACGCGGCGTACACACTAAAGGCGGCGGTGCCCGAGCTGCCCGCCGTGGAGCCGGTGAGAATCACCGAGGCTTTTTGGGCCAGCAGTGGCAGCGCCTTTTGCACAGTGAACAGCACGCCTTTTACGTTGCGATTGAAGGTGTCGTCGTACTGCTGTTCTGTGATGTCACCAAGTGGCAGCATGGAGCCGCCACCCGCATTGGCGAACAGCACATCGATTCGGCCGTGGGTCGCGCCAATCTGGCGATACAACGCGTCCAACTGATCGAGGTCGGCTGAGTCCACCCGCACGCCGGTGGCGTTGCCAACAGCGGCGACAGCGGCGTCCAGTTCGGCTTGGCGACGGCCCGTGATATAGACGTGGGCGCCTTCCTGAGCGAAGCGTTTGGCTGTGGCCAGACCGATGCCTGTACTGCCGCCGGTCACCAATGCAATTTTGCCTTCGAGTTTGTTAGTCATGGTGTTTCTCCCGTATTTCGATTGAGTGAGTTGCGGTGTGGGAGAAGCTTATCGACGGGGCAAAACTTTCAAAATAGAATTGTCTGAAACCTATCGTTGCAGAAATGAAATGAGCAATCTTCCAGATTTCGAAGGGTTGGCGATGTTTGCCAAGGTGGCCGAAGAAGGATCGTTCGCCGGCGCGGCGCGCGTCATGAGCGTGTCGGTGCCAACGGTATCGCGGGCGGTCGCGCGCCTGGAGGAGCGCCTGGGCGGGCGCTTGTTCAACCGCACTTCGCGGCAACTGGCACTCACCGAATTCGGCGCGAGCATGGCGGCCAAGGCGGGGGAGATTTATCGGCAGGCTGAAGAGGTGGAAAGCGAGGCTCAGGAATTATCGGTCCAGCCCCGCGGCCAAGTACGCCTCGCGATCCCCATGTCGTTTGGCCTGCGTTGGGTGGCACCGCTGATGCCGCAGTTGATCCGGCAGTATCCCGAGCTGTCGATTGACCTGCACCTTTCAGACGCCTCGGTAGACCTGATCGCCGAGGGCTTTGATGCGGCGTTACGCATTGCCGTATTGCCGGATTCCTCGCTGGTTGCGCGGCGTCTCTGCGCTGTCACCCAATACCTGGTCGCCTCACCGGCTTATCTGGATGCCCATGGCCACCCTGGCCATCCCCGCGAACTGGCGGCCCGCACATGCCTGAGTTATGCCTACCGAGCCCGCAGCCAAGTATGGCGGTTCACCCATAAGGACGGCACCGAAGAAGACGTGGTGCCCAGCGGCCCGTTAAGAGTGACCAACTCGGATGCGTTATTGCCGGTGTTGCTTGAAGGCCTGGCCATCGCCGAACTGCCGGAGTTTATTGCCAGCGAATACTTGGCAGATGGGCGCTTGGTCGTGGTGCTACCGGAATGGAGCATGACCCGTGGTGGCCTGTATTTCGTCACCCCCTCGGCCCGTACACGGCCGGTAAAAATCAAAGCGCTGTCGGACTTCTTCGCCGAGCATTTAAGCGAGCCCGTATGGCGATGGCCGTTATGAGACGATGGGGGCAGCTCTTTCAATTATGAAATGATGACTTTCATTAACTGCTATTTTTGAAACCTGGTGGATACCTTAACGTGGTTTGGTCGGCACAACACAGCGTGCCATCCAATTATTCGTTTCGGGAGAAAGTCGTCATGAAGAATGCCGTGGAATTACTTCAACAGTACTTGGATGCCATCCAGACGCCTTACTTGGCAGCGGCTCTGTTCGCCGAGGACGGCGTGCTGGAGCTGCCCTACCTGGAGTCGCTCGGCATTCCACACAGCGTGAAGGGGCCTGCAGCGATCGAGGGTTTTATCGGCTCATTGCTCGGTAAAGTGCCGGATTTCAAATTCCACAATGTGCGCTTTTTGATCGACACCCCCGATCAAGTGTTTGCCGAATACAGCGTAGAGGCGCTGGTGCCTGCCACAGGCCGCATCTACCGGCAGATGTACGCAGGCCGCCTAGTGGCCAAAGACGGCAAAATTCAGCTGCTGCGCGAATTCATGGATACCGTGGCCGCTGCCAAAGCGTTCGCGCCGGTTGAGCCGGCGTAAGGCTATTGAATCGCGACACTAAAACTCGTGGCTGGAATCGCGTCTACTGAAAACCAAATGTCTTGTGGGAAAGGCTTTAGCCTCGATCCTTTCGTTCTTGGCTGAGTGGCAGCCAAAAGTCGCCATTCATGAGCGGGGCCTATCGACCCAAAGCTGCCATCGACGACTCAGCTTATGGCATGTGTAGAATAGCGGTTTCCCTCATATTCAAAGGAATGATCCAGTGATCACTTGCCACGTCAGGTATGTAATCGATCCCTACCAGATCCCGGCTTTCGAAAACTATTCTCGCCATTGGATTCGTGTGGTGAACCGTATGGGAGGGAGCCACCACGGCTACTTTCTGCCAGCTGAAGGCGCCAACAACATCGCGTACTGTCTATTCAGCTTCTCCAGCCTGGCAGATTATGAGCAGTACCGTAGGGAGGCCGGAGTAGATCCTGAGTGCGTTCAATTAGTGGCGCAGGCTACCGAGCAAAAATTCATCTTGAGCTACGAGCGCAGTTTCCTTCGTCCAATTCTTGAGTGAAATGACTGTTTTCAGCCGCGCTCGGGCGCGCCAAAGGGGCTGCTTTTGGCAGATTGCTGCTTGTCACGAACGGTAGAAACCGGCCAAAAGCGGACACTATTGAACGACCGAAAACAGGTGGTCATTGCCAGGTTATTTCGAAGCGTGCTGGTCGCGCGCTACGGCTTGCGAACGATCCAAACGAATCCGGCACCCATTACTTTGTTCCCCGTTAGCCTTTTCGTATGATGAGCGTACATGCTATTTGGAATATCTCGCGTGAATACGCCACCTAACATCGGTTCATCACGCCAAGCAGTGCAAAAGGGGGACAGATCGGATTTCAGTGATGCTGTAGCCCAGCTCTCATGGGACGACTTGCGCATTATCAAAGCGCTCAGTGAATGCGCAAATCGCACTGATGCCGCCAAAAAACTAGGGATCAACATATCCACGGTATCGCGCCGAGTGGCCCAGCTTGAGAAAACACTTGGAGTTGCACTCTTCGATCACCGCCGCTCGGGATACATGCTCACAGCGGAAGGCGTAGAGCTGCGAGAGCTCGCCGAGCGTGTCGAACTGGATATCGTTAGTGTTGCACGGCGCGTTTCACGGACGGGGCAGGGGCCACTCGGAAAACTCCGCATCACAACGAGCGATTCGCTGCTGCTGTACTTCCTCACACCTATCATTGCGGAATTCAAAGCTCTGAATGAAGGGATAGCGATTGAAGTACTGGTAGGCAATCAGACATTGAGTCTTGCCCGCGATGAGTCGGATATTGCGGTGAGGGCGACCAATAAACCAGCTGAAAGCCTGGTTGGGCGCAAACTCGCGACAATTGCCTGGGCACCATACGGCAGTGTTAAAAACGCACCGACCTCGACACCTTTCGCAGAAGGCCAAGCGTGGGTGTCTTACTCGGCAGCTTTATGCGGCCTCAAAGCAACGAGCTACGTTGATAACAGAGTTCGCCCAGATTGCATTTCGTATCGTACCGACTCCGTCGCCGCTGCAAGCGCTGCGATTGTGGCGGGTCTTGGTTTTGGGTTCCTTCCCTGCATGCTGGGTGACATCACGCCGGGATTGGTGCGTGTCGGCCCGGTTGTGCCTGAACTTCAGGATGGGCTATGGCTGCTGACTCACCAGGACATTCGAAAGTCATGGCGAGTCAAGGCGTTCATGACGTTTTGCGCAGCGGCGGTTGCCGAACTCAAGCCATTGGTCGAAGGTCAGCGAGCTCTCCCGGTTTCCTAGAGGAAACCGGGAGCATGTCTTAGCGGGTGCCGGAGCCAATGACTGCCTTGCAGACAATTTCGATCAACTGCGATCGCTGCGCGAGCCTCGATACGCCGATGATGTTGCTCGCGCACTGGGGCCGCTCGGTGCCAAACGCAGCCTTGCGAACATTGCCTACCACCGCAAACGCCGCGTCCATGTCCAGCACATAAAGCGTCTCTTCAACCACGTCTTCAAGTGTTGCGCCATACAGGGCAAGCAACTTGGAGATGTTGTCGTAGGAAGCGCGCATTTGCTCTCCCATTGAAGAGAAATCACTGGGCTTGCCTTCGCTATCGAGTGGGGCAGGAGCTACCAGGTTGCCGTCCTCATCATGGTTGAATTGGCCGGAGATATAGATCTCGTTTCCGACTTGTCTGGCCTGCGGGTAGCCGTAGCTTTCTTCCCATGCGACACCCCAGTAAGCGGTTTTCTTTCCGAACGGTTGCGAAGCTGACATTGCATTCTCCTGGCGTAGAAAAGACTGCTCGCACCGCGGCAGTCCGAGTTGTGGGAAGCCAGAGACTAGCACCGCAAGTGATTTTTCAAGGGCGCATTAATGCGCCTTTGGAGACGCATTAATGCGCCCCTAAAGTTGCGAATGATCGGTTACCTTGAACTCGAATTCGGCGCCGCAGCTACCGCCAACAACCTTCCGCGATTTTCAGCAGACAGAAGATTGGCCCGGCCCGCAAAGAGATTTGAAGACCATCATTTCACTAAATGGAACCACCATGAACAATCCAAAAACCGAAGTACTGACCCCTCAAAACAGCCAACTGATTTTCATTGATCAGCAGCCGCAGATGGCCTTTGGCGTGCAAAGCATTGACCGCCAGACGCTGAAGAACAACACGGTCGCTCTGGCAAAGGCCGCAAAAATTTTCAACGTGCCAACCACTATCACCACGGTCGAAACCAATAGCTTCTCCGGCCACACATACCCCGAATTACTCGCTGTGTTTCCTGACGCCCCTCTGCTGGAGCGCACCTCGATGAACTCGTGGGACGATCAGAAAGTCCGTGACGCGCTGAAAACCAATGGCCGTAACAAAATCATCGTATCTGGCCTTTGGACGGAAGTGTGTAATACCACATTTGCACTTTCCGCCATGCACGATGCCGGCTACGAGATCTACATGGTCGCCGATGCTTCCGGGGGCACAACGAAGGAGGCTCACGATTACGCCATGCAGCGCATGATTCAGGCCGGCGTGGTGCCGGTCACTTGGCAGCAGGTGCTGCTGGAGTGGCAGCGTGACTGGAACAACCGCGCCACCTACGACGCCGTCATGAATCTGGTGAAGGAGCACTCCGGTGCTTACGGCATGGGCGTCGACTATGCCTACACCATGGTGCACAAGGCTCCCGAGCGTGTAGACCACGGCCCGACCTTGGCACCTGTGGCCGCCTCTATCTGAGACTCACTGGCCCTCATTAAGTGGGGGCCAGTCCCCATTGCTATCCATTTGAACCGGAACGGCGACAGAGGCTATGTCAGCGTCGTCCGTACGCCTGCGACGTCACGCAATCCGATCCGCCTACTGTCCCTGGGCGATGTCCCGCACCGAACTTTACCGAGTCTTCCGGTCGTTCATGTTGAAAAAAGGAATCACCATGAAAGGTGTCGAAGCACTGCGCTTATCAATGTCGTATTTCTGCCCACGGGAAAACTCAAACGGTGGCAGGAGACAGTTGCAAAACAATTGATGCTGGAAAGCCTAGAGACCGGAGTTACTGTGTCGACGCTTGCGCAGGCCTGCGCACTCTCGCGCAGTCATTTCACCCGAAAATTCAAAGTAAGCACACGTTTGTCCCCTACAGAATGCAAACAGCTGCTTGAGTCCTCAGTAATGACGCTAACCCGGATCGCTATGGCATGCGGATTCTGCGACCAAGCACACTTTTGCAGAGTTTTCTCAAGGAATGAAGGTATGACGCCTCTGGCCTGGAGACGGAGTGCTCGCTCTGCCGCCTGATAACCTTTTTTAGATGTATTTTGAATCCGAAGGACTGCTAGTCGCCAATAGCAGCTGCTCATGAGCGACCGCTAGCGGCCATGGGCCGGCGTAGATGACAGGTCAGCTTCCGGCCAGAAGCAGGCTTTCACCTACATTGACAAAGCAGCGGCCGATCCAATTGGCTATCGATTTAGAACATGTGGCTGTTTGTGGTCGAAAGCCGGTCGTGGGGAAGCAGCGAATGTACCGGGAATGTGTGTGAAACGTTGTCATCTTTCTTCCTTCAGATGTCCCGCGCACAGTTTCCTCTGTTATTCTGATTCAAAAATCATGCGTGTGGATGAGACGCTATGTTGCATTCAATACAGTTATCAAGCGGCAGACATGTCGACTAATTAATAGTTAGGGAAACTGAGTATGCACCGCTTAGTAGCAAATGGACTTGTTTTCATCAGTATTGCGATATTATGTTCTGGCTGCACATCCTATTCGTCCCAGCCGACAATCAACGAACACGTTGAACCCGAAGAAAAAGAAACTATCTTCAGCTTCAGTTACGAAATAAACTCTCCATGGAAAGATAGTCGCTTCGCCAGGGACGCATACGCAGCGACACTAAAATTTATTCCAAGCGCGCAAAATACTAGCTCAAACCTTACAGCTTTGCCCCTTCCTACCTTAGAAATAAAAATCTCGGAATTTTCATCTGGCGGCGCTTGCGCACAAGAATACTTAACGGGTTTGAGTCTTGGTTTAATTCCTAGTTGGTGTTCAAGGCCAAACCTTTTCAAGTTTGATTTCATACTGAATAAAGACCACAGCTTTTGCAGGCAAAGAACTTATTCAATAAGTTCCACGTCCTTCTCACATCTCACGATGATTCCCTTCGCCCTGTTCAATGCGGAAAATCAACCATTAACGCTCTATAAGGCCGCGCTAAAAGATTTCCTTCAAAGAGGTCAATGTACAACGTCCTAACAGGTACGTTCACATGCTTCGCCCGCCGCTACGGAGGCCCCATGTCAAGCATGGGGGGCCGTTTGAGGTGGAAACTTATCTTAGGTGACCGTCTGCTTCTGGCCGAGGCTGTGTAAAAACATTTTTGAGCGCGACAGGTACTCAAAACCGGACTTAAAATCGCGCTTCTACGCGAAATCCACATCTGCTCACGTGCCGATAAATTTCAGATTTAACGTAGACGCGCGCACTTCAATCTTGGCGAAGCGTTTTTACACACTCTGGGCCGATAGCGGTCGGTCTGTAAGCATCGGCCGAAGGGCCATGCTTTACCCCTGGGTGTCTTCGCGGAGCGGTTTCGCCTTTGTTGAACCCGCAACGCGGAAGGAGCCCAGGGGGGCTGTTGGTCGATGGCTGCCTTTGGCAAAGGGCTGCTATCGACCCAGGTTGTGTGAACACGAGCTGGAAGCAGTTAACTAAACGTGATGCAGACTGGTTCCATCTCTACCAACGAATTTTCACAGGCCCCTACGAGATCTCGCACACAGTAAAGCCTCCATCCCTTACCTGATCCCCACTTTGCCGCGACAGGTCCAAGCGAAGACTCTTCCTCCTGCGTTGCGCGAGCCCAATCATCGTGCCCGATCTCAGCGATCAATTGAGCCTGGTAGACCTGTAAGAATGGAAGCAAGCTTTTCGCTTGTTCAACCTCTATGAGGACAAATTCTGCTGTATCGAGTTGCTGTTTAACATTTTCGACCAGTTCGTGAGCCTGCAACGGGAGTTCCAAGGCTGATCCGGATTTGTCAGCACTTTGGAAGGTGCCACAGATGATGTTCCCTCCTGCCATATCTTTCCCCTATCGTGGCTTCGAAGCTTGGATTAGGCAGCTCGCGATTACGTGTCTAACGTCGATTTTTTGCTGGTCTACACCCGTTGCGAGCGGCCAATTAATCCAAGGCTTGATGAAAAATCTGCGATTCTCTGACCTTCTGGTGGTCGAGATCGTGACGGGACCTTTCAATCATTTCTTACCTGTTTGAGCCAGTTCCAGAAAGGATCACTGGATTCATGCGCGTCCATGCTTGTTGTGCTTGAGATGAGATCTGATGCGCGCGCCGGGACGCTGAGGCCAAGCGTGCATTCCACGTACGCCCGCAATGCCCTAGGTGGCGCTGGGTAGTCATCATCTGCGTATTGCTGCTCCCGCAGTTCGGCCGGTGTTCTCGTAAACTCCTCTGGCCAGCAGTGCTCGTTGTAACCGATGGCCAGTAAGCGAATCAGGTCTTGCGTACTATTGGTCAAGACGCAGAGCATGTCTGATCCCGAGCCCGAGCCAAGATGGACGATTCGCTGCTGATCGTGGTCGTCCAGCCACAACCCTGCCCACGATCCATCGCCACCAGTCCTGAGGAATATTGATAGCCGCTCGTTTACTCTGGGATCTTCGCAGGCCGTCCATCGAGCAGTATCGGCGGAGTCAGGAACGTGAAAGGCGGTGATAGCGCTGTTGTTGTATTCAGGTTCGGGATGCAAAGTCATGTAGCGGCCCCCGGTCCTATAGTGCCGGACGCAGCCTAGTGCTTCCAGGAATTCCATGGTCTGTCGTAATACTGGAGGTACCGGATTGCTTGCCGGGAAGGCGGCCACTAATTCGTCGGTGAAGCTCATGTCTTTCCTGACCATTGTCTTTAGCGAGTATCGTGAATAAAGGTGGATAGCTATGCCCGGAATATATCGCCATGTGCGACCCAATGCCCGCTTCTGGCCGATTACTGCCTGTCGCGAAAGGCGGTAAACGACCCGAAGCGGTCATAACGCAGCTTCCAAATCAGGGCGTGAATGGATCAATCCAGCCAGGCCGAAGTCCTGCCTCGTATTCTTTGCGTACGTAGGCAAGTGACTCTGCGCATCCCATTTCCGCCTCGATAGCGCCTATGCATCCCCAGTAATCTCCGCCGCAATTGCCTGATAGCGGATCTGCTGGGTCGTCGAGTACGCGTCTGCAAATCGTGCAGTATTCCGGCTTATTGCTGTTCGTCATAATCTCGCTTCCCAAACGTCTGGTCTTGGCCGAAAGCAGCCTTTGCCGAATGCCTGCACAATTACTACCCATCAGCCACAACCTGTAAATGCCAGCATCAAAACGGGCGCCTTAAGCGCCCGTAATCCCTTAACGTTCAACCTGCGCCTGAAGCCGCCGACCAATCACCTCCAGCAGATCACACCCATCCCGCAACGGAATCACCAAAAGCTGCGCGAAATCCGAAAGCACCACCGTATCGCTGGCAATCTCGGAGCGAAACGCGATGTTTTCCAATACTTGGGTCACCGTGCGGATGCGGTAATCGGCAGTTGCGTGCAGGACGTCAAGCGGCGCCTGGGTATCGATGAGTAGGGCGGCCGGGGTGCAGTCGATGTCGGTGATGGGGATGTATCTCTGCATGGGATTGCTCCATTTGGTTAGAGGGCTTATCCGATACGCAGGTCGCCAAACCTGATCACCATGGTTGGCGACGGAAAGAACTATAGATTTGCGCACCCAAGACGAACAAGGTGAGAGATTCCGAGGCCTTCGTAGGAATGATGAGAGTTCTCCGAGGAAACGAACCGACTTTATCCATTTCTGTAGGAACAATTACTCACACCGGAGAAACCCCCACCCCAACCCCGAGGCCGCGACATCCGGTATCCTGCGCCTCTGAAACACCATCCCGGCCCGAGGCGTTCCAATCGTCATCCCGGCCTCTCGAACAGTCTGCAAAGCAACGCAACAGGAGTCATGCATGTTGATAGGACATCGGTTCGAGCGCACCGCGCAGGGTGACCTGCACATCCATTCGCGCAACGTGGTGCAGAGCTTGGTCGTGTGGGTGATAGGGGCGGTGGCCTTTGTCTTGCCCATGGCGTTCGCCGTGTTCGTGATGGTTGATGGGGCCTCGTTGATGGCGGAGGTGGATCCACTGTCCGCTCTATTGATGGTGCTGCTGTGGCTGCTGATTCCTGCCCTTGGTCTGCTGCTGGTGGTGTACACCGGCGTCCACGAGACGTTGGTGTTGTCGCGGGTCGACGGCGAAGGCAAGCGCCTGACTCGTAACCTTTTCGGGCGCCGCGAGCGTGTGCAATCGGCCTTCCGGATCGAGGCTGCCAAATCCCTTGAGCTGCGCCGCCTCCCGCAGGCTGGGCGAGCTCGCACCCAGTTGTGGCTGATACTGCGCGATGGCACCGCGCAGCGCCTGACGACCGACAACGTTCCGGTGGTGCCGGGCAGTCAACGCACGGACGTGTGGCTGCGGGAGCTGGCCGATTACCTGGGCGTGGCGTTGCCCACTGAGGTCGTCGAGGGGGCGGCGCCGGTTGTGACGGTGCCCTATAGGCCAACTCCGGCCCCTAGCAGCGGCAAGGCAGTAAGGGCAGCCCGTCAGCGCCGGGAACAGGGTGACGCTCCTGCGCCTGAGCCGACCGAGAAACTGGGCGTGCCCGCACGTGCCTTGCTCACGCTATTGGGCGCCTTCTTTGCGGTGCTGGAACTGACTAACGTCATGAGCTTGGTGCCGGCCATTTTTACCGGACGGCTGCGCGTCAGTGGCTTTCGAACGGGCTCGACGACGTTCTATTGGGCCGAGCAGCCGCTGAGCTTTTCCTTCAACTTGTTGGTGGGTGTCGCCGAGGGCGTGATCGTCGGCTTTATTGCATGGGGTTGCCTGCGCGTGGCGATCCAGGGGCGCATGAGCTCCAAGACCTGAAAGCGGTCGATTCGGTCGTCGTTGGGTTGGAAGGTTGAGAGGGCGCGGCGCAACTGAATGCGATTTTTAAACAGCTACAGAGGAGATGAGCATGGAACGCGACAACGACAGCAGCGCCTACATCACCACCACCCAGGCGCTGGAAAGCCTCTACGGCCCCGTCGCGACACCCTCGATGCTCAAGGAAGTCGACCATATCCATCCGGTTTACCAGCCCTTCATCGAGGCGGCATCCTTTGTGATTCCTCGCTTCCTCAGGCCCCGGAGGGCTGGATGCGTCTCCGAGGGGTGACGCGCCGGGGTTCGTTCATGTCCATGACAGCAAGACGCTGTATCTGCCCGATCGCCGTGGCAACAACCGTATCGATTCGCTGCGAAATATCGTCGAGGATCCCCGGGTCGCGCTGCTTTTCCTCGTGCCCGGCGTGGGGGAAACCTTGCGCGTGAATGGCACGGCCAGGATATCCGTCGAGCCAGCCCTGTTGTCCCGCTTCGCAGTAAAAGGACAACTCCCTCGAACCGTTCTGGAAGTCACCGTAACCAGTGTTTATTTCCAGTGCAGCAGGGCAGTGGTCAGGGCGGGGTTGTGGGACGTGAAGCGGCAGATCGAGCGCAGTGCATTGCCCACGGCAGGCGAGGTGTTCAAACGCATCTGCCCATCACAGGTCGATGGCGACGCTTATGACAAGGCACTGCCGGAGCGTGTTGCCAATACGCTTTACTGACGGTTTTATAAAACACTTCAATACCCAGGCCCGAGAAGCCCTGGGTATTGCCTGTTGTTATCGATAAGCCGAGATGGCAGTTCCCCGTAAGATCATTTGTTTGAAATGACCTCACTCATGTATTGATGCAGATCGCGCAGGTCGTTGACGCTCCAAGGGTGCGGCGGGATCTTCACGCCATTCTCTTTCAAGGTCCTTGGAATCAGGTTTCCATTGGGGCGAAGTATGATTGAAGAGACAATCACACCCGGGTAATCGGTCAGTCGTTTCTTGAAGGCGGGTGTCGTAAGGTCGGGGGTTGGAGGGTTGCTTTTCCTGGCCAATGGTCCTGTTCCCTTGATATCCGCGCCATGGCACACCGCACATCTTTGTAGATAGAGCGTTTTCCCATTGGCGTTGTCCGCGAAGGACGCTGACGCTTGCATGCATGACAGGATTCCAAGTAGAGCGACGAATGATGTTTTGATGTTCATGTGACCTATTCATGGCCGAGCGTTTATCGGTGGTAGCACCGAACGCGTACAGCTGTGCATGTAATTGGGCGTGACTGCGGGATAGGACAGCTTGGCCGTTAAACCACGTTAGATCTAAGGTTAACAAACGCGATGATTTGGGGTGGGGCATGAGGATAGGCGAACTGGCGAGAATCAGTGGGTTGGCGCCTTCGCGCATCCGTTTTTACGAAGCGAGCGGCCTGATCAAGTCTGTCGAACGCAAGGCCAATGGTTATCGGGACTACGCCCCCGAGACGGAGTGGATCCTGGAGATCATCACCGGCGCACAGGCAGCGGGGTTTTCATTGGAAGAAATCCGACAATTGCTGCCGGTCGATGCCAGCGGCTGGCAGCATGAAGAGTTGCTCAGTGGGCTCAGGCGCAAAGTTGCGGAGATCGAAATCCTCCAGCAACGACTGGCCCAGAATAAAGCTCAGCTTTTGTTGGTCATTGATGGTATCGAGGGTAAGCCCGAAGGCTTGGGGTGTGCGGACAACACGCAGCTGTTGTTGCACCGATTGCGCGAAGAGAGTGTGGCGCCTGCCAAGAAAAAAGCGGCTCGCCAGGCCCCAGAACACAACCCCAGAAATCACCAGGCCTCGTTGCGGGAGCTGAAAAAAGGGGGTTGACCTTAAAGTTCACTTCAAGCTTAAGGTGGCCCTACGTCAAATGAGGACCGCCCCATGAATGTGTTCGATGCCCTGATGCTTCCCAATGGTTCCACTCTCAAGAACCGAATCGCCAAGGCCGCCATGGAGGAAAACATGGCGGATGCCGAGCAGGCACCCTCCGAAGAACTGATGCGTCTCTACCAGGCCTGGGCCGACGGTGGGGCCGGCCTGATCATCACGGGCAACGTGATGGTCGATGGCCGTGCCATGACCGGTCCGGGCGGCGTGGTGCTGCAGGATGACCAGCAATTGGACAAGTTCAAGCGCTGGGCGCGTATTGGTCGATCCGCAGGTGCTCAATTCTGGCTGCAGATCAATCACCCCGGTCGTCAGATGCAGGCAAACCTTGGGCAGAAGGCCTGGGCACCGTCAGCCATACCGCTGGAATTGGGCACATTGTCCAAGCACTTCGCCACGCCGCACGCGATGACTCAAGAGGTGATCGAAGAGGTTATCCAGCGCTTTGCGCGCACCGCGCACCTGGGTGAACAGGCCGGTTTCAACGGCGTGGAAATCCATGCCGCCCATGGCTATCTGTTGAGCCAGTTTCTTTCGCCGCTGAGCAATCGCAGGACGGACCAGTGGGGCGGTTCCCTGGAGAATCGGGCGCGTCTGTTGCTTGAGATCGTCAAGGCGGTGAGGGCAGTGGTTTCTGTGGACTTTGCAGTGGCGGTCAAACTGAATTCTGCCGATTTCCAACGGGGAGGATTCACGGCCGATGACGCCAGGGAGGTGGTCGAACGGCTCAATAACCTGGGCGTGGACCTGGTGGAATTATCCGGCGGCAGCTACGAAGCACCCGCCATGCAGGGTGAGGCCCGCGATGGTCGCACCCTGGCGCGCGAGGCCTATTTCGTTGAGTTTGCCCGTGATATCCAGGCTGTCGCCAAGATGCCCATCATGGTCACCGGTGGCATACGTCGACGTCCGGTGGCCGAAAGTGTCGTCCAGAGTGGGGTGGACATGGTGGGCATCGGAACGGCCTTGGCCATCGATCCGCACTTGCCTCGCGATTGGCTCCAAGGCAAGGACAATGCCCCTCAGTTGCCACCGATCACTTGGAAGAACAAAGCCGTCGCGTCCCTGGCCAACATGGCTGTCGTGAAATTCCAGCTGCGCAGGCTCAGTCGACAGGGAAAGACCGATCCTGATGTATCGCCGTTACGCGCGCTGATCTTGCAGCAGCTTGGCATGGCATGCCGCACTCGCCAGTACCGGCGCTGGATAGAAAAACGTTCAGCGTGACGCGACGCCGTGGCTGCTCAAGCCCCGGCCACGGCCTCGCGCACGAAGTCTTCATAGGTGCGTAGTGGGTGGATTCGTCAGGAACAGTCGAACCTCACCGGCTTCTGCAGATGTTTCTCTTGAAGCACTCAAGACAAATCGTGCAGATCCTTGCCAAGCGCTGGCCCAAGCGTCCAGTCCGAAAACAGCACTTTCAATCCACCTCGCTTGGGGCTGCAAGCCATCGGGCCGACCCGGTAATTCGGTGCGACAGGGAAGGGGCATAACCGCACCAACGGCCAGTGGCTGCCGTCGGACGAAACCTGCAGCCGAAGCACGCCGTCGGCCACCGTGGCGCGCATCCAGAAGTCGGTGGGGTCTGCGGTATAAGGGCTGGTCGCCCAGTCGGACTTTCCATCCGTGAGCACGCTGCTGAGCATGGCGTGTCCGTCGCTCAGCTCGATACCTGCCTTGACCCATTGCCGCTCGTTGATCCGGACCATGATGCCGGCTTGGTCGTACAGCGCCTCGAAGGTGCCGCGGATACGGAATTGGCAGGTGAAGCGGGAGGGGGCTTCAAGGCCCAGGAAGTGACCGCTGTCGTGGGTGAAGCCGTAGTAGGTCTCGCGCCAGAAGTCCGTTTCTTTGTCTGTTAGCAGTTCCAGCGTGGTTTCTGTGGGCGTATAGATCTTCGGTTCATTCAGCCATGAGCCGTTGAGCAGTGCTAATTCCAAAGCAGACTCCTGTCGTAGTGCGGTTAGGACCTATCCCTCAACTATGTAACATTTTTCAGCCGTGCGCTGACAGGTGAGTTGATGAAAACCTGTGGCGAGGGAGCTTGCTCCCGCTGGCCGCGAAGCGGCCTTCTAACAAGCGCTGGGAGTTGACTGGATATACCGTGTTGGCAGGTTTCGGGACTGCTTCGCAGTCCAGCGGGAGCAAGCTCCCTCGCCACGGGGTTTTGTGTGGGTCGATGGACCGAGGTGTCAGCTTTAGGGCCGCTTCGCGCCCCAACGGGGATAAATCCCCTCGCCACCAGGATAAAAGGAGGGCTGATTTATTTGCTTGAAAGTAGTTCCGCTCCCTTATCGATCCTCCTTTTGTTATTTGTACTGCCAGCACTAGGCAGGCTTGGAGGTCTTTACGATGCGGCAGGCTTGACCGCAGCTGATTTTCTCGCCGCAGGTTTCGCGTCTGGTTTAGCCGCCGGTACGGCTGGTTTTTTCGCGGCGGATTTAGCTGTAGGTTTTGATGCAGCGACCGATGGTTTTCCAGCTTTTGGAGTCGCAGCTTTGGAAACCACCGCTAATGTTGCAATCGGTTGTACCGTGAGTTCCACACCCATCGCGGTCATCAATTTCCTGATAGTTTCAAACCGCGTTTTTACTCCAGATTTCAGTAGCTTATAAAGGCTTTCACGATTAATTCCGGCACTCAAAATCGGGCGTCTGGTGGATCTCGTACATTTTCTTATCGCTCATAGTCTCACTTGTAGCCATATGGCTACTCCTGATGGATGGGAGATTGACTGCAGATCATGGTTCTTTTCATCGAACATGGAGCCGACGGTGTCGCTCCGGCTGGCAGTAGGTGCAGGGAAGCGGGGGGGAGTCGATGCCGGTGATGGGGAGGTATCTCTGCATGGGATTGCTCCAGTTGGTATAGGGGGCTGATCCGATACGAAGGTCGCCAAACCCGGTCGCTTTTGGGGGCGACGGGAATGACTTTAGATTTGAGCAACCAAGGCGGACAAGGTGAGGGATTCCGAGAGCTTCGTAGGAGTCGTGAGACTTCCATGTGGAAACGAACCGACGGTCTCAGGTTCTGTAGGAACAGTCGGATCACGCCGGTTTCAGCAGGTCTCGTAGTGCGGTTAGGACCCTTCTTTAGCGGTGTAACATTTTTCAGTTTGTGCGCTGACAGGCAAGATCGATGAGGACCTGTGGCGAGGGAGCTTGCTCCCGCTGGCCGCGAAGCGGCCTTCTAACAAGCCCTGGGAGTTGACTGGATACACCGTGTTGGCAGGTTTCGGGACTGCTTCGCAGTCCAGCGGGAGCAAGCTCCCTCGCCACGGGGTTTTGTGTGGGTCGATGGACCGAGGTGTCAGCTTTTAGGGCCGCTTCGCCAACGGGGATAAATCCCCTCGCCACAAGAATGGTCAGTGGGATACCGCCAATCCAATGGCTTTTGTGGCGAGGTTGCAACTACCCTTCGAACTCCGTCTTCAACATCGTCAAAAACGCTTCCCTGGCAGGATGCCGGCCAGCGTTTTCATGCCAGTAGAACAGGTTATCGATGCCCGTCAGCTCAGGGAATTCATACCCTGTCCAGCCAGCCCCCTGGCGGTATTGCTCGTAGATCCCGCGAGGCACCAGCGAGACGCCGGCACCGGCGCTGACGCAGCCGACGATGGCGCCATAGCTGGCGATGCTGATGATCGGTTGCACTTGGTCATGGCGCAGCAACCACTGCTCCAGGGCAAGGCGGTACGGGCAGCCCGGGGGCCACATGAAGATGGCCTTGCCTTGCAGGTCGGCGGCGTTGCGCAAGGGGCCGTGGGATTCGGAGGCGATGAGCATCAGGTCTTCGCGGTACATCACGGCGCGCTTGAGCCCCGGCCGTTCCACATCCACCGCCACGATCACACCGTCGAGCCGGTGGTGCTGGGTATCGTCCAGCAACTGCGCCCAAGTCCCCGTGCTCAGTTCCAGCGACACCTGAGGATACTGCGCGTGGTACTTGGCCAACAACTGCGGCAGGCGCCCGGTGGCGCTGGATTCGATGGCGCCTATGCGCAGCGGTCCGCTTGGCGTGTGGCTGGGGTTTACCGCGCGGCGGGCTTCTTCCGTCAGGCCGAGGATTTTTGTCGCGTACCCCAGGAACACTTCGCCCGCCGGGCTGACCCGCAAGCCGCGACCTTCACGAAAAAACAACGGTATACCCAACTCCCGCTCCAGGGATTTGAGCCGTGCCGTGATGTTGGACGGCACGCAGTGCAGCACTTCGGCGGCACGGGCGATGCTGCCGGTGTCGCAGACGGTCTTGAGCATGCGCAGTTGGGACAGTTCCATGGCTCACCAAAAGTGAATGGTTGGCTGAGTTTAAGTCACTTGTATTGAGGAAGGGTGGTTTTGATACTGCGGCGTAAATAGACCAGACGCTCAGTGCGCAGGAACTCTGGATGGAAACCCGTTGTGTGCCGTTTGACGGCTTGAAGAATCCCGGCAGACCCCGCGTGAAAGTGATTCTGGCGACGCTGTTCGTGATTCTTTGCTGGGCCTATTCGCCGATTGGTATTCGCATCGGCCTGCAGGCCTATGAACCGGGTCAGCTGGCGTTGATGCGGTTTCTCATCGCTTCGGTGTTCATGGCCGTCGTCGCGATAGCGAAGGGTATTTCCCGGCCACGTCTCGGGGATTTGCCGTTGCTGGCGGTATTGGGTTTCTTTGCCGTGAGTCTGCACCACATCGCCCTCAATTACGGTCAGCGGGGCGTCAGCGCAGGGGCGGCCAGCGTCCTAGCCCAGTCCACGCCGTTGTTCAGCACGTTGCTGGCGCATTTTGTCTTCAAGGACAGAGTCGGTGCTTGGCAATGGGGCTGTGTACTGTGCGGCTTGCTTGGCGCTGCCGTGGTCGTCACAGGGGATCGAGGCTTGGGTGATATGGACGCCCGTGGGCTATTGATCCTCCTGGCGGCGCTGTCCTGGAGTGTGTATTTCGCTTTGCAGAAGCACCATACCCATCGCTACGACGGCTTGACCCTGGTCTGCTACACCGTCTGGTCGGGCACGCTCCTGTTGTTCATTTTCGCGCCGGGCATGTTGAGCGCGGCGCGACAGGCTTCGGCTTCGGTGAACCTGGCGGTGTTGGTTCTCGGTATTTTTCCCAGCGCGCTGGCGTACCTTGCTTGGGCTTACGTGCTGGCCCACAGCAACGTGAGCCGCGCTTCCACGGCGCTTTACCTGATACCGCCCACGGCGATGTTGATGGCTGGTCTAATCCTGGC
The DNA here is from genome assembly GCF_001307275.1 of Pseudomonas fluorescens. Lineage (NCBI taxonomy): Bacteria > Pseudomonadati > Pseudomonadota > Gammaproteobacteria > Pseudomonadales > Pseudomonadaceae > Pseudomonas > Pseudomonas fluorescens. The sequence goes on from NZ_CP012831.1 coordinate 5,052,922, forward strand.
CGAACGCCCAGCGGCGATGGTGATGGTTGGGGCGGTTATCGTGTTGGCGAGTGTGCTTGCGTTGAATGTCGGGCCGGCGAGTGTGGCGAGAGCCGGCTGATTCTGTAGTGGATGTGGGCAATGATGTTCGATGCTGTCCTGTTTAGGGCTACTGCGCAGCCCAGCGGGAGCAAGCTCCCTCGCCACGGTTGTGTTTCGAGCCAACAACTTTCGATCGCTCCCGTGCGTGGGAATGCCACCAGGGACAATCAACGCACCGCCACCTTATTTTTTAACCTGATAATCCTGGCCCCACACGCGCACGGTGTTGATTTTCTCGTTCAACCCTTCAAACACAAACTTCTGCCGCACGGCCGTCTTCGGCGGAATGGTGACTTCATCCGGGTTTTCAAACCCTGCGAGTTTGTTGGCGTAACCGGCCTGGTCGATGGCGAGCAGGGCGCCCGTCTGGCCGAGGTTGATCAGGCGCAGTTGCGTGTCGGTACTGTTCTTGAAGCCGAGGGTGATGCTGAAGGTGTCGTCGACGGGCTCCAGCTTCAGGACTTCGATGGTGACGCGGTCTTTCAGTTGCTCATTGGAAGAAATGATCGCGGCGCCATCGGCGCCCTGGGCCGATTCGCGGCCATCGAGCACGCCTTCGCTGACGCCGCCCAACAGGTTCTTGCCGGCGGTAATGAAGCTTGAAACGGCTGCCTTGGTCGAGTCCTTGATGAGGCTGCCGTCGGTTGGCTCGCCTTCGGCGAAGCACAGCGAGCTGAGCAAAAGGCTGGAGACGAAGAGGGTGGAGCGTGACGGCAGAAGGTTCATACCTGAGTCCTTGAGGGGGGCAGCGATATCGCCCGTCAACAGGGCGAACGGCAATGATAGCCGTGATCATGGGCCGCTAGCGATCTGCTTCCTTGAGTTTTTCCGACATCTTCACCAGCGTTGCCAACGAGTCCGCATTCATCTTGCGCATCAACGACCCGCGGCGCACTTTCACGGTCACCTCGCTCAAGCCCAGTCGGGCGGCCACCTGCTTGTTCAACAGCCCTGACACGACCAGGTCCATCACCTCGCGCTCGCCGTCAGTCAACGCGTCATGCCGACGTTTCAGCGCGTCGACACTCGCCGCGGCCTTGCGCCGTTCCTGGTCGCGGTTCAGGCCCAGGGTGATTGCATCGAGCAGGTCCTGTTCGCGGAACGGCTTGGTCAGGAACTCCAGCGCCCCGGCCTTCATGGCTTTGACGGACATGGGAATGTCGCCATGGGCGGTGATGAACACCACCGGGACCTGGATATTCAAACGCGCCATTTCCTGCTGGAAATCCAGCCCGCTCAGGCCCGGCATGCGCACGTCGAGGATCAGGCACGCCGGGACGTCCGGCCGTTCGGCGTCCATGAATTCACGGGCCGAGCCGAAGGCCATGCTCGCCAGGCCCACGGAGGCCAGCAGGTCTTGCAGTGAAGCCCGCACCGAAGGGTCGTCGTCGACGATGAAGACCCTCGAGTCGGCCTGGTCATGCATGTCAGTCTGGCTCATCGGATTCCCTTGTGACGGCGGGCAGGGTGAAGTGAAAGGTCGAACCTGAGGGCGAATGGCTGGTGGCCCAGAGTCGTCCGTCATGGGCCTCGATGATCGAGCGGCTGATGGCCAACCCCATCCCCATGCCGTCCTGCTTGGTGCTGTAGAAGGCGTCGAACACCCGTTCGCGGTCGCTGGCCGGCAAGCCATTGCCTTGGTCGGACACTGAAAAGAGCAGCTGCCCAGGCGACTCGAGCGTCACCTGAAACTGCAGAATCCGCTGGTCGACGTCAACCTGACGCATGGCGTCGAGCGCGTTCATCGCCAGGTTCAGGATCACTTGCTGGATCTGCACTTCGTCCGCCAGCATCGGCGGCAGTCCGTCCTGGACCTGCACCTGCACAGTGATGTTCTGCTCGTTCAGCTCGCCCGTCATCAAACGCAACGCGGCATGGACCGTGTCGGCCACGTTCAGCCACTGCTTCGTCGGTGCTTGATGCCGGGCCATGCCGCGCAACCGAGCGATGATGTCGCTGGCCCGGTGGGTGTCGGCGATGATCCGCTCCACCGCCTGCCGGGCCTTGGGCAGGTTGGGCGGCTCGGTCGCCATCCAGCGCAGGCAGGCACCGCCGCTGGTGGCCACGGCAGCCAGGGGCTGGTTGACTTCGTGGGCGATCGAGGCGGCGAGCTCGCCGAGCATGTTGATGCGGGCGATGTGTGCCAGGTGGGCACGGGTCTGGTGCACCGTGCGCACGGCGGCCGAGAGTCGCAGCGCCAGGTACGTGGTGCCGGCGATGGCCGCGAGGCTGATCAGCACGTTGATCAGCCCGGCCTCCGTGTCGCCAAAACGCGTCAGTCGATAGCTCAGGATCGTCAGGACCATGCAGAGGATCGCGACCCCTGCCACGGCACGTGCCGGCAGGATTCTCACCGCGATCAGCACCACCACGATCTGGAAGACCCCGACGGCGATTTCCAGGTCGGTGACCGTATCGATCGCCGCGATGCCGAGGGCCAACCCCAGCAGGAGCAGCAGGCGCAGGGTCAGCTGGGTCCTTCTCATTGAATGTCCATCGCGCATTGCTCCAACGACCGATCCACGCAGTTTATACCGCAGCACCTCAGGATGGATTGTCCAGGCTGAACTGATCGGCCACTTCGTCATAGGCGAACAACTCGGCGTAGCGTCCCCATTGCGTGACACAGTCCAGCGTAATAGCGGCATCGTGCTCGGACATGAAATCTTCCAGTTGGTCTCGGAAACGCCTGGCCGGTGCAGTGCGGGTGGGGCGGTCGTCCAGCACCCGACGCACATGCCCCACCAACGGCACATATTTAAGCAGGTGTCGGGCAAACAGGTGCTTGCGCTCATCCACCGCTGACTCGGCGTAGCGCAGCCCGGCCGGCAGGAGGGTGATGTGGCCGTCCTGCAGGTCGGCCAGGCGCAGGAGCTGCAACACCTCGGCGACCGGCAAAAGATCACTGGCGGTGTAGCGCAATGCGTCGGCGAGCTCGCGCAAATCCGCTTGGCCGGCAAACGGCTGATCCTGCACCGCTTCGATCAGCCCGGCCAGGGCATTGCTGGAAATCGACGGCAGGACCATGCCCACGCCGCTGCCTGCAAAGGTCTCCTGGCGTGCGGAGCCGACATTCGCGCCGCCGGCCATCTGCACGTAAATGTGTTCGACCAAGGCTTGGAACGCCGGGTCGGCGCGATTGCGCGGCTGGCTGAGGTCCACGGCGATCTCACTCATGACCCGCCCCGGGTTGGAGGAAAAAATCAGTATCCGGTCACACATCAGCACGGCTTCTTCGATGTTATGGGTGACCATCAGGATCGACCTGATCGGCATGCGCCCCTCACGCCACAACTCCAGCAGATCGGTGCGCAGCGTTTCGGCGGTCAATACGTCCAGGGCGGAAAACGGTTCGTCCATCAACAACACATCCGGATTGACCACCAGTGCGCGGGCCAGGCCGACGCGCTGGCGCATGCCGCCCGACAGCTCCTTGGGGAAGGCGCTTTCGAAGCCGTCGAGGCCGATCATATCGATGGCGCCCAGCGCGCGCCGACGTCGCTCAGGCGCCGCCACGCCTAAGGCTTCGAGGCCGACCTCGACGTTCTGCAGCACCGTCAGCCAGGGGAACAGGGCGAAGCTCTGGAACACCATGCGCACCGAACTCGCCAGCCCTTGGGCATTGGGCGGAAAATCCACCACCCCCGTGGTGGGCGAAATCAGGCCGGCGATGGAGCGCAGCAAGGTCGATTTGCCGGAGCCCGAACGCCCCAGCAGGCCGACGATTTCGCCCTCGTCCAGGCGCATGCAGACATTGTCCAGGACCCGGCGCTCGGCACCGCCGGCCGTGCCGTAGACATGGCCGATTTGCTGCACATCCACCAGGCAGCGTTTGTCTATCACTTGCATGGGATTGCCCTCAATCAATTCGAAGCCGACGTTCGGCGAAACCGTACAGCGGGCGCCACAGCAACCGGTTGAAACCCACCACGAAAATCGACATCACCACGACGCCCAGGGCCACCCGATGCAGATCCCCGGCCGTGGTGGCCTGGGCGATAAAGGCCCCCAGGCCGGACGCATACAGATGCTGATCGCCCCAGGACACCGCCTCGGCGACGATGCTGGCGTTCCATGAGCCACCCGCTGCCGTGAGGGCGCCGGTGATGTAGTAAGGGAAGACGCCCGGCAGCGCGACCTGGCGCCACCATTGCCAGCCGCGCACGTGGAAGCTGCGCGACGCCTCGCGCAAATCCGTCGGCAGCGCGCTGGCACCGGCAATCACGTTGAACAGGATGTACCACTGGGTGCCCAGGATCATCAGCGGCGAGAGCCAGACATCGGGGTTGAGTTTCAGGGCGACGATGGCGATCACGGCAAACGGAAACAGCACGTTGGCGGGGAAGGCCGCCAGCAATTGCGCGACGGGTTGCAGGCGTTCGGCCCAGCGCGGGTTCAAGCCGATCCAGACACCGATGGGCACCCACACTACGCTGGCCAGCACGATGAGCACGCTGACTCGCAACAGGGTGGCCAGGCCCAGGCCGAAGGTACTGGCGACGTCATCCCAGCCCAACGTGCTGCCAATGAAGCGCGACAAGTGCAGGATGCCGGCGATGCAGGCCGCGGCAACCAGGACGAGCCAGGCCAGGTCGGCGGCGCGGCTGACGCGGGCGCTGGTCTTGAAGCGGAGGGACGGCAGCCGAGGGATCTTCTCCAGAAACAACGACGCCTTGAGGCTGCCCAGCGCCAGCAGCACCAAGGGCACCAGGCGAGTCGAGCGCAGCAGGTCATAGACCCTGGACCGTGGGCGTTTCTGGGAGGCGGTCTGTTCGAAGCGGAATTTGTCCGCCCAGGCGACAATCGGCCGGAAAAACAGCAGGTCATAGGCAATGATCACCCCAACCATGGCCAGCACCGCCCAAGCGATCGCGGTGATGTTTTGCTGCTCGATCGCCAGCGCCAGCCATGAACCGATGCCCGGCAGGCTGACGGTGGTGTCGCCGACGGTAATGGCTTCGGACGCGACGACGAAAAACCAGCCGCCGGACATCGACATCATCATGTTCCACACCAGGCCTGGCGTGGCGAAGGGCAACTCCAGCCTGACGAAACGTTGCCATGGCGAAAACGAGAACTGTCGGCTGACGTCGTAGAGATCGTTGGGCACGGTTCTCAGCGATTGATAGAAACTGAAGGTCATGTTCCAGACTTGGCTGGTGAAGATGGCGAAGATGGCCGCGCACTCCACGCCGGTTTCCTTGCCCGGGAACAGTCCCATGAAGAACACAACGGTAAAAGTGAGAAAGCCCAGGACTGGCACGGATTGGAGAATATCCAACGCCGGCAGGATCACCATTGCCGCCTTGCGGCTTTTGGCTGCCAAGGTGGCAATGACCAAGGAAAAAACCAATGAAACAAACAAGGCGATGAACATGCGCAACGTGGTGCGCAAGGCATATTCCGGCAGGTGCACCAGATCCAGGGACAGTGGCGAAGCGTCCAGCACGCCGAGGGGCTGGTTCATCTGATCCAGGCCATGGAATACAAAGGCAGCCAAGAGCACCAGGAGGCCCAATGACGCTATGTCGGCGCGCCAGGAATGGGCAGGGAGTTGTTCTCTGTTTTTGAAGGGCGTCAATGCAGGTGCAAGGAATGAAGGGCGCATGGATCACCTCTATTACGCTTTGAAAACCAGGGCTGCGACCACACTTGCGATCAATGGACGTGATGAAGTTGAAGCGCACTTGAGCGGGGGGGCGTTAAGTGCCCGGCAAGATTAAGTGTTGCCCGGGGCGATGACCACGCTGACATGGGACATGAAAATATACGTTGGTATATCCGTTCCCTTCGGTGAGAGAAGCATGCAGTAGGGCTTTATCTTTTTTGCTCACTGACGTTGCGCGAGGAGGGTAGAAGGGCGTGCGTCTGATCCGTATTTTTCTGCGCCAGGTGCCTCTGTAATGAACCCGGGCCCGGCCCCAGAATAACCACGCGGTTAGCCTAGTGAGCTACCCGTGTACTGCAATTTTTTGGTCCAGGAGTACTCATGGCGAAGATGGCGATTTTTCTAGGTGGGTTTTTGGCACTGACTCTTCTGATCGGCGTACTGGCGACGATTTCGCCCGTATAGGCACAGGCTGTTGAAGCTTCTGTGACGAGGGATTGCTCCTCGCCACAACTCCACTGTGGTTTTGATTGCCTTTGTGGCGAGGGAGCTTGCTCCCGCTGGGGCGCGCAGTGGCCCTGACGCCCGCACCTCGGTCTAGCATTTTGGGGCTGCTGCGCAGCCCAGCGGGAGCAAGCTCCCTCGCCACAGGGCGGCTCCTGTTGCAATTTTTTGGTCCATGCGTGCTCATGGCGAAGATGGCGATTTTTCTAGGTGGGTGATTGCACCTCGCCACAACTCCACTGTGGGAGCGAGCTTGAACTGGCCTAATGATTTTGGACACTTCAATCGGGCGCTATGATGGCGCCCAAATCTGAGGTGTTTTGGTTATGCGTAAATCTTACTCCAGTGAGTTCAAACTCAAGGCGGCCAGCATGGTGCTGGACGAGGGACAGTCGGTTCCCGAAGTCTGCGCCAGCCTGGATATTGGGCCCACGGCGCTTCGCCGCTGGGTCGATCAGGTTCGCAAGGAACGCTTGGGTTCGACCCCGGTGGGCGCCAAGGCGATTACCGCTGATCAGCGTGAAATTCAGCAGCTCAAAGCGTTGCTCAGGCAAAAAGACCTGGACATTGAAATCCTAAAAAAGGCCAGTGCTCTCCTGCTTTTGGACTCCAAAGATCATTCTCGTTGATCAATGAGCTGGACGAGCAGTACGGCGTTAACAATTGCTGTCGGGCGTTTGGAGTCAACCGCAGCAGCTTTTACGCCTGGCGTCAGCGCCAAGGCAAAGTGAAGCCCGAGCGGGAGAAACTTAAAGCCGTGCTGGTCGAGCATCACAAGGAGTCCAGAGCATCCGCGGGGTCTCGCACCCTTTCCAAGGAGCTGCAAGCAAAGGGACATCGTGTCGGGCGGCATATGGCTCGCAGCTTGATGCGCGAAGCCGGTGTTGCCAGTCGTCAGCGCCGGCGGCACAAGTACAAATCTTCCGGCGTGGAAGCGTTGGTGGCGCCGCACGTGCTCAAGCGCAAGTTTGATGTCACGGCGATCAACCAGGTGTGGTGTGGCGATGTGACGTACATCAAGGTCGGCAAGCGCTGGATGTATTTCGCGGCGGTGCTGGATCTGTTTGCTCGCCGGATCGTGGGCTGGTCGTTTTCAATGATTTCCGATGCCTCGCTGACCTGCGAAGCGTTGCGAATGGCGGTGCAATTGCGAGGTTGCCCAAAAGAGGTGCTGTTTCATTCCGATCAAGGCTGCCAATACACCAGCCACAAATTCAGGAATGAAATGCGCAAGCATGGACTCCTGCAAAGCATGAGTCGCAAAGGTGAGTGCTGGGACAACGCCCCGATGGAGCGTTTCTTTGGGAGCCTGAAGTCAGAGTGGGTGCCAGAAGATGGCTACAGCTCGGAGCATGAAGCCCGCGTGGATGTGCAGCGTTATGTGATGCGTTACAACAACGTCAGACTCCATAGCTACAACGACTACCGGTCGCCGGTAGCTATGGAGAAACTGGCAGCATGAAACCGTAACTGGTGTCCAAAATTAGTTGACCAGTTCAGCTTGCTCGCGATAGCGGTGGTTCAGCTTGCATCCGTGTTGAATGGGCTGCCGCCATCGCGAGCAAGCTCGCTCCCACAGGTTTTGATTGCCTTTTTAATGCTGTTACCGATGCAAGATCACCTGCGCGATTTCCTGCAACCCCATCACCCGTTGCGCCGCATTGAGTTTGATCGCTTCCTTGGGCATGCCGAAGACCACGCAACTGGCTTCGTCCTGGGCCACGGTGCTGGCGCCGGCGTCGAGCATTTCCTTCAGGCCGCGGGCGCCGTCGTCGCCCATGCCGGTCATGATGATGCCGGTGGCGTTGCGGCCGGCGAATTTGGCGACTGAGCGAAACAATACATCCACCGAAGGGCGGTGACGGTTGACCAGCGGGCCGTCCACCACTTGCACGTGATAGAACGCGCCGCTGCGGGTCACCATCATGTGTTTGCCGCCCGGGGCGATGAGCGCCAGGCCCGGGTGGATGCGGTCGTTGTTGCGGGCTTCGCGCACTTCGATCTGGCACAGGCTGTTGAGCCGGGCGGCGAACGAGGCGGTGAACTTTTCCGGCATGTGCTGGACGATGACGATGCCTGGGCAGACCCGTGGCAGGGCGGTGAGCACCGCTTCCAGGGCCTGGGTGCCGCCGGTGGAGGTGCCCAGGGCGACGATGCGTTCGGTGGTCTGCGCCATGGCATGGCCGTTGGCGGCGGGCAGCATGGCGTCGGCGTTGAGTTTGATCGCTGGCGCCAGCGCCGTCGGGGCGGGGCGTTTGCCGAGGTTGCGCACGTTGACTTGGGCGGCGGCACGGATCGCCGACACCAATTCGGGCGCCGATTCCAACAGAAAATTCTTCAGCCCGGTGGTGGGCTTGGTGATGATTTCCACCGCGCCGGCGGCCATCGCCTGCAACGTCGTTTCCGCGCCCCGGGGCGTCAGCGACGAACAGATCACCACCGGGGTAGGGCGTTCGCTCATGATTTTCTTCAGGAAGGTGATGCCGTCCATGCGCGGCATTTCCACGTCCAGCACGATCACGTCGGGCCATTCCTTGGCCAGTTTATCCATGGCGAAAATCGGGTCGGACGCCGCGCCCATGACGTGGATGTCCGGTGTCTCGCTGAGAATCGCCAATAACACCTGGCGAACCACGGCAGAGTCATCCACCAGCAGTACATTGATCTTTTTTGACATGGTCAGTGCCGGGTCCTTATGGGTTGGTGCCTGACCCACACATCGCCGCTGCGCAGGTCGAAGATGATGCTGCGGTGGCCGGTGCTGCCCATGTCCTGGGCGATCAGGTCGAGGCGATAGAGGGCGGCCATTTCCAGCGCGGCGTTGACGTTCAGTCGCGCCACATCGCCGTAGGGCACATGGCGTTGCAGCTCGGGGAACATCTCCCCGCCGCCGAACAGCTTGAGTTGGTAGTCCTCGGGATCGGTGTGGTGCGCCCGGGCCTGACGGATGAACAGTTCGATGGCTTCGTCGGCGTAGAGGCCGTTCAGTGCGTTGGAGCAGCGCACTCGGCTGGGCAGCATGAAGTGGCACATGGCGCCGATCCTGCGTTCGGGGTGCCACAGCGTGATCGCCACGCAAGAGCCGAGAATCGTGCGCAGGCGGGTCGGGCAGGTGGCGAAGCGAAACTCCCCTGGCGCCAGGTACTCCTCGGCCACTGCTCTGATGGCGGCGTTCATGGTTTGCGGTAAATCGAGGGCGCCACCAGTTTCAACGCGTCGGACACACCGTTGAGACTCTCCGAGTGGCTGACGATGAAATACCCGCCGGGCTTGAGCCGGGGGATCAAGCGCGCGACCACTTTGCTTTTGGTCGGTTGGTCGAAATAGATCATGACGTTGCGCAGGAAGATCACATCGAACTCCCCCAGCTCCGGCAAGGTGTCGTTGAGATTGACCTGGATGAAGTTGACCCGGTTGCGCAACGCCCGGTCGATGAGGAACGTGCCTTGCTGGCTGCCGGTGCCCTTGAGGCAATATTTCACCAGCAGCGGCTGGGGCAGGGTGCGGGCGCGTTCCATCGGATAATGCCCGGAGCGCGCCTTGGCCAGCACCTGGCTGCTGATGTCCGAACCGATCACTTCCCAGGGCGTGGTGCCCAGCCCTTCGGCCAGGGTCATGGCCAGGCTATAGGGTTCTTCCCCGGAAGAGCTGGCCGCGCTCCACAGGCGGAAGGTCTTGCCCGGCGTTGCGTGGGGCAGTACGTGTTGGCGCAGGAAATCGAAATGCTTGGGCTCGCGGAAAAAATAGGTTTCGTTGGTCGTCAGCAGGTCCAGCGCCACTTGTAATTCATCGGTGCGCTGACCGTTCATGATCAGCTTGAAATACTCGCCGTAGCTGTCCAGCCCATAGTGCTTGAGGCGTTTGAACAGACGCCCGGCCACCAGGGCTTTCTTGGCCTCGGACAGGCTGATGCCGGCGGCCTGGTACAGCCAGGACTGAAACTGGCTGAATTCTCGGTCACTGAGCGCCAGCGCGTTTGCCGGGCGTTCCTTGCAGGTATCGGTGTTCACGGGGCATCCACTTCCAGCGCGTTCGGGCTGGCTTCGGCGAGTTGGGACATTTCGTCGATGGACAGCACGCGGTCCACCTCCAGCACGATGACGAACTTGCCATCGACCTTGGCCATGCCACTGATGAAATCGGCTCGGATCTTCGCGCCGAAGCTCGGTGGCGGCTCGATCTGCGAGGCCGGGATTTCCAGCACCGCCGACACCGTGTCCACCAGCAGGCCAATGTCCTGGGCCTGGCCGTCGGCGCTGGACGCCTCGATGATCACCACGCACGAGCGCCGGCTGATCGCCGAATTCGGCCGACCGAAACGGGCCGACAGGTCGACGACCGGCACGACCGCGCCCCGCAGGTTGATCACCCCGCGCACGAAGGTCGGCATCATCGGCACCACGGTCAGGTTGCCGTATTCGATGATTTCCTTGATGCACAGGATGCCGATGGCAAACATCTCCGTGCCGAGCATAAACGTCAGGTATTGCGCTTCTTCCTCGACCGCGAGGGCGGTTTGACGTGTGGTCGCGATGGCGCCCATTGCTTTTTCTCCTTTAAGCAAGCCTGTGGAACCGGGCCATCAGAACCGGGTGAATTCCGATTCGTCCGGAGCGCTGGCCATGTTGTAGGCAAACGCCTTGGGCATGATCGGTGCCGGTGCCCGCGCCGGTTTGCGGCCGGAGGAGCCTGGGGTGTTGTCGACCCTGGCAACTTGCACAGCAGACTTGGGCGGCGTGTCCAGGGTGAAGAAGCTCATGGCCTGTTGCAGCTGTTCGGCCTGGCTGCTCATTTCCTCGGCGGTGGCGGCCAGCTCTTCGCTGCTGGAGGCGTTCTGCTGGGTCACCTGGTTGAGCTGGGTCATGGCGGTGTTGATCTGCGCCACACCGGCGGCCTGTTCTTCGGAGGCGGCGCTGATTTCCTGCACCAGGTCCGAGGTCTTGTTGATCGAGGGGACCATCTCGTTGAGCAGGTTCCCAGCCTTTTCCGCCATATCGACGCTGCTGGAGGACAGCTCGCCGATTTCCTGGGCGGCCACCTGGCTGCGTTCGGCCAGCTTGCGCACTTCGGCGGCGACCACGGCGAAGCCTTTGCCGTGTTCACCGGCGCGGGCTGCCTCGATGGCAGCGTTGAGCGCCAGCAGGTTGGTCTGGTAGGCGATGTCGTCGATGATGCTGATGCGCTGGGCGATTTTCTTCATCGCCACCACGGTCTGCTGCACCGATTCGCCGCCGTCGGTGGCTTCCTTGGCGGCTTTGCTGGCCATGCCATCGGTGACCTTGGCGTTCTCGGTGTTCTGGTTGATGCTGGCGCTCATCTGCTCGATGGACGCACTGGTTTCCTCGACACTGGCCGCCTGCTCGCTGGTGGCCTGGCTCATCGATTGCGCGGTGGCGCTGACTTCTTCGGAAGCACTGGCCAGGTTGTCCGCAGCGTTACGCACTTCGCCAATGATGTGCGAGAGCTTGCCGATCATGTTCTGCATGGCGTTGAGCACCATGCCGGTTTCGTCTTTGGAGCCGCCTTCGATTTTTGCGTTCAGGTTGCCTTCGGCCAATTGCTCGGCGACGGTCGCGGCCTGTTTCAAGGGGCGGGAGATGATGCGCGAGATGAACAGCGCCAGGCCCAGGCCCACCAGCAGGGCGGCAATCAGCGCGACGATGATCGACAGGCGCGATTTCTCAAACAGCGCTGCGCCACGCTCGCTGGCGGCGCCAGCGCCGGCGTCATTGAGTTCCACCAGTTTTTGCAGGTCGTTGACCACCAGATCGAATTGACGCTTGGATTCGCCCTTGAGCAGTGCATGGGCTTGCTCGGTCAGGTTTTGCCGAGACAGCGCAAGCAGGTCCTTGCTGACGGCGAGGTAAGCGACCCAGTCATTGCGGGTGGTTTCGAACAGCTGGCGATCTTCCGCGCTGGAGAGCAGTTTTTCATAGGTCGCCATGCGGGTTTCAAACCCCTTTTTGGCTTCTTCCGCTTCTTGTTCGACAGTGAGGCGTTCTTGTTCGGAATCGGCGGTAATGTGGCGGTTTTCCTTGAGGCGATAGTTTGCCCCGTAGAAACGCATGCCCGAGGCCGCACGCATGGACGGCATCCAGTTTTCCCGGATCTCGACGGTGGTGCTGTTCACCTCGCCCAGTTGGATGATCGCGAACACCCCCATGACGGCGGTCAGGGCCAGCACCACAAGAAATGAAGTGATCAGTTTGGTGGCGATTCTAAGATCGTAGAACCATTTCATTGGGAAGTACCTCTCCATGGAAGTGCTAAAGCGTCAGCGAGCGTTGGCTTGTTGTAATTGAGTCGGGGTGTAGCGGTTTTCTGTCTGGGCGATCTGGGTGAGCAATGCCGGTACGTCGAGAATCAACGCCACGGCACCGCTGCCCAGGATGGTCGAGCCACTGATGCCGCGAAGGGCGCCAAACAGCTTGCCCAGCGGTTTGATCACGGTCTGGAATTCACCCAGCAAGTCATCCACCACCAGCCCGGCCTTGAGTTCGGCGTAGCGCACCACCACCACGTTCTGCCGACGCGCGGCCGGGCCTTCGTGGCTGAAGTGATCGCGCAGGTAGACCAGGGGCAGCACCTCGCCGCGCAGGTCGAGGTAGCCTTGCTCGCGGCTGGCGAGCCCATCGTCTTCGCTCAGCTCGATACATTCCTGGACCATGTCCAGCGGAATCACATAGGTCGACTGACCGATGCCCACCAGGAAGCCATTGATGATCGCCAGGGTCAGCGGCAGGCGGATGCGCACCACGGTGCCCTTGCCGGGCTGGCTGTCCAGGTCGACGGTGCCGCGCAGCAGGGTGATGTTGCGCTTGACCACGTCCATGCCCACGCCACGCCCCGAAAGGTTGGTCACGGCCTGGGCGGTGGAAAAGCCGGGTTCGAAAATCAGGTTGTAGATTTCCTGGTCGGTGGGGCTGGCACCTGGCTGCACCAGGCCACGCTCCTGGGCTTTTTCCAGGATCCGGTCACGGTTCAGGCCGGCCCCGTCGTCGGCGATTTCCAGCACGATGCTGCCGGAGTCGTGATACGCGTTGAGGTGCAAGTGCCCCTTGACCGATTTGCCGGCCGCCAGCCGGGCCTCGGCGGTTTCTATGCCGTGGTCCATGGCGTTGCGCAGCAGGTGCATGAGCGGGTCGCCGATTTTTTCCACCACGGTCTTGTCCAGCTCGGTCTCCGCGCCGCTGATGATCAGGTCGATGTCCTTGCCCAGTTCCTGGCTGACATCACGCACCACCCGACGGAAGCGGTTGAAGGTTTCGCCAATGGGGATCATGCGCAGGCGCAGGGCGCCGTCGAGGATTTCTTCCACCAGCCCGGAGACAGACGAGGTGGCTTCCTGCAACGGGTCGTTGTGGCAGGTGCGGGCCAGCAGGCTGGCGCCGGCGCTGGCGATGACCAGTTCGCCCACCAGGTTGATCAACTCGTCGAGCTTGTCGGCGTTGACCCGTACGTAGGTGCCGTCCTTGGCCTTGCTGTCGCTGGTCACCGCTTGTTTGTCGGTGGCGATCTGGGCGGGCATGCGCGGCGTCTTGCGCTGGTCGGACAGCAACTCGCCAGTGGCGACCAACGCGGTGGTTTCTTCGGCCGGTTCCGGTGATGTGGTCACCAGGCCGGTGTTGGCCAGGGGCGCGATGTCGTCATCCTGGGCAACGATCTCGATCTCGCAGTCTTCCCGGACGAAATCGAACACTTCGTTGATCGCCCCGTGGCTGGCGGCCGAGCGAAACGCGATGTCGAAGCCCAGGTAGCAGGACTCCGCGTCCCAGGCATCGGCGGCGGGCAGGGCGTCGGTCAGGGTGGTGAGGTCGACGATTTCACCCAGGGTTTGCAGGTAGCGCAGGAACGACAGCGGGTCCATGCCATTGCGGAACACGTCCTGGCCGAAGCGCAGGGAAAGGTGCCAGAGGCGCGTTTCGCCGGGCTCGCGGGTTTCGGTGTCCTGCGCAGGCGTTGGGGCCGCGGTCGGCGAGGGCGCCTGGTATTCCTGCAGGATCTGGCACAGCTCCACTTCCCGTTGCAGGGCCGGCGGCGGCAGTGCTCCGCCCTGGTTGGCGGCCACGTTGATCAGTTCCAGCATGTGGTCGCTGGACTTGAGCAACACCGCAATCAGGCCGGCGTCCACCTCGACGCTGCCGTTGCGCAGGCGGTCGAGCACGTCTTCGACGATGTGGGTAAAGCTGACGATGGGTTCCAGGCCAAACAGCCCGGCCGAACCCTTGATCGTGTGGGCCGCCCGGAAGATCGCACCGATGGCGTCATCGTCGCCGGGGTCGGTTTCCAGTTGCAGCAGCGACTCTTCCATCGCCTGCAACTGTTCCCGTGCCTCGACGATGAAGGTCTGTTGTGCCTGATCGAGATTGATGCTCACGCTCATTTCCTTTGTCGTGTCCGGCGTCCTAGGCAACCAGGTTGCACAGGGCAAGTGTCTCCGTGACGGCCTGGCTTTGGCCGGTCAGTGTCAGTTGGGTCCCGGCCCGGGAGGCCTCGCGCTGCACCATCAGCAGCAGTTGCAGGCCAGCACCGTCCATCTCGGTGATCTGCGACAGATCGAGGGCCATTCGCGGCGTTGCCCCCAGGTGCGGCAGCCACTGCGCGGCCAGCTCGGCCGCGGTGTAGATCGTCAGCTCGCCGTCGATGTGCACCTGGGCGGTGTCATCCTGTGCTTCGTAGTGCAACGGCATCGGAGCCTCCGGCTATCAAGGAAGGATCAGCTTGGATACCGCCGCCAGCATCTGCGCTGGCTGGAACGGCTTGACCACCCAGGCCTTGGCCCCGGCGGCCTGGCCTTCCTGTTTCTTCGATTCCTGGGATTCGGTGGTGAGCATGATGATCGGCGTGAACTTGTAGCTGGCCAGCTTCTTGACCTCCTTGACGAAGGTGATGCCGTCCATGTTGGGCATGTTCACGTCACTGATGATCAGGTGCACTTTCTGGCCGTTGAGCTTGCCCAGCGCGTCCTTGCCGTCGCTGGCTTCGATCACGTCATAGCCGGCACTTTTCAACGCGATGCCGACCACCTGCCGAACGCTCGCGGAGTCGTCGACAACCAATACACTTTTAGCCATGAGCGGCTCTCCTAAAAGAAGGTTATTTCCTGTGAAGTCTGTTGCGCGCTCGAGTCGCCGTGGTGATTGCGGCGCTGCTCGTCGGTGGCGTAAGTGGTTTCCATGCGCGCCAGCCATTGGCGGGCATCGATGGAGACGGCCTGGTCGGGCGACTGACTGGCCTGCTGCAGATGCACATGCAGGTCCTCTATGTTGTCGCGCACGTGGCTGAGGATCTGGCTGACCCGATCCTGGAATTGCAGGCTGACCAGCACCTCGGTGAGTTCATCGCGGATGCCGAAGCTTTCCCGTTGCAGCATGTCGGCCGAATCGGCCAGTCGGCCGGTGACACTCTTGAAGCGCTCCAGCACCTGCTGGATGCTTTGCTCGGAGGCACTGACCGAATGGCTGTCCTGGTCCGCGCCGCTGGAGGCGGCATGCACCAGTTGGGTGATGGCGGTGTTGATGATGTCGACCTTGGCCGACATCTGCTGGCCGGTCTCGCTGGACTTGCTCGAGAGGCTGCGCACGGCGTCGGCCACCACCGCAAACCCACGCCCGGCCTCGCCGGCACGGGCGGCTTCGATGGCGGCGTTGAGGGCCAGCAGGTTGGTCTGTGCGGCAATCGCCGCGACGTCGGCGGCCATGGTCCGCAGCTCGCCGGTATAGGCCGTCAGGTTGCGCACCTGGGCCAGGGTTTCGTCGCGGCTGGCCTGGGTGGCCTTCAGGGAGTCGATGACCTTGACCAGTTCACCTTCGCTTTGGGCCAGCACCTGCACGGCGCCGCCACCGCTGCTGCCGGCCAGTTCACCGGCGGCCAATTGCGAGGCTTGCACGGTGTCTTCCAGGCGTGACGAAATGCCAGTGAAGCGGCTGGTCAGTGAGACGATCGCGGTCTCGGTCTGCTGCCGGGAGCTTTCGACCTGCTTGGCCCAGATCGGCATGGCACCGAGGATGACGTCGTTGAGTTGTGCGTTGGTTTTAAGGGCCAGGTGCTCGCTGCCTTGCAGGTCGTGGCGGGCCATGGCGGCGGCGAGGGCGCTGTCGAACTGCTGGCGTTGCGAACGCGCACCCCATACGCCAGCACCGACGCCCAAGACCACGATCGCCACACTCAAACCGATGTTTTGCCCACTCGTGCCATTGAGCGCCAGCACGCCAATGCTCGCGGCGATGGCCACCAGCACGGTGCTCCAGAGAATGCGTGGTTGTGATTGGGAAAGGGAATGACCGTGAGAGTACGACGTCATGGTTCGGTCCTTGAACAGTGTTGCTAACAGGTTATTTGCGAATAACTGGTTATCTGCAAGGCCGGTACGGTCTTGAGGACCAGTCGTCCGATTTCGACAAAAGTAATGGCACAGTGATATCTAAGAATAGACGAGATTGGGAGATTGTCGAGATGGCCTGACTTGTGGAAATCCCCTGGCGAGGGCGCTTGCCCCGCTGGGGCGTGGGGCGAGCCTGGTATTGGCACGCCACGAAAACGGACATCTTCTGAAACAGAATCCATGGATTGAGCTAAATTACCCCGCATCGGATTTTCGAACCTGCCATCAGAGTCCCCATGCCGACCCAGCCCCTCTGGAAAACCTATCTCCTGTTCCTGATCCCCATGGTCCTGTCCAACTTCCTGCAGTCCATGTCCGGCACGTTCAACAGCATCTACATCGGCCAGATGCTCGGCACCCAGGCATTGGCGTCGGTGTCGGGCATGTTTCCCATCGTGTTTTTCTTTATCGCTTTGGTGATCGGCCTGGGCGCGGGGGCGGGGGTGTTGATCGGGCAGGCCTACGGCGCCGGCGAAACCGGCACGGTGAAGGCGATTGCCGGTTCGACCTTGTTGCTGGGGGCGATCATTGGCCTGGTGGCGGCGGTGCTTGGCAGTGTCTTTGCGCGTCAGGCGTTGCAAGGGCTCGGCACGCCGGCCGATGTGTTGGAGGACGCCGTTTCCTATGCCCGGGTCATGCTGTGGATCCTGCCGATGTTGCTGGTATTCGTGCTGTTCACCCAACTGCTGCGCGGGGTGAGCGATACGGTGTCACCGATGTTGGCGCTGCTGGTGTCCACCAGTGTCGGGCTGCTGCTCACGCCAGCGTTGATTCGCGGCTGGCTGGGGTTGCCGCAGATGGGCATCCAGAGCGCGGCATGGGCGGGGCTGGCGGGGGACGACGTCGGCAATGCTGATGCTGGCGTGGCGCCTGAGTCGCCGCGAGCATGCCCTGGCGCCGGACCGTGCGTTGTTCGCGGCGATGCGCCTGGACAGGGACATCCTCGGCAAGGTGCTGCGCATCGGCCTGCCCACCGGGTTGCAGATGGTGGTGATCTCGTTGTCGGAGTTGGTGATCCTGGCGCTGGTCAATCGCCACGGCTCCCAGGCCACGGCGGCCTACGGCGCGGTGACGCAGATCGTCAACTACGTGCAGTTTCCGGCGCTGTCGATTGCCATCACCGCCTCGATCCTCGGCGCCCAGGCCATCGGTGCTGGCCGCCTGGAGCGCCTGGGGCCGATCCTGCGCACGGGGCTGGCATTCAACCTCTGGCTCACCGGTGGGCTGGTGCTCCTGGGCTATCTGTTGTCCCACTGGCTGCTGGGGCTGTTCATCACGGATCCGGCGGCGCGGGTCCAGGCCGAACACTTGCTGCATATCATGCTCTGGAGCTTGCTGGTGTTCGGTTTCCAGGCGATCGTCGGCGGCATCATGCGCGCCAGCGGCACGGTGCTGGTGCCGGTCGCCATCTCGATTTTCTGTATCGTCGCCGTGCAAGTGCCGGCCGCGTATCTGCTGGACGCGCACTTCGGGTTGCAAGGGGTGTGGATGGCGTTCCCGGTGGCTTACTTGAGCATGCTGTTGTTGCAGACGCTGTACTACAAGCGGGTCTGGCAGCATCAGCCGATCGAGCGGTTGGTGTAATCAACCCACCACCGGACCCTGTGGGAGCGAGCTTGCTCGCGATGGCGGTGGGTCAATCAATATCAATATTGGTTGACTTGACGCTATCGCGAGCAAGCTCGCTCCCACAAGGGTTCGGTGCCTGGCGATGTTACAGTGGCCGTCACCCGCCACGCCGCCACCGAGGATCCGATGCCTGCCAGTCTTACCACCCACATCGCCTACCGCGCCTTCCTGTTCGACATGGACGGCACCTTGCTCACCTCCATCGCCGCCGCCGAGCGGATCTGGACCCGCTGGGCCCTGCGCCACGGCGTGGATGTGGCGACGTTCCTGCCGACGATCCACGGCATGCGCGCCATCGACACCATCGCTCGCCAGCATCTGCCAGGGGTGGATGCCCAGGCCGAGGCCGAGCGGATCACCCGCGAGGAAATCGAAGACGTGGAAGGCGTGGAGCCAGTGAAGGGGGCGGCTGCGTTTCTGCATAGCCTGCCGCCAGAGCGATGGGCAATCGTCACCTCAGCGCCCATGGCATTGGCCTTGCGGCGTATGGAAGCGGCGGGAATCCCGCGCCCGGCAGTGATGGTCACCGCCGAGGATGTGAATGACGGCAAGCCCAACCCCGCCTGCTATCGCCTGGCGGCCGAACGCCTGCAGGTGACGCCCCGGGAGTGTCTGGTGTTTGAAGACGCCGAGGCCGGTATTCGGGCAGGCGAGGCCGCCGGGGCCGATGTGATGGTGGTGACGGCAACGCACACGCACCCCGTGGTCACCCTTCATCCGCAGATCAAGGATTACCTCGGGCTAGGCATTGAGGTGGATGAGGCTGGCCTGATGCGGCTGCTTCCGATTCTATGACCGCCGCAGAACACTTGTGGGAGCGAGCTTGCTCGCGATAGTGGTGGTTCAGCCTGCATCGATGCTGAATGTACCGGCGCCATCGCGAGCAAGCTCGCTCCCACAGTTTTTAAGTCGTTCACCGGCATTGCAGCCACCACAAATCCCCCTGTGGGAGCGAGCTTGCTCGCGATAGCGGTGGTTCAGCCTGCATCGATGCTGAATGTACCGGCGCCATTGCGAGCAAGCTCGCTCCCACATTGGATCTGTGGTGCTCTGCTAGGTCAGGTCACCACGCGATAGCACGGCACATACGCCGCGCCGCCCGGCAGTTTCATGCGATGTTGGGCGACGAAGGCCTGGAGCAGGCGGTCGAGGGGTTCCATGATGGCGGCGTCGCCGTGGATCTCGTAAGGGCCGTGCTCTTCGATCAGGCGGATGCCCTTGTCCTTGACGTTACCGGCCACGATCCCCGAGAACGCCCGGCGCAGGTTGGCGGCCAGTTCGTGGGCGGGCAGGTCGCGGCTCAGGCCCAGGCTGGCCATGTTGGCGTGAGTCGGGTCGAACGGGCGCTGGAAGCCCTCGTCGATCTTCAGCAGCCAATTGAAGTGGAAAGCGTCGTTGCGTTCGCGGCGGAACTGCTTGACCTCCTTGAGCCCCTGGGTCATCTGCCGAGCCACTTCGGCCGGGTCGTCAATGATGATCTGATAGTGCTTCTGCGCCGCCTCGCCCAAGGTCGCACCGACAAACGCATGCAACTGGTCGAGGTACGGCGCGGCGCTTTTCGGCCCGGTGAGCACGACGGGGAAGGGCAGGTCCTGGTTGGCCGGGTGCATCAGGATGCCCAGCAGGTACAGGAACTCCTCTGCCGTACCGGCACCGCCCGGGAAGATGATGATGCCATGGCCGACGCGCACGAAGGCTTCCAGGCGCTTCTCGATGTCCGGCAGGATCACCAGCTCATTGACGATCGGGTTCGGCGCCTCGGCGGCGATGATCCCCGGCTCCGTCAGGCCCAGGTAGCGACCGCCATGGATGCGCTGCTTGGCGTGGGCGATGGTGGCGCCTTTCATCGGGCCTTTCATCACGCCCGGGCCGCAGCCGGTGCAGATGTCCAGGCTGCGCAGGCCCAGTTCGTGGCCGACTTTCTTGGTGTATTTGTATTCTTCGGTGTTGATCGAGTGACCGCCCCAGCACACGACGATTTTCGGCTCCACGCCAGGGCGCAGGGTGCGGGCGTTGCGCAGCAGGTGGAACACGTAGTCGCTGATGCCCTGGGACGAGCTGAGGTCGATGCGCTGGCTGTCCAGTTCGTTCTCGGTGTAGACGATGTCGCGCAGGGCACTGAAGAGCATTTCCCGGGTGCTGGCGATCATTTCGCCGTCGACGAACGCATCGGCTGGCGCGTTCAGTAGCTCCAGGCGTACGCCCCGGTCCTGCTGGTGAATGCGGATCTCGAAGTCCTTGTAGGCTTCCAGGATGGTCTTGGCGTTATCGACATGGGCGCCGGTATTGAGGATGGCCAGGGCGCACTGGCGAAAGAGGGTATAGATACTGCCGGAGCCGGCTTCGCTCAGTTGCTGGACTTCGCGCTGGGACAAGGTCTCCAGGCTGCCCTTGGGGCTTACCGAGGCGTTGATTACATGTCTTTGAGTCATTCAGCTTTCCTTGAAAACGATGCCATGCACACAACGACGGCATCTTGAAAAAAACGTCCACGCCGAAAGATCGCACGATCCTTGCGCTATCGCCATGGACTTCGATCCGGGCCCGGCGAGTCGGCGGCCATACAAAATGAGCCCCAGCATAGCTAAATCGACCGGGCAGGCGATAATGCGTGACTCTTTTGATGCCGTACAAGGAAATTGCGCCGCGATGTTCGAGATCAAACCGTGGGATGGCGACACCTACCGCAGGCAGACCCGCCGCAGCACCCTGATCATCGCGGTGGTGTTCCTGGCCCTGGCGATGCTGCTGTCCAGCCTGGCCGTGATGCTGTTGGGTACGCCGGGAGGTGATAACTTTCGCTTCAACCTCGGCGGAGTGATTGTCGCGGTGTTGGCGATGGCTGTGCTGATGCGCCAGTATTTCTGGTCGCAGCCATGGATGGCCGCCGCGGTATACGGCTGGCAGCTCAAGCGCAGCCTGATGAAAATCACCAACGTGATGCACCAGGTGAAGGCCGGTGTGCAGGCCCAGGACTCCACCGCCATGAAGCTGCTGCGCTTCTATCACCTGGGGCTGGCCCAGATGCATCAGCTGGACGCCAACTCCAGCGCCCAGGGCTCCCTCGCGCGTGAAGCCGACGCGCACCTGGCGAACATGCAGGCGCTGGGCCTGGACACCGAACAGTCGCGCCTGGACCCAAGCTGGATCGAGACGGTGAAGCAGGCGTATAACGCCGGTTGAGCGGTCAGAGGGTGCCGATGCGGTCCAGCTCGGTTTTCAGGGCCAGGGCGTCCAGTTGGTCGAAGGGCAGGGCGAAGAAGGCCCGGCAGCGGGCTTCGATGCGGTCCAGCGTGCTGTGGAACGCCTGGCCGACCTGATCATCGTTGCCTTTGACCGCCGACGGGTCCGCCAGGCCCCAGTGGCTCTTGAGCGCCGGGCCGAAATACACCGGGCAGGCCTCGTTGGCGGCGTTGTCGCACACCGTGATCACGACGTCCGGCGGGCTGCTTTCGAAAGCGTCGTTGCCCTTGCTGCACAAGCCTTTGATGCAGATACCGGCCTCCTGCAAGGTGCTCAGGCTGCGCGGCAGCACTTGGCCCTTGGGAAAGCTGCCGGCGCTGACGGCTTCGAACCCGGCCGGGGCCAGATGGTTGAACATCGCTTCGCTGAGAATGCTGCGGCAACTGTTGGCTGTGCACATGAAGAGGACTTTCATCGATCGGCTCCGATAGGCGCAAGGTTGGGCTGCGCCGGAGTATATGCGGACAATCGAATATATGGAATTTCGTATTTGTAGTGAGGGCGAGAGCGGACAGCGCCGGGGCGCAGTACGTCTGCGCCCCAACGATTTGGGTGGTTACGATTTTCTGCCGCCTCCTTGGCTGCGTTCGCTACCTTTGTTACCGGCTCCCATGCCTTTTTGCCGGTCGTTGGCAACGTTGCCGCCCGACGCCTGTCCGCCTTTCTTGCCGGCTTCAGATGCTTTTTCACGATCATTGGCGAAGTTGCCTGGGTTTTTATTTCCGCTACTGGCCATTTCGATAATCCTCAGTGATTGAGCGAGCAACGTGCCTCGCATTATTTGTGAAAGAAAATGGCCGGGTGAAGTTTAAAAAAAACCGCTTGCTGGCGACGAATGGTCAGCCGCCGGTTGGCTTCCTTTCAGTCCTCGCCGCCGCTGACTTTCCAATGCTTGGCGTCCGTTGGAAAAACCACCTGTTCGACCCGGTGCGCAATGCCAAAGGCCAGGGAGTTTTCCGCTGGGATCACCCGTTCCTCGGCACACAGGCACTTGAAGATATCCAATTGAGTCGCGGCGCCGGCGGTTTCCTTGACGTAGATCTCCACGTACCGCGCCACGTCGTTGTCCAGGCTGGACAGGTACTCACGCAGGCGTGAGTGGTCCACGGATTTCTGACCGAAGTACCAGTTCATCGGGTGGATCAGAAAGCGCGAGTGGGGTGTGGTGGTGCGGTCGCTGGCGGCGAGAAACATGATGATGCCCATCGACTCGATGTTGCCGGCATTGACCGCACGCACCGGCACTGGAAGGGACTTGATGAAGGTATAGAGCGTAAAACCGAAGTTGGTGCTGCCGCCGACGGTGGAGAGGTTGAGCATCAGTGAGTCGGCGCCTTTTTCAATGGCTTCCAGGCAATTGTCCCGGAAGCGCTCCGTGGTGCCCTGATCGATCTGGCAATGGAAATGGACAATGTGTTCGGACATCTGCAACTCCTGTCGATTTCACCCTTTGACGTACCTGCTGATCGGCTGTGCCGTACAGTTGGGAGTTCGCAGGCCTTCGGATGTTCCTCATCTCCGGTTGGGCGCGGGCGGCCCCATCACGTCCCTTTTCTGTTCAGCACGCTTGGGCAGCGTCGGCCATGCGCTGCAAAAATATCGCCAGTGCGGCGTCTTCTTCACTGAGGCCTTTGCGCAGCCGCGGCTTGGGCAATTGCCTCAGGGCGCCGAGCAAAAAAGCCTCCACCACTGCAGGATGAATGTAGCACTTGCGACAGACGCTCGGCGTGTTGCCCAGTTGCCTGGCAACCTGCCTGACCATCTCGACGACGTGTTTTTTCGCCTCGCTCTCGGTTTCCCACGACAGCAACCGCAGCCCGGCCAGCGCCGCCGCGCTGCCGGCCCAGGTACGGTAATCCTTGGCAGTGAAATCGGCACCGGTAAGGGATTTGAGGTAGGCGTTGATGTCCGAAGAACTGACGGAGTGACGCTCACCGTTCTCGTCCAGGTACTGGAAGAGGTTTTGTCCGGGGATCTCCTGGCAGCGCTTGATGATCCGTGCCAGGCGTCGGTCTTTCACGGTGATCTGGTGCTCGATGCCGCTTTTGCCGCGGAACTGGAAGGCGATGGCGCTGCCGTTGACTTCGACATGTTTGTTGCGCAGGGTCGTCAAGCCATAGGAGCGATTGTCGCGAGCGTATTGGGTGTTGCCGACTCGGATCAGGGTGAGGTCGAGCAGGGTGATAACAGTGGCCATGACCTTGTCGCGGCTGAACCCGGGTTTGGCCAGGATCTCCTCCAGGCGTTTGCGCAAGCGCGGCAAGGCCCGTCCGAATTCCAGCATTCGCGAATACTTGTCCGCATCGCGCACCTCACGCCAGCGCGCGTGGTAGCGGTACTGCTTGCGCCCGCGGGCATCGCGCCCGGTGGCCTGGAGATGACCACGGGGGTCGGTGCAGATCCAGACATCGGTATAGGCCGGCGGCACTGCCAGGGCATTGATGCGCTGGATCTCGGCCGCGTCGGTGATGCGCTGGCCCTGCGGGTCGAAATAACAGAACTTGCCACGCAATTTCTTGCGGGTGATGCCGGGGGCCGTGTCATCGACATAATGCAGGTCGGCCGGCAGTGCATCCGGCGGCAGGGTGTCGGGCATGAAGAAAGTCCTTGGCAGCGAATCCGGTGGCCTGTGATCGATTGACCGCAGCCCGTTGCGGTCGTGCCAAGATTCTGATGGCGCCGCCGAACCTGTGGGAGCAAGGCTTGCCCGCGATACAAGCACCTCGGTGTAGCTGATGAACCGAGGCGATGCCATCGCGGGCAAGCCTTGCTCCCACAAGCGCCCGGGGACTACGCCAACACCGCTACCGCCTTGATCTGCGCCCACAACACCAGTCCCGGCTGCAGTTTCAACTGGTCGCGGGAGTAGCGGGTGATGCGCGCCAGCAGCGGAGTGCCGGCAGCTTCCAGGCGGACCAGCACATGGGCGGCGTTGTCGGCCGCCTGTTCGCTGACCACGGTCACCGGCAGGCGGTTGAGGATGCTGGTCTGGGCATCGTTCGCCAGGCTGAGGCTGACGTCCCGGGCCTGGACCTTGAAACGCAGCGGCTGGCCGAGGGCCAGTGATGTATGGGCCACGCGTACGTTCAGTTGGCTGTCGGGCAGGTTCAGGGTCAGCAATTGGTACGCCGGGTCATAGCCGCTGACCTTGCCCTCGATCACCACCCCGGCGTCATCCCCCAGGGCCAATGGCAGGTCGAGCCGGGCCAGGGTTTCGCCGATGGGGCCGCTGGCCTGCGCGCGGCCAGCGTCGAGCAGCACGATGTGATCGGCCAGGCGTGCCACTTCGTCCTGGGAATGGCTGACATACAGCACCGGGATGTCCAGCTCATCGTGGAGGCGTTGCAGGTAAGGCAGGATTTCGTTTTTGCGCCGGGTATCGAGGGCCGCCAGCGGCTCATCCATCAGCAGCAGCCGCGGGCTGGTGAGCAAGGCACGGGCGATGCCTACCCGTTGGCGCTCGCCGCCGGAGAGGTTGTGCGGCTGGCGATCGAGCAAGTGCCCGATGCCCAGCAGATCGGTGGCCTGGTCCATGTCCACCCGCCGTTGTGCCGGCGCGATGCGCTTGAGGCCGAACGCCAGGTTGGCCCGCACCGACAGATGGGCGAACAGGCTCGCCTCCTGGAACACATACCCCACCGACCGCTTGTGGGGCGGCACGAACACGCCGTGCTCGCTGTCCTGCCACACTTGGCCGTTGACCTCGATAAAGCCCCGGGCCGGCCGCTCCAACCCGGCAATGCAGCGCAGGCAGGTGGTCTTGCCGGAGCCGGAAGGCCCATACAGGGCCGTCACGCCACGGCCCGGCAGTTGCACATCCAGGTCCAGGGAAAAAGCCCCGTGGTCGAGTTGCAAACGCGCGTTGATCATCGATCAGCTCCAACCGGCACGGGTTCGGCGGCTCGAGTACAGCGCCAGCAGCACCAGGAATGAAAACACCAGCATCGCCGCCGCCAGCCAGTGGGCCTGGGCATACTCCAGGGCTTCGACATGGTCGTAGATCTGTACCGACACCACCCGGGTTTTCTCCGGGATGTTGCCGCCGATCATCAGCACCACGCCGAATTCGCCGACGGTGTGGGCGAAACCCAGAATCGCCGCCGTGATGAAACCAGGACGGGCCAGGGGCAGGATGACGCTGAAAAACGTATCCCAGGGCCCGGCTCGCAGGGTAGCGGCGACTTCCAGGGGGCGACTGCCGATGGCAGCGAAGGCGTTTTGCAACGGCTGCACCACAAACGGCATGGAATAGATCACCGAGCCGATCACCAGCCCGGTAAAGCTGAAGGTGAGGGTGCCCAACCCGAGGGCTTGGGTGAGCTGGCCGATCCAGCCGTTCGGCCCCAATGCCAGCAGCAGGTAAAAGCCAATCACCGTTGGCGGCAGCACCAGCGGCAACGCCACCACCGCCCCCACCGGCCCGCGCAGCCAGGAGCGGGTGCGTGACAGCCACAGCGCGATGGGCGTGCCGACGAGCAGCAGGATCACCGTGGTCAAGGACGCCAGTTTCAGGGTCAGCCAGATGGCGGCGTAGTCGGCGCTGGTCAGGGGCATTTAGCGTTGGTAACCGTAGGCTTGGATGATGGCGGCGGCTTTCGGGCCCTTGAGGTAATCCACCAGGGCTACGGCGGCGGGGTTGTCCCGACCCTTGGTGAGGATCACCGCGTCTTGTTTGATCGGGTCGTGCAGTTCGGCCGGGACGATCCACGCCGAGCCGCCCGTCACTTTGCCGTCCTTGTACACCTGGGACAAGGCGACGAAGCCCAATTCAGCGTTACCGGTGGAGACGAACTGGTAGGCCTGGGTGATGTTCTGGCCTTCGACGAGCTTGCTTTTGACCTGATCGGTCAAGCCCAGCTTGTCCAGCACCTGGGTCGCGGCCAGGCCATAGGGCGCGGCTTTCGGGTTGGCGATGGACAGGTGTTGGAAGTCGTTGCGCTTGAGGACCTGGCCCTGGTTGTCGACATAACCGTCCTTGGCCGACCACAGCGCCAGGGTGCCGACCGCGTAGGTAAAGCGCGAGCCGTTGACGGTGTCGCCTTCGCTTTCGAGCCTGGCCGGGGTGGTGTCGTCGGCGGCGAGGAAAACCTCGAAGGGCGCGCCGTTCTTGATCTGCGTGTAGAACTGGCCGGTGGCGCCGTACGCCGCCACCAGTTTATGCCCGGTGTCTTTTTCGAAATCGGCGGCAATGGCCTGGATCGGCGCAGTGAAATTGGCGGCGACCGCCACCTGCACCTCGGCAGCCTGGGCGGCGCCAATAGTCAGGAACGGGATCAACAGCAACGGCGCGAAGCGGGTGAGGCGCATAGGTGAGCTTCCGTAAGGTCAGGTCGTTATATAGTGGAATATATAGCGAATGGCCGGCAAACGGAACGTGGCATTTTGCCTGGGCAGCTAGGGGCGAGGGCTGGCCTCATCGCGAGCAAGCTCGCTCCCACAGGGGGGCGGAGGTGATTGCGGGATTTATGTTCACCTCGCAACCCTGTGGAACGGGCTTGCTCCCACAGGTCCGGTGGTGTGTCCAGGTTTGCCGGTTGCCCCTATCTCTGTGGGAGCGAGCTTGCTCGCGATGGCGGCCTGACAGGCAATGACGACTGTCAGGACCGCCCCCAGTTGTTGAATCGGGCCAACGCCTCTTCAGCCAACCGCCGGGTCAATTCGGCTGTCGACAGATCGCGCCCCAAGGGGAAGGCCTGGCCGGCCCAGAGGTTGCTGAAGTCCGCTTCGCCCTTGGCGCGCAACGGCATCAACGCGCCGCCCGCCAGGGGGAATGCCGGCGCGAGCGGGCTCATTGGCCCCACTTCGCGCATCACCCGGTTGACGATGCCCCGGGCCGGGCGGCCGGTGAACAGGTTGGTGACGGCGGTCTGGCTTTCCTTGGCCGTGCGCAACGCCCGGTGATGGGACGCGCTGATTTTCGCCTCGGGGGTGAACAGGTAGGCGCTGCCCAGTTGCACCGCCGAGGCCCCCAGGGCGAATGCCGCGACAATCCCGCGGGCATCGCCAATGCCGCCGGCGGCGATCACTGGTACCTTCACCGCATCCACCACCTGCGGCAGCAAGGCAAACAGACCGACCTGGGTGTTGAGGTCGTCGCTGAGGAACATCCCGCGATGCCCGCCGGCTTCATAGCCCATGGCGATGATCGCGTCGCAACCGTGCTGTTCGAGCCAGATGGCTTCCTCGACGGTGGTGGCCGACGAAAGAATTTTCGCACCGGTGGCCTTTACCCGGTCCAGCAGGGATTTTTCCGGCAGGCCAAAGTGGAAACTGACCACCTTGGGACGCATCTCCTCCAACACCCGGCAGGCGGCATCATCGAAGGGCTTGCGGTTGGACACCGGGGTCGGTGCGTCGAAGTCGACGCCCAGTTCCTGATAGTACGGCTTGAGCCGTTGTTTCCAGGTCTCGGCCCGCTGTTCGTCGAAGGCTGGCGGCTGGTGACAGAAAAAATTCACGTTGAACGGCTTGTCGGTCTGTTCGCTGATGGTCGTCAGCGCCTGGCGCAACTGCTCGACATCGAGCATCGCCGCCGGCATCGAACCCAGGCCGCCGGCATTGCAGGTCGCGACCACCATGGCCGGCCCGGTCACCCCGGCCAGCGGCCCCTGGATGATGGGCAGCTCGATACCGAGCAGGTCAAGAAGGCGAGTGTCTGGCCACTGGCTCATGTGCGGGGTCTCCGACGGCAGAAGGAAACAGCGTTTTTAGCAGGTGTGGGCCGGCGAGGGCCAGTCGAGTTTTTCAATCGTGCGCCGCAACTTGATCCCGACGGCGGGAGGGTTACCATGCGTGCTTCAGTATCAAGGAGCCTGACCCATGGACGTGAAACTCAAGACCGTCGAACCCTTCACCGTGGCCGGTTTGCAGGTGCGCACCCGCAACACCGACGAGCAGCAGCCCGACACGGCCAGGATCGGCCCGATGTGGCAACGGTTCTTCACCGAAGGGCTGTTCGACACGATCCCGG
The DNA here is from genome assembly GCF_001307275.1 of Pseudomonas fluorescens. Taxonomy (NCBI): domain Bacteria; kingdom Pseudomonadati; phylum Pseudomonadota; class Gammaproteobacteria; order Pseudomonadales; family Pseudomonadaceae; genus Pseudomonas; species Pseudomonas fluorescens. The sequence continues at coordinate 5,081,341 of NZ_CP012831.1, forward strand.
CCAGGCAGTCGGAGTCGTTCGTCTACGGGGTGTATTCCAATTACGAGTCCGACGCCACCGGCCACTTCGACGTGACGGCCGGGGTGCAGGTGGATGCGACCAGCGCAGGCTACCCCGCCGTGGACATCGAGGGCGGGGATTACCTGGTGTTTTCGGCCAAGGGGCCGATGCCCGATTGCGTGGTTCAGACCTGGGGCCTGATCTGGGCCTACTTCGCGGATAACCCACAGACGCTGCGCCGCTTCACCACCGATTTCGAGGTCTACGGCAGCCCCGACTCGGTGGCGATCTACATCGGCGTTCAGTCCCCGGCCGAGCGCTCCAGCGCCAGCAACTGACGCTTGCGCTCCACGCCCCAGCGATAGCCCGACAGGTTGCCGTCGCTGCGCACCACCCGGTGGCAAGGGATCGCCACCGCCAGGCTGTTGGCGCCGCAGGCCTGGGCCACGGCGCGCACGGCCTTGGGCATGCCGATGCGCTGGGCGATCTCGGCGTAGCTGGCGGTGCTGCCCGCGGGAATGTCCCGCAACGCTTGCCAGACCCGTTCCTGAAAGGCGGTGCCGCGCAGGTCCAGGGGCAGGTCCAGGCCCAGGGCCGGCGCTTCGATGAAGCCCACCACCTGGGCGATCAACTGCTCGAACTCGCGGTCGGCACCGATGAGGTTGGCCCGGCGGAATTTGTCCTGCAGGTCCCGCACCAACGCGTCCGGATCGTCTCCCAGCAGGATCGCGCACACGCCACGCTCGCTTTGCGCCACCAGGATTGCCCCGAGGGAGCATTGGCCGACGGCGAAACGGATGTCGGTGTTCTGCCCGGCGGCGCGGTAGTCGGCGGGTTTCATGCCCAACACTTTGTCGGCCGCTTCATAGAAGCGGCTGTTGGAATTGAAACCGGCGTCGTACAGCGCCTCGGTGATCGTGCCGCCATCGGCCAGGCGTTCGCGCACCTTGCGTGAACGATGGGCGGCGGCGTAACCCTTGGGCGTCAGGCCGGTGACAGCCTTGAAGACCCGATGAAAATGGAAGGGGCTCAAGCCGGCGCTTGCTGCCAGTTCATTCAGGCCTGGCAGTTCCTCGGCCGCCTCGATCTGCCGGCAGGCCGCCGCGACTCGGGCCGCTTGTTGGGCGGCGATCTGGGTCTGGTCCCGGGCCACGCGCTTGCTGGGCCGGTAGCCGGCGGCCTGGGCCTGTTCCGGCGTGTCGAAAAATTCGACGTTGCGCGGGTTGGGCAGGCGCGACAGGCTGCTGGGGTGGCAATAGATGCCAGTGGTTTTCACGCCATAGACGAATTGCCCATCGGCGCGCGGGTCCCGGGCGAGCACGGCGGCCCAGCGGGGATCCAGTTCAGGGGCAAGATTGTTCGAAGTGCTGTTCATGGTCGTTATTCCATTGGCCCGTTTTGCCTACAGTAGCGAGCCATCCAAGTGACGACACTCCGGGTCTTGCGGTTGAATTCTGCCCCTTCATCCGGCGCTGCGAAACGTCAGGTTGATCCGCTGGGTACCCAGGCGCGGGTGTTGTCCTTCCTTGAGCGGCAGCACGCCGTGGTAACGCAACCGGTCCACGCCACCCCAGACCACGATGTCACCATGGAGCAACGGGATGCGCAGGCTCTTGTCGCTGCGCTCGAAGCCGCCGAATTGGAACACCGCTGGCAAGCCCAGGGAGATCGAGACGATGGGCGCGGCGAGGGAGCGTTCGTTCTTGTCCTGGTGCAGCGACATCCGGGCGCCGGGCACGTAACAGTTGATCAGGCAGCTGTCGGGCTCGAAATGCTCGAACTGCGCTTGCTGGGCGGCGGCCTGGGCCAGTTCGCGAAACACCGCCGGCATGTCGGGCCAGGGGTGGCCGGTCTGCGGGTCATGGGCGGTGTAGCGATAGCCGCTGCGGTCGGTGGTCCAGCCCAGCGCGCCGCAACTGCTCAAGGCCACCGACATGGTAAAGCCACCGGGCGTGACCATCTGTCGGAACGGCGCAGCCTGCAGGACGCTTTCCAGCGCCGGCAGCAAACGGTCGAGCCAGGGCAAGGCGAACCCGCGCAGTACGAAGGATTGTTGGCCAATCTGTTCGATCTGGCCGGACGTGGTGGGCGCCTGGTCGGCGAACAGGTCCAATGTGATCGGTGTGTCATGACTACTGCGCATCATGAAAAATGATTCCCAAGGTGTGCCGCCTGCCGCTGTGCACGCGGCTGACGCCATGGCGCATGTTCACCCGATAATAACCGCGAACGCCTTCGACCGGCCGCTGGTGCACGGCAAATACCACGGCGTCGCCCTGTTTCAGATCGATGACCTGGGGTCGCGACTGCATGCGCGGGCGCTGTTCAGTGAGGACAAACTCGCCGCCGGTAAAGTCCTGGCCCGGTTCCGACAACAGGATCGCGACCTGCAAGGGGAACACCTGCTCGCCATACAGATCCTGGTGCAGGCAGTTGTAGTCCTGCGGACCGTATTGCAACAACAAGGGCGTCGGACGCGATTGCCCGGCAGCGTGACAGCGCTGGATGAAGTCGGCGTGCTGGTCGGGATATCGCCCTTCAAGGCCCATGCATTCATTCCAGCGGTTCGCCAGCGGCACCAGCATGGGGTACAACGCCTGACGCAGCTGTTGGATGAAGTCCGGTAGCGGATAGCGAAAATACTGATACTCGCCACGCCCGAACCCATGACGGGCCATGACCACCCGGGAACGAAAAAGCCCGCTCTCTGCGTATAGACCGCTGAGCATTCGACATTGCGTGGCGGGCAGCAGGTTGCGGATGAGCGCGCTGCCGTCCTGCTCGAGGCTGTGTTCCAGGGCCGACCCATCCAGGTGACTTATTCGTTGGGTCAATGAGGGCAGATGCGGGGGAGTGGGCATGATGACAATCCTTGGTGCAAAGGATTGGTCAGTCTGGGGAGTGCTTCGTTGGTCTGCACTCCGGTTCTTGCGGTGCATCAATGTCCTGAGTCGCTCCCGTCAGCAGGCACGACAAATCCCCTGTGGCGAGGGAGCTTGCTCCCGCATCGTGCCCACCCTGGTGCCACAAAAATTTATCAGGGTGAGTCTTTACAGCGCTTTACTGACACTGACGTCGCTGATCACATCCTGGGTATCTCCGTGCAATGCTTGCAGGGCTGCCAAGGCTTCTTCTTCGGTGCCGTCCACGAGTTGCGCGAATTCGAAGCGGCGTTCGCCATTGAGCTTGTACTTGATGACGTATTTGGTCGTCTGGGCCACGGTTTTGCCTTTCTTGAAAGGGCGATGCTCAGCTCAGTTTCGAGCTGGACCGCCGGATGATTTTGATCTTGTGGGTCAGGGTCGGCTTGCGCGTGACGCTGATTGCACGGCGGTTGACGGTGTCGATGGTGATGTTCCAGAAACCGGTGCTCGGCGCCGTGATCCTGGCCGGGAACGTGTCGAACGCGCCGCCGTGATAGGTGTGCCGGCCACCGTTCTTGAAGCTGCGGAAGTTGGCGTCGTTCATCAAACGGATGTTGCACATTTGGGAGCATTCTATGACGACAATGTCGTCTTCGTTCAGGTGCTCGCGCTGGTGAATGAATTTCATGGGCGCCTCCAGAAGGGCTTTTTCTACAAAATCAAAACGATAGCAAGGGGCAATGAGGCGCAGTTTATCAGCCTCGAGTGTTAATATCCGGCCCGCGCTCCAGGCTTTGTTCATTTATCGCAGGTAGCGGGAAAAAAAAGCGGTGCGACACCGGAGCAAAACGGCGTCTGCATTGTCGGAGGATCTTTATTGGAGGAAACATATGAAGCGCAGCGTGTGGGTGTTGGCATTGGCCATGAGTGGATGTGCATCGGTATCGGACATCAACCAGACGCCTCCCACCATGAGCGTCATCTCCGGAAAGAAACCACACGAATATGCCAAATGCGTTGCCGACAAGCTCGCCAGCAGCCGTGGCTCGCTGCAAATGGAGCCGCACAAGAACGGCGTGCGGCTGATCGTCCCCGGCAAACTGTCGACCCTGCCGGCGGCGGTGTTCGACATTGACGAGCGTTCCAGTGGCAGCAGCATCAAGCTGCACGAAAGCATGTCCAACGTGCCGGTGCGTCCGGGCGATGTGCAGGATGCGGCCAACGCCTGTATTTCCGGCTGAACACCGTCAGCGCCTGACGAGCGGGCCGGCCATCGGATAGACTGGGGCCCTCGACAAAAAATGCCGCCACGGTCAACGTTGGCGGCATTGTCATTCATGGAGTCAGTCGATGAAACGCGAGCAGGTGCGCGAGCGCCATGCAGAAGGCCTTATTTATGCCACCCACGTGATTCAGAACCCGGCGAGCCCGGGCGAATGGGTCGTGTTCTTCAAGAAAAGCGCAGGGCGCAGTTTTTTCCTGGTGGATGAGCAGGACGAAGTCGAGTCCTTCAGCCAACTCGATGACCTGATCGAGACCATACGCGGGCTGGGCATCAAGACCGCCGAGATTCACATCTGATGTCCTGTATCGCCAATACAGGACACTCGCTTATTTACAGACCACCACGACACTGCGGCTGCTGAAGTTGCCCACGTCGACCCCCAGGGTCTTCTCGCTTTCCTTGGCCTGGGGTGTGCCGTTGGTGCCGACGATCCGGTAGCCGGTGCCGGCACAGGACGCATCGGCCTTCTCATAGCAAGTCGCCCAGGAGTTGGCCTCGCCTGAGCAGTCGATGGTCAAGCCCTGCTCGCCATTATCGAGATAGGTTTTTTCGGCCGAGGCACAGCCCGCCAGGGCCAGGACTGTGAACAGCGCCAGAAGTGTCTTCATGGGATCGTCATCGAGGAGGGAAGGGCAACGGCGAGGTTATAGCGAATGGCCATTCCGGTACAGCTAAACCCGCCTCGTTCGATGCCCGGGTGGCATCTACTGGAGGCCGGTCTGGTTATTTCTTGCGGCGGGGGCTGCGTGCGGGGGCGCTTTCGCGTTCTTTCGTCGCTGGGGCAGCGCGTTCGTCCTGGAATACCGCAGCCACTTCCACTGCCATGGCCTTGCTAGGCAAGGGACCGGCGACCTGCTCGCCGTGATAGTTGATAATCCACCACTGGCCGTCCTTGCCCTGGCTGACCGAATAACCGTTTGCGTTTCTTGCCGACATCTAACTGCCTCAATTGGCGTGATCAAGGACGCCATGATACGTCAAATGCTCGCAAACAGTGCTCACTGGCGTACAGTGGACCGCTGCAGCCATCGAAACGAAAGGCGATTGAACTATCCGCCGTTTTTTATTTCTCTATGATGGCATCGGTTGGCCAGTGCGGGCATTGTAAGGTGCCCGTCGCCTGATTAGACTGCGCCGAAACTCGTACACACTGCCTTTTCAAGGACTTATATGATCAAGAAATGCTTGTTCCCAGCAGCCGGTTACGGTACTCGCTTCCTGCCAGCGACTAAAGCCATGCCCAAAGAAATGCTGCCGGTGGTGAACAAGCCACTGATCCAGTACGGCGTCGAAGAAGCCCTCGATGCGGGCCTGACTGAAATCTCCATCGTGACTGGCCGTGGTAAACGCGCGCTGGAAGACCATTTTGACATCAGCTACGAGCTGGAAAACCAGATCAAAGGCACCGACAAGGAAAAATACCTGGTCGGCATCCGCAAACTGCTGGATGAGTGCTCGTTTTCCTACACCCGCCAGACCGAAATGAAAGGCCTGGGCCACGCGATCCTGACCGGTCGCCCATTGATCGGCGACGAACCGTTCGCCGTGGTCCTGGCGGACGACCTGTGCGTCAACCTCGAAGGCGACGGCGTCCTGACCCAGATGGTCAAGCTGTACAAGCAGTTCCGCTGCTCCATCGTGGCGATCCAGGAAGTCGATCCGCAGGAAACCAACAAGTACGGCGTGATTGCCGGCGAAATGATCCGCGACGACATCTACCGTGTTCACAGCATGGTTGAAAAACCGAAGCCTGAAGACGCACCGTCGAACCTGGCGATCATCGGTCGCTACATCCTGACCCCGGACATCTTCGACCTGATCGAACAGACCGAACCAGGCAAGGGCGGCGAAATCCAGATCACCGACGCCCTGATGAAACAGGCCCAGAACGGCTGCGTCATGGCCTACAAGTTCAAGGGCAAGCGTTTTGACTGCGGTGGCGCCGAAGGCTACATCGACGCGACCAACTTCTGCTTCGAGAACTTCTACAAGACCGGCAAGGCTTACTGATAGCCGCCGCGCCTCGAAAAACGCCCCGACTGGTTCGGGGCGTTTTTTTGCGCGGGGAAAAGTCTCTCGCCAATCACCAATCACACAAGCAACCCCCCTGTGGGAGCGAGCTTGCTCGCGATAGCGGTGGGCCAGTCAATACCAATGCTGCTGATCCGCCGCCATCGCGAGCAAGCTCGCTCCCACAGGAGTTGCGCTCAATCCAGTCCGGCTGGCTTTTTCGTTTTCCGCCCCCATAACCCACCGCAACGCTGCCTCAAGTGAAAACAGCAGGTATGCTGATGACCTGCCGAAGGAGATAGAAAATGGCCTACGATTTTGACTTGTATGTGATTGGCGCCGGTTCCGGTGGTGTGCGGGCTGCGCGGTTCGCCGCCGGTTTTGGGGCAAAGGTGGCCGTGGCGGAAAGCCGCTACCTGGGCGGGACCTGCGTCAACGTGGGCTGCGTGCCGAAAAAACTGCTGGTCTATGGTGCGCATTACGCCGAGGACTTCGAGCAAGCGTCGGCCTATGGCTGGACGGCGGGCGAGGCCAGTTTCGACTGGGCCACGCTGATCGCCAACAAGGATCAGGAGATCAACCGCCTCAACGGCATCTACCGCAACCTGCTGGTCAACAGCGGCGTCACACTGCACGAAGGTCACGCCAGGCTGACCGGGCCCCATGAGGTCGAGATCAACGGCCAGCGTCATACCGCCAGGCATATCCTGATCGCCACCGGCGGCTGGCCGGTGATCCCGGACATTCCGGGGCGCGAGCACGCCATCAGCTCCAACGAGGCGTTCTTTCTCAAGGAACTGCCCAAGCGCGTCATCGTGGTGGGCGGTGGCTACATTGCGGTGGAGTTCGCCGGGATCTTCCACGGCATGGGCGCGCAGACGTCGTTGCTGTATCGCGGCGAACTGTTCCTGCGCGGTTTCGACGGTGCGGTGCGCAAGCACCTGGCGGAAGAACTGACCCGTCGTGGCCTGGACCTGCAATTCAACGCCGACATCAAGTCCATCGAAAAACTGGACGACGGCAGCCTGAGGGTCGAGCTCAAGGATGGCAAAACGTTGATCACCGATTGTGTGTTCTACGCCACCGGCCGGCGGCCGATGCTCGACAATCTCGGCCTGGAGAACACCGCCGTCGCGGTGGACGAGAAGGGTTTTGTCAAGGTCAACGAAAAATACGAGACCACCGAACCGTCGATCCTGGCCATTGGCGACGTGATCGGTCGCGTCCAGCTCACCCCTGTGGCCCTGGCCGAAGGCATGGCGGTGGCGCGGCGTCTGTTCAAGCCCGAGCAGTATCGACTGGTGGATTACCGGATGATCCCCACCGCCGTGTTCAGCCTGCCGAACATCGGCACGGTGGGCCTGACCGAGGAACAGGCCAGGGAAGAGGGGCATGAGGTCGAGATATTCGAAAGCCGTTTCCGGCCGATGAAGCTGAGCTTGACCGACTGCCAGGAGCGCACCCTGATGAAGCTGGTGGTGGATGCCCGGACCGACAAGGTCCTGGGTTGCCACATGGTCGGCCCGGATGCCGGTGAAATCGTCCAAGGCTTGGCCATCGCCCTCAAGGCCGGTGCCACCAAGCGCGACTTCGACGAGACCATCGGCGTGCACCCGACCGCCGCCGAAGAGTTCGTGACGATGCGTACGCCCGTCGCCTGACGCGGCCCTTAGCCGTTGCGTAGGAGCTGACGAGTGAAACGAGGCTGCGATCTTTCCCCAGACACTTGAGTCCCAAGCGGAAGATCGCAGCCTCCACCAGCGCCCACAGATTTTTTCTATCTATATAGATTCCTGATAGCCAAAACCAATCATTCACATCAGGTTTGCCAATGAGCCAGCCGGGGGATGAGTGGTTAAGATTCCCTCCATCAACTTCTCAACCCTGATGGAGAAACATCGATGCCTATCATCAACAGCCAAGTTAAACCGTTCAACGCTACCGCCTTCAAAAACGGCGAATTCGTCCAAGTGTCGGACGCCGACCTGAAAGGCAAATGGTCTGTCGTGTTCTTCTACCCAGCCGACTTCACCTTCGTTTGCCCAACCGAGCTGGAAGACCTGGCCGACAACTACGCCGAATTCAAGAAACTGGGCGTCGAGATCTACAGCGTCTCCACCGACACTCACTTCGCCCACGCCGCCTGGCACAACACTTCGCCAGCCATCGGCAAGATCCAGTACACCATGATCGGTGACCCGACTCACGTCATCTCCCGCAACTTCGACGTGCTGATCGAAGAAGTCGGCCTGGCTGACCGCGGTACTTTCGTGATCAACCCTGAAGGCCAGATCAAGATCGTCGAGATCAACGACGGTGGTGTAGGCCGCGACGCTTCCGAGCTGCTGCGCAAGGTCAAGGCCGCTCAGTACGTTGCCGCTCACCCGGGCGAAGTCTGCCCAGCCAAGTGGAAAGAAGGCGAGGCCACCCTGGCTCCGTCCCTGGACTTGGTCGGCAAGATCTAAGTCTGTGAGTCATCCGAGGGCGATCCGCTCTTAATCAAGTAAGCCGCTTCGCCCCAAAAAACGCCCGGGCGAGATTCGCTCGGGCGTTGTTTTTTTCTGAATTCACAAAATGGAAATCGCCCGTATGTTGGACGCCAATCTTAAAGCTCAGTTGAAGTCATACCTGGAACGGGTCACCCAGCCGATCGAGATCGTCGCCTCCCTCGACGACGGTGCGAAATCCCAGGAAATGCTCGCGTTACTCCAAGAAGTTGCCAGTCTTTCCCACCAGATTACCTTGCTCGACAACGGTACCGATGGGCGCAAGCCGTCGTTTTCGTTGAACCGCCCGGGAGCCGATATCAGCCTGCGTTTTGCCGGCATCCCCATGGGCCACGAATTCACTTCGCTGGTGCTGGCCCTGCTGCAAGTCGGCGGCCACCCATCGAAGGCCAGTGTCGAGGTCATCGAACAGATTCGCGCCCTTGAAGGCGAGTTCAATTTCGAGACGTATTTCTCGCTGTCGTGCCAGAACTGCCCGGACGTGGTCCAGGCGCTGAACCTGATGGCGGTGCTGAACCCGAACATTCGCCACGTCGCCATCGACGGCGCGCTGTTCCAGGCCGAAGTCGATGAACGCCAGATCATGGCCGTGCCCAGCATTTACCTGAACGGCGTGAACTTCGGCCAGGGCCGCATGGGCCTGGAAGAGATTCTCGCCAAGATCGACACCAGCGGCATCGAACGCCAGGCTGAGAAAATCAGCGCCAAGGATGCTTTCGATGTGCTGGTGGTCGGCGGCGGCCCGGCTGGCGCTTCGGCGGCGATCTACGCGGCCCGTAAAGGCATCCGCACCGGTGTGGCGGCCGAACGTTTCGGCGGCCAGGTGCTCGACACCATGGCCATCGAAAACTTCATCTCGGTCCAGGAAACCGAAGGGCCGAAACTGGCTGTTGCCCTGGAAGAGCACGTCAAGCAGTACGACGTGGACATCATGAACCTGCAGCGTGCCGATGCCTTGCTGCCGGGCAAGGATGGCAGCCTGCATGAAATCAAGTTCGCCAGCGGTGCGAGCCTCAAGGCCAAGACCGTGATCCTGGCGACCGGCGCCCGCTGGCGCGAAATGAACGTGCCGGGCGAGCAGCAATATCGCAACAAGGGCGTGGCGTACTGCCCGCACTGCGACGGCCCGCTGTTCAAAGGCAAGCGTGTAGCGGTGATCGGCGGTGGTAACTCCGGCGTCGAGGCGGCCATCGACCTGGCGGGTATCGTGGCCCACGTCACGTTGCTGGAGTTCGATGTGCAATTGCGTGCCGACGCGGTGTTGCAGCGCAAGCTGCACAGCCTGCCGAACGTGACAGTGGTGACCAACGCCCAGACCACCGAAGTGACGGGGGACGGCCAGAAGGTCAATGGCTTGCGCTACAAGGACCGTCCGAGCGGTGAAGTGCGGGACGTGGAGCTGGAAGGGATCTTCGTGCAGATCGGCCTGTTGCCCAACACCGATTGGCTCAAAGGCACCGTCGAGCTGTCGCCGAGGGGAGAGATTATCGTCGATGCCCGTGGTGAGACCTCGATCCCAGGCGTGTTCGCCGCCGGTGACGTGACCACTGTGCCGTACAAGCAGATCGTGATCGCCGTGGGTGAGGGCGCCAAGGCTTCGCTGAGCGCCTTCGACCACCTGATCCGCACTTCCGCGCCGGCATAAACAGCCGAAAGCGGCAAGACAAAACCCCATGGGCCCTGGCTCATGGGGTTTTTTATCGGCCATCATTCTGTGGGAGCGAGCTTGCTCGCGATGGCGGTGGGTCAGCTTGCATCAATGCTGAATGTGCTGCCTCATCGCGAGCAAGCTCGCTCCCACAGGGGGGTGAGTTTTACAGCGGCGCAGGCTGGATGATTTCGACCCAGTAGCCATCCGGGTCCTTGATGAAGGCCAGGCTTTTCATGCGGCCATCGCTCAGGCGCTTCTGGAAGTCACAGCCCAGTGCTTCGAAGCGCTCGCAGGCTGCGACGACGTCCGGTACCGAGATGCAGATGTGGCCGAAACCCCGTGGGTCGGTGTTGCCGTTATGGTAGGCGAACGCCGGGTCGTTTTCGGTGCCGTGGTTGTGGGTCAGTTCCAGGATGCCAGGGATCGATTTCATCCATTCGGTACGCGCTGCCGCGTCCGCCGGGATCTGGTTCTTGTCCACCAGCGCCAGGAAATACAGGCTGAATTCGGCTTCCGGGAAGTCGCGTTTTTCCACCAGCGAGAAACCCAGCACGCGGGTGTAGAAATCCAGGGACTTGGTGATGTCCTTGACCCGCAGCATGGTGTGGTTGAAGACGAATCTGGCCGTGGCGGCGTCAGGTTGTGCGGTGACGCCAGGGAAAGTATTGAGTTCGTGCAGGCTCATGGGCCCTCCGGAAAATAAGTGGGGCAAACGGCGTCGCAAGCGTGGTCGCGACGGTTCCTGGGCTTGCGTCAGACGGCTTCCTTGCAGGTGCGCCCATGATACGCAAGGGGCGCGGCATCGCCAAACCACACGTGGCTATTGCCTGGTGCTGCCCCGGGCTTCAGACTTTACGATTCGTCCTTGAGTGGCCTCGCAATGATTCGACCGTTCCTTTCGCTGTTTGTCCTGCTGTTTGCCAGTGTTGCGAGTGTCGGTGGTGCCCAGGCCGCCGAACCGCAGATCCTGTGGCCCCAGGGCTGGGTTGTCGAACCGCTGCCGGCAGACGCATCGGCCTCGGCGCCCCCCGGAACCCTGCGCCAACGGGCAACCAAAAGTGATCCTGCAGGCAACGCCGTGATGGTCATGGAACTGACCACCACCCCCGTCGAGCCCGATCATCAGGTCAACTTGCAAGGCGTATTGCTAGAAATGCGCAAGTCAATCCAGAAGGATTTTTTCCAAGGTGGTTACCAAAGTGTATGCACTAAGGTCCATGCCTCAATGTTGGGCGGCGTAACTGCATTGGAAACCACTTGCACGATCACGCAAAACGGACGACATGTATTGTCCCAGGCACTCGTCGCGGCACTAAATGAGGGCAAGGCTTATGTGCTGTCCTATGCAGGGCAGGCACAGGTGTTTGTTGAAAGCCAGGATGAAATACAGTCGGTGCGAAACAGTTTGAAACTATGACGCCTTCAGCGTAATACGCCAATGGATTTAATCCTAAAGTCCAGCCCATAAAAAAGCCCTGAGTATTCAGGGCTTTTTTGCGTCTTGGGGGTTGTCAGCCAAGCACTGTCAACCACGCAGCCAGGAATCGACGGTCGCCGCACCGTACTGTTCTTTCCAGGCTTTCAGGCCGCGGTGATTACCGCCCTTGGTCTCGATCAACTCGCCGGTGTGCGGGTTCTGGTAAACCTTCACCACTCGCGCGCGGCGTGTCTTGGTGGGCTTGGTCGATTGCAGGCTCGCCTTGGACGGGTTCGGATCGAGGATCGCGACGATATCGCGCAGGCTCTTGCCGTAGGTTTTCATCAGTCCCTGGAGCTTTTCCTCGAATTCGATTTCCTTCTTGAGCCCGGCATCGTTCTTCAGCGATTCCAGCTGCTTGAGCTGTTCTTGAAGGGCCTTTTCGGCTGCACGAAATTCAGCGAGTCTGGACAAAATGATTACTCCAATCAAAATATTTGGCTGATACCAACCGCAAACAAAGCTATAAGCCAAGCGCCTTGAAGCGACTCGGTGTTAATGACTCTCTCCTGTTATGTGGCACAGGTAGAAAAATTGTAGTAGTTAATCCAGAAAGTGTAAATCGTAACTTTTTCGTTATGTAACAACAGTAAACGCTTTTATCAATTGGCAGGACATCGTCAATAGATCGACGGCAGTTAACTGCCATTAGTGCCGGTCAAGGTCTCGACGAATGCCTGCCCGCTCATCGGTCGGCCAAATAGATAGCCTTGTAGAAAGTTCACCCCATGGGCGCTCAGGTAGTCGCTTTGTTCGACGGTTTCGACGCCCTCGGCAACCATATCCAGGTCCAACTTGCCCGACAGTTCGATGATGCTATCGAGGAGGTGGCGCGACAGGGCGTCGGCACCGATCATCGCGACAAAACTCTGGTCGATCTTCAGGAAGTCCACATTGAACTGGCGCAAGTACGCCAGGCTGGAATGACCGGTGCCGAAATCGTCGAGGGCGATCTTGACGCCCAAATCCCTCAGTTGGTCGAACAGTTGGCGGGTCACGGGGGTCGGTTCGATCAGCTCGCGCTCGGTCAACTCCAGTACCAGGGTCATCGCACCCGGCGCGAAGGCATTGAGAAACTCGCGGCAATCGTCCACCAGCGCCAGATCCTGGCAGTGGCGCGCGGTGATGTTGATGCCGACATGAAACGGCGCTTCGAGGCGAGGCGCAAGCGGCGCTAGCAGGTGCATGGTTTGCTGCATCAGCGCGCGGGTCATCGGCACGATCACGCCACTGTGTTCGGCGAAGGGAATGAACAGATCCGGGCGGACCAGGCCTTCCTTGGGATGGTTCCAGCGCATCAGCACCTCGACGCCGGCCCAGCGTTTGCTGTCGCTGTGCACCACCGGTTGCAGGTAGGGCACGAACTCGCCGGCTTCCAGCGCCCGTTGCAATTCACGGCTGGGAGACGAGGCGCGCTGTTGCAGCCAGTGTCCGAGCGTCCCGGCCACAACGCCGAAGAAGATCAGCAAGCTGAACAGCGGCGGATATTCCCTGGCCATGTAGCGCCAGGTTTCACCCTCGTCGAATCCGGCTTCTACATTGAAGGCGTAGCGCGCTGAACTCAGTTCGGTCTGGGCCACCGCCGACCCGGGCAAGGGGGCTGGCTGGACCTTGCCGTCCGCCGCCAGCCAATTCGGCCCGACTTGCAACCGCAGCCGGGTCTGGCGGCCGATCAGGCGCAGGACGTTGGCCAGGTGATACCCGTCAAGGGTGGCCAAGGCGCCTTGCCGACCCTCATTGAGCCGGTAGATCAGCAACGCGGTGTCCGGCGTCACCGGGTTGCCGTCCAGGAGCCACAGCGTGCCTTGGTGATAGTCGCTCGGGTTGACGCGTTCCTCGAACGCCCCGAACAGCGAGCTGCAATAGAGGTTGTTGTCCCAGATCAGGTTGGTCGAGCGGACAAAGGGCCGGCGCGTCACTTGCTCGCGCAAGGCCAGCTTCACCGCTTCGCAGGGCTGGCCGGCCAAGGGCAATAGTTCACGGGCCGCCAACGCGGTGTTGTCGAGCATCAGTTCGATTTGCCTGACCGACTCCTCGGCGGTCTGCCGGGTGTGTTGCGCCAGCGTCCGTTCGGCTTGCATGTACAAAATGACCAGCCCTGAAAGGATTGGCACCAGGCCGCAAAGCAGGGTGATCAGATAGCGACGGGGCCGGGTGTGCGAGCGGGTGGCGGTCAAGGGCATCGGCACAACCTGAGAATAAAAGGATGAGGGGGAATCGTCGGATGCCGACCATGATAGATGGCTTGCCGAGAGCTTGCTGACCGCAGCGTGACTGTGGGAGCGAAGTCTGTGGGAGCAAGGCTTGCCCGCGATGAACGATCATGCGGTCTGGAGAACCGAGGTGTCTTCATCGCGAGCAAGCTTTGCTCCCACAGGTTCAATGCCAGGCTCCCCCCAGGTTTGATGCCGGGCTCATGACTGTCGGGCCAGTTCGATGAACGCCAGGGTGGCGGGCGAGGCCTGGCGGCTGTCCAATACCGCCAGGCCGATCTGGCGCGGCACCCGCGGCGACAAGGGCCGGGCGACGTAACCGGGATTTCCCTCGTCCGGCAATGACCCTTCGGACACCACGCTCACCGCCTCGCCACGCCTGACGACATCCAGGGTGCTGAGCAACTGCGAACAACGAAAGCGCACGTTCGGTGTCAGCCGGGCGGCATTGAACAGGCGCGTGACCAGCTCCGACGATCCCGCCTCGGTGTGCACGAAGGGGTCGTTGCACAGGTCCTTGAGGCTCAGGCTGGCCTGGGCGGCGAGGGGATGTGAGGCGGGCAGCAGGGCGACCATCTGATCTTCCAGCAACGCGAACGTATCGAAACGCTCCTCGGGCAGCACCACGAAACCGACGTCGATCCGCCGTTCGTCCAGCCATTGGATGATCTGCCTGTCGGGCCCTTCGTCGATGTGCACTTCGATCCCGGGATGCAAGGCTCGATAGCGCCGCAGGATTCCGGGCAACAGTTTCATCGATGACGTCGGCCCGAACGAGCCGATGCGCAAGGTGCCTCGGCGCATGCCCCGGGCATCGGCGGCTTCCTGACGCAAGGTGTTGGCCAGCCCGAGCATGGCCCTGGCTCGCAGCAGAAGCTGCTGGCCAATGTCGCTGAGTTCCACCACCGACTGATGGCGCCTGAGCAACTCCACGCCCAACTCTTGTTCCAGGGATTTGATGGCGTGGGACACCGCGGACTGGCCAATGCCCAAGCGCGTGGCCGCGGCGGTGAAACCCCGCAGCTCGGCGACCAGGGAGAAGATTTCGAGTTGAGTGAGGGTCATGAGTGATCGCTCATTTTACGATGACAATGCATGAGCCAGATAATGAGGTATCTGACTTGAATCAGGAAGCAGCACAACACCTGTAGCGAGGTCGCAACCTGTGGGAGCAAAGCTTGCTCGCGATGAACGATGACTCGGTTTGCCTGCTGAGTCGCGCCGCCTTCATCGCGAGCAAGCTTTGCTCCCACAATTAATCCCCCCGCCACAGGTTTTGCGTTGTTCTCATTAGCGTGCGGTGGTGAAACCATGAAAACCCTCGAACAAACCGTCCCGATCCCGTCGGACCTGCCCGTCTACCTGAAGCTCGCCATGGTCACCATGATCTGGGGCGGGACCTTCGTGGCCGGCCGGATCCTTGCCGATGCCCTGGCGCCGATGTTTGCCGCCAGCCTGCGGTTCCTGCTGGCGAGTCTCGCGCTGCTGGCGTTTCTCGCCCTGGCCGGGATCCCGCTGGCCAGGCCCACTGTGAAGCAGGGGCTGCAATTGGCGGCGCTGGGGTTCTTCGGCATCTTTTTCTACAACCTGTGCTTCTTCTATGGCTTGCAGTACATCAATGCGTCGCGGGCTTCGCTGATCGTGGCCTTGAACCCGGCGGTGATCGGGCTGGCGTCCTGGTGGCTGTTCAAGGAGCGGCTCAGCCGCCTGAAAGTGACGGGCATCGTGCTGTGCATCGGCGGGGCGGGGTTGGTGATTGTCAGTCGTGATCCGTCCTTGCTACAAGGCTCGACGCAGGGCTGGATCGGCGACCTGTTGATTTTTGGCTGCGTGCTGGGCTGGGGCATCTATTCGCTGTTTTCGAAAAAACTCAATGACAGCCTCGGCCCCTTGCAGACCGTGACCTGGTCGATTCTGCTGGGCACGCTGATGTTGTGGCTGACCTGCGCGGCGGCGGGCGAGGTTCGGCTCGATGCCCTGCGCGCGCTGGACATGGAGCAATGGCTGAGCCTGTTGTACCTCGGCGTGCTGGGCTCGGCCCTGGCCTATATCGCCTGGTATGACGGCATTCGCCGGATCGGCGCGACCCGCTCTGGCGTATTCATCGCGCTCAACCCCCTGACGGCGGTGCTGCTGGGGGCGCTGCTGCTGGACGAACGGCTCACGGCCTTGATGTGCGTCGGCGGGGGCGTGATCCTGGTGGGTATTTTCCTGTGCAACAAACCCCTTGCGCGGTCGAAGGAAAAGGCGATTTGATACAGAAGGCGGACAAATCCGGTTACGCTGTGTAGAATCGATTTACGCATATAAGAATAACGTCTTCTGGCAGCAGAAGCCTCGCCCGCAAGAGCCTTGGGTCGACAATGAAGATACTTGGGTTTCAACTGATCTACGGCGATTTCCTCGCCCGCAGCGTTCGTGGCATTTCCTGCGCGCCGCCCCGTGTCTCCAGCATTGCCTGCAACTAACGTTTTTTGTTAATTGACCAGAATGATGAGGCGCCGACATGGCAGATCTATACGAAAACCCCATGGGCCTGATGGGCTTCGAATTCATTGAGTTCGCATCCCCGACCCCCAACACCCTGGAGCCGATCTTCGAGATCATGGGCTTCACCAAGGTGGCCACCCACCGCTCCAAGGATGTGCACCTGTATCGCCAGGGCGCGATCAACCTGATCCTCAACAACGAACCCCACAGCGTGGCCTCGTACTTTGCCGCCGAGCATGGCCCGTCGGTGTGCGGCATGGCGTTCCGGGTCAAGGATTCGCAACTGGCCTACAAGCGCGCCCTGGAACTCGGCGCCCAGCCGATCCACATCGAGACCGGCCCAATGGAGCTGAACCTGCCGGCCATCAAGGGCATCGGCGGCGCGCCGCTGTACCTGATCGACCGTTTTGGCGAAGGCAGCTCGATCTATGACATCGATTTCGTGTTCCTCGAAGGTGTGGACCGCAACCCGGTGGGCGCGGGCCTGAAAATCATCGATCACCTGACCCACAACGTCTACCGCGGCCGCATGGCCTACTGGGCCGGCTTCTACGAGAAGTTGTTCAACTTCCGCGAGATCCGTTACTTCGACATCAAGGGCGAATACACCGGCCTGACCTCCAAGGCCATGACCGCCCCGGATGGCATGATCCGCATCCCGTTGAACGAAGAGTCGTCCAAGGGCGCCGGGCAAATCGAAGAGTTCCTGATGCAGTTCAACGGCGAAGGCATCCAGCACGTGGCCTTCCTCACCGATGACCTGATCAAGACCTGGGACCACTTGAAAAGCATCGGCATGCGCTTCATGACCGCGCCGCCGGACACCTACTACGAAATGCTCGAAGGCCGCCTGCCGAACCACGGCGAACCAGTGAATGAACTGCAATCGCGGGGCATTTTGCTCGATGGTGCTTCCGAACAGGGTGATAAGCGCCTGCTGCTGCAGATCTTCTCGGAAACCCTGATGGGGCCGGTGTTCTTCGAATTCATCCAGCGCAAGGGCGACGACGGCTTTGGCGAAGGCAACTTCAAGGCGCTGTTCGAGTCCATCGAGCGTGACCAGGTGCGTCGTGGTGTGCTGGCGACCGAGTAACACCTGAGTGCAAAAAAAGCCCGCCTGGCAGTGATGCCAGGCGGGCTTTTTATTGAATGACGCAGACCCCTGTGGGAGCGAGCTTGCTCGCGATAGCGGTGGGTCAGCTTGTATCAATATTGGCTGATCCGACGCCATCGCGAGCAAGCTCGCTCCCACAGGGGCTGATGTTGGCCTCAAGCCCTGCGCCGCTGCCGCACCAGGTGCTTGAAGCCTTCGAACACCAACACCGCCACGGCCATCCAGATGGGGATGTAGGTCAGCCATTCACCGGCCTTGATGCTTTCGCCCAACAGCAGCGCAACGCCCAGCAGCAAGACTGGTTCGACGTAACTCAACAAGCCGAACAGGCTGAACGGCAGCAGCCGGCTGGCGACGATATAAGACACCAGCGCGCTGACGCTGATCACCCCGAGCAACGGGATCAGCAGCGACAGCCGCGGGTATTGATCGAACACGTTGAAACCCTGTTCACCGCTTTGCACGAACCACAGCGCCACGGGCAGCATCAGGGTCATGTCCAGCCAGAGCCCGCCGAGGTTGTCGGTCTTGATGCGTTTGCGCAGGATGAAATAGATCGGGTAGCCGATCACCACCAGCAAGGTTGCCCAGGAAAAACCGCCCACCCGGTACAACTCGTTGAACACGCCAAGGGTGGCGAAGAACACGGCGACTTTCTGCAGGTAGGACAGGCGCTCGCCATAGACGATGCGCCCGGTCAGGACCATCGACAGCGGCAACAGGAAGTACCCCAGCGACACGTCCAGGCTGTAGCCATTGAGCGGCGCCCACATGAACAGCCACAGCTGCGCACCCATCAGCACCGAAGAGACGATTGCCGCGATCAATAGCCGTGGCGTGGCAACCAGGCGTTGGATCAGCGCCGTGACCAGGTGCCAGTCCCGCGTCACCAGCAGGAAGGCGGTCATGCATGGCATCGTCAGCAGCATGCGCCAACCGAAGATCTCCACGCCGCTCAGGGGTGAGAGCAATGAGGTGTAGTAGTACATGACGGCGAACAGCGCAGAGGCCGAGACCGATAGAGCGATGCCTTTGGACACGGTGATTCTCTTGAGGGCGATCAATCAACCCAAACTGTTGGCTGGCAAGGTTATCCATGGGAGCAAGTGTGTGGGAGCAAGGCTTGCCCGCGATGGCCGCGCTGCGGTTGAACGGTTGAACCGCGTTATCGTTCATCGCGGGCAAGCCTTGCTCCCACGGGCACTCGCCCCGGCACGAAATGACTCACATCATTGAACCCCGGCGTCGACGCATGCCCCGGCGTCACCAGCGAATCGATGAAGGCTTCATCTTCCGCGCTGATCTTCACTGCCTGTGCCTTGGTGTACGAATCCCATTGCTCCTCGGTGCGCGGCCCGACGATGGCCGAAGTCACGGCGCTGTTGTTCAGCACCCAGGCGATGGCGAACTCGACGATACCCACGCCCCGGCCCTGGGTGTATTGCAGGATCTGCTGGGCAATGCGCAGGGACTCGACCCGCCATTCGGTTTCCAGGATGCGTTTGTCCTGGCGGCCGGCACGGCTGTTGGCGTCCGGTGCCACATCCGGCGCGTACTTGCCGCTGAGTACGCCGCGGGCCAGCGGGCTGAACGGCACTACGCCGAGGCCGTAGTTCTGCGCGGCGGTGATCTGCTCGGTTTCCGCCTGGCGGTTGACGATGTTGTACAGCGGTTGGCTGATCACTGGGCGGTCGATGCCCAGGCTGTCGGCGATCCGGATCACTTCGGCGATGCGCCAGCCACGGTAGTTCGACAGGCCCCAATAGCGGATCTTGCCCTGGCGAATCAAGTCGCCGATGGCCGACACGGTGACGTGCAGCGGGGTGTTGTGGTCTTCGCGGTGCAGGTAATAGATGTCCAGGTAATCGGTGCCCAGGCGCGTCAGGCTGGCCTCGATGCCATTGAACAGGTGCTTGCGGCTCAGGCCGCTGCGGTTGGGCACGCCGTCCGGCGGGCCGAAGCCGACCTTGGTGGCCAGCACCCATTCATGGCGGTGACGGGCGATCGCCTCGCCGACGATTTCCTCGGAGCGACCGTTGGTGTAGACGTCCGCGGTGTCGATGAAATTGATGCCCTGGTCCCAGGCCTTGTCGATGATCCGCAGCGAATCCTCGGTGCTGGTCTGTTCGCCGAACATCATCGTGCCCAGGGTCAACGTCGAGACTTGCAACCCGGAATGGCCTAGCGTGCGGTAGCTCATGACAAGATCCTTTCATCCATGGGAAAGGCTCAATCAAACCCCAGAACCACCGCACGGATCAAACAGAATTCTCAAACCCCCCAAATCAACTGTGGGAGCGAGCTCGCTCGCGATGGCGGTCGAACAGTCAACATCAATGCCGACTGATCCGGCGCTATCGCGAGCAAGCTCGCTCCCACAGGGAAAAAAGGGCCTCAGGTGCGCAGGGTGCGGGTCATGCGCAGCGCCAGCAGGCTGCCACACACGATCACCCCGGCGAGCAGGTACAGCGCCGCGTCGGTCGAGCCGGTGGTGTCCTTGACCCAACCCACCAGATACGGGCTGAGGAAACCGGCCATCTGGCCCATGGAATTGATCAAGGCCAAGCCACCGGCGGCGGCTCCGGCGCTGAGCAGGGCGGTGGGCACTGGCCAGAACATCGGCAGGCCGGTGAGGGCACCCATGGTGGCGATGGACAGGCCGATGATGGCGATGGCCGGGGTGGTGGCGAAGTTGACGGCGATCAGCAGCCCGACCGCACCCATCAGCATCGGCACCACCAAGTGCCAGCGACGCTCCTTGTGCAAGTCCGCCGAGCGGCCCACCAGCAACATGAACACCGCTGCCAGCAGGTAAGGAATCGCACTCAGCCAGCCAATCACCAGGTTATCGCTGAAACCCAGGTTCTTGATGATCGACGGCAGCCAGAAGTTGATCGCATAGACGCCGCTCTGGATGCAGAAGTACACCAGGCCGAAGGCCCAGATCGCCGGGTTCTTGAACACCGCGAGCAACGAGTCGGTGGTGCTTTTTGGCTTGTTGGCCAGGTCTTCGGCATGGTCGGCGGTGAGCACGGCGCGTTCCTCGGCGGTCAGCCATTTGGCGTTGGCGAAGGTGTCGCTGAGCAGGAAGAACGCCAGAGCGCCGAGGATCACCGTCGGGATGCCTTGCAGCAGGAACATCCACTGCCAACCCGCCAGGCCGCCCTGGCCCGCGGCGAAGTGGTTGAGGATCCACCCGGAAAACGGGCTGCCCAGCAGGCCGGACACCGGGATGGCCGACATGAACAAGGCCATGATCCGACCGCGGCGGAACGTCGGGAACCATTGCGAGAGGTACAGCACCACGCCAGGAAAGAACCCGGCTTCAGCGGCGCCGGTAAACAGCCGCAAGGTATAGAACTCGGTGGGGGTGGTGACGAACAGCAGGCAGGTCGACAGCGTGCCCCAGGTGATCATCATCAATGCGATCCAGCGCCGGGGGCCGAACCGGGTCAGGGCCAGGTTGCTTGGCACGCCACACAGCACGTAGCCGATGAAGAAGATCCCGGCACCGAGGCCGTACACGGTTTCACTGAATTTCAAGGCATCGAGCATCTGCAACTTGGCGAAGCCAACGTTGACCCGGTCGAGGTAGTTGAACAGGTAGCAGATGAAAATGAACGGGATCAAGCGCAGGGTGATGCGCTTGTAGACGGTATTTTTTTCGTCGGGGGTAGCCAGGAGGGCCGTTGCGCTCTGGGACATGGCGGGTCTCTCTTTATTATGATTTTTGCGAGCCAAGGGGTAACGTTGACCGCCCCTTGAGTCTCGGCCAGCCCAAGGGCCCGTGTCTTTGTGCCTGGGCACAGGGTTTGGAGGCAGACCCTGTGCGCCTGACCAAACCCATGCCTGAAACAACAATCCACGCCGCCTGCAAGGAACACCGCCCATGTTCGAACTCGATCACGACCTGGCGCAGGACATCGTCGACCGGGCGATGGCGATCCTGCCGTACAACGTCAATGTCATGGACAATCAGGGGTTGATTCTCGGCAGCGGCGAGCGCGAGCGGGTCAATACCCGCCACGAAGGCGCGCAACTGGTCCTGGCCAACGGGCGGGTGGTGGAAATCGACGAGCATACCGCGATGCACCTCAAGGGCGTGCAGCCGGGGATCAACTTGCCGTTGATGCTCGATCAACGGCTGATCGGCGTCCTGGGCATCACCGGCGAGCCTGCGCAACTGCGTACCTATGCCGAACTGGTGCGCATGACCGCCGAGATGCTGGTGGGCCAGCGCAACCAACAGGCCGAGCAGCAATGGCGCCGCCAGCGTTGCGATGACTTGTTGGCGTTGCTGCTGGGGGACGCCGGGGATTCGCCGCGACTGCTGGACGAAGCCCGGCAAATGGGGCTCAAGCCACAATTGTCGCGGGTGCCGTACCTGTTCGAGCTGGGCCTGGAGCATGGACCGGGCCAGACCGTCGAGACATTGAGCGCCTGGCTGATGTCGCGCTACCCGGACAGTTGGTGCCTGACGTCGTCCAAATCTTCCTTGCTCTGGTGCCGGCCGGTGACCGCCTCGGTGGAGAACGAACGGCTGCTGGCCAAGCTCGACGGGTTGGGCTGGAGCATTCTGCGCGTGGCAGTGGGCGGCCAGGCCGAAGGGCTCGCGGGCCTGCGTCGTTGTTACCGGCGAGTCGGGGACCTGTTGGCCTACGGGCGCGATGTGTTGCCGCAGTCGCGCCTGCTGACGCTTGCCCGTTATCGCCTGCCGGTGATGCTCTGGCGCCATCGCAGCGACGACGCCCTGGATGAATTGCTGAGCCCTTTGCGCAAGGTCATCGCCAAGGACAGCAACGGCCAATTGCTCGCCACCTTGCGCAGTTGGTGCGAGCACGACGGCCAGAGCCAAGCCTGCGCCGAAGCCCTGGGCATCCACCGCAACAGCCTGCGCTACCGCATGGAACGCATCGCCGAACTCAGCGGCGTGGATCCGTTGCGCCTGGACGGGATGCTGGCATTGTACCTGGGGGTGCAACTGTTGCCCCAGACCGAAAGCACACCGCTGTAACCCTGTGGGAGCGAGCTTGCTCGCGATGACGGTGGCACATCCAATACCTATGCAAGCTGACACACCGCTATCGCGAGCAAGCTCGCTCCCACAGTTTGATCTGCGGCCCTACTTCTGTGGGAGCGAGCCTGCTCGCGATGAGGCCGGCAGCTTCAACCTGAATCTTCCTGGAAAACCGGTATTTGTGAAATTGAACAATAATGCGCGGTGTCTTTTGTGCGGTGGACCGGCGTCAGGCCTGCGGTCAACTGGCAGCATGCTGTGCATCGGAACCGGAGAATAATATGAAAATAATCATCGCCCCCGACTCGTTCAAGGACAGCCTCAGCGCCCAGGGCGTCGCCGATGCCATCGCCCAGGGGCTGGCCCAGGTCTGGCCGGATGCGCAGTTGATCAAGTGCCCGATGGCCGACGGCGGGGAGGGGACGGTGGAGTCGGTGCTGGCAGCCTGCAACGGTCAGTGGCGTCACACCCGGGTTCGTGGTCCGTTGGGTGTCGTCGTCGAGGCACGCTGGGGCTGGTTGGCCGAGAGCCGCACCGCGATCATCGAGATGGCCGAGGCCAGTGGCTTGCAATTGGTAGCGCCGGGGCAGCGCGATGCCTGTGCCAGCAGCACCTACGGCACCGGCGAGCTGATTCGCGCGGCCCTCGATGAAGGCGCCGAACGGGTGATCCTGGCGATTGGCGGCAGTGCCACCAACGACGCCGGCGCCGGTGCGCTGCAGGCCTTGGGCGTGGCATTGCTGGATGACCAGGGCCAACCCCTTCCTCCCGGCGGACTGGCTTTGGCGAACCTGGCGCGCATCGACCTGAGCGAACTCGACCCCCGCCTGGCCCACGTCAGTTTCGAGATCGCCGCCGACGTCGATAACCCGCTGTGCGGACCCCATGGCGCATCCGCCGTCTTCGGTCCGCAGAAGGGCGCCTCGGCCTCTCAAGTGCAGGCACTGGACCGGGCCCTGGGGCATTTCGCCGAACAGTGCGCCCAGGCATTGAACAAGGATGTGCGCGACGAACCGGGCAGCGGTGCCGCTGGCGGCCTGGGTTTCGCGGCCAAGGCTTTTTTGGGGGCGCAGTTCCGGACCGGCGTGGACGTCGTCGCCCAATTGACCGGGCTGGCCGATGCGATCGAGGGCGCCGACCTGGTGATCACCGGCGAAGGCCGTTTCGACGCCCAGACCCTGCGCGGCAAGACCCCCTTCGGCGTGGCCCGCATCGCCCGCCAGCAGGGCGTACCGGTGCTGGTCATCGCCGGTACGCTGGGGGAGGGCTACCAGGCGCTGTATGAACACGGCATCGACGCCGCCTTCGCCCTGGCCAGCGGGCCGATGACCCTGCAAGAAGCCTGCGTCGACGCGCCGCGCCTGCTGAGCGAGCGCGCCCAGGACATCGCCCGGTTGTGGCGGGTGGCGCGCCGATAAAGCGGTCGCGCATTACACCTGGCGAGGGAGCAAGCTCCTTCGCCACAGAAGCCTCGTGAAATATTTTTTTACATCCCCCTGCAAAAAGCCTGGAGCCTGGCCGATAACGACCTCAGGCGTACCCACAATTATTCCAACCCGTACGCTGGCGGCATGGATGCTCGACCCCATCACAACGAGGTCTTCCCATGTCTCTACGCAGCTTGAATATCGCTCCCCGGGCTTTTCTGGGCTTCACCGTCATCGCGTTGCTCGTCGTTGTCCTCGGCTTATTCGCCGCCAATCGCATGTCAGTCATCCGCCAGGCTTCGCTGGACATGGAGCAGACCCAAGTGCCCAGCGTCGGCTACCTGGCCAACGTGCTGGAAAGCGTGTTGCGCATGCGCATTCTTTCGTTCCGGATCCTGGTCAACCGCGACCCGGCCAGTCTGGCAGAGGCCGAGGGCCGCATCGGTGTGCTGGTGGAAAAACTGAACAAGGCCAATAGCAGCTACGCCGCGTTGCCGGCCTCGCCGCAAGAGGCTGAGCTGTACAAAGTCTTTTCGGCGACCCTCGACAAATATCTGCAAGCCCAGAAAGAAATGCTCGAGTTGTCGCGCCAGAACAAGGCTGACGAACTGCGTACCCACATCAATACGCGGATCAAGGAAGGCACCGACCTGATGGGCGAGCAGCTCAATAAGCTCATTGCCCTCAACATAGCCAGTGCCGGTGAGGCATCGGCCCTGGCCGGCGAGCATTACAACAGCGCCATCACCGGCATCATCGTCGTCTCGCTCATTGCCGCGCTGGCCACGGTCGTGTTGGCCTTGCTGCTGACCCGCAGCATCGTCGCGCCACTCAACCGGGCCTTGGAGGCCGCCCGGATCATTGCCAGCGGCAACCTGGTCCAGGTCATAGCGGTTGATGGCAAGGATGAACCCGGTCGCTTGCTCCAGGCCTTGGCCGCGATGCAGGGCAGCCTGCGCCAGACCATCGAGCAGATCGCCGGCTCCGCCAGCCAATTGGGCGCGGCGGCCGAAGAGCTGAGCGCGGTCACCCAGGAATCCTCCCGCGGCCTGCAACAGCAACACAATGAAATCGAGCAGGCCGCCACTGCCGTCAATGAGATGACCGCCGCCGTCGAGGAGGTCGCCCGCAACGCGGTGTCCACTTCCGAAGCTTCGAACCAGTCGACCCAGGCTGCCCAGGAAGGGCGCTCGCGGGTGGTGGAAACCGTCGATGCGATCCAGACCATGACCCACGACGTGCAAGCCACCGCTTCGATGATCGAAGGCCTGGCGGTCCAGGGCCGGGACATTGGCAAGGTGCTGGACGTGATCCGCGCCATCGCCGAACAGACCAACCTGCTGGCGCTCAACGCGGCCATCGAAGCCGCCCGTGCCGGGGAAGCCGGACGCGGTTTCGCAGTGGTAGCCGATGAAGTCCGGGCCCTGGCCCATCGCACTGCCCAATCGACCCAGGAAATCGAAAAAATGGTCGCCGGCATCCAGAACGGTACCGGCCAGGCCGTGCAATCGATGCAGCAGAGCAACCAGCGCACCCAAAGCACTCTGGAGATGGCCCGGGCCGCCGGCGTGGCCCTGGAGCAGATCACCCAGTCGATCCACCAGATCAACGAACGCAACCTGGTCATTGCCAGCGCCTCGGAAGAACAGGCCCAGGTCTCCCGCGAAGTGGACCGCAACCTGGTGAACATCCGCGACCTGGCTACGCAATCGGCCAGCGGCGCGAAACAGACCAGCGACGCCACTCATGAACTGTCGCGCCTGGCGGTGGGTTTGAATGCGATGGTGGCGCGGTTTGTGATTTGAGATAGGGTTGAGGCTGGACATCGCGCAACCAGGAGACGTACATGCGCTTTTCAGCCTTGACCCAACGCATCACCGGCGACGGTGCCGCTGCCTGGGATATTCACGACCGGGCGCTGGCCATGCGCGAACAGGGCATGGACGTGTTGCTGTTGTCGGTGGGCGACCCGGACTTTGACACGCCACGGGCCATCGTCGATGCGGCGGTGGGCAGCCTGCGGGCTGGCGACACTCATTATTCGGACATCCGCGGCCTGCACACCCTGCGTTCCAGCATTGCCCGGCGTCACCGCCTGCGCTGCGGCCTAGGCGTAGGCGCCGAACATGTGGTTGTGCTGCCGGGGGCGCAATGCGCGGTGTACGCGGTCGCGCAATGCCTGCTCAACGCAGGCGACGAAGTCATCGTCGCAGAGCCGATGTATGTCACCTACGAAGCGGTGTTCGGTGCCTGCGGGGCAAAAGTGGTGCCGGTGGCGGTCCGCCCGGAGAATGGTTTTCGGGTCGAACCGGCGGACGTTGCCCGCCTGATTACCCCGCGTACCCGGGCGATGCTGCTCAACAGCCCGAACAACCCGTCCGGCGCCAGCCTGCCGATGTCCACCTGGCAAGCCTTGGCGCGGTTGTGCATCGAACATGACCTGTGGCTGATCAGTGACGAGGTCTACAGCGACCTGATCTACGAAGGCGAACACATCAGCCCGGCCAGCCTGCCGGGCATGGCCGAGCGCACCGCGACCATCAACAGCCTGTCCAAATCCCACGCCATGACCGGCTGGCGCATCGGTTGGGTCATCGGGCCGCAGGCGTTGGCCGGGCACTTGGCGAACCTGTCGCTGTGCATGCTGTTCGGCTTGCCGGATTTCGTGCAACGCGCCGCCCAAGTCGCGCTGGAGCAGGCTCTGCCTGAGGTGGCGCAGATGCACGAGGAATATCGCCAGCGCCGCGACCTGGTCTGCGCCATGCTCGATGACTGCCCGGGCCTCAAGCCGGTGCGGCCCGACGGCGGCATGTTCGTGATGGTCGACGTGCGCCAGACCGGCCTCGACGCCCAGGTGTTTGCCGAGCGGCTGTTGGATGGGTATGGCGTGTCGGTGCTGGCCGGCGAGGCGTTCGGACCGAGTGCGGCGGGGCATATTCGGATCGGGTTGGTGGTCGATCAGGTGAAGTTGGCGGATGCGTGCCGGCGAATTGTGTTGTGTGCAGCAGACCTGTTGCGGGTACGGCAGGTTTGAAGAATTGGTCATCGGATGGTCGGACCTCGGCGGGCATTGCGATACATATCCTGTGTGAGAGCGATCTGTTCGCGATAGGCCATTAGTCCATCGTAACCTCAGCGATTGTCCCCTGATTAAACCAGATGCTCGGTTCGGTATCTGGGTCATCAGTGTTACGCAAGCGCTTCAGCCTTTAGTGATAACCCTTCGAATAGACAGTCTGTCAGTTCACGTCCTGCATGGCGTATGGGCATGCATGGTTGTTTTTTCGAGAGCAGCGCATTCCGATAAACGGTATTGAGACCTGTCAGACCTGACAGTAGTCACCGCATCCGCCTCGGCGTTAAATCGCTTCAGTAAAAAAATGAACATGAACAGTGGACTTACCTATGGCGCCCAATCAACCGCTGATATTCGAGACACCCAAGGTGGTGGGCGTTGCTGATCCGGATGTCGATCCTGAGGGACATATTCCACCTGACTTATTACTGACGGGAATTGAGGTCGTCGTTCCTTTATGGCCTCAGCATGCAGAGGAACCAGGAGAAAGGGATATTTTGACTGTCCGTTTTGAACAAGTCGGACAAGCTCCGGTGGAGATAGTAAATGTCTATGAGCCGGCGGATATGAAACCTGAGTTCCTTATACCTATTGGCCCGGAGTATCTGACGCATGATGGTGTAGGCCAGTTGTGGTATGAACTTCTCGATACGGCTGATAATCCAGCCGAGTCATACAAGCGATTACTGACTATCGATCATGTACCTGTCCCTGATGATCTTCTGAAAGCTGTATTTGTACACGCCACCCCTTGGGGTTATCTGAATTGTGACACGGTGCCTCCGTTATGGGAGGGCGTCACAGTCAAGATTCCACCGTTAACCGGATTTCTCGTTGGGGATCGCTGCGAAGTATTCTGGCGGGGGTTTTTAAGTCTGAATGACAGCGGTCCAGAAGTCATCAGTGCAAGAAAGACCGTTATTCGCCCTGCTTTAAGTGAGCAGGATATTCTCGAAGGCTACGAAATAGTTATCTTGCCCTATGATGTTCATATAAAGCCAATGGAGCGGAGCTCCTCTGCTACCGTCACCTATCGTGTTTATCGCGGTACGAAACTGGTTGGCTCTTCGGAGCTGGCGTTGGTGAAAATAGATAGGATTCGAGCGGGGCAGGAACTTCCGTGTGGTCCTTGAATGGGGTAAAAAAACAGGTATTTGATCGGGAGGCTGCAGAAGTACATCCTTCTTGGCATCGTGTCGCAATGATTGTGAAGAAATGGAGACGCTAAATGAACTCGATATTTAAACAAGCCGAACTGTCCAGAAGAGCAGTACTTGAAAAAAAGTATGGGAAATCCGGTGGGCCACTTGCAAACCCTCCGGCTGTCACCATTACGGCACAAACACTTCCGAACGACTTGAGAATTCCGGTGGCGGCGCTCGACGCGCCACTACGGTACACCATTCCTCGACCCTCCGAGCCTGAGGACCCAGATGATCTGATCGAGTTCAAAATCCGCAAAAAAGGTGAGGCAGGTTGGCAGGATATTGAAGAGTTTCTTGAGTTAGGAGCTATTGCGGATCGGGAGTGGCCATTGTCGCGCTTTATTCCCATGGAATACTTGACAGAAGACAGGGTTCCAGAAACACCCACTGAATATGAAGTTCAGTATATTTATTGGTATGGCGGGACTAATGAGGGGTTGTCGGATATTACGACGTACGCCATTGACCGTACTCCTCCTTATAGAGTCAAGGAGCCGCCATCGAACCGGTCCCCCCAGGCTGCTGCATTTCCTGCGGATCTGGGGCCGAATGATCCGATTGATGAAGCCTATATTGGCAATAATCCGAACGGCATCACGATCAAAGTTGGAAGTTACAACTATCATGCGACGGATACAATCAAGGTTTTCTGGGGTGTGGCACCGGACGTTAATCGCGACGAACCCGCCTATGAGGGGCCGCTGCCATCCTCATATGAAGTTCTCGTGCCCATCAGGGTGTTTGTAGAGTCCGATGAGGGCGTCAATACACTTCGATATGTAGTGACGGACCTTGCAGGTAATATCAGCAAACCCTCCGATCCCAGCTATCGTGAGATCAAACGTATCCCCGATCCGACGGTTTTTCCACCACCGGTGGTGCCACTGGCCAACGGCGAGGATGGCGATGATTTAATTGATTTGCGCGACTGTAATGAAGGGGTCGATATCATTGTCGAGGTGCCCACGCCGAACGTACCTACGGACACTGTTATGGCTTATTGGGGCAGTGAGCCACTTGGCGAAAAAAGGGTGCAGGAAAGTGTTGATGGAAAGTTGACTTGGAGGAACGTTGATTTCGAAATTATCAAACGGGTTTATGGCGATACGGACGGAGATGAACTGACAAATATCAGTTACCAGATGTTCAGGGGGACTCCTAAGGGTGGGAGTGATGTGGATATCAAGGTTAATATTTTTTATGTTGGTCCGGAAAATCCGGATGAGCCCAGCCCAATAAATCCGAGGATGACTGCTCCTACTTTAGAAACCCTTAAAGGCTCTATTGATGAGGTTCTAGAGTCGGATTTCGGTGATCCGGCAACGATTAAAATTGATCTGTTTTCCGCGCCTCCGACCCAAGAAGGATGGTTGATTGATGTATTCTATGATGACGTCAAAGTAGGCGACACTATCCGTTTGACCAATGGACAAGAAGGTACCCAGCTTACACCAGCGTTGCCATGGCAAACGATTCTTGACCAGGGGAGCGGAACGAAGGTGCTGCGATGGTCGCTCTATACCGCGACCAACCCTAACCCGATGGGTTCTCTCCCTAAAGATGTCCAGGTAGAAGAGTTTCCTATTCAGACGCCTATGCCGGAGGTGTTGAACCTGGCTGGACCCCTTAAACGGATCGGTTGTTCCACTTTGAACTTTGGGGCTTCCGGTGATGGCACCCCACGACGTAACTTGCAGGTGCGCATTCCGAAAAGCTCTTACACGGTTGACGGAGAAACTGTCACTTTGTCATGGGCCGCCTATACCAATGAGATCCCCCCAATCCTTATTCCAGGCACGGGAACTACGGTGGATCTTAATATCAGCGGTACGTTTCCCGATGCGGGAGAGGTCATCGAGATAGGTACTTACGAGACGCACTTCAAGCCGGCTAATCGTGGCAACGGTCGCCTCAGTTATACCATTACGCGAACAGGCACGACGCCAACGCCACCGTCAGCGGAAGCCGAACATTATGTGTTGGTGACCAACAGTGAAGCGCAGTATTGCGAAGATGTTAACCCAGGGCCATAACGGAGTGGCGGTTCGAAAGCGAGTGGCGAAGCTGTTTTCGCCGCTCGCTATGACGTCTGGTTTGTTATGGAGAAACCATTTCCTCATGGGATTTTTCAACGCCAAAAATCAGATTATTCCTACATCGATTTGCATAGTTGCACGCTAGCCTAGCGCCCCTCATTTGGCCGGCGTTCCAATCCGCGAGTGACAGCCATTCAGTTCTTCAAGCAGGTGTCTACTATGCGAAGCAAGTTTTCATTCATTTCGAACACGCCTTTCCGTTTTGTTCTCCTATGTTCACCTCTACTGGTATTTTCCAGCCAGATTGCTGCTGCGCCCATTGTGGGCGGTACGGAGACCATTACCGGTGGCACTCCTGAGCGTTGGGACCTCACTTCGAACGCTACATTGAATGTCAACGGTGCACAGACGCTGTTCATCAATGCAGACGGTTCGACACTCAACGTCAATGCCGGTACCACCCAACAGATCAATGCCGGAAATGGATCCAAGGTCAACTTGAGTGGCGCGACCGTTACGGGGGTTGGCGGTTTGGCGGCTGTCCTGTTGAGCAACAGTGAGGCCAATATCGAAAACAGCACCATTACTGGCAATCGCGTCGGGTTGCAGGTCGTGCGTGAAGTGAGCACGTCGACAGGATCCACTGCGACTGTGAATGGAAGTACGATCACTGGCGTGACAGGTGGGGCGCTGGTGAGTGGGTACAGCAGCCTGGACGTCAACAATTCGACGGTTCAGGGTACCGGGGCTACCAGTTACGGGGTGAGACTGCTCAGTGCTCAAGCCATGGCCACCAACAGCACGATAATCGGTGGACAAGATGGCATTATCCTTGGGCTCGACTCGAGCGCGATTCGACCGGTGGACCTGACGCTGGACAATACAACCGTCCAAGGCCAGACCGGCTCGGCCATTGTGGTTGACTTCGCCAACGCAGGCACCTCTAAAGCGACCATCACCCTTAACAACTCACAACTTGTGGCCGGTAACGACACCTTGCTGGATGTCCGCGGGGGAGCCAACGCCTCTATGGAGGTCAACAACAGCGTATTGACCGGCAATCTCGTTAATGAAGCCGGCAGCACGCTCGATGTCACCTTGCAGAACAACTCGGTGTTGACCGGTCGCCTGGAAAATGTCTCCAGCATGACCATAAATGAGACCGGTCTCTGGGAGTTGGCTGGTGATAGTCAAGTCGAGACGTTGGCCCTAAATGGCGGAACGGTTCGTTTCGGTTCCGATAGCAGTTTTTATCAATTGGATGTGAATGAGCTTTCCGGGAACGGTCGGTTCGAGTTGGGTACGGACTTCGTTACCGGCCAGACCGATCTGTTGAACGTGACGGGCAATGCCAGTGGTCGACATGAGTTACTGATCAGTAGCAGTGGCGTGGATCCGGTCGAGATGGGTGAAGCCATTCGGGTGGTGCAAACCGCGGGTGGTGATGCGCAGTTCTATATGGACAGGGACGTGGATTTCGGAACCTTTTCATACGGTCTGGCAAAAAGCGGCAATGACTGGATTCTGGATCCGAGCACCCGTACGGTCAGCCCGGGTACGCGTTCAATTCTGGCGTTGTTCAACACGGCGCCAACGGTATGGTATGGCGAGCTTACGTCGCTACGTACACGCATGGGGGAACTGCGTTTCAACGGTGCTGAGGCGGGCTCCTGGGGCCGCGTCTATGGCAACAAGTACAATGTGGCCGATGCTTCGGGTGTTGGGTATAAACAAACTCAGCAAGGTTTCACCCTCGGTGCCGATGCGCCGCTACCATTTGGTGACGGCCAATGGTTGGTGGGCGTGATGGCCGGGCATAGCAAATCCGACCTGGACCTTACCGGGGGCACCTCGGGCACGGTCAACAGCAATTACTTGGGCACTTACGCCACTTGGATCGATGCCGAAAGCGGTTACTATTTCGACGGTGTGGTTAAGTTCAACCACTTCCAGAATGACGCCAAGGTCGGTTTGAGCGATGGTCGCAGAGCAAAAGGTGACTATGACAATACCGGCTTGGGTGGGTCTGTCGAGGTCGGTCGGCACATCAAGCTTGACGATGATTATTTCATCGAGCCCTACACTAAATGGTCAGCCGTGGTCATTCAGGGTAAAAACTTTTCCTTGGACAACGGTATGCGTGCCGATGGTGATCGCACCCGTTCATTGCTGGGTGAGGCGGGAATGACCGTGGGGCGCAACTACACGTTGGAAAACGACATGCAGGTACAACCTTATGTACGTGTCGGGTTGGCTCATGAGTTCGTCAAGAATAATGAGGTCAGTGTTAACAATAATGTCTTTAATAACGATCTGTCAGGGTCTCGGGGTGAACTGGCTGCCGGTGTTGCTGTAGCGCTCACGGATCGACTGCAGATGCACGTCGATCTTGATTACAGCAAAGGTGAGCATATCGAACGCCCCATTGGTGCAAACTTCGGTGTTCGATACGGGTTCTAAAAGCTTGCGACCCGAATGAATATCGCGAAAGCCAGGAAGGTTGTGTGAGGACGCACCTAAGGCCGCCCAGACAAACGCCCCGATAGGTTCGGGGCGTTTGCTGTTGGGCACGAAAGGGCGAAAAAAGGCGGGCGTCAGGCCGCTTGAGTACCACGATAAGCCTTGAGTGCAAGTGAACGGTCAACTTTTGCATTAAAGGTCAGATTGATAGTTAATGTCGTTTTTTCTTCGTTCTCGTCTTCATACTCGACGACGGCGTTTGTCAGTGTGCCTAAAAAGGTCTCAGTGATCAGATTGAATGCAAGATCTGCGTCGCCACTTACTTGTGTATACAAAATCGGTTTTGACGGATCGCTGTTATCAACGAAGTTCAACCGTACGGCATCGGAGTCCGGACTCAAGGAGTAGACCGCATTGGGTAATCTGCGGCTGAACGACAGATTGATTTCCTTCGTGATATAGCCAGGTGCCGGTCCGCGCTGCCGGGCAAATAACACACGAGCCTCTCCATGTTCTGGCGGGAAGGTTTTGTAGGTAAGTTCTACCAAGCCAGCGTTGAATGTTTCACTGTTTATCGTTCCTGTGCAGGTGCCGAATTTTTGTGTGTTTCTGATCGCGTTCATCAATACGCTCTCCACTGTCGTGACGAAAGGTATCCTGGCGAGAGTTCCGGGATGACGTATCAAAGCGCTGATAGTTTGTTCTGTAAACTGTCACCCATGACAGTTTACAGGCTGAAAAAAATGTGTTTCTAAAATATTGCCTGGGAGATGATGGTCAGAGGGACTTCATCTCCGGGCTTGAGGATGTCGTGGGATGATGGAGGGGATCGGTAAAGCTTTGTAGCGTCTATGTGAAATTGTGTAAGGGGTTTGCTCGTAGGTGGGTGAGGGCGTATATCCTTGGCCGCTTGAGATTCTCTGCGTCTGGCAGGCCCTCATCGCGAGCAAGCTCGCTCCCACAGTGGTTTTGTGTCGTACCGGACATCCCTGTGGGCGCGAGCTTGCTCGCGATAGCGGCATGGCCGCGCCACAGCACTTTCTGGAAACACCATGCCCAACATCCTCCTGGTGGAAGACGACACCGCACTTTCTGAACTGATCGCCAGTTACCTGGAGCGCAACGGCTATCAGGTCAGCGTCCTCAGCCGTGGCGATCATGTGCGTGAGCGGGCGCGGGTCGATCCGCCGGACCTGGTGATCCTCGACCTGATGTTGCCGGGGCTGGACGGCTTGCAGGTCTGCCGCTTGCTGCGGGCCGATTCGGCGACTTTGCCGATCCTGATGCTCACCGCCCGGGACGACAGCCACGACCAGGTCCTGGGCCTGGAGATGGGCGCTGACGACTACGTCACCAAACCGTGCGAGCCTCGGGTGTTGCTGGCGCGGGTGCGCACCTTGTTACGGCGCAGCAGCCTCATCGAGCCGCAGACGGCCAACGACCGCATCCTGGTGGGCAACCTGTGCATCGACTTGTCCGAGCGCACGGTGACCTGGCGCGGGCAGGCGGTGGAATTGTCCAGCGGCGAATACAATCTGCTGGTGGTGTTGGCCCGGCATTCCGGCGAAGTGCTGAGCCGCGACCAGATCCTGCAACGCCTGCGGGGTATCGAATTCAACGGCACCGACCGTTCGGTAGACGTGGCGATTTCCAAGTTGCGGCGCAAGTTCGACGACAACGCCGACGAAGCCCGCAAGATCAAAACCGTGTGGGGCAAGGGCTACCTGTTCAGCCGTTCCGAGTGGGAATGCTGAGCCGATGTGGAAGCTGCTGATTCGCCTCTACCTGGTCACCATCGTGTCCTACAGCGCGGCGATCTACCTGATGCCGGAACTGGTGGTCCGCCTGTTCCACGAGCGTTTCCTGACCTACAACCTCGATTATTCCCGGGGCCTGCAAACCCTGTTGGTCAAGCAGTTCCGCGCTGTGCCCAGCGCACAGTGGCCGACGCTGGCGGCGCAGATGGACAAGGAATTCGACCCGCTGCGCATCGAACTGGCCGCCATCGATGACAACGGTTTCAGCGCCGAGGAGCAGGCGCGTCTCAAGCGCGGCGAGAATGTGGTGCGCCTCGGCGACTGGGCCTGGCGAACCCTGGCGGCGGCACCGCTGGATGAGCACACGGCGGTGAAGATGGTCGTGCCGCCGGACCCGGCCGATGTCAGTTGGTTGTACTGGAGCATCAACGTGTTGATCGGCGCGACGATGCTGGCTTGCCTGTTGCTCTGGTTGCGGCCTCACTGGCGCGACCTGGAACGCCTGCGGCGCACCGCCGAGCGTTTCGGCAAAGGTCATCTGGGGGAGCGTACGCACATTGCCTCCAGTTCGAACATCGGCAGCCTGGCCCATGTGTTCGACACGATGGCGGGGGACATCGAGAACCTGCTCAACCAACAGCGGGATCTGCTCAACGCTGTGTCCCACGAACTGCGCACGCCCCTGACGCGGCTCGACTTCGGCCTGGCCCTGGCGCTGTCCGATGATCTGCCGGCACCCAGTCGCGAGCGACTGCAAGGGCTGGTGGCGCACATTCGCGAGCTGGATGAGTTGGTGCTGGAGCTGTTGTCCTACAGCCGGTTGCAAAACCCGCAACACTTGCCCGAACGGGTCGAAGTGGCGCTGGACGAATTCATCGACAGCATCCTGGGCAGCGTCGACGAGGACCTGGCGGCGCCGGACGTGGTGATCGACGTGTTGTTGCATGGGACGCTGGAGCGTTTTGTGCTGGACCCACGGTTGACCGCACGGGCGTTGCAGAACCTGCTGCGCAATGCCATGCGGTATTGCGAAAAGCACATCCAGATCGGCGTGCTGGTGGGTGGTCAAGGCTGTGAGATCTGGGTCGACGACGACGGCATCGGCATTCCCGACAGCGAACGTGAGCGGGTGTTCGAGCCGTTCTACCGCCTGGACCGCAGCCGCGATCGCGCCACGGGCGGCTTCGGCCTCGGCCTGGCCATCAGCCGCCGGGCCCTGGAAGCCCAGGGCGGCACCTTGACGGTGGAAGCCTCGCCGCTAGGCGGGGCACGTTTCAGGCTATGGCTGCCAACACCGCCCTGAATCCTGTGGCGAGGGAGCTTGCTCCCGCTGGAGCGCGAAGCGGTCCCAATGACCCCTTACCCAAACAACCCCGCCGCAATATTGATCGAAAACCCCAGGATCGCCGTGTTGAACACAAACCCGATCAACGACTGCGCCAGTACGATCTTGCGCAGTTGCCGGGTGGCGACCCCCACGTCGGACGTCTGCACCGCGACCCCGATGGTGAAAGAGAAATACAGGAAATCCCAATAGTTGGGCGTGGTCAGCCCTTCGGCAAAGCGCAGCGCCGGCTCCTTGCCCTCCCAGGTGTAATACAGCCGTGCGTAGTGAACGCTGAAAATCACCCCGATCAGCAACCATGAGCCGATCACGGTCATTGCCGTGAAGCCATAATGCAACAGCTTGCCAGCGGCCTGCAGGTCGCGGCTGCCGGCCAGCTCGAAGGTGATGGTCGCCAGGCTGGCCAAGGCCGCGACGCAGACCGTCAGCAGCACCAGCCCGGCATTTTCATCTTCGATTTCGGCGATGCGCTTCACATCGGGCGCCTTGGCCCGCACGGTCAGCCAGAACATCAGCACCAGGTAGGTCCAGACCCCGGCATTCCAACCGATCAGGATCTTGCTGATGATCGAGTCCACGGGAGCCAGGATACCCACCGCCAGGCCAAGGACCGTGGCGCTGGAAAGACGCGGGTGAGTGCGGGCGAGGAAGGGCATGGAGGCTCACTGTCCGGAAAAGAGGCGCCTAGTATGGGCCATCAAGCGAAGGGGCGACCGTCTATCGCGCTGGATTCGATCAATTGCACGCCCGCTTCCTGCATCCGCTGGATCGCCGCCTCCATCGAGCCCTCCCTGTCGATGCCCCGGCAGGCGTCCAGCACCACAAACGCGTTGAACCCGGCCAGCCGGGCATCCAGTGCCGAAAACATCACGCAGAAATCCAGGGCCAGGCCTACCAGGTAGACGGTGTCGATGCCGCGTTCCTTGAGGTAGCCGGTCAAACCGGTCGGGGTCTGGTGGTCCGCTTCCAGGAAGGCCGAGTAGCTGTCGATGTCCGGGTTGCAGCCTTTGCGAATGATCAGCTTGGCATGGTCAAGCCCGAGTGCCGGGTGCAGCGCGGCACCGTGGCTGCCCTGTAGGCAGTGGTCGGGCCAGAGTGTCTGCTCGCCGTAGGGCAATTGGACGGTGTCGAAAGGTTGCTTGCCCGGGTGACTGGAGGCAAACGAGGCGTGCCCGGCCGGGTGCCAGTCTTGCGCTAGGACGACGTGCCTGAATGATTGGCCGAGCTGGTTGATCAACGGCACGATCTCATCGCCTCCTGGCACGGCCAGTTGGCCACCGGGGATGAAGTCGTTCTGTACATCGATCACCACGAGTGCGGTGGTCAAGGCTCGGTTGGCTGGAATGCTCATGAGTGGAATCCTCCTTGAAGTGGTTCTTCGAGAGTAGCTGAACGCCCCGGGGCCGGTGTGCAGACTGATCCACAGCTATCGCGAGCGAGCTCGCTCCCACACTGGATCTCCAGTGAATCTAAAACCTGTGCCCGACCCCAATCCCAATGTGGGAGCGAGCTTGCTCGCGATGACGGCGGCCCATTCAACATTGATGCAAGCTGATCCACCGCTATCGCGAGCAAGCTCGCTCCCAAACTGGATCTCCAGTGAATCTAAAACCTGTGCCCGGCCCCAATCCCAATGTGGGAGCGAGCTTGCTCGCGATGACGGCGGCCCGTTCAACATTGATGCAAGCTGATCCACCGCTATCGCGAGCAAGCTCGCTCCCACAATGGAACTGCGGTGAACGCATGATGGATGGCTTGCAGAAAAAATCTCCCTGCGCGGGGTCGTGTCTTTCGTCGAAAATATTCCAGGTTTGATGGCTTTTTGACATTTGGTTCGTGCGTCCCTGTCACGATTCAGTACAATCGCCGGCCTCCAACCGGGCATGGAAGCAGTCCGGTTCTCCAGTTACGAGAAAAAACCATGCTCATCGGCAGTTATTCCCCCGCCCTCGTTTCGATCTCCTTGTTTGTTGCCGTGCTGGCTTCCTACACCGCGCTGGATCTGGCCGGGCGTATCGCGACCGCCCAGGGGCGCGCCGCGCATTGGTGGATGACTGGGGGCGCGCTGGCGATGGGGGTGGGCATCTGGTCCATGCACTTCATCGGCATGCTGGCGTTCACCTTGCCGGTTGAGCTTGGCTACGATATTTCGATCACCGCGCTGTCACTGCTGACCGCGATTCTTTCCAGCGGTTTTGCCCTGTGGCTGGTTAGCCAGCCGCGATTGCCGGCTTGGCAGTTGGCCTTCGGTGCGCTGATCATGGGCGCCGGGATCAGCGCCATGCATTACACCGGCATGGCCGCGCTGCGGATGCAGCCGGGCATCGATTACGACCCGACGCTGTTCGGGGCTTCGCTGGTGATTGCTGTCGGCGCCTCGGCGGCGGCGCTGTGGATTGCCTTTCGCCTGCGCCAGAACACCCCCCACGTGCGTCTGGCGCGCGCGGGCGCCGCGGTGGTCATGGGCATCGCCATCGTCGGCATGCACTACACCGGCATGGCCGGGGCGCGCTTCAGCGAGGGCAGCTTCTGTGGTTCCCTGGACGGCTTGAGCGGCAAGGGCCTGGACAATCTGGTGTTGATCACCACCCTGGCGGTGCTGGCCATTGCCTTGCTGACATCGATTCTTGATGCGCGCCTGGAAGCCCGCACTGCCGAGCTGGCCCAGTCCCTGACCCGGGCCAACCGGGAACTGACGCAGTTGGCCCTGCACGACCCCCTCACCGAACTGCCCAACCGTGTGCTGCTGGCCGACCGGATCGACCAGGCCATGCATCGGGTGCAAGAGCAGGGCGGCTGCTTCGCCTTGATGTTCATCGACCTCGATGGTTTCAAGCCGGTCAACGATGCCTTTGGTCACCACATGGGCGACTTGTTGCTGCGGGACGTGGCCCTGCGCCTGCGCGAAGACCTGCGCAGCCAGGACACCCTGGCGCGGATCGGTGGTGATGAGTTCGTGCTGCTGGTGCAACTGGCCGAGCCCGACGATGCCCTGCGACTGGCGGCACGCCAGGTCGGCTTGATCGGGCGCACG
The DNA here is from genome assembly GCF_001307275.1 of Pseudomonas fluorescens. NCBI lineage: Bacteria > Pseudomonadati > Pseudomonadota > Gammaproteobacteria > Pseudomonadales > Pseudomonadaceae > Pseudomonas > Pseudomonas fluorescens. The sequence continues at coordinate 5,120,309 of NZ_CP012831.1, forward strand.
TTCCGGGTGTCTGAACATGACTTGCAGATCTCCGCCAGCGTCGGCATCGCCCTTTACCCCGGCAACGGCCAGAGCGCTGAAGAGCTGCTGATGAACGCCGACGCGGCGATGTACCACGCCAAGGGCGCCGGCAAAAACGGCTACAGTTTTTTCGACGCCTCGATGAACAGCAACGCCCGCAAGCAATTGCAGCTGTTGCAAGACTTGCGCATGGCCGTCGAACAGCGGCAGTTCAGCCTGCATTACCAGCCCAAGTTCGATGCGGCCAATGGCCGTCCGGTCGGGGCCGAAGCCTTGTTGCGCTGGACCCATCCGACCCAAGGCCTGTTGATGCCCGACACGTTCATCGACTTGGCGGAAAAGACCGGGCTGATCATCCCCATTGGCGAATGGGTGTTGAACGAAGCCTGCCGGCAGATGCGCGAATGGTACGTGCTCGGTTATACCGACTGGCGCATCGCGGTGAACCTCTCGGCCTTGCAGTTCTGCCACACCGGTCTGGTGCAGAGCGTGGCCAAGGCGTTGGAAACGCATAAGCTGCCGGCCAACAGCCTGACCCTGGAAATCACCGAAACCACCGCCATGAGCGATGCGGACGCGAGCATGACGGTGTTGCAACTGCTCTCGGACATGGGCGTGGATTTGTCCATCGACGACTTCGGCACCGGCTATTCGAGCCTGATGTACCTCAAGCGCCTGCCGGCCAACGAGCTGAAGATCGATCGCGGCTTCGTGCGGGACCTGGAGCACGACAGCGATGACGCGGCCATCGTCTCGGCCATCGTCGCCCTCGGCCAGGCCCTGGGCCTGCGGATCGTCGCCGAAGGCGTGGAGACCGATGTGCAACAAGACTTCCTGACCCAGTTGGGCTGCGATTCGCTGCAGGGCTATCTGTTGGGCCATCCGCTGCCGGCCGAGCGTTTCCTGCAGGAAATTCGCCAGGCGAAAGCCGTGGCGATAGCCTGACCCCCTCAGGAGACGATATCGAACGCCGTGCTGCCCAGCCGCTCGCCGTTGACCAGCAGGTGCACGGCATGCCGGCCCGCGTAGTGTTTGCGGGTGGTCAGCTCGCGAATATGTTGCGAACGGCTGAGGTTGACGCGACCCTGGGCGGGCAGGTCGAAGGTCTTGAGTTTGAAAACCTTGGCCGAGGTGCCGCCCGAGGCTTTCACGTAGTCGACGGCGTAGTCGATCACCAGGCGCTGGCTCTGCCCGAGGGTTGATTGCACCGTGAAGGACAGCGTGACCTGTTCGCCCAAGCGAATCACCGCCGGCGTCACCTGCAAATCCAGCACCTGGACCTGCGCCTTGCCGCCGGCGCCGATGATCCCCAGTGCCCTGGGGTTGCCTTGTTTGATCAAGCTACGCAGCGCATGCCGGGCAATCCACGCGGTGTGGCGGTCTTGCAATGGCCAGCCTTCGATCTGGTCCAGCACCCAGTCGGGATGCTGCTTGGTGACGTCGTTGAGGTGGTTGGCCACGGATTTGCGCACATAAAGGCTGTCGTCGGCCTTGAGCGTGTCGAGGATCGCGGCGGCCAGGTCGGGGTTGGCCTGGATCGGCTCCAGGTGAAACGACCACGGCAGGCGCGGCCGGCTGCCTTCGCTGGCCAGGCGGCGCACGTGCTCGTTGGCGTCCAGTGCCCAGCCGTGCATGACCTTGAGGGTGCGTTCCAGGTCGTCCCGCAAGAAGTGCCGCACGGCGAACTCCGACGAGCCGAACCGAGTGAAATACTGCAGTGCGTCCAACGACACGTCGAAGTGATTGCGGCCGTAAGACGCCACGTAGTGCGGTAGGAACATGCTGACAAACATGCTGTTCAGGCGCGGGGCCAGGGCGCGCAGCACCTCCAGCGACGCTTCATAATCGAGAGGCAGCACCGCGTGCAGGCACTCGCTGACCCGGGCCATGCGCTGCATCACCGACAACTCGGCCAGCCCGTCGTTGGCCATGCGCAAGAATGCCTTGGCGTCGAAGGCCGGATACACCGCGCGCATTTCGCTGGCGATGTGTTCCAGGCGGGCGCTGTTGAAGATTTCCTTGAGGGCAGGGGAGGCAGTGGTCGGGGTCGTCATGGCAGGGTCCGTCGTGCAGGGCTTGTCACTATATCCCGTGGCGAGGGAGCTTGCTCCCGCTCGGCTGCGCAGCAGTCGTACCCCCCGTGAATGCCGTATCACTGAATGACCGCGTCGCCTGGATTGGGGCTGCTGCGCAGCCCAGCGGGAGCAAGCTCCCTCGCCACGGGGTACAGTTTCCAGGAATTAAGGAATGATTTGCCGCCCGCGAAGTCCCAGATTCAGTCCCTCGAATAACTGGAGTTTTTTCTATGCGCAAACCCACCCTGATCGCCAGCCTGGTCCTGATTGCCGGCCTTGGAGCCCTTGGGCCTGTTGCGCAAGCGGTCGAGAAAACCGGAGACGCCCTGGAGCATTCGCCGAGCAATGGCCGCAGGCTGGTGGAGAACGACCGGGTACCGGCGGACTACCAGCGCGCGGACAGGGCCATGAAAGACTGGAAACAGAAGAAGCTCGAACAGCCGACAAGCGAGCAGCAATGGGTGCAGATCGACGACAAGTACCTGCTGATCGAAACCGTGTCCGGCGCGATCGTCAAGATCGTGCCGGCCACACGTTAAATCTTCAGAGCACTTCGCCTTTGTCCCATAGGTGAACCAGCTCGCCGGGTGCCCGGTCCTCGGGCACCTGCAGCACCATCTCGTCGTCCTGGTCGTTGGCGCGATAACGCACCTCGATCTGGAAAAACCGCTGGTCGCCGCGCCCGGGCGTGGAGGAGGTCAGCGGCAGGCAGCCCTCCAGGACCGAACAGATGCGAGTGCGCTGGTCGAGGTCGCACTGGGCGAACTCGATTTCCCGTGGTCGGGTCAACGCATGGATGGCGGCCACGCCGCCTTGGCGCGACAGCCGTACCACGGCTTTGTCGTCGAGGTCTGGAAGGGTTTTCATCAGCTCTCCTGTGTCAGGTCGACGCCGACCTGGGCCCAGCCGTTCTGTACCGCTTGCACTTCCCGCGTGCCGAAGCGCTGGCGGGCATGCTCGACGGTCAAGCGGGCGAAGGCGCTGAAGGACGCGTCATTGGCCAGTCTTCGGTCGCACAAGGTGTCATACCAGATCCGGCCGGCCTTTTCCCAGGCAAATCCGCCCAGCGTGGTTGCCACCAGATAAAAGGCCCGGTTGGGAATGCCGGAATTGATGTGCACGCCACCGTTGTCTTCACGGGTAATCACGAATTCGCGCATGTGCGCCGGTTGCGGGTCCTTGCCCAGCAGCGGGTCATCGTAGGCGCTGCCGGGGTTGGACATGCTGCGCAGGCCGTCGCCGTTGATCTTGTCGGTGAGCAGGTCGGCGCCGATCAGCCAGTCGGCCTGGTCGGCGGTCTGTTCGAGCACGAACTGCTTGACCAGCACACCGAACACGTCGGAGATGGACTCGTTCAACGCACCGGACTGGTTGGCGTAGATCAACCCGGCTTCGCTTTCGGTGACGCCATGGGCCAGTTCGTGAGCCACCACGTCCAGGGAGCGGGTGAAGCGCTGGAAGATTTCGCCGTCGCCGTCGCCGAATACCATCTGTGCGCCGTTCCAGAAGGCGTTCTCATAGCCCTGGCCGTAATGCACGCTGCCCACCAGGGCGAAGCCTTTGTTGTCGATGGAATCGCGCCCCAGGACCTTCCAGAAAAAATCATAGGTGGCGCCCAATGCATCGTAGGCCTCGTCCACGGCCGGGTCGCCACTGGCCCGCTGGCCTTCCAGGCGTACCGGCTGGCCGGGCAGTTCCATGCTGTTCTGGGCGTCGTGCACGCTGCGTTGCGGGTGTCCGGCCTTGCCGGACTTGGGCAGCGCCGCCGCGACGGGCGGAGTGCTGGGCGGGCCAGGGTTGTGTCGTAGGTTGCGCACGTGGGTCAAGGTGCCGAGGGCGCTGGAACGTTGCTGTTCGGAACCGTGGGCGATGATGCGGTTGAGGATGTACGGGGGAATGAAACCGTGGTGCGGACGAGAGTCGATCATCAGAAAGTCCTTATCTGAAATGCAGGGTCGATACCCATGTGAACCGAATAGGCCGTTGCGGTTCCCTGATGCAGAGCAGACAACGTTTGCCATGCGTCCTGATTTCTGCGAAAACCTCGCGCCTGGATCACACGAGGGATACGCCATGAATGAAGAACTGCAAATCATCGACCTGCACCAGGGCGACGGCAAAAGCGTAGTCAAAGGTGCGCTGATCACCACCCAATACCGCGGCACCCTCGAAGACGGCACCGAATTCGATTCGTCCTACAGTCGCGGCAAGCCCTTCCAATGCGTGATCGGCACCGGTCGTGTCATCAAGGGCTGGGACCTGGGCCTGATGGGCATGCAAGTCGGTGGCAAGCGCAAGTTGCTGGTGCCGGCCCACCTGGCCTACGGTGAACGGTCCATGGGCGCCCACATCAAGCCCAACGCCAACCTGATCTTTGAAATCGAGTTGCTGGAAGTGCTGACCCGGGACGATTGAGGGCCGAAACCGCTCGGTGCGCTTGTTCCATTGTGGAGTGAAATATGAACGCAGAACGTCATGACGTAGGCGTGTCTCAAGTGGCCGCAGCGATTGCCGAGCCGGCCCGTACCCGAATGCTCTGCGCCTTGATGGATGGCCATGCCCGCACCAGCACCGAATTGGCGAGCATCGCCGAGGTCAGCGCCTCGACCGCCAGCGCCCACCTGGCGAAACTCAAGGACCTGGCCTTGGTGCGCCTGCATGTCCAGGGCCGGCATCGCTATTACAGCCTGGCGGACCCACGCGTCGCCCAGGCCCTCGAAGCACTGATGGTGATCGGCCAGAACGCCGCGCCGACCTTCACGCCACGCACACCGGATCGCCTGCAATTCGCCCGCACCTGCTACGACCACATGGCTGGCACCCTGGCGGTGCGGCTGCATGATCGGATGATCGAGGCCGGATGGTTGGAGGCGGTGCAAGGCCAGGACTATCGCCTGAGTGAGTCCGGCGAGGCGTTGTTCGAGGGCTTTGGCATCGACGTCCAATCACTCGCCACGCGACGGCGCCGATTCGCCTGCCCGTGCCTGGACTGGAGCATGCGCCGTTCGCACCTGGGCGGCGCACTGGGGGCGGCCTGGCTGCAGTTGGCGATCAAGCGCAAATGGCTGGTCCAGGACCTGGATAGCCGGGCCCTGGGGTTGACGGCCAGTGGGCGCCGGGAGCTGGCGCGGCGGTTTGGGGTCAGTGTCGAAATCGACGGCAAACCCACTGGCGCTATCGCGAACAAGCTCTCTCCCACAGTGGGCCAGCGCCGAACACAAGGTTGATACCCACCGACAAACCCTGTGGGAGCGAGCTTGCTCGCGATAGCCATTTCAGCATCACCCCCATCATCAAGCCATATGCCTGCGTCGATACTCATCCGGCGTGGTGCCCATCATTTTGCGAAACATGCTGATGAACGCCGAGGCGCTGCTGTAGCCCAGGTCCAGGCCAATGGTTTCCACGCTCTGGCCACGTTCGAGCAGGGCCAGGGCCTCGATGACTTTCAGGCGCTGGCGCCACTCCACCAGGGACATGCCCAGGTCCCGTTGGGCCCGGCGCATCAGCGTGCGTTCGGTGGTGTTGGCGGCGCGGGCCAGTTGCGGCAAGGAGCGCGGGTCGCTGGGATTCGCCTCCAGGGCCCGCAATACAGGGCCCAGCAGTGGATCATCCGAGGAGGGCAGGTAGCTACCGGCATGGGGCGCCTGAGTCAGCTTGTCCACCAGCACTTGCAACAAGCGCTGCTGCTCGGGTGTCTGCGGTTGGCTCGGCGGTTCGTTGCGCAGCTCTTCCAGCAACGCGCGGATCAGTGGGCTCAAGGTCAGCGCGCAGGGGACGGCCGGCAGCGCAGCGCACAGTTCGGCCGCCAAGTACAACGAACAATGACAGGCCTCATGCCGATTGAACCCAACGTGTTCCATGTCCGGCGGCAGCCAGATGCCGTACTGCGGTGGCGCGAGGTAATGGTGCTGGGCGATCTCGATTTCCATCACTCCACTGTAGGAGTAGACGAACTCACCCCAGGCATGTCGATGCCGGGGGTAAGTGGCGTGGGCCGGCATGCAGGCGCTGCGAAAGAAAATCGGCGAGGGCAGGGCCGCGTCGAACGGAGGCATTTTCAGATGTTGGGCTGGAGGCTGCATATCGACCGCAATGGCGGATTACCGGGATGGCTTGTCGGGTAATCACTATATCCAGCAAAGGTGTCAGGCAGACAATCCTTTCATCCATTTCTGCCCAAGGATCTTTCCCATGACCACCCGCCGCGCCCTGGATGGCCAGGTCAGTGCCCTGATGACTGGACTCTGTGCCATCTGGGGTTTCCAGCAAGTCGCGATCAAGGCCAGTGCCGCCGACATGGCGCCGATGCTGCAACTGGGCGTGCGCTCGGCCATTGCCGCGGTACTGGTCTGGCTATTGGTGCTGGCGCGGGGTGAACGCCTGTCCCTGGCCGATGGCAGTTGGCGTCCAGGCCTGTTGGTGGGGTTGTTGTTTGCCCTGGAGTTCGTGATGGTGGGCGAAGGCCTGCGTCATACGACGGCTTCGCACATGGTGATTTTCCTGTATACCGCCCCGATGTTCGCCGCCCTCGGTTTGCACTGGAAACTGCCGAGCGAACGCCTCAAGCCGGCGCAATGGCTGGGCATCGCGGTTGCCTTCGGCGGGATCGTGGTGGCCTTCAGTGGCGGCTCGGGGGCGGCGAACGGCAGCTCGTTGCTCGGTGACGGCATGGGTTTGCTGGCCGGCGCGCTGTGGGGCGCAACCACGGTGACGGTACGCTGTTCGCGGCTGACCGACGTGCCAGCCAGCCAGACACTGCTGTATCAACTGGTGGGCGCCGGGGTGCTGCTGATCGGGATGTCCGTGGCGTTGGCGCAAACGACGATCAACCCCACGCCGCAACTCATTGCCAGTCTGGCGTTCCAGGTGTTGCTGGTGTCCTTCGCCAGTTTCCTGATCTGGTTCTCGCTGCTGCGCCGTTACCTCGCCTCGCAATTGGGCGTGCTGTCGTTCATGACGCCGCTGTTTGGCATCGGTTTTGGTGTCTGGTTGCTGGACGAGCCGCTGGAGCCGAACTTTATCGTTGGCGCGGTCCTGGTGCTGGGCGGGATCTTGCTGGTCAGCGGTTACGGCTGGTTTCACCAGCGCTGGGGGCGATGGTTGGTATTGCGGCGGGGGTAGCCGAAGCCGCCAGTAAAAAGCCCACCCTTGCCGAGGCAGGGGTGGGCTTTTTTATGCATGCACTGAGCAGGCGGTTGCCTAGGTCAAACCTTGACGATCCAACCCGCCGGCGCTTCCACGTCGCCGGTCTGCACGCCGGTCAGCTCCTTGTAGAGCTTCTGGGTGATCGGGCCGACTTCGGTTTCACTGTGGAACACGTGCAGCTTGTCCTTGTAGCTGATGCCGCCAATCGGGGTGATCACCGCCGCGGTACCGCAGGCACCGGCTTCCTTGAAGTCCGACAGCTTGTCGATGAACACGTCGCCTTCGATCACTTCCAGGCCCAGGCGCGATTTGGCCAGTTCGATCAATGACAGGCGAGTGATGCCCGGCAGGACCGAAGGGGATCTTGGGGTGACGAATGTGTTGTCGTGGGTGATGCCGAAGAAGTTGGCCGAGCCGACTTCCTCGATTTTCGAATGGGTCATCGGGTCCAGGTAGATGCAGTCGGCGAAACTGGCCTTCTTGGCCTGGGAGCCGGGCATCAGGCTGGCGGCGTAGTTGCCACCGACCTTGGCCGCACCGGTGCCTTGCGGGGCGGCACGGTCGAAGCTGGAGATCAGGAAGTTGTGCGGGGTCAGGCCGCCCTTGAAGTAGGCGCCGACCGGGATGCAGAAAATCGAGAAGATGAACTCGGGTGCGGTGCGCACGCCGATGTTGTCACCCACGCCGATCACGAACGGGCGCAGGTACAGCGCGCCGCCGGTGCCATAAGGCGGGATGAAGCGCTCGTTGGCGCGGACCACTTGCTTGCAGGCTTCGACGAACTGCTCGGTCTCGACCTGCGGCATCAGCAGGCGAGCACAGCTGCGCTGCATGCGGGCGGCGTTCTGGTCCGGGCGGAACAGGTTGATCGAACCGTCCTTGCAACGATAGGCCTTCAGGCCTTCGAAGCACTGCTGACCGTAGTGCAGGGCCGTGGAACCTTCGCTGATGTGCAGCACGTTGTCGTCGGTCAGGGTGCCCGCGTCCCAGGCGCCATCGCGCCAGTGCGACAGGTAGCGCTTGTCGGTCTTGATGTAGTCAAAGCCCAGTTTGTCCCAATTGATGCTCTCGTTACCCATGACACCCTCTATTTCTTAACAACCGTCGAAACGGTTCAAGGCTTCTGACGTTTTTTGGATGGGGACAACAATACTTCATTCCGGGGCTGTTTCGCAGCCCGCACGACAAGGTGCAGACAGATAAATGATGGTGTTCTTGAAAATCGCGAGCAAGCTCGCTCCCACATGGGATTACGTTCCGATGAACGACCGTTATCACCTGTGGGAGCGAGCTTGCTCGCGATAGGGTCCTCACTCACACCATCAACTCTCCTGAATCACAGATGCAACGCATGCCCCAACGCCCGCAACGCCGCTTCCTGCACGGCCTCGCCCAGGGTCGGATGGGCGTGGATGGTGCCGGCGATGTCCTCCAGGCGCGCGCCCATTTCCAGGGACTGGCCGAATGCCGTGGACAGCTCCGACACGCCGACGCCGACCGCTTGCCAGCCTACGATCAGGTGATTGTCCCGGCGCGCCACGACCCGGACGAAACCGCTTTTTGATTCCAGGGTCATGGCCCGACCGTTGGCGGCGAACGGGAAGCTCGAAACCAGGCAGTCCAGCCCGGCAGCCTTGGCCTCGTCCGGCGTCTTGCCGACCACCACCAGTTCCGGGTCGGTGAAGCACACCGCGGCGATGGCGGTCGGGTTGAACTCCCGATGCTGGCCGGCGATCAGCTCGGCGACCATTTCGCCCTGGGCCATGGCCCGGTGGGCGAGCATCGGTTCGCCGCTCAGGTCGCCGATGGCCCAGACGTTGCGCATGCTGGTCTGGCAACGACTGTCGATTTTCACCGCCGAACCGTTCATCGCCAGGTCCAGCGCTGCAAGGTTCCAGCCCTGGGTGTTGGGTTTGCGCCCGACCGCTACCAGCACCCGATCGGTCTCCAGGTTCAGCGTGTCGCCATTGGGATCGCGCACTTGCAAGGTGCTGGCCTGGGCATCGAACCCTTCGACGCTATGCTTGAGGTACAGCTTCACGCCCAGTTGCTTGAGCGCCTCGTGCACCGGTTGCGTCAGCTCGCCGTCGTAAGCTGGCAGGATCCGCTCCTGGGCCTCGACCACGCTGACCTCGGCGCCGAGCTTGCGATAGGCGATGCCCAGCTCCAGGCCGATGTAGCCACCACCGACCACCACCAGGTGCTTGGGCACCGAGGTGGGGGCGAGGGCTTCGGTGGAGGAAATGATTGGCCCGCCCAGTGGCAGCATCGGCAGGTTGACGCTTTTCGAACCGGTGGCCAGCAGCAGGTGTTCGCATTGGATGCGGGTATCGCCGACCTCGACCGTCTTGCCATCGATCACCTTGGCCCAGCCATGAATGACCTGGACCTTGTGCTTTTTCAGCAATGCCGCGACGCCGGTGGTCAGGCGATCGACGATACCGTCCTTCCATTCCACGCTCTTGCCGATGTCCAGCGTTGGCGCCGCCACCGTGATGCCCAGGGCCGAGCCCTGGCTGTGATGTCGGGTCTGGTGGAACTGCTCGGCCACATGGATCAACGCCTTGGACGGGATGCAACCGATGTTCAGGCAGGTGCCGCCCAACGCTTGGCCTTCCACCAGGATGGTCGAGATGCCCAATTGCCCGGCGCGGATCGCCGCCACATAGCCGCCGGGGCCGCCGCCGATGATCAGCAGCGTGGTGTTCAAAGTCTGTTGCATACCTTACTCCACGAACAGGGTGGCGGGTTGTTCGAGCAAGCCGCGCAGGGCCTGGATGAATTGCGCCGCGTCCATGCCGTCGACCACCCGGTGATCGAAGGAGCTGGAGAGGTTCATCATCTTGCGGATCACGATCTGACCCTTGATCACCATGGGCCGCTCGACGATTTTGTTCACGCCGACAATCGCCACTTCCGGCAGGTTCAGCACCGGCGTGCTGACGATGCCGCCGAGGGCACCGAGGCTGGTCAGGGTGATGGTCGAGCCGGACAGTTCATCGCGACTGGCCTTGCCCGTGCGCGCTGCTGTGGCCAGGCGGGCGATTTCCGCCGCGCTGTCCCACAGGGTACGGGCTTCGGCGTGACGCACCACCGGCACCATCAGGCCAACGTCGCTCTGGGTGGCGACGCCCACATGCACCGCGCCTGAGCGATTGATGACCTGGGCTTCGTCGTCGTAGCGCGCATTCATCTGCGGAAAGTCCCGCAGGGCCACGACCAGGGCGCGGACCAGGAACGGCAGCAAAGTCAGCTTGCCGCGACTGGCGCCGTGTTTTTCATTCAAGTGAACCCGCAGCTCTTCCAGGGCCGTGACGTCGATTTCCTCGACGTAGCTGAAATGGGCCGCGCGTTGGGTCGCTTCCTGCATGCGCTGGGCGATCTTGCGGCGCATGCCGATCACCGGGATCTGCTGCTCGTCGTGGCGTTCGGCATAACCCGAACCGCCCTTGGCCTGGGACGACGGCCCCTGGGCCAGGTAGGCTTCGAGGTCTTCGTGCAGGACCCGTCCGGCCGGGCCGCTGCCCTGGACCAGACGCAATTGAATGCCCAGGTCCAGCGCGTGTTTGCGCACGGCCGGCGAGGCCAGAGGACGCTCGTCGGGATCGCGGGCCACCGGGGCTTGCGGCGCCGGGCGAGGGGCGGCGGTCTTTTCCAGCACCGGTTCAGGCGTGGCCACTGGCGCCGGCTTCGGCGCCTGCGCAGCCGCCGCGGCGGGAGCCGGTTGTGCCGATTCTTTCAAGTTACCCGCACCTTCGACTTCAATGCGGATCAGTTCGCTGCCCACCGCCATGACTTCACCCGGCTCGCCGCCCAGGGCGATGACCCGGCCATGCACCGGCGAAGGGATGTCCACCATCGCCTTGTCGGTCATGACATCGGCGAGTACCTGGTCTTCGACCACCATGTCGCCGACCTTGACGTGCCACACCGACAATTCAACTTCGGCGATGCCTTCGCCAATGTCCGGCATCTTGATAACGTGCGTGCCCATTCAGACCTCCATGACCCGTTTCAACGCCGCGCCCACTCGGGACGGCCCAGGGAAATACGCCCACTCCTGCGCATGCGGGTAGGGGGTGTCCCAACCGGTGACACGCTCGATGGGCGCTTCCAGGTGGTGGAAGCAGTGTTCTTGCACCAACGACACCAGTTCGGCGCCGAAACCGCAGGTGCGGGTGGCTTCGTGGACGACCACGCAACGGCCGGTCTTCTTCACGGATTTGACGATGGTCTCAAGGTCCAGCGGCCAGAGGCTGCGCAGGTCGATGACTTCGGCGTCGATGCCGGTTTCTTCGGCCGCCACTTGGGAAACGTAGACCGTGGTGCCGTAGGTGAGAATTGTCACGTCCTTGCCCGGACGGGTGATGGCGGCGACGTCCAGCGGTACGGTGTAGTAACCGTCCGGAACCTGGGCCGAGGGGTGTTTCGACCACGGGGTTACCGGGCGGTCGTGGTGGCCGTCGAACGGGCCGTTATACAGGCGCTTGGGTTCGAGGAAGATCACCGGGTCATCGTTTTCGATGGAGGCGATCAGCAAGCCCTTGGCGTCGTAGGGGTTGGATGGCATCACGGTGCGCAGGCCGCAGACCTGGGTGAACATCGCCTCGATGCTCTGGCTGTGGGTCTGGCCGCCGTAGATGCCGCCGCCGCAGGGCATGCGCAGGGTCATCGGCGCGGTGAACTCGCCGGCCGAGCGATAGCGCAGGCGCGCCGCCTCGGAAATGATCTGGTCCGACGCCGGGTAGACGTAGTCGGCGAACTGGATCTCGGCCACCGGCCGCAGCCCGTAGGCGCCCATGCCCACCGCCACGCCGACGATGCCGCTTTCGGAAATCGGTGCGTCGAACACCCGCGAGGTGCCGTATTTGTTCTGCAGGCCTTCGGTGCAGCGGAACACGCCGCCGAAGTAGCCCACGTCCTGGCCGAACACCACGACGTTGTCGTCGCGCTCGAGCATCACGTCCATGGCCGAGCGCAGGGCCTGGATCATGGTCATGGTGGTAGTGGTCATGGCGGTGTCCAACGCAATATTGTTGTTGTGATCGTTCATGTCAGATCCCCAACTGCTGACGCTGGCGCTTCAAGTGCTCCGGCATCTCTTTGTAGACGTCTTCGAACATGGTCGCGGCGCTGGGAATCTGCCCGCCGGCGAGGGTGCCGTACTGTTCGGCTTCCTTCTGCGCGGCGATCACCTCGGCTTCGAGTTCGGCGCTGACCGCCGCATGTTCCTCTTCGGACCACTGGCCGATCTTGACCATGTGCTGTTTGAGGCGGGCAATCGGATCGCCCAGCGGGAAGTGGCTCCAGTCGTCGGCGGGGCGGTATTTGGAGGGATCGTCCGAGGTGGAGTGCGGGCCGGCGCGGTAGGTGACCCATTCGATCAGCGCCGGGCCGAGGTTGCGGCGGGCACGTTCGGCGGCCCAGCGCGAGGCGGCGTAGACCGCCATGAAATCGTTGCCATCGACACGCAGGGAGGCGATACCGCAACCGACGCCGCGTCCGGCGAACGTCGTGGCTTCACCGCCGGCAATGGCCTGGAAGGTGGAGATCGCCCACTGGTTGTTGACCACGTTGAGGATCACCGGCGCCCGGTAGACGTGGGCGAAGGTGAGGGCGGTGTGGAAGTCCGATTCGGCGGTGGCGCCGTCACCGATCCAGGCCGAGGCGATCTTGGTGTCGCCCTTGATCGCCGAGGCCATGCCCCAGCCCACGCCCTGGATGAATTGCGTGGCGAGGTTGCCGGAAATGGTGAAGAAACCGGCGTCCTTGACCGAGTACATGATCGGCAATTGCCGGCCCTTGAGCGGATCGCGCTCGTTAGACAGCAGTTGGCAGATCAGGTCCACCAGCGGCACCTCGCGGGCCATCAGGATGCTTTGCTGGCGGTAGGTGGGGAAGCACATGTCGTCGATGTTCAACGCCAGGGCCTGGGCGCTGCCGATGGCTTCTTCGCCAAGGCTTTGCATGTAGAACGACATCTTTTTCTGGCGTTGGGCGACCACCATGCGGTTGTCGTAGATGCGCGTCTTGAGCATGGCACGCATGCCTTTGCGCAGGATCTCGACGGGAATGTCCGCCGCCCAGTCGCCCAAGGCATTGCCCTGGTCATCGAGCACGCGGATCAGGCTGCGGGCCAGGTCGGCGGTGTCGGCGGGTTCGACGTCGATGGGAGGTTTGCGCACTGTGCCGGCATCGGACAGATGCAGGTAGGAAAAGTCGGTCTTGCAGCCGGGACGGCCCGAGGGTTCGGGGACGTGCAGGCGTAGCGGTTCGTACGCTGGGTTCATGGCTTTCTACGCTCGATCTTGTGAATTTCTTGTAGTGGGCGCGCTAGCTGACGAATGTCCCCGGGTAGGGGAAATTGTCCTACAACAATCATAGGCTCGACGAAGAAGAATATTTTTCTCTGTTAGCTTGCTGTTCAGATCATTTGCAGATAAAAAATCTGCACAACGATAAAAAACAGGATTATTTGTCTCATGCGTAAATTGGATCGCACCGACATCGGCATTCTGAACAGCCTTCAGGAAAACGCCCGCATCACCAACGCCGATCTCGCCCGTTCGGTCAATCTGTCGCCGACGCCGTGCTTCAACCGGGTCCGGGCGATGGAGGAGTTGGGCGTGATCCGCGAGCAGGTCACGCTGCTGGATGCCGACCTGCTGGGGTTGCACGTCAACGTGTTCATCCATGTGAGCCTGGAGAAGCAGGTGGAGGAAGCGTTGCAGCACTTCGAGGAGGCGATTTCCGACCGGCCGGAGGTGATGGAGTGCTACCTGATGGCCGGCGATCCGGACTACCTGATCCGCGTGCTGGTGCCGACCATCCAGTCGCTGGAGCGGTTCATGATGGACTTCCTGACCAAGGTCCCGGGGGTGGCGAACATCCGTTCGAGCTTTGCCCTCAAGCAGGTGCGCTACAAGACCGCGCTGCCGTTGCCGGCCAATGGGCTGACCTTGGGAACCTGAGGCTCATTGTTGCCTGATCCACTGCCATCGCGAGCAAGCTCGCTCCCACACTGGATTGGTGGTGTTAATCAATCCCCTGTGGGAGCGAGCTTGCTCGCGATGAGGCCATCACATTCAGTACAAGCTTCTAAAGCTGATTGATCGGAATCTTCAGGTACGTCACGCCATTGTCCTCGGCCGGCGGCAGATGGCCGGCCCGCACATTCACCTGGATCGCCGGCAACAGCAGCGTCGGCATGCCCAGCGTCTTGTCGCGCTGGGTACGCATGGCCACGAACGAAGCTTCATCGATGCCATCGCGGACATGAATGTTGTGCTGGCGCTGCTCGCCCACGGTGCTCATGCAGTGGGGCTCGCGTTCCTCCGGTGGATAGTCGTGGCACACGTACAGCCGCACTCCGGCGGGGAAGGCCAGCAGCTTGCGGATCGAGGCGTAGAGCTGATGGGCATTGCCGCCGGGGAAGTCGCAACGGGCGGTGCCTACGTCGGGCATGAACAGCGTGTCGCCCACCAGGATCACGTCGCCATCGATCAGGTAAGCCATGTCCGCCGGGGTGTGGCCGGGCACGTGCAGGGCGGTGGCCTTGAGGTTGCCAATGAGGAAGGACTCGTCGGCGGCGAACAGGTGATCGAACTGCGAGCCGTCCACCGCGAATTGCGGTTCGAGGTTGAACAGCGCCTTGAAGACGCTCTGGACCTGGTTGATGGACTGGCCGATGGCAATCTTGCCGCCCAGTTTCTGGCGCAGGTAGGGCGCGGCCGACAAGTGGTCGGCGTGGGCATGGGTTTCCAGTAGCCATTGCACGTTCAATCGGTGTTCGCCCACGAAGTCGATCACCCGGTCGGCCTGTTCGGTGGCGGTGCGTCCCGACGTCGGGTCGTAGTCGAGCACTGGATCGACCACCGCGCATTGCCCCCCGTCGTGCTCGAAAATGACGTGGGTATAGGTCTTTGAGGCGGGGTCGAGAAAGCTTTGGATCTGCGCGGGCATGACAGCGAACCTGTGCGGGAAGAGCTCATGAAAGGGGGCTGCTACGCAGCCCAGCGGGAGCAAGCGCCCTCGCCACATACCAATCTAAAATAGCTTGTTGCAACGCTTGGGACTTACAACATATGGTCCGCAGCTTAGTGAGGGCCAAGGCGTCCTGCAAATGCGATCGCACCTGCCAACAGGTGTGCGCGGCTTGAGAGAACCTGAATGTTACTGGCAAGTTTTTTTGGTGTGGTCATGGGCTTGCTCCTTGGCCTGACGGGGGCGGGCGGCGGCATCCTGGCGGTGCCGGCGTTGGTGTTGGGCCTGGGCTGGAGCATGACCCAGGCCGCGCCGGTGGCGTTGTTCGCGGTGGGTAGCGCGGCGGCGGTGGGGGCCATCGACGGGCTGCGCCATGGCCTGGTGCGCTACCGTGCGGCCCTGCTGATCGCACTGCTGGGCGCGGTGTTTTCGCCGCTGGGCATCTACCTCGCCCACCAGCTCTCGGAAAAAATCCTGATGATGCTGTTCAGCCTGCTGATGGTGCTGGTGGCGGCGCGCATGTTGCGTCGCGAAACGCCGCAAGTGGGGCCCAGTGATCATGGCGCCGCCAGTTGGGGCCAGAAAAACTGCATGCTCGACCGCCAGACCGGCCGCCTGGCCTGGACGCCTCGTTGCACCGCCACGCTGTCGGCATTGGGCGCAGTGACCGGTATGGTCTCGGGGTTGCTCGGCGTGGGGGGCGGCTTCCTGATCGTGCCGGCGTTCAAGCAACTGACCGATGTGCAGATGCGCGGGATCGTCGCGACGTCCTTGATGGTCATCAGCCTGATTTCGTTGATTGGCGTGGTGGGCGCGTTTCATGCCGGGGTGAGCATCGACCGGGTAGGGATGGCGTTCATTGCGGCGAGCATCGTCGGGATGGTGCTCGGGCGGCGAGTGGCAGCCAAGGTTCCGGCCCGGGCGCTGCAAGTGGGGTTCGCCGGGGTGTGCCTGGGGGTAGCGTTGTTCATGTGGGTGCGGGCGTAGCCGCCCTGAACCGGGCCGCGGGAGGCCTTACCGTTCGTCGAAACTCCCCACCTACCTGTTAGTTCCGACAGTAGCCGATCCGGCTCATGTGGTGCCAAATCCGACCTATCGCGTCGCGATCTGAAAAGCCACCGCATCGTGCTGGATAAAGGAACTGGCCATGACTTTTTTTCGCCTTTATTTACCACCCCGCAGGCCCTCCAGCGACGGGCATCTGTCACTGTGGCCGCTCATCATCGCAGGTATGGCCAGCCCCATTGTGGACGGCGATGGCGGTATTGGCCTGGGCGTGGTGGAGGACCACGAAGAGGGGGTTTTTTGCATCATCGATCCGTGGAGCGCCCCCATGCAAGCGGGCGACATCGTTGATCTCTACCTGGACTCGAATGTTGTCTGGCACCACGAGCTGCTGGCTGACGAAGAGAACGAACCCCTGTTCTTTTTCGTCAGCAGGGAGTGGTTCGTGCCCGGCTGGATCGAACGTTGCTACTACGTGCTGCTTCGCAAAGATGAAACGGCACCCGACGATCCGTCCGCCGCACTGCGGTTGCTGGTCAAGCTGGACCGACCCGGTGGCCGCGACAAGGAGCCGCACCTGCCGGGGCACTCGGAACTCAAGAGGGTGCAATTGCCGCCGGAAGTGATCGCTCAGGGTGTCGATGCCGCATGGGCCGCCAAAGGCGTGCCCATGACGATCCTGCCCTATCCCAACATTGCTGTGCGCGATGTCATCCAGGTGAAATGGGGCAGTGTCTTCCTTGACCCCCTGGTGCTGACACCTGAGCAGGCAGAGGGTACACAGCCCATCGAAGTCATCGCCGATCAGGCCAAGATCCTGGCAGGTGGCGACAGTAATGCGTTGCTGGTGCAGTACGAGGTGCATGACGAGGTGTGGAACTACTCGGAAAAATGGTCGATCTCCACCACCGTGAAAGTCGATGCCGGGGCTTGGCGCCTGGTCGCGCCGATCATCGAGGACGCGATCGACGGCATCATTGACCTCAAGGCATTGAACCAGCAGGACGTCACCGTACAAATCCTTGTTCGAACGGAAGAATTCGATATCGGTGACACGGTGACAATGACCTGGATCGGCACGCCACAAGTCGGCAAGCCGCTGATCCACACCCAGGCGCACGAAATCACGAATATACCCAGCATCCTTCCCTTGAAGGTTCCTTACGCGGAAGTCCGCGCCATTGCCATGGGGTCGGCCGACGCTTCGTATGTGTTGACGAAAAAAAACGGTGGTCCGCCGCTTTCTTCCAAGCATGCGTTTGCCAGTGTGGTGGGCGATGTTTATGCGCATCCCGCCCCGTTTCTGCGCGAGCAAGTGGGTGATAGCCTGGACCCGGACACCTTGATGGCCAGCGTGGACATTGCATACCCGGGTATCGCCAACGGGGATGTCATCGAGCTGATCTGGGAGGGCCTGCGATCCGACAGCACGCCGTATGTGTACCCGCAAACACATACGGTCAGCCGGAATGAAGCCGAGGACAAATCGGTCACGCTTTATGTCAGCGCCGAACACATCAGCGTACTTGCCAATGGCCGCCTCGACCTGTGGTACCAGGTCTCCAATGACCAGGCGGCGGTCTACGGGGTGAGCGAATCCGAACACCTGCTGGTCAAGGTCCAGGCCCCGATAGCGACGCTGCCGCCGCCCAAGGTCCCGGACGCCCCGGACGGCGTTCTCGATCCGTCAAAAATCTTCGACAAGGTCAAGGTGCTGGTCGAGTATGAGGGCACGGTCAAAGGCGACATCCTGACGTACTACTGGACCGGCTCCAATCCTCTCGCGAGCACCAGCAGTTGGATTCCGATCACGGCGGTGTCCGCCGGCCAACCCGTGTCATTCCGAGTGGATGCCGATTTCGTGACGGGCAATATCGGCCAGACCGTCAAGGTACGCTATACCCTCAAGCACGCCAATGGGACCTACAGCTACTCAGCAACGCTGGACCTGTTGATCGGTTTCCTGGTTGGCGAGTTGCCCCCACCCAAGGTTATCCAGGCACCCGACGCGCTCCTTGATCCATTCAACGCGCTTGCGGGTGTCGATATCGAGATCGGCTACGAGAGCATGGAGCCAGCGCTGGACACGGTCATCTTGAAGTGGCTGGGCACCCCCGGCCCAGGTACGTCCGAGGATCTGGAGCAACCGGGGGATCAAAGCGGCAAGGTACAGTTTCATTTGGACGCGTCGTTCGTCGGGGCCAATATCAGCCGGGTGGTCAGCGTGGGTTATGACGTCGAGCGCTACGGGTTTATCACGCCGTCCGAGAGCCTGCCGTTGACCATCAGCGCCTTTGCAGACCCGGATACTCAACTACCACATCCGCAGGTTACCCAGGCGAATGCGGACCGCCAGGAGCTGAACCTGGCGACCTTCCGCGGCAACGCTGAGGCCACGGTGAGCAAATGGCCGTTCAGTGCCGCCGGGCAAAAGGTCTGGCTGCGTCTAGAAGGGCAGACCGATAACGCCACGTCCTACGATATTCCCCTACTGGCAGGCGCAAGCATTTCCGAGGGACAGGCCAGCAGCGGGTTGCGCGAGTCGGTACTGCGTAGCGAGCTGGAAAAGCTCGGCCACAATACGCCGCTGGACGTCATTTGCAGGGTGAGTTTCTCCGGTGAAGCGGAAGAGGCCAATACCCTTGAGTTTCCCGTCACTCACTACACCTTCAAGGTCCGGCATGACTGGGTCGTGCCCGATATCCGGAGGGTCTACGACACCTGGGGCGATATCGGTGAGGGTGGCTATAGCGTCGACACCCGCGTGACGCTGAGTGGTGTCGCCACGCCGGAGTCGACGCTCGAGTTCTTTGATGATACCGCTGGGGTGGGGACGGCTTCCGTGGTATTGGAGGGCGACTGGACATTTCCCCTGAGCGGCTTGCAGCCCAAGGATTATCGTCTGACGGCCCAGGCCCGGGACGGCAGCGGCAATGTCTCGAACCGTCGGACCTTCACGGCCGTGCGCCTGGTGCCGCCCACCCTGGACTCGGTGACCGACTCCAGGGGCGAACTCGCCAACGGCGACACCACTGTCGACACCCGCGTCACCCTGGCCGGCAAGGCCAGCGCCATGCAACGGGTGGAAATCTTCGACAACACCACCGTCTCACTGGGCAACGCGACCGCCAACGCCGCTGGCGACTGGAACCGGGACGTCAGTGCCTTGAGTGTCACTAGACACAGCCTGACCGCCAAGGCCCTCTATGGCGATGGCGTCGTCTCCAGTGCCCGGACGTTTACCGTGACCGCCCTCACGGCTCCCTTGATTACCTCCGTACAGGACTCCAAGGGCGAGCTCGACAATGGCGACACCACCGTCGATACCCGTGTCACCCTGACCGGCAAGGCCAGCATCCAGCAAGAGGTGGAGATTTTCGACAACCTCACGGTGTCCCATGGCCGCAAGAAAACCGACGACAACGGTAACTGGGACCTGGTCATCAGCGGCTTGAGCGTGACCGGCCACAGCCTGACGGCCAAGGCGATCTATGGCAACGGTCAAACGTCTGCCGCGCGGACGTTCACCGTGACCGCGCTGACCGTTCCCTCGATTACCTCGGTACGGGATTCCAGGGGCGAGCTCAACGATGGCGACACCACTGTCGATACCCGTGTCACCCTGACCGGCAAGGCCAGCATCGAGCAAGAAGTGGAGATCTTCGACAACCTCACGGAGTCCCATGGCCGCAAAAAAACCGACGGCAGCGGTAACTGGACCCTGGACATCAGCGGGTTGAGCGTGACCGGCCACAGCCTGACGGCCAAGGCCCTCTATGGCAGCGGTCAAACGTCTACCGCGCGGACCTTTACCGTCACCGCGCTGGCGGTTCCGTCAATTACCTCCGTACGGGACTCCAAAGGCGAGCTCGACAATGGCGACGTCACCGTCGACACCCGCGTCACCCTGACCGGCAAGGCCAGCATCGAGCAGGAAGTGGAAATCTTCGACAATCTCACGGTGTCCCATGGCCGTAAAAAAACCGACAACAATGGCAACTGGGACCTGGTCATCAGCGGGTTGAGCGAGACCGACCACAGCCTGACGGCCAAGGCGCTTTATGGCAGTGGCGCAACGTCGACCGCGCGAACCTTTACCGTTACCGCCCTGGACAGACCAACTATCGCGTCGGTGCGGGATTCCAAGGGCGAAGTCAGGAACGGGGGGACGACGTTGGACACCCGCGTGACCTTGGCCGGCAAGGCCAGTGTCCGGCAAGAGGTGGAGATTTTCGACAACCTCACGGTTTCCCATGGCCGTAAGAGGGCTGACGATAACGGAGACTGGGACCTGGTCGTCAGCGGATTGAGCATGACCAACCATAGTTTCACCGCTAAGGCGATCTATGGCGATGGTGCCAGTTCCGAGGCGCGGACCTTCAAAGTCACCGCCATCCTCACTCCGACGCTCACCGACATCGCCGACAGCCGAGGTTCGGTGGTCGGCAAGGCCACCGTCGAGACCCGCGTCACCGTGACCGGCACGGGGAGCAGTGGTCAACGTATCCAACTGCGGGACGCAGACGCCGATATCGGCAGCCCAGTCGATATCCCGGACAACGCCACCACCTGGACGGCCAATCTCACGGGCCTGACGGTCAAGGGCTACAACCTCAAGGCCAAGGCGCTCTATGACAATGGCCAGGAATCAGGGACGCTGGCCTTTTCCGTCACGGCCAGCCTGACTCCGACACTCACCGATATCACCGACAGCCAAGGCTCGGTGGTCGGAAAAGCCACCGTCGAGACCAGCGTCACCGTCACTGGTACCGGGAGCAGCGGTCAGGGAATCCAGCTACGGGACGCAAATGCCAATATCGGCAGTCCGATCAATATTCCGGGCAACGCCACCACCTGGACGGCCAACCTCACGGGCTTGACGGCCAAGGGCTACAGCATCAAGGCCAAGGCGCTCTATGGCAATGGCCAGGAGTCGGGAGCGCTGGCCTTTTCCGTGACGGCCGGCATTACCCCGACAATCACCGATATTACTGACAGCCGAGGCTCGGTGGTCGGCAAGACCACCATCGAGACCCGTGTCACCGTCAGCGGGACGGGCAGCAGTGGTCAAAGTATCCAGCTACGGGACTCAGGGGCCAATATTGGCAGCCCGATCGACATTCCGGCCAACGCCACCACCTGGACGGCCGAACTCACAGGCCTGAGTATCAAGGGCTACGACATCAAGGCCAAGGCGCTCTATGGCAACGGCCAGGAGTCGGCGGCGAAGGCCTTCTTCGTGACCGCTAACGTTGCCCCCACGCTCTCCGACATCCGTGACAGCAAAGGCAGTGTGGTCGGCGGTGTCACCGTGGAGACCAGCGTCAGAGTCACCGGCACAGGCAGTTCCGGACAACGCATCCAGCTACGGGACGGGAATACCAATATTGGCAACCCGATCAATATCCCCGCCGTCGGTACGAACTGGGAGACCACCCTCACGGGGCTTTCGGCCAAGGCGTATGGGCTCAAGGCCAAGGCGCTGTATGGCAATGAACAGGAATCGGCGGCGAAGGCCTTTACCGTCACCGCCCTCAGGTCGCCCGCCATCACATTCATCAGGAACGCAGCCAACGTCGATATTCCCCCTAATGGCTCCACCACCGATACTCAGGTCACGGTGCAGGGTAATGCGAGCAGTCTTCAGCATGTGAAGATTCTGGACAACGGCGGCGACAAGGGCGATGCCCAGGCAAACGCTGCGGGCGATTGGAGTAAGTTGGTGACAGGATTGGGAGTGGGTGCCCACCCCATGACAATCCGGGCTTTGTACGGCAGCGGGGTGCCGGATTCGGCGGTGAGAACCTTCCACGTGGCGCAGGCTTTGCCGCCGCTGGTGTTCAACACTTCGCCGGTTACCCTGAGCGGCAGGATCTATATCATCTACGGGTCGCATGTGCTTCCGGCGTTTGGCGCCGGCACCTCGGTGCACCATCAAGCCAGTGGTGGTCGACCCGGCTACAGCTACAGGTCCAGTAACGCCGCTGTCGCAGTGGTCGATGGCAATGGCTGGGTAACGGTCCGGTCGAGGGGCCAAACCACCATTACCGCGCGGGACGCCGCAGGCCAGGAGAAGAGCTACAGCGTCTCGGTCACGGGGGTCATTCTGTGCGAGGGAGTGGGGGGAGGAACTTGGCCCCAGATCAACAGCAATACCGCAGCACGAGGCGCACGGATGCCGTCCATGGGCGAGCTTCGTGAAATCTACAATACCTATGGAAATCGCTGGCCCTTGGGGAACGGCTATTATTGGTGCAAGGACGTAGCCGCCACGTGGCCAGTGACCCGATACTATATGAAGAACCTGGTCAACGGCACGGAAGCCCATGTCCAATATTATGGCAATGCCTTCGGTGTCGGCCTGAAATAGTTCGCCTTGGGCCAACTCAGCGACTAGCCCGTGGCGAGCCCTTTGGCACACCCACCTGTGGCGAGGGAGCAAGCTCCCTCGCCACAGGTGCAGTGCCCAGCCAGCCCCGACCATTCGTCTGCAAACCGCTCAAACCTGTCAGCTCTGACAGTAGTCAGCGAACACGCGCCACGTCATAAATCACTCCATCGTCCTTTCCGCGACCGGAGTGCCCGTCATGCTGACTCAACCGAAAAAAGACGTCTCAACGCTGGCCCTGCTTCCCCCGGACATCCCCGGGCGCACCGAGCAGGATCTGCCTTCGGGCGAGTGGGGCCTTAACTTCGCCGCGGTCCAGGGCAATTTTCCCAACAAGGGACTGAAGGTTTACATTCCGCCCTGGGCGACGCTCATGGACATCGGTGACAACGTCAAGTTGCTGTTGGACGGCGGGGTGGTCGATCAGCACACGATCACCGACGAGACCGAGCGCAATGAGCGCGTGACTTTGTGGGTCCCGCCAGGACGCTTGCAAACCGGTCCCCACGAGTTGACCTATGTGATCAAGCGACCCAGTCAGGCGGAGGAAACCTACACCCCGCCGGTCAGGCTTTACGTCAAGCTGGAACTGCCTGGCGGCCAGGACACCGACCCTGACCCCGGTTCACATTCCGAGTTGTACATGTACATCGACCCGGCGCTCGTCGAGGATGGCGTGGACCAGGACACCGCCGAAAATGGTGTCGACATCATCGTCCGGGCCAAGCCGGGCAGCCCGAGCCCGTTGCCCTATCCGAACATCGCCGAAGGCGACCTGATCCACTTGAGCTGGGGCGGCGCGCCGGTACCGTGCGCTCCGGTTACCCGGGAGCAGATCGACGACCCGGCCAGCTATCCCATCATCATTCACGTCAGCAAGGAAATCATTCGCGAGGAGGTAGGGGACTCGGGCCCCGAGGGCCTGGCGGTGTCCTTCAAGATCTACGACCTGGTGAACAATGTGTCCGAGGATTGGTGCCGGGAAATACGCCTGGTGGTCGACACCGGCAGTTCGCGGCTGGACGCGCCGATCCTCGAACAGGCCAACGGCAATGTGCTCGACCTGGACACGCTCGGCGATGAAGCACTCAAGCTTCAGGTATGGGCCGATGATATCGACTTATTCGAGAAGGACGATGTGATCATCCTGCGCGTCAAGGGCACCACCCTTGACGGTGACCCGGTAGAGGAGACGGTTCGCCATCCGATCGAAAAGAACCCGCCCGTCGTGGAGGTTGTGTTGTTGTCCAACAGCAGCGCCCGCGCCTTGGCCAAGACCCAGGCGGTGTTCTCCTACAAGCTGGAACGCAATGGCATCGTTATCCAACAGTCCAAGGGCCGCTTCGTCAACATCATCGGCGAGCCCACGGTCCTGGCAGCTCCCATTGCCGAAGATGCCCAGAGCGGTGCGCTCGATCCAGACCTGACCAGCACCCGCATCCGCATTCCCTTCGACGAGCGCATCGAGGAGGGCATGGCCATCGAACTCAAATGGTTCGGGACCCGTCCTGACCAAAGCAGCTACGAACCGGAGCTGGAGTGGTACTTCCCCAGCCGGGAGGAAGTCGAGTCCAAGGACGATTTCTTCATCACCGTCGAGGGCCGCCACCTCAAGACCCTCGAGGGCGGCACGCTGGACCTCTCCTACAATCTGCTCAGCGACGAAAACGGCGAGATCGTCAGGCGCGGCTCGCGACATGCGGCGCTCTTGAACGTGGGCGAACCACAATTCGAACTGGTCAAGGCCATCGTCGATGGGGAACAGGCCGGCGCATTGGAGCCGGGCGACCTGCCCAATGGCACCAGCAAGGTCACCTGTCCCGCCCCGGTGGAGAATCCGAGTAAACCTAATGACAGGGTAAGCTGGCAATTGCTCGATGCCCAAGGTGTGCAGTTGTTCGAGGACTCCAAGACCCTCAATGCACTGAGCGCCGGCAAGAAGGTTGAGTTTCCACTCGGTGCCGCCTTTGTGCAGCAATACTTCGAAGCCCACCGTGGTGAAGAGCTGACCGTCAAATACGACATCTGGCGGTCCGAGACGGGTAAATACAGCTACGCGAACCCCTTGGAGTTTGTGATTGGGGAAGCGCGACAACCGCTGCTCGACCCCGCCAAAGTCCGTGAGGCCGTCGATGATGTGCTGGATCCGGCCAACGCCCTCAACGGCGCCCATATCGACATTGAAGCCAATGACCCTGAAAACGCCGGCGATCATTTTTACGTGACATGGACCACCCAGGATGGCGTGCTTCGATTCGAAGATGACAAAAGCATCACCGGAAACATGCAGGGCAAGCCGGTCGAGTTTCCGGTGCCTCGCAGCGCCGTGCTGGCCAGCGTGGATCAAATCGTCACGATCAGCTATCGGGTGGAGTTGTTCGAAGGTGGAGAAGCGCCCGGGGAGGATTACCAACTGCTGGTAGAGGAGCAGATGTTTGCACTGCCCATCGCTACGTTCAAGGAAGCGACAGGCGAGCAAGAGGACCAACTCAACCCTGACCGTGTCTACCCCAATGGCGCCACTGTCGTCATCAAGGCATCGGCGCTGCTGAAGACCGATGATGAAATTACCGTGACGGTCGTAGGGCAGAGCACGACCCGCTACCCACACACCGTCCTGCCTTCGGAAGCCGACAAGGAGCTGTCATCGATCAAGGTTCCTTACGCGGTGATCAACGCCAATGACGGCAACAGCATCTCCCTGAGTTATACGGTGGTACGCAAGGCCGGTGGGACAGACGGGCCGTCCACCCCCAGCGTGTACGATGTCCGCAAGGTGGTTGGGTCTGGAGCCCTGAAGGTCATGGGCGCGCGCTACAACCGCAGCACCTACCGGGCCTCTGGCAGCAGTCGTGTCTTGAGCGCATTCAATGCCACCACTGGCCAGCCCATCCAGGCACAGTGGAAATACGCCACGGGGGATCAATGGACGACGGCCGACATCTGGCGCGATTCCTCCCCGCATCAACCGCTACAGGTGCGCACGAGCGATGATCAACTGACGCTCAACCCGGCCAACATCATCGGTAACGGTATAGACACCACCGTGACCGGCCTGGCCGCCTTCGTTGCCCATCGCGATGTAGGCGACGTGTTGGGTTGGGGCAATGCCGGCTATGGCGGCGCCATTCCCCCCACGATCATCACCATGGACGACATCGTTGAAGTGAGCTGCACACGCAGCGCCTATGCGGGCCGTCGGTCCAACAGTGCCGTGGTGACCTGGGGCACTTCCGCCGAAGGCGGGCTCATGACCGGGATCGATCCGTTGAATTTCACCCAGGTCGTGGGCAATGCCACGGCGTTCGCCGGTTTGAAAAACACCCGCAAGGTCGTCGCCTGGGGCGTGGCGGCCGCCGGTGGGACGGTGCCCGAGGCGATCGGCAACTTGAGCGACGTCGTCGAAGTGATCGCCGGCGGACTGGCGTTCGCGGCCCTTCGGGAGACCGAACAAGTCGTGGCCTGGGGGGATGCCACGACCGGCGGAACGGTCCCGGCTGACATCGCAGGCTTCACCGATATCAAAACCGTCCTCGGTAATTACAATGCGTTTGCTGCCCACCGCCGTAATGGTCGAGTCGTGGCCTGGGGCAGTGCAACGGCGGGTGGCACCGTCCCGCCTGCCATCGCCGCGATGACCATCATCGAACTGAGCTGTGGCAATGCCCAGGCCTTCGCCGCCAGGAATGATCAGGGCCAGGTCGTCGCTTGGGGAGCTGAAGAGTATGGCGGCACAATCGACCCCTTGATTGGAGGATTGACGGACATTATCGAAGTCTGCTCCACCTGGCGCGCTTTCGCGGCACGCCGAGAGAACGGCCACGTAGTGGCCTGGGGCAGACCGGCGGAGGGTGGCGAGGTACCCGGGGATATCGCAGGCCTGGATGACATTGTCCAAGTGGCCGGCTCGTCGATGGCCTTTGCAGCCCTGCGAAAAAACGGCACGGTGGTGGCGTGGGGCAACGCAACGGTCGGCGGCGATACCTCGGCGGTGGTTGGGCAGTTGACGCAAGTTCAAGCGCTCTACAGCAACACCCACGGTTTCGTGGCACTGACCGCCGACGGTCGAGTGGTGACGTGGGGGCATGCCGGAGGAGGGGGCGATAGCAGCGCCGTGCAAGACAGGCTGGAGGGCAAGGTTTCCTACAAGGCCAACGCGTCCTCGAGGGGGAGGGCACTCAAAGCCAACCAGTTGGCCGGTATTGTCCGGCAATCCCTTTGACGCTTGGACGTCTGGCGGGCCGCGGCTGCGCCGGACGTCATTCCTTCAGGAACCATCGACATGCCAGTCACTTTGGATTTGCAAGAACCTTCCGTGGACGAAGCACCGGGAAACGTGTTGGATCCGCAGAGCCTTCCGCCCGAAGGCGCGACGGTCCGGGTCAAGGCCTATGATCCGATGAAGTTCCGAGACAACGTCATGTTGCATTTTCATGGCGAACTCATCGACTTCATTCCAATCAGCGCCGGTGCGGTGGACCGTGATGTGGAATTTCCCGTGGGTGCTCAAACATTCATCGATCACGCCCAGGACAATGTTGTGCTGGTGCACTACGAGGTGCAGTTCGAAGGCGTCGGCACACCGCAGAAATCCGGGGTCCTGACATTGAGATTGAGCGCCGGCTTCGAAGACGATGCCATGCTCGACCTGAGCGACAGGAATTACATCGCCGCCGTTGAGAAACCACCCCTGCAAGTCCCCGATTTCGCGCACCTGACCCGCGTGGCGGAGTGGGGCAATGCGCCCTACACATACAGCAGCAGCGACCTGCAAATCGCCAGTGTCGATGAGCACAGCGGTCAGATCACCGTTCGCCGCAACGGTCAATGCACCATCAGCGCCACCGACAGCAGCACACCGCAGCAAACCCAAAGCTTTTCGCTGACGGTCAGGGGTATTCGGGAACTGCATTTCCTGACCCATGATGCTCACTGGGACGGCATGCAAAACGCTTGTACGGCGGCGGGGCTTGAGCCCGTGACGCTGGCGCAGATCAAGCAGTTCTGGACGCTGTACAGGGCTGGCTTGCCGCAAGGCGAGGGTGTGGGAACCTATCTGGGCTGGCTGAACTATCCCATCTGGACTGGCACCCTGGTGGGAGCTGGAACGGCATGGCACTACGACCTCAATGGCGACTCGGTCAACGACAACGCCAGCAGTTCGGACCTCCAGACACACCATCAGGCGGTAGGTATTTCCCGGCCATGAACACGCGTACGGGCCACCTGATGCTTGCGCTGCTGTTATCGATTGCCGCGTTGGCGGCTATGACGGTTAAGGCGGCGACGGGCCCTGAAGTGGCGCAACTGCTCAATCGTAATTTCCAGTTCACCCCTAGTGAATGTGCGGCGCAAAAACCCGCCCATGCTTGCAGCGGTGTATTGGCGCGGGGCAGTTCGCCAGGGCGATTCTGGGAGGTCGATCCGGTGTCGTCGCAACTGGGGGCACAAAGTTTCACCTACCTGCGCGCCGATCTGGGTACTCGCTCCCTGGCGCAACCCAACGGGGTACTGCTCAGCGACGGGTTCACCGCCATCAGCCAGGGCAAGACGCTGGATGTACTGTGCGCCTATCCTTTCCCATTCACCCTGCAAGCCAACCGTCCCGACTTTGGTTGCGGCTGGATCGCGGCCAATGCCACGGCGGACTCTTCCTCGTGTGCGGTCCAAGGCGTCAGCGATGCCCAAGGCTGGCTCGAACATTTCCGCCGGCAAAACCAGCAACCCACGGCCCAATGCTCCTTGAGTAGCCTGGAACCTGAACCGTTCAAGGCCAGCCTGGTGGCCCACGAAGGCCTCGACAGCACCTGGTCGGTTAAGCCCATGCAAGTCCAGGTCAGGAACTGGGATGCCAGCGCGCCGAGGCAGATGCCGATGCTCGGCCTGTTCTACGACGTCACCCAGGCCGGCGCCTTGCTCGGTGCATTGAAGGATCAACGTGACTATTTCAACGCCACGGGGGATTGGTTGCCGATCCTGCGCATGGACTTGAGCCGGGCGCCGGAGGCGGTGTTCGGTTTCAATCTTCAGGATCAGTTGTACATCGGCCATCAGGTTGCCGCGAAGATGAATGCGCGTTTCGACGCCACTGCCGCAACCTGCCGGGATGAACAGCCGGCGTTCAAATGCAATGGGGTTTTGATTCGGGCTGCGGACGCATCCCCCAATTTTCACGCTTGGAACCCAAGCGACAATTCGATTGGACGCAACGGGATTTCATTTTCCTACATCAGAGCCGATGTCGGCACTGTACGGTTGGCGGGTACGCAGGGGTACACGCTCAAGGAAACTTTTGCACCGACAGGTCATCCGGTGACCCTGCGCTGCGCTTACCCCGCCAATGCCGGGACCAATGCAATTCCCGACAGCTGTCGCGCCAGTTGCAGGTCCCTGGGGGTCATTACCGTCGCAGCCTGGCGCTCAAGATATGCCAGCACCCCACACACCAGCTGTGCTTTTGAAATGACGCCCGGGGCTTTTCAGCTCAGCGTCGACGTGCGTCAGTCCATCACTCATTCGTCCTATGTAGGCGCCTGGAACGAAATCATCATTGCGGTCTGGCCCAATGACATTCCCCGGGAGCTTCCCATCGAAGCGTTTTTCTACACGTCGGGAAATGCAACGGGGTTGGCCAATGCCAGATTCATCCAGCGTGACTATCTGGAGCAGACTGCGCTCTTCCTGCCCATCGTGCGCTTGAACCTTGCCGCACCCCAGGTCCATCCATTTGCCTTCGACGCGCAGGATCAAACGGTCCAAGGCACATCGATGCAAACGCTGACCGAAGGCATCACACCCAATCCGAACCCCCAAGGATGGTGATGACTGAATGAAAAGGTATTCGGGCGTGCCCAGCCTGAAGTCGGAGCGATCTCATCGGATGACCCATGGAGCACCGATCATGCCGTTAATCCGCATCCTGGCACTTGTCCTGCTGTTCGTGGGAGGACCGGCGCTTGCCATCACTGGCCCGGAAGTCGCGCAATTGCTCAACAGTCGCTACCAGAACACCGCGACGCAATGCGTGGGCAACAACCCGGCGTACTTCTGCAGCGGTGTGCTGGTGCGCGCAAGCCAAGGCGTGGACGAGTTCTGGAAACACGGCGCGGTGTCCGCTCAGTCAGGCGCCGAGGGTTTCGCCTACCTGCGGGCCGATCTGGACACCCGCGGGCTGACGCAGGCAAACGGCGTGATCTTTACCGATCAGTTCACCGCCATCGGCCAGGGCAAAACCCTCGACGTGTTGTGTGCCTATCCCTTCGAGATGACCCTTGCAGGCAACCGCCCTGACCATGGCTGTGGCCTGTCAGCGGCAACCGTCGCCACGCAAGACGTCAGCTCATGCGCCGCGCTAGGGATCGGCGATGCTCCTGGTTGGCTCGCCCATTTCCAGCAACAAGACCAGCAGCCCGAGCGGCAATGCTCGCTGAGCAGCCGCGATCCGGCACAGTTCAAGGCCAGCCTGGTGGCCCATCAACTGATCGATGACACGTGGTCGGCCAAGCCAAATTTGCTGTTGGTCAGGAACTGGGATGCCCAGGCTCCCAAGCAGATGCCTTTGCATGGCCTGTTTTATGACTCGACAAAAACGGGGGCATTGCTGGGTGCGCAAAAGGATCAGCGCGACTACTTCAACGCCACGGGGGATTGGTTGCCGATCCTGCGGATGGACCTGACCCAGGCACCGGATGCGGTGTTTGGCTTCAATCAGCAGGACCAGCTCTACATCGGCTATCAGGTCGCGTCGAGGCTCAATGCCCGCTATGCCGATACCGCCATGGCCTGTCCCGGCGATACGCCGGCCTATAACTGCAATGGCGTGCTGATTCGAACCACCGACGCTTCATCGGCGTTCCATGCATGGAACCCCAGTGACGGTTCCATAAGCCGCAATGGTGTTTCATTTTCCTATATGCGGACGGATGTGTATTTGTCCAGACTCGCCTGGGCCAAAAACCAGGGGCTGATCATGAAGGAGCTGGCAGCCCCCACCGGGTACCCGCTCAAGGTCCGTTGTGCTTACCCCTATGACGGCGCCACGTTTTATCGCTCGAGCAGTTGCAACGAACACACCGGCGCACCGCAAGTAAGCACGCCCTGCGCCGACCAGGGCATTACGACTGAACAGCAATGGCTAGCGCATTTTAATGCGCTGGCCAGCAAATTTACGTCCTGCAGCTTCACAGGCGAAACACTGCCCTTTGCTGTGAGCCTCAAGGCCAGGGCATTACTGGATATTGCGGTGCAAAGGGGGCAACACAATGAACTCATCATTGCCAATTGGCCCCAGAACATTGGTGAACAACTGCCGCTTGAAGCCTTCTTTTACGTCGCTGAAGTGGCCAAGCCCAACGCAGTGTTCTTTCAGCGCGATTACTTCCAGCAGACCGGGCGCTACCTGCCGATCATGCAGGTGGATCTTGCCGCAACGGATGGCAAGGTCTTCACCTTCGATCCGCAGGATCTGGTGCTTCCCAAGCCGAAAATCCTGAAAGCCGCCCACAATGGCGAAGGACCTGAGTTGGACCTGAATCAGGTAACAGGTGGCGCCAGGCTGAACATCGACGGCTGGCCGCACATGGCGATAGATCAGTATGTATGGCTGCGCCTGAAGGGGGAAAAGACAGACGGTTCGCAACATGACTATCAAGTATGGGTAGCCCCGTCGCGGGTCACGCCGGTGGAGTACGATCGCGGCTATCTGTATACCGATATCCCCTACAGTTACCTGCAGGCGCTACGCGACGGCAGTACGCTCACGGTAGAGTTCAAGGTTGCGTTCACTTCGAGCACCGACGAGAACCTGGCTTTTCCTTTCCCGCTGCGCACCTATACCGTCAACGGGCAGGTCGTACCGCTGGCCCCTTCGGTGAAAGAAGCCGATGGCACGACCCTGAACCCGATCAATGCCACGGACTCGCTGAACATCGTGGTACCCGCCGACATCGCGCTGCTTCCCGATGACAAACTGAAGGTCACCTGGACCGGTGCGCCGGGAACACCTGCGGGTGGCTCCTATACCTCGGGCGAATCGTTGGTCAGCGCCGGGTTGGAGATTCCGATCCCTAACCGGGTGGTGGCCTTTAACCTGGGCAAATCGGTGAAGGTGTCCTATGAGGTCATTCGGGGCAACGAAGATCCCATCCCTTCGCCCGAACTCTCCCTGGCGGTGCAGCCCATCGCCCAGGCCGATCTGCAGGTGGCCAAGCCAAAGATATTGCAGGCGGCCAACGGTGGCGAGGGATCGGAGCTGGACATGAACACGTTGACCGGCAATGCCACCGTGCGTATCGACAGCTGGCCGCACATCGCGACAGGCCAGTACGTGTGGCTGCGCCTGACGGGCACGAAAACCGATGGTTCGGCCTATGAACGCACGCTCTGGGGGCAAGCCAATGGGAGCCGGGTTTCCGAGCAATGGGTCTTGGCTGGCTTCGCAACCAACACCGCATTGATTGGTGAACTGCGGGAGTTGCGCGACGGCAGTACCCTGACAGTGGAGTTCAAAGTCACCTTTGACCAAAGCACCGCCGAAGCCGAGGCGGTGACGTTCCCGTCGCGATCGTACACGGTCCGTGGGCAGCGGCTGCAGGATCACTACACCTCTTTTGAAGGTGGCAATACCCATGGTTGGTACGCGGGACAACTGTTTGAGGTCGTGCACGAGGCCGGCAACGACTTCGGGCGACTGGGATCGGGTCCGGGGGGCAGCGGAGCCGCTGGGATTGCACGCCTGCAACTGCCGTTGCAACCCGGAGTGCGCTATGAGATCAGCTTCGTTGGCCGTACGCCGTCGGGTGCCAATCCCTTGGTTTTCGCATCGAATTATTCAGCGGGGGAGACCATGCTCTATTTCAATCTTTCCAGTGATTGGGCGCCCTATTCAAAAGACTTCACCTTCAGTCAATTACCCGACTACGTGTTGTTTAGTTCGGGCTACAGCCAAGGAGGCATAGTAGACCTGGACAACATTCGTATACGCCAACCATAAGGTCCCGGGCGCCATGTGGTTCGTTGTCTGCCCTGACCATTCATCAACTATCTGCCCGTACCTGTAAGTTTTGACAGTAGACGGCCTCCCTAAAGCACGCGTTAATTCCCTTTCCATCGCGCCACCCGTTGTATCGGCACGCCCCTCGAACGCTGAGCCCAGGTGTCCCATGAACAAGCGATTTCCAGCACGTTATTCGCCTGAAAACCGTCCACTGGAAGGTCTTGATCCTCCATGGTTTCCCGGTTGGACCCAGCCTGTCGAGGACTACGATGGCGGTGTCCCGGCTCGGCTGGCGGAGGGTGGATTGCTCTGTGTCGTCGATCCCTGGACACAGATGGAAGTGGGCGACTCTTTCAAGTTCTACTGGAATGACACGACCACCCCCGTCTGGAGCACCGAAATCGACCTTGCTCAAAAAAATCAGCAACTGGTGTTCCGCATTGAGGAGGGGCATATCGTTCGAGGCGACGCTTTTCCGGTGTTCTACAGTGTGCTGCGAGTAGGCGCCGCGCAGCCCGTGGAATCCCAGCCGCAGTGGAAACTGCTGGTCAAACTGGACCCGCCTGGTGGTTTCGATGAAGAGCAGGGCACCCCGGGACATTCGGGGCTGCGCTATTCGATTCCCCAGGACATCATCGATGACGGTGTTGGGCCGGGTGACACCGGCGGTGTACCGATTACCATCAAGCCTTACCGGTTCATGCGTCGTAACGACCGGATCAACGTGGCTTGGGGTTCAAAGAACGTCTATCACACGGTGGCCGATGGTGAGGTGGAGCAGGAGATTACGATTACCGTGCCCCTGGATGTCATCGAGCAGAACGGTGACAGCGACGCTGTTGCTGTTGCCTACCAGGTGGTGGATGAGTGCGGCAACTACCCTGGCGGGTACTGGCGTTGGTCGGCGGCGACCCAGATTCTGGTCGATTTGAACAACAACCGGCTCGATCCGCCGATGGTGCTGGTCAACGATATGCCTGTCGAGGAAGTTGACCTTGAAGTGTTGGCTGGAAATCCCGTCATCGTTCGTGTGAATACCAACCGCTATGAACATGCCGTTGGCGATATTTTGCGCTTGACCTGGCGCGGCACTTCCGCCGACGGTTTCCCGGTGGACGTTGGGCCTCTCGAGGAAACGGTCGAGGCCATTCCCTATTCCTACAACTTCACCATTCCTTATGAAGATGTGGCCGCCATCGCTCGAGGCCGGGCTTCGGTGGAGTATGTGCGGATCAGAAGCGGTGAAGACGATCGTCCTTCGAAGAGCAAGGCCGTGACCGTGGTCGGCGATTATCGTCGTTATGGCCCACCCGGTATTGTCGAGGCCACTGGTAATACACTTGATCCGGACCTGAACTTCTATACCTTGTCCGTCCCTGACTATGCGGGGCGCAGCCCCGGCGATCGGATCATCATCGTGTGCGAAGGCCTCACTGCCTCCGATCATCCGACTTACTACGACGTTCCTGTCATCGTGGCCGGGGAGGTGGCAGGCGAACCGGTGCTGGGAAACTTGCCCAAGGCACAGGTCAAGCGCCTGGATGGCGGTTCGCTCAAGGTTTATTACAGCGTGAACGGTCAACCCGATTCGGATGTCTTGGAACTGACCGTGGGTGTCGCGGCGCCTTCGCTGCCCATCCCGACCGTCGTTGAAGCCCCGGACGATATGCTGGACCCGGACGAGGTCAACCCGGCCATCGGGGCCAATGTTATCGTGCCTTATACCGTCACCGTGCGCGATGATGTAGTCGTGCTGCGTTGGCGGGGCTCGTCCAGCAATGCCCCGGACGCTTCAAGAACCTTGAACGCGAACACGGCAGGCAAGCCAGTGCCTTTTACCGTGCCGTTCACCTATGTGAGCGGCAACCTGAACGGGACGGTGGATGTCAGCTATTCCATTACCCGGGGCACCTCCTTGCTGGGCAATTCTATCGTCCGACACCTGAGGGTCGGCTCGGCTCAACTGATCGATCCAACCATCGACTCGGCCAAGGACCCGCATCAAGCCTCAATCGCCAATGGCGGGTATACCGTCGAGACCAGCGTCACCCTCAGTGGCAAGGCGGCGAAGGCCCAGAGGGTGGAGATTTACGAAGGCGACAACTTGAAGGGCACCGCCGAGGCCAATGGCGATGAGGACTGGAGCTTGACTGTCAGCGGCTTGAGCGTGGCCCCCCATATCTTTGTCGCCAAGGCACTCTACGGCGACAATCCAATATCCGGTGCTTGGGGAATCAATGTGGTTGCCGTCACACCGCCGACGATCACGTCGATCAGGGATCCGCATCAGGCCCCAATCGCCAACGGCGGCTATACCCTCGCCACCAGTATCACCCTGAGCGGTAGGGCCTCCATGGGCATGCAGGTACAGATTTTCGACAACGCCGACCTGAAAGGCACTGCCGATGTCGATGGCTACGGTGATTGGAGTCTGTCACTGAGCGGGCTCGCCGAGGGTGCCCATATCCTCAACGCCAAGGCGCTGTATAGCGATCATCCAGAGTCCAATTATTGGGGAATCAATGTAGCGCAGGCACTGGTGATCGATACCAGCCCCGTGTACCTCAACGGGTTCTTCCTGTACATCGGACAACCACGAACCGCCACGCCCATGCCTGCTGGAACGACAGTGACTCGTACCCCCATAACGGGGAACCCCGGATACACGTACTACACGTCAAACGCTGATGTCGCCCGCGTGGATGGCTACGGTACGGTCGAGGGATGGGCTAACGGACAGGCGACGATTACGGTCGCCGATGCTTCTGGGCAAACAGCCGCCTATACGGTGATCCGATCGAACGCCTGGACGATGGCCATGATCGGAACCATTACAGGGGGTGAAGCGGCCAACTGGGCGAACTCCCAAGGGGCGGCGAATTCATTCGCCCAGCCGCCACGTCCGGACGGCGGCACCATGGAAGCCATTCGAACGTACTACGTCGTACCCACGGGTTTTAACTACAGGCATTGGACCGGCGCCTTCGAGAACGGTAATCCCCTATGGCCACTTTGGGCGAACCCCTACACGGGAGAGATCGGAACGCAGGCGATACAGGATTATCTGGGCGCCTACTGTCGGATACCCTATGGCTCGGGCCAGATAATGGCGAGTGCTCCGGAGTCATGACAGGCGCCTGCCTTTTGACCTACGCCAGTCGATACGGACCTCAATCTATGGTGTGGAAGTCAATGCAACCTCGGATGATCATAGCAACCGGCACTGCATCGAAAACCCCAGCGCCACCGATTGCCCTTGCTCCAGCAGGCGCAACCCTGGCCGCCCAGGCAGGTGGTGGGCGTTGACCGGGTGACTGACCGGTTCAATGCAAAAGAAATCCAGGCCCACGGGGCAGTACAGCAGGAAGTAATCGCAGCCGCTGGCCTGGCACGCCAGCTCGTAACCCAGGTCCGGCTGTTGGATCAGGCAATGCCCGTTCCAGCCACCGAAGCCGTTGTCCACGAGGGTGTCCGGCAGTAAGCGGGCCTCCTGGAAGTTCCAGTGTTCGGGCAGGTCGATCCGTTCCGTCGGCAGTTTCGTGGCGTCGCACAGCCAGGCTTCGCTCGCCCGGGTTTGCAGGCGCGTGCCGGCGGTGCGCGGGAAGTATGGGTGCAGGCCGAGGCCATGCCACGCCGGCTGTTTCGCCGTGTGGGTGACGAGCATCGCGATTTGCAACTGGCCGCCGCGCAAGCGGACACGCAAACTGGCGCAATAACCGAACGGGTGCTGACTGTCGAGTTGCAGCAGCGCTTCCTGGGCATTCTGTTCGGTCACTTGCCACGGTTGCTGCCAGGCGCTGCCATGGATGGGGAACGGGTCGTTGGGGCTGTTGGCCTCCAGGGCCAGCCAGCCGCCAGGGCAATCGAAACCGCCGTGGGCGATCCGGTTCGACCAGGGGATCAATGGGAAGCCACCGAGCTTGCCGGGCAGGCCGTTTTCCAGGGCTTGCGGCGCGGGCGGGCGTAGCAGCGGAGCGCCGCTGCTGCGCAAGGTCCAGTCCACCAGGCTGGCACCCAGATGCGGGGCCAGCGTGAGGCGGGTCAGTTCGTCTTCGAGATGCAGAAGAGGTGGGGTCATGGTGGTTGTCTGCTGGATTGAAAAGCAGTGAGGAAATGCAGATTTTGTGTGGACGCTGTTGTGGCGAGGGAGCTTGCTCCCGCTGGGTGGCGAAGCCGCCCCAAAAATTTGTGCTGAAACAAATAACTTGGGCCTGCTTCGCAGTCCAGCGGGAGCAAGCTCCCTCGCCACAAGGGTGCTTGCTTGCTGATGGAATGGTTACAACACCAGGTGCGGCAACCACAGCGACAGGGCTGGCACGTAGGTCACGAGCATCAGCACCAGGAACAATACGGCGTAGAACGGCAGCAGTGCCTTGACCGTGCTTTCGATACTGACCTTGCCGATGGCGGAGCCGACGAACAGCACCGCCCCCACGGGTGGCGTTATCAGCCCGATGCCCAGGTTCACCAGCATGATCATGCCGAACTGCACCGGGTCCACGCCGATGCCGACGATAACCGGCATCAGGATCGGCGTGAGGATCAGGATCAGCGGCGCCATATCCATCACGGTGCCCAACAGCAGCAACATCACGTTGATGCACATCAGGATCACGTAGCGGTTGTCCGACAGGGTCAGGAACATCGTGGTGATCTTCGCCGGGATCTGCATCAGCGTCATGATGTAGCCGAAGCTGGCGGCGAAGCCGATCAGGATCATCACGATGGAGATGGTGCGCACGGTGCGGTGCATCAGCTTCGGCAGTTCACGCCACTTGTAGTCGCGGTAGATGAACATGGTCACGAAGAACGACCACAGCACCGCGATGGCCGCCGATTCGGTGGCGGTGAAGATGCCCGACAGGATGCCGCCGAGGATGATCACCATCGCCATCAGGCCCCACAGGGCTTCGCCGACGATTTTCAACGCCTGGCGCATCGGGATCACTTCGCCCTTGGGGTAGTTGCGCTTTTTCGCGAAGATCAGGCACAACACCATCAGGCACGCGCTCATCAGCAAGCCTGGCACGATGCCCGCCATGAACAGCGAGGCAATCGAGACCGTACCGCCGGCAGCCAGGGAGTAGAGCACCGAGTTATGGCTTGGCGGGGTGAGCAGGGCTTGCACCGAACCGCTGACGGTCACGGCGGTGGAAAAGTCCCGTGGATAGCCCTTGCGTTCCATTTCCGGGATCAGCACCGAGCCCACCGACGCGGTGTCGGCCACTGACGAACCGGAGATCGCGCCGAAGAAGGTCGAGGCGACGATGTTGACCAGTGACAGGCCACCACGCACAAAACCCACCAGCACCCCGGCACACGCCACCAAGCGGCGGGACATGCCGCCCTCGGCCATGATCGCACCGGCCAGCACGAAGAACGGAATGGCCAACAGGGAGAACTTGTTCACCCCGCCCGCCACCTGGATCATCACGGCCTGGAACGGGATGTCGATCCACCACGCCCCGATCAGGGCGGCAGCGCCCAAGGCGTAGGCGACCGGCATGCCGATCAGGATCAACACGATAAAACTGCCCAGCAGTATCAGAGCGTCCATTAAGCGGCACCTTCACTTTCTTCAACCAGGTCGAACTGCACGACCCGCCGTTTGCTCTGGTCACCGAGCAAGAGTTTTTCCAGGACGAAAACCAGCGTCAGCAAGCCGCCCAGGGGAATCGGCAAATAGGTCACGCCAACTCGCAGGCCGGGCAGGGAAGCCATGAACTGGTTCCAGGTGGACATGCACAGCTTGAAGCCCCAGACCGTCATGAAGATGCAGATCAGGGCCATGAGCAATTGGGAAAAGATCGACGCCGCGGATTTCAGGTGCGGTGGCATGCGGTCGGTGAGCATGGCCACGGCCATGTGCGCACCGGCACGGTAACTGGCGGCGGCACCAATGAAGGTGAACACCATCATCAGCAGGATCGCCGTGGGCTCGGGCCAGCTCGAGCCGGAGCCCAGCACGTAGCGGGCGAACACGCCCCAGGGAATCATCAGGGAAATCGCCAGGACGGAAAGGCCGGCAACCCAGATGCACGTCATGTAGATCTTATCGTTGATACGCAGCAGCAAATTCTTCATCGGGTTCCACCGTAACCGGGCACGCCTTGGGCATCAGGCGTGCCGGGCCTTTTCATGAGTACAGAACGGGAGGCGTTACTGAACGGCTTCGATACGCTTGATCAGGTCGGCATAGGGCGCGCCGTACTTGGCCCGTACCGGTGCGGTGGCGTCGTAGAAGGGTTTTTTGTCGACCGTGATGAACTCGACACCCGCAGCCTTGAGTTTTTCTTCGCTGGCGGTGGACTTCTGGTCCCACAGCGCACGCTCTTCGGCCTGGGCAGCCTTGGCGGCTTTCCTGACCATCGTCTGTTGATCCGGGGTCAGTTTTTCCCAAGTGATTTTCGACATCACGATCGGCTCTGGCAGGATCAGGTGTCCGGTGAGGCTGTAGTACTTGGCGTTTTGGTAGTGGTTGTGTTCGAGCAGGGTCGGCGGGTTGTTTTCCGCGCCGTCGATCACGCCGGTCTGCAGGGCGCTGAAGATTTCACCGGTGTCCATCGCGATACCGTTGGCGCCCATGGCGTTCATCATCTCGATGAACATCGGGTTGCCTTGCACGCGGATCTTCATGCCCTTGAGGTCTTCGAGCTTGCGCACCGGCTTCTTGGTGTAGATGTTGCGCGTGCCGCCGTCCATCCAGGCCAGGGCCACCAGGCCGAACTCGGAATTGGTGATCCGGTCGAGGATCGCATCGCCCACATCACCGTCGATGACGGCGCGCATGTGGGCCTGGTCGCGGAAGATGAACGGCATGTTGAACACGTTCACATCCGGCACCACAGGACCGACGATACCCAGGCTGACCCGGGACATCTGTATCGCGCCGACTTGCATCTGCTCGATGACTTCCTTTTCGGAACCCAATACACCGCCTGGGAAGTATTTGAAGGTCAGCTCGCCGTTGGTCTCTTTGGTCAGGGTCTTGCCCATGCTTTCTTCGGCCATCACGGTGGGGTAGCCCTTGGGATGGATGTCGGCGATCTTGAGTTCAAGGGCATGGGCCGCCTGGGCCAGGAAAGCCAGGGGGAGGGCTGCGATCAGAAGCGTGCGTTTGAAATTCATGGTCAATCTCCAGTTTGTTGTTTTTTTTATGGCTCATTCAGCAAAGCGGTGAAGCAGATCATTTCGCGGCGTGTTTCAGCCCTCCGAAAACCGGTTCAGCCAGGCCCTTGACGCCGGGCTTGAGGGCGAACACACCACCGGCCAGGGACTGTGGGTCGTTGTCGTCGCCGGGGCGGATCGAGGTGACGAAGAGGGTGTCCAGGCGGCTGCCGCCAAAGGCGCACATGGTGGGTTTTTTCACCGGCACTTCCAGCGAGCGGTCGAGACGTCCATCGGGGGTGAAACGGTGAATCAGCCCAGCGTCGTTGGCGCAGATCCAGTAGCAACCGTCGGCGTCGACTGCCGCGCCGTCCGGGCGACCGGCCAGGGGCAGCATGTCGACGAACAGCCGCCGGTTGGATGGGGTGCCGCTGTCGATGTCGTAATCGAAAGCCCAGATCTGCTGGCTCAACGGGTGTGAATCGGAGAGGTACATCGTCCGCCCGTCCGGGCTGAAGCCCAGGCCATTGGGCACGATGAAACCGCTCAGTTGCGCCTCGACCGGGCTGCGTTGCCCGGCTTCATACCGGTACATCCGGCCCTCGTCGACGTTGGCGGCCATGTTCAGCACCATGCTGCCGGCCCAGAAGCGGCCCTGGCGGTCGCAACGGCCATCGTTGAGGCGCATGTCGACGCGGCTGTGCTCGACGCTCCCACAGAGTTCGCTGTCGAGGCTGCCGTCGTCATGGGGGTGCAGGCGGAAGAAACCGCTTTCCATGCCCGCGACCCAGCCGCCGTCCTGGTGACGGGCAATGCAGGCAAGCATTTCGGGGGCTTCCCAGCCCTGGATTTTTCCGCTGCTGGCATTCCAGCGTTGCAGGCCACCGCTGGGGATGTTCACCCAATACAGGGCGTTTTCCTCGGGGACCCACACCGGGCTCTCCCCGACGGCGTTGCGTGCATCGACAATCAATTCGGCTTGCATGGTGATTCCTTTGTACGTTCGTATCCCATGGAAACAGGCCAATCAGTCGTCGAACGGGCCGGCTGCGACGAAGGCACCGCCCTGGTAGATCCTGGCCGGGTCGTCGGCGGCTGGCATTGGCTGGGCTTCGATCTTGTCGCGGAAAATCTCGGAAGTGTCCTTGGGTTGGTAACCCAGGTGCGCGGCGTGGCTGTTGTCCCACCAGACGTCGCGGTTGGCGGACACGCCATAGACCACGGTGTGGCCGACCTTGGGCGTGTAGAGCGAGCATTCGAGCAGTTGGGTGAGGTCGTCGAAGCTCAGCCAGGTGCTCATCATCCGGCGGTTCTGTGGCTCGGCGAACGACGAGCCGATGCGGATGCTCACGGTCTCGATGCCGTAGCGATCGAAGTAGAAACTGGCGACGTCTTCACCGTAGGACTTGGACAGGCCGTAGTAACCATCCGGGCGGCGCGGGGAGAGGGCATCGAGGGCCTCGTCCTGCTTGTAGAAGCCGATGACGTGGTTGGAACTGGCGAAGATCACGCGCTTGACGCCGTGCTTGCGGGCGGCTTCGTAGATGTGGAACACGCCACTGATGTTGGCGCCGAGGATCTCTTCGAACGGGCGCTCCACCGAAACACCCCCGAAATGCAGGATGGCATCGACACCTTCCACCAGTTGGTGCACGGCGTGCTTATCAGACAGGTCGCACGGCACCACTTCTTCGCTTTCATCGATGGCCGGGGCCATGTTGGCGATGTCCGACAGCCGGATGTGACGGGCGAAAGGCTTGAGGCGCTCGCGCAGGACTTTGCCCAGGCCGCCGGCGGCGCCGGTCAGCAGCAGGCGATTGAGGGGTTGGCGAATCGGTGTCGTCGTCATGGCATTACCTGAGCAAACAGTGAGTGATATCCGTTGTATAGGCCATATGACCGCGGGCAAAGGGTGACCTTTCCTTGTGGGAGCGAGCCTGCTCGCGAAGGCGCCAGCCCAGCCGCCCCCTCACCAGCAGACCCACCCAACCGCCTTACAACAAACTGATCGGATAGCTGATGAAAATACGGTTCTCATCGAATTCGTTGGTGCTGTAGTCCCGGCGCATCGTCGAGTTACGCCATTTCACGTTGAGGCTCTTCAACGCACCGCTCTGCACGGTGTAGGCCAGTTCGGTTTCGCGGCCCCATTCCTTGCCGTCGTCGACTGTGGCGGTGTGCACGTTGTCACCGCTGATGTAGCGGTTCATCAGGGTCAGGCCCGGCACGCCGACGGCGGCGAAGTTGAAGTCGTGGCGCAGTTGCCAGGATTTTTCCTTGGCGTTGTCATAGCTGGAGTTGTAGCTGTCGTTGGCCAGGGTGCCGCCGCTGGTGCCGTTGACGCGCATCCAGGCATCGTCGCCGCCGACTTTCTGCAGGCCGACGTAGAAGGTGTTGCCGCCGTATTTGGCCGAGAGCATGGCGAACGCGGTTTTGTTGTCCAAGTCGCCGGCCAAGGCGCTGCCGTCTTCCTTACCGATGAAGTAGCCAAGGTTGGCGCCCAGGGTCCAGTCGCCGATGGGCTGGCTGTGGGTCAGGTTGAAATATTGCTGCTGGTAGATGTCGGACAGTTCCGCGTACCACACGCCAACCTGGGTGCGTTTTTCGTTGAAGGCGTATTCGCCACCGCCGAAGTTGAAACGGTCGGAGGTGAACGCACCGCGACCGTTCATGGACATGTCTTCCATGCTCGCGTCGTTGCGCGGGCTGTTGCCACGGAACTGGCCGCCGTAGAGGCTCAGGCCATTGATTTCGGTGGAGGTCACCTGGCCGCCACGGAAGGTTTGCGGCAGGGAGCGGCCGTCGTCGGAACGCAGGATCGGCAGCACCGGCATCCACTCGCCGACCTTCAGCTCGGTCTTCGACACCTTGGCCTTCAGGGCTACGCCCAGGCGCCCAAAGTCATCGGCCGGGCGACCGTCGTCATGCACCGGCAGCAATTGCGTACCCGCCGTGCCGCGACCGCCGTCGAGCTTGACCGAGTACATCCCCAGTATGTCCACGCCGAAACCGACCGTGCCCTGGGTGAACCCGGACTTGGCGTCGAGGATGAAACTCTGGGTCCATTCCTCGGCCTTGCCCTGGGCGTTGTTCGGGTTGGTGAAGTTGCGGTTGAAATAGGCGTTGCGCAGGTTCAGCGTGGCCTTGGCGTCATCGACGAAGCCTTCGGCACTGGCGGCGGTTGGCAGAAACGCGGCAAGGCTGCTGCAACCGAGCAGGATCAGGGCGGGGCTGGCGTTGAGAAGGGTACGGCGGTTTGGACGGTGGTCGGGCGAAAAACGGACACGTGTGCTCACTATGACGCTCCCTACTTTTTTGTTGTTTTTATTTTTGTCATACGTCGTCGTACAACATTGAGGGGATTATTTGGAAGCGGCTGCTCATTGTCAACTGGCCATTATCGGAATTATCCAACTCGGTTGTGCTTCAAAATGAGGCGCTTCAATGGCTGTTGCTGGACGAGGTCAAGATCGCAGGCCGTGGCGCCGGGCAGATTTGTGGTTTTAAGATAGCGGGGAGGGTGCTTGGTTGTGCGATGACTGGTCTAAGACATTAGTCGAATGCCCGCGCGCTCATGGACGGTGAGGTCTCTTGTGGCGAGGGAGCTTGCTCCCGCTGGGCTGCGCAGCAGCCCCAAGTGCTTTGTTTCAGCACAATTTTTGGGGGCGGCTTCGCCACCCAGCGGGAGCAAGCTCCCTCGCCACAGGTGTTTTGTTAACCCAGGCTCCCAGTCCATCAGGGAAACCGTGTTTATTCAGATGTAGGAGCGTTCGGGATCGGGCTACGTTGTCTTGCGCCATTGCCTACACCTGCGCCAGAATCCGCCGGCTTGTGCGCCTTGCGGTCGGGTTTTATCGTTTCCGGGTCGCTGAGGAATCAGCGATCGGGTTTGGTAGCCCGGGCTGTCGGTGCATAGCGTCATCGCTTGCGAGTGCAATCATGCACTTCGCTTTTTGGTGGCCATGCGCAGGGCCTCTTCGGAGGCGCCGGCTCCGATGCCCGGTCTACCAACCTTCGTATGGCCGCCACCCTAATTCGTTTGGTAGCGAGAGGGTGTTGGCTCCCTTCTACAGCATCGGAGCTTCAACTATGTTCAAAGTAACCCCCAACCCACCCGATACAGATCCATCCAACGCCAAGGCATTCGACAAAGCCGCCGACCGCATCCTCGACTCCTACCTCAAGCCCAAACCCGGCAAACCCGAGGCCGATCCCGGCCAATTGTTCACCGTCGCCCATGGCGTCGACACCGAAACCCTGCTCGCCAACCTCAGCGAAAACCTGGCCTCGGCCAATGCCATGGTCAATGACCTGGCCTTCGACCTGGAAGGTCCCAGGCGTCACATCGCCTTGGGCATCCAACAATTGATCGAACTGAGCGGATTATTGGCGAACCGCGCGCTGGATAACGTCGAAGCACGCTAGCCGACTCACCACAACCCCCTGTGGCGAGGGAGCTTGCTCCCGCTGGGCTGCGCAGCAGCCCCAAAATGGACTGACGCGGTTCTTCCAGGAACATCGCTCCAGCCGGTTTTACGACTGCTGCGCAGCCGAGCGGGAGCAAGCTCCCTCGCCGCAAGGGCACTGTGTACATCCGCCTGAACGTGCACGGTCAATGGGAAGCGAGCCCCCAGTGTTTTCGAAAGTGGGCGGATGCTAGTCTTGAGCAACGCTGTCGTCAGGGAGCCCTCATGGGCAATCACA
Source organism: Pseudomonas fluorescens (assembly GCF_001307275.1). Lineage (NCBI taxonomy): Bacteria > Pseudomonadati > Pseudomonadota > Gammaproteobacteria > Pseudomonadales > Pseudomonadaceae > Pseudomonas > Pseudomonas fluorescens. The sequence goes on from NZ_CP012831.1 coordinate 5,164,734, forward strand.
AGATCGAGATTCGTCGCAGTAACGTCGAGAAAATCCTGCTGGCCGCCGAGAAGGTCTTTGCCGAGAAAGGCTTCGGCAGCACCGCCATGGCCGACATCGCCGCCGAAGTGCAATTGCCTCGTTCCAACCTGCATTACTACTTCAGCACCAAGAGTGAACTGTACAGCGCCGTGCTGTTCGATCTGCTGGAGGTGTGGAAACAGGATGCCTTGTGCTTCGAAATGTTCGACGACCCGCGGGTAGTGCTCAGCAGCTACATCCGCGCCAAGATGAACCACTCCCGCAGCCGGCCCTACGGCTCCAAGGTCTGGGCCAACGAAATCATCCACGGTGCCCCGACCCTGGGCCAGGCGCTGGACGCCAGTCTCTATGACTGGGCCAAGATGAAGGAGGCGAAAATCCGCCAGTGGGTGGAGGACAAACGCATCCTCCCGGTGGAGCCCTCGAGCCTGCTCTACATGATCTGGGCCTCGACCCAGCACTACGCCGACTTCGACCACCAGATCAATATCCTCAACGACCACCAGCCGCTGTCCGACATGCAATTCGAACGGGCGGTGCAGACGGTGACCGGGGTGATTTTGCGGGGGATCGGGTTGGAGCCTTGAGGTTTTGTGGTGAGGCTGATGGCCTCATCGCGAGCAGGCTCGCTCCCACATTGGATCTCTGCTGTACACAACATTTGTGAACGACACGATCCACTGTGGGAGCGAGCTTGCTCGCGATGGCGCCAGTTCAGACACGCCTACCTTCAAGCTGTTACATGATAGGGATTGCGCGGATCATGGTTCCAATCCAGAAACGGCTTGCCGGTGTCCACTGTCACCATCTCGATGCAGTCCTGCACCGGGCAGGTGATCTGGCACAGGTTGCAGCCCACGCATTCTTCATCGATCACCTCGTACACATGGGTACCGTCCGCCTGCTTGAGACTGGCGATGGCCTGGTGTGAGGTGTCTTCGCAGGCGATGTGGCAGCGCCCGCAACCGATGCACGCCTCCTGGTCGATCTTGGCGATGACCTGGTAATTGATGTCCAGGTACTTCCAGTCGGTGGTGTTGCCCACCGCGCGACCGGAGAACGCCTGGAGGTTGGCGTGGCCGTGCTCATCCATCCACCGCGACAAGCCGTCCTTCATCTCGTCGACGATGCGAAAACCATGCAGCATCGCCGCCGTGCAGACCTGCACCGCGCCGCTGCCCAGGGCGATGAATTCCGCCGCGTCGCGCCAACTGCCGATGCCGCCGATGCCGCAGATCGGCAAGCCTTGGGTCTGCGGGTCGCGGGCGATTTCGGCGACCATGTTCAGGGCGATGGGCTTGACCGCCGAACCGCAGTAACCGCCATGGGTGCTTTGGCTGCCGACGCTGGGCAGGGCGACCATGCGGTCCAGGTCGACGCTGGTGATGGAGTTGATGGTGTTGATCAACGACACCGCGTCCGCACCGCCCCGATGGGCCGCCCGGGCGGCGACGCGGATGTCGGTGATGTTCGGCGTGAGCTTGACGATCACCGGCAGCGAGCAATAGGTCTTGCACCAGCGAGTCACTTGTTCGACGTACTCCGGCACCTGGCCGACCGCCGCGCCCATGCCCCGTTCCGGCATGCCGTGGGGGCAGCCGAAGTTCAGCTCGATGCCGTCGGCGCCGGTGGCTTCCACCAGGGGCAGGATGCGTTTCCAGGATTCTTCGACGCAGGGCACCATCAGTGACACGATCAACGCCCGGTCCGGCCAGTCCTTTTTCACCTGGGTGATTTCCCGCAGGTTGATCTCCAGGGAACGGTCGGTGATCAGCTCGATGTTGTTGATGCCCAAGACCTCGCGATTGACACCGTAGTGGGCCGAATAACGCGAGGACACATTCACCGCCGCTGGATCCTCTCCGAGGGTTTTCCAGACCACGCCCCCCCAGCCGGCCTCGAAGGCGCGGACCACGTTGTAGGCCTTGTCGGTGGGTGGCGCGGAGGCCAGCCAGAACGGGTTGGGGGCTTTGATGCCGGCGAAGACAATCGACAGATCGGCCATTTACGCAGCCTCCACGTTAAGCATCAGTTGAGCGTTGATCGCCTCGGCGGCGAGCTTGCCGTGCTGCACGGCCTGCACGGTGAGGTCCTGGTCCAGGCTGGTGCAATCGCCGCCGGCGTAGACACCGGGAATGCTGGTGCGCAGGTGTTCGTCCACCAGAATTCGCCCGTCCTGGCGCTTGAGCTCCCGGGCCAGCGGGTCTACCAGTGCGTGGTCATCGAAGGCTTGGCCGATGGCTTTGAAAACGGCGTCGGCGGCCAGGTCGAAGGTCTCGGCACCGATGACCAGTCGACCGTTTTCCAGATGGGTACGGGAAAAGCGCATGCCGCGCACATGCCCGGCGTCATCGAGCAACACCTGTTGCGGTTGGGCCCAGGTCAGCAGACGCACCTGATTAGCCTTGGCGATGTCTTGCTCATGCAAGGTGGCACCCATGTCTTCAAGGCCACGACGGTAGACCAGGCTGACGTCCCGGGCGCCGAGGCGAGCCATCTGCACGGCCATGTCGATGGCGGTGTTGCCGGCACCGAGCACGATGCAACGGTCGGCCAGCGGCAACTGGCTGAGGTCGTCGGCCTGTCGCAGTTCGCGGATGTACTCGGTGGCGGCCAGCACCCCCGGGGCCTGTTCGTCGCTCAGGCCCAGTTGTTTGCTGGCGGCCAGGCCGAGGCCGAGGAACACCGCGTCGAACTGTTGGTGCAGGTCGCTCAGGCTGAGGTTCTCGCCGAGTTTCTGGCCGTGACGGATTTCGATGCCGCCGATGTCCAGCAGGAAGTCCAGCTCGCGTTGGGCGTAATCGTCCACCAGTTTGTACTTGGCGATCCCGTATTCGTTGAGGCCGCCGGCCTTGTCCCGGGCTTCGAAAATCACCACGTCATGGCCATGCATCGCACTGCGGTGCGCACACGCCAACCCCGCCGGCCCGGCCCCGACCACGGCGATGCGCTTGCCGGTGGTGGCGGCACGCTTGAACGGGTGTTCGCTGAAGTGGGCGTTGTCCACCGCGTAGCGTTGCAACGAGCCGATCAACACCGGCGCGCACTCATGGGCGTTGTTGCGCACGCAGGCTTGCTGGCACAGGACCTCCGTGGGGCAGACCCGGGCGCAACTGCCGCCGAGGATGTTGGCCGAGAGGATTTTCTGCGCCGCGCCTTGGACGTTGTCCTGGTGGATGTTGCGAATGAACGACGGAATGTCGATCTCGCTCGGACAGGCGTTCACGCAGGGCGCGTCGTAGCAGTACAGGCAGCGGGACGCTTCCAGGTGGGCCTGGCGCGCGTTGAGCGGCGGCGCCAGGTCGCTGAAACGGGCGGCGAGGGTGGCCGGGTCTTCCTGGGAGTGGGGGAGGTGGCTCAAGGGCTGGATCATGGAGTGGGCCTCACGGTGTTTGAGGTGCTGCCTCTGGTGGGCAGTGGTTTTTTCGGTGTCTGGACTGGCCTCATCGCGAGCAAGCTCGCTCCCACAGGGGATCTGCAGTGCCCATGGCTTTCGCATCCACCCAAATCCAGTGTGGGAGCGAGCTTGCTCGCGATAGGCCGAAGGCCTGGGTTCAGCGCTTCACGGCAACCGGCCTGTGCAACTCCGCCCGCTTGCTCAGCAAATCGAACACCGCCGGGTACGCCGGCCGTTCGATGTAGCGCCCGGCGCCGCGCTCGGCCCGCAGGTCGCCGTCGGCCCACACCAGCCGACCCTGGCTGATGGTGTGGCTGGGCACGCCGCGCACGGTCTTGCCTTCGAAGATGTTGAAGTCCACTTGCTGGTGGTGGGTCTTGGCTGAGATCGTGCGGCTGCCCTGGGGATCCCAGAGCACCAGGTCCGCATCGGCGCCGACGCGGATCGCCCCCTTGCGTGGGTAGAGATTGAAAATCTTCGCGGCGTTGGTGGAGGTGAGGGCGACGAAGTCCTGCATCGACAATTTGCCGCTGTTGACCCCCTCGTCCCAAAGCACCGCCATGCGGTCTTCGATCCCGGCGGTGCCGTTGGGGATCTTGCTGAAGTCGTCACGCCCGGCAGCCTTCTGTTCGGCGCAGAAGCAGCAGTGGTCGGTGGCGGTGGTGTGCAGGTTGCCGGACTGCAAGCCGTGCCAGAGTGCCTCTTGATGCCCGCGTGGGCGGAAGGGCGGGCTCATCACGTAGCCGGCGGCGGTCTGCCAGTCGGGATCGCGATAGACACTGTCGTCCAGCAACAGATGCCCGGCCAGTACTTCACCGTAGACCGGTTGGCCCTTGCTGCGGGCGTAGGTGATTTCGTCCAGGGCTTCCTTGGTGGACACGTGCACCAGGTACAGCGGCGTGCCCAGGGTTTCGGCGATGCGGATGGCGCGGCTCGCGGCTTCGCCTTCCACTTGCGAAGGGCGTGACAACGGATGGGCTTCGGGGCCGGTGATGCCCTGGGCCAGCAGCTTGCGTTGCAGGTGGTAGACCAGTTCGCCATTCTCGGCATGCACGGTGGGCACCGCGCCCAATTCCAGGCAGCGCTCGAAACTCGCGACCAAGGTGTCGTCAGCGGCCATGATTGCATTCTTGTAGGCCATGAAATGCTTGAAACTGTTCACGCCGTGATGGCTGACCAACTCGGCCATTTCTTCGCGGACCTGTTCGCTCCACCAGGTAATCGCCACGTGGAAACCGTAGTCACTGGCGCTTTTCTCGGCCCAGCCCCGCCATTGATGAAAGGCTTCCATCAGCGACTGTTGGGGGTTGGGAATCACGAAGTCGATGATCGACGTGGTGCCACCGGCGAGACCCGCCGCCGTGCCGCTGAAGAAGTCTTCACTGGCGACCGTGCCCATGAACGGCAACTGCATATGCGTATGGGGGTCGATGCCGCCGGGCATCAGGTATTGACCGCTGCCATCGAGCACTTCGACAGCGGCCGGAACATCCAGGTTGTCACCGATGGCCTTGATCACGCCGTCGGCGCAAAACACATCGGCGCGATAACTTTCATCATGGGTAATAACGGTGGCGCCACGGATCAACAGAGACATTCCGAGTTCCTCGCAGGCATGACCGACTGTTGCCGGTTCTTTATGTTTTATCGATCACGGTAGGTAAAGTCGTGCCGGTTTATGTTCTTGTCACAACTGTCAGGATTAGACGCTAGCTGGAGTTTTTGAAATGAGCAAGATTATTTTTTATAAGCTTATTCGCTAATTAACTTATTGAAATTAAAGGATTAATTTATTAATTCACCAAAATGGTGAGCCTGCTCACCATTTTGACGCACTTGACAGGATCATTATTTGAGCGAGATTTGTCATGGTAAATCAGCGGCTTGAAAGCGTTGCAAGTGCGGTCTAGACACCTCGCGTCGATCCGGGGTGCACCACTTTGAATCCCCCCTCTCGACAGGGCGTGAAGGTCATCTAGCCTCAAGGGCGGTAAGCAGGGAGTGACACAAGGCAATAATGTGGCGTTAAAACGTTAAACATCAAAAGGTTGAAAGGGTTATATCGATCATCCGGTCAGCTCGGCGCATTATCCGGCACGGTTATTGAGTGCTGTCGTGGGTCTGGCGGGGTGGTCGGTAGCACGCGTGCAAGTACTCCGGCCATCGCCCGTCGATGAGCAAAAATAATGAAAACAGTGGAGCGGACATGACCAGATCAACAGTGACCGAGCGCGACGGATTGTTCGAGCTTGAAGCCGGCAGCGACGTCCTCGACAGCCCCCGTTATAACCACGATATCGCGCCGACCAAGGTGCACGAGCGAACCTGGAACAAATGGCACATCACCGCACTGTGGGTGGGCATGGCGATCTGCGTGCCGACCTACACCCTCGGCGGCGTGCTCACCGCCTATTTTGGCCTGACGGTGGGCGAGGCGCTGCTGGCGATCCTGTTTGCCAACATCATCGTGCTGATCCCCCTGACCCTGAACGCCTTCGCCGGGACCAAGTACGGCATTCCGTTTCCGGTGCTGTTGCGCTCGTCCTTTGGCGTCATCGGTTCCAACGTGCCGTGCCTGATCCGCGCCCTGGTGGCGTGCGGCTGGTTCGGCATCCAGACGATGTTCGGCGGGCTGGCGATCCACCTGTTTCTCGGCTCGGTGTTCGACGGCTGGAAGAGCCTGGGCGGCACCGGCGAAGTGATCGGCTTCATGGTGTTCTGGGTCATCAACCTGTGGGTGGTGTTGCGCGGCGCCGAGTCGATCAAGTGGCTGGAAACCTTATCTGCGCCGCTGCTGGTGCTGGTGGGCGTCGGTCTGTTGGTGTGGGCATTGCCCAACGTTTCATTGACTGAACTGATGGCGGTCCCGGCCAAGCGGCCCGAAGGCGCCGGGGTAACCGGCTATTTCCTTGCCGGGCTGACGGCCATGGTCGGTTTCTGGGCCACCCTGTCGTTGAACATTCCGGACTTCAGCCGGTATGCCAAGAGCCAGAAAGACCAAGTCGTGGGGCAGATCATCGGCCTGCCGCTGACCATGTTCCTGTTCGCCTCCCTCGGCGTGGTCATGACTGCCGCCTCGGAAAAACTGGTGGGGGTGACCGTCTCCGACCCAGTGACCTTGATCGGGCACATCCAGAGCCCGGTGTGGGTGGCGCTGGCCATGGTGCTGATCATCGTCGCCACGCTGTCGACCAACACCGCCGCCAACATCGTTTCGCCCACCAACGACTTCCAGAACCTGGCGCCGAAACTGATCGGCCGCACCAAGGCCGTGATGCTCACCGGGCTGGTGGGGCTGGCGCTGATGGCCCACGAACTGTTGAAGAAACTCGGCCTGATCGTCTCCGAGGTCAGCCTCGAGTCGGTCTATTCCAATTGGTTGCTGGGCTATTCAAGCCTGCTGGGGCCGATTGCCGGGATCATGGTGGTGGATTATTTCCTGATCAAGAAACAGCAACTGGACCTGGCCGGGTTGTACCGCGACGACATTTACCCGGCGTGGAACTGGAACGGCTTCATCGCCTTTGGCGTGCCGGTGGTGCTGACCTTGTTGTCCCTGGGCAGCGACGCGTTCAGCTGGTTCTACAGCTACGGCTGGTTCACCGGCTCGGCGCTGGGTGGGGTGATTTACTACGGGTTGTGCAGCATGCGAGCGAGCCCGTCCGTCGCTAAAACCGCGGTGTGAGGGAGGGCCTCATCGCGAGCGAGCTCGCTCCCACATTGGATTTGGGTGGATGCAAAGTCTGTGTTCACAGCAGATCCCCTGTGGGAGCGAGCTCGCTCGCGATAGCGGCCTCAAGTACACCGAAAACATGCCTGAAAAAATGGAGATCCCCATGAACGCAGCCATCGACGTCCTGCAATCCACCCAGCCGCACATCAACCGCGACCGCCTGTGGCAATCGCTCATGGACCTGGCCCAGCTCGGTGCCACGGTCAAAGGCGGTGTGTGCCGGCTGGCGCTGACCGACCTCGACCGCCAGGCCCGCGACCTGTTCGTGCAATGGACCCAGGCGGCGGGCTGCACCGTCAGCATCGATGGGGTGGGCAATATCTTCGCCCGTCGCCCGGGGCGCAATCCGAACCTGCCACCGGTCATGACCGGCAGCCACATCGACACCCAACCCACCGGCGGCAAGTTCGACGGCTGCTTTGGCGTACTGTCCGGGCTGGAGGTGCTGCGCACCCTCAATGACCTGAACATCGAGACCGAAGCGCCGTTGGAGGTGGTGGTCTGGACCAACGAAGAAGGCTCGCGCTTCGCCCCGTGCATGATGGGCTCCGGGGTGTTCGCCGAGAAATTCACCCTCGAAGAAACCCTCGCCAAGACCGACGCCGAGGGCATCAGCGTGGGCCAGGCGCTCAATGCCATCGGCTATGCCGGCCCGCGCCCGGTCAGTGGGCATCCGGTGGGGGCGTATTTCGAGGCGCACATCGAACAGGGGCCGATCCTCGAAGACGAGGGCAAGACCATCGGCGTGGTGATGGGCGCCCTGGGGCAGAAGTGGTTCGACCTGACCTTGCGGGGTGTCGAGGCTCACGCTGGTCCGACCCCGATGCACCTGCGCAAGGACGCCCTGGTGGGCGCATCGGTCATCGTCGGCGCCGTCAACCGCGCCGCCCTCGGTCATCAGCCCCATGCCTGCGGCACGGTCGGTTGCCTGCAGGCCTATCCGGGCTCGCGCAACGTGATTCCCGGCGAGGTGCGCATGACCCTGGATTTCCGTCATCTGGAACCGGCGCGCCTGGACTCGATGATCGCCGAGGTCAAGCAAGTGATCGAAGACACCTGCCGGCAGCACGGCCTGACCTTCGATTTGAAACCCACCGCCGACTTCCCGCCGCTGTATTTCGACCAGGGCTGCGTCGACGCCGTGCGCGGCGCCGCACAAGGGCTGGGCCTGTCTCACCTGGACATCGTCAGTGGTGCCGGCCATGACGCGATCTTCCTCGCCGAACTGGGCCCGGCCGGGATGATCTTCGTGCCCTGCGAAGGCGGCATCAGCCACAACGAAATCGAAAACGCCGCCCCGGATGACCTCGCCGCCGGCTGCGCGGTGTTGCTGCGAGCGATGCTGGCGGCCTCCCAGGCGATTGCCGAGGGGCGCATGGCGGCGTGAAGGGTAGAAGATCGCAGCCTCGTTGCATTCGACAGCTCCTACACCGCTGTTACGGGGAACGTGTCATCACTGGGGGTGGTCGTAACTTCCATGCGCGCCTGAATCACATGGAGACCCAATGAATCAGCAAGTCCCGACCACCGATACCAACCGTCGTCAATTGCTGCAGATCATTGCCGGACTGTCCGACGGGGTGATGTTGATCGAGGTTGACCAGACCATTGCCTGGGCCAACGCAGCGGCCTTGACCATGCATGGGGTCCAGGACCTCTCTGAACTGGGCACCACGGCCCGGCAATACGCCCGGCGGTTCAACTTGCGTTACCGCAACAACCATCCGTTGACGGAAGACAATTACCCTATCGCCCGGGTTGCCCGTGGCGATGAGTTCAGCGATGTGTTGGTGGAGGTCACGCCCAAGGCTGACCCGGATCGCACCTGGGTGCATCGGATCCGCAGCATGGTCCTGGCCGACCGCAACGGCGAGCCGGAGCTGCTCGTGTTGATCCTCAGCGATGCCACCGAATGGGCCAGCGCCGAGCAGCGCTTCGAGAAAACCTTTGGGGCCAACCCGGCGCCGGCGGTGATCTGTCGCCTCAGCGACCTGCGCTACATCAAGGTCAACCCGGGGTTCCTGGAGATGACCGGCTACAGCCGCGAGCAGGTGATCGGGCGTTCGGTGTATGAACTGGATGTGCTCGAAGCCGCCGAAAAACGCGACCTGGCCGTCGAGCGCCTGGGGCAGGGCGCGACGATTCCGCAAATGCAGGCCGAGTTGAAATTGCCCGATGGCACCACCAAGCAGGTGATCGTCGCCGGCCAGCCCCTGGACCTGCACGACGAAGACTGCATGCTGTTTTCCTTCATGGACATGGAGCCGCGCCGCAAGGCAGAAACGGCGCTGCGCCAGAGCGAGGAGCGTTTTGCCAAGTCGTTCCGCCTGTCGCCCGTGCCCACCCTGGTGTGCAGCGCCGAACAGCAATTGCTGGAAATCAACGAGGCGTTTCTCCAGACCACCGGTTACGCCAGCGAAGAGTTGCTGGGTAAAACCGTGGAGGAGATCGGTTTTCTCGACAAGGACGCCGGCGCCGCGCTGTTTGCCCGGCTGGAAAAGGCTGCCGCGGTCTCCAGTATCGACGTCAAGGTGCACAAGAAAGGCGGTGAACTCATCGATTGCGAGGTCGCCGCCGACACGGTGCTCATCCAGGACAAGCCCTGTTACCTGTTGGTGCTGATGAACATCACTGAACGCAAGCGCTCGGAACTGGAGCTGGTGGCGGCCATCGAGGAGGTGATGAAAGACGCGTCCTGGTTCAGCCGGACCCTGATTGAAAAACTGGCCAACGTGAAGAGCATCAATGCCCAGGTGCCCAGCGCATCATTTACCGAGCTGACGGCCCGGGAGCGTGATGTGCTGGGGCTGATTTGCGAGGGGCTGGCAGACAAGGAAATCGCCGCGCGGCTGAAGCTGGCGCCCAACACCGTGCGCAATCACGTGGCGACACTGTATTCGAAACTGGATGTCCACAGCCGCAGCGAGGCGATTGTCTGGGCGCGAGAGCGGGGTTTGTTCGCCAGCGAATGGCGAATGAAGGCACCATGATAGCCAGTGCAAATGCACCGGGTGTGCTGGTGCAAATTCGGGTTTTGCACGGGGGGGCGGTTCCTTAGGCTATGGGTGTGCGACATCGTTTGTGATGTCGCGTCCCCCACGAAACACACAAGGAATACGCCACGATGTGCAGTGAACGAACCCGATACGAGCGTGACAGGATATCTATTCGGACCAGGAGGTCGGCGCTGTCCCCCGTTCATTTGTCCCCTCAGGGCTGAGGTGCATCCCATGACCCATCTGGCCCCCTTGCGTGCCCGCCTCGAAGAAAGCTTTACGCCGCTGGCCTGCGAATGCAGCCTCAATGGCGACGGCACCCTCACCGTGCGTCTGTATCACCGTGAAAGCGGCGAGGTGGACTTGGTAGTGAGCGGCATGAGTGTCGACAGCGTCCGCTCGGAAGAAAGTATCGCGAAGCTGATCGATGAGCTGCGCTATGAACTGCAAAACACCCCGCTGCATCGCAGTGAGTCCTGATAGATAAAGCTCGAGCACGCCACGCCCTACGGCTGCAACAATGTCCCCCGGCAATCGAGCACCAACCGTGCGCCGCCGTGTTCGCTGCTGCCCACCTCCAACGTAAACCCGTGCAGGTTGACGATCGCTGCGACGATCGACAGGCCCAGGCCGAATCCGCCGTGCTGGCTGCTGCCCTCGGCGCGGTAGAAACGGCGGAACACCGCCTTGCGCTCCGCCTCGGGGATGCCCGGGCCGGAGTCGAGCACTTCGATGCGCGTGCTGTCGCCCTGGTCGACCCCACGCAGGATCACGGTGCCCCCCGGCGGGGTGAACTTGATGGAGTTGCTCAGCAGGTTCGACACGGCCTCGAACAGCAAGGCCCGGTCGCCGTTGAGCAGGGGCAGGGCGTCGGGCGCCTCCAGGATGAAGGTCAGTTCGCCTTCCTCGGCCAGGGGCAGGTAAAAATCATGCAGCTCCTGCAATAACTGCAACGGATCGAGGCGTACGAAGCCCGAGCGCCGTTGCTGGTCTTCCAGTTCGGAAATCCGCAACAAACCACGAAACCGCGCCATCAGGGTGTCGGTCTCGGCGATCACCTGGTCCATCTGCAAGGCCTCGGGGGAACCGTCCGGCGCTTGCTGCTGGATGCGATAAAGTTGGGCACGCAGGCGCGTCAACGGGGTGCGCAGGTCGTGGGCAATGTTGTCGCACACGCCCTTGACCTCGTTCATCAAGCGCTCGATGCGCTCGAGCATGGCATTGACGATTGCCGCCAGCATGTCCAGTTCATCGCGTCGGCTCGACAGCGGCAGGCGATGGGTCAGGTCGCCGGCGACGATGGCTTCGGCGCTGGCCTGCAACTGGCGAATCCGGCGTAGCGGTCGGCGGCGCAGCAGGTGCCAGCCAGCGATGCCCGGCAGGATGGTCAGCGATACGCCCCAGAACAGCGCGTGCAAGATGATCCGTGTCACCGCGAACAGCGAGCCGTTGTCCCGGGCCAGGACCAGCCAGCGGCCGTCCTGGGTACGGGTCGCCACCGCGTCGCAGCTGTCGGAAGGCACGCCCGGGTCATCGGAGTCGACGCAGCCGCCGAGCATGTGGATCTTGCCGTCAAGGGGCAGGTCGGCGGGCACCCGCAGGATCGGCCCGCTCAAATGGCGCAGTTGCGGATCGAACAGCCCGTAGGCGTCGACGCCGCGCTCGTCGAGCGTCAGGCTGGCCATGAGCGCATCTTCCAGTTGGTCGCCGTGGATCCGGGCGAACAGGTGCTGGCGCTGCATCAGGGAGTGTTTGGCCAGGCTGTCGAGGTAGCCAAACACTTCGTAATACATCACCCCCATCAGGATCGCGCTCCAGATCACGAACAGCGAACTGTACAGCGCCAGCAGGCGGCTGCTGGAGGAGCGCCAGCCCTTAGCGGGGTTCAGCAATGACATAGCCGGAACCCCGTACCGTGCGAATCAGCGGTTCCAGGCCCGGCGGGTCGATTTTCTTGCGCAGGCGGCCGATGTGGACGTCGATCAGGTTGGTGCCGGGGTCGAAGTGATAGCCCCAGACTTCCTCGAAAATCATCATGCGCGAGAGGATTTGCCCACTGTTGCGCATCAGGAATTCCAGCAACTTGTATTCGGTGGGCAACAGGCTCAGCAGTTGCCCGTTGCGGCTGGCTTCGCGGCTGATCAGGTTCAGTTCCAGGTCGGCCACCCGCAGCGCAGTCTCCGGCTCGCGGGTGCCATTGTTGCGCCGCAGCAGCACTTCGACCCGGGCGGCCATTTCGTCGGTGGCGAACGGCTTGGTCAGGTAATCGTCGCCGCCGGCCCGCAGGCCACGCACGCGTTCATCCACATCGGAAAGGGCGCTGATCATCAGGATCGGTGTGGCCACGCCCATGGTGCGCAGCGTGGTGACGATCACCAGGCCGTCGAGCTCAGGCAGCATGCGGTCCAGTGTGATCAAGTCATAGTCGCCGCTGACCGCCCGTTCCAGGCCTTCGCGGCCGTTGTCGACCCAATCGACGTCCAGGCCGTTGCGGGTCAGCTCGGCAACGATTTCACGGGCGGTCACGGCGTCGTCTTCGATGGTCAGGATGCGGTTCATGGGCGGTACCGTGTGGGGAAGTTGGAGCGATTGCGCAGCATTCTGCCAAAAATTACCTGTCGGCTTTCTGAAAAAAAGTTCATGGACCGGCACGCCGATTCGCTGGCCTGGATCAACACTTGGTCACAAATTATCCCTAACATGAATTTCGTGCGCACTATCATGTTGCGTCTGTTGCCCCGCTTCGGTGCGCTGTTGCCGGGTACCGACGCGAACCGGTGGATGTGTGCCGCAAGGAGCCGAAACTTCACTGAACCTTCAAGGAAGAGCAGCATGATGCAACCTCAAGACGTTCTACGCCGAACATTCGATATCCAGCCGTTGACCCGCGCCGATATGACGGTGCGCCTGGACGGGCAAGCCGTCAACGCCGCCCACGGGGAAACCGTCCTCACCGTCATCCAGTCCCTGGGGCAACGCCAGGTCGCCCGCAACGACCACGACCAGATCAGTGGCGCCTACTGCGGCATGGGCGTGTGCCAGTGCTGCCTGGTCAAGATCGACGGCCGCCACAAGCGCCGCGCCTGCCAGACCCTGGTGCGCCCTGGCATGCAGATCGAAACCCGGACCAACCGCATGACCGAAACGGAGGCGCCATGAGCCTCGATCCGGTGATTGTCGGCGGTGGGCCGGCGGGCATGGCTGCGGCCATCGAGCTGGCCACCCACGGGGTGCGTTGCACCTTGCTCGAAGAGGCGCCGCGCCTCGGCGGCGTCGTGTACCGCGGGCCGCTGCGCGATGGCGTCAGCCTGGATTACCTGGGGCCGCGCTACAGCGAAGCCCTGGAAAAACTCCACGGAGAATACCAGCGCCATGCCGGGTTGATCGAGGTGCGATTGGGCAACCGTGTCATCGGTGCCGAAGGCTTCAGGGCGTTGATGCTGCTGGATGCCGACGAGCGCCTGGGCGAGGTCGCCTATTCCCATCTGGTCCTGGCGGCCGGTTGTCACGAACGCAGCGTGCCGTTTCCTGGCTGGACGCTGCCGGGGGTGATGATGCTCGGGGGCCTGCAATTGCAGATCAAGAGCGGCGTGGTCCGGCCGCCGAGCCCGGTGGTGATCGCCGGCACGGGGCCGTTGCTGCCACTGGTGGCCTGCCAGCTGCACGCTTCAGGCGTGGCGGTGGCGGGTGTCTTCGAAGCCTGTGGGTTCGGCCGGATCGCCAAGGAAAGCCTGGCGTTGCTGAACAAGCCGCAGTTGTTCCTCGACGGCCTGAGCATGCTGGCCTACCTCAAGCTCAATCGCATTCCCGTGCGCTATGGCTGGGGCGTGGTGCAGGCTGATGGCGAGGGTGAGTTGAGCCACGTCACCGTCGCGCCGTACTCCACGACCTGGGAGCCGGACCTCAAACGCGCCGAACAGGTGCCGGCCCAGACCCTGGCAGTGGGCTACGGGTTTATCCCGCGGACTCAATTGAGCCAGCAGATGGGCCTGGAGCACGGTTTCAGCGATGACGGCTATTTGCGGGCCGTATCCGATGCCTGGCAACAAAGCAGCGAAGCGCACATTCACCTGGCCGGCGACATGGGCGGGATCCGTGGCGGTGAAGCGGCCATGCTCAGCGGGCGCATCGCGGCGTTGTCGATCCTCATGCAACGCAACGTACTGGATCCGTCCACGGCCCTGGCCCACCGGGAGCGTTACCAGGCGCAACTGGCGCGGATCATTCGCTTTCGCGCCGCCGTGGATCGCTACACCCAGCGTGGTGCCGGGCAAACCGCGTTGCCTGCCGCCGACACGGTGATCTGCCGCTGCGAGCACGCCACCCGCGCCGACATCGACCGGGCGCTGGAGCAAGGCGTGCAAGACATGGCCAGCCTGAAGATGCGCACTCGCGTGAGCATGGGCGATTGCCAGGGGCGGATGTGCGTCGGCTACTGCAGCGACCGCTTGCGCGAAGCCACCGGGCGCGCCGACGTGGGTTGGCTGCGGCCGCGTTTCCCCATCGATCCGATTCCCTTTTCAGCGTTCCAGAATGCCGGCACGGAGGCGGTTTCCCATGATTAAGGACTACGACGTGGTCATCGCCGGGGGCGGTGTGATCGGGGCCTCGTGTGCCTATCAACTGTCCAAGCGCAAACACCTGAAGATCGCCCTGATCGACGCCAAGCGCCCCGGCAACGCGACCCGCGCCTCGGCGGGTGGGCTGTGGGCCATCGGTGAGTCGGTGGGCCTGGGTTGCGGGGTGATCTTCTTTCGCATGATGTCGGCCAACCGCAAGCGCCAGACCCAGGGCGCCGCCGTGGCGGTGGATGCCAGCACGCCGCACATCCTGCCGCAGTCGTTCTTCGAGTTCGCCTTGCAGTCCAATGCGATGTACCCGCAGTTGCACCGCGAATTGATCGACCGCCATGGTATGGATTTCAAGTTCGAGGAGACCGGGCTCAAGTTCGTGATCTACGACGACGAAGACCGTTTGTACGCCGAGCACATCGTCGCCTGCATTCCCCACCTGGCAGACCAGGTACGCTGGCTCGACCAGGCGGCCTTGCGCGAGGCAGAGCCGAATGTGAGCCATGAGGCCCAGGGCGCCCTGGAGTTTCTCTGCGATCACCAGCTCAGCCCGTTCCGCCTGGCCGACGCCTACACTGAAGGCGCCCGGCAGAACGGTGTCGACCTGTTCTTCAACACCAACGTGACCGAGGTGTTGCGCAGCGGCACGCGGGTGACCGGGGTGCAAACCGCCGAGGCGGGGACCTTCCACTGCCGGACCCTGATCAACGCGGCCGGCGCCTGGGCGGCGGACCTGAGCGAGCAGGCCACCGGCGTGCGAATTCCGGTCAAGCCGGTCAAGGGCCAGATCCTGCTGACCGAGCGCATGCCGAAAATCCTCAATGGCTGCCTGACCACCAGCGACTGCTATGTGGCGCAGAAAGACAACGGTGAAATCCTCATCGGCAGCACCACCGAAGACAAAGGTTTCGACGTGACCACGACTTATCCGGAGATCGAAGGGCTGGTGCAAGGTGCGGTGCGCTGCATTCCGCAGTTGGTCGACATCAACCTGAAACGAACCTGGGCCGGCCTGCGCCCGGGTTCGCCTGATGAACTACCGATCCTGGGACCGATGCGCGGGGTGGAAGGCTATCTCAACGCGTGCGGGCATTTCCGCACCGGTATCCTGACCTCGGCCATCACCGGCGTGTTGCTGGACAAACTGGTGAACAACGAGCCCTTGCCGCTGGACATCACGCCATTCCTGGCGGACCGCTTCGAGGTGGCACCGGTGGTAGAGCCCAAGGAAATGGAGCTGGCCTGAGCAAATCCTGCGTGGGGGCTGTGCTGAATACATATCCCGCAGTCACCCCGAAACAAACTGTGGGAGTTGTGGTGAGTGCCTATCCAGCAGGCATCCGGGAACAAACTGTGGGAGCGAGCTTGCTCGCGATGGCGTCAGGTCAGGCAGTATCCCTGTTGACTGGTACACCGCTATCGCGAGCAAGCTCGCTCCCACAGGGATCCAGGGTGAATCGGAATCCTGCGCCTATTCCATCGGAGTGCTGACAAACGCCTCCAACCCTTCGGCATAGGCGGTGAACGCGCTGATCGATGGGAATGACTTGCCCTGCACCTGGTCCGGCACCACCAGGTGGGTGAAGCTCCAGGCCACTGCCACGGTGATGCCCGCCTGATCGAGTGTGCCATCGGTGGCCAGGGGCTGTTTCACCAGTTCCTGTTCGAGCATGCCATAGGCCGCCGCCAGCTGGCCCTCCACGCGTTCGACCCAAGGGGCGTGTTGGATTTCTGTCGGCCGCAGGTTGCGTTCGTAGTAGATCTGCACCGACTTCTCGCACGCCGCCAGGGCCAGGCCGATCAGGCGCAGGGCGCGCAGCCGTTGCCCACTGTCCACCGGCATCAGGCTTTTGCCCGGCCCGGCCAAGGCCTCGAGGTAGTCGATGATCAACGTGGAGTCCATCAGCACGTTGCCATCGTCCAGCACCAGGGTCGGGGCCTTGACCACCGGGTTGATGCGCTGGAATTGTTCGAAATGCCTGAACACCGAAACGGACTTGTGTTCCAGGGCAACCCCCAGGCACTTGGCGGAAATGGCGACGCGTCGCACGTAGGGCGAGTCCAGCATGCCGATCAGTTTCATGACGTCTCCTTCAGAAAATTCTGTGGGCGTTAGTCCTCGAACCCGACCTGTTCATGGATTTCATCGACCTTGAGTTCCAGCCGGTAAGCCACGGCGATGAACAACGCCTGGCACAGGCACAACGTGGCGCTCAACGAACGAAAGGCGAACGAACTCCCTTCGTTCACCAGCAACACGGCGTTGGCCCGCTTGGCCAGGGGCGAGAGGTTGCTGTCGGTGATGATCAGGGTCTTGGCCTGGTGATGCTGGGCAATGCGCAGGCAGTGCTGGGTTTCCTTGCCGTAGGGCGTAAAGCTGATGGCGATGACCAGGTCGTTGGCCCGCACACTGCGCATCTGCTCGCGGTAGCTGCCCCCCAGGCCGGACACCAGGTGAATGCGTTTGTTGGTGTGTTGCAGGTTGTAGACCAGGTAATCGGCGACCGCGAACGAGCGGCGTACGCCCACCACATAGATGTTGTCGGCGTTGACCACAAGGTCCACGGCCTTTTCGAACGCCTGGTCGTCCAGCTCCAACCCCAGGCGCTCGATGCCCGACAGGGTCGCATTGACGCACTCGCGGGCCAGGTCGCCGCCGCTGGCTTTCTGCGACTTGTTGGCGATCATGCTGCGGATGCGCTGCTGGTAGTTCTGCACCGGCGTGGTCTTGTGGGTGTAGGCCTCGCGGAACAACGCCTGCATTTCGCTGAACCCGCTGAAGCCGAAGCGCTGGGAAAACCTGACGATGGCCGAGGGGTGCACTTCGCATTCCCGGGCGATGTCGCTGATGCGGTCGACCATGATCCGGTCGCTCTGCTGGCTCATGTAGCTGGCGATGCGTTTGAGCTGGCGCGGCAGGCTTTCGTATTCGTCGGTGATCAGTTGCAGCAGGCGCTCGGCATTGATCGGAGGGCTCGGGAGGGCGGGTTCGGACGCGCTCTCGGACGGCGCCGGCAGATCATCGGGGCGGGTCATAGAAAATCCTTCTGGCTTGTTCTTATAGGGCGGCCCGAAAAAAGGCCGGCCCTCGACAATAGGTTGGCTGGTCGCAGTCTACAGCGTAGGCGCAGGGAAAATCATGGGCGGACAAATGTTGCAGCAGGTGCTGAAACGATGCACTGCGTCTGGTTCGCTTTGGTCATAGCGTATTGGAAAAAATATTCCACGTAAAAAATTTATAGAATAATTATTGATTATTGCGCGCTGCTCGTTTTAGTCTGCACTCACCAACAGCGTTGTCGCCGGTGTCGGCGACAAGCGCAGGCTGATAAAAATAACAGGAGCCAGCATGGGCCAGACTCGTTTTGCCAGTGGGCGTCAATTGGATGTGATCTGCCTGGGACGCCTGGGCGTCGACCTCTACGCGCAGCAAGTCGGCGCGCGCCTGGAAGATGTTTCGAGCTTCGCCAAGTACCTTGGCGGTTCCTCGGCCAACATCGCGTTCGGCACGGCGCGCCTGGGCCTCAGGTCGGCGATGTTGAGCCGGGTAGGCGATGACCACATGGGCCGCTTCCTGGTGGAGTCCCTGGCCCGCGAAGGCTGCGATGTCAGCGGCATCAAGGTCGATCCCGAACGTCTGACGGCCATGGTGCTGCTGGGGATCAAGGACCGGGAAACCTTTCCCCTGGTGTTCTACCGGGAGAACTGCGCCGACATGGCGCTGCGCGCCGAAGACATCGACGAAACCTTCATTGCTTCCAGCAAGGCTTTGCTGATCACCGGCACGCATTTCTCCACCGATGGCGTCTACAAGGCCAGTATCCAGGCGCTGGACTATGCGCAAAAACATCAGGTCAAGCGGGTCCTCGACATCGATTACCGGCCTGTGCTTTGGGGCCTGGCGAGCAAGGCCGATGGCGAAACGCGGTTTGTGGCCGACCAGAAAGTCAGCCAGCACGTGCAGAGCATCCTGCCGCGTTTCGATCTGATCGTCGGCACCGAAGAAGAGTTTCTCATCGCCGGCGGCAGTGAAGACCTGCTGACCGCGCTGCGTACCGTGCGCTCGCTGACGGCGGCGACCCTGGTGGTCAAGCT
The DNA here is from genome assembly GCF_001307275.1 of Pseudomonas fluorescens. Classification (NCBI taxonomy): domain Bacteria; kingdom Pseudomonadati; phylum Pseudomonadota; class Gammaproteobacteria; order Pseudomonadales; family Pseudomonadaceae; genus Pseudomonas; species Pseudomonas fluorescens. Next base: position 5,183,547 of record NZ_CP012831.1, read on the forward strand.
CGGCCCCCAGGGCTGCACAGTGATCCATGGTGCCATTCCGGCCCGGCTCGAAGACGGCGCCATTTACCCTGGCGTGCGGGTCGAAGTCTTGAATGTACTGGGCGCCGGCGATGCGTTCATGTCCGGATTTCTTGCCGGCTGGCTGGAGGACGCCAGCGATGAACGCTGCTGCCAGTTGGCCAATGCTTGCGGTGGGCTGGTGGTGTCGCGCCATGCCTGCGCCCCGGCAATGCCGACCCGGGCCGAACTCGACTATTTGTTCGACAGCCCGGTGCCCATCACCCGGCCGGACCAAGATGTCGTGCTGCAACGCCTGCATCAGGTCAGCGTGCCCCGCAAGACCTGGAAACAGCTGTTCATCTTCGCCTTCGACCATCGTGGACAACTGGTGGAACTGGCCCAGAAGGGCGGCCGCGAGTTGAGCAGCATCGGCGAACTCAAGCAACTGTTCATCCAGGCGGTGGCACGGGTCGAAGCCGACCTGCGCCACCAGGGCATCGAGGCCGACGTCGGTCTGCTGGCCGACCAGCGCTTCGGCCAGGATTCGCTGAACGCTGCCACCGGCCGCGGCTGGTGGGTGGCGCGGCCGGTGGAAGTGCAGGGTTCGCGGCCACTGGCCTTCGAGCATGGGCGCTCCATTGGCAGCAACCTGATCGCCTGGCCACAGGAGCAGATCATCAAGTGCCTGGTGCAATTTCACCCGGACGACGAACCGCTGCTGCGCCTGGAGCAAGAGGCGCAATTGATGGGGTTGTACAAGGCCTCCGAGGCCAGCGGCCATGAATTGCTGCTGGAAGTCATTCCGCCCAAGGATCATCCATCGCCGCACCCGGACGTGCTCTATCGCGCCCTCAAGCGCCTCTACAACCTGGGCATCTTCCCGGCGTGGTGGAAGATCGAAGCCCAGGGCGCGGATGAATGGCAGCAGCTCGATGAGCTGATCCAACAGCGCGACCCGTATTGCCGTGGCGTGGTCCTGCTGGGCCTCAACGCCCCGGCCGCCGCGTTGGCCGAAGGGTTTCGCCAGGCCAGCCAGAGCAGCACCTGCCGCGGTTTCGCCGTGGGCCGCACGATCTTCCAGGAACCGAGCCGGGCCTGGCTGGCCGGGGAAATCGATGATGAAACGCTGATCCAACAGGTGCAGGGCCGGTTTGTGGAATTGATCGAGGCCTGGCGTGCTGCGCGAAGTTAGACATTGTGAATACTGAACCTGTGGGAGCGAGCTTGCTCGCGATAGCGGACTGACAGTTGACAATCAGTCGCCTGACCCACCGCTATCGCGAGCAAGCTCGCTCCCACAGGGTTCATTGCCGCCTTCAATGGTTATGAAAAAACAATAAAAGGTGCAGCCATGCCCGCTATTCGAATTGGCATCAACCCGATTTCCTGGAGCAACGACGACTTGCCATCGTTGGGCGGCGAGACGCCGTTGAGTACCGCGCTGAGTGAAGGCAAAGCCATCGGCTACGAAGGCTTCGAGCTCAACGGCAAGTTCCCCAAGGACGCCAAGGGCGTCGGCGATGTGCTGCGGCCGTACGACCTGGCGCTGGTCTCCGGCTGGTATTCCAGTCGCCTGGCCCGGCGCTCGGCGGCCGAGGAAATCGACGCCATCGCCAGTCACGTCGAGCTGTTGGCGCAGAACGGCGCCAACGTGCTGGTGTACGGCGAGGTCGCCGATTCCATTCAAGGCCAACGCATTCCATTGGTTGAGCGGCCGCGTTTTCACACCGACGAAGCCTGGCAAGCCTACGCTGACAAACTCACCGAACTGGCGCGCTTCACCTTGTCCCAAGGCGTGCGCCTGGCCTACCACCACCACATGGGCGCCTATGTCGAGTCGCCCGCGGACATCGACAAATTGATGGCCCTGACCGGCAGCGAAGTGGGCCTGTTGTTCGATTCGGGTCACTGCTACATGGGCGGTGGTGAACCGTTGCAGGTGCTGCGCAAACACATCGAACGGGTCTGCCATGTGCACTTCAAGGACGTGCGCAAGCCGGTGGTGCAACTGGCGCGCAATAACCTCTGGAGCTTCCCCGACTGCATCATCAACGGCACCTTCACCGTGCCGGGGGATGGCGATATCGATTTCGCCGCGTTGCTCGATGTGCTGCTGGCCGCTGACTACCAAGGTTGGCTGGTGGTGGAAGCCGAGCAGGATCCCGCCGTAGCGCCGAGTTATGCCTACGCCAAGAAGGGCTACGACACTCTGCGCGCCTTGCTGCAAGAAAGGAGTGCGTCATGAGCCTGTTGATCAAGAGCCATTCCAGCGGCCGAACCATGGTCCAGTTACCAGCGGGTGAGCTGGAATACGTCGGGTTCGCCGCCTACCGCCTGAGCCTCGGTGAAACCCTACCGGTGGCCGCCGGTGACCAGGAATTGTGCCTGGTGCTGCTCAGCGGGCGCATCAGCCTCAAGGGCGAAGCGCCGGGGCAGGGCGCCTTCGATTGGGACAACCTGGGTGATCGCCAGTCGGTGTTCGAGGACAAGTCACCCTATGCCGCTTACCTGCCACCGGGCAGCCAGGCCCAGGTCACCGCCCTGAGCGATGTGCAGGTGGCGGTGTGTGCCGCGCCGGGTTCGGCGCGTAACGAATACGGCCCACGACTGATCCGTCCGGAGAGCATGAAGCGCAGCGTGCGCGGCAAGGGCGCCAACACCCGTTATGTCTGCGACATTCTGCCGGACAGCGAACCGGCCCACTCGCTGCTGGTGGTGGAAGTGCGCACGCCGTCGGGACACTCCTCGAGTTACCCGCCGCACAAGCACGACACCGACGACCTGCCACACCAGAGCTTCCTCGAAGAGACCTATTACCACCAGGTCAACCCGTCCCAAGGCTTCGTGTTCCAGCGGGTCTACACCGACGACCGCAGCATCGACCAGGCCATGGCGGTGGAAAACAGTGACCTGGTGGTGGTGCCCAAGGGTTATCACCCGGTCAGTGTGCCCTACGGGTACGAGTCGTATTACCTGAACGTCATGGCCGGCCCGAAGCGGGTCTGGCAATTCCATAACGATCCGCAGCACAGCTGGCTGCTGGATCTCTGACCCCACACATACGCAGGGAGAACAAGCAATGAGCGACGCCCCGGTAGTAGGCCATTACATCGACGGTCGAATTCAGGCCAGCGACAACGCGCGCCTGAGCAATGTCTTCAACCCGGCCACCGGTGCGGTGCAGGCCCGGGTGGCCCTCGCCGAACCGAGTACCGTTGACGCAGCGGTGGCTTCGGCGCTGGCGGCGTTCCCGGCCTGGTCCGAGCAGTCGTCCCTGCGCCGTTCGCGGGTGATGTTCAAGTTCAAGGAATTGCTCGATCGGCATCACGACGAACTGGCGCAGATCATCAGCCGTGAACACGGCAAGGTGCTGTCCGACGCCCACGGTGAAGTCACCCGGGGCATCGAGATCGTCGAGTACGCCTGCGGTGCGCCGAACCTGCTCAAGACCGATTTCAGCGACAACATCGGCGGTGGCATCGACAACTGGAACCTGCGCCAGCCCCTGGGTGTTTGCGCCGGGGTCACGCCGTTCAATTTCCCGGTGATGGTGCCCTTGTGGATGATTCCCCTGGCGCTGGTCGCCGGCAACTGCTTCATCCTCAAGCCTTCGGAGCGCGACCCGTCCGCCAGTTTGCTGATGGCCCGCTTGCTGACGGAAGCCGGCCTGCCGGATGGCGTGTTCAACGTTGTCCAAGGCGACAAGGTGGCGGTGGATGCGCTGTTGCAGCACCCGGACATCGAAGCGATTTCCTTTGTCGGCTCCACACCGATCGCTGAGTACATCCACCAGCAAGGCACGGCGCAGGGCAAGCGCGTCCAGGCCCTGGGCGGGGCGAAGAACCACATGATCGTCATGCCCGATGCCGACCTCGACCAGGCGGCAGACGCGTTGATCGGTGCGGCCTACGGCTCGGCCGGCGAACGCTGCATGGCGATTTCCATCGCCGTGGCGGTGGGTGATGTGGGGGATGAATTGATTGCCAAACTGTTGCCCCGTATTGATCAACTGAAGATCGGCAACGGCCAGCAGCCCGGCACCGACATGGGGCCGCTGGTCACCGCCGAGCACAAGGCCAAGGTGGAAGGTTTCATCGACGCCGGCGTGGCCGAGGGCGCGCGTCTGATCGTCGATGGCCGTGGTTTCAAGGTGCCGGGGGCCGAGCAGGGGTTCTTTGTCGGGGCGACGCTGTTCGACCAGGTTACCGCCGAGATGAGCATCTACCAGCAAGAGATTTTCGGGCCGGTGCTGGGGATTGTCCGTGTACCGGATTTCGCCACGGCGGTGGCGCTGATCAACGCCCATGAGTTCGGCAACGGCGTGTCGTGCTTCACCCGTGACGGCGGCATCGCCCGGGCGTTCGCCCGCAGCATCAAGGTCGGCATGGTGGGCATCAACGTGCCGATCCCGGTGCCCATGGCCTGGCATTCCTTTGGTGGCTGGAAGCGTTCGCTGTTCGGCGATCACCATGCCTACGGCGAAGAAGGGCTGCGCTTCTACAGCCGCTACAAAAGCGTGATGCAGCGCTGGCCCGACAGCATCGCCAAGGGTCCTGAATTCAGCATGCCGACTGCCCAATAACCCGTTTTTTACAGTGCCGGAGGGAGAACAACAATGAATAAGCCCCTGCGTTTTGCCTTGAATCGAATGGTTGCCCCGCGCCTGTCACTGCCCGAATTCATTGACCTGGCGCTGGCGTTGAGAACCGATGCCATCGAGATCCGCAACGATCTGAAGGGTGTCGAGATTGAAGACGGCATGCCGCCCGGTCGGGTGCGCGAGTTATGTGAGGAAAGGGGCATCAAGGTGCTGTCGATCAATGCCCTGTACCCCTTCGACGTGTGGAACGAGGAGCGTCGGACCCAAGCGGTGAGGTTGGCCGACTACGCCCGCGAATGCGGCGCCGAAGGGCTGGTGATGTGCCCGCTCAATGACCGCGCCGACCCGCGCAGCGAAGCCGAGCGCGCCGCAGGGCTGCGTACGGCCCTTAGCGAACTGGCGCCGATCCTGCGCGCCTTTGGCATCTACGGTTTCATCGAGCCTCTGGGGTTCGAAGAGTGCTCGCTGCGGCGCAAGCGCACGGCAGTGGACGCGATCCAGGCCATCGGCGGGCTGGATGTGTTCCGCCTGGTGCACGACACCTTTCACCATCATCTGGCGGGGGAGCAGGCGTTTTTTCCCGAACTGACCGGGTTGGTGCACATCTCCGGGGTCGAGGATGCCCAGGCGCCCTTGGCGACGATTCGGGACGGTCACCGGGTGCTGGTGGGCGCGGCTGACATTCTTGGCAATGCCGCGCAGATCGAGGCGCTGCGGGCTGGGGGCTACGAGGGCTACCTGTCCTTCGAACCGTTTGCCGAGAGCGTCCATGAACTGGCCGATATTCGCCAGGCGTTGGGGGCGAGCATGAATCACCTGCAAAGCTCACAGGCCTGACCCGACTTCCTGAATGATGGAGAACCCCTTGTGGGAGCGAGCTTGCTCGCGATGACGGCGCCCCAATCAATGCATGCGTCGCCTGACACACCGCTATCGCGAGCAAGCTCGCTCCCACACTTGACCGAGTTGCGTTTGAAAAGGTGCAAGCATGACCACAACACGACTGACCATGGCCCAGGCCCTGGTGAAATTCCTCGATAATCAGTACGTCGAGGTCGATGGCGTCCAGAGTAAGTTCGTCGCCGGGGTGTTTACCATTTTTGGCCACGGCAACGTGCTGGGCCTGGGCCAGGCGCTGGAGCAGGACAGCGGCGACCTGGTGGTCCATCAGGGCCGCAACGAGCAGGGCATGGCCCATGCCGCCATCGGGTTCGCCAAGCAGCACCTGCGGCGCAAGATCTACGCCTGTAGCTCGTCGGTGGGCCCTGGTGCGGCGAATATGCTGACCGCCGCGGCCACCGCCACGGCCAATCGCATTCCGTTGCTGTTATTGCCCGGCGATGTCTATGCCAGTCGCCAGCCGGACCCGGTGTTGCAGCAGATCGAACAGTTCCACGACCTGAGCATCAGCACCAACGACGCCTTCAAGGCTGTGAGCAAATACTGGGACCGCATCAACCGCCCCGAGCAGTTGATGACCGCGGCGATCCAGGCCATGCGCGTGCTCACCGACCCGGCTGAAACCGGCGCGGTGACTCTAGCGCTGCCCCAGGACGTACAGGCCGAAGCCTACGATTATCCGGACTACTTCCTGCAAAAACGCGTGCACCGCATCGACCGTCGCCCGGCCACCGAGGCAATGCTCGGCGACGCCCGGGCGCTGCTCAAGGGCAAGCGCCGACCGTTGATCATCTGTGGCGGCGGGGTGCGCTACTCCGGGGCCAATGCGGCGTTGCAGGCCTTTGCCGAGCGCTTCGACATTCCCTTCGCCGAGACCCAGGCTGGCAAGAGCGCCGTGGTGTCCAGCCACCCGCTGAACGTCGGCGGCGTCGGCGAGACCGGTTGCCTGGCGGCGAACCTGCTGGCCAAGAAAGCCGACCTGATCATCGGCATCGGCACGCGCTACAGCGATTTCACCACCGGCTCCAAATGGTTGTTCCAGCACCCGGACGTGCAGTTCCTCAACCTCAACATCAGCCCCTGCGACGCCTTGAAGCTCGACGGCGTGCAGCTGCTGGCCGACGCCCGCTCGGGCCTGGAGTCACTGTCCGCCGCGCTGGGCGACTATCGCGCTGAATGGGGCGGGCAGATCGCCGACGCCAAGGCCCAGTTGGACGCCGAGGTCGATCGGATCTACCAGGCCGATTATCAAGCCGAGGAGTTCCTCCCGGAAATCGATGACCACATGGACCCGGCGGTGTTTCGCGAATTCATCGAACTCACCGGTTCCTGCCTGACCCAGAGCCGCGTGCTGGGCACCCTCAACGAAACCCTGGCCGACGATGCGATTATCGTCGCCGCCGCCGGCAGCTTGCCCGGCGACTTGCAGCGCGCCTGGCGCAGCAAGGGCGTGAACACCTATCACGTCGAGTACGGCTATTCGTGCATGGGTTATGAGGTGAACGCGGCCTTGGGCGTGAAACTCGCCGAGCCCGATAAAGAGGTGTACGCCCTGGTGGGCGATGGCTCCTACATGATGCTGCACTCGGAACTGGCGACTTCGATCCAGGAGCGCCGCAAGATCAACGTGGTGCTGCTGGATAACATGGCCTTCGGCTGCATCAACAATCTGCAGATGGGAAATGGCATGGACAGCTTCGGCACCGAGTTCCGTTTCCGCAACCCGGACACCGGCAAGCTCGACGGTGACTTCGTGCCGGTGGACTTCGCCATGAGTGCCGCGGCCTACGGCTGCAAGACCTACAAGGCGACGACCCTGGAGGAGCTGCGCGCGGCCCTGGCGGATGCGCGGCGCCAGACGGTCTCCACCTTGATCGACATCAAGGTCCTGCCCAAGACCATGATTCACAGCTACCTGTCGTGGTGGCGTGTGGGCGTGGCGCAAGTCTCCACCAGCGCCCGCACCGATGCCGTCGCCAAGACCCTCAATGAACGACTGGCCAAGGCCCGTCAATACTGATTGCCCCAACCCTACGAAAGGAGTTCTACATGTCTTTGAAGCTGGGCGTCATCGGCACCGGGGCCATCGGCCAGGACCATATCCGTCGTTGCAGCCAGACCTTGCTCAACAGCCAGGTGGTGGCGGTGACCGACATCAACCTGCAACAAGCGGCCAAGGTCGTGGCCGATCTCAAGCTGACCGCCGAGGTCTACCCTGACGGCCATGCGTTGATCAAGGCGCCGGACGTGGAGGCGATCCTTGTCACCTCCTGGGGCCCGAGCCATGAAGAATTCGTGCTGGCGGCGATTGCGGCGGGAAAACCGGTGTTCTGTGAAAAACCCCTGGCGGTCACGGCCGAAGGTTGCCGCAAGATCGTCGAGGCCGAAGTGGCCCATGGCAAGCGCCTGGTGCAAGTCGGTTTCATGCGCCCCTACGATGAAGGCTATCGGGCGCTCAAGGCGGTGATCGACAGCGGCCAGATCGGTGAGCCGCTGATGCTGCACTGCGCCCACCGCAACCCGAGCGTGGGCGAGAACTACAAGACCGACATGGCGATCACCGACACCTTGATCCACGAGCTGGATGTGTTGCGCTGGTTGTTGGCCGATGACTACGTGTCGGTGCAGGTGGTATTCCCACGCAAGACCAGCAAGGCCCTGGCTCACTTGCGGGACCCGCAGATCGTCCTGTTGGAAACCGCCCGGGGCACGCGCATCGACGTCGAGGTGTTCGTCAATTGCCAGTACGGCTATGACATCCAGTGCGAAGTGGTGGGGGAGACCGGCATCGCCAAGCTGCCGGAACCGTCCCAGGTGCAACTGCGCAGCGGCGCCAAGCTGTCCAATGCGATCCTGATGGATTGGAAGGACCGCTTCATCGCCGCTTATGACGTCGAGTTGCAGGCCTTCATCGACGGTGTGCGTGCCGGGCAAGTGGGTGGGCCATCGGCCTGGGATGGGTTTGCGGCGGCGGTGGCGGCGGATGCCTGTGTCGAAGCGCAGCAGAGCGGGCAGATCGTCAAGGTCGAGCTGCCCGAGCGCCCGCGTTTCTACGGCTAACCCCAATCCCCCTGTGGGTGTGCAGTCAAATGGTGGGGGCGAGCTTGCTCGCGATAGCGGTGGGTCAGTCAACCTGATGAAGGCTGGTCCGCCGTCTTCGCGAGCAAGCCCGCTCCCACAGTCGACTGCGTTCCCTCAAAGGTACTCGGTCAAATGGTGGGAGCTGAGCTTGCTCGCGATGGCGTAGTGTCAGTCGACATCAATGTTGAATGTATCGCCGTCTTCGCGAGCAAGCTCAGCTCCCACAGGGATTGCATTCATTCAGTGATTAACAAGGAGCTTTCATGCGAATCGGACTAGTCGGCTACGGCAAGGGTGGGCGGTTCTTTCATGCGCCGCTGATCAGCAGTCTGCCGGGGGCTACGTTCGTCGGCGTGGTGACCCGGTCCGCCGAGCGCCGCCAACAATTGGCCAGCGATCACCCGCAGGCCCAGGCCTTCGACACCCTCGAACAATTGGTAGCGGCCGGTGTCGATGCGGTGGTGGTGTCCACGCCTTTGGACGGTCGCCCGGCCATTGTGATGCAGGCCATCGAACTCGGCGTGGCGGTGGTCAGCGACAAACCGTTCGCCCCTGACGCCGCGCAGGCCGAGACGATGGTGTTGGCCGCCGAACGTCGCAACGTGCCCTTGAGCGTGTACCAGAACCGCCGCTGGGATTCGGATTTCCTGACCCTGCGCAAACTGTTGGCCTCCGGGGCGCTCGGGCAAGTCATTCGTTTCGAGTCGAGTGTCGAACGTTATTCGCCAACCTCGGTAGGCAAAGGCAGCGGTGGTGGGTTCCTGCGCGATTTGGGCAGCCACTTGGTGGACCAGGCGCTGCAACTGTTCGGGCCGGTGGTGCGGGTCTACGCCGAGCTGGACTACCGACAGCCGGACCAGGTGTTCGACAACGGTTTCTTCATGTCCTTGACTCATGCCAGCGGCGTAGTCTCCCACTTGAGCGGCAATTGCGTGCAAAACGCACCGCGTCCGCGCTTTCGGGTCAACGGCACCCAGGGCTGCTACACCGTCGACGGCTTGGACGGGCAGGAGGCTCAGGCATTGGCCGGCCTGAGCCCAGCGACCGAGGGCGAGCGCTGGGGGGCTGAAGAACATCGGCGCTGGGGCTGGTTCGAACACGGCACCGAGCGCGAGCGGGTGACCTCGGAGCGTGGCTGCTGGCTGACGTTCTACCAACACTTGCAAAGCGCGTTGCAGGGCACTGGCCCGCTGCCGGTGGAGGCCCGTGATGCGTTGGCGACCACCCGCATCCTCGACGCCGCCAGGCAGAGTGCCGGGCAGGGCGAAGTGGTGCGGTTGTCCACTCCAGTGGGTCATGGAATAAAAAACGAATAAAATTCTAAAATCAGTTGATATGGAAAATATTTTCCAATAAAGTCGATTCCAGGTTACCGACAACCCTGTTTGTCTTCCGCCAAGCCAGCCTTGAACGGATGACAGACGAAACAAAAACAAGAAACACAGCTAGGTACCGTCGATGAAAACCTTCAGCCGCTCTGCGTTTCACCTGCCACGTCTGCTGCGCCTGTCCGCAGCCTTTCCTCTGTTCGAATCCCTGTGTATCCAGCGCAACGGCGCCGTGGTCTGTTGCATGCCCGGCGCGCCCATCGTGCGCTTGCCCCGTTCCTGATCCGCTACGCCTTATCCATAAAACCAACAAAAAAGTGGAGAAAGACCGTTCATGAAGACCAAGACCCGTATCGCCTCGCTGGCCCTGTCGTTGATGCTCACCAGCGGCGCTGCCCTGGCGGACCTGAAGATCGGCGTCAGCATGTCCCAGTTTGATGACACCTGGTTGACCTACCTGCGCGAATCCATGGACAAGAAAGCCAAGTCCCTGCCGGACGGCGTCACCCTGCAGTTCGAAGATGCCCGCAGCGACGTGGTCAAGCAGCTGAGCCAGGTGGAAAGCTTCATCAGCCAGAAGGTCGATGCGCTCATCGTCAACCCGGTGGACACCGCCGCGACCCAGCGCATCACCAAGGCCGCCGTGGCGGCCGGCATCCCGCTGGTGTACGTCAACCGCCGCCCGGACGATCCGAAGTTACCGGAAGGCGTGGTCACCGTGGCCTCCGACGACCTGGAAGCCGGTCGCATGCAGATGCAATACCTGGCTGAAAAAATGGGCGGCAAGGGCAACATCGTGATCCTCTTGGGTGACCTGGCCAACAACTCCACCGCCAACCGCACCAAGGGCGTCAAGGACGTGCTGGCCAAGTACCCGGGCATCAAGATCGAACAGGAACAGACCGGCATCTGGTTGCGCGACAAGGGCATGACCCTGGTCAACGACTGGCTGACCCAGGGACGCGAGTTCCAGGCGGTGGTGGCCAACAACGACGAGATGGCCATTGGCGCCGCGATGGCACTCAAGCAAGCGGGCACCGAGAAAGGAAGCGTGTTGATTGCCGGGGTCGATGGCACGCCGGACGGTTTGAACGCGATCAAGAAAGGCGAAATGGCGGTCTCGGTGTTCCAGGACGCCAAGGGCCAGGCCGATGGTTCGATCGACACGGCGGTGAAAATGGTCAAGAAGCAGCCGGTCGAGCAGGCTGTCTGGGTGCCGTACCGCCTGATCACGCCGGAAAACGTCGATCAGTTCAAGTGACGTTCAACCCGGTCCCACCACAACAATAAGCAGGCAAGGTTGCAACGCCGACCTTGCCGAGGGAGTACCTGATCATGTTCGCTTCAGCGACTGCTTCGAGCGCCCCGGCCATGACTTTCCAGCCGGATGTATCACTTGATGAGCCGTACCTGCTGGAAGTCGTCAATGTCAGCAAGGGCTTTCCCGGTGTGGTGGCCCTGTCCGATGTTCAATTGCGGGTACGCCCCGGTTCCGTGCTGGCCCTGATGGGCGAGAACGGTGCGGGCAAATCGACCTTGATGAAGATCATCGCCGGCATCTATCAGCCCGACGCCGGTGAACTGCGCCTGCGCGGCAAGCCGGTGACGTTCGACACGCCGCTGGCGGCGTTGCAGGCCGGCATCGCGATGATCCATCAGGAACTGAACCTGATGCCCCACATGAGCATCGCCGAAAACATCTGGATCGGCCGCGAGCAGCTCAACGGCCTGCACATGGTCGACCATGGCGAGATGCACCGTTGCACCGCCCGGCTGCTGGAGCGCCTGCGCATCAAGCTCGATCCCGAGGAGCAGGTGGGCAACCTGAGCATCGCCGAGCGGCAGATGGTGGAGATTGCCAAGGCCGTTTCGTATGACTCCGACATCCTGATCATGGACGAGCCGACCTCGGCCATCACCGAGACCGAAGTCGCCCACCTGTTCTCGATCATTGCCGACCTCAAGTCCCAGGGTAAGGGCATCATCTACATCACCCACAAGATGAACGAAGTGTTCGCCATCGCCGATGAAGTGGCGGTGTTTCGCGACGGCGCCTACATCGGCCTGCAACGGGCCGACAGCATGGATGGCGACAGCCTGATTTCGATGATGGTCGGGCGCGAACTGAGCCAGTTGTTCCCGGTGCGGGAGCAACCCATCGGTGAGTTGGTGCTGTCGGTGCGCGACCTGAGCCTGGACGGCATTTTCAAAGGCGTGTCCTTCGACCTGCATGCCGGGGAGATCCTGGGCATCGCCGGGTTGATGGGCTCGGGCCGGACCAACGTGGCCGAGGCGATTTTCGGCGTGACCCCGAGCACTGGCGGCGAGATCCGGCTGGACGGCCAACCCGTGCGCATCAGCGACCCCCACATGGCCATCGAGAAGGGCTTCGCGCTGTTGACCGAGGACCGCAAGCTCAGCGGCCTGTTCCCGTGCCTGTCGGTGCTGGAGAACATGGAGATGGCGGTGCTGCCCCATTACGTCGGCAACGGTTTCATCCAGCAGAAAGCCCTGCGCGCCTTGTGTGAGGACATGTGCAAGAAGCTGCGGGTCAAGACCCCGTCGCTGGAACAGTGCATCGATACCTTGTCCGGCGGCAACCAGCAGAAAGCGCTGCTGGCGCGCTGGCTGATGACCAACCCGCGCATCCTGATTCTCGACGAGCCGACCCGCGGCATCGATGTGGGCGCCAAGGCCGAGATCTATCGGCTGATTTCCTACCTCGCCAGCGAAGGCATGGCGGTGATCATGATTTCCTCGGAACTGCCGGAAGTATTGGGCATGAGCGACCGGGTGATGGTGATGCACGAAGGTGACCTGATGGGCACCCTCGACCGCAGCGAAGCGACCCAGGAACGAGTGATGCAACTGGCTTCGGGCTTGTCCTGATTGCCTGCTGGTAGAGAAGTGACATCGAGCAATATTCCCGTGGCGAGGGAGCTTGCTCCCGCTGGGGCGCGAAGCGGCCCTGTTCAAGAGCAACGGCGGCGCCCAGCGGCGACGAGCGCCCTGGACAAAGAATAAAAAGGTGAATGGCTATGAACGCGATACTGGAAAATAAACCCGCGGCAGCACCGACCCGGTCCCGGCGGCGCCTGCCGACGGAACTGAGCATCTTCCTGGTGCTGATCGGCATCGGCCTGGTGTTCGAAATGTTCGGCTGGATCATGCGTGACCAGAGTTTCCTGATGAACTCCCAGCGCCTGGTGTTGATGATCCTGCAAGTGTCGATCATCGGCCTGCTGGCCATCGGCGTGACCCAGGTGATCATCACCACCGGTATCGACTTGTCGTCCGGCTCGGTGCTGGCGCTGTCGGCGATGATCGCCGCCAGCCTGGCCCAGACCTCGGACTTCGCCCGGGCGGTGTTTCCCTCACTGACGGATTTGCCGGTGTGGATCCCGGTGGTGGCGGGGCTCGGGGTGGGGCTGTTGGCCGGGGCGATCAACGGCAGCATCATTGCCATTACCGGCATCCCGCCATTCATCGCCACCCTCGGCATGATGGTCTCGGCCCGTGGCCTGGCGCGCTACTACACCGAAGGCCAGCCGGTGAGCATGTTGTCCGATTCCTACACCGCGATCGGCCATGGTGCCATGCCGGTGATCATCTTCCTGGTGGTGGCGGTGATCTTCCACATTGCCCTGCGCTACACCAAGTATGGCAAGTACACCTACGCCATTGGCGGCAACATGCAGGCGGCGCGGACCTCGGGCATCAACGTCAAGCGCCACCTGGTGATCGTCTACAGCATTGCCGGGTTGCTGGCGGGCTTGGCCGGCGTGGTGGCTTCGGCGCGAGCGGCGACCGGGCAGGCGGGCATGGGCATGTCCTACGAACTGGACGCGATTGCGGCGGCGGTGATCGGCGGCACCAGCCTGGCGGGCGGGGTGGGGCGCATCACCGGGACCGTGATCGGGGCGCTGATCCTGGGGGTGATGGCCAGCGGCTTTACCTTCGTCGGTGTCGATGCCTATATCCAGGACATCATCAAGGGCTTGATCATCGTCGTGGCAGTGGTCATCGACCAGTACCGGAACAAGCGCAAACTCAAGCGTTGATCCCCTGAGGTTGCGACAAAGCGCCACGCCTGACCCGCGTGGCGTTGCCATTTGTCTTCTTAATACAGCCATTGCACCGAATTTCTTGTTATAAACGCACTCCGATGACTGCCAAAAGCCTGTCAGAGAACATTTGAGGGGGTTGTCGGACATTTTCCCTATGTTTTCAGTTGCTGAGGCCTCGACTCGGCCTTAGACTGCCGCCCCTCGTAAATTGAGTGCCGGGTGGCGCTTGGAATAGACGGCGCCTTTCCCGATGAGCGTGGCAGCTGCGCTGCGGGACGCTCCATAATTCGCCTTAATGCACGTTTTTTTATAGAGAAATCAATGACAAAGGAAAAGTTGCTGGCCATGCCGGCGGATGACTACATGAATGCCGAGCAGCTGGCTTTCTTCACCAAGCTGTTGCAGAACATGAAGGTCGAAACCCACGAGCGCATCGAACAGAACCGAATCGCCATTGAAAGCCTGGACACCCCGGCCGACCCGGCGGACGCTGCTTCCGTAGAAGAAGAGCGTACCTGGCTGGTCAACGCCATCGATCGCGACCAGCGCATGCTGCCTCAACTGGAGCAGGCCCTGGACCGCATCAACGACGACAGCTTCGGCTGGTGCGACGACAGCGGCGAGCCGATCGGCCTCAAGCGCCTGCTGATCAGTCCGACCACCAAGTACTGCATCGAAGCCCAGGAACGTCACGAACAGATCGACAAGCACCAGCGTCAGGCCTGATTCGCGTTTTCCGAAAAAAGATCGCGACCTTTTGACGAAGGCCGCGATCTTTTGCTTTCGCCCGTGGCTGTTCGTCTACTTCCGTTGACCTGCTGCAAGAACACGACTAATGGACCATGGATAATGGCTCGGTAGTGGCGTTTAATGCGGTCATAACAACGAGAGTGTGGGTGACGAACATGGCGACAGACGGAACGCTGGCGGGTGCGGTGCCGGCCTCGGAACCTGTGACAAAAGGCGCGGCGCGCTGGCTGACGCCGACCTTGCAGAGCCTCGCCCTGGCCTTGCTGCTGTGCGGCATGGCCCTGGGCGGCTGGTCGCTGTACCTGGGCCTGCCGCTGGTCATGCTCATCGTCTGGTTGCCGCGCCTGCGTTCGCGCGTGGCCGCGGCACCCGCAGCCACGACCGACACATTGGCCGAGTTGACCCGCGACCTGTCCTACACCACCAGCCATAACGCGCTGTCGGCGGCCGGCGTCGCCTATTCGGTCAAGCAACTGGCCGGCAAGGTCCAGTCCCAACTCGATGCGGCGGCGCAGATCGTCAGCAATGCCGAATCGATGATCGCCACTGAACAGGCCACTTCGCAACTCAGCCAGCAGGCCTTGGGCGCTGCCAGCGAGGCCCATCGCAGCAGCGTGGCCGGGCGTAGCGAACTGGTGGAGTCCATCAGCCGCATGCACCAGCTCAGCCAGCGCGCCAATGACAGCCGTGAGTTGATCGAAGCCTTGAGCGTACGCAGCGATGAAATCCAGCGAGTCAGCCTGGTGATCCAATCGATTGCCAGCCAGACCAACCTGCTGGCGTTGAACGCGGCCATCGAGGCGGCCCGGGCCGGTGAGCATGGCCGTGGGTTCGCGGTGGTGGCCGATGAGGTCCGCGGCCTGGCCGGGCGCACCGCCGCGGCGACCGGCGAAGTCGGGGTGATGGTGGCCGACATCCAGCAGCGCACGACCCAGGTGGTGGAGCAGATCCGTCAATTGGCCGCTGACCTGGACAGCGGCGTGCAGCAGGTGGAGCACACCGGCCAGCACCTGGAAAACATTGCCAGGCTTGCAGAAGGGGTCGAGACCCAGGTCAGCGCCATCGCCCAGGGCACCGACACCAACCGCGAACAACTCGACAGCCTGTTCCACGCCATCGAGCAGATGCGCAGTGACCTGTCCATCAGCGACCAGCAGACCCAGCGCCTGGCCGAGGCGGCGGTGCAGATGGAAGGCCAGGCCGAAACCATCAGCGAACGCCTGGCCGAGGTGGGGCTCGACGATTATCACCAACGGGTCTACGACCTGGCGCGGGAAGGGGCGAGCCAGATCGCCGCGCAGTTCGAGGCCGACATCGACCAGGGCCGTGTCAGCCTGGAGGACTTGTTCGACCGTAATTACCAGCCGATTCCCAATACCCAACCGGCCAAATTCCAGACCCGTTTCGACCGTTACACCGACCAGGTCCTGCCGGCGATCCAGGAACCGTTGCTGACCCGCCACGAGGGGCTGGTGTTTGCGATTGCCTGCACCCAACAGGGCTACGTACCGACCCACAACAAGGCGTTCAGCCAGCCACTGACCGGCGATCCCCAGGTGGACACGCTGAATAATCGCACCAAGCGCAAATTCTCCGATCGCACCGGGATTCGTTGCGGCAGCCACCAGCAACCCGTATTGCTCCAGACTTACACCCGGGACACGGGGGAGTTGATGCACGATCTTTCCGTACCGATCATGCTCAAGGGCCGTCATTGGGGAGGCTTGCGGTTGGGCTACAAACCCGAGAAGCCGCGTTAGGCCTGATTGCAGGTGGTGGGATTCCTGCCACCGCAATCCAGTGGCGAGGGAGCTTGCTCCCGCTGGGCTTGTGTAGGAGCTGCCGAAGGCTGCGATCTTTTGAGCTTTCGCTTGGGATCCAAGTGTCTGGGGAAAGATCGCAGCCTCGTTGCACTCGACAGCTCCTACGCAGCTCCTACGGGGCGCAGTCGAGCGGGAGCAAGCTCCCTCGCCACAAGAGCAGCCTTGCACTCAGTCAAAGGTCCTGGCTGCTATAGCTGTCTTGTCCCTGGCCAAAGGTCTGGCTGCTATTTACCGTCGTGCAGCCGCACGTTCAGTTGATCCACCAGCACCGCCTCTTCGCCGTCGGCCAGCAGCCATTCGCGCAGCAGGTCTTTTTGCTGGTCCGACCAGAAGTCGGCTTCCACCAGCTTGATCTCCGGCGCCAATGGGTGTGCGACGATGAAATCGTCGATGGCGTTGCCGTCCGAGGGCAGGCCGAGTTGGTCGAACAAGGTGCTGAGTTCGTGAGAAGGTTGTTCCATGGAAGTCTCCTTTGGGTGGGGGCGCCGTCGTGGCGCCTCGGGGCTTACCTTTATCTGAGGCAAGCGGTCACCAGGAGTTCGATTGGAATCAGGCTTTCAAGGCCCCTTCATCCACGGCGGCCTTCAACGCCCTGGCTGCTTCCCTGGCCGCCTCGGCCGCGAGCTGCGAAGTCTTGAACCAGCGATCCTTTTCCACCTGGTGGCAACTGACGGTGGTCAACGGTGGCTTGGCACGCATCACGATGACGGCCTGGAACTCGCCTTCGACTTCTCTGGCTTCGCCCCGGATAAAAAACTCGCCAATATCAAATTCCGTCACGTCGCGCCTTCTCCTCGAAACCATTATGGGTGCGCGAACCGCCGATTCACGACGGTCTTCGCTGGGCGGGCAGTATGGCAGCAGTTGCCTGTCGGCGGCTGAGTTAAGTCATGGACGGGCACATATGCGTTTCAGGCGCTGTTTTCGAGGCGCCTGGCCAGGTAGCAGGCCTCGTTATGGTCGGTGCGGAATCCTCTTACACGTCCAGTCGATGTTTCTTCAATGTGAAAAAAACACTTGCCGGCCAAGACGACCCGATAACGCGGTTGAATCAACGAAATTGGCAGGCAATCGGCTCCGTCAGGGCTGTTGGCTGGTTCAACGATGCATGGGACGTGGGTGGTGAAAGTGGCCATTGTGAATTCCTTTTCATGGTTTACCGACGAATTGCCGGGTACTTCGAGTAGTCTCCACGCCTTCGGCTACTCTAGAATCGGCAGCGTCGTGTGGACGGTTGCGCCTATCTAAAGCAATTTTTTTTGGGCTCGATGTCAGAAAAATGCTTTTTTAAGTGAGAAATTTCCCTAAAGTTAGTAGTCCCATCTTTTCCGATGCTCAGAGTGGCGTTTTCCTTCAGCCTCTGGCGACCCCCCGGGAAAGACGGCGAGAGCGGCAACCTTTAGTCTGCTCTCGGCCCGGGACAGGGGCGCGCCGTTCATTTCGAATTTCAGTGACAGGTCCATTACGACACTACAGTCGGTACGGGTTCTCGTGGTCCGTCCTTTGCGCAGGGCGGGTCTTTTTCAAAAATGGGGATGTTTCCTTGGCAGTAAGTAATCTCGACATGCATGCGTTATTTGTACTTGGTGACCTGCGGGCAAAACTGGTCAAACAATTCCAGTCACGTTTCGTCTACATCACCGAGCAGACCGCCGAAGGTATTTATGTCGCCGAAATCGACACCGAGTCGGCCCTGGTGGTCGATGACAAGCCCAGGCTCGAGCTCAAGGTCGGCGATCATTTTCGTGCGGCGGTATTGCCCAGTCGCGAAGGTGGCAAGTTTGAAATCCGCTTTCGCGAAATCAAGCTGACGGTCTATGGCCTTGGCGATTACGCCTTCGTCACGACCCCTGGTGGTCATGCCATCCTGTTCAAGGAAGGCCACAGCGTGGTGACCGTGTTTGCGGCCAACGAACAGTTGCAGGAAGGCTTGACCAAGACCTTGAAGGCGGTGACCGCCAAGGCCGCCAAGTGGCGCAAGGGCGAGCTGGTGACTTTCAAGGCCAGTGAGTGACCGTTTCTGGGCCTGTGCGCCCACACCACTGACAGTTTCGCAAGAACTCGCTGGAACCTCGGCTACAGTCAATTGACTGAACTATTCAGGGACTTGCGTTCGGTTACGCAGGGCCGTTCAGCTATTGCGGTATCTGGCATGAGGTGCAAAGCATGAAACGAGTTCGACAGTGGCTGGCTGCCTGGGCCACCTTCGCTGTGTTGGTTTCACCCCTTCCGGTGTCAGCCGCCACCGCGCCGATCCACTTTGCCGACTTGAACTGGGAAAGTGGCAGCCTGATCACCGATATCCTGCGAGTCATCGTGGAAAAGGGCTATGGATTGCAGACCGATACATTGCCCGGCACCACCATTACCCTGGAAACCGCCCTGGCCAATAACGACATACAGGTGATCGGCGAAGAATGGGCCGGCCGCAGCCCCGTGTGGGTCAAGGCCGAGGCCGAGGGGAAGGTGGTCGCCTTGGGCGATACGGTCAAAGGCGCGACCGAAGGTTGGTGGGTGCCCGAGTACGTCATCAAGGGCGACCCGGCCAAGGGCATCAAGCCCCTGGCGCCGGACCTGCGCAGCGTCGAAGACCTGGCGCGCTACAAGCACGTGTTCAAGGACCCGGAGAGCCCCGACAAGGGCCGCTTCCTCAACAGCCCCATCGGTTGGACCTCCGAGGTGGTCAACAAACAGAAGCTCAAGGCGTATGGCTTGTCTGACAGCTACGTGAATTTTCGCAGCGGTTCGGGGGCGGCGCTGGATGCGGAAATCAGCTCGACGATCCGCCGGGGCAAACCGATCCTGTTCTACTACTGGTCGCCCACGCCGCTGCTTGGGCGCTTCAAGCTGGTGCAGCTGCAAGAACCGCCGTTCGATGCCGAGGCCTGGAAGACCCTGACCGACGCCGATAACCCCAACCCGAAACCGACCCGCTCCCTGGCCTCGAAACTGTCGATCGGTGTCTCGGCGCCATTCCAGAAGCAATACCCGGAGATTGCCGAGTTCTTCAGCAAGGTCGACTTGCCCATCGAGCCGTTGAACAAGACCCTGGCCGACATGAGCGAGAAGCGCACGCCACCCCGTGAAGCCGCCGAGGCGTTCCTCAAGGCCCACCCTGAGGTCTGGCAGGCCTGGTTGCCCAAGGAGGTCGCCGACAAGGTCTCTGCCGGTCTGTAGGGCGCGCGCGTGCCAGCGGGCTGAACGCTTGATCCTGGGCAATGAATCATTCACTGGAAACTGGCAACCTGCGCCCGTCCAGCGAAATGCCAAATTCGAGCTAGGATGATTGTTCAACCTTTTTCAGGAGGCTGGCGAATGACGCTTTTATTGGCTCGGTCGCTGGTCGCGGTGTTTGCGACCATCAGCTTGATTCATTTGTATTGGGCCCTGGGTGGGCGGTGGGCGGCCCTGGCGGTGGTACCCCAGGTGCCGGTGAGGCAGGGGGACGCGCTGCGACCGGCGTTCGACCCTTCGGGCTGGCTGACGTTGCTGGTCGCCCTGGCACTGCTGATGATTGCGCTGCTGGTGTGCCTGCGGGGCGGTCTGCTGGCGCAGCCAGTCACCCATCGGGCGTTGCAGTGGCTGATCAGTGCGATCGCCTTGCTGATGTTCGCACGGGCGATTGGCGAGTCGAACCTGGTGGGCTTCTTCAAGGAGGTCAAGGGCTCGACATTCGCCAGGCTCGACACCTGGGTCTACTCGCCGTTGTGCGTGGTGCTCGGGGCCGGGTTGTTGACGGTGGCGTGGGCTTGAACGGCAGTGCAAGGGTGGGAGGGACTTACACAAGACGACCCGCTTTTGTGGCGAGGGAGCTTGCTCCCGCTGGAGGGCGCAGCCCTCCCAAAAGCTGAACACAAACAGCCTGACACTCCGAGGTGACAGGTCTCGGGGCTGCTGCGCAGCCCAGCGGGAGCAAGCTCCCTCGCCACAAGGGTGTTCGCCGCAAGGTAGCGGTCAGCCGTCCTGTCCGGTTCGGCGACTGCTCACTTCCGCCGGCACATCATCCCCAGCCATGCGTTTGCGGAACAACGCTGCCCGAGCCAGCAGCAGGGTGGTCACCGGTACGGTGATGGACAGCAGGATCGGGATCAGCCAGGCGTGCAACACCGGCCCGGACTTGAGCGCCGAAAAATACACGATCGAGGCCAGCGCCACGCACCAGGCCCCCAGCGTGGAGGCCAGGGCCGGCGGGTGCATGCGCTGGAAATAATCCTTCAAGCGCACCAGGCCGATCGCCCCGGCCAGGGCGAAGAGGCTGCTGAGTACCAGCAGGATCGCCACCGGAATTTCAACCCACATCGACAGTTCGCCGTTCATTCGATCACCTCGCCACGCAGCAGGAACTTGGCCAGGGCGAACGAGCCGACAAAGCCGAACAGGGCGATCAGCAGCGCCGCCTCGAAATAGGTGTCACTGGCATAGCGGATGCCCAGCACCAGCATCATCAGCATCGCCACGATGTACAGGTAGTCCAGGGCCAGTACCCGATCCTGGGCCGAAGGGCCCTTGAACAGCCGCCACAGGGTCAACACCATCGCCAGGGAGAACAGGAACAGGCTCAACAGGATCGCATTGGACAGCAACGGGCTCATTCGAAAATCTCCATCAACGGGCGCTCGTAGGTGGCCTTGAAATGCGCGATGAATGACGCCTCGTCGGCCAGGTCGAACACGTGCATCAACAGGATGCTGCGATCCAGGGCCAGTTCCGACCAGACGGTCCCGGGAATCACCGTGGTGATCATCGACAGCGCAGCCAGGCCGTTGGCATCGCGCAGGTCCAGCGGCACCTTGATGAACCGCGAGCGAGGTGGCCGGCGGCCGGCGTTCAGTACACCCCAGGCCACCACCAAGTTGGACACCAGCACGTCGCGGCCCACCAGCAGGAACAAGCGCACCACCACCCACGGCTGGCGGATACGGATGGGCCGCGGTCGCAACGGGCGCATCATCAACGGGGCCAGGAACCCCAGTGCAGCGCCCAGCAGCAGATGGCCGGCGCTGAGGGATACGTTCAACACCAGCCACAACAAGCACAGCGCCAGGGACAACCACGGGGCGGGAAACAGGCGCTTCATGGCTGCACCTCCCGCAACACGGCGCGGGTTTCGGGGTTGGGCACGGCGCGGGTGGCAAGTACCGACATCACGTAATGTTCCGGGTTGTTCAGCGCATCGGCGGCGGATTGGGTATAGCGCAGCAACGGCTCGGCCTTGAAGGTCAGGGCGATGCCCAGGCCCAGCAGCACGACGATCGGCAGGCATTCGAACGGTCGCAGCAACGGCGAGGGTCGCTCCTGCGGCGTCCAGAAGCGCTGGATGCCCAGGCGCGAGAAGGCGATCAACGAGGCCAGCCCCGACAGGATCAACAACGCCAGCAAGCCCCAGGCCTGGTTCGACACCGGCGTTCCGGCGCTGGCCTCGAGCCCCTGGGGATTGAGCAGGGCACTGAGCAGGCTCAGCTTGCCGATGAACCCCGACAGCGGCGGCATGCCGATGATCAACAGCGCACAGAAGATAAAGCTCAAGCCAAGGAAGGCCATGGTCCAGGGAATCACCTGCCCGACCACGGCTTTTTGCTCGTCATCGAGGTTGATGCCCTTGGGCGGCTGCAAGGATTCCAGCGGTCGCGGCAAGGTATCGAAGTCGTCGTCCAGGGACAGTTCATTGGCCGAGCGCGAACGTTCGATCAGTTCTGCCAGCAAGAACAGCGCACAGAGCGCCAGGGTCGAACTCACCAGATAGAACAGCGCCGCACCCACCAGGTTCGGTTGGGCGAAGCCGATGGCCGACAACAGGATCCCGGCCGAGACCAGGATGCTCAGGCTCGCCATGCGCTCCAGGCGCTGGGCGGCGAGAATGGCGATGGCGGCGCAGACGATGGTCGCCATGCCGCCGTAGACCAGCCAGTCGGCGCCGAAATACGCCGAGGCGCCGGCCTGGCCGGAGAACAGCAGCGTCCACAGGCGCAGGAGCGTGTAGACGCCGACCTTGGTCATGATCGCAAACAGTGCCGCCACCGGTGCGCTGGCGGCGCTATAGGCCGGCACCAGCCAGAAGTTCAGCGGCCACATGCCGGCCTTGGCCAGGAACGCCACCGCGAGAATGCCTGCCCCGGCGTGCAGCAGGCCGCGGTCGGCCTCCGGCACCAGCGGGATTTTCAGGGCCAGGTCGGCCATGTTCAACGTGCCGGTGACGCCATAGATCAGCGCCGCGCCGATCAGGAACAACGACGAGGCCAGCAGGTTGATGGAGATGTAATGCAGGCCCGCCGACACTCGCGCCCGGCCCGAACCGTGCAGCATCAGGCCGTAGGAAGCCGCCAGCAGCACTTCGAAGAACACGAACAGGTTGAACAGGTCCGCCGTCAGGAAGGCACCGTAGAGGCCCATCAACTGGATCTGGAACAGCGCATGGAAACTGGCACCGGCGCGGTCCCAGCGGGCCGTGGCGAAGAGCAGGGCGCTGACGCCGATGATGCCGGTCAGTACCAGCATCAGCGCCGACAGGCGATCGACCACCAGGACGATACCGAACGGCGCCTGCCAATTGCCGGGCAGGTACACGCCAATGGAGGCGGGCAAGGCCTGGTCCTGGGTCCAGTAGAGCAACAGCACGGCGATGCCCAGGCCCAGCAGGCTGGAAAACAGGTTGATCCGGGCCTTGAGCGGGCGGTGCTTCTCGCCCAGCATCAGCATCACCGCGGCGGTCAGCAGCGGCAGCAGGATGGGGGCGGCGATCAGGTGGGGTGTCACGATCATTCCTTGGGCTCCCGACCGTCCACATGGTCGGTACCGGTCAGGCCCCGGGACGCCAGCAGTACCACCAGGAACAGCGCGGTCATGGCGAAGCTGATCACGATGGCGGTCAGCACCAGGGCCTGGGGCAGCGGGTCGGTGTAGTGCAGCAAGTCCTGGGGCACGCCGTCCTTGATGATCGGTTCCTTGCCGATGAACAGGCTGCCCATGCTGAAGATGAACAGGTTGACGCCATAGGACAGCAGGCACAGGCCCATGACCACCTGGAAGGTCCGAGGCCGCAGCACCAGCCAGACGCCGGAGGCGGCCAGTACGCCGATTGCGATTGCGATGACTTCTTCCATCAGACGGTGGCTCCTTTGGCGGGGGCGATGGGTTTGGCTTGCAGGCCCGGCTTATGGGCCCGCACCGACTGGTGAGCCAGGGCGGTGAGGATCAACAGGGTGGAACCGACCACCACGGCGTACACGCCAATGTCGAAGAACAGCGCGCTGGCCAGGTGAATGTCACCCAGCAGCGGCAATTCGAAGTGCCACGTGTGGGTGGTCAGGAACGGATAACCCACGGCCATCGCCCCCAGGCCGGTGGCGGTGGCGAACAACAGCCCGGTGCCCATCCAGCGCAGCGGTCGCAGGCTCATTTGCGCCTCGACCCACTGGGTGCCGGCGACCATGTATTGCAGGATGAACGCCACCGACATCACCAGCCCGGCCACGAAGCCGCCACCGGGTTGGTTGTGGCCGCGCATGAACAGGTAGAACGACACCACCAGGGCGATCGGCAGCAGCAGGCGCACCAGCACCGACGGCACCATCATGAAACCCAAGGCGGTATCGCTGGCATGGCGCGGGTTGACCAGGTCGGTGACCACGTCCGGTGCCAGCAGGCGCTGCTGCGCCGGCAGTTGCATGCTTTCCTTCGGTGGTCGGAAACGCCGCAACAGGGCGAACACCGCCAGGGCCACCGCCACCAGCACGGTGATTTCCCCCAAGGTGTCGAAGCCACGGAAGTCCACCAGCATCACGTTCACCACGTTGCTGCCGCCGCCTTCGGGCAGGGCGCGGCTTAGGTAGAACGACGAAATGTCGTTGGGCGTCTGCCGCGTCAGCATCGCATAGGACAACAGCGCCATGCCGCCGCCCACCGCGATGGACAGCAGCAAGTCCCGCAGGCGCCGGATGCGCGCGCGCCGCTCGCTGTTGGGCAGTGGCGAGACGTCCTCGATCCGCCGGGGCAGCCAGCGCAGGCCCAGCAGGATCAGCACGGTGGTCACCACTTCCACCACCAGTTGCGTCAAGGCCAGGTCGGGGGCGGAAAACCAGACGAAGGTCACGCAGGTCATCAGGCCGCAGACGCTGACCATGGTCAGGGCCGCGAGCCGGTGATACTTGGCCTGCCAGGCCGCGCCCAGGGCACAGATGATTGCCAGCAGCCACAAGGTGACGAAGACGATGGAGCCGGGGATCTTCGGCCGGTCGCCCCAGACCAGCGTGCTGTGCAGCATCGGGATCAACCCGGCGAGCACGGCAGCCAGGACCAGCCAGAACAACTGGGCTTGCAGGCGGCGGGTGCTGATCCGTCGTTCCAGGCGCCGGCCCTGGCGCATCATCAGCACCAGGCAGCGCTCGAACAGGCGCTTGCCGCTGAGTCGGCCAATGAACGGCGGGTGCTTGATGTGGCCTTGCCGGAACTGATTGCGCAACAACAGGTACAGGACGATGCCGCCGGACATCGCCACCAGGCTCATGATCATCGGCGCGTTCAGGCCGTGCCAGATCGCCAGGCTGTACTCGGGCAGCGTGCCACCCACCACCGGCAACGCGGCGGCCGCGAGCAGCGAGCCGACCACCTGGGCCGGAAAAATCCCCACCAACAGGCAGGTGAACACCAGTAATTCAACTGGCGCGCGCATCCAGCGCGGCGGTTCGTGGGGGGTATGGGGCAGGTCGGTGGCGGTGGGGCCGAAGAACACATCCACGGTGAAGCGCAGGGAGTAGGCGACGCTGAAGGTCCCGGCGATGGTGGCGATGATCGGCAGCGCCAGCTCGACCCAGACCGTGGCGGAAATGAACACCGTCTCGGCGAAGAACATTTCCTTGGACAGGAAACCATTGAGCAGCGGCACCCCGGCCATCGCTGCGCTGGCGACCATGGCCAGGGTGGCGGTGAACGGAATCAGCCGCACCAGGCCGCTGAGCTTGCGAATGTCCCGGGTGCCGCTTTCGTGGTCGATGATCCCGGCGGCCATGAACAGCGACGCCTTGAAGGTGGCATGGTTAAGGATATGGAACACCGCCGCCACGGCCGCCAGTGGACTGTTCAGGCCCAGCAACAGGGTGATCAGCCCGAGGTGGCTGATGGTGGAGTAAGCCAGCAAACCCTTGAGGTCGTTCTGGAACATGGCGCAGTAGGCGCCCAGCAGCAAGGTACAGGCCCCCGCGCCGCTGACGATGTAGAACCATTCTTCACTGCCCGACAGCGACGGCCATAACCGCGCCAGCAGGAACACCCCGGCCTTGACCATGGTCGCCGAGTGCAGGTACGCCGACACCGGCGTGGGGGCGGCCATGGCGTGGGGGAGCCAGAAGTGGAAAGGGAATTGCGCGCTTTTGCTCAGGGCACCGATCAGGATCAACGGCAGCAGGATGGGGTAGAGGGCATGGGCACGGATCAGGTCGCCAGCGGCCAGGACCTTGTCCAGCTCATAGCTGCCTACCACATGGCCGAGCAGCATCACCCCCGCCAGCAGGCAAAGCCCGCCGGCCCCGGTCACCATCAAGGCCATATAGGCACCGCGCCGCGCGTCTGAGCGGTGGTGCCAGTAACCGATCAGCAGGAACGAGAACAGGCTGGTCAGCTCCCAGAAAAACACCATCTGGATCAGGTTGCCGGAGATCACCAGCCCGAGCATGGCCCCCATGAACGCCAGGAAGAAGGCGAAGAAGCGCGGCACCGGATCGTCCGGCGACATGTAATAGCGGGCGTACAGCGATACCAGCGTGCCGATGCCCAGCACCAGCAACGAAAACAGCCAGGCGAACCCGTCCAGGCGCAGCACGAAATCCAGGCCCAGGCTGGGCAACCAGGCATAGTGCTCGCGGATTACGCCGCCGTCGGCGATCTGCGGGTACAGCAAGGCCACCTGAACGGTACCGGCCAGGGCGACGAGGCCGGCCAGCAGTGATTCGGCGTTACGGGCGTTATGCGGCAGCAGCGCCGCGACACAGCTGCCGATGAAGGGCAAAAGCAATAGAACTATCAGTGACATAGGCTTCTATTCGGCGGGAGGTTGTGAGGGATCATACGTGGCGTATTCCCGATCACCAACCGTGAGGGTGTCGCAGAATCCTACAAGGTAGGCAGTGTTTTCCGACTTTGCAGGGTTTCAGATGACCTCGGACGAAGCGTCAACGCCGGAATGGCCGCTGCCGAGGCGGCTTTTTTTCGGTGGCGAATGGATTGCTGGCCGGCCTCAACCTTCCCGCTCAAGCGATTCATTGGCTGCAATGGCATCTTTGCTGCGGGTCTTCAGCTCACTGACAATCACCGCCGCCACGATCAGCGCCGCGCCGAACAAGGCAATCGCCGGCAACCGCTCACCGGCCAGGCGCCCGGCGATGCCGGCCCACACCGGTTCGCCGGCATAGATCAGCGTGGCGCGGGTCGGCGAGACGCTTTTCTGCGCCCAGTTCATCGCCACCTGGATCGCGGCACTGGCGGCGCCCAGGCCCACGGCACTGACCAGCAGCAACAGGGAAAAATTCGGGATCGCTTCCTGGGTCGGCACCACCATCAGGAACGCCAGCACCGCCGTGCTCGCCAGTTGCACCACGGTCACCCGGCGCACGTCGACCTGGCCGGCATAGGCGCTGATCAGGATGATCTCGGCGGCAATCGCGATGGCGCTGATCAACGTGGCGATTTCACCGGGGCTGAAATTCAATGAAGCGCCCGCCGGCCCCGACACCAGCATCAAGCCGGTGAACGCCAGCATGATGCCGATGCTGGGCATCAGCCCAGGGCGACGGCCCAGCACCAGCCATTGCAGCAAGGGCACGAAGGGCACGTAAAGCGCGGTGATGAACGCCGACTGGCTGCTGGGAATGGTTTGCAGGCCGACGGTCTGCAAACCGTAGCCGAGCATGATTGCCACGCCGATGAAGCACCCGGCCTTGAGTTCGAACAGCGTCAGGTCGCGCAGGTGCCGCCAGGAAAACAGTGCGACGAACGCGGCGGCGGCCGCGAAGCGCAGGCCGACGAAAAACATCGGCCCGCTGACCGTCATGGCGTGCTGTACCAGCAAGAACGTTCCACCCCAGATCATGGTGATCAGCACCAGCACGCATTCGGCCTTGCTGAACCGGGAGAAACGGGGGGAAGCTTGAGGGGAGTTCACCGATACCATGACCTTGCGCGCCACTTGAGGGGAACGCACAATGCGCCCGAAGGTGGGCAGTATAATGCGCAACCCAGCCATGTGAGCAATATAGTGCACAAAGAATCCGGCCAGCGGGCCTCCGTCCTGCAACACGTCAGCCAGAACGTCCGTCGTCTGCGCCATGCCGCCGAGCTCAGCCAGACCGCACTGGCGGAATTGTCCGGGGTCAGCCGGCGCATGCTGGTGGCCATCGAGGCGGGGGAAAAGAACGTCAGCCTGACCACCCTCGATCGGGTCGCCGAAGCCCTGGACGTGGCCTTCAGCGACTTGATCCAGGCCCCCGAGGCGCGTGACCCGAGCCGCATCAATGAACTGGCCTGGGCCGGCACCATCCCCGGCAGCAAGGCCGTATTGCTGGCCAAGGCCACCGCCAGCCGTGAAGTCGAGCTTTGGGAATGGCGCCTGGAGCCCGGCGAGCATTACCCTTCAGAGCCGGACGCCGACGGTTGGAGCGAGCAGCTTTATGTCTTCGAGGGTTGCCTGACCCTGCTGTTGGGCAGCGAGGAGCGCCGCATTGGCGCCGGTGAGTTTTTCATGTTCGCCAGCAACCAGCCCCATGCCTATCGCAACGATGGCCCGGTGGCGGCGAGATTCGTACGCAACGTGGTGATTTGATTCCTGGGGAGAGCGGTATGGACACAGCGCTGGAACGACAGGGGAGTGGCCTCATCCGCGAAGCCGACATCCTGATTATCGGTGGCGGCCTGAGCGGTGCCATGCTGGCCGCGCAGTTGCTGCGCCTGCCGGGCCGGCGCGAGGTGCTGATCGTCGAGCCGCGCAGCGAGCTGGGCCGGGGCGAGGCCTACAGTGCCGTGGAGCTGGGGCACACCTTGAACGGCAACGCCGCGCGCATGAGCGTCGATCCGGACAACGCCGACGACCTGACCCAATGGCTCACCGCGTTCATCGAAGCCGGCGGCTGGCCCGAGTCGGATCAGCAGCACGTGCCGATCAGCGAGTTGTTCCCGCCCCGGGGAATCTTTGGCCTGTATGTGCAGCAACGCCTGGCCGAGGCCCGCGAGTTGGGCGCACAAAACGGTTCGACCGCCGAGCATGTGCGCGGGGAGGCTGTGGACCTGCGGCTTGCCGACGATGCCGTGATGGTTACGCTCGCCGACGGCCAAGTCTTGCGAGGCGGTTTCGCGGTGCTGGCCACCGGCATGTTCCCGGCGGCGCGCACCCCGCAAACCGAATCCAGCGGCTTGAATGCCGCGGCCCTGGATCCCTGGGATGTGGCCGCGATGCGCCAGCTCGATCCCCAGGCCACGGTGCTGATCATCGGCTCGGGACTGACCATGGTCGACGCCGTGGTGTCCCTGGAGCAGGCCGGGCACCGTGGCCCCATCGAAGTGTTTTCCCGCCATGGGCTGTTGCCACACGTGCGCCGCCAGCCGCCGGCCTGGGTGGATTTCCTCGCCGAAGATCACAGCCTGCGTTCGCCCCGCCAGTTGATGCGCGCCCTGCGTGAGCAATGCCGCCAGGCCCAAGCTCAAGGCATCGATTGGCAAGCGCCGCTGGACACCGTGCGTGCGCACATCGGGCGTTTGTGGAACCAGGCCAGCGATGTGCAGCGCCGGCAGTTCGTGCGGCATGTGCGGCCGTGGTGGGAGAGTCATCACCATCGCTCGCCACCGTTGAGCGCGGAGCTGGTGGCGCGTTTGCATGGGGAAGGGCGGTTGCGGATCCAGGCGGCGTCGTTCAAAGGGTTGGCGTCGTCTCCCGAGGGCACAGTGGGTATTCGCATCCGTCGCCGGGGCGAGGCAGGACTGGAAGTGGTGCAGGGCGCCGCGCTGATCAACTCCAGTGGCATTGAATATGACTGGCGCCGCGTTGCGCGGCCGTTGCCGCAACAGCTGCTGGCCCGGGGGCTGGTCCAGCCGGGGCCGCTGGCCCTGGGCATCGCCGCCCGTGCCGATGGTGCGGTGCTGGATGCTCGAGGCGAACCCGCCGAGCGCCTGTTCGCCATGGGCCCGCCACTGCGGGGGATGTGGTGGGAAAGTACTGCCGTGACTGATGTGGCGAGTCAGGCCAAGGCGTTGGCGGGGCGGTTGGTTGGGTTGCAAACCCAGTGACCGCGGTCCCCCGTGACGAGGGAGCTTGCTCCGCTTAGATGAAGTCTTCGGTGTGCAATTTAGAGGCTTTCCTGGTGGCTCGGATATGAGATCTGCTCCCGTACGGCTGTGCGGGAGCGATCACGACGATCAAAACCAATATTGCTGAGTTCTTTTTTCAAAGAGTGTTCTATTCTCTGGGGTGTATTCAGGTGCCGAGAAAAATAGTTCACTCCCAAGTTTTTCATGGAACTCATCAGCTTTGTGAAACATTACTGAGCCCAAATCAAATTTCACGCCATCATCTGTATATACTTCGTCTGAGATGAATGTGCGGGTTAGATCAATACCTGCTTTTTTTAAAAAATCGAGCGTCCGATGTTTTTGCTCCATGTAGGGTCGATAGTGTCCGCTTTTGTTTTCAATGTAAGCAATATGGCCTTCATGGATCGTCATCATGCCGGCATCTACAACTCGCCCCCCCGCGGCACCGCTGGAATGGTGAAATCGATTTTTTTGGTGAGGAAAAATCAATAGTTCCTTCTGCTTAGGGTTATCATTTTCCCACTTCAATACATAGGCCATCTGAGAGTTTTTCCAATTCAGGCCAGTTGTGGTTTTAGGTGTGCGTAAGCTGATGGTTGCTCCATTTAATTCTTTTTCTGAGTACGTGGTTAATGGCTTGCTTTTTTCGCCAGAGGAATAAACTAGGCCTTTTTTAATGATGGCTTTATATTTTTCTTGTTGATCGGAGTCAAAGTATTCTACGCCTTGAAATTTTCTTGAGTCGCTCCTCTGTCGCTCTGGGTCAACTAAATTTTCGCCAGCTGCGCGAGTTAGTCGGCGACTGCCTATGTACTTATGTTGTAATGAGAGTGGTCGGGTGTCGGGGAATAACTTGGTTTTAATTGCCCAGCGTGCCCGTTTCCATCCTTCACCCTGTAAACCGAGACGATCCAAATAAAGTATTGGGTTGTTGGAGACCATTAGAAAACGATTCAAGCCATCCACATCCCCAGCCGGATCCGGATTAACCCACCGCTGCAACCATGTTGCGTAATACCTGAACCCATAATAATAAAGCCCCGTCGCATCCCGCTCTTTCCCCGAATAACGCACGGTCTTGTAACTGGCCTCCACCTCACTGCGCCCGGCAAACCAGGCCGTACTGCCGTAGGGATGGTAGGTTTCCCGGCTGATCACGCCGGCCTCGCCATCCAGTTCCAGGCTGCTGGAACCCAGATGGTCGGTCAGGCTGTAGCGATATTGATCGTTGTTCATACCTGCAGGCGGTGTGGTTTCCCAGTGCAGCACCTGCATGGCGCTGCGTCCGGCCTGTACGCAGATCACTTGCAACACTTCGCCCGTACCTTGGCGAGTGCGAATCTCCAGGCCTGGCAAATAGCGAACTTCCGAGATCAGCGAACGGGCATTGGTTTGGGTGGAGCGGACCTTGCGGCGCCGCATTCCGTCGCCGCCGTAGAAGTACCGTTCGCGGTCATCGTCACCGCTGTCACGTTCCACCGGGCGCACCTCGTGCAATTGATTGCGCAGGTCCCAACTCATGACTTGCCCCGGTTGCAGTTCCAGCAGATTGCCGTTGCCATCGAACGCCGCGACGATTTCCTCTTCAGTCGGTGGTCGGTCATCCAGGTCAGGCAGGCAACGATTGCTGTAACGAGCGGCCGTCAGTTTGCGGCTGTGACTTTGTGGACCTGCATGAATCAGTTCCAGCAAGTTGCCACCTGCATCGTAGTGGTATGTTTGCTGATAGTTGGCGACTGCGCCCGGCTCGTCGAAGCGGTTGAAGCCCGGACCTCGACTGGCACTTCCGGCCTCCCAGCCGGTTGCCTTGGTCAATTGATAGAGGCTGTCATAGTCATAGCGGTTGATCGGTTCCACCCGTTGGTTGGCGAAGTAACGAATTGGCAAGGCAGCATCTTCGATACTCAGCACATTGCCCACCGGGTCGTAGACATAGCGAAGATCCTGCAGAGGGGCATCGGCATCGCGCGCGGCGTGCAGCCGCAGAAGGCGCCCGTCCTCGGCACGGTAAGTCAGGGTGCTG
The DNA here is from genome assembly GCF_001307275.1 of Pseudomonas fluorescens. NCBI lineage: Bacteria > Pseudomonadati > Pseudomonadota > Gammaproteobacteria > Pseudomonadales > Pseudomonadaceae > Pseudomonas > Pseudomonas fluorescens. The sequence continues at coordinate 5,215,409 of NZ_CP012831.1, forward strand.
ACCACACCGTTACCGGCAGTTTCCTGTTCAACCTGGCTATAGGCGTTGTAGGCGATATCACCGACCAGCGTCCGAGGCGTTGCTTGACCGCTCAGTTGCAGGTGGCTCGCGAACAACAACCCATCGACGGTGTAGTCGAACAATTGCCGATTGCCCTTGGCATCGATCTGTTCCAGCACATCGCCCAGTGGGTTAAAGCGAGAAGAGCTGGTGGCTGCTTGAGCAACAGGTTCCAACAGTGCTTCTCGGTCCGCGGGCCCTGGTGGCCAATCCGGTATTTCCAAGGAACTCAAAAAGCGTTGGGTCTGTTCAAGTATCCCGCCGGTTAAAGCGTACTCGTCCAGAGTCTGGGTGCCCGCCGGATCATCGTGTCGGATCACTTGCCCGCACTGGTTGTGAGCGGCAAAGCTGGTGTCGCCATTGGCGTATTCATAACGTTCGGTGCATCGCGCGGCTTCGCCTTTACCCTGTTCGTAAATGGCCAATGGGCGCAGCAGATCGTCGTATTCGACCCGTCGTTCAGTCTCCCGGCTGTCCCACGTTTCCACTAACTGATCTGCATCGCCGAACAAGCTGATCCGCTCACCGGCATCGACACTCACCGAGCCCAGTACTTTGCCTGACAGCGAGTAGCGGTTGTTCAGGTTCGCCGGTGTTGCCGCATCTTCTGTCTTGAGCGCCCATAGTCTGGGGTCCCATTGTTTAACCAGGCGTCCCATCGCGTCATAAGCGCTGCGGTTGATTCGCTCTTCGGGGGCTGTCGTCTCGACGGCACGGTAGTAGGTGACTGAACGCACATCGAGGCCACGCGGGTCTGCCACCGTCAGGGTCGGTGTGTGAGTGTGAATGCCCTGCGTCAGAACCGTCATGGTTGACACTCTCTATATCGATAGCACCTAGGACTTGGCAGTGTATTGGACGTGCACGATGATATCGGTCAGGGACCGTAGCGCATCCTGCTGTCGGTCCGACCGCGGAAACACCAGGGCCCAGCGTGACACCGCGCCGGTACCCTCGAACGGCAGGTAGCGTTCATCGTCGAAGTTCAACGCGAACATCCCGTCATCGCTGAGTCCGCTGGACAGCGCGATCTGCTGGCTGGCGCGCAGGTTTTCCCGCACCACCCCATCGACGGTCGCACTCAGCTGGACCTTGTTGTAAGTCTGCGTCAGCTCGGCTCGGATATTTTCATAGGGGCCCACGAGCAACGGCAGGGACACGCCGATGCGCTTGATACGGCGTAGGTAGTGCCCGGGATAATCGTCGTCGAACATCACCTGGGTCAGTTCGAAAGCAACGCTGCCGTCTTGCTCCAGACGGTCCTGCAGTGCCTCCCAGGACAGATTGATGGTCGATTCCGGATCCTTGTCCTTGAGCTCGCGTAGCGAAACGGTCTTGGTAATTTCCAGCTTGCGTTCGTGACGCTTGAGGTACTCGCTCTCCATTCTCAGCAGATTGACTTTCAACGACTCACCGGCGCCCAAGCCTCGATAGCTGTCGTTCCAACCACCGGTGTGAATGAAGGTGGTGACGAAGTCGGCGATCTCGTATTGCCAACTGGCCTGGGTGGCCAGGCACAGGGACAAGGTCGCGTCGTACATCTGGTAATAGAACGTCGCAAACTGGCCGATCAGCCATTGATACAACTGGGGGGTAGTGAAGCGTTTGGACAGGAAGGCATAGCTGACCCGGGCCTGTTCCAACGCTGCTTCGGCCTGCAGCAGTTGCAATCGGGTGGCCTCCTGCTGCTCGTCCATTACCTTGAGCTGGGCATCTATCTGGGCGATTTCCAGTACCGCCTGATCACGGGCCTGCATCCATTCCTGGTGGCGGCGACGGTAGCCTTCGGCACGATCCAACGCTTCGCCGGTTGCGTGGCTCAGTGCCGCGACACCGCGGGCGATATGGGCAACAACCTCAGGAACGGCGTTGCTCTCAATCCCGCTGACACCGGCACCGCCTATTGCTCCATTCGCCGTGCCGGCCATTGCCCCTGCGTTCACCGAAGTACCGCTAGGCACCAGCTTGAGTCCCGCGGCGATAGTGTCAGAGAACGCAGCCCCTCCCTCAAGGATACGTCCTTGCAAATGCTCCATGCCGGCCAGGATTTCTCCGGAACTGACCACTTCTTCGCTCAATCCTTTGTAGAAAATCCGGCGGCCTTCAACAACCTTTTTACTGGCTTCCAGAGCCTCGCGACTCTCTATTTCAATCTTCTGTGCCTGCTTTTGCAAAACAATGGCATGTTCGGCGAACTCCCAGGCTTGCTGGTGCTGCAATTCCAGGAACTCCGCTTGCTCCTTGCGTTCGATCAACGATAGCAAGGTCTGGCCAAACTGGATCAGGCTGTCCACTGCGCTGCTGGCGCTACGGAACATGATCGAGAAACGATAATGCGGGGTGTCCGCGGCGATCAGGCGGCCAACACCGCCACTGCCGCCGCCCTGGCCGAAGGCAGCGAGCAGGGCTCGCGGGTCGAGCGGGGCAGCGAACAAAGGCAGCAGCAAAGGCTTGCCGTCCAGGGTGCGATTGTTACGCAAGTTGTGCAGTCGGCTCTCGGCGGTATCCCAGAGTTCCACCAGCTTGAAGTTCATTGGTACACGCAGGAATTCGCTGTCCACGCTCAGCACGTTTGGATCCGGGGCGAAGGTGCGCAACTCAAGCGGTGGTTCGTTGAACAAGACCAGAGACACGCCATCGTTGGCCTCCGCGCTTTCGCGCCGCTCCTGATCCTGGGCCGCCAATCGCCGCTCATAGTCGCGCAGGCCTTGGCTCGAACTGGCGGCCAGGGTCTGCAGGGTGATCGGTGTCCAGGGGTCGATCAGGTTGATATCCGGTCGCGGTCCCAGCAGATCCAGCACGCGTACGTACCAGAGTTTCGCTTCGGCCAGGCTGTCGGGCGTCAGTTGCCGGTAGGCGCTGTCGCCCCGGTCGAGCAGATTCTTCAGAGAAAAGCTGTAGATGGCCTTGCGATAATGGATCGGGTTGCTGCTGGCGATGCCATCCGGATCCTGGGGCGCCCGGGAGGCATAATCGAGATCACGACTCTCGTTCTCCACCAACGGGCGCACATTCCAATAGGCCGGGCGGCCGCTGCTATCAGGTTTGCGGCTGGTGTCGAAAATGAAACTCAACCAGTATTCGCTGCCGTCGAACTGCTGCTCGAGGTTCATGCGATGGGCCACCATGAACGGCAGGTGCAGGAACAACTCCCAGAAGTACAGGCCGTTGGCACCATTGAAATCCATCTTGTTATTGGTTGTCGGTGGCGTCAATGGCGGTTCTTCCTGTTGCTGGGTTTCCCAGGACAACAGGCTTTCCAGCGCGATATTGGCCTTTTCCACCAAGGTACGGGCGAACAGGGTGTTCATGCGAATAGGTTTGCGAGCGACCGTGGTCGAACCGTCGCTGAACGCGATGTCGGACCCCGCGAAATCTATGAACTCGGCGATGCCCAGTGTGGGGCTATCACGCGTGCCCATGCCAGGGGCTTTCAACGTATCGCCGCTTGTGGTCTCCAGTTTCAACTCGACGGTTAAGTGTTTGTTGCCGCCACCGAGCAAGGGGCCATTAGCTGCGCCATCACGAACGTAGACACCGTGGTTGAATGGAATCACTTTAGAGTTTTCAGGCCATTCCACCGGCCAGTCGGGAAGCAAGGTTTCTGGATTTATTTTAATCTTGGCACTTAGATTATTAGGCGCTGGCAGATCTGTTGAATAATTGGTGTTCGCCAACCAAACGGATCCGGCCACCAGATTGGCAGGTGTGGGGGCGCTGATTAATTTAGGGCGTGCAAGTTGGTGCTGGAAGTACGATCTCGTCAATCCAGGATAGAGAGTTCGCTGCTGGAGCATGGCATGGTCTGGTGCATTGTCATCTGGGTGTGTTACTTCTAATCGATACAAAAATGACTCTTCAAAAAGTTTTTCAATAGCTCTTGTCCGAACATATTTTCCGGCAAGGGATATCATCTTGGCGCCGTTCTCGATAGCCGGAATTGTTAAACCTCCGCCGCTTTTGTTGTCGCATAAAAAGTCAATGCCTGACTCGGGAATGGGCAAAACAATGATTCCGGAATTAAATATATATGGCTTGCTTTTGTTGAAGTACCACGGGGCAAAAAGACTCATGATGGAAGACCCGTCCATCAATATCTGGAACTCATCAGCTACGATCCTTTCAGTGATAATCAGGGTTATCCGAAATCTTTCTGTCTGTGGACCTATATCTATACACTGAATAACAATCAGTCGAAGCTTTTCTCCCGTCAAATCAGATGTTATTTGCGAAGTGATCTCCACTTCCGATTTCGTGCGGTCATATGTAACATTGGTGCTGGTCACATCAGCAATAATGCTTTGCAGGTTCTCATGATTCCAGTGAGGTTCTGTTCGGAGCGGCGATGAGTTTTTTACTTCTTTCAAGGAAATCTGAAATGCCGGTAATTTGAATTGAAACTTATCCTTGTTTTCATGGGCAAATATTCGTGCTACTTTTAATACGTGTGGTTTTTTACGGCCTGGGTCCGATTGATTCAAGCTGACTTTGCCGGCAATCGGAAACAGAAATTCGCGATTGAAGTTCTTGTCTATGTTGGCCGTCTTGAGGAAGGCGTATGTATCTTTACTGCCATCAATTTCAGTACTAGGCGTATACCCTGCGTACATCGCAATGAACAAGGCGTCGGGCGTCGTTGAAGTGTCCTGGATAGCAATGGTCTCCAACACCCCGTTCAAATCCTCGCCCAGCGGAAAGTTATCCGCCTCACTGGTGGCAGTGATGTAACAAAGCGGGGCACTCCAGGAATTGTCATATTTCTTATAGGAAACGTTCAAGTGCAACTCGGTACGGTTGAACGTGATGGTCTCTATTTCGGGTGGGGCGTTACCAACGGGAGGCTTCTTGTTGAATTCCGTTCTTTCGGCCAGGTGCAGCACATCGACCCAAACCACGAACAAGCGATTATTGAAAAACACCGGGCGGATGGTTTTCTCTACCGTAGCCTCGGAAATTCCCAAGTCTGCGCTTGTCCAGTCTGACCAAGCCCCCGGTTGCGGGTAGTCGTGTTTGGGCCCGTTGGTGCCACTCACGTAGCTGCGTTGCGACATGTCCACCGAGCGCCAGTAATACCGGTTCTCCGCTCGTGACTTGCCGATGAAGTAATAGGTGCCGTTGGCGAAGTCGTCATCGGTGATATAGCCATTGACGATGGTCAGGTTGGCCACCTCCTCGAAGCTGGCCAGGTAGTGCTTGACCGCTTCCTGGGTCGTGTCGAGGTGGATCTTGTTCTGGTTGATATCGTTTTCCAACTGGAGGAAGTACTTGGACTTCTTCATTCGCAAGCTAGGGTCGATATAGATCGAAGGGTAATAGGCCAACTGCTGGTTCGCCGCCCACAGCGGGTATTGGCATTGCTGGTCGCGCCATTCGGCGATCTGGTGGTCAGCCAGGGTTTTGGTCTCGTAGCCAGGTTCCATGCCCATGAGTACGCCATTGATGTATTGCTGCAGGCTGGCGATGGCCGAGGCGACATAGCTGGTCTCCACTTCCTGGCTGACTTGGACATCCAGCAGTAGAAACTCGTACAGGTCGTTGGCGGTTTTCAGTTTGTCGCCGAGGCCTAATTGCTGCAAAACAGGGTCGTGGGGCACAACCTGATCCAAGTAGTAAGCCACTTGAATATCGCGCAACGTTTCATTCAGTTGTTTTTCGATGGAAATCGTCATTAGGAATACCTCCTGATCAGCGACTTGCAGCCATCATGGCTTCGCCCAAAGGGAGCCAACTGGTGCTGTTACTGTAGGCGCTCACCCCCGCGCACAGCAGCACGGAGGCGGCCCCAAGCCCCGTCGTCTGGCACACCTGTTGGCAGCGGTACACCCACTCCATCTGAAGCCATTGGGTCGCACGACCATCCGGCAAGGTATCGCATAAGGTTTTCACTTCGCCGGGCTGCCAGCCCAGTAGTTGGGCCAACGCTGTGTTGGCTGAGTCGTTGATGGTTGCCGCTCGATCTTTGGCTTTCCGGGCTTTGTCGGGGGAGTTTGCGAGCGCCAGATAAGCAAGCCACTCGGCTTCCGATTTGCCCAGGGTGTCGAGCAAAAGGCCGTAGCGCTCAAGGTAGTAGAGGCTGGCCAGGGTAAGGTTCGATGCGTTGTTCGCGAGGCCTAGCCAGGCCGGTTCACGGAGGAATGTTCGCAGCGCACGTTCACTGATCCCCAGATGCCGTGCGACGGCGGCATGGCACAGCAGTGGCTGAAAACGCTCAGTCAGGGCGGTGTTCTGGCCCTGGGTCGGCATCGCGAGCACCTCGGACAGCAAGCCATGTGTGGTGTTATTGCTCCATTGGACGACACTCTCCGCCAGGGCCATGGGCAAGCCCAGGGTATCTTGCAGCAGGCCTTCAAGCAGCTGCAGTTGTCGTGCGTAGCCATTGACCAGGCACTCGCCGAGCTTCGCCTGAATGCTTGTCTTGACGTCATTTGATAAATGCAGAGGCTGGAGTACTTGCGCCAGAGTGCGGTCGATCATCTGGACCGTTGTATCCTCCAAAGTCTCTGGATAGGGATAGCCACCGGTCACCAGCCCCTGATCGTTGAGCAATCGGGTTCTGAGTAAGGCGCGCCAGGCGATGTCCGCGTTCTGGTCGTCTTTTACCGGAAGGCTCAACCGATCCAGCTCCGATGGGCTGACGAGCGCCGGCGTCAACTCGGCCGCCAATCGATTCAAACGCTCCAGCAACGTTTGTAGCGGGAGGAACTCATACGGGTCTCGGCTCAGCAGACGCCGCACATCACCGACTTTGCGTTTAGTGTCCCTGAGCCAGGTAACGGCCCAGTCCATGTGCATCAATATATCGGCGATATCCGGCGCGCCGCCGCCCAAGCGGAACCGGCCCGTGGCGAGATTCTTCTGATAGGCTTCGCCCCCCAGCAAGTCCAGCAAGGCACAGTAATCCTCAATCGACAGATCCAACATCCGCGCGATACGGGCCTGGCGGTAAAGCGAGGAGACGGTCTCCAACGAACGCGTCAAGGGACCGACATGGGCAATCGTGATATTCGCCAGTTGCAGCAGAGAACCTTCAGTCAATTGAACGCCAAGGCCGGCGCAGAGCTGATAGGCGGTTTTCTGATCGGCGGGATCTGCGCTGGTAAGATCGAATGCTTGCTGGTCCAGTACGAACGGCGTATCGAACAGGCTCGGGCTGTTGAATACCTGGTCGAACAGTGGGGTCCGGTCTCCCGTGGCGTAGGGGGGCAGGTGATGGAAAAACGCCGCGAACTCTTCAGCGGTGATCTGATAGTGGCTGCTGAAATAGCGAAATAGCCCCAGAACACGCATGACATCGCCATTGAGCGCCATGTCCAGGTTGTTTTCACCGCAGCCGCGAATGGCACTGACCACCAGGGTATCCAGTTCGGCGAAGGGGATGTTCATCCAGCGTTGCAGGCGAATCATGCGTTGCAGGCGGTCGAAACGGTTCAGAGACGTCTTGGTGATGGACCATTCGCTGCGCCCGTCCTCAAAGGTTTCCTTGAGCCCCATGGAGTTATCGAACCTGTCGAAGTCCGGGTTTTCGGCGGACGCATCGAACCTGTCGGAGCCCACGCCGTTCACGTAACAGGCCCCATAATGTGACGCGTGCGGATAGGGTAGATTGAACTGCACACCGTTTACCAAAGGGTTGAGGGACGGGCAATTGGCCGATAGCCGAGGGCGCTGGCTGCGTTGGGAAAGCAGGGCCTCGACCTGGTCGGCATTCAATCCGGTCCTGGCCATGAAGGTGTTCAGGTTCGACAGGGACGCCGTGTTCAGCGTCATCACCTCCATGCCGTAGTAGGTACGAAAGAATTCCTGCTCTGGACCGGTCAACACGTAAGCTTCATCGAGTGCCAGGGTGAAGCGCTGTTTTTCGAGAAGTTGGGTACTGTTATCAGCACCTAACGTCGCCACGAGCATATCGAAGGTCACTTGATAACCGGGACTTACTTGCAGCGAGGCACCTGCATTATCAGCCGGTAGATATTGAATATACGTGCATGCTGGTTGAGCCTTGACCGGGGAGTAACGGTTGATCGCATAATTTGTATTTTCTCTGATCCGGCGAACGCCAAAGCTCAATACAGTGTCTTTATCGGCCTCGCCGGATTTGCTGAAAGCAAGCGTTACCTGAGTGCTCATGGCCCCTCCCGAAGTCGCAATTTCATGCGCCTCGGGTTCTGCACGCTTGATCACCTCTTGCTGGGGCAACAGGTAACTGGTCGAGCGGGCCTCAAATAGATTCAGGTTGGAAATGCTTGGTCCCTGCCAGCCTTGGACCAGTTGGGAATGCGAAATGTAGTAAGTGCTGAACGGTGTAGATCGCGTCAACACGCCGTATTGCTCGACGCTCAACCCTGCAAACAGCTGTTGCGCGACTGTGGGGTGTTGCTGCCCTCGGCCGTAATTGTTGCCGCCCGTGACGGGCAGTTGTGGACTGATTAAATAGTTGATCTCACCCAGCATCAGTTTTTTCTGGGACAACCCCAACTGGCACTGGTGATGAGCGTGGGTGTACGGAAAACTGAAGGGGTAATACTTCGCGGCAAACAAACGGTGAAGCGGCGTTCCTGCGGAAGGCGTACCGGACAGATAACGTTCGATCCCCTGACTCAGGACCGTGTTGGCAATATCCAGCATCGGCAGGGGCTTGAAGGTCGCTTGTTGGTCGATCAATAAGGTCTTGATATCGGGCCGGCGAACATCCAGACGAATCTTCTTCGACGCGTCGCCCGTGTTCTCCTCCTCCAATGACGTCGTTGCCAGGCGATAGAGGGCACTCAGGTAAGCCACCGGAGAATCCACCGCCGCCAGTGCACCGACTTTGCAGAACTCGTCCCAACGCTCCTTGAACAAGTTGGGATAGCTGGGGCCGATATCCACCAGGGCGCGAACCCCTGTGCGTTTGGACGCGGGACGAGCGCTGTCGGAAGTCACCTGCTTTTCGCGGTACAAACGGGCAATTTGTACCGCGTAGCACAAGGCATTGTCATAGGCCAGTTCGCCATCGGCATCACTGAACTTGGCCAGGCGTTGGCAAAAAAGTCCCTTGGGTTGCCGGACGATATCAAACACCGACTGGATATCGAGGCGTTCCATCGCAGTGACGAAGTCGACTTTCTCTTCCTTCGTCCCATCCGCAGGTGCCTCGGTAGCGTCAACGAGATGGCTCAATAACGGATTGGACTCACTCATCGCTCAGCCCTCTGTCAAACAAGGTGTCATTCTCGTCTTCGCCAATCCCATACCAACCTAGATACCGCTGCCGCCGCCAATACCCCATGGCCGTGACCGTCAAGGTCGGTCTACCCAGTGGGTCATAGAACTGCTGGTCGCAATGGCCGAATCGGCGAAACGATTCATCGTTGATGTAGCGATAGCCGTCGGCGAAATACGGTCGGTAGATGCGCACCGCCAGACCTTTGTTGTTGTACTCGACCCGTTCGCTGACCCGCCAACGCTCGGCGGCCGGCGCGCTCACCGGTTGGTCGTCGTCCAGCACCAGGCTGCCGTCCTCCGCGATCTGATAGGCCGTACCTGGCTCGACCTTTTGTTTGCTCTGTAGACTCCGGCCAAAGCCATCCCAGCACTGCACGGCGATACGGATCTTGCGTTCGGGATTGTCCGGCGGTTGCGGATAGCGGTCGGCTTGCAAGACGGCGGCGTGTACCGGCTCACGGCGCTGCACCCAACTGAAGGCATCGCGAAAACAGGCGCTGGCCGCGCCTTGCAGGGCGGCGTCGGGGGCGGCAATGGCTTCGGTCGGTAAACGGATACCCGGCTGGTGCTGGTCTATTGGGTCGAAACCGACCTCGATGCCGCGCTCGGTGCCATGGAAGCTGCTGGCCGACAGCTCGCCAAAACCGTCATAGCGGGCCTCCTGAATGTTCTGGTTCGGATCGACGATGCGCCGGGGTAGCAGGAACCGGTAGTCGACTTCGGCCACGCGGGTGCTGCATCCGTCAGCCGTGGTGACGCTGAGTGGCAGGCAGTGATAGGCATCGAAAACAATGTCCGTCGGCCCCTGGCTTTCAGTGGGCCGGGCGCTGATCAGCCGGTAGAATCCCTCCGGTCCGGCATAGGTCATGAACCCCTTGCGCGTCGACCACAACACCCGGTCCGGTTCCGTCGGCAACACGGCGGCCATGGAGTGATAACCGAGCCCAGGGAGTTTGTCCGCCAGCTCTTCGGGGCTGAGCACTGACGCATACGCTTGTAGCGCTGTCTCATCCAGCTCGGCGGATTCAAGGTAGTCGGCCAAGGCCTCGAAGCTGGCCTGTCCCGCCGGCAAGGTCTGGCCGGCGTGTTGATAGCGCTGTTCGGACAAGTGGGCCAGCACTCGCTGGAATTCTCCGCCGGGCGGGGCATTGAGGCGGTCGAACAGCGCCTCATGGGAGATGTCTTGCGGCCGCAGCACCGTCTTCGACAGCACCATCACGTTGTTCCGGGACAGGTAGGGCAAGCCCAGGCGAACGGCTTGCTGATCGTCCAGGTGAATGAACTGGGCGCGGTGTTCATTCAGGTAGTAGAAACGCTGCGCGTCATCGTGGGCGGCACGCCACCAGGTTTGTTCATGGACGTCGTCGAACGGGGGCGTGTCGTCGATAGTTTTGCGTCGGGCATAGTCGACCGTCACTTCGTGGGTGAGCGCGCCATAACGATCCCAGGCCAGGTTGATGTGGTGCTGGCACAGCGGGTCGTCCGGCTGGCGCTCGTAGGTGTAGACGATGGACTCCAGTTCCAGCGGTTGCATCCGACAGTACGGCTGGTAGTCGTCCCGCCCTTGCCACAGGCGCACGGCATAGCGCGATTGCTGCACCGAATAGGGCCGGGCCTGCAACGGGTCGGCGGCGTCTAGGCCGAATACCTCGACCCGCAGCAACACGCCGGCCAGGGCGTAGGCCATGTCGTGGCGGGTTTCGTCATTGGCGTTGCCGATGATCTCGTCCGGTGCGTCACCTTGGGGTGCCAGCAGCAAGGCCATGCCCAGGGGCTGGGCCGCGCTGTCCGAACGGTCATAGTCCAGCCCCGGCAGGTCGGGCGTGCGCCCGGTATGGAACCAGCTTTTGCGCAGTACCGGCGCGGTAAAGCCGACCTGGCGCTGTTCGTCGCCGGTGGTTTCGCTGTCGGTTTGCAGCACCAGGCCAAAGCCGCGGAATTCGCGTTCCTGCCCGTCGTAAAAACCCTGTCGGTATTCAAAGCACTGGGTCAACTGATTGCCGGTGATTTCATCCAGCCGGATCTGCCGCACGGACACGGGCATCGGAAACGGTACATAACTGGCGATTTCCAGGTTCGCCGCCAGCAGTGCCTGTTTTTCATCGAGCCATTCCTGGGCTGAGCTGCGGTAGAACACTTCGCCTGCCGCGCCCATATTGTTGTTCGTACGGTGCAGCAGATAGGGCTTGGCCTGGACAAAGTCGCAGCGCCAGTGCCGGGGCTTCATGTGCGGTACGGTCAGCACCAGGCTGGAACAGCCGAGGCCTTGCAAATCGGCGGCGCTGACCTGGCACAGACGGTCATAACGCACGCCCGGGGGCCAGGGCAGGATCCGTGGGGTGGTCTCGAACCCCATGCCGGTGCGGTTCATGAAGATTTCGACGTGTTCGCTGGTGAGGTAGATCAGGTCAGCGGCGCCGGAACCGTCCAGATCGGCAAGCAGCACCCGCGAGGCATCGAAAGACTTGTAGGTGTAAGGCAGGTTCCCGAGACGGAAGCCTGGGTCGAAGCGACCGTGGCCACGGTTGGGCCAACAGACGATTTCGTTGTGGCGAATGCGCACCAGATGCTGTTGGCCAGTGCCCAACACATCACTGAACGCCACCAATTCGGTCTGCGCCTGGCTCAACAAGGGCAGGCGATCGTCGGGGGCCGTTTCGACGAAATGCGCGACATCCTTGCCCGCCGCGAAGCCTTCATTTCGACGATTGGCGTACAACCGCACACTGCGTGGGCCGATCAAGGCCAGGTCGGACAATCCACCGCCCATCAGGTCGGCCAGTTGGCTTTGTGGATGGAAGAACTCCACGGGGAAGGCACCAAAGGTGACGAACTTCGACCAGTGGCGATCCGGGTTGAGGGTGAAAAAGCCACTCACGCCGGGTTGCGCCATGACCCAATCCAGCCGGCCATCGCCAGTGAGGTCCATCAATGACTGGCGCACCGGTTTGCGGCTGTCCATGACCGGGATGGCGTCCAAGCGTTTCCACGCGTCGTAGCTCACCTCATCCGGTGTTTGGGGCGCCTGGGCGCGCAGCGGCTCGCGGTAGTACCAGGCCTTGTCGCTGCGATAGAGCACACCGGGAATACCCTCGCCATACAGGTCGACCAACTGGTATTGCTGGCCGTCGTTGAGGCCGGGCATGGCATCGAATTTCTGGTACCCGGCATCTTCGGTCGAAAACGCCGCGTAGCTGAACGCCACCGGTGGGCGCGACTCGATGTGCCCTTGTTCGTCGTAGCCTTGTTGATGCGCGGCAGACAGCAGGTTATAGCCCAGTTCGGTGGTGTGGTACTCCAGCAGCAAGCGCTGCACCAGCCGTGGTTCGCTGCCCAGTTCAGCGAAATGGTGGAACATCAGCACTTGCCGGCACAGACGCAGGTTGCCCAGCAGGAAACCGTAGCCGTAGGTGGCGAAAGCATCGCTGCGTACCGGCCACGTATTCGTCGGCGCGTAGGCGGGGATGTCCGTCAACCCGGTGTCGCGCTCGCCATAATCGAAGATCAGGTCGAAGTGCCACTGGGCTCGTTCGTGTTGGGACGGCGCCCAGTGATAAAGGTGCGCGTTCGCTTCGGCATTGCCATAGCGCACTCGGCTCAGGTAACACTGGGCGCGAAAGTCCCGCGGCGTATCGGCGGGCATGCCCGCATGATCTTCGCCCGCGTATTCATAGAGAATGTGTTCGCCATGGGCGTTCAGGCTTTCTTCCAGCAGCCACTCGCCGACACGCAGGGCGTCTTCGAGGTCGGTGCTGCGTGACGAAGCGTTGAAACCATACAGATGCAGGCTGCCATCGGCCCCGTGAATCAACCAGAACCCTGGGTAGTCATCCGCTGACCGCCAGTGTTCGATACGTTCGAAAGCACCCTCGATACGCGGAAAATAACGCGCGACCTGATAGACCGTGCCCAGGTCCAGACCTTGATACGTGTCGACAGGCCGGCGAATGATCTCGGCGTCATCATCGCGCTCCGGCATCCACACCGTGCCGTCGGGGCCCAACATGACATCGTCGTCGGTGTAGGCCGGTACGCCCTTGCTGATCCGCCGTGCGACGCAGCCCAGCGACAGCACCCAGCCGATTCCGAACAGGCTGTTGCCCACGCTGCTGCCGTAACCGAGCCGCAGGGCAGGGGCGAAACCGCGTCCTGGAGAAATCGGCAGCGGCAAGTCGAAGGACGCCTTGCCGGTGGAACCCACTTCGCCCCAGCCGCTGCCGATGCTCTGGATGGCTCCGCCGCCCTTTGGCAACGAAGGAGGGGTGATGCTCAAGCGTTCCGGTTGATCCATCGCCAGGCTCTGTGCGGGTGTGCAGGGAGCTAATTTGGCGCGAATCTGAGGGGGTATCTACTGTCAGAGCTGACAGTTCTCTAGTCGTTAATGAAATAAGAAAATGGTGGGAGGGGGCATATCTCACCACAGACTTACTCTCTACCCTTGGGGAACATGCTTTTGTGGCGAGGGAGCTTGCTCCCGCTGGGCTACGAAGTAGCCCCAAAACCATTCACCCGGGTGTGTCAGGTTGGTCGCATTCAGCATTCAGTCTTTTTAGGGTTGCTGCGCAACCCAGCGGGAGCAAGCTCCCTCGCCACAAAAGTGTTCACTGAGGTGAGCGGTTACAGCTCGCTGACCTTGACCCAGCGCTGCTCCCGCGCCGCCATCCGAATCGCTGCCGCCAGCCGCTCCACTTCCCAGGCCTCGTCGAAGTCCGTGCCGCTGCCGCCTTCGCCAGCGAGGGCCATGATCAGTTCCTGCACCTCCAATGTCTTCAATTCGTTGTAGCCCAACTGGTGCCCGGCGGCGGGGCTGAATGCGGCATAGCCGGGCAGGTCCGGGCCGGCCAGCAGGCGCTGGAAACCTGGCTGGCCGGCGCGACACAGGCGCAGTTCATTGAGCCGTTCCTGATCGAAGGCCAATGTGCCGAGGGTGCCGCTGATCTCGAAACTCAGATGATTCTTGTAGCCATGCTTGAGCCAACTGCTGCTCACCGTGCCCCGGGCGCCATTGGCGAAACGCAGCAGCCCGTGGACGTGGTCGTCCACCGCGATGGCCCGTTGTTCGGCATTGCCGGCGCTGGCAGGGCGTTGGTGATGCACGGTCTGGCTGTCGGCGCACACGGCCTCGACATCGCCCAACAAGTGTCGGGCCATGGCCAGCAAGTGGCTGCCCAGGTCGGCCAGTGCGCCACCGGCGTGGCTCGCTTCGCAACGCCATGACCACGGCGAAGCGGGATCGGCCATGAAGTCTTCGCTGAACTCACCCTGGAAGCTGATGATCTGTCCCAGCTCGCCGCGCTGGATCATGTCCCGCGCCAGTTGGATGATCGGGTTGTGCTGGTAGTTGTAGCCGACCCGCGTCACTACCCCGGCGGCTCTGGCCGCCTGGCGCATCTGCTCGGCCTGCTCCAGGGACACCGCCAGGGGCTTTTCACAATAGACCGGCTTGCCCGCCGCCAACGCCGCCATGGCCATCGGGAAGTGCAGGTGGTTGGGGGTGGTGATGGCGATCAGGTTGACCTTGGGGTCGTCGATCAGCTGTTGCCAGTCACTGTGGGCCGTCTCGAACCCCCAGCTTTGGGCGCACTGCCGGGCACGCTGCGGATCGGCGTCGGCCAGGGCCGCGAGTGTCAGGTTCAGGGGGAGGTCGAACACCGCCTTGGCATTGTGGAACGCCAAGGCATGGGCACGGCCCATGAAGCCGGTGCCAATCAGACCGATGCCGAGTTCACGCATGAGAAAGAGCCCTTTGAATTGTTATTTTCAGAAGGTTCTTTATGGAATAAATATTCTCAAATTGCAAATGTTGGAATAAATATTCATTTGTGCGATCGCAGAGGATCCCTTGTGGGAGCGAGCTTGCTCGCGATGGCGGCGTGTCAGTGAAAAAGATCTTGGCTGACACACCGCCATCGCGAGCAAGCTCGCTCCCACAGGGTTTCTCACAGGTCTGCCATGGCGTTCGCTATCAGGAGAGGAACCCACCATCCACATTCAACGCCACACCCGTGGTGTAGCTCGACGCATCGCTGGCCAGGTACAGCACCGCGCCGGCCATTTCGCTCGGGTCGGCCACGCGCTTGAGGGGGATCTGCGCCAGGGCGGTTTTCAGGATGGCGTCGTTCTTGACCAGCGCCGAGGCGAACTTGGTGTCGGTCAGGCCCGGTAGCAGGGCGTTGCAGCGGATGCCGAACTGCGCGCATTCCTTGGCGAAGACCTTGGTCATGTTGATCACCGCGGCCTTGGTCACCGAATAGATGCCCTGGAAGATCCCCGGCGAGATGCCGTTGATCGACGCCACGTTGATGATGCTGCCGCCGCCGTTTTCGCGCATCAGCTTGCCGGCTTCCACCGACATGAAGAAATAGCCGCGGATGTTCACGTCCACGGTTTTCTGGAACGCACCCAGGTCGGTGTCCAGGACGTTGCAGAACTGCGGGTTGGTGGCGGCGTTGTTCACCAGGATGTCCAGGCGCCCGAACTGTTCGCGGATACCGGCGAACACCTGGCTGATCTGCTCCATTTCCCCGATGTGGCAGGCGATGGCGGTGGCCTTGCCGCCGGCGGCGATGATCGCATCGGCCACGTGCTGGCAACCGTCGAGCTTGCGGCTGGACACGATCACATGGGCGCCTTGCTGGGCCAGCAGTTTGGCGATGGCTTCGCCGATGCCGCGGCTGGCGCCGGAAACGAAGGCGATTTTACCGTCGAGGTCGAACAACTGGGTCTTGGACATGCTGTTTCCTTGTGATGGGGCGCTCAGAGCGTGGATTTACCGATGACCTGCAGGCTCATCTGCTCCAGCAGTTTGTTCATCTGAACGAACTGCGCGAAGCGTTTGTCCTGGGTCTGGCCGTGGAAGAAGCGGTAGTAGATCTGCTGGACGATCCCGGCCAGGCGGAACAGGCCGTAGGTGTAGTAGAAGTCGAAGTTGTCGATGCGGATCCCGGCGCGCTCGGCGTAGTAATCGACGAATTCGCGGCGGGTGAGCATGCCGGGGGCGTGGCTCGGCTGGCGGCGCATCAGTTGCACCGGCGCCGGGTCGTCCGCCTCGATCCAGTAGGCGAGGCTGTTGCCCAGGTCCATCAACGGGTCGCCCAGGGTGGTCAGTTCCCAGTCCAGCACGCCGATGATCTGCATCGGGTTCTCGGGGTCGAGGATCACGTTGTCGAAGCGGTAGTCGTTGTGGACGATGCTCGACGTCGGGTGGTCGGCGGGCATCTTGTCATTGAGCCAGGCCTTGACCGCCGCCCATTTCGGCGCATCGGGGGTCAGGGCTTTTTCGTAGCGGTCGCTCCAGCCACGGATCTGCCGGGCCACGTAGCCTTCGGGCTTGCCCAGGTCGGCCAGGCCGCAAGCGTTGTAGTCGACGCGGTGCAGTTCGACGAGCCGGTCGATGAAGCTCTTGCATAGCGCTTCGGTGCGGGCGGCGTCGAAACCCAGCTCCGGCGGCAGGTCGGAGCGCAGGATGATGCCCTTGACCCGTTCCATCACATAGAACTCGGCGCCCATCACCGATTCGTCAGTGCAATGCACATAGGCTTTGGGGCAGTACGGGAACGCTTCGCGCAATTGGTTGAGGATGCGGAACTCACGGCCCATGTCGTGGGCGGACTTGGCCTTGTGGCCGAACGGCGGCCGACGCAGGACGAATTCCTGTTCGGGGTATTCCAGCAGGTAGGTCAGGTTCGACGCGCCACCGGGAAACTGGCTGATCCGTGGCAGGCCGGTCAGGCCTGGAATGTGGGCCTTGAGGTACGGGTCGATCAGGTTGGCATCGAGTTCTTCACCGTCGCGCACGCGGGTGGACTGATCAGTAAACGCCATGCTTATCCCTTCTGCTTATTTTGGAGGCCATCGATCATTGGCTAATCTAATGGCGCGTGGGAGGCGTCACAAGCACGCCAGGGTCTTATAGGTTAGCGTGTTGCCGGATAATCAGCGGGCTTGATGCATGGCGGCGTGCGCGTCGGATGCGGGCGAGCTATGGTTCGGGGAGTCGCTGTCAAAGGAGCCACCGCGATGGGATGCCCGCAAGTCTGTAGCACCGCGACCCTGCAATGCAGCTTCGGCGCAGCCCCGGCGGTGCTCAATGTGCTGCCGGTCAATCGCCTGCTGACCGGCGGGATGCCGGCGGCGAACATCATGGATCACATCCCGCTGGTGAACGTCACCACCTTCGGCATGTGCATGAGCCTGGCGAACCCCACCGTGGCCGCCGCCACGGCGGCGGCCCTGGGCGTGCTGACCCCCATGCCCTGCATCCCGGCCACTGCGGCCCCGTGGATCCCCGGCGGCGCACCGACCCTGTTGCTGGGCAACATGCCGGCCATCGACGCCAACAGCACCTTGATGTGTTCCTGGGCCGGGGTGATCAAGATCGTCGTGCCGGGGCAGGTGCAGATGTTGATTCCCTGACGGTGACGCCTGTGAACAACCACAAACTCCCTGTGGGAGCGAGCTTGCTCGCGATAGCGGTAGATCAGTTTGCGGTGATTGACTGTGCCGACGTCATCGCGAGCAAGCTCGCTCCCACAAGGGGACGTGTGCTGATCGCTCAATCTTGATCCATCGCCGGGGCGACTTGGCCTCACGCATTGGCGTGGGTCAGCCCGGTCAAGGTGTCGGCGATGGCCTTCGTGCGTTGTGCCGTGCCTTCGGTGGTACGGCTGGAGTCTTCCAGGGCATCGAGCATCTCCCGCAGGGCGCTCACGGCGACGGACTGGTCTTCGATCTGTTGGGCGACGCCTTGGATCTCCGTCGAGAGCAGGTCGATGTCCACGCCGATTTCCGCGGCATTCTTGCGGGTGATTTCCGCAAGCTTGCGGACCTCATCGGCCACCACCGCAAAGCCTCTGCCCATCTCACCGGCCCGCGCTGCTTCGATGGCGGCGTTGAGGGCCAACAGGTTGGTCTGTCCCGCGATTTGCTGGATGACCTGTACGATCGACTGGATACGCAAGCTCGAACTGGCGAGCGCACGGGCACCGACCACCGCTTCACCCGCTTGCGTGGCAAGCTGCTCGACGGTGGTGCCGGCCTGCTCGGCCACGCTGTTTTGCCGGTCGATGGTGCCCGTCAGGTCATCCATCGACAGGTGCAGTTCGCCGGAGTAATGCTTGATTTGCGTCGCCATCGACGCTTGGTGCTGGCTGGCCTGCGCCAATACCTGGCCCAGGTCCGTCAGGCCGTCGAACACCGGCAGGATCGTCTGGTCCAGGCCGCGAGTGTCCAAGGCGCTGCTGAAGTCATTCATCTTGAACGCCATGATCTGCTTGACCACGACATGGTTCAGGCCCGCCAGCTTCTTGATCTGGCGGCGCAGGAAAAAGGCTTTGAACTCGCCATAGTGAGTGATGAAGTGATCGACGTACTCGTCGACAAACCCGGCGCCCTTGGTGACCCTGAAGAAGAAAATCGCCGTGAGTGTCTGGTTAAGGTTCAAACCGAGGATTTCACCAAACGTCGAGAAGCCGGCCAGAGGCACATCCCCGAAAATACCGGCCATGCTGCCCAGGTCGCTGCTGTTGTTGAGCCGGCGCAGGATGCAATCGTTGAGAATGGCGGCCACCGGCCGGCCACCTTTGCCTTTGAGAAATTTCTCGTAGTCGAGCCGGGTCGCCTCGCGCAGGGGCGTGCGCTTGACCATCACCAGCTCTTCGCCGGGCGCCACGTCGCAGAACAACTGGATGATCTGCTGCTGATGGTCGATGCGGGCAATGGAACGGACGAACAGCTCATCACCCACGCGGATGGCGAATGAATAATCGGCCAGCTTCTTTTCCAGCGCCTGGGCACTGCACTCGAAGGCCTCGCACAGCGCCTGGACCATGCTCTTGATGTTTCCACGGCTGTCGATGACCTGATCGATGGTGCGGTCTTCGACCGACGCGGTCAGCACGCTGAACGTCAGCCCGGCAGGTTGGAAGTTCTGGCTCTTGAACACTCCGAAGCGCACATCCGCCGCGGTTTTCAGAAAGACAATCTGCGCATGGTTCTGGTAACTGCGCTGCCCATCACTGATCAGGGTCTTCTTGAAATCCGCCTTGCCACCGGCTGAACCGCCGACGAACAGGCAGGGGAAGCGTCCAGACTCATAAAGCGCCTCCATAAAGAACGACTCGGAAGCCGAAAGACCATCGAACACCACGTAGGCCAAGGTATCGCGATGGTCAATGGGCGTGCTCACCTGCGCCTGCTTGATGTTACTCACCAACCGAGCGATTCGCTCACGCATGGCCAGGCGCTTGCCGCCACCGCGAATGTCCTCGCACTCCAGCGGTACCATCACCACCTCGGCTGACGCAATCACACTGGCGTCGAACAGCTGCAACACCACCCGGTCCCAGGTCTCTCCAGTCTGGCAATACAGCGCGTTCGCACCGTTGCACAGCTCACCCGACGTCGTGCACAGGCTGATGGCGCTTTGGGGAAAACGCTGTTTGACCTTGGCGGCGACCCGGTCGATGTCCAGGTGAGGGGAGACAAACCCGGCGATCAATACCGGTGTGATGCGTACGCTGGCCAGTGCCTGGTCCAGTTCGCTCAACGTGCAGGCCACGCTGACCGCCCCCTGTGTGCGGGCTCGGGCTTTGTTGAAGAGATTCGATAGGTTCATGGCAGGACTCGGTTGAGCGCGACGTGACGCGTACGAGGTATGCGTGCGGAGTCCTTTCTCTGTAGCGATCACGGCAGGGGACTTGTATGGGCGTGAGCTTGTGCTATTTGCGGGGGCGGTCCATAGGGGCTTTTGGTTGGGATTTACTCCGTCTGTTGGATAGCGACTTTCGTATTGGTCCCAGGAAACCTACTGGAAAAAATCAGCATTTGCGCGCTGGACGACAAAGCCCCACCCGCTATGCTATCGACGATGGCCTCTTGCCATTTGCCATGCCCACCACAACCCATCCCCGGCGCGAGACGAGAACCTGCTCGTCACCGCCCTTTGCAGAGACGATTCATGAACAAACACAAAGCCGTGTCAGGAGTTGCCTGGGGTGTTCTGTTGGGTTGCATCGGACACGCCAACGCTTTTCAACTCTCGCCGGATGGCACGTTGGCTGAACGGGAGATGGCCAAGAAATACGGGGTTTCCTATAAGGCGACGGTGCCTTTCGCCAGTTTCGCGCTGCATAACTTTTCCGATCCTGCCCACGAGGCGCTGACGCAGAAGATCTATGGGTGTGACGGGGATTGGCAGGATTGCAGCAACCCCAACCTGGAGAACGCCGGCGCTTATGTCATTGCCGGGGTTCGCTGGAACGATGATCCGGTGTTCATGCCGGGCGCGGACGATGCCAAGACCAAGGGCTGCGATGGACGTTACTCGGTTGGTTTCATCTCGCAGACGCGGTGCTGGGTCAATCTCTTCGAGAAAGCCGAGGACATAAGCGCTTCTGATCCGATGGCGTTCATGGGAGCGGGGAACTACATCTCCCGTTCGCATTTTGGCGACCTGCAATTCTTGCATGCAATGGCGTCCCAAGAGGGCGACGCGCCAGAGAAGACCAAGCGCGAAATCATGATGTGGGCCGAGTTCGCCTGGGGGGTTGCCGATGGTACCTACCCCCTCAATACCTATTTGAAAGACATCCAGATCGAAGGCTGGGAACAGCATTTCAATAACGGACAAACCGTGCAGGATCTTTTTGCGGTGGGGCGTCCATGGTTGCGGGCGAATGTGAATCAGGTGGCGTTTGGCAGTTTGCTTCATCTTGTCCAGGACAGCTTTGCCGGTGGACATGCGCAGCGGCGCGAAGAGGTCCTGGGTGACAAGTGCATGGGCGGTGCCGAGGCTGTGTTGGGGCGGATCGAGGAGTTTCATTCCTACGCTCGGCAGGATCATGCCAAGCACAAGGACGATGACGCCAGCTCAGTCGCCAGGCTCATGTTGATGGCCCATGAGCCGGATGTTGTGGATGCCGGTAAGAAGCTGCGAGGGTTTATCGCCGATCGCAAGAAATGGGCGGATGTCAGGCCTTATCTGGATGAGTGTGTTTTTGCCCTGGCCAATGAGACGACTCCGGCGTCGGCGGGTGATAGGTACAAGCTGGAAGCCAGCCGCTGAACATTTGACAAAAAACTGTGGGAGCGAGCTTGCTCGCGAAGACGTCGGCATATTCAGCATCGAGGCCAACTGATCCACCGCTATCGCGAGCAAGCTCGCTCCCACAGGGGGGCTGTGCCAGTCGAGAAAGCGAGGTTCACCACCGATCCAATGTGGGAGCGAGCTTGCTCGCGATGACGTCGGCATATTCAGCATCGAGGCCAGCTGATCCACCGCTATCGCGAGCAAGCTCGCTCCCACAGGGGGGCGGTGCCAGTCGATAAACTGAGGTTCACCCCCGATCCAATGTGGGAGCGAGCTCGCTCGCGAAGACGTCGGCACATCCAGCATCGAGGCCAGCTGATCCACCGCCATCGCGAGCAAGCTCGCTCCCACAAGGGGGCTGTGTCAGTTGAGGAATCCAGGTTCATCACCGAGCCGGCGTGCGACCTGGCCTCAGCCCAAATCCCCAGCCCCATGCCGCTCCGGCACCTGGCTCGCCTCATCCCCCCACGTGCGGTTGACCCGCTGTCCGCGCAGGACGGCGGGGCGCTTGGCAATGTCTTCTGCCCAGCGCTGCACATGGGTGTATTCGTGGGCACTGAGGAATTCGGCGGCGCCGTATACGTTGTTGCGCACCAGTTGGCCATACCAGGGCCAGACCGCGATGTCGGCGATGGTGTAGTCGTTGCCTGCCAGGTATTGGCTTTCGCCGAGGCGGCGGTCCAGGACGTCGAGTTGACGCTTGGCTTCCATAGTGAAGCGATTGATCGGGTATTCGAGTTTCTCCGGCGCATACGCGTAGAAATGCCCGAAGCCACCGCCCAGGTACGGGGCAGAGCCCATCTGCCAGAACAGCCAGTTCAGTGTTTCGGTGCGGCCCGCCGGATCGGTGGGCAGGAAGGCGCCGAATTTTTCCGCCAGGTAAAGCAGGATCGAGCCGGATTCGAAGACCCGAATGGCGGGCTCCACGCTGCGGTCCAGCAGGGCCGGGATCTTGGAGTTGGGGTTGATCTCGACGAAGCCGCTGGAGAACTGGTCGCCCTCGTTGATGCGGATCAGCCAGGCATCGTATTCCGCGCCCGTATGACCCAGCGCCAGCAGTTCCTCCAGCAGGATGGTCACCTTCACGCCGTTGGGCGTGGCCAGGGAATAGAGCTGCAGCGGGTGCTTGCCAACCGGCAAGGTTTTGTCATGGGTCGGCCCGGCGATGGGGCGGTTGATGCTGGCGAACTGGCCGCCAGACGGGGCGTCGTTTTTCCAGACCTTGGGCGGAACGTAGGACGCTTTACTCATCGGGACATACCTCATCGTTGCTTGCGGTGTGATCCCCCAGAGTCTACCGCTGTTCGTTCATGATGCGTGCGACTTCACCGGAAGCCTTGAGTTGTTCGAAGGCGCGTTGGGCCTTGGCGACGACTTCATCCGGTGTGCTCAGGCTGAAGGCCAGGTGGACCCTGTGGGGTTGTTCGTCGAGGGTATAGACCTCTTCCAGCGAAGCGAAATCCAGTTGTGCATCCTGGCTCATCAGGCGCGCGGTGTTCTCCGGCATTGGCAGCAATTGGATCTGGCGATTGAGCAGTTTCTGAAAGTTGTCGTGGTTGTTGGCCGAGATGACCAGCCGGGTGAACCCACGCTGCTGCAGGTAAATCTGCTTGGCGTCGTTTCGCACCACGCCGATGCTGTACTGCTTGGCCTCCTCGAGGCTGCTGACGGTGATGTCGCGGTTATCGCGCAGTTTATAGAGCCGGCTCGCCACCCGATGTATTTCACCCACCCATTTGAACAATGTCTCGCGGGCCGGGGTGCGGTCCAGCGGGAAGATCAGCACGTTGGGTTCGTGCAGCGCTTTTTCGTAGGCCCGGGCCCACGGGTACAGCGACAGGCTGTAGTCGGTGAGCTGCGCGTTTCTCAGTGTTTCCTCGGCAATGCGAATGCCCGGCCCGACGACCTTGTCGTCACGCTGATAGGCGTACAGCGAGTCTTCGGTAACGACTTCGATTGTGTCGGCGTGGCTTGCCAGGCTGATCGAGGCGAGTAGCAGGCATGAGCAGAGTGTCAGGCGAATGTGCATATGCAGACCTCATGGCGCGCGGTGGTCGTTACAGGGCAACGCGGTCGCGTCCCTGGTGTTTGGCCCGATATAGCGCCTGGTCGGCGCGTTGCAGCACTTGATCGAAATGGTCCATGGTCTCCGGGTCCAGCTCGGCAACGCCGATGCTCACGGTGACGAAAGGCGAGACCTTGGAACCGCTGTGGGGCAGCTCGCGTTCCGCCAGGCTGGTGCGAAAGCGTTGAGCCGCTTGGCAGGCCTGTGCGGCGTCGATATTGGGCAGGACCACGACGAACTCTTCGCCGCCTACGCGGGCGGTCAGTTCGCCGGAGCGGCCGAACACGCTGCGCAGGGTCTCTGCGATCTCTTTCAGGCACAGGTCGCCCTGCATGTGGCCGTAGGTGTCGTTGTAGATCTTGAAGAAATCGACATCGCACATGAGCACGGCCAGCGGGGTGTTGTGGCGGATTGCCCGGCGAAACTCGATTTCCTTCAATTCGTCGAAGTAGCGACGATTGGCCAGGCCCGTCAAGGCATCGTGACGGGACAGCGCTTCGAGCGATTGGTTGGCCGCTTTCAGTTCCGCAGTGCGTGCCTCCACCAGTTCGGCCATTTGATCGCGGCTGGCGGCCAGGGCCAGTTCGTCCGAATGCTGGCGTTCGAGGTGGGCGTACAGATTGTCCTGGAGTTCGTTGACCTGGAATTCCAGCAGGCCCAGTTCGTCCTGGCGATTCACCGCCCGTTGCAGCTTGAGGTGATGCTTGAGGGTATGCGGCGCGAGTCCGCCCAGGTGACGGGCGATATGCACCACATGCACGGTCACCAGGCGATTGAACATGGTCATGACCAACCCGGCCAGCAGCAGGGACTGGATGAGCTGGGTGATGACGATGCTGCGTGCTTCGCTCCAGAGACGCTCCCACAGCAGGTTATTATCGCCTTCGATGGTCAGCTCACCGACTTTCTCATGGGCCCCGGCGTAGGGCTCGGCGATAAGCTGGCGATGCAGCACCGGCACCACACCCGATTGATCGACGGCGTATCGATTGAGTTCGATGACTTCCGGCGCTTGCCCGGGGCGCAGGATGTTCAGCACCACGCGGCCCACGGGGGCTGCCGCGGCAACGCTGGTGATTTGCTGGTCCAGGGATTCACGGTCCAGTTCCCAAATGGCGTAGGCCAAGGTGTTCTGGAACACCTGATCGATCAGGGCCAGCTCCGAATTCATTTCCGCCAGGTTGTTTTCCCAGGCCAGCCAGGTGCGCCAGGTGACCATCGCCAGGGTAAAGAACAGGCAGAACAACAGCGTTGCCAGTACCAGGCGCCGTCCCAGGGAGCTGAACGCCTTGGTCGGTGGTGGCTGGGACGATGCCGTGCGGAAAGGGGCCCCCATGTCATAACCATTTGCGCAGGATGGCGTCGTAGACCCCATTGCGACGGATGGTCTCAAGGCCGGCGCGGAACTTTTCCACCGTTTCGGCCGGCGTCTTGCGGCTGAACGCCATGCTCAGGCCGTCCGGGCTGCTCAGTTCGGGAAGCGCCAGCGAGCGGATCAGCACCTTGTTCGGGTCTTCGCCATTCTGGCGAGTCAGGTACAGCGCGTTGAGCTCGTTGGAAATCCACAGTTCCACGTGATCGACCTTGAGCTTGCGGTAGTTGTGTTCGTACTTGGTGCTCGACTGCAATTCCTCGCCGATGCGGAAACCCTTCGAGACCAGGTATTGCTCGCCCACGTCCTGATTGACCGTGGCGATCTGGTGACCATGGGCGTCGGCCAGCGAGTCGAGTTTTACCGGCCGGTCCGCCAGTGAGTAGATGTACCACTGTGTCGGGCCAATGGTGCCCACCCACTGGAAAAGCGATTCGCGTGCAGGCGTACGGACGATCGAATAGATCAACACATTGCTTTCGTTGAGCGCCAGTTCGTAGGCCCGGGCCCAGGGCATGGGCTGGATAGGCGCGTCCATGCCGACTTCCTTGAGCACGGCCTGGACCACTTCGGTGCTCATGCCGGTCACGCGTCCGTTCTGCGTCATGTTGTAGGGCGGCAGCTCCTCCGTCACGATGCGCAGGGGTGTCTCTGCCGCGCAAGCGCTTGCAGCGAGGAACATCAGGACGCCCCACATCAGCAGGCGATTCAGCGGCAAACTCATTGATCGTTACCCTATGCAACTGGCAGAGCCCGGCGAAGCCTGGGGCTATTATTGATAGGGTTATCGGCTGGGCTGGCGCCTGCTTGAATCCGGCCTGTCGAAACCGACAGCCCAGCCGACGGATCAACCGTTCAACAACGTCATCGTCTGCGCCTGGTATCGGTCGCCCGCCACCACACCTTCGCCTGCGAAAATCCCATCCAGATGGGCCAGTTCATCAGCGCCCAACACCACTGAAGCCGCCGCCACATTGCTCTCCAGGTACTTGCGCTGCTTGGTGCCCGGGATCGGAATGACGTGGTCACCCTGGGCCAATACCCAACCCAGGGCCAGTTGCGAGGCGCTGATGCCCTTGTCCGCGGCCAAGGCCTTGACCCGTTCGACCAGCGCCAGGTTGCGCTTGAAGTTGTCGGCCTGGAAGCGTGGGTTGAAGCGGCGATAGTCATCGGCGGCAAAATCCTCCGGTGATTTCAGCTCGCCGGTCAGAAAGCCCCGGCCCAAGGGACTGTAGGCGACGAACGCAATGCCCAGGCGCTTGCAGGTATCGAGCACGCCATTGTGTTCAGGCTCGCGGGACCACAACGAGTATTCGCTTTGCACCGCCGCCAGTGGATGCACGGCGTGGGCCCGTTGGATGGTCTCGGCGCTGGCCTCCGAGATTCCGATGTGGCGGACCTTGCCGGCCTGGACCAGCTCGGCCATGGCGCCGATGGTTTCCTCGACGGGCACTTCAGGGTCGATGCGATGCTGGTAGTAAAGGTCGAGGTAGTCGGTGGCGAGGCGCTTGAGGCTGCCTTCGACCGATTGCCGGACGTATTCGGGGCGGCCGTTGACGCCGCGGGCATGGGGATCGCTGCTGCGTACCAGGCCGAACTTGCTCGCCAGGTACAGGCGTTCACGCTTGCCTCGCAAGGCGCGTCCGAGCAGCTCTTCATTGGTATGCGGCCCGTACATGTCGGCGGTGTCGAACAGTGTCACGCCCAATTCCAGGGCGCGGTGGAGCGTGGCAATCGCTTCTCCCTCGTCCACGCCCGTGGTGTAGAAGTCCGACATGCCCATGCAGCCCAGGCCGATGGAGGAAACGTAAGGGCCGCGATGGCCGAGTTGGCGGGTCTTCATGCTGATAGCTCCTGGAAATGAACGACCTGTGCAGTCTCCAGCAAGGGCTTTCCTGGATAAATCCACGATTATTGGTTTAACTATTCGGGATATCTAAATAATGAGGCGCGACAGTGGACCGATTACAGGCCATGCAAGTGTTCCGGCGTATCGTCGAGCTGGGTGGTTTTGGCAAGGCGGCCGATGACCTTGGCTTGCCCCGGGCCACGGTCAGCCTGTTGATCCAGCAGTTGGAAGCCCATCTGGGCGTGCAACTGTTGCAGCGCACCACCCGGCAGGTGCGCGCAACGCTCGATGGCCAAGCGTATTACCAACGCAGCGGCCAGTTGCTGGACGACCTCGATGACCTGGAAAGTTCGCTGTCGGTGCAACGGAGCCAGCCGCGCGGCACCTTGAAGGTGGACATGCCCATTGCCTTTGGTTGCACCTGGATCCTGCCGCGCCTGCCGGATTTCTACCGGCGCTACCCGGCGTTGCAACTGGACATGGGTTTTCATGACCACCAGGTCCATCTGCAGCGCGAGGGTGTGGATTGTGCGATCCGCGCCGGCACTATCCTTGATCAAGGGTTGGTCGCGCGCCCCATCGTGCGGCTGCATCAGCTGACCTGCGCCAGCCCCGACTACCTCGCTCGCGCCGGCACGCCTCGCCGGTTGGAGGATTTGCCGGCGCACCAGGCCATCGGCTTTGCCTCTGGCAATGGACGGTTCTTCCCGTTCGAATTCGAAGTGGCGGGGCGGGGGCGCGAAATGCAATTGCCGAGTGAGTTGACCGTCAATAACGCCGACGCTTATGTAACGGCCTGTGAAGCGGGATTCGGCTTGATCCAGGTGCCGCGTTACCACGTGCAACGGCAGTTGGCCGAGGGCGGCCTGGTCGAAGTATTGAGCGAGTACGGCGTGCCGACGTGGCCGATCTCAGCGGTGTACCCGCCGCACCGACAGCTGTCACCCAGGGTTCGGGTGTTTATCGATTGGGTGGTTGAGTTGTTGCAGGGGGAGGTGGATGCGCAGGGCGAGTTGATGATGAGGGCTTAAAACCGCTCGTCAGTGCTGTCAACTCTGACAGTAGTGACTCGAAAACACTTTCCCTATACCTGTAGTCCCATCCTTTCCTTCAGGAGCAGCGGGTATGACTACGCAAAAAGCAGCAAAAGCGGCGGGTGATCTTGACCCAAGCTTTGGTGACGAGGGAAAAGTAGTGTTCACTCTTGCCCAAGGCAGTTTTTTAGGAACATCAAAGTTACTCAGCGACGGAAAAATATTATCGGCTGCCGCCAATGCCGATGACGTCGTTTTGGTGCGACATTTGAGTAATGGCGATATGGATGATTCTTTTGGTGACCATGGAATCACACGTCTCAATATTTTTCCCGGCGTCCAGGTAGGGCAGGTCGGCTTAACCGTCCAACCCAATGATCACGCGTTTATATTTGGCAATGTCGGGGAACAATTTGAAGAGATACTTTATCTTCTCAAAATCTTGCCTGACGGAAAACTGGACACCACCTTTGGCAAGGAAGGGCGCGTGATTATCGATTTGCCGATTGGCGAAGATATTGCTCATCTTCTAGCGATCCAGCCCGACGGAAAAATCGTCCTCGTCGCAAGGGTTGTGAGGGGGTATGAGAACTATGATGAAGTTCTCCTTCGACTTGACAGCAAAGGGGAACTTGACCCGACTTTCGGTGAAACCGGCATGGTGTTTGTCGGGAAGGTTTACTTCTCATCACTGATCATACTCCCGGATGGCCGCCTGCTTTTCGCCGGGGCAAAAAATGGGGCCTTGTTGTTTGCACGCTACCTGAGTGATGGACGACCAGATCGTTCTTTTGGTGAGGAAGGCGTTGTTACGATTGAAGTAAAAAACAGCCAACTCGCGCAAATTTTTGCCGCCGAGCGGCAGCAGGATGGAAAAATCGTGGCCGTGGGTTTTGCGGATATTGAGTCAAAGGGGTTCCATACGCTGACAACGCGAATCAATCCTGACGGAAGTCTGGACGAGACTTTTAATCACGGAGCACCTGCTGTTATTAGTTTTCATGGTTACGAAGCTCAGAATCACGCTGTGGCTATTCAACAGGACAATAAAATTATTGCAGCGGGAGGCTCCTTGGGGACCGCAGCAACCTCCAATTTCACGTTGATGCGGTTCCTCCCCAATGGCGCGCCAGATCCCGAGTTTGGATTGCACGGTCGAGTCATGACGGACCTGGGTGGTTTGGATACGGCAAGGCGTATCTCTTTGCAAACCGACGGCAAGATAGTGGTGTCCGGGTGGGTTTTGGGCTTGCCCAGAACAGGCGTGGGGATAGTGCGTTATCTCAGCCAATGAGACAGCACCTGTGATCACCCGTTGACCCATCGCTCGGCACGAAAGAACGACCTGTGGGAGCGAGCTTGCTCGCGATGACGGCGACCCAGCCGACATTGATGCTAACTGACCTGACCCTATCGCGAGCAAGCTCGCTCCCACAGGGTTACATGCTCAGCCAAACATACTGTCTCTTCTAGTCAGGACTCGCCGCAATCAACGCAAGGTGTAGCCGCTGTCCACCACCCAGTCCTGACCATACACGCCCCGTGCACCCTGGCCCAATTGGAACAGGATGACATCTGCCACGGCTCCAGGTTCGAGGAATTGCCCACCCAGCAATCGTTGCTTGACCGTGCTCGCCACCGAGCCCAGAGCCTCTGCATCGAGGCCCAGGGTGCCCCAGATCGGTGTGGCGGTAGGCCCCGGCGAAACCATGTTGAGGCGAACGCCAAGGGGGGCCAGTTCAACGGCCAGGGTGCGCATCTGCGCGCGCAAGGCCGCTTTCGATGCAATGTACGCGGCCAACCCCGGGAAGCTGACCTGTTCGAGGAACGTGCCGATGAACACCACGGACGCCTCGGCTGCCAGGTGCTCGCGCAGGCTGCTCAGGGTATTGAGGGCGCCCGCGCCATTGACGGCCCATTGCCTGTCGAAAGCGGCCAGGTCCAGGCCGTCGGCCAGTTGCGCGATTCCCGCATTGGGTACCAGGCAATCCACCGGGCCGATGGAGGCGGCCAGTTGTGCCAGCCTGGCCTGGTCGGTCGCCTGTGTCACGTCGCCGGGCAGCCAGGACAGCCTGTCGCCAAACCGCTCGACCAGTTTGCCGAGGCCACCGATCTGTCGCGACATCGCGATCACGTTGGAGCCGTGCTCCAGCAAACGTTGGGTAACGGCCAGGCCAATACCCGAACTGGCACCGGTGACTACGCTAAGACCAGGCTTGAATTCATTACTCATGTGGCTTTCTTCCTAGGTTCGCCAAAAGGGGCAGAAGACCTGATCAGAAAGTGTGCCAATTAATAATGCCTTGCCAGTCAATGGGTTGGTGTTTGTTGGGTTATTTTGACTCGGATGCGTCGTGGTCATAAAGACCTGACTCTTGGTCTTTATGACCAATTCCATATTCGTCGCTGTGCACAGCCATCAAGCCTTTACCCAACGCTGGCGGCTCCAGCCGCTCAAGGTATCGACGGCGAGCACCAATAGCAGCATCGCCAGAATCACCGTGCTGCCCTGGGCCTCCTGGAACAGGCTGAGGCTGACATAGAGCATTTGTCCAAGCCCTCCGGCACCGACAAAGCCGAGCACGCTGGCCATGCGGATGTTGTTTTCCCAGCGATACAGGACGTAGGCCAGCAGTTGCGGCAGCAGGTTGGGCAGTGTCCCGTAGCAGAACGCCAATACAGCGTTGCCGCCTTGCAAACGGATGGCGTCGGCCGGTTCGGAGGGGGTATTTTCCAACGCCTCGGCGAACAGGCGCCCGAGTACGCCGGTGGTGTGCAGGGCGAGCGCCAGGGTGCCGGCATTGGGGCCGAGCCCGGCGGCCAGGACCATCAGTGCGGCCCACACCAGCTCCGGAACCGCGCGCAAGGCGTTGAGCACCAGGCGCGACGCGCTCTGCAAAGGCCAGCCGAAGCGTCCGGCCGCGGGCAAGGCCAACAGCAGGCCGAACACGGCGGCGAGCAGGGTGCCGAGGGCGGACATGGCCAGGGTTTCCAGGGCGCCGTGACCGATTGCTTTCAGATGGCCGGGGCTCAGGTCCGGGCTGAGAAAGCGCTGCGCATAAGCGCCCATCCGCTGCAGATTGCCGTTGTCGCCGAGCTCGCCCAGGTCGATGCCCAGGTAGACGAACGAGGCGATGACTGCCGCGCCGATGCACAGGACCATGACCACGTTGAGCAGGCGATTCATGCCAGCCTCCAGCGCAGCAGGCGGCTGAGTTGATCGGCGAGCAGCACCAGTGCCAGGAACGTCAGCAGCAGGCTGGCGACTTCACCGCCAGCGAACATTCGCAGCGACAGGTCCATCTGCTGACCCAGCCCTCCGGCGCCGACGAAGCCCATCACCACCGAGGCGCGGATCGCGCATTCCCAGCGGTACACCGTGTACGACAACAGTTCCGCCGCGACATTGGGCAGGATCCCATAGCAAAAGGCCGCCAGCCGGCTGCTGCCGGACTGCAAGAGCGCGTGGGCCGGGCGCTGGTCGACCGACTCGTAGATTTCCGCGTAGACCTTGCCCAGCATGCCGCTGTAGGTAATGGCAATCGCCAGTACACCGGCCGTTGGGCCGAGGCCGACGGCGCGCACGAAGAGCAGGGCCCAGACGATTTCCGGGACGCTGCGCAAGAAGATCAACAAGCCGCGTACCGGCCAGCGCAGCAGTTGGCCCCAATAGCCCGGATGGCCGGCGCGGGAGGCTGCCGACAGCGACAGGGCGCGGCTGGCCAGCAGGCTCGCGGGCACCGCCAACAGCAACGCCAAGGCCATGCCAGCCGTGGCGATCGCCAGCGTCTGCAAGGTGGCCTGCCACAGCAGTTCAACGAATTCGTCGCCATGGGCGGGCGGCCAGAACGCCGCTACGAACCGGCCCATTTCGCTCTGGCTGTCGCTCGCCAGCAGCACGCCGAGGTCCAATTCGCTGAACTGGATGCCCGGCCACAGCAACACCAGGGCCAGCAGACTGAGCAGCAGGCGAGGGCGGGTGGCGGGGTCTCGGGTATCGCGCGTCAGCATCGGGGAATCTGCACGCTCAAGGACGCGTGGGGCGTTGTTGGTGAAGACTGCAGCTGTTCGTTGGCGTAGAGCGTGTCGAGCAACGGACGGTCGACCGCCTCGGTTGGCAGGTCGAACAGGATCTGCCCGTCCCGCAGGCCAATGACCCGGGAAAAGTGCGCCAAGGCCAGTTCCACCGCATGCAGGCTGGCGACCAGGGTGACGTTGTGTTCCCGGGCGTGGCGACAAAGCACCGAAAGCGTGTGCTCGGCCAATACCGGGTCCATGGCCGAAACCGGTTCGTCGGCCAGCAACACCTCCGGCGCCTGGTACAACACCCGGGCAATGCCCACGCGTTGCAGTTGTCCGCCGGACAGCTGCTGGCATTGCGCGAACAGTTTGTCGCCCAGGTCCAACTGGGCCAATGCCGCCCTGGCGCCTGGAATATCCAGCGGGTGCAACAGGTTCAACAGGCTTTTACCGATGCCCCACTGGCCGAGCTTTCCGGCCAGGACCGCCGTCACCACACGCTGGCGCGGCGGCAGGGGCGGCGATTGGTGAATCAGGCCGATGCGCGCGCGCAGGCTTTGACGCTGACGGGCGGACAGTTGCCAGGCGCGTTCGCCAAGCAACTGCAGCTCTCCGCTGCCCGGGCGCAGGGCGGTGGCCAGCAGGTTGAGCAGGCTCGACTTGCCGGCGCCGGACGGGCCGATGATGGCGACCTGTTCGCCGGCGCCGATGTGCAAGTCCACGCCACGCAGCGCCTGGACGCCGTTGGCATGGGTAACGCTGACCTGGGTCAGTCGCAGGGTCATTTGAGCAGTTCGGCGGCGCGTGCGGCTTCCTCGATGCCCTTGTAGTTCTCAGGCTTGGTTTCGATGAAGCGGCTGGCGGCTTGCAGGTCGAGGATTTCCTTGTCCTTCGGGTTGGCCGGGTCGAGTGCGAGGAAGGCCGCCTTGATCTTGGCCGCCAACGCGGGGTCGAGGGTTCCGCGCACTGTCCAGTTGTAGTCGAAGTAGGCTGGGGTGGTGGCGAAGACCTTGACCTTGGTCGTGTCGACCTTGCCGGCCGCGACCAGTTTTTCCCAGACGCTGGCGTTCAGTACCCCGGCGTCCACTTTGCCGGCCTGGACCCAGGCGACGGTGGCGTCGTGGGCGCCCGAATAGCCGACGCGGCTGAAGTAGCTCTCTGGCTTGATGCCGTCCTGAAGCATGAAATAGCGCGGCATGAGACTGCCCGATGTCGACGATACCGAACCGAAGGCGAAGGTCTTGCCCTTGAGGTCGGCCAGGGACTTGACGGTGGGGTCGGCGGTGATGAATTTGCTGGTGAACTGGGCGTCCTGTTCGCGCTGGACCAGCGGGATGGCGTTGCCGGTTTTCAGGCGCGCCTGGACGAAGGTGAAGCCCCCCAGCCAAGCCATGTCGATCCGGTCAGTGGCCAATGCCTCGACCACGGCCGGGTAGTCGCTCACGGGGACGAACTCGACCTTCATGCCGGTTTGCTGTTCCAGGTAAGCCCCCAGCGGCTTGAACTTGCGCAGCAATTCGGTGGGAGCCTCATCGGGAATCGCGCTGACTTTCAGGGTGTCGGCGGCCTGCGCCAGCCAGCTGCAAAACGACAGGGCAACACCAGCGGCCAATGCCAGGGAAGGCTTGAGCATGGAAGATCTCCGGTAGAGAAAGGCAAGGAATGTCGAAGTATCACGCCCACATGGATGGCGGTACGCCGTTCTGTGAGGGTAGACGAAGGAGAGGGATGTTAACCGTTTCTGGCGGTGAACTCACCCAATCCCCTGTGGGAGCGAGCTTGCTCGCGATAGCGGAGGATCAGTGACAAGATTCGTGACTGACACGCCGCTATCGCGAGCAAGCTCGCTCCCACACTGGGCTGTGGCGGGCGGGGGAACCGAGGCCTCGATCGTAAGGCCCCGGCGAACACGAGGTCAGAACCGCTTGTGGGGAGGCTTGCCTGGCGGGTCTCAGTAGACCTGGGGCACGATGAGCTCCGGTGGCGTCGGACTGCGGGAGTAGTCTTCCTGGCGTACCCGCTGCGGCAGTTCGATGGTCGGCAGCTCCACCTCTTCATAGGGCATTTGCCCAAGCAGGTGATGGATGCAGTTGAGCCGGGCTTTTTTCTTGTCGTCGGCCTGCACCACCCACCAGGGCGCCTCGGCGATGTGGGTGCGTTCGAGCATGATTTCCTTGGCCTTGGTATAGGCCTCCCAGCGCCGGCGGGACTCCAGGTCCATGGGGCTGAGCTTCCATTGCTTGAGCGGGTCATGGATGCGGCTGAGGAAGCGCAGGTGCTGTTCCTGGTCGGAAATGGAGAACCAGTACTTGATCAACTGGATGCCGGAGCGGGCGAGCATCCGCTCGAATTCCGGCACGGTACGGAAGAACTCTTCGTACTGTTCGTCGGTGCAGAACCCCATGACTTGCTCGACCCCGGCGCGGTTGTACCAACTGCGGTCGAACAGCACGATTTCACCCGCCGCCGGCAGGTGCGAAACGTAGCGCTGGAAGTACCATTGAGTCCGTTCACGGTCGTTGGGGGCGGGCAGGGCGGCGACGCGACATACCCGGGGATTGAGCCGCTGGGTAATGCGCTTGATCACGCCACCCTTGCCGGCGGCGTCACGCCCTTCGAACAGGATCACGACCTTGTGCCCGGTCTTGACCACCCAACTTTGCAGCTTCACCAGTTCGCCCTGAAGGCGGAACAGTTCGCTGAAATACAGGCGTCGGATTTCTTTCTCGCTGCTATCCGGGGCGTGTTCATCGAACAAGGCGTTCAGGTCATGCCCGTCTTCGGAGAGCTCCAGCTCCAGTTCTTCGTCGCTGTGATCGAGCAATTCGCGGTGGATGCGCTGTACCAAGGTGTCCTGGGTTGAAAGCATGATGGAGAACTCGGTCGTGGAGGCGCCATCCACGCTAGTTGCAATTTGTTACATAGTGGTGAACGTCATCTGTGCTTCATGCGCTGCCCTTGGCTAAAACAGTTACTGGGGCTCAAGGGGTGTCATCCAGGTGTCATCGAAGCCATGGCAGGATCTTCGCAAACCATCGTGGAATGCCCGCAGCGCTTGTGCCTGCTGGCTGATGAATCAAGGAACACCGCTATGAAAGGCGACGCCCCCCTGTTCGCGGCCATTGACCTGGGCTCCAACGCCTTTCGCCTGATGATTGGCCAGTCGGTCAAGCGCAATCGACAACGGGTGATCCAGGAAGTGAAAACCCTGCGCGAGCCGGTCCGATTGGCCGAGGGCCTGCAAGCCGGGGCCCTGGACGAGCTGGCGCTGGATCGAGGCTGGCAGGCCCTGGCCCGATTTGGCAAAAAGCTGCGTGGCTTCGAAGCCGGACGGGTACGGGCGGTGGCGACCAGTGCCGTGCGCGAAGCGGCCAATGCCCAATTGTTCCTGGCCAGTGCCGAGCGGCACCTGGGGTTTCGGATCGACGTGCTGTCCGGACATGAAGAAGCCCGGCTGGTGTATGCCGGTGTCGCCCATGCGGTGCCCGGTGTCGAGCGGACGCGACTGGTGGTGGACATCGGCGGTGGCTCGACCGAACTGATTCTGGGGCAGGGCGCTCAGCCGCTGTTGACGGAAAGCATCGCCATCGGCAGCGGCACCTTTGGCGCGCGTTACTTTGCGGGCGGACGCATCACCGCTCAAGCGCTGCTGGAGGCTGAACGCGTGGCCGTCCTGCAGTTTGAAGCGATGGCGGCGCGTTATCGCGCGCAGGGCTGGCAGCAGGTGATCGGCTCTTCCGGTACGGCGCGGATGTTGGCCAAAGTGCTCAAGGCCAATGGTCTCAATGACGTTGGACAAGGCGGCATTACCTACAGCGGGTTGTTGCGCCTGTCGTTGCGGCTGCTGGAAGTCGGCCATGTCGACCGCCTCAGATTGGCCGGCTTGCAAAGCCATCGCCTGGGCATCCTGCCCGGTGGCCTGGCGATCATGCTGGCAGCGTTCAAGGTCTTCGGTGTTACAGACATGATCGTTTGCGAAGCGGGCCTGAGGTTTGGTGTCCTGCATGACCTGATGCATAAACACTGATCACCCATGGCCTGTTGTGCAAGGCCGGTTATCCGCGACGGCTCAAGGTCGAGCGTCAGCGCTCTTTGCTTATCCTCCCTTTGCCAGATTCAGCATTTCGTCGCCTGGGCGACCGGTATGTCCGGTGATCGCAAAGCGTCGATCCGGATCGGGGTGATTGCGCGAACGGGGCTTTTCGCTCTTTCGATCTGCA
Organism: Pseudomonas fluorescens; assembly: GCF_001307275.1. NCBI lineage: Bacteria > Pseudomonadati > Pseudomonadota > Gammaproteobacteria > Pseudomonadales > Pseudomonadaceae > Pseudomonas > Pseudomonas fluorescens. The sequence continues at coordinate 5,251,321 of NZ_CP012831.1, forward strand.
GTCAGTGAAGGCACAATGCGCATCCTTTTTTGGCTCGCCTTGCCCGGAGGCCTCGAAAATGATCAAAACGCCGTACTACCTCATCGACAAACAAAAGCTGCTGGCGAACATGCAGAAGATCGCCTATGTGCGTGAGCAGTCCGGGGCCAAGGCCTTGCTGGCGCTCAAGTGCTTCGCCACCTGGTCGGTGTTCGACCTGATGCAGCAGTACATGGACGGCACCACGTCGTCGTCGCTGTATGAACTCAAGCTCGGCCGGCAGAAATTCGCGGGCGAGACCCACGCCTACAGCGTGGCCTGGGCCGACGACGAGATCGAGGAGATGCTCGCCAACTGCGACAAGATCATCTTCAACTCCATCGGCCAGTTGCAGCGCTACACCGAGGCGTCGGCCGGCAAGGTCCGCGGCCTGCGGGTCAACCCGCAAGTGAGCAGCTCCGATTACCTGCTGGCCGACCCGGCACGACCGTTCAGCCGCCTGGGCGAATGGGATCCGGTGAAAATCGAACAGGTCATCGAGCATATCTCCGGGTTCATGTTCCACAACAACTGCGAGAACGGCGATTTCGGTTTGTTCGACCAGATGCTGGGCACGATCGAGGAGCGTTTCGGTCATCTATTGCATAAGGTCGAGTGGGTCAGCCTCGGTGGCGGCATCCATTTCACCGGTGAGGGCTACGCCCTGGACGCCTTTTGCGCACGGCTCAAGGCCTTCTCGCAGAAGTATGGCGTGCAGGTCTACCTGGAACCGGGCGAGGCCGCGATCACCCAGAGCGCGTCGCTGGAAGTCACCGTGCTCGACACGCTCTACAACGGCAAGCACCTGGCCGTGGTGGACAGTTCCATCGAGGCACACATGCTCGATCTGCTGATCTATCGCCTGGACGCCAAGCTGGCACCGAGCGAGGGCGAGCACACCTACATGGTGTGCGGCAAATCCTGCCTGGCTGGAGACATCTTTGGCGAGTACCAATTCGATCGTCCGCTGTCCATCGGCGATCGGCTGTCGTTCATCGACGCAGCGGGCTACACCATGGTCAAGAAAAACTGGTTCAACGGCCTGAAAATGCCGTCCATCGTTGTGAAGCAACTCGACGGCAGCGTCGAGGTGGTTCGCGAGTTTGTTTACGACGACTACTTGTCCAGCCTCTCTTGAGCTGGCGGAAGGAGAAATAAAGAAATTGAAGAAGAACGTACTTATCATTGGTGCAGGAGGTGTCGCCAAGGTGGTGGCCCACAAGTGCGCGCAGCACAACGACGAACTCGGTCGTATTGCTATCGCGTCGCGCAACATCTCCAAATGCCAGGCCATCATCGACAGCGTCAAGGCCAAGGGTAGCCTCAAGCAACCCGCCGACATCAAGGCCTTTGCACTGAACGCTCTGGATGTCGAAGCGACCAAGGCGCTGATTCGCGAGACCGAGTCGCAGATCGTCATCAACGTCGGCTCTGCTTTCCTCAATATGTCGGTGCTGCGTGCCTGCATCGATACCGGCGTGGCCTACCTGGACACCGCCATCCACGAAGAGCCGGGCAAGGTCTGCGAGACGCCGCCCTGGTACGGCAACTACGAGTGGAACCATCTCCAGGAGTGCCAGGAGAAGAACATCACCGCCATTCTCGGCGTGGGCTTCGACCCGGGTGTGGTCAATGCCTATGCGGCACTGGCGCAACAACAGCATTTCGACCGCATTGATTCGATCGACATTCTCGACGTCAATGCTGGCTCCCATGGCAAATATTTCGCCACCAATTTCGATCCGGAAATCAATTTCCGTGAGTTCACCGGACAGGTGTGGAGCTGGCAGGACAGCCAGTGGACCAGCAACACCATGTTCGAGGTCAAGCGCACCGACGACCTGCCAGTGGTCGGCTCGCAGAACCTGTACCTGACCGGTCACGACGAAGTGCACTCGCTGTCGAAGAACCTCGATGTGCCCAACGTGCGTTTCTGGATGAGCTTCGGCGAGCACTACATCAATGTGTTCACCGTGCTCAAGAGCCTCGGCCTGCTTTCCGAGCAACCGGTCAAGACCGCCGAAGGCCTGGAAGTCGTGCCGCTGAAAGTGGTCAAGGCCGTGCTGCCTGACCCGAGCTCGCTGGCGCCGGGCTACACCGGCAAGACCTGCATCGGTGACCTGGTCAAAGGCGTCAAGGATGGCCAGCCGCGCGAAATGTTCATCTACAACGTGGCCGACCACGAGGACGCCTACGCCGAAACCGACAGCCAGGGCATTTCCTATACCGCCGGCGTGCCACCCGTGGCCGCGGCCTTGCTGGTGGCCCGTGGCGAGTGGGACGTGCAGCGCATGGTCAACGTCGAAGAGCTGCCTGCCGAGGCGTTCCTCGAGGCGCTGGATGTGATGGGCCTGCCGACGCGCATCAAGGACGAACATGGAGACCGTCCCTGGAACCAGAACGCCTGAAGGACTTCAGGCGGGTTCCCCCGATAGGAACTGCAGAATCGCTCTGGATTCTGCAGGCGATTGAACCAGAAGACTCACCGTCGCGTGAATACCTGGCAATCCGCGGGAAGCCTTGAAGAAATGCTCCGTATCGAAAGGTACGGGGCATTTTTCGTTTAGGGGCCCATCAAATAGGCCCGTGGCGAGGGAGCCTGCTCCCGCTGGCGCGTGAAGCGGCCCTGAAGTCAGACCCTGTGGTATTTCAGGCAGACCGCATTCAGCTTTTTGGGGCTGCTGTGCAGCCCAGCGGCCCCTAACAACGCGACTGCGACAATTCATGATCGGCCTGGGCGACGACCTCCCGGTTCAGTTCAGCGGTGTCGGGCAAGCCTTGCAGGCCACCTCTCAGCCCAACGCCTCAACCAGCCTCGGCAACCAGTATGTCGCATCGCCCACCAGCGTTTTATCGGAAGCGGCCCCCATCGGTTTGATATTGATATGCACCAGCCAGGCGCCATGCTCGGTTGCCAATGTTGGAATCCGTGCCGCCGGGTAGACCTCTCCAGAAGTGCCAATGGAGAGCATGACGTCGCAGTCGCGGGCCGCGCTGAAGGCCTGGTCCAGTTCCTGTTCCGGCATTTTCTCGCCGAACCAGACGACATTGGGGCGGATCCGGCCGTCGCAGTGTGGGCAACGCGGGGGTTCCAGGCGGTCGCAGTCCGGCCCGATGTCCACGGGCAACGCGCCCAGGTAGGGACGGTTGCACTGGAAGCAACGGGCGCTGGCCAGATCACCGTGAAGGTGAATCACCTCCTTGGACCCGGCGCGTTCGAGCAGGTCGTCGACGTTCTGCGTGATGACGGTCACGCGGGGCAAGCTCTGGGTCAGCCTGGCGACTGCTCGGTGCGCGTCATTGGGGGGCGCTTGGTTAACCAGCGTTCGGCGCCAGCTGTACCATGCCCATACCAGCGCAGGGTCTTTGGCGAAGGCGGCGGGGGTGGCCAGTTTCTTTGAGTCGTAACGCGCCCAGAGGCCGGTCGAGGGATCACGGAACGTGGAGATACCGCTTTGTGCGGAAATGCCGGCACCGGTAAAAATGGCAAGGTGCCTGGCCGCTCGCAGGCGTTTCACCGTTTCAGCGAAAATGGCTTCTGGATTCACTGTCACAACCCCCGTCAGACCTTAGAGCACTGCTCGCGCAGCCAGTCGAAGTTGCTCCAGTACTTTCGGTCGCCGCCGGGCTGGGCGCGTTTTGTCTCAATGAAAGGGGCAAGTATCTGGTGGCAGTGCTTGATGCTCGGCGCCCAGTTTTCGATGATGATGTGCTTGTTCTTGATCAAGTCGGCCCGCAATAACGCCGCGACGACGTCGTAGTTCGCACAGGTCAGCGAGGCATGCTGGACATGGGTTGCGTCCCATTGGTCATGATGCAGGGTCGACAGCGTGGCGCGAACCGCTTGCCGGGCATCGCGAGCCTGGCTGGCTTGCAGGAACTCGACAATCGAAATGATGCTCTGGGCCTCGGAAGCCTGTTGAGTCGCCTTCAGTTGTGCCGTCAGGATGACCACCTGGCGAACAACCAGGTACATCGACAGCAGGGCCACCAGGGCCACGGCCACCTGGACCACCAACGTCCATGTTTCGTAATTAGACATTTTTTCTCTCTTGCTCCTTAAGTAGTTCCAGTGTTCTTGAGTCGACATTCACCCCACCCTCCAGCGCCTGGGCATACACGCAATGCGCGCCCGCGGCCGCTGCGAACAGCGTCATGCAGGACGCGAATTTCATGGCGTCGAGTGTCCCCAGGAGTTTCTCTACCGCGACTTCCGAGTCCAGGACGGCGCGGGTTGCGCACTCCAGTCGTGGTCCCAGAAGCGGGTGATGCAAATAGTCGCGTGCTTCTTCCAGGTCGCGCAGGCCGTAGTAGGTGGCGTTCTCGCTGACACCCAGGCCGCGTAGTTGGGGAAAGATGAACCACATCCAGTGGCCTTCCTTGCGGCCGCGCCGTAGCTCGAGCAAAGCGTGGTCATAGGTTGACGCTTGCGCCTGGACAAAGCGCTCCAGTGATTCGGTCATACAAGCCTCTGATACGGTTTCAAGGCTGAAGAATGAAGCACGTCCAGGCTCGATCAAAAAAGATGGCTTTATGATGTCATGGTCTGGCGCGTATCGGTAGTCTCGATCATCACCCCCATCCAGAACGAGGGCAAAGCCTATAGCACACTTGCGCTATAGCGCCGCTCGGCACTCGACCCTAACCTATGAGCGCTATCGGGTTTTCGATCGGTCGCAACGAGCCTATTTGAACAAGGATCTGTTTTTTGAAAAGCACACCTGCCAGAAAGTCCAGCATCTGCCCGGCTTATCGCAAGCGCCTCGCAACGGCATTCGCCGTCTCGGCCCTTGTCGCCAGTGGCTGGGGTTCTTTGATCGCCGGTGCGTCGGCTTCCACGGCCAGTGAGACATCCTCTGCGGCTTGCACCAACGAGGCGGATTTCCAGGCCGGGACGGTGGTGGAGTATGAAAGTCGCGACAACCTGTCGCCAGCCACCAGTCGCGGTAAAACCGAGGCGCTCGGGCGCGAGGCGTTTGCCGGCGCCAATCCGGTGGCTTCGGTGCACACGTCGTTCCTGAACAATGCGCCGTTTTTCCTGACGACGACTTTCGCCGAGATCAAGGACGGTCGGCTGGTTCGTTACGGTGATCGTCATGGTGCCGGGGCATCGTTGGTGACCACCACCTACCAGCCTCCCGCTTCCACACCGATTGATCTGCAGCCTGGGCAGACCGTCACCGTCAGCTACAAAAACAAAGCGGTGAGCGCTGGGGGAGCGGTCGAGTTCGATGTCGTCGAGAAGCTGACGTACAACGGGCGTGAAACGATCAAGACGGCCCTGGGGACGTTTGATACCTGCAAATTCACCAATGAAATCTCCACGGGCCCGGTTTCGGCCGGGCAACCGAAACAGGTTGTCGTTGTCCAGAACTGGTTTCCCGCGGACGGACCTTATCGTGGTCAGTCGATCCGATCCGTCACGCCTCCGTTCAATGGCGTTGCGCAGAGAATCAGTGAAGTCGTCAAGATGCAGTATGGGACGCGATGAGAGACGCGTCTCGGGTCGGAAGATTTGCCGGGTGATCGTGGCAGATGAGCATCCGCTGTTCCGAGAGGGGATGATGGTGTTGCTGGAACGCCTGATACCTGACGCAATGATCGAACAAGCAGGGAGCCTGGAGGAAGTACGGACGCTGGCAACGAACGGACAACCTCTCGATACGCTGATTCTTGAAATACGTCTTCCCGGCCTGGGCTCCATCAGCGAGCTCGCGCAGTTGCGCCAGGCACTCAAGCACACCGTGATGATTGTGGTTTCGACCCTGGATGACAGCGATGTCATTGGCCGTGTCATGGCCACCGGTGTGGACGGGTTTGTCGGCAAGAGCCTTTCTCCCGACCAGGTCGGCCAGGCCATCGCCGATATTCGCCGTGGCGAAGTGCTGGTCAAGTACGAGTCTTCGGGCCCGCTCCCACTGGGTTCCGACGATGATATGAGCAAGCTCACGTCACGGCAGCGAGAGGTCTGGCAATTGATTGCCGAAGGCAAGACCAACAAGGAAATCGCCTCAGCGCTTGAGATCTCTCCCTTCACCGTGCGCATTCATGTCTCTTCGTTGATCCGTGCGCTGAACGTTCCCAACAGGGCGGTGGCCGCTGCTCGTTTTGCCGGGCGCGAGGCGCTTCAGACCTTGCGCTAGCGCCTCAGACCTTTGCTCCGGTATGTCCGGCCTCGGTGAACGAGGTGTCATGGAATTTCGCCTGGGACTTGCCCGCACGCTTGGCCCGGTAGAGCGCTTCATCGGCCTGGGCCAGCGCATCGGTAAACTCGCCGCCGGTCCACAGCGTCCCGCCGATACTGCAGCCGATCGTGATCGACTCCCCGGCCAGCACGACCGGCTCGGCCAGTTTTGCGATGATGCGCTGGGCGGCACCCTGCATGCTGGACAAGGATTCTCCGGTACGCAGGCGCAGCAGCAATACGAATTCATCCCCGCCGTGGCGCACAGCGATGTCGCCATCGCGCACAGCGGCCAGGAGCCGGAGGCCGACCTCCTGGAGCAATGCGTCGCCAACGGCATGGCCGAAGCAATCGTTGATGGGCTTGAACCCGTCCAGATCCAGGCACAGCACGCCGAAGCCAGGCTGTACGTCGACCTCGCTGCGTACCGCCTCGATGTACTTTTCCAAGGCTGCCCGATTCGGCAGGCCGGTGACGACATCGCGGTAGGCGATACCCTCGACCACCGCCAACTGACCCCTTTTTCGGGTGAGGCTATCAACGAGGTGCCGGATCGCGACACTCAGCGTTTCGACTTCGCGCGTGCCCTTGAGCAAGGGAATTCCCACATCGGCGCCTTCGGAAAGGCGCGCGGCAGCCTCGGCGATGACGTTCACCGGCCCGGTGAGAATACCTGCCATGATCCATCCGATGACCGCGAACAGGATGGACAGCAGGCCGCCCCAGATGAGTATTTCATTGCGCATCTCACGTGCAGCCGCAAAGGCGATCTCGGCGGGCTGGCGGGTCACCACGGTCCATCCCAGGCCGGGATAGTCGTCGACGCCGACACTTTGCGCCGCACCTGCCAGATAGAGCTTACCGTCCGGCCAGCGCTCCACCGACCAGCTTTGTCCGCGCCCGTCGAGCGTGACACCGGCGGGCTTGCCGATCATGTCCTTGGGGCCCAGCAAGACGGTGCCGTCCTTGCTGATGACCAGGAACTCCAGGCCAGGCAGGCGCTCCTGCAGGGGGGCAAAAAGCGATCGGCCGACTTCCGCAGCCCATTCCCAGGAAAGATGCGTCGCGAGCACCCCCGTGAGATTTCCGGCGACGTCCTTGATTGGCATGCTGATATCGACGAATTTCATCGCTTCCCCGGAAGGATTCGGCAGCAACTTGGCCAGCAGGACGGCTTCGTGGACATCGCCAATGAACGTCTTTTCCCGCGCATTGGCAAAGACCGGTCGTTGCGAGATGTCGGCGCCTGCGAGCACCCCGTTGGTCGAAGCGACCACTTTGCCGTGGGCGTCGGTGAGGCCGATCCAGGAATAGTTCGGGAATTGCTGGCTAAGGTGGTCGAGCAGGGCGCGTGCTTCGCCGGGGTTCGCCGTGTTGCGCAGGGTTTCCAGCTTGCTCAGGACCGTGAGCGCTTTTGAACGGTTGCTCATGTCGCGATCGAGGCGATCGATCATCGAGTAGGCATATTCGCTCAGTTGCAGCCCGGTTTGCTCCTTGAGCCGCGAAATGGAGGACTCGCCGATAACGGTGCCGAAGATGCAACTGAGCAGCAGCACCACCAGCGCCACGACGATGGCGAAGCGTGCCCGTAAGCTTTGGAAGAGAGGGATGTACATGTCGGACCGCCACGGGGATGGAAATTGGAAAGCCTGTATTCCATGGCGTTCTTGGCATGCATCCTCTCAAAATTTTCCAGTTTGGGGTACTGGCGCGTTCACCGCCGGACGCCCTGCGAATGAGGCAAGGCGCCGCTCCGTCTACCGCTTACAACCAGTATCGCAAACCCAGCATCAGGGACTGGGCGTTGTACTCCGTTTTCACATCGCCCTGGGGCAGGCCCTGGATGTTGCCGAAGTGCGCTTCACCGGTCTTGAAGTAGCGATAATCCAGGGACATGGACCAATGCTCGCTGAGCTCGTAGGCGACACCGGTGCCGAGTTGCCAGGCCGAGACGGTGTCGCGATGGGTGTCGCCGAACTCGACGCCGCCGGCTTCCAGGCCGGTGATGGTCAGCACGGCGTAGCCCAGGCCACCGCCGACGTAAGGGGTGAACCGGCTCAAGGGGGCTGGCAGGTTCGTGACGTCATACCAGAGGTTGGCCATGAGGCTGGTGGCTTGCTCTTCGCCTTTGCCGTCGATGCTGCCGCCACCTTCGTAGACCCGGTGATTGAACTGAGTCAGGGTGTTGCGGCGGTAGCTCAGTTCCACTTCAGGCCTCAGCCCGACCGGGAATCGCCAGCCCAGTGCCAGGCCGGTGGCGAAGCCGGAATGCAACGGTTGGTTGAATTCCATCTCGACGAAGTCAAGGTCGTTCTGGTTAAGGTCCTGCTCAGCGACCCAGTTCACGCCGCCCATGCCACTGACATAGGGGCCGAGTGTGTCGGCGAAACTCGACGCCGGGGCGGTACCACCCAGGCCAATGATGCCCATGACAAGATACCGGGTGTTTTTCTGTAGGTTCATGCTAGATCCGAAATGTTGCTGTTATCGATAAGTAGGCGAAGCGTGTCCGAAGACGTTCATACGAGGTGCAAGGGCGTCGCGGTTTTCCCGTGCACCGATGTGTCGATGGCTCGTTGTTCAGCCAGCCTGCACAGGTTGTCCAGTGCGGTGGTCATCGCCTTGGCCAGCGCTTTGCGCAGCAGCCCGCGGTACAGGAAGCTCAACGGGCCCGAAATCTTTGCGCTATGGATGACATGGGTTTCATCGGCAGAGAGCCTGCGCATCCGATGGTCGAATTCGAGGTCGATCCAGAGCAGCCGGGCGCTGTTGCGATAACTTTCGTGCGGACTCACGGCTTCCAGTTTCAGAGGCATTTCCAAGCCATTCTTGAGGACACATCGGCCACGGGTTCCAGCCTGGAACGGACCGTCGAGTTGACACTGGCGGACGTCGGTATCCCAGAGCGGCGCTTCGGGAAAATTGCTCCAGAGCTTCCAGATTTCAGAAGGGGGCGATTTGACTACGACTTGCACGTTGACATCGTTCACGGCGACACCTTGGTTGTGGGGGGCACGGTCATGCCGGGTGGGCAGATCCATTCCATGCTCAGGCTGCCGGTGCCGATTGACTCAGCACCTGGGCGGTAATGCTGGCTTGACCGATTTTTTCGCCCCGGTTGAACAGGTCGATATAGATGCGGTTGGTCTTGAAGGCCTGGAGCGACGCATCGAAACCGGCTTGCGGCGCCAAGGACAGCGGGCTGTTCCTGGGGATGGGCCGGTCCAGGGTGAAACTCAAGGCCAGCAGGTTCATCGGGGTATTGAGCGGGATCCGCAGGTGACTGTGGGCGATCTGCATGTAGCACTGGCGAGCCACTTCGAGGAAATACACCATCGAATAGTGCTGGGGATCGCCGGCCTGGAAGAAGTGTTCCGGCGGCAGTTTCACGGTGTCCACGCTCAGGCCCTGGGCGATGCCGCTCATGTCACTGACGATGACGTTTTCCGCCCTGGCCTTGTGCAACAGGGCCTTGTCGCGGCAGGGCGTGGCGCTGAATTCGCCAGCCGGCGAGGTCTCGAATGCCGAGCTGTAGGCCATGACGAGGACGCAGGTGCACATCACTTTTCCGGCCTGCATGACCTTCGCGTTGAACACCAGGGGGTCTTCGCCTTGTTCGACGTGCAGGTCGACCGTGTCCTGCTTCTGTACGTAGTGCTGGAACCTGATCCTCAGGGTCTTGATGTAGGCGACCCTTCCGCTCAGAGGCGGCATGGCCAGTTCGAGCAGTTGCAGCACGCCCTCCAGCAGCAAGATGCCCGGGATGTGATCCAGGGGATGATCGAAGAAGTACGGGTGCGCTTCATTCACCACGAGTTGGGCATACAGCGACTGAGGGCTGCGCTGGGCGTTGGTGATCACGCTATGTTCCGCACTGCGCTGCCAGTGCGTCGGGCGCTGGGCGGTATCGCCCCGGTGCAGGGCGAACAGGCTTTCCATGGCGCGCACCCGTACCCGCAGCCCGGAGAGCAGGGTGCTGGTGAGCATGTCGCTGAGCTGCTGCACGTCGACGCCATCGTTCTGCGGCTCGCGGACCAGGCTGACAGGCGTGATGACTTGCTGCAGTTCCTGGGATGACGAATGGGCAAAGCGCAACATGAACGGATGCTTGATGGGCGAGCTGACCTCGGCGGTGGTCGGGTTCCACTGGCGAAGCTGCTCGGTAAACAGCCACATCACCGCCTTGCCGGCTTCGCGCACTTCGATCACGGTATGGGGCGCGCCCCGCAACATCACCGCCAGCAGGGTTTCGATGCCACTGGCTTCAGCGAGGAAACCGGTGATGTCCTGCAGCGATCCGCTGGCAGGCGTCGCAACCGGCTGCAACTCGCAAACTTCAACGTGCAAAGAGTGGCCGGGCGCTTTGCCCAACAACCGGCAAGCCTCTTCCAGCGAGCCCGCCGCATGGGCGAGGACCGCGGCGCGGATCACCAGCAGCGGGTTGTCAGTGGCCTGGGGTTTATAGCGACGCAGCGCGATCAAACCCAATCCTTCACCTTGCTGGGTCGCGTTGCACCGAGCGCGCTCGACCTCGATTTCACCGCTGAAAAAACGCCCGGCGCCGAGCAGGAGCGTGGTGATGCCGTTGTCGAACCATTGCGGCGAGGCCAGCAAGGTTTGCCAGAACAGGCCTGCCGTGCCGACCAGGGTCTGATGGAAACCCTTGAAGTCGAAAATCTGCGCCGGGTAGCCGGATAGCATGTTTGGCAGCATGGTTGCCACGTCGGTCACCTCGACGCCCGGCGCCGCACCTTGTGCCCGGGAATAGAAGTTGTGGGCGCTGCTATAGGCGTTGCTGAAGCGCTCGCCGCCCATGTTGCAGCACATGACCATCGCGGTGCCGGGCGAACCGGCCACGCCCGGCAAGCGCCGCAGCAAGTGATTGACGCGATCGGTGATCAACAGCTTGAACGGATCGACATGGGCCAGCGGCTTGGGGCCCATGCCGAAGCCGTCGATATCGATGACGTGGTCCTGGGCGAGGAATTTTCCCAGCAAAGGCTGACCGGGAGCCGGGGTGTAATCGACGAAGCGCCCATAAGGAAACACGACGGAGGGTGCGGCGGGTTGGTCGAGCTGCTGCTGGAATGCTTGCAACGAGCGGTGGCTGCCCAGCGCGGCTTCAGCCTCGACAATGGCAAGGTCCAGCATCAGCACGCCGGAGGTGGTTGCGGGGTCTGTGGCAGGGTGGTCGCCGGGCAGGTATTCGTCCACCACCAGGTGTGCGTTGGCGCCGCCAAAACCAAAGCTGGAGATGCCAATCCGGAGCGCCGACGGACGCGCTTGCAGAGGCTGCACCTGCTGGGTGGCGAGTCGCAGGCAGGTGTCGTCGACCTTGGTGCTGGGGCGGTAGCCGGGCTGCGGTGGAATGCCTTTGTGGCGCAGTATCATCAAGGCCTTGGCGAGCGACGCGCCGCCGGCAGCGGCCAGGGGATGGCCGATGACCGACTTGATCGAACCGATGGTGATTTTCCGGTCGTCTGGGCGATGGGGGGCGAAGAAGTTGTTCAACGAGGCCAACTCCGTCGCATCCCCCAGCGGTGTGCCGGTGCCGTGGGTCTCGATGTAGTCCACGTCCCTTGGATCGAGGCCGCGATAGGCACGTTGGTAAGCCGAGTACTGGGCCTGTTTGCCGGGGGCGAACACCGAGCCCTCGGCACCGTCGGCGGACATGCCCAAGGCGCGCAAGACACCCAGGGGATGGCGCTGCGCCGTCAGGGCCTGGGCGACGGGTTCGACCAGAAACGCGACCGCGCATTCGCCCGGCACGATGCCGTCGGCGTCCTGGCCGAAAGCTTCCATCCGCGCCCGTGCGGAAAATGCCGTCAACTGCGAGAACCCGAGGAACAGCGCCGGAGGCAGCACGGTGTTGAGGGCCATGACAATCGCGTTGTCCGCCTGGCCACTGTTGACCAGCGCCTGGGCCATGTCCAGGGCGTAAGGGAACGAACTGCAGGCCGTGTCCACCGATAACGCCGGGCCGGCCAAGGCAAAGGCCGCGGCCAGTGCCGCCACTTGTTCACCCGGTGTAAAACCCGGCGGCGCAGCGGTTTTTCCGGACATGCCGGTGACGAAATAACTCTCGTCGCTCCAAGACGTCGCGACTACCAGCGCCGTGCGTTCCCCGCCCAGTGGCGAGCCTTGTGCGGTGAGTTGGGTCAACAGCGTCTGAAGCACCTTCTTGCCGATGGCGACCTGCCGTCCTTCGTGCCGTGACGGGATCGAGGCGTCGTCGGTCAGGCAAAAAGCGCTGTCCAGATACGTGCGATCCTTCTCACCGGCCTTGGTTGAATAGATCGACGCCTTGTCCACTTCCCAGCGTGTCGGCATCGATTCCATCGGTGCGACCTGCCCTTTGGCGAGCAACTGCCAGAGCGCCTCCGTTGACGGTGCCCCCGGAAACTCGCCCGCCATCGCGCTGAAGCAAAAATCGCCCGCTGTCGTTACTGCGCCACTCATACCCTGTCTCCTGATCGCCAAAATGCTGGGTGACCTGTTCGGTCACCCGGATTCCATTCCTGTTGCTGCTGGGCTCAGCTCAGCCTGGCCAGCAGCGACAAGGCATCCTGGGGCGTGCGACGGGACATCAGCGCTTCACCGGCAAATTCGCTGGCCGAGCACTGCTGCGCCATGGATTGGCAGAGCGTCTCCCGGGCAAAGCCGTTGAGACCCAGTTGTGCGAAGGGCGTCTGGATATCGATCGCCTGCGCTGCGTCCGGGATCAACGGCGACAAGGCGTTGAGCAGCAGGTTTTCTTCCTGTCCTTGAGTGTTCGTCGCGGCAGGGGAAGGCGTCTCGCAAGGCGTCGCTTGTGGCTGGGGATCGGCCAGGGCCGCTTGAATCAGGGCGATGGTTGCCTGCGGGAACCTGGCATTGGCCAGCTCGGAACTGTGAGCCTTGAGCTGCGGCCACAGGGCGACTACCGACTCGAGGAAATCCAGCTGCACCAGCGAATCCAGGCCCAGGTTTTCATAGCTTTGTGTCGGGTCGATCTGCTCGACCGTAAAGCCGGTGATCGCCGACAGTTGATCGAGTACCCAGCCCTGGACATCCACCGCCGGTGCCTGCGGATCGGCTTCGAGCCGTGCCAGCAAGGCGGTCGGGGTCGGGGCATCGAAGAGCTGCGAGGTGAGTGCTTTCTTTTCCGGGAAGTGCTGGGCCAGGGATTCGAAAATATCCACCAGCCCCAGCGAGTCGATCCCCAGGCTTTCGAAACTTTGATCGAAGTCGATCTGTTGCGCCTGGAACCCGGTCACCGTGCCGATTTCGCTGCGCAACCATTGCCCGTAGCTGAGTGCGGTGGCCTGTTCGACGGTTTCGGCGGTGGGCACCGGAGCCAGTATTGTCGGGTTCGAGTGAACAGGCTCCAGCACCGCAACATTCTGGCTGACGGGGGCGGCGATCCCATGGGCATAAACACCCTCGAGAACTTGTTGATGAGCATTGAAATAGTGGGCCGTGACGGATTCGGCCTGTTCCAACACCCGCAGCAATATCGCTTCCTTGGCGATATTGGATTCGCACAATGATTCAATGATCTTTTCGGACAGAGAGAAATAGCTGTGGGCTATTCTTCCGTTGGACACGATGAATTCCTGCACCACATCGTTAAGTTGCATGCGCATAAGGTTCTCCTAACCAAAGTCGGTCGATATTTCTATACAGAAGAAAGACCAGAAATCGCGGCCCAGGACTGGGCCGTGTTTATATCAATGAAGCAAACTGGCAGTAGCCATGGAGCGACTTAAAGTTGGAGTTCCATTGCGTCGATCTCGCGAGTCAGCGTTTTTCTGGCACCCTTGAGCAACCCGGACCTTACGTTCAGATACGTCACCAGCGTCATTGCATCGGCGCCCTGGAAAGCGATGTAGCCGTCAGGACGAATCAGCATCAACGTGCCTTCCTTGGCGTGGTAGCGCTTGTGCAATCGCCAATCGGGGTCCAGCAGTGTCGAGTGCCAGGCCGGTAGCCCGGCGCTGCTCAGGGCGTCGATCACGCAATAGGCCTTGATGCCCGGGTAGTCCTTTTCCACCGACTCGGCCAAGGCGTAGTAGCCCGGCAATAACGGCGAAAACTGATCGGCCGCGCTGAAGATCAACAACGTGAACGTGCCATGAAACAGGTCGATCAAGCGTTTCGTGGGCAGCCCTTGCAGTTGCCACAACTCGACATCCGGCGCCAGTTGCCCGGCGCGGGGCGCGGCGGTCTGGAACTCGGGTTTTTTGCCTTTTTTATTCCAGTTCTGGCGCTGCTTCTTCGTCAGCGATTCTTGGATGTAGTCACTCTTGTCATAGTGGTACTGATGACCGGAAATCATTGACGGCAACCTGCGCTGGACCTTTTTCCGGTTGCTCAACAGCGGCAGGACATGGTCGCGCAGCCAGACCAGGGCGCGCCGCCGAACGGTAATCAGCCGTGTCAGGCGGTGTGCGGTGTTCTCGACTTCCAGGGCAACCGGATAACGCTCTTCGTTGTAGCTGTCGAGCAAGGACGGGGCCGCCAGGCCTTGGTCGACATAAGCGATTTTCCAGGCCAGGTTATAGGCCTCGGAAACCCCCAGGTTCATCCACTGGCCACCGATGGGGCTGCCGATGTGCGCCGAGTCCCCCAGCAGGAACACCGAGCCTTGCTGCATCGTTTGCACGCGGCGATGCTGGAACGAGGCGATGGTGGTCGATGAGATATTGGACAGCGTCATCTTTTGCCCGCGTCCTTCGCACAGGCGCTGAAAGTTCTCCAGGCTCAAGGACGGGCGCTCGCCTTCGGGGGGCAGGTTATAGGGCATTTCGATGAACAGCCGATAACGGGACTGGGCGCTGATCGGTGCGACGGCCACATAACCGTCCTGCGCACCCAGGAAGAACGCGCCCTCATCCTGGCTGCCGGACCATTGGATATCGGCATCGGCCAGCATGAAGAAGCGGTCGTAGGACGAACCTTCGAAGGTCATGTCCAGGCGTTTTCTGATGTTGCTGCGAGCCCCGTCACAGGCAGCCACCCAGCGACTGGTGAAGGTTTCGTCGGTGCCGTCGGCATGCTTGAGCGTCATGCGTACCGAACCCGGCAGGTTTTCGATGTCCACCAGTTCGGTGTTCCATTCCACCTCGGCGCCCAGTTCCTTCAACCGCTCCAGGAGAATCTTCTCGGTTTGCGGCTGTGGCAGGCTCAAGAGCAGGGGATAGGTCGCGTCCAGGTAGGAGAAGTTGTAGTTCAGCACCCGCCTGGCGTTCGACTGCACGGAGAATTGGTTGATCGTGAAGCCGTCGTGGATGGCTTGCTCGGCAACGCCCAGGTCTCTGAAGATTTCCAGGGTCCGGGAGTGGATCGCCATGGCCTTGGTCGCCGTCGAGGGTCCGGCGTTCTTTTCAATGATGCGAAACGCCACACCCCATTTTTTCAGCATGATTGCCAGGGACAGGCCAATGGGGCCGGCGCCGACGATCATGACGGCCGGGGCGCTGCCAGGGCGCTTGAAATGCTGGGGGGCCAACGTGCTCAGAGTGTTCATCAATCAGTACCAGTTTTTGTAGAAGGGAGAGTTGGCAATGCCGAGCAGGGCATCGTCGCCCGATGAGTCGCCGTAGGCATAAATGTAAAAATCATCAAGGTTGCTCAGGCAGCCTTTGAGCCGCGTGACTTTCTCTCGCTCTACACAGTTGGTACCGGCTATCGCGCCAGTCAGTTTGTTCTTCGCCGTGGCCAGGCGGGTGCCGCACACATAGTCGAACCCCGCGACCCGGCCCCAGGGAATCAGGTAGTTTTCCGGCGAGTTGCTGACCAGGGCGGTGACGTGCCCCATGGATTGATGCCATTGCAGCCGCCGCAACGCCTCGGGCCTGAGCCAGCGCGGGAGCTGTTCGCTGATGAAGTACTTGGCGTGCTCGCGTTCTTGTTCCACCGACAACCCGCCCAGGTAACAGGCGATGAAAGCCAAGCGCGCTTGCATCAGCGGTGTGATGCCCAGGATCACGCTGAGCATCTTGGGCAGCAGGGGAATGATCCTGAGCCAGAACGCACGGGTACCCACGATAAAACGCATGTAGCGCCAGAACGTGTGGCGGTCGGTCAATGTGCCGTCGAAGTCGAAAACGGCCAGTACCGGTTGGGTGCTGTTAGCGTGCATGTGCCTCTTCCTTGAGCGAGATGATCTCGATGGTCTTGGGCAGCTTGAAGCCCGACAGGTAGCGCGAAAGCAGGGTGGAAAGCGCGTTCTGGGTCAGCTCGCCGGTCCCTTCGACGCACAGGTGCAGCACGTTGACTTCCTTGTGGTCCGGGACGATATAGGCCCTGGCCCGCACCACATCGGGGTGCTTGAGGGCGATGGATTCGATCTCCACCAGGTCGACCATCTGCGCCTTGATCTTCGAGATCCGCAGGCGTTGGCAAAAGAAAAACACATGCCCAGCGTCGTCCCGCCAGACCAGGTCACCGCTGTGGAACCAGCCCTCGCGGAAGAACCGGGCATTGCTGTCCTCGGCATCGTTGTAGCCGTCGATCACCATCGCGCCGCGGATCAGCAATTCACCGATGCGCCCGGGTGCCACGTCCTGGCCCTCGGCATCGACAACGCGCAGTTCCACGCCGGTGATTGGCTGGCCCATGGCGCCGCGGTGGACCTCGCCGATCGAGCTCTGGACAATGACTGGCATGCTTTCGGTCAGGCCATAGCCTTGCAGCACCGGGTTGCAACCCAGCAGCTTGCCCAGTTTCTCGGCTTCATCGGCCGGCAGGTGGCTGCCGCCGGAATAAATCATCAGTTGCGGGTGCAGCGGCAACGGCGTGCCTTTGCGTTTGGCCAGGCGCGTATTGAAGTAGCGGATGACATCGGGCACCAGGCAGGCGAAGGTGACCTGGTGCTCGGACAAGACTTCGGCCAGGTCGCGATTGAGCAGGGTGTTGGTCATGAGCAGGGTGGCGCCCACGCTCAAAGGGAACACCATCATCACCGACAGGCCGAAAATGGCATACAGCGGCAGCGTCACCAGGTGCACCGAGCCGACGCCCTGCAGGTGAAAGTGCTCGTGCAGGCCATCGCTCGATTGCGTCAGGTCGAGGTAGCGGTGAGAAACAGCCAGGGGCCTGCCGATACCACGGTAGGTGAACTGCACCGAGACGATCGGATTGCCGTCGGGCAACGACAAGGGTTCGAGCTGTCGAGGAAGTCCAGAGGCGGCCGTTGCATGGGCGGGCAGGGGCGATGACGGTTCGCTCCCACCGTCCAGCACCAGGGAGTGCCTGACGCCGTTGTCCGGCTGGAATACCTCGCTGTGTTGTCCCCACAACGGTTCGGTCGTGACCACCAGCGTCGGCCTGGCGAGGCTGACGACACTGTTCATTTCGAAGGGAGTCAACTTGTAGTTGAGGATGACCGGGATGGCACCCCGCCCGATAATCGCCAGGTAGTAAGCGATGAACGCCACCCCGTTGGGCAGCACCAGCGCTACTTTATCGCCTGGCAATACACCGAGTGCCGTCAGGGTACCGTTGCAGGCTTCGGCCTTGATGCGCAGCTCGCGGTAAGTGACGGTCTCTTCTTCCGTGTCCAGGTGCCGGATAGCAACTTGCTCGGGGAACGATTCCGAAAAACCGACAAAACGATGCAGAAAACCTTCTTTATATGAAAGGCTTTTCATTTACCAACCTCTTTCAATCCTTGGATATAGGGCGCGTCAAAATAAGTACTACTGAGGCAGGCTTTATATGAAGTGTTTCAATTAAGCATCTGTGTAGTTGTTATTCCGATACCAGTCCAGGGTATCGGTCAGGGTTTCAGCGACAGGGCGGAACTGGCATTCCAACTCCCTTGAACTTTTGTTGTGGCTGAAATGGGTACGGCCTTGTTCTTGCGCCATGAGCTTGACCGTGGAAGTACTGATGAGTACCGGTTTCTTGGTAATCCGGTAATAACCTTCATAGATCAGCGCGATGATTCGCAGCATGAACAAGGGCACTTTTCGTTCCGGGGCTTTCACGCCACTGACGCTGGACAGCGCCTGGAAAATGCTTTTCATGTCCATGTGATTGCCGGCGGCGAGGTAACGCTCTCCGGACCTGCCGCGGGTGATGGCCGCGATTTGATGTTCGGCCACATCCCGGGCATCGACGACGGAAAAGCTTCCGGGAAGTACGCCGGGCAATTTCTGTCCGACAAAGTCGAGCAGGAACTGGCCCGAGGAGGTCGGGCCGATATCCCCCGGGCCGAACATCCACCCTGGCAAGACCATGGCAATGAACATGTCCGGGTGCTGCGACAGGAATTGCTGGACCTTTTGTTCGGACAATATTTTGCTCAAGTAGTAATCGTCAGCCTCCTGTTCACTGCGAGACATGGTTTCATCGATCACTTGATCTTTATTGCCCTTCAACACGGCGATGGAAGAGGTGTGCACAGCACGACGGATGCCGGCGGCATAGGCGGCTTGCAACAATCGCTCGGTGCCGGTCACATTCGTGTCATAGAGTTTTTGCCAGTGTTTCCCGCCTTTGTAACTGTCGCGGAAATAGGCCGCGGTATGAAACAAGGCATCGCACCCTTGCAGGGCATGGCTGAAGGCATCGACATTGAGCATGTCGCCTTCGACCCATTCCACGGGCAGGCTGGCGAACTGTTTCTTGGCTTTCTCTGCGGAACGAACCAGTGCTTTTACTTTGATGTTTCGTTTTAACAGTGCACGAACGATATTGTTCCCGAGCAGGCCCGTAGCGCCTGTAACGAAGGCATATTCCATTAAAATACCGCTCCTGTGAGATGACCTGCCATTGCATCGAGACCCGTGTCACGGACGCGATGCCTGGATCAGGCGTTGGGCTCCACCAACGGCGCAATTAAAAACCATTCGGTATCTGAGAATCAAGTGGTATTTAGTAGTAGTGTCAAATCAGTGGCTCTGAACCGGGCCTTACGCAGATTTTTTACGCTGTGGTGTGCCGTGGGACGGTGGGGAAAAATGCCGTTTTGAGGTGGGTAGGAGGCACTCCATCCAGCTCGTCAGGCAAAGACCACAACGGTTTTGACTTGCCTGGGCCCAGGCAAGAAAGTGACTGGGTAGTCATCTTGCGTTCGCCCCAAGATTGTCCCGGTTACATGGCACATACATGGCACGGGATGGAAGTTAAAATGTAAATGATTGAACGAGGTGCGTATAAGATATGATGGCGAAGATGGATTCCATACAGTGAGTAGCCGCTGCGTCGCATTTAGTTACATGTACATAATTTGACTGGCCAAAGGAGCCGAGGGCGTGATTAAAAAGAGACTAGGTCGAGAAGAGAGCCAGCAAGTAACAAGAGATAAATTATTCGACACCGCCACTGAGCTGATGATCAGCAAAGGCTTTCATGCCGCCAGCGTCAACGTTATCGCCGAGGCGGCGGGCTTTTCCAAAGGAGCCTTCTTTTCCAATTTCGCCAGTAAATCGGATTTGCTCCTGCAACTGACTCAACGCTTCAAGCGAGTTGAAATCGATCGCTTGAGCGCGACCCTGGCGTCGGGCTATTCGGCGGAGCAGTTGAGCCATGGCTTGAATGCCTATATCGACACCCTGAAGAACAATACCCGCTGTGCGATCCTCGATGCCGAGTTGCAACTGATCGCCCTGCGGGATGAAGAGTTCTCACAGCATTACTACGACTTGCATGAGGAAAACAGCGAAGCCCTGGGCAAGTTGATTACCATCATATTCAACCATGCTGGCAAGAAACCGCCGCTGGACTATGCCGCGCTTGCGAAGACCTTCACGGCCCTGTCCGAAGGCTTGATATTGCAAGGGCATAAAGATCCGGCGATTGAAATAAAGCTGGTGCTCAATTCGCTCATCCAGACCGCGGAGCCTCTATAGGTCTTCATCGTTATCGCTGATAAGCCAGCAATCGGCGTTCAGCCAATCGGAATACACCCACCAGTGCGCACGCCAGCAACATGTAGAGCAGCGCGGCAATGCCATAGGCCTGGAACGTCTTGAAGGTGGCAGCGTTGACATCTGCCGCGATTTTAAGGATGTCAGGAACGGTCGCGGTAAAGGCGATGGCCGTGGCGTGCAGGACAAAGATCACTTCGTTGCTGTAGGCCGGGAGTGCTCGGCGCAGCATGCTCGGTATCAGCACCAGGAGGAATAGCTGAGTGCGGGTCATGCCCAGGGCGAGGGCGGCTTCGATCTCGCCGCGTGGGGTGGTGCGCAGTACGCCGGCGAGAATCTCGACGGTGTAGGCACAGGTGTGCAAGGCCAGGGCCAGGATCACGCAATGCATGCCATCGCGAAAGAACCACCACAGGCTCGGCGATTCCCTGATGACGCTCAGGCTGGCCAGGCCGCTGTAGATGATCAGCAGTTGCACGAACAACGGCGTGCCGCGCAACACCAGGGTATAAAGCTGGACAGGCAGTGCCAGCCAACGATTGCCATAGGTGCGAACCAGCGCCAGGGGGATCGCCGCGCACAAGCCGATGACGGCGGACGTGACCAATAACCATAGCGTGACGACCAGGCCGCTCCAGCGGTAACCGTCGGACCAGAGAAAGTTCGGTCCGAATTCCTTCAGAATCTCGATCATGACACGCTCCGCGGCGGTTCAACGCTGTAGCGCCGTTCCAGGTGTTTGAGCACCAGGCTTGAAAGAATTGCGAAAGCCAGGAAGATCGCCGCAATCACCAGGTAGAAGAACATCTGCCTCGAGGTCGCATTGCCCGCCTGTTTGGCCACTTGGACCATGTCGTTGAGGCCCAGCAGCGAGATCAGGCCCGCGCTTTTCAGGAGCACTTGCCAGATATTGCCGATGCCGGGCAATGCAAACCGCATCATCTGTGGCAGCCGGATACGCCGCAGCACCTGCCAATGGCTCATGCCATAGGCCCGGGCCGCTTCCAGTTGGCCGAACGCTATCGCCTGGAAGGCACCACGAAAGGTTTCGGCGCAATAGGCACCGTAAATGAAGCCCAAGGTGCCGATCGCCGTACCGTAAGGGTTCAACTGGAGCGATTCACGGCCAAACGCTTCTGCCACTTGGTTGAGTCCGATCTGCGCGCTGTAGTAGATCAATAGCATCAGCACCAGGTCCGGCACACTGCGCACCAGCGTGGTGTAGAGCGTCGCGACCAGCCGCAGCGGTGCCAGTGGCGAGAGTTTCGCCAAGGCCCCGAGCAGGCCAAGCACGAGGGCGACGCAGGCGGCCCACGTGGCCACTTGGACGGTCAGCCACGCACCCTGGAAAATGAGATAGCCGTACCCTTCGAGAAACATGCTTTCAGGCTCCGCGCGGTTGGTTCATTTCGGTGAGATATCGAAGTCGAAGTACTTACTGGCGATGCGTTCGTAGGTGCCATTGCGGTGGAGCCGTTCGAGCGCCTGATTGATTTCCCCGGCCAGGGCGGTATCGCTTTTACGCAATCCGATGCCGGTGCCCGGGCCGAAGATCTCCGGTGACTTGACCACCTCGCCGGCATAGCCGAAGCCTTTGCCTGCGGGCTTTTTCAACAGGCCCTCGGAGACGGCGATGGCATCGTCGAACGCCGCATCCAGCCGACCGTTGATCAAGTCCGAATAGGTCAAGTCACTGCTTTGATAGGGCACCACTTCCACGCCCTTCAGGCCCCACATCCGCTTGGCATAGACTTCGAACACACTGCCTTGCTGCACGCCGATGCGTTTGCCGCGCAGGGATTCGGCCGTTGGTTGCAACGGGCTGCCTTCAGGGGCTACCAGGCGTGCCGGGGTGTCATAGAGGGTGTTGGAAAAGGCAATTTCGGCTTTGCGTGCTTCAGTGATCGAGAGGGCAGAGAGGATCCCGTCGAACTTCCTGCCCTTGAGGGCCGAGACCATGCCGTCGAAGGCGTTTTCGACCCAGACGCAACGGCGTTGCAATTCGCTGCACAAGCTTTCGCCCAGCTCGATATCGAAACCTGTCAGGGAGCCGTCCGGGCGCTTGGACTCAAAGGGCGGGTAGGTGGGATCGACCCCGAAACGCAGTTCTTCATTGGCCCCCCAGGACATCAGCGGGCTGGCCACGAGCATCAAACCGATCAGATATTTTTTCATCGACAGGGTATCCACGACAGGTTGGTAGAGCCGTCCCGGGAGTGGCCCGGGGCAGTACGCATCAGCCTTGAATGTTCAAGGCGTGTTTCAGTTGTTGAACGCGTTGGCTGTCCACGGTCCGCCCATGGCCAAAGCCGCCGGCCCAACCGCACACCTGGCCGGCATGATCGACGCCGCGCGCAAGGCACTCGGCAAGGGGGTGCCGGGCTTGCCACGCCAGCAGGAACGCGGCGATAAAGCCGTCGCCGGCGCCCATGCTGTCAACGAACGCGCAGGGGCGCGCGGCCCGCTCATGCACGCCCTGTGAGTCGACTGCGAGGGCGCCCTGGGCACCGCGAGTGATGACCACCACCGCCGGCCCCTTGGCCCGCATCGCGTTCGCCAGTTCAATGGCTTGCGCCGTCGAGAGATCGGCCGCCGAGAAAAAAGCGACGTCCACGTGCTGGATCAGGGCCTGCCAGTCGAACTCGACCCAGTTGTCCGAGAAGTCGAAGGACAGGCAACCACTGGCCTGGCGAACCTGGGCCAATTGATCTTCCAGGCCGCTGTAGAGGCTGCTGTGTGCCAACGGGAATGTGCCGATATAGGCCAGGTCGTCGGCATCGAGGCGCAGTTGGCGGCACACGCCAGGATCGCTGCCGAGGAACACCCGCTCGCCCTCGACGTTGTCGACGCACGCCCAGCCATTGGCACCCGATAACGTCCGGCAGCGTGAAGCATCGACCGCTTCCTGTTGCAGGCAATCGAGCAGGTACTGGCCGTGCCGGTCATCACCAACGCAGCCCAGGTAGGCACTGCGAGCACCCAGCCGGGCGGCGAATACCGCGACATTGAGTGCATTGCCGCCGGGGTATTCGATGGTCTGGTCCAGGTAGACGTCCAGGGTGTTGTCACCGACCGCGATCAGGCTGGCCATGCTCAGTACTCCGTTTTCCACATGTAGCGGCGGGTCGTCAGTGGCTGTTGGTGCCAGACCGCCAGGTGGGCGGCGATGCGTTCCACGGCGATGCCGACAATGTAGGGCGCGACAATGGCGCGGATCTCGGGGTCGATGCCCTCCATCGGGAAGTCCTTGGCGTCATAGACCATGACCCGTTCCGTGTAGCGCTGGCAGAACCGCACGACGCGCTCCATCTGTGCACGACTGGGGTCTTCGCCTACCAGCAGGAGCAGGGGCGTGGTGGCATCGATGGCTTCGAACGGGCCGTGGAAAAACTCCGCGGCTTCCACCGGCAGGCAATGCAACCACTGGCTTTCCATGACCACGCAGACGCCGAACACATAGGCTGTGGTGAACATCGGCCCCGAAGCAAGGAAATACATGACGCGGTCGTCTTTGTAGAGGCGTGCCTCTTCGGTTGCCCGTTGGTCATTATTGATCGCGGCATCGGCCAGGGCCCTTGGCAATGCCTTGAGCGAGCGGGTGAGCTTGTCCAGCAGCGGCCAGCCTTCGCGCTTGGCCAGGATCCCGCCGATCAGGGCCTGGAGCGTCATGAAACAACCGAAGTAGGCTTCGTCGGTACGTCCCAGCAGGAAGCAATGCTGGACGGCCTGGGCCAGTGGCAACTCGGCAGTTTGCGTCACGCCTACGGTGAGGCACGGCTTGTCTTGCAGAAAGCGTGCGGCGGCGATGGTTTCCTGGGTCGTGCCGGACTTGGAGGCGAGGACCACCAGGGTGCGCTCATCCAGGCGCGGTGGATCGATGTCCATGAAATCGGCCGGGAAATAACGGCGCACTTCCAGCGTGTGGCTGTAGCGTTCAAGCCAGTATTGCAGGCCGAGCATGATGCGGTTGGGAGCGCCGCAGCTGACGAAATAGATGCGGTCGATCCGCGAGGCCAACTCCTGGCCGAACTGCTGGGCGTCGTCGACGATGTGCACGGATTGCTGCAAGGAACTGATGAATGCTTCCCGGTTGAACTGGATCGCCATGTGAACTCCTGGGCCTTGTTAAAGGGTTCATGCTGCTGTCATGAACACGATTTAGACCAAAAGCTATACCATGAAAAATACCATTACAAGGATTTTTCCCCATGGTCTAATAGGCTTCCTAAGGGATTTCTACGGTGTTCCGCGAGGCGGTTTTGCCGCTTATGATCAAGCTGGCGGGTTTGCGACATTATTTTGGGGTTCCACAGTCGCAATGCAGTGCCGAAAAAATAATCCAGGATGTAGACCATGAAAGTAACGCCTCCAAAGTCTTCCGACGTTGCGCTGTTGGCGCCCGAACGCAAGCAGGTGGCCTGGCAGGCTGTGCAGGCCTTGCTGGAGATGCTGGAACGCCCGGAATTCGGGCCCACTGAACGGATCCCGGCGGAACGGGATCTTGCCGAGCACCTGGGGATCAGCCGGATGACCCTGCGCAAGGCGCTGCAGACGCTGATCGATCGCGGGGTCCTGGAGCGTCGGGGCAATCGTGGCACCTTCGTCACGGCGCCCGGTGTCGAACGGCCGCTCAATACCGTCGCGCGCAAAGGTATCGCTGAAGTGGTCGAGCAGGCTGGCGCCCGGCCGGGCAGTAAATTGCTCTACTTCGAACAAACCCAAGCCAGTGCTCGAGTGGCGAAACTGCTGAAAATCCAGGAAGGCGACCCCTTGCTGACCATCAGGCGCCTGCGCACCGTGGATCAAAAGCCATTCTGCATCGAGACCAGTTACATCCCGGCCGCCCGGGCACCGGAGCTGGTGGCGGGGGACCTGATCGAGGGGGCTTCGTTGTATGCATTGTTGTTATCGCGCTACCAGATCGAAATAGAGAGCGACGAGGGCACGCTGAGCATCGCCACGATGAACGACCAGGAGGCGCGCTTGCTCGACGTCGAGCCCGGGACGGCGGCGCTGGTCTACCGGGGCGTGATCTTCGACCGCCAAGGGCAGCCCGTGGAATACCTGGTCTCGATCAACCACCCTCAGCGCGTGGTGTTCAAACTGGCGGACAGTCGGGTCAATAGCCTTCATGGCGATCATTAGGTGCTTGCTCCATTCGCTGCGCGGCGTGGCTGTTGCTCCTGGGATCTGGGCTGGAAAGCTTGACTGAACGCACGGATGGGTATTTAGTTGTGCGGTACAACCAAATACCCATCGCGCCCGAGGTTCCCGTGAATCATTGCCCACCAGATCTGATTGAGAACATCCGTTCGGCGTCGCGTCTCATGGTGCGGGAGCTGGGGTTCATGCATACGACGTTGGCTGCGACGGATTATCCGCCGTCGTCGGTGCACACCATCGTGGAGCTCGGCAATCGCCAATCCCTGACCGCGGGCGAGCTTGTCGAGCTGCTCGGCCTGGAAAAATCCAGCGTAAGCCGGATGGTTCGCAAGCTCATCGAGGCCGGCGAGATCGAAGAAGTTGCCCATGAACAGGATGCGCGGGCCAAGAGATTGCGACTCACCGCCCAGGGGCAAAACACCCTCTGCGCCATCGATGCTTTCGCCACGCAACAGGTTGTCGCGGCCATGGCTCACTTATCTGACGGGCAATGTCAGACCGTGAGTGAGGGGATTGCCAGCTATGCCATCGCGCTACACGCCCATCGGCTCGGTACAGCGCCGCCCGCGCCGGCGCAGTTGGAGATCGCGCGTGGCTACCGTCCTGGCGTCATTGGCCGCATTGTGCAAATGCATGCGGACTATTACGCCAGGCATTCGAACTTCGGCCAGTTGTTCGAAAGCCTGGTTGCATCGGACATGGCCGAGCTGATGGGGCGTCTGCACAATCCGCGCAATGAGGTCTGGGTCGCCCTGGATGGCGAACGAATAGTCGGTTCGATTGCCATCGACGGCGAAGGCGAGGGCGGCAGTGCGGTGCTGCGCTGCTTCATCCTGGATGATTCGGCGCGTGGCAAGGGGGCTGGCAGGCGCCTGTTGGCCGAAGCGATGAAGTTCTGCGACGAGTGGGGCTTTAGCTCAACGATCCTCTGGACGTTCCAGGGGCTCGACGCTGCTCGCAAGCTGTATGAAGCGTTCGGTTTCAGGTTGGAGCAGGAGCAAGAGGGACAGCAATGGGGGCGACCGGTTACAGAACAGTGTTTTGTCAGGCCGGGCCCAACCGTCGCGCCAATTTGAATCCTATCAATTGGCGGTATTGGATTTGAACACCCCACTGAGAACGAAGGCGTAGCGTTCCGGGCGGATGAAAAACGTCGTGCGGTCGCAGCAACGGCCATCGGCGAAATAGGACGTGCGCTCCATGACCAGCAGCGCGGCACCGCGTTTGACGTGCAGTGCGCTGCCCAGGCTTTTGTCGGCTTCCTGTGCACGGATGGCCAGGTCGGCGCGGCTGACCGCCAGGCCGGTGATCGATTCGAGAATGGAATAGATCGGCTGATGTTCGACCTCAGCCCAGGCCACGCTGGCCAACTCTGCCGGCAGGTGGCTGCGTCCCAATGCGATGGGTTCGTCATCGACGAAGTGCAGGCGCTCCAGAAGCAGGCAGTCGTGCGCTTGCTCAAACAACCCCCGCAGGGTTTCTGGAACGGGCTGCAGGGCATGGCTGAGCACCTGCATGCTCGGTTGCAGCCCTTGCAACAACAACGCCTCATGAAAGCTGCGCAACGCATCCAGGCCGTGGCGTACCTGCTTGGCCGCTACGAAGGTGCCTTTGCCTTGCTTGCGCTCCACCACGCCGTCGTCGCTGAGCTTGCCCACTGCAAGGCGAACCGTGACGCGGCTCACCCCGAACCGTTCGCCCAACTGCGCCTCGGACGGTAGCTTGCCGCTGGGTTCGTAGTCACCGCGTTGGATTTCTTCCAGCAGTTGATGGGCGATCTGTTCGTAGAGCGAGGTGGTGCTGTCGCGAAGAATGGAGGTGGACACTGTCAGCTTCCATGGCCTTGAGTGGGGCAGGGTGCCTTCACTTCTAAGGTTATAAAAATAGGTTATTGGGACTACTTGTATTAATACGTATTATGTCAGGCATTCCCATTGTAAACGACCTGACGACACTTGCCATGCCCAAAACCCTCCCTTACCCGCAGCCGCAAGCCGACGCCCTGACGGTCGATGACATCAGCTTCAGCTACCCCAATGGGCACCGCGTATTTTCCTCTTTCAGCCTGAATGCCAGGCCCGGCGAGTTCGTCGCGATCCTGGGGCCATCCGGTTGCGGGAAAACCACCTTGCTGAACCTGTTGTCAGGGTTCGTGCAACCGCAAAGCGGCCGGATCACCATCAACCAGACAGCGGTACGCCCGGAGCGCTCGGAGCTGGGTTATGTGTTCCAGGCGCCGCAATTGTTCCCCTGGTTGAGTGCCCTGGAAAACGTTCGTTTCGGTCTGCGGATGAGCGCCCGGACCGACGAAGCGCAGCAGCGCGCACAGGCGTTGCAGTACCTGCGCCTGGTCGGCCTGGAGAATGCCGCGCAGCGGTTGCCGCACCAGCTTTCCGGCGGCATGCAGCAGCGTGTCTCCCTGGCGAGAACCCTGGCACTGGAACCCAGCGTGTTGCTGATGGACGAGCCGTTCGCCGCGCTCGATGCCATCAGTCGCAACAGCATGAACGAAGAGACGTTGCGCATCTGGGCCGAATTGGGCCAGACGGTGTTGTTCATTACCCACGACATCGACGAAGCGGTGTTCTTGGCCGATCGGGTCATCGTGCTCAACATCGCGCCGGGCGGTATTCACAGCGAGCTGGAGATCCACCTGCCGCGCCCCCGCAGCAACCTGAAAACCCGTCGCCTGCCGGCGTTCCTCGATTACCGCAATGAGCTGATGACGCGCATTGCCCAGGTGATGGACGCCTGCGACACCACGGTTCACCCCACCCCTCGACTTGAGCTGACAGCATGATCAAACGTTCGCTGCTTGCCCTTACATTGTCTGCCGCCACGTTGGCAGGCAGCGCCTTCGCCGTGGCGGGCGAGGCGAAACCCTTGCGCGTGGGTTATGTCTTCGCCATGGCCAACGCCCCGGCGCTGATCGCCGACAAACAAGGTTACTACCGCGAAGAAGGCTTGAACGTCGACCTCAAGGCCTTGGGCGATGGTCCGGTGATCCAGCAGGCACTGGCCGCCGGTGAACTGGACGTGGCCTATGTCGGCACCCCACCGGTGTACCAATGGTTTTCCCGCGGGCTGCAAAGCCGGATCCTGGCGAAGGTCAATTACGGCCAGGCCGCAGTGATTGTCGACGCCAAGAGTCCGATCACCCAGCTGGAAGCGCTCAAGGGGAAAAAACTCGCCGGGGTCAAGAAGGGCAGTGGCATGGATGTGCTGCTGCGCGGTTATGTCCTGAAGGAAAAGGCCGGGCTCGATCCCGACAAGGACCTGGACATCATCGACATGCCGCCGGGCAACATGAACGCTGCCCTTGAACGTGGCATCGTTGACGCGGCATTTTCCTGGGAGCCCTTCGTCAGCCAGTCGGTGTTGCGCGGTTCGAGCCGGATCCTGCTGGACGTCAACCAGGCGCTGCCCCAGTACCCGTGGTACGTGGTGATCGCCTTGCCGAAAACCTTGCAGGAGCGCCCGGATGACGTGGTGAAGCTGTTACGCGCCCATCGCAAGGCCATCGCCTTCCTCAATGAACATCCCGACGAATCGAACCGGCTCATCGCCGAGGCATTCAAGCTCGAATCGGTGCAAGGCATTGACGGCAAGACCATCGCGCCGGAAACCATCGTTGCCCAGGCCCGAACCCGGCTGGGCTGGTCGGCGGACTTGCAGGCGGCGGACATCCAGTTCATCCAGCGCCTGATGGATTACTCCCACGACCTGGGTTTTATCGACACCACGCTCAAGACCGAACAGATCGTGGATACCTCCTACCTGGAAAAAGCCGCGCACTGAGTCCGTCATGTCCTTGCCAAAACCGAATTGGGGATGGGCGTCGCTGCCATTCCTGTTGTTGATCTGGATCGCCCTGGCGAGTCGCTTTCCCACCTACATCCTGCCGCAGCCCTGGGACGTTGCCCGCGAGGCGCTGCGCTGGCTGGGGGACCGTTCGCTGTGGCAGCACCTGCAGGCCAGCGTGCTGGAAGAACTGGGTGGTTTTTGCGCCGCGGTCATCGTTGCGCTCCTGCTGGGCACGGCCGCTGGCCTGTCCTCGCGCTTTCGCGATTTCATCTCGCCGCTCAACAGCCTGTTCATGGCCATCCCGCCGATTGCCTGGGCGCCGCTGATCATGATCATTTTCGGCCTGGGTTATGTCTCCATCGTGCTGGTGATTTTCATTGCCGCGATGTTCCCCATGGCGGTGACCATCCAGGAGGGCGTGCAGAGCATCCGCGGCGGTGAAGTTCGCGCGGCACGGACCTTGGGTGCCAACGCCTGGCAACTGTTGGCCCACGTCTATTTACCGGCCTCGTTGCCGTTCGTGACCGCCGCCTTGCGCATCGGCTTCAGCCAGGGCTGGCGGGCGCTGGTCGCGGCGGAAATGATCGGCGCTTCCCGCGGCATCGGCTGGATGGTCGCCACGGGCGGGCAGATCGGCAACAGCAGCCAGGTGCTGCTGGGCATTGTCGTGATCGGCTTGATTGCCTGGCTCATGGAAAGCTTTGTGTTCCGGCGCATCGAGCGTCACTACCAGCAATGGCGCGTGCAATAAGCAGCGCCCCACGTATTCGAACCCTTCAGTGGACCACTGCACGAGGTGTCATGTGAGTAACGTTTTCGATCCCCGCGAAGCCGGGCATTACATCGCCCCACAAGGCCTGTACGAGCGCAACAAGAAACGTCCGTTCCTGGGCAGCGTCCACTGCGACCGTGACACGCTGGTCGCCGGGCAGTGGGATGAAATCACCCTGGTCTACGAGGTCGGTGGCAGCGGCCTGGCCGACGGCGCGTGGCTCAAGCTGGCCTTCAAGTTCTATTCCGACTGGGCCTTGTTCCAGACCTCGAACCCGGCCGGTCCCAACTATGTCAGCGCCGAATACCAGGCCGGTGAGCTGGTCCCCGGCCAGAGCCAGGCCACGGTGCAGCACTTGAAAGTGCGCTTCGACCAGAAGGGCCATGAACGGCCATTCCAGAAAGCGATCATCATCGACATCATCGACGGGTACCTGAACCCGGGCGATAAAGTCATCATTCGCCTGGGGGACCGACGCCAGGGCGGGGCGGGGACGCGGGTGCAGAGTTTCGTCGAGAAGGACTTCCGTTTCCGCCTGTTCATCGACCCGTTGGGCAGTTCGAAATTTGCCGAAGTGCCGGGCGATCCTTTGTTGGACATCGTGCCGGGACCGGCGCAGCGCGTGCAACTGATCGTGCCTCGACTGGTCAGCGCCGGGGAAGCCTTCGATGTTCTCTTGCGGGTGGACGATGCCTGGGGCAACACCTGCCGAAACTTGCCGCTCGAGGGTGTCCTGAGCCTGGTTGATCCGGAGGGCGGCGAACGTCGACAGCCGTTCACGCTGGCGTCCGAAGGTTGGGCGACGGCCCGGCTCGAGGCGCTTGACCTCGGTGCCGTGGGCGAGTGGCGTTTGTCCGCCAACGTGGCGGCGCCGTTTGTCGACGGGGCCCAGGCCTTCGTCACTGTCGACCCGGTCGGTACGGCGTTGCGCCCGCTCTACGCCGACCTGCATGTGCACTCCGATGACACGGTGGGCACCAACGACACGCTGTACAACCTCAGCTACGGTCGCGATGTCGCCGGGCTCGACGTCCTCGGCTACACCGCCAATGACTTCAATATCACCGAGCAACGCTGGGACCAGGCGGTCAAGCTGATCCACGAGCTCAATGAGCCGGGTCGATTCGTGTGTTATCCCGGGACCGAATGGTGCGGTAACTCTTGCGCGGGCGGCGACCGCAACGTCGTATTCCTGCATGACCGCAAACCCGAGTTCCCCTTCGACAATCAAGGACGACTGGTGCGTTCCTTCGAATGGAACGAGTTCACCGCCGGCACCATCAAGCCAGGCGCCTGGCCGGTGGACGAGTTGTACGCCGCCTATGCCAAGGACCCCGAAGGCCATCTGATGATGCCCCATGTCGGCGGACGCCGTTGCAACCTCGACTGGCATCACCCGGAACTCGAGAGGCTGATCGAGGTGGGTTCGGCCTGGGGCCAGTTCCATTGGGTCTACGCCGAAGCGCTGCAGCGTGGCTATCGGGTTGGCGCCGCGGCGAACAGCGATGAACACCAGGGCCGCTGCGGTGGCGGCGTTCCGGCCACGGCAGTGTTCGGCTCCCGTGGCGGGTTGACGGGGGTGGTCGCCGAGGCTTTCGACCGCGCCAGCGTCGGCAAGGCCTTGCGCGCCCGCCGTACCTTCGCCACGACCGGGGAGCGTTCGTTCGCCAGCCTGCGCCAGGGCAAGCACTTCATGGGGGAAGTCTTCACTGCCGATTCGAATGCCTCCCTGGACTATCGACTGCTGGGGGAGGCCGGGTGGGAGCAGGTCGATCTGTTCGATGGCGACCAGTTGATCTGGTCGCGTAACCTGCACCAGGAACTGGGTTTCTGCGCCCAACGCATTCGCCTGCGCCTGGGTGGTGCGCGGATCAAGGACCGCTATCGCGGTGCGTACTGGACTGGCGAAATCCGTATCACCGGCGCGGTCATCAATGGTTTCCGCGCCTTGGGCCTCGACCATCCCGAGCAGACCGTATGGCGCAAGGACGCCACGGTCCTGGCGTTTCGCACCGACACCAACGGCGATACCGACAGCATCGAAATCGACCTGTCGCAACTGGCCGGCGCCACGCTACAGATCCACAGCCGTATCGACAATTACATCAAGGTCGGCGACCCGTCCGAACCGCAACCTTACGTGCATGCACCGACCGTGGTGATGGAGCTGTCCGGCGATGAGTTGTTGGCGCAATCGCAAGTGGTCGAGCAGTTGCCGGGCGCGGAGTTGAAGCTGTCCCTGGAACGGATGACCGCTGCACCGTTGCCCCGTGAGTTGCAGGGGCGCATCGAACTGGCCCGCCTGGGGCTTGATCCAGGGCGTGAACACCCCTTGTTCATTTGTGCCCGCCAGCGGGATCAGTCACGGGTCTGGACCTCCGCGCTGTTCCTGACCCTGTAGACGCTGGCATTGGCTGACAGAAAACAAACTGGCTAATTGCGACACGCCGTCGTCCGGCATGATCTAAGCTCCAGAGGAGGGTCACCCGAGCAGGGGGTTTCAATGCGAAGCGCACCTGAAAACAGCTTGAAAAAAGCACTGAAAGCCTGCCGGGACAGCTTCATTTCTGTCGGGTTTTTCAGCTTTTTCATCAATGCGCTGATGCTCGTTCCCACGTTCTATATGCTCCAGGTCTATGGTCGAGTGATCACCAGTGGAAGTCTCGCGACCCTGACCATGCTGACGCTGATCATGATCGCATTGCTGGTGACCCTCGGTTCGCTGGAATGGATCCGTTCACGCATCATGGTTCGGGTCAGCACTCGGCTGGATGTGCTGCTCAGTCGCCAGGTCTACAGGGCGAGCTTCAAGCGGGCCCTGGAAAGCGGCGGCATGGACGCCTCGGCCCAATCGCTCAATGACTTGACGGGCTTGCGGCAGTTTCTCTCCGGCAACGGTTTGTTCGCGTTTTTCGATGCGCCCTGGCTGCCGATCTATATCGCGGTGATGTTCCTGTTCCATCCCTGGTTTGGTTGGGTGGCGACGGCCAGCGCGCTGTTGTTGCTTGCGCTCGCTTTCATCAACGAAAGACTGACGGGGCCGGTGCTAGCCCAGGCCAACAAAGAGCACATCGGCGCGACGCTCCACACCACCAAGAACCTGCGCAACGCCGAAGTCATCGAATCGATGGGCATGCTTGAGACCCTGATGGATCGCTGGAGCCGGCGGCAACGCAACGTACTGTTGCTGCAATCGGCAGCGAGTGACAGCGGGGCGATCATCAGCACGCTGTCGCGCACCTTCCGCATCCTTGTGCAGTCGCTTGTCCTGGGCTTGGGGGCCTACCTGGCCGTGGACCATCAGGTCGGGGCCGGCTTGGTGTTCGCCGGGTCCGTGTTGTTGGGGCGGGCGTTGGCCCCCATCGACCTGATCATCGGCAGTTGGAAGGGCTTTATCACCGCCCGTTCTCAATACAGCCGCCTGAATGACATCCTCGATAAACAGCAGGCGCAACCCGAGCGCATGGCTTTGCCAGCCCCCCAAGGGCACGTGCAGGTCGAGAACCTGATTGTCGCGGCCCCCGGTTCCAGGACCCCGATCCTCAAGAACATCAGCTTCAGCGCACCTGCCGGTTGCATGGTGGGTATCATCGGCCCCAGTGCGGCGGGGAAGTCGACCCTGGCCAGGGCCTTGCTGGGCGTCTGGGCTGCGCAGCATGGAGTGGTTCGGCTCGATGGCGCGGACATTAGCACTTGGGACAAGCATGCGCTTGGGCCCCATATCGGTTACTTGCCTCAGGACATCGAGTTGTTCGAAGGCACCCTCGGTGAGAACATCGCTCGCTTCACCGCGGTCGATTCGCTGCAAGTCATCCAGGCGGCCAGAGTCGCCGGCGTTCACGAGATGATCCTGCAGATGCCCGATGGCTATGACACCGTCATCGGCAGCGAGGGCCTCATGCTTTCGGCAGGGCAGCGCCAGCGCATCGGACTGGCCCGGGCGCTGTATGGCAGCCCACGGCTGATCGTTCTCGACGAGCCCAATTCCAATCTCGATGACGTCGGCGACCGTGCCCTCGCGGCAGCGATCCTGCAGTTGAGGCAGATCGGCGCGACGCTGTTTGTCATTACCCATCGCACCAACATCGTGTCGCAGCTTGACCGACTCATGGTGATGAACGCTGGGGTTATCAGTCTCTACGGGCCACGCGAGCATGTCCTGGCCGAACTTAACGCGCAGCGACAGCAGGCACAGATGCCAGCCGTGCCCGCAAGCACCGGCACGGCTTCGGTCGATACCGGCAAGGGTGATTCCGATGAACCCTATGGTGCCCAGTCGTCAAATTGAGAGCTTCGCCGACCTGCCAACCTCCGATCGTAAAATTCGTCGCCTGGGCATTGTCATTATCGCCGTGATCTTCGGCCTGTTCGGCACCTGGGCGGCCGTCGCCCCGCTCGACGGTGCCGCCTACGCGCCAGGCGTGGTCACCGTGCAGGCGTATCGAAAAACCGTCCAGCACCTTGAAGGTGGCATCGTCAAGGCGCTGCTTGCTCATTATGGCGACATCGTCAAACGTGACGACCCGCTGATCATTCTGGATGACGCCCAACTGCGCTTCGAGTACGAAATGGCCCGGGGTCAACTGATCGCGGCCAGGGCCATGGAGGCGCGGCTTGTGGCCGAGCGCGACAGCTTGCCGGCGATCAGTTTTGGCAACAGTGCCGATCTCGACAGTGTCCGGGGTATGGAGGCGCGCCAGGGTGAGACGCGGGTATTCAACGCTCGACAAGGCTCGCGGCTGGGCCAGATTGCGGTGCTGCGCGAGCGCATTGGCCAGTTCCGCCAGCAGATCAAAGGGCTGGAGTCGATGGTCGGCTCCAAGGTTCATTTGGAGAAATCCTACAGCGGCGAAATCGAAGAGTTGACTGACCTGCTCAAGCAGGGGTTCGTTGACAAACAGCGTCTGCTCGAACAGGAGCGCAAGTTGGGGCTGCTGCATTCAGAGGTTGCCGATCACCGCTCCACCATTGACCGGACGCGCCTGCAGATCAACGAAACACAGCTGCAGATCCTGCAAGTCGACAAAGATTTCAACGCTGACGTCGTCAAGCAATTGGCCGAGGTCCAGACCCGGGTCTACGACCTCCAGGAGAAAACCTCGGCGCTGGAAGACCGGCTCGCTCGTATCGTCATCCGGGCGCCCGACGCGGGCATGGTGATCGACATGACGGTGCATACCATTGGCGGGATCGTACGTCCGGCGACGCCATTGCTCGATATCGTGCCCTCGGTGTCCGACCTGATCATAGAAGCACAGGTGGCGCCGGTGGATATCGATCGCATCGCCATCGGCAAGCGTGCCGATATCCGTTTCGGCGCATTCAATAGCGCTACCACGCCGGTGATCGAAGGCGAGGTCAGCAGCGTATCTGCAGACCGCATGACCAACGAAAAGACCGGGACGGCCTATTACCTGGCGCGGGTGCGGGTGACCGACGAGGGGGCACGCACCTTGGGTGAGCGCAAACTGCTGCCGGGCATGCCGGCGGACGTGTTGATTATCACTGGGCAACGCACGCTGTTGCAGTATCTGATGCAGCCGGCTCGCAATGCTCTGTCTCAATCGATGATCGAGGAATGACCATGGCCGTGTCGACAGCTCTGCTAGGCGGTTTCTTGATGCTCGCAGCGGCCGCCGCCCTGGCGCAGGCCGAGGCGGCAACCCCCACCGGGATCAATGCCTCGACGTTTTCCACCGACCTTATGCAATTGTATCGCGAGGCACGGCTGGAGGATCCGCAGATACTGGCGTCCTATGCGCAAGCGCAGGCCGGTCAGGAGCATCAGAGCGAAGCCATGGGCGCGCTCTTGCCGCAATTGTCGTTCAACGCCGGGTCGAATCGGATTCACCAGGAAAGCGATCTTGTGCAACGCAGTTTCGATAGCGAAAGCTATGGCCTGGTGTTGCGTCAATACCTCTATAACAAAGCCGCCTGGGAGAACTATCAGAAGTTCAAGAGCCTGGCCAGGCAGTCCGAATCCCAAGCCCTGGAAACCCAGGCCGAAGCCTCGGTGGAGCTGGCCCGGCGTTACTTCACCGCGCTGGCGGCCGAGGACGAGTTGCAGTTGGTGCGGGCAGAGCGTCGAACCACCCAGAGAAGCCTGGACCGGATCAATGCGTTGTATGAAAAGCAGTTGGCGTTGATCACCGATCAACTCGATCTCAAGGCCCGGGTGGATCTGCTCTCGGCCCAGGAACTGGATGCCCGCAACCAGGCCAGCCTCAGTCGCGAGGCACTGGCAGAGATTGTCGGTCGGCCGGTCAAGGAGCGACTCAATCGGATTCGTGACGACCTTGAACTGCAAGTCTCGGCGCACAGCCTGGAAACCTGGGTTCGCGATGGCATGGCACTCAACCCTGCGCTCAAGGCCAACGAGAGCGGCGTCGAAGCGGCGGGGGCGGCCTTGCGCAGCGGCAAGGGAGGGCACTATCCGACCCTGAGCTTGAACCTGAGTGCCCAGCAGACCAATGAGGGCTACAACAACTCCCTGGCACCTCGCACGGACAGTTATGTCGCCGGGATAGGTCTCCAGGTTCCGCTGTACAGCGGCGGATCCACGTCGGCGCGGGTCCGTGGACTCTATCAGGACCAAGTGGTCGCCGAGCAGCAGTTGGAAGCGACTCGGCGGCGGGTGGTCAAGGAGATCACTAACGCTTATCTGACCGCCAACTCCAATGGCGAAAAAATCGGCGCGAACCGGCTGGCCCTGGAGTCGGCACAGTTATCCAGGGTCGCCGCCGAAAAAGCCCTGAGCTACGGGATGGTCAATTCCGTCGATGTCCTGGCCAGCGTGCGCAATGAATACCGGGCTCGGCGGGATCTGCTTAAAACTCAATACGACTTTCTCAGCAATGTGCTGATCCTGAACCGCTGGGCGGGTAAACCACCGGCCGAGAGCATTGAGAATGTGAATGGCTGGCTAAGTCCCGACAGCGCTGGCCAAGACTTTCGCTGATCAGCCTGTTTGCGTTCCTGTATCGGGTTGCCCGGCGTGGGCGTTTTCTTGACGTTACTTTTAAGTCGCTTTATTGCGGTGGCTAAGTACGTACCATTTGTCGATTAATTGACGATTCTCGTCCAGCCTCGGCAGTCTCGCCGACTCCTTGCCCTGGGCTTAACGAACTGATTTAACGAGCGTTTCCCCACCTTTCTGGAAAATTGGCCAGACGGTCGGTGCCAGATTCAGGCCGACGACTGGCTAATGGATGTTCGGCGGTGCGCTGGGCTGTCCTAGACTCAGCCTACGAGCTCGAAAGGAGCACATTATCATGTGTAAGCTGTTGATAATTATTCCTATCCAGGTTGTCTCGAGGGTTTCGTCCGGCTTCTTGAAATGCACGCTACCCCCACCAGAAAACCCAGTGGACATCCTGGTTTGCCTTGCGAGGGGGGCAGCGATATGAGACCGGATCACAGAGCACCAATCCGCGTGATGTTGGTCGATTGTCGCCCCCTTGTCCTTCGGGGACTTCATGACTTGATCAACGCCAGAAAGCCGCAGATGGAAGTGAGTGGTCAGGCTGCGACCTATACCCATGCACTGGACCTCGCCGATCAGTTGCGGCCCAACGTGATTTTCTTCAGTTTCTTTCCTGATGCGCTGAACCCTCTGGAGGTTGTCGCCGGGCTGACCCGCAGCGCGCAGATGAAAGTGCTCGTGCTCAAGGGCTTGTATGAGGCCGTTCCTGTTGCTCAGGCGATAGAGGCGGGCGCACGGGGCATCGTGTTGGCCGAAGATCCGACGGAGGCGATCATCCAGGCCATCGTCAAGGTGCATCATCGCGATATCGGAATGGACAGGGCCTGGGCCGGTGGGCTTTCCGGCTATGCCGCCATCGGCCATGCAACCACCCAATGCAATCTGGAGCAGGCGAAACTGGCTCGGTTGACGTTGCGCGAGAAGGAATTGATTCGTGCCATCGTGGGGGACCCGTCTGCCAAATACATCAGCATCGCTGGGCGCCTGGGTATCAGCGAGCACACGGTGCACAATCACCTCAGTAACATTTATCAGAAGCTTGATCTCATTAACCGCATCGACCTGTTGATGTATGCGCTAAAGCATGGACTTACCGCCAGTGAAGAACCGCCGGAGTCCACTTGGGTGGAGTTGGATTGAGCGATCTGTGTGGGAGCGAGCTGGCGGCCTTGTAGTCGAGGCGTCTACAAGTGCCCGCCAACCCTTTCGACTTGGGGTGAGTTGTTAACGTGGATCGGCGATATCCAGCGCCCGATTCGCCAGCAGCTCACTCACTTCAATCACTTGCTGGATACCCATCGCAACATGCCGGCGAGAGTCCTCGAGATCGAATGCCAAGTCGCTGATCATGGCGTTGGCTGAGGCCAGGTTTTCGCTGAGGTTGGCGAGCAGGCTTTCAGTGTCGATGTCATCGACAACGGTGAAGAGCTGGGCCGTTGTCCGGCCTTTCTTGGGTTTGGCCTGTTCCGGCTTCAAGTAATAATCGAGCGCCCGCTCGGTGGCTTCGTGGAATTTTTCCGGATCGAGGCTTGAGTAGGAAGAGGTGGGGTCTGATTCCGGTGGATTGGGTGTGGCTTTGAACAAGATGACGCTCCTAGGGGTAATGGAGCCGCCAGACATCGCTGCTAAACGAAAAGGGTGGCGACTGTACGCGGGTTAGCAGACCGGACCCCTAGAAGCCGGCAGACCCAAAGGTCTCCCACGCACAACCGCCATTACATGGCAGGCATTAATACCTGCTCAACAATGTGGAGCACCGTGCGTCTAGGGATTCAGGCTGCTAAACCCGACCGCTGATTTTCAGCGACCAGGTAACCATAGAATCCAGCCCCAAAGCGCACAAGCGGGCGGATTCTGGCTTAGTTGTAGGCAAAGGCGCAAGACGACGTAGCCTCAGGACTGGCGCTCCTTGTTACTACGTATTTGTCTGTAAGACTCGATGCCTGCAGTTAAAGAGGACGGGGCGTTGACGCCATGTGGTGGGTCCAACCTGTGGGAGCAAAGCTTGTTCGCGCTGACGGCGGAAAATCCAGTGGTTATGGCAACTGACCCACCGCTTTCGCGAGCAAGCTCGCTCCCACAGAGGGATTGATGCCGAACACAAGTCTTTTGCTCTCTGAATAACCAGTGTGGGAGCGAGCTTGCTCGCGAAGACGGCGGCACATGCACCATTGATGCAGGCTGACCCACCGCTTTCGCGAGCAAGCTCGCTCCCACAGGAAAATCGCCGTGAACATGGAGTTCGCATCCAACCCAGAAACCCATGAGGGTGAGCGGGTTTCGTCGTGATCAGGGAAGGTATAAAAAGCGATGCGAGGATGGTTTCCAGGCCCTCCTCGCATCTTTCACACGCGCGGTGCTTCAGGCGTTGCCGAAGACCACGTCGCTCCCCAGCAGGTCGACGCCCACCAAGGTAATGGTTGTGATTTGCCCGCCCGTCTCAGCGACGGTCACGATGCT
Source organism: Pseudomonas fluorescens (assembly GCF_001307275.1). Lineage (NCBI taxonomy): Bacteria > Pseudomonadati > Pseudomonadota > Gammaproteobacteria > Pseudomonadales > Pseudomonadaceae > Pseudomonas > Pseudomonas fluorescens. The sequence goes on from NZ_CP012831.1 coordinate 5,290,560, forward strand.
GTCTGCGCCGTTGTTGTCGATCGATTGGACTACGGCGCCCTGGTCACCATTGAGCACCAGCGTGTCTCGCAGGTTTTGGCTGACATCGAAGCCCGTGACTTGGTACAGGTTTTCGGTGAAGGTCAGGTCGATGTTGAAGGCATCCCGCTCACCGCCTGTGCCCACCAGCGTGTAGTCGAAGAGTGCGTCGGTTGCGTTGTTGGCGAACAGGTTGGCGTCGAATGCGCTCGTCGCCGTATCTCCGTCTTTGTCCGTCAGCGTTGCGTTGAACGACAGCTGCACATCGCTGGCCAGGTTCTCGGTCTCCTGGATGAACTGGATCACGGGAATCTTGATCGCGCCACGGCCCATTGTGAGTTGAACGGCATCGATCATTGCCGTGCCTTCGCGCTCGATCTCGAAGGACACCTGACCACCGATCTCGGGCGTCAGGGTATTAACCTCGGTGAGGTTGGAAAACGTGCCGTCTTCGTAGTAGATCCGGAAATACAGGTCTTCGGTCGCGGTGTTGTAGCCTGCCACCGAGTTGTCGATGAAGACTTTCATGCCCGTGATCAGGCTTTCCGGGTTGATGACGAAGCTTTCATCGGCCGCGCCGATTGCCGCCAGGTTGTCCCCTTGCAGCAGGTTGTTGCCGACGCCGATGCCGGAGGTGCTGACGTTCATGGCCGTCGGGTCGATGTAGGACGGCAGTGGCGTGGTTTGCAGGGCAGCCTCGGTGGGGTCGGGGGCTCCGAGTCCGATGCCGGTCAGGATATCCGTGGTGGAGGCCAGTGCCTTCGCGGAGAAGAACACGATTTCTTCGGATGCCGAAGGAATGGCCGGATTGTTCGTCTCAGGGATCAACAAGGTGCGCACCGGATCCGGGCCACCGGCATCGAGCGAACCGTCGGCACTGCTACGTACGATGGTCGAGCTGAAGCCTTGCACCAGGTCCAGTGCATAGCGACCATTGGCGTAGGCAGTCAGCGTGTAGTCGACGCTGGTGTCGGCAGTGGTGGCATTGTTGTCGAAGTCGCCGGTCAATGTCCCAGCGAAATGGTACGCGCCGTTGGCGTCCGGCGAGGGCGCCTGTTCGGTGAGCGTGCCGGTCCCGGTGGTGGTCGTGTCGTCAGGCCTGACCAGGGTGAACTGGCCATTGACCAACGAGATGTCCAGGCCCGCAGCCCCCAGTCCGTCGGCCCCGACCGATTTATCCCAGAATCCGTACTGCGCAAGCACACTTCCGGTACCGATCAGGTTGCCGAACGCGACGGAAGGACCATCGTCTTCGAACACCAGGTTCTGGCCGATATTGAGCGTTGCCTGGAGGCTGTCGCCGTCCTTGTCGGTCTTGGTCGCGATCAACGTGATCAGGTTGTCCGCCAGGCTCTTGGCATCATCGGGATTGGTGGCGTCGGGGTGCACCAGCGCCCGGATCTGGTCGAGGGTGACATCGCCATTGGTGGCGACGCTGACGGTTAACACCAACAGGTTGGTAGTGGCCGTGCGACCTTCGACCGTCGTGCCATTGAGCGAGAGGTTGACCGCCTCGCCGGTGGCCGTGTCGGTGAGTCCGGAAGCGCCGGTCACCACGCCGAGGGCGTAGGTCAGCGTGCCGGCACCGTCGGCGCCGTAGGCGGAGGTGAAGTTGGCGGCGAAGTTCTGCGTGGCGTTGGTGCCCAGTAGCGTTTCGTCCACCGTCAGGGTTGGCTCGGTGCCGGTGGTGCTGATGCTCGGCCCGTCATCTTCGAACACCAGGTTCTGGCCGATGTTGAGCGTCGCCTGGACGCTGTCACCGTCCTTGTCGGTTTTGGTCGCGGTCAGCGTGACCAGGTTGTCCGAGGTCAGGCTCTTGGCGTCATCGGGATTGGTGGTGTCGGGGTGCACCACGGCCCGCATCTGGTCGAGCGTGACATCGCCATTAGTGGCCACGCTGACGGTGAACACCAGCAGATTGGTACTGGCCGTGCGGCCCTCCACAACCGCGCCGTTGAGCGAGAGGTTGACCGCTTCACCCGTGGCCGTGTCGGTCAGCCCGGAAGCACCCGCAACCACGCCCAGCGCATAAGTCAGCGTACCGGCACCGTCGGCGCCGTAGGCGGAGGTGAAGTTGGCGGCGAAGTTCTGTGTGGCGTTGGTGCCCAGTAGTGTCTCATCTACCGTCAGCGTTGGTTCGGTGCCGGTGGTGCTGATGCTCGGCCCGTCATCTTCGAACACTAGGTTCTGGCCGATGTTGAGCGTCGCCTGGACGCTGTCACCGTCCTTGTCGGTTTTGGTCGCGGTCAGCGTGACCAGGTTGTCCGAGGTCAGGCTCTTGGCGTCATCGGGATTGGTGGTGTCGGGGTGCACCACGGCCCGCATCTGGTCGAGCGTGACATCGCCATTAGTGGCCACGCTGACGGTGAACACCAGCAGATTGGTACTGGCCGTGCGGCCCTCCACAACCGCGCCGTTGAGCGACAGATTGACCGCTTCACCCGTGGCCGTGTCGGTCAGCCCGGAAGCGCCGGCCACCACGCCCAGTGCATAGGTCAACGTACCGGCACCGTCGGCGCCGTAGGCGGAGGTAAAGTTGGCGGCGAAGTTCTGCGTGGCGTTGGTGCCCAGTAGCGTCTCGTCCACCGTCAGGGTTGGCTCGGTGCCGGTGGTGCTGATGCTCGGCCCGTCGTCTTCGAAAATCATCTTGGAGCCGATTTCGGTCTTCGCAACGGACGCCTGGACCAGGGTGAAGCCGCCGATGTCAAAGTCGGCGTGGTTGGTGCCCTTGGCATCGAGGGCCGCGCCGTTTTCGATGAGCACACGGTTGTGATCTGACGTGGTGGTGTATTCGATCTGGTAGCCGGCCTTGACGCCGGTGATGGTGGCGACCCCGGACGCGAAGCTGATGACTATGCCCGCATCATTGGCAGAGCCGTCCGAGTTCTCGATGACCACCCCGGTGCTGGTATTGGTGACACGGACATTGCTGATCGCTACCGAGGTGTCACCGGTGTAGCCATTGACGAAATTCACCCCGGATTCAGCCGCGGTGCTGAACGCGCTGATTTTTACCACGGCGGTCTTGCCGGCCTGCAACTGCACGACATCGAAGTTGGCCATCTTCGTATTGAAGACGTCGGTAAAGTCGATGTTGGATTCCACATCCGCTTCGGTCTGGTCCAGGTTGGGAATGGTCACATCCTGCCTGGCACCGGTGACGAAAGTGAAACGGATGCCTTCCTGTTCCACGATCATCTGGTTATTGGTACCGAAGGTTGTCGGCCCACCGGCCTGGCTGGTGTTGATCGTGTCACCGGTGGTGATGTTGGCGCCGCTGGACTGGTCGGCCGGGTTCTTGCCGGTGGCGATGATAGTGGGGTCGGTGATGCGCAGGACACCGTCGACCAGCTCCGTCGTGGGGTTCGCTGTTGTGAACATCAGGAACAGGTTCTGGCCGGAAGGCGCATTGGCCAGGCTGAATTCCAGGTCCTGGCTCGCGCCGATGAAGACTTTGTCCAGCAGGTTGACGGCATCGTCGGGGTTGGTGTTGACGGGTTGCTGGAGCGGTTCGTAGAGCACGGTCCAGATCTTGCCGCCGGTGGCGGTTTCTTCAATGTAGGCGGCGAAGACGATGGCACCAGTTAGCCCACCGGCCCTACCGAGAACGATATTGTCGTTGGTGTCCGTGTAGAGAAGGATGCTGGTGCCGTTGAGCGTATCCAGTCCACTGTCCACACCGTCGAGCGGCGCACCGGTGCTGCCGACGAAGCTGATATTGGTAATGCTTGCGCCAGGTGCGGCATTGACCGTGAATGCATCGCTGCCGGTGTCGCCTACGGCACCGGTATAGCCGCTCAAGGCGACGCCCGTCGCGGCCCCTGTGCCAAGGGCAGTCAGCCGACTGGCGAAGGTCAGGGGGAGGGACGCGACCAGAATGTCGTTGTCATCCGTATCTGTTGCGGCGCCCGGCGTGGCGGTGCCGTTTTGCAAGCCGGCGGTTTCATCCAGCGTCACGTTGACGCCGGTTGACACGACACCCAGGCCAGTGCTGGCTGTTACCGTGTATAGCGAGTCTGGATCGCTCGGCAGCGCGGAGTCTTGCTCGAGAATAGTCATGACTTTCTCCAAAGCATGCGGTCATCAAGGCCTGACCGTTGACCGTTGACCGCAACTATGAGGAAGCACAGGGCCATCGCGCATCGGCTGATACTCCCAGGCGGGGTGGGAGTTTCGGCCTATGCCGTGTACCGGCAACGGGAGTGAGTCGGTGAGGGCAGATTTGCGCAAAACCCCGACAGTCCCAGCAAGCCTGCGAAAGCCTGGCAGTCGCCATTGCGAGAAAGTGAAGTCGTCGATAACGACAGCGCCCACGGGCGCCGGGCGGGCGAATGTTTCGTCTGCCTGCTCACGCAGGAGAGCGATCATGACCGATTTTCAACACAGCATTCCCCACGAAGTCCAAGGCAAGGTTGCACTGGTCACTGGCGCCGCCAGTGGCATCGGCAAGGCCATCGCATTGCTGTTGCATGTCCGCGGCGCCAAGGTAATCGCTGAAGACATCAACCCCGCCGTCCATGAGCTGGCCCGTCCCGGGCTGGTGCCGCTGGAGGCCGACATCACCGCGGATGGCGCCGCCGAGCGCGCTGTCGGCCTGGCCGTCGAGCAGTTCGGCCGGCTGGATATCCTGGTCAACAATGCCGGGATCATCATCAATAAACTCGTCATCGACATGACACGCCAGGACTGGGAGCGCATCCAGGCGGTCAACGCCACGGCCGCTTTCCTGCATTCGCGCGAAGCGGTCAAGGCGATGATGCCGAACAAGGCGGGGGCCATCGTCAACATTGCGTCCTACGCGTCCTATTTTGCCTTCCCGACCATTGCCGCCTATACCGCGTCCAAAGGTGCCCTGGCGCAACTGACGCGCACCCTGGCACTGGAAGTCATCGAGCATGGCATTCGCGTCAATGCCATCGGTGTTGGCGATGTGGTCACCAACATCCTCAATGACGTGGTCGAGGACGGTCCGGCGTTCCTCGCCCAGCACGGTGAAGCTGCGCCCATCGGCCGGGCCGCGCAGCCGGAAGAAATTGCCGAGGTGGTTGCGTTCCTGGCCTCGGATCGCGCGAGTTTTGTGGTCGGCGCGGTGGTCATGGCCGACGGTGGCATGACCGTTACCGCAGGCTGAATCGAGTGGTGGATGATACCTGGGTCACCGGCCGGGCTGTGCGCCCGGCCGGTGTTGTTGTCAGAGTTGCACCCGACGAAGCCGGCCGCGTAACGGCACCACGTTTTCCTCTGGCGTGGGCAGTGGCCGCCCGACCAGGCCCATGCCTTCGCTGACCAGTACCGCGTCGGGTAACAGGCACAGGTTGGACGGGGTATCCAAGCCTCGGGCAAGCACGGTGACCTGGGCTGTTTGCAAGTCGCAGCCCAGCAGTCGTCCACTGAATCGGGTAAAGCCGCCATGCAGGGGTTCGCCGTTCCAGTCGGGGAGCAGGGGTTGTTGCAAGCGCTCGCAGAGTTCCAGCACCAGCAGGTGGCCGTTGGGGCGCAGCGCCAGCCCGGTGGGCAGTTGCAGGCCGCGAATCAGGATGTCGATCTCGGCGCTGGCGGGGCAGACCCGGATCACCTGGCCGGCCTTTTCGGCAAAGTCGATGCCCTTGCGGCTCGGGTCGCCGTGCAGTTCCCCCGAGAACAGACTGATCAGCACAGCGTCTGTCGCCGGTTCGTACACCAGGGTCACGGGAACGGCTTCCTGGCCTTGATCCAGTTCGGGCAGTTGAGCCAGCACGCGCTCCTCTTGGCCCTTGACGAACTCCACCAACTGATTGGTATCGGGCTTGACGGCCAGCCAACTGCGGCGGGTCGGGTGGTAGCACAGCGCGTTCAGGTTGCCGCGGCTATGGAAGACCGGCTCGGGCGGCGTGAATTGCAGGTCCAGCAGTTTGGAACCGGCGACGTAATCGGTCTGGCTGACCAGGCAGCGTCCGTCACCGCAGGCGATGTCCGACAGCCCCATGATTTCATCACGCAGCATGCGTGCCTGTATGTTCATGGCGCGAAACCCTTGCGCCAGGGTTTCGCGGGGCAGGTAGGCGCCGGGCCGCTGCAGATCCGGGCGCAGTCGACTGATACGGCCGCTGAAAGGTTGGTCGGGCAGCCCGGAACCTGCTTCGGTGAGCAGCAGGCTGCCGTCGGCTTGCAGGCAGAGGCCACGAGGGTTCAGCAGGTCCTCGGCGACAAGGGTGCTGGGGCGCAGGCTTTCCTCCGGGTGTGCGGGGATCTGAAGGGGAACTGACATAGGCTCTCTCCGTGAACAAAAGGGGGACGCGGTCATTGCGGCGGTTGCCACGGTTCACCGGTGAGGTAGGCCCGCAGCAGTGCCCGCTGGCAGGGCGACATCGAGCGCACCACCGGCATGAACAGCGTGGTGCCTTTGTACGCATCCGAGGTGCGGGCCAGGATGGGGTTCTTGGCGCCCATGATGGCGTCGGGCTGATTCAGCGGGATATAGCGCGACATGGCGGGGAAGGCCAGGTAGTGAAAGCGCAGCACGTTGGGGTACATCAGCGGCCAGGTGATGGTCGTGCCCTGGGGGATGCCGAAGTCGGTCTGGGCGTATTTGCGAAAGTTGGTGAAGTAAGCGCTGCTGTCGAGGCCGTTGGCCGTGCAGGTCAGGGCGACGAAACCGGCCTGGGCGGCGCTGCCCGGTTTGACGGTGACGGGGAAGCTGACTGAAAGCTGGCCGGCGCTGACCGTCAGCGAGTCAGGGTAGTCGAGGAAGTCCCAGTACTGTGGTTCTTTGTACGTGGGGGGATCGGCTGCCGGGATTGCCTTCAGGCCGATTTCGGTGGTGCTGGGCACCGCGCCGCCCAGGTACCGGACCTGCAGGGTGATCGACAGGCCGTTGGGGTAGTCCTCCAGGTAGACGTTGCGCTGGTCGGCATAGATCCGATAGGTCGACTCGGTGGCTTGCAACGTGGTACCGGCGACCTTGCCCGGTGCGTTGATCGCCAAGGCAGAGGTCCGTACTGCCTCTAGCTGATCGAAGGTCAGGGGCAGGTCGACGATGCCGCCGTACACGTAGTAGTCCAATAAAAAGCGGCTGGTCGGCTCCAGGGTCGTCAGGGTGGTGGCGCCGGCGCTGATGGTCACGGTCCCGTAATTGGCGTTGGGGCCGATCGGGCTGGTGATGTCGTCCCTGACAGCCCGGAAGGTCTCCTTCGGAATGACGTTCACCATGTCGATGCTCAGGTAACCGGTATTGTCCAGGTCGGCATAGCCAGCATTGCCCGTGCTCTGGTTGACCAGTTGCCGGCCCGGCTGGCAGTTCAGCGGCTCGTTGGCGAAGGCCGGGGCCAGCGTGCCGATGACCCGGCCGATGCTCGGGTTGGGGGTGTACTTGCCGGCGGCGTAGTCGGCGTCCAGTTGTTCGGTGGTCATCGTGGGGCACATTTCGAACATGACGAAACGCAGGACAATGCCCGTGGCATTCGGTGCCTGGATGATCGCGCGCAGGCCGCTGCTGTTCTGGTTCCAGCTGACGATGCTGCTCAAGGGGAACGTCAGTTGAAAGGTGCCACTGGCGTGGAAAGAGCCCGGCGCATCCATTTTTGCCGGCAACAGCACACGTCCCGCGACGTCGAAACTGCTGCACACGGTGTCGCTGCGAATCAGCAACTGGATGTTGTCGTTGCCGCCGATTTGCAGGCCGCCGACGAAGATCTGGGTGGTCGTCGAGGCGGTGGGGTCCAGGTCCACCATCATCGGGCCGGACACCGGTCCCTGGCCGGTCACCGGGTCCACCGAGCCGAGCAGGTAGACGGCCTGGCCCACCAGGTCGCCGGTGGTGCTGATGCTGCCGGGGATGCCCTGGGAGCTGATCAAGGCGTTCTGCATGTCGACGACATGCTGCCCGTAATGATTCCAGCCACCGGCGGTGTAGTAGTTGCCGGTGGGGGCATTGATCATGTTGTTCAACTGGTCATCGGTGTAGGACTCGGCCCCGGGTGCCAGGGTCGAGGTGGTCAGGTCGAAGAGCGGCCAGTCATCGTTGCCATCGTAGGGAATGGTCGGGGAGTTGTTCGGCAGGCTGACGTCCGTGCGGATGCCGCCCCAGAAATTCAGCCGTGGTCCGTTCAGGATGCTCATGAGTTATTCCTCGTCCTTGATGGTTTTGCCGACAGGCGAATTGGCGAATTTGAACAGGTAGGAGTAATCGGATTTGTAGGGGCTCTTGACCGGTGTCGCCATGGAGTGGCAATTCATGCAACTGCTGTTGGGCTGGATGTAGCTTTCCATGGTTACGTTGGCCGAGAGGGCGGGTGTCGGCTGGCCCAGTGGGTTGCTGGGGTTGTCCGGCATCAGCGGGCGCTGGGTGGTGATGAGTTGGTAGTACTTCAACACGCTGCGTTGCAGGTCCGGGTCGCTGCGGTAGCGGGCGTTCACCCCGTTGGTGATCTCGGCGATCGGGGTGAACCGGTTCAACGGGTTCGGCGTCTGGAAGGTGGTGCCGGGTTTGGGCACGCAGACCAGGTGCGCGCCCTGGGTCTGCCAGTCGCAGGGTGACTGGTTGAGGCTGGCTGCCGGCGCGTTGGGGTTGAAGTAGGAATAGGCCGTGCCGGCTACCGGCTGGTCGACCCATACCCCGTTCACCAGCGCTTTGGGCGCAACGTTGTCGATCTGTTCGAAGGTCGACCAGATCCACTGCGGATAACCGTTCACCTTGGTGATGATGTGCAACCCCACCAGGCCCAGATAGGCCTCGGTGACGCCGGTGCGCTGGCCTTGGTCGTCGAACGTGGCGACGCGGGCGAGCATGGTCAGATAGCGGCTGGCGTTGTCATGCGTGGTAAGGATGCGCCAGCTGGATTTGACCTCGATGACCCCGTAGGGAAAGGTGATGTTGTTGGCTTTGGACACCACATCGGCGTTATAGAACTGGTTGGCGACGATGTAGTTGTAGGAGGTCTCGTTGGCCGAGATGTCGTAGTAGGTCGGGTTGCCGGCCTGGTCGATCAGCCAGCCGCCGACGGCCTGGTCGACGGCATTCACCAGGGAGCTGTTCTTCAGCGCGGCGATGTTGATGATGCCCAGGCTCTTGGCCAGTTGCGGGGTGTTCCAGGGGCCTGGATCGGCCCCCCGTGGCAGGAAGATTTCTTCCACGGTCTTGTAGGTCTGCCAGACGGTGTAGCCAGGGTCCCCCGGTTGCTTGCTGCAGTCGGGATCCCCGCGCTGCCCTGCCTGGGCGGGCCAGTTCACGGCGATGAACAGCTGCCAGCTGTATTGATCGAACAGGTCCTGGCTGGCGGTGGCCGCCGGCGCCGTGCTGGGGGGCTGGCAATTCAGGCTGGAGGCCTGTGTCCGTGGCATGGCTTGTTCCTGGGATTGCTCCAGGGCCAGGGCCGGAAGATTGGCCAGACCCACTAGTACCAGGATGAAACGCAGTGAAATGTTCATGGCGATCTCCGTCATTGCTCAGGGTTTGCGCTGCATGAGCTTGTTCCACTGCGCCTTTTGCCCGTTGCTCTGGGAAGCCGGTGGCTCGAACAACTGGCAGGGCGGTGGATTCGCCGGGCACATCGCGGCCACCTGCGCCCAGGTCTGGGCCGGGTCCGGTCTGGCGATGCGGAAGTTGGTGTAGTTCTGGCTGACGATGGGGGCATTGGCGACGCTGGTGTCACCGGAGAAAAAGAACGATTGGGGCTGCCGGTAGGGCGGCTGCCCCGACATCTTTTTGTAGAAGGCATAGCCGAACAGGATCGGCCCCTGCGGTGATTGAAGGTCCAGCGCGTAGGCCTGCACGCTGGCGTCGAGGTTTTGGCTGCGCTCGGCGCTGTAGGGCAGGTGCTGGATGAAGTCTTGGCGCGGTGGATGATTCATCGGCGAGAACATGCAGCAGGCCGGCATGTCCTTGGGGCGATCCTGCGGATAAGTCAGGAAGTACGCCTTGTTGCCCAGGGACACGAAGGAGCAGGTGTAATTGTTGTTCTTGATCGGGAAGATCGGCAGGCAGTACTTCTCATAGTGCTCCATCATCGCACCGAAGCCGTCGCCATCGGCCGGGATATAGGCCGTGTCGTAGTAGCTGGTGCCTCGGGAGACGGTGTAGTCCGCCGGGGTCAGGGTGGAGGGCGGATTGCTGTAGGGCGGCGGGTTTTTTTCGTAGTTGTGCATCACCCGGTACATGGTCCAATCGCTGATCCAGAACGCCGGGAAGAACGGATCGGAAGGGTCGCCCGGGGCGCGTTTGGCGATGCAGTTGCCGTTCTGTTCGTTGCACCCCTCGGTGTTGTGCACGCCCATGGTGAAGTAGACGGCACCGCTGTCCTCGGCGAACAGCGGTGGGCTGAACAGCAGGATCAACAGCAACAGCCGGTTCAAGATACTGGTTTTCATAGGTCATTCCTTTGAAAAGTACCGGGTGACACTGTGTGCGAGCCTGTGGGAGCAAAGCTTGTGTGGGAGCTGAGCTTGCTCGCGATGAACGATAACGCGGTCATTCGAAAGACCGAGGTGCCTTCATCGCGAGCAAGCTCAGCTCCCACACAAGCTCGGCTCCCACAAAAGCTCAGCTCCTACACAAGCTCGCTCCCACAGTGGTTTATCTTTCCTGGGTGAACAGCGTTACGGTCAGAGGTTGTCGTAGTCGCTCATCTTGAGTTGTTGTGGCGGATAGTTGCGCTTCACCAGCTTCTTGGCCCACAGCTCCAATACCGCGCGGCGGCTCTGGGACATGTCACGGGTGATGGGCATCGAGAGCGTGCTTTCTTCCTGGTAGGGCTTGCTGATCAGCACAATCAGCTGGTCGATGGCGCCTTCGACGCGTGCCTGGGAGTTGAGCGGCATGTACTTGTTCATGATGGGGTACAGGTAATAGAAGGTCTGCAGGATGCGTGGGTAGAGGAAGCCCTCCCACAGCTGCGTGGCGGCGTTCTGATCCTTGTAGACGGTGTTCCAGTAGTTGATGAAGTCCTGTTGCAGTTGCACGTCCAAGGGCAGGACGCGGAGCGGGGCGAGGAAGTCGATGTAGGCTTGGGGAACGGGGAAACTGAAGGGGATGACCGGATCGCTGTCGCCGTCCTTGACGAAAAAACGCAAGGTCGGGAAGCCCGGGGCCACGGCCCTGAAGCTCACCTGGGCGATGCCGTTGGCGTCGGTGGTCGTGGTGACATAAGAGTAATCCACCGGCGTGGCGTGGACGTCGTCGTGCAGGGTTCCGGTGGCGTAGAGGCCAGCGTCGAATGCCAGGCAAGGGTGCAAGTCGATCGTGACCGGTTTGCCCTCGCCCTGCAGGAATTGCTGATAACCGATCGGGTCTCCAATGTCCTCATCCGTATTGCGCAGCGCGGTCAGTCGGCGGCCGCTGCCTTCGGCCAGATAGTTTTGTACGGGCGGCGCGTTATTGAAGTTCGGTAGATTGGCCTTGTTCAGTTCGGGGTGGTTCGGGTGGTCGAAGAACAGCGTGAAATTGGCCGCGTTGCTGGAGGCCAGATAGTAGTCGCTGGTGGTCACCATGTAGGGGTTGCCATATTCCGCCACCCATAGCGTGGTATTGGCGGCCGGCTGACCATTTTTCTGCACCATGATGGTCAGTGTCTTATGGTCGCCCACGTCGATGAAACTGCCGCTCTCCACCACTTCGGCGGTCCAGGTTTGCTGGGTGGCGGCGATCACGGGGGTTGGGGCGGCCGTGGCCTTCAGTCGCAGCTCCAATGGATTATCTGCCTGTAGCTTCGTCAGGGCCTCGTCGCTGAGCGTGAAGTCCTGCAGGCCGGAGCGTTTGTCGAAGGCTGCCTGGTCATACCGGTCGAAACCGAAGTCCACTACCGACGTGAATTGATCACCCTCGCGTACACCCAGTTGGTAGTCGCCGGCCTGGAATTTTTCGGCGGTCAGGATGGGGGCATTGGGCTCTACCGGATAGAACGGGAACGTGTTGGCCAGATCCAGCGACAGGGTGTTGCCGGTAATCTGCACCGAAGTCACGCCCAGTGTGGCGTTTTGGGGAGTTCCACTGGGTTGAACAACAGATACGGCCTGCGCGGGCACCAGGCGCAGGCCGGCGGGCGCGGTCGGGTATTCGTCGGCGAACCAGAGGCCCAGGGTCGCGGCGGTGCGGCTGTAGGCGGGATTGAAGAAAATACCGGAAACGTTGTCCAGGCCCTTCTGATACATCGCTTGCAGACGAGCCGTATCCGAGGGGGCATTGGAACGGGTGTTGACGTACGGGAAGTCGTTGAAAACACCGTTCCTGTCGTAGCAGGTCAGGTAGGTGGAGAACCTGAACATCAGGCCCTTTGCCCCTTGCAGCTTCATCTGCTGCTGCAGGTTACTCAGCAGCGCCGAATCGCCGATGACCCATTCCAGGTTCTCCTGGGGAAAGCAGGTCTGCCAGGTGGTGGTGACATACACCAGGCCACCGAAGGCGCCCCAATTGAAATTGAGGAAGCGATCCATCATCCGATACTGGCGATTGAGGGTCAGGCCACACGTGGCATCCCCCAGCATCAGCTTGTCGAAATACAACGCGGTGAAGGTGTTCTGCCACGGGCTGACGTCCACGAAGCGCGCGGCAGTCGGAGCGTTGCTGCCAAAGGGATTGCCGAGCAATTGGTAGTCCCTGCCAACCAGCGCATCTTCGGTGATGTAGGTGTCGGCCTGCAGCTCGCCGCCAATGATCGTTGAGCGAGTCCCTTTGTAGCTCACCGTGCCGCAGGCATTGTCACCAAACAGATCCCATTCGGCGGGCATGTATGGGTAGGTTTTCGGGTTGGCATTGGTCGGTACCTGCAGCATATAGAGCGGCAGCTCATTCTTTGCCAGGGGCTTGATGGCCCAGGGCATCAGCTGGGTGGGGGCGTTCGTGGCGTTGATGCCGAAGTGGCTCATGAACGGCCAGTTGATGTCCGCGTTGACCGCGTCATACAGCGGATATACATCGTTATTGTTGGCCGTCGGTGGGTTCCAGAACATATGGCCGTTGAGGTAGATACGGGGGAAATTCAATACGCTCATGTCATGCTCCTTAGCGTTGCCACTGGGCGCGTTTCAGCGACCAGACAAAGTCCAGTTTTTTGTAGCCATCGAATGCCGAGGGCGGCAGCGGAGTGGTGGGATAGACGATGCCGCCCCCCTGGTTCAGAGCGAAATTGAAGTAGCCGTTGTCGTTCGAGTAGGCGGCGGTGCCGTGGCAGGCCAGGCAGGACGAGGTGTTCTGGAACGCCGATTCCAGTTGTGAATTGGCCAGTACCTGGGTGATGGGTTGGAACTCGACCCCGATCAACTCGTACTTCGACAGGCTCCGATTATTGGCCTGGAAGCTGGCATTGACCGGCTTGGCAGCCGCAGTCGGCCCGGTGGTGTTGGTCATCGGCGCCGGCGTCGGGGCATTGGTTACGGTGTACTTGCTGTTGTTGATGTTTTCGAAGGTGGTCCAGACCCAGTCAGCGTTCAGTTTGTTGACGACATGCAGGCCGCTCAATGCCACATAGCCGACCTGATAGGTACCATCGTCCTGCTGGTAGTAGGCCTGGGCAATGTAGTAGCCGTCGTTCACCAGGGTTTGTCGGTAGGTCGTGTCCGTGCCGATCCACAGCCACGCGGCTTTCAACTCCCAGGCGGTGGGGGGGAAGTCCAGGTCGTTGGCCAGGGCGGCCTGACCGTTCACGTTGTAGACCTGCTTCTTCACGATGTAATCGAACGTGTCCTTGCCCATCAGTAACTGAAAGCGTACGGGCTGGCCTTGTTGGGCATCGGGCACGGCACCCCCCATTTGCAGGATCAGGCCATCGACCTGTTGGGTGGCATTGATGTTATGGAAGGATCGGGACAGGTCCATGCCCTGTGCCTTGGCTTGCGTCACCACGGCGGCCGGGAGCGGCGCTGAGCTGTCATAGGTGCCCGGTGGTGCGCCGTTGGGCAGGTAGACCTGGTCCGAAGGCTTCATCGTCTCCCACACGAGATTGCTGCTTTGCGCGGTGCTGGGTTGGTTCAAACAGACGAACCAGTTCCAGGCCATGGTCTCGGGACTCTGGGCAAACGCGGTCCGGGTCTTGTTGATGTCTGCTCCAAACTGCAGGAAGTTGCTGCAATCGAAGTTGTTGGTGTCCTGTGCCTGGGCCAAACCGGCCAGGGCACTGAGAACGGTTATGGAAATGGCTCGCCGCATGGAAGCTCCTTGGCATTCGCCGTATCGGCATGAGGGCGCCCCCGGAAGTGTTCCAGGAGCAGTTGCTTCACCGCCGTGGCCGCAAGGTGCTGCGGCAACGACAGATCACAATTGGTGATGAGCAGCGGGCCGGTCTTTTCGCTCGCGGGCAGCCGTCCGTGACTGCCGCGGACCAGGCGGGTGTCCAGCGGAATCAGGTCCATGTAGTAGCGAAAGCCGAGTTTTTTCTGAAGCAGGCGGCGCGCCACTTTCAATTTCGGGAAGCGAATGGCTGGGTCGATGAACAGCTCGAGCGGGTCGTAGCCTGGCTTGCGATGGATGTCCACGGTGCGGGCAAAGTCGGGGGCCTTGCGGTCGTCGAACCAGTAGTAGTAATCGAACCAGCAACCGGCGGCGGCCACGGCCACCAGTTCGCCGCTGCGCGGATGATCCAGGTGCCAGGCCCGTTGTTCGGTTTTATCCAGCACCTGCTCGATGCCGGCCTGGCGCTGCAACAGCGCCTTGACGCGAGGGATGTCGCGCGCCTGCTTCACGTAGATGTGCGCGACCTGATGGTCGGCCACGGCAAACGCCGCACTGGCACCGGGATCGAGCAACTCCCAGGCCAGCGATTGGCGGACCTGCAACAAGCCTTCGGCGCGTAGCAACCGGTTGATGGAAACGGATTGGGTGACGGCTTCGATCCCGTATTCGGACAGCAGCATCACCGCCGCGCCCTGTGCTTGGGCAAAGTCCAGCAGACGCCCGACTTCGCTGTCGATGGCGCGCACCTCGTCGGCAATCGACGGATGATCGGGGCCCAGGCGTTGCAGGCTGTAGTCGAGATGGGGCAGGTAGATCAACTGCAGGTCGGGGCGGTCGAGCTGGAATTCGGCGATGGCGCAATCGACGATCCAGCGGCTCGAGGCGATGCCGGCTGCCGGGCCCCAGAAACTTGGAAAGGGGAATTCGCCGATCTGCTGTTCGATATGCTCGTGCAACGAGGCCGGCGTCGAATACAGGCCGAACATCTTGCGGCCATCGGCCGGGTAATGCGGCCGTGGGGTAATGGCGGCGTCCACGTCGGCATACATGTTGTACCACCAGAACAACTGGCTGCAGCGAAACCCGGGGTACTGGCGCTTGAGTGTCTGCCAGACTTTTTCCCCCTGGATCAGTGCGTTGGGCTGCAGCCAGAAACGCACTTCGGCCTGATCGCGAAAATACCAGCCGTTGCCGACGATGCCGTGCTCCGACGGTGGCTGGCCCGTGAGGATCGAGGCTTGCACCGTGGAGGTGACCGCCGGGAACACCGGTTGCAGCGTGGCCATCCTGGCCGTTTTCAACAGGGCATTGATGCAGGGCGTCGCGGCCCCCAGCAGTGCGGGTGTCAGGCCGACCACGTTGATCAGCAGCAACGGCTGGCGCGCAGGCTCAGAGGACATCGGCGCAGGCCTTCAGCGCTTGGGTTTGCAGCAACTGGCGCTGCTGCAACTGGTCTTCGACCCAGTGCAACTCCGCCGCGATGCCCTGGAGTTGGGCGTGCTCGGTGGTGGGTCGCAACTGGCTGGGCAGGACGCCCCAGCTGTAGGTTTCCACTTCCAGTACCGGGCGAAAATCCCCATGGTCGGCGAGAAAATCGAAGGTCTGCGCCAGGGCGACCTGGCTGCCGCTGAGTTCGGGCAACAGCAGGTGTTCGCTGAACAACGGAATGTGGAAGTGAATCCTCAGCTCGGGAGGGGCGCGGCCGTCCTGCTCACACTCGTACAGGGCCGCGGGAAGGTCGGCCCAGGCCGATAACCGCTCCTGTCCAGCGCGGGCTTTGACTTGATGCAGGTAGGTGGGTTCGGCAAAACCGGCCAATGTCCTGAGCACCTGTTCGCGCCGCTGCGCATCCTCAGGCAGGTGGCAAATCAGCGCATTGGATAGCTGGATCTTGCCGATGGGGACCCGGGCCCGACGCAATCGGTCCAGTGACTGATAGCAGTCTTCGAACATCACGGCCTGGTGGCAGACGTCAAAACACAGCGCCAGGTGTTCATGGTGTGGGTCCGTGGCTTGCCAGTGACGAAAGAAGGCGATGGCCTGGTCGGTGTTTTCCAGCACGCAATCGGGCTCCATTTCCAGGCAGATCACGATCTTCTTGCCTGTCTCTCGTTGCAACCGGGCCAGCGCGGCGGTGAGCTCGCGCAGTTGCTGCTCGGCACGTTGCTGCAACGTCGGGCTCCAGTGGGCGGCATAGCCCAGCGGGAGGCTGGAGATCACCCCCTGGGCACAGTCCGCTGGCAGGGCCTGGGCGAGAAATCGAGCCAGGTCCAGGCTGTACGCCAGCCGCTGCGGATCGGCCCAACTGGGCAGGTAGACGTCGGCTTTCACCGCGCCCTGGTGAAATTGGCCGTAGGGAAACCCGTTGAGAGAGGTCAGGCGTAGCCCGCTGCGTTGCAGCAGGTCGAGGAAATCCGCACGGGCGGACGCCTGTTGGAGCTCGGCGGCGGCGACGGCGCTGATCCACAATCCACTGTCTTGGGTGTCGAGCCCGCGCAGTGTACGTACGGTCTGGAAATGCCGTTCGATGGAAGCGCGCAGCCCGCCCAGGTCATGGGTCGGGTGCACGTTGCTGCAATAGCCGATCTGCGTGGCCGTCCAACCCGTGCGGGCACTCATTTGATCACCGGCTCCTGGCCCCGCAGGGCAGAGTTGTCCTGCCACTGTCGCCGCTGATCGATGGGCAGGGGCGTGCTGACCAGGGTTTTGTCCAGCTGGCCGCTCTGGGCAAAAAAGTCCACCGGGTTGTGGAACAGCACCTGTTCGACCTGGGCTTCACTGAAGCCGGCGGCCAGCATCGCCTGGCCGGTCTTGGGCACTTTGAGCGGGTCGCTGATGCCCCAGTCGGCGGCGCTGTTGACCACCATTTTTTCCGTGCCGTACTGCTGCAGCAGCGCGACCATGCGTTGTTCCGACATCTTGGTGTTGGGGTAGATGGAATGGCCGCGCCAGCAATCGCTGTCCAGCACCAGGGGCAGGGTCAGTTCGTTGAGGTGGTCGATGATCACCAGGTGTTCGGCAATGCCGACCTCGCGAATGACCGCGAGTGTGCGCTTGGTGCCACCGATCTTGTCGCGGTGCGGGGTGTGCACCAGCACCGGCAGGTTGAATTGTTTGGCCAGCTCCAATTGGGCGGCGAGAAAGCGATCCTCCTCCGGGGTGATGTCGTCGTAGCCGATTTCACCCACCGCCACCACGCCATCTTTCACCAGGTAGCGCGGCAGGATCTCCAGCACTTCATTGGCCACCGACAAGTCGTTGGCCTCCTTGGGGTTCAGGCCGATGGTGCAGAAGTGATGGATGCCGAACATGCTGGCGCGAAAACGCTCCCAGCCCAACAGCGTGTCGAAGTAGTCGATGAAGCTGCCGACGCTGGTCCTGGCCTGACCCTGCCAGAAGGCCGGTTCGATCACGCCGGTGATGCCGGCGGCCGCCATGTTCTGGTAGTCGTCGGTGGTGCGGCTGACCATATGGATATGCGGGTCGAAGTACTTGAGCATGGTGAATCCTCGTCAAAAAAGCAGGGGAAGGGCGGGCGTCAGTTCGGCAAAGTGCCGCCCAGGTGCGCCTGCCATGGCGGCGGCAAGCGTTGTTGCTGGGCCAGCCCGACCAGGCGCTGACGTTGCGCCGGGCTCAGCAGGGCAAAGGCAATCACGTGGGTCAGTCCGGCAGACACCGTTCGTTCGGCGGCGAGTTGTTCGTCCAGCAGGTCGAGGGCCAACTGGTTGAGCGTGACGCTTTGTCGTTGCGTCAGGCCGACCAGGCGCCCTACATCGAGGCCCATGCCCAGGGCTTTCAACACCAGTTGGTTGAAGGCCCGTTCGTCGTAGTGACGCGATGGGTAGGCGGTGTCCAGGGCGAGGGCGGCAAACACCTGGCTGTTGCTGGTGCGCCCGGCCTGAAGTGCAAGCTCGACGCAGAGCCCACCGCTGTCGAGCCAGTCGAGGGCTTTCAAGGTGGCGATCTTTTCCTGGTCGTCGCCCCACAGGAACAACTGGCGCAGCAAGGACACTTGCCCGGCGACGGGTTGCAGTTCCAGGACCTGGGCCAGCAGCAATGCCCGCGCCAGTTGGACATTGCTCCAGCCGTCGGTGCCGGGCTGGGCGCGCTCCTTGAGGTGGCGCTTGCACTGGCCGCTCAGGAACGCCGCGGTGTTGGCGTCCGGGCGTTGGGCAAGTTGCGCCTGCGCCGAGAGCCACCATTGCCGCTCGGTTTCATCGAGCGACTGGGTGAAATGCCGGCGTTGTTCGTTCAGGCAATCCTGGCGCATGTCGAGGGCTGCCGATGCCAATGCTGTAACGTCCGTGTTCATGTGGGTTTGATCCAGCGTTGGAAATGAGGAAGCAGGAAAAACACCAGGACACATAACAGGCTGCCCAGCGGCTGGTTGGCGACGGCCAGCACCAGGGCATCGAACAGCGGCAGGGCGGCCAGGCCCGCACCGATAAAGGCGCGGACCTGCCGTTGCCGCGGGTTGGCCAGGTTGCGCCAGTAGTGCCAGCCCAACCAGCCAAGCCATATCAGCAGGACCGGCCAGAACCAGGCGTTGTCTGCGTAGATCGCCAACGCCAGTGGGCTCAACATCAGCAGCAGCGGGAGGCGGCTGATCAGTTGATTGCGGTGTTCCTGGCGGGCCAGGTAGGTCAGGCCGCTGATGTAGACGCCGAGCAAAAGGGCGCAGAGCCAGATCGGTTCGGGTGGCATCGCCAGGCTGGCCGCCGCGGTGAGGTAGAGCGCCGAGCGACAGGCCCCCATCAGCCAGACGCTGTGGGCGTACTTCTTGTGCAGCAGGTTGTAGCCGAGGATGCAACCCACCAACAGCGTGGCGCTGCCCAGCAGCCAGTGCGGTTGTTCGATCAACCGGCTCAGGCCCAGCAACGCGACCGCGGCCAGCACCAGTAGCAGCGCCGTGGCCAACCGCACTTGCTGGCGGCTGACCAGGCCCAGGGTGATGGGGCGCGGATTGTGGTGGCGTTGATCCCAGTCGGCGTCCAACAGGTCATTCAACAGCATGCCGGCCAGGTACAGCAGCGACAGTGCCGCCAGCAGCAGGAGCCAGACCAGGGACGATGGCGGTGCCAGGGCCCCTGCGCTGCTGGCGAGCAGGGCGGCGGCCAGGGTGTTGGTCCACACCGTGGGCAGGTTGGAGACGCGGCCGAGGGTCATCCAGGTCTTGAGGTCCGGCGACGACGGGTTCATTGCGCACAGCTCTCGTTCAGTGTGAGTGCAGGGGCCGCCTGCGTGCAGAGCCGTTGCAGCGCCTGCTCCATTCGCGCGGTATCGATTTCATGCAAGTCCACCGACTCGCCGATCCGGCTGAGCATGGGGATGGAGAGTTGCCCGCCCAAATGCTGGCGGAACTCTTCCAGCCCGAGCAGAACCTGCGAGCGTCCCTGTGCATCTTTCAGGGTCAGTTCCGGCGGGTTCAGGCAGAAGCCGAGCTTGAGCAGCAGGTGCAGCAGCCGGTCGCTGTCGGCGTCGCTCAACAGCCCCAGGGCATTGGCGTAGAGTCCATCCAGGGCCATGCCCACGGCGACGGCTTCACCATGGCGCAGTCGGTGGTGACTGAGGTTTTCCAATTTGTGAGCGGCCCAATGCCCGTAGTCCAATGGCCGCCCATTACCGCGCTCGAAGGGATCACCGGCGCCGGTGATGTGCGCCAGGTGCAGTTCGGCACAGCGGCGGATCGCGTAGCGGCTGGCCGCGTGATCGAAGTGGGCGAGGGCGTCGGCCTGTTGCTCCATCCATTGGAAAAACGCCTGGTCCTTGATCAGCGCCACCTTGACTGCCTCGGCCAGCCCGGCGATCTGGTCGCGTCGGCTCAGGCTGGTCAGCAATTGAAAATCGTTGATGACCGCGGTGGCGGGGTAGAAGGCGCCCAGCAGGTTCTTCTGGCCAAAGGCGTTGATGCCGTTTTTCACACCGATCCCGGCGTCGTTCTGGGCGAGTACGGTGCTTGGGATGCGAATCAGGCGAATGCCGCGGTGGAACGTGGCGCAGGCGTAGCCCACCGCATCGAGCACCGCGCCGCCACCGAGGGCCAGCACATAGCAATGCCGGTCCAGGCCATGTTGCAGCATGTCGCTGTACAGCTGCTGCAACACCTGGGAATCCTTGCTCGATTCGCCGGCCGGGACCGCGATGGGGGGCGCCTGCAAATGCAGGTCCGGAAAATGGCTGGCGAAGTAGGTATTGATCTGTGCCAGCAGGTGCGGAGCGCTGTGCAGCAGTTGTTCGTCGGCGAACACCAGCACCGTTACCTGGCCGCGGTGTCCGGCGGTGAGCTGACGATGCAGGCAGGGATTGAGCGGGTCGAACAGATGATCGGTGAACACCACCGGGTAGTCGTAGCTGACCTTGAAGCGCCCGTGCAAGGGTTGCGCCGTGTCGCGCCGGCGAATGTTCTTGAACAGGCTGTACCCGGCGATGAACAGCCCGGGCAATACCATGCTGGCGAGCAGGGTCACCAGCAGCGCGTTCTGTTCGACGAGAAAGGTGCCGATGGCACTGTAGGCCAACGCGAGGCCGGCATTGGCCAGGGTGGTGACCAGGATGAACGCGCGCAATGGGTAGCGTTGCATGCCGGCAGCGACGACCGAGGTTTCCGCCAGCACCGGGACACCGCGCAGGCAGATCAACGACAGCGTGCCCAACCGGTACGCCAGTTGCCCCGGCTGGCGCTGATGCAGGCCCAGGCGGCCGGACAGCAGGCGCAAATAGCCGGCTCCCAGCGCATAACCCAGCCCGGCCCCCAGGCACAGGCCGACGAAAATCACCAGGTATCCACCCAGGCTGCCAAGCATCGCCACGGCCAGCAGCGCGACCATGCTCGACGGCACCGGCAACACCACGTCCAGCGCCAGCAGGGCAATCAGCAGCAAGGCCAGGTTGAGTTTCTGCGCGGGCGTCGAGGGCAGGTACAGGTTGAGATGGGTCAGGAAATCCTGGATCTGTTGTTCGAACAACAGGAAGCTGGCGATCACCAGGCCTGAAAAGCAAACCAATGACAGCCAGAAATGTCCGGCTGGTCCTTTTTGCGAGCGCGAACGATACCCACGGCCATGCTTCATCAAGCATCCCTCTTGTTGATATGACTGATTCCGTGTCAGTAATTGAAAGCAACGCCAAGTGTGTTTTTCAGGCCAATAGACGCTCTCGCCCGAGGGGCTGTCAGGTGTGGTTGAAGATCTGGTTGGAGACAGGTTTGAATCTAGACGGCCAGGGTGTTTTTGCAAGGCCATCTGATGGCAATTTGGTTTGGGGCGCCATTTCGCCCCTCAGGTGCCCCCATCAACCCATTGCCCAGAGGCTTCAGGGCCTTGAATACCCGCGCAACTGCGCCGGGCTGACGCCCAGGCGTTGCTTGAACAGCGTGGTCATGTGCGCCTGGGAATTGAAGCCGCAGATGTGGGCGATATCGGTCAGTCGGGCGGTTGAGTCGCGCATCAGCGCCCGTGCCTTGGCGAGGCGTCGGTCGATCAGGTAGCTGTGTGGGCTTTTGCCGGTCGCCTGTTTGAATGCCCGCATGAAATAACCTTCGGACAAGCCAAGCAGCCCGGCCATTTCCTTGACCCCCAGCGGGCCGTCGAGACCGGCGTCGATGAATTCATCGAGCAGGCGCATCCGGCCGGCCGTGATCGAACCTTGGGAATGTGCCGAAAACCGCTTGTGGTCCTTCACTCGCTCAGCCAGCCCGAGCGCCCAGGCTTCCCAATCGTCTTCTGCCGTGGCACGCAGCAGTGCGCTGCGCATTCTCAAGGCGAGGGTGATGGCCTGCGGGTCAATACGATTGTTGAACGCATGTTTCGCCGGCAACGCCATGCCGTCGGTGCGCACCATCCGCAGGTATTCACCGCCCCGGGGAGATTCGGAGAGCACGTCGCACCCGGCGGGAACGAATGCCAGGCCGTTGGGCAGCGCCTCGAAGGGCAACACGCGGTCGCTGCCGATGGCGTGCAGGCCGCGCTGACTGTCGAAGGCAAAGCCGATCGCCGACTGGGTCGCGACGTAGCGGGTCGCGTAGGCACAGCCGGGGAGCAATTCGATCGCCCAGGGCCCAGCCTCGATACGACGGACCGGTTCAGACAGGGGCGGCGGTGGGTGATTTCGCGGGCTCATGAACAGCATAGTAATGAAGAGTGGGCCCGAAAGTCAGGTCAGTTTTCTGAAAGCCCCGTCGCCGGCGCGCTGATTAGACTGGGCAAAACCAGGAGGCCCATCATGCACACACTGACCCGCGACGACATCGAACACGCTGCCCGCCATCTCTATCAATTCATGCCCGCCACGGCGCAGTATGCCTGGCCGTTGCTGGCTGAACGGTTGGGTTGCACGGTGTGGGTCAAGCACGAGAATCACACCCCGACCGGGGCCTTCAAGGTGCGCGGCGGCCTGACCTTCGTGCACTGGCTCAAGCGCGAGCATCCCGAGGCGAAAGGCATTGTCACGGCGACGCGCGGCAACCATGGCCAGAGCCTGGCACTGGCGGCCACCGCCTTGGGTTTGAAAGCGTTGATCGTCGTGCCGCAAGGTAACTCGGTGGAGAAGAACAATGCCATGCGTGGCTTTGGCGGCGAGGTGGTCGAGTATGGCCGCGATTTTGATGAGGCCCGGGAAGAGGCAGCACGCCTGGCCCACGCTCAGGGGCTCTACCTGGTGCCGCCGTTCCATCCTGAGTTGGTCAGGGGCGTGGCGACTTATGGGCTTGAGCTGTTCAAGGCGGTGCCGGACCTCGACACGGTCTACGTGCCGATAGGCTGTGGGTCGGGGATTTGCGCAGTCATCGCCGCCCGCGATGCTTTGGGGCTGAAAACCCAAGTGGTGGGCGTGGTGTCCACCGAGGCCGTCGCGGCGAAGTTGTCATTTGAAACCGGAAGACTGTGTGAGACCGCTTCGGCGAATACCTTCGCGGACGGGTTGGCCGTGCGTAGACCCATTCCCGAGGCCTTTGCCATCTATGGGGCCGCTGCGGCGCGGATCGTCGCGGTCAGCGACGCGCAAATAGCCGAGGCCATGCGGGTGTATTACACCGACACTCATAACCTGGCCGAGGGCGCAGGTGCCGCGGCCTTGGCGGCACTCATGCAGGAACGTGAAGCGATGCAGGGGAAAAAGGTGGGGGTGATTCTGTCTGGTGGGAATATCGACCGGCCGGTGTATGCCCAGTTGATTGGCTGAGCCTTCGTGGCGGGAAACGCTGGATGATATTTAGATCGATTATTTCTTACGGTTATTGATATAGGTTTGGATCGCATATCCATGACCGAAGAATCGAAGCTGTCGTTTGTAAAATGTCTGCAATGAAATCGAAGTGCATGCAGCAGCAGACGACTTGGCGTGTGTCGCTCCGGTAAGCCTGTCTGAACGTTCATTCTTGCTGTTCGATCGCCATCTTGTCGGGTCCGGGTCAATGCTTAGAATCCGCCCCATCAGCTTGTCCGACTCTCGAACCTTACAGGGAACACCACCATGATGAACGCCATGCAGATGCCAATGCCGATGAACGCCAACATGCCGATGATGCCAATGATGGGCATGCCGATGATGATGGCGACCATGACCTGCGAAATGATGGACGACGGCATGATGTGCAAAATGATGCCAGCCGCCGGCATGGACATGGCCATGTTCAAGAACAGCGCCGACATGATGCAGATGATGATGAACTGCGGCATGCCGATGATGATGCACTGCGGCAACATGAGCATGATGTGCATGTCCCAGGCGAGCATGGCCATGCCGATGGCGAGCATGATGATGCCAATGCCGATGATGGGCATGCCGATGCCGATGATGAAGTGCGTGATGGAATGCACGGTGATGGCGGACTGCATGATGTGCAAAGTCATGCCGATGGCGGGCATGAACATGGACATGATGAAAAACTGCTGCGCCTTGATGATGAAGATGATGGACGACTGCAGCATGCCGATGATGATGAGCTGCAACGGCATGCCGATGATGTGCTGCACCTGCTGATTACAGCCGGGCAACGTCCTTGAGACTGGCCCGTGGCGAGGGAGCTTGCTCCCGCTGGGCTGCGCAGCAGCCCCATTTTGTGAGCGCTGCGCACTCAAACGGGAACAAGCTCCCTCGCCACCGGCGGGTTCAGTCCAGGCGTTCCGGGTAGGTAACCACCAGGTACGCCACCGCTTCGCTGTCGGCCGGGTTGCGATAGCGGTGTGGTTGGTCGGCATAAAACAGAATCGAGTCGCCGGTGGAGAGCAGGTAGCGCTCGTCGTTGACACTGATCTCCAGCACACCCTGGGACACCACCAGGTTCTCCTGAACACCCGGCCCATGCCCTTCGGAGTGCTCCTCCCCCAGCGGGCTCAGGCGCAGCTCGTAGAATTCCGACTGGCGTGCCACATCGAACGGGAACAGGGCACGGCTGACGAAGGCGCCACTGGCGCTGACCAGGCGTTTGCTCTGGCTGACCGACAGCACCGCCACCCCCTCGAAAGCCCGATGTTCCAGGAACGCGGCAACCGACACCTTCAGACCCTTGGCGATTTTGCACAGCACCTTGATCGAGGGCACGCTGCGTCCGGACTCGATCTGCGCCAGCATGGCCCGACTTACCCCGCACTGGCGAGCGAGGGCGTCCAGGGACAGGTGTCGCTTGCCGCGCAGGCGTTGCAGGTTCTGCGCGACCCGTTCGCAAATCGGATCTTCATCCAAGGCTTCCAGGTTGTTCAGATCCACTTCGGGTTCGTCGGCACTCGCCAAAAAGCGCGAGGGTTCCTGGGCGCTCACGCCTGGTACGTCCTGGTCGGCTGGAACGCCTGGACCCACTGGAACGCCTGGTAACCGGCATTACGCGCGTACATTTCCCACATGGCCCGGGCCTGTTGCTGAGCCTGCTTGCGTTTGCGGAATTGGACGAAGTCGATAACGTTGTCAGTCGGTTTCATAAGGCACTTCACTGTCGTGACCAATGGGACGGGATGAGTTGAGAGTACGTGGTTATTTTTATAACCATAAATACTGATTGTTTATTTGTTAATGCTATTAAGTGCTTAGCGAAGGGCCTTGATCAAATCACATGAGCACGTTGCAGTTCGGTCAGGGCCAGCGCCTTGAGTCGGGCCAGCAACGGGTCGCGCCGGTCTCGCGGATGGTCCAGTTGCACCGTCAATGCTTGGCGAATGCGGCTGGGGCGGTTGTCCATCACCAACACCCGGTCGCTCAGGTACAGCGCCTCGTCGACATCGTGAGTCACCAGCAACAAGGCGATCCCATGCCGTTCGGCCAGTTGCAGCAACAGGTCCTGCAATTTCATTCGGGTGAAGGCATCCACGGCGCTGAAGGGCTCGTCTAGCAACAGCACCTGTGGTCGCGCGTACAGGCCGCGGGCAATCGCCACCCGCTGCGCCATACCGCCGGACAACGCCTTGGGCAATGCGTCGGCAAATCCCGTGAGGCCGACTTCCTCGATCAACTGCGCGACCCAGGCCTTGTCGTAATCGTCGTCATCACTGAATCCGATGTTCTGTTGCACCGTCAGCCAGGGCATCAAGCGCGGTTCCTGGAACACAAAGGCCAGGTGTTCGGTGTGGCTGAGCAGTTGCCCTTCGAAGTCTTTCTCCAGACCGGCGACGATGCGCAGCAAGGTGCTCTTGCCACAGCCGCTGGGGCCCAGCAGGCACACGGTTTCCCGGGGTTGCAGTTGCAGGTGGATATGATTGAGCACGGTGGTGTCGGCGAACGTCTTGCGCTCGACGTGGATGTCCAGCAGGGCTTGGGTCATGGCTCACTCCTCGGTGCCGTTAAAGGTGTCGCGCCAGGCCAGGAAATGCTTTTCCAGGGCGGCGAGGATGCCGTCGCTGAGCTTGCCCAGCAGGGCGAGCACGATGATCGCCGCCAGCACGATGTCCGGACGCGAGGTTTCGCGGCCATCGCTGAGCAGATAGCCCAGGCCCTTGGTCGCGGCGATCAGCTCGGCGGCCACCAGGAACATCCAGGCCAGGCTCATGCCGCCGCGCAACCCGGTGAACAGGCCGGGGAGGGCGGCGGGCAGGAGAATCCGCCGCACCAGACGGCGGCGGCTGAAGCCGTACATTTGGCCGACCTCCACCAGCTTGCGGTCGATGTTGCGAATCGCTGCCACGCCATTGAGGTACACGGGAAAGAACGCGCCGATGGCGATCAGCACCACCTTCGAGGTTTCGTCGATGCCCAGCCACAGCAGGAGCAATGGCACCCAGGCCAGGCTGGGGATCGAGCGCAGGCCGGCGAAGGTCGGCTCCAGATAGGCTTCGGCCTCCCGACTCAAGCCAACCCAGGCGGCGAAGACCAACGCCAGGCTGGCGCCGATGGCAAAGCCCAGCAGCACTCGCAACAGGCTGGCGCTGATATGTTTCCATAGCGCCCCCTCGGCCAGGTCGCCGAGGGTCAGGGCGATCTCGCTGGGGGCCGGCATCTGGTAGGCGGGCAGCCAACCGATGCGCACGATGATCTCCAGGAACACGATGATCAGCACCGGCAGGGCCAGCCCCTTGAGGCGCAGCCGCCAGCGGTCGGGATTGAACAGGGGCGCTTTGCCCGATGCGGGCAGGGCCAAATGGGGGCTGGAGAGGTCTTCGCTGTTACTGCTCATGGCGTTCCTCCGGCAACGCCGAATCCGCGCCAGGCGCGGATCGGTTGTCGCCTGGGCAAGGGTTATTGACGGGCCACGGCCTGCTGGCGACCGGTGTCGAGCAATTGATCGATCACCTGGTCCACATTCACCCCGCGACGAACCAACTCTTCCGAGACCAGGATCGGCGCGGCCGCCTTGGAAGCCAGCACATCCTTGGCACTCAACTGCGGGCTGCCCAGGTCGGTGCGGGACAGTTGCAGCCGGGCAACTTCCAGCGGCAGTCCGGATTCGTCGGCCAGCAATTTGGCCAGCTCTTGCGGATGCTCCACCGACCAGGCCCGGGCCTGTTCGTAGGCCGCAAGCACGGTGTCGATGGTTTGCGGATGCTCCTGGGCATATTTCTCCGTGACACTGACCACGCCGTAGCTGTTGAAGGCGGGGTTGCGATACAGCAGGCGCGACCCGGCTTGTACTTCGCTGGCGGCCATGTGCGGGTCGAGACCGGCCCAGGCGTCGACATCGCCTTTTTCCAGGGCGGTGCGACCGTCCGGGTGCTGCAAGTGCACCAGCTCCACATCGTCTTTCTTCAGCCCGGCCTGTTGCAGGCTGCGCAGGGTGAACAGGTAGGGATCGGTGCCTTTGGTGGCGGCGATTTTCTTGCCCTTGAGGTCGGCGACCGTCTGGTACGGCGAATCCTTGCGCACCACCAGGGCGGTCCATTCGGCGCGACTGTAGACATACACCGACTTGATCGGGCTGCCATTGGCCCGGCTCAGCACCGCGGCGAGGCTGGCGGACGAAGCGAAGTCGACGCCGCCGCTATTGAGGTATTCCAGGGAGCGGTTACTGCCCTGGCTCAGGACCCAACTGACCTTGGTCTGGGGCAGGGCCTTTTCCAGGTAACCGAAATGCTTGAGCACCAGGCTGACCGGCGAGTAATAGGCGTAATCCAGGTGCACTTCGGCAGGAGGGCTTTCTGCGGCCTGGGCCAGGGTCGGCAGGCTCAACGCCAGGGCACAGGCACCGATCAGGGATCTGGCGAGGGCCAGTGGGAAGCGGAAGTCGGGTTTCATGAAACAGCTCCAGCAAGGCGGTGAGAAGGCAATGTTCTTATTTCCGAAAGATCGGAGTGCGGAAGAAAATCGCACTTGAAAGGAATATTGCAGGCTCTGTGCCATAGCCGGCGAATGGGCGGTTTTCGGGTGCCGCCACGGGGTGAAGGCTTCAAGGAAATGTTGCCCAGGCAACAGTCTGTTGCGGCACTGTTGGGTCGTGGACAGTGGCTGCTTGTGACTATGAGCTTATGCGTTAAAAGAATTTATGATGTGAATTACAAGAGCGTTATGTTCTATGAAACTCATTCAGGATTGCCTTCATGACGTTCGCCCGATCCCTGCGCGGTCTGCTCCTCAGCACATTGTTCGCCGCCCCTTGGCTCCAGGCCAGTGAGCCGTTGGTCCTGTATGTTGGCGACCAGAACTACTACAACGTGCGGGCTTCGGTGGAGGCCTCGGGGGTGCTTGAGGGCGCTCCCTACCGCGTCGACTGGAAACACTTCCAAGCCGCCGCGCCCCTGGCCGAGGCGCTGAATACCGGCGACCTGGACCTGGGCTTTCTCGGCGATTCGGGTTTTCTGTTCCTGGCTGCCAAACAGGCACCGGTGAAACTGATCGGTGTTTCGCGGCAGAACCCGGACACCATTGCGCTGTTGGTGCCCAAGGACTCACCGGTCAAGACCATCGCCGACCTCAAGGGCAAGAAGGTTGCCTATTGGCCCGGCGCCTGGAGCCAGCAACTGACCCTGCGCGCCCTGGAGCAGGCCGGCTTGCCGGAGAACCATGTGGAATTCATCAAGCTGATGCCGATCGACGCGGCGGCGGCCTTGCCCCAGGGCAGCATCGATGCCTTTCCGGTGTGGGAACCCTACATCTCGCAACAGATCCTGTTCTCCGGCGCCCGGCCGATCCTGACGGCGAAAAACCTCATGCCCGGTCTCAGCGCCATTGCCGCTTCGACACCGTCCATCGACAGCAAGCGCGAAGCCATCGCCGACTTCCTCGGCCGCGTGAAACAAGCCCGAACCTGGGTCGACAACCACACCGACTCATACGCGGACTTGTGGGCGAAAAAGGCCAACCTCGACCAGAACGTCTCACGCCATTGGTTGCGCCAGGCCCACATGAGCGTCGGCCCGGTGGATCGACAGGCCGCCGCCGACCTGCAAAGCACGGCGGACTTCCTGTTCAAGGTCAAGGCGCTGCCAGCCCCGCTGGCCACTGCCGGGATTATCGACACCTCCTTCAGCCAAGCCTTGAGCGAATAAGTCCCACCGTTTTTTGAATCGCTCACCAACATCCCATGCACCTTCAATCCCCTGTGGGAGCGAGCTTGCTCGCGATAGCGGCAGGTCAGTTTGCGGGGATGTTGACTGTGCCGCCGTCATCGCGAGCAAGCTCGCTCCCACAGTATTTTGAGTCGTTCACCAACATCCCATGCACCTTCAATCCCCTGTGGGAGCGAGCTTGCTCGCGATAGCGGCGGGTCAGTTTGCGGGGATGTTGGCTGTGCTGCCGTCATCGCGAGCTAGCTCGCTCCCACAGTATTTTGAGTCGTTCACCAACATCCCATGCACCTTCAATCCCCTGTGGGAGCGAGCTTGCTCGCGATAGCGGCGGGTCAGCTTGCGGGGATGTCTGTACTGCCGTCATCGCGAGCCAGCTCATTCCCACCGTTTTCAAAGGCGAATGTCTTCAGGCCCACGGATTGGCGCTTCAATCCTCGTACCTGTCAGTCGTTCTTCATTGGAAAAGCCGTCGTAGTCAGCCAAGTCGCCAAAGCGGATACCGGTCAGCGCCTCAATTTGATCGACGCTGCGTCGGTAAGTCTTGAGTGCTCCGAACACAAGTTCCAACTTTTCCAGTTCCTGGCGCTGGTCAATCATGTAGGCACTGGCCGAAGGTTTGCCGTCGTCACCGAGAAAGGTCACGACTTTCCAGAACGCAGTGGGGATCTGTACGCCTCTGTACGCTTGATCATCGTCCCGGAACAAGGGCCCGGTAAATATCGTCGCCCTGGCTTTCCACCGGCGCGTGTTATCGAGGATGTAATCCTCAAGCTCGAGCCAGGTTTTTTGATTGAAGGCTGCCATCTGCGGCGAGCAATTGGTGAAGTGGAAGGTGTCGTTGTTGGCGGTCTGTGCATCGGAGCCCCAATTGGGATCCTGTCGTCTGACCAGATGACCGCGATCCAGCAAATTGCCGGCGTACAGCGCCTCTCCAATCTGGGCATCGCTGGGGATTCGACCGTCATACGCCCAGGCGTCACGCCCCCGGTCGATCTCGACACTGCTGGCGCCATCGATGTTGACGCCCGCCACCAGGGCCAGGCGTCGCCGTCGCGAAAGAACGATGGAGAAGTGCTGATAATCCAGGCGATTGTCGACGGTGCCGGTCGGGTAGACGTCATCGACCAAGGCTGCTTCCACGCTTGGCCAAGGCACGATGAAGTCGCCAAGAAAGCCGCTGTCGTATCCCTGCCGGTCTTGCAACTGCACCGCCGGTGTGACGGCCGGCCCTGGCTGTTTGCGCAGGGTGCTGGACAGGCGCCTGGCGGGTTCCAGCAGGGGGTGCAGATCGGCAAGCCGTGGTCGATGGGCGAAGTCCACCTGGAGTCCTTGCGGTGGCATGGTCCTACCTCGCTGAATGGGAACGAAAGTAATCAGCAAACGTAGCGATCATGCTCCGGCACCATGAAATTTTTATGATGCTGCCTAGCGGACAACCCCGCGATTTACTTCGTCACCCCACATGAACTGGCCGATGCCCCAAAGGTGCAGGCCTTTAGAACCTGGTTGATGGATTCGGTGGGTTTTGGCGTCGAAACATAATTTCGTCATACCGTTCAGCCCCAAGCTAACCAGTCGATATGTATATAAGGTCCGGTTACTTCGAGGGTACGTCATGTTTAATAAAAAACTAAAAGATGAACTGACGGCTAGGACGGCCGAATTGGCAACTTACAAAGGACTGGTGGGCGCTCTGGAGCGGTCGATGGCTGTTATCGAGTTCAGCTCCGATGGCAAGGTCCTTCGGGCGAACGAGAATTTCCTGAGCACGATGGGTTACCGTGCGGAACAATTGGCCAGCCTGTCCCATCGGGATTTCTGCCCCCCGGCGTTGGCGGGCAGCGCCGAGTACCGTGAGTTCTGGAACAAATTGCGCACCGGTCAATTCGTATCCGGCACGTTTCACCGCCGCAGCGCGTCAGGCCAGAACGTGTGGCTGGAAGCCAGCTATAACCCGGTGGTGGACGAACAAGGCCGTGTCGTGAAGGTGGTCAAGTACGCACTCGATGTCACCGCCAAGGTCACCGCCGAGGCCGAAACACGCGGCCGGCTGGCGGCCCTCGACCGGGCCATGGCGGTCATCGAGTTCGACCTGGGCGGCAACATCCTGACCGCCAACGACAACTTCATGAATGTCATGCATTACTCACTGGCCGAACTCAAGGGCAAGCACCACCGGATGTTTTGCGAACCGAGCCTGGTGGGTAGCTCGGAGTACAGTGATTTCTGGCGTCGTCTGAACGCCGGTGAGTTTTTCAGCGGGCAATTCAAGCGTCTCGGCAAAAACGGCAAAGTTGTCTGGCTGGAAGCCAGCTACAACCCGGTCTACGACGCCGAAGGCAAGTTGTGCAAGATTGTGAAGTTCGCCAGTGACATCACCGAACGGGTAGAGAAATTCGAGGAGGACTCACGCGGCGCCTCCCGTGCGTACCACATCTCCGCCGAGACCGAGCGCGTGGCCGAGCAGGGCGCCCAGGTGATCCACCAGACCGCCAAGGAGATGCGCGAGATCGCCGACAACATCGGCGCCTCCGCGCGCCTGGTTGGGCAACTGGGCGCCCGTTCGGAAGAGATCACGGCCATCGTCAATACCATTCGCGGCATTGCCGACCAGACCAACCTGCTGGCCCTCAACGCGGCCATCGAGGCTGCGCGGGCCGGCGATCAGGGGCGGGGGTTCGCGGTGGTGGCCGACGAGGTCCGGCAACTGGCCGGGCGCACCAGTCGTTCCACCTCGGAGATTGCCGAAATGATCGGCATGATCCTCTCCGAAACCCGCGATGCTGTCGCGAGCATGAACGTGACCCATGAGGGCGCCTTGCGCGGTGTCACCCTGGCAGACCAGGCCGGATCGGTCATCGTGCAGATCCGGAACGGGACCACCGATGCCCTCGATGCGGTGAGCATGTTCGCTTCCAAGCTCGACGAGTCCGAGGTGATTCCCAAGACGGCTATCGGCTGGGTGGGTTGAGGTGAGCTGAGCCCTCGCCCTGGCGATCCATGGACTTGAGCAGTTCAAGCAATACTGTTCGCAGCTCCGGCGGTCGTACGGGCTTGGCCAGCACCGAGATGTTCAGGCTTTGCAATGACTGGCGTATGCGCTCGATCTCGTGTCCGGTGATGACCAATGCCGGGACTTCCCAGCCGCGCTGTGCGCGTATCGCGGCGATGCATTCGGCGCCGGAGACTTTCGTGCCCAGGTCGAAATCGGCGATGACGATGGCGCAATCGCTGGTCAGCCCCTCGCCGTCGCTGTGAGCCTCAACCTCGCAACCCCATTTTTCCAGGAGCGCCGACGTCGCCATCAGGACGTTGGCGTCGTCTTCCACCAAGCACACCCGTAATCCGTCCAAGCGATTCTGGACGGGCGACACCTTGGGCTCCATGGCCCTTGGCGCCGCCAGTTCCAGGCCGCTGATCGCTACCTTGGTGCCTTGTCCAACCGTGGAGCGGATGTGTACATCGACACCGAGTATCTGGCTGATGCGCTTGACGATGGACAGGCCCAGGCCAAGACCCTCGACATCCTTGTCGCGCACATGGCGCACGCGGTAGAACTCCTTGAACACTTCGGGCAAATGTTCGGCCGCAATGCCGCGGCCCTTGTCGTAGATCACCACGGCCAGGCGCTTGCCCTGGCGTCGCACGCCGATCAGTACCGGTTGGCCGGGCGCGTATTTGAGGGCGTTGGACAGCAGGTTCTGGACCATCGTGGTCAGCATGCCTGGATTGACGCTGACCCAGTAAGGGCTGGCGCGCAGGCGCAGTTCGACCCCAGCCCAGCGAGCCGCCTCGGTGTTCTGCTTGACCACGTCCTGTAGTAGCGCGCCCAAGTGCACGGGTTCGGCCTTCGGCATCAGTTGGCCATGGTCCAGGGTGTAGATATCGAGGATCGAACGGAACAGCTGCGATACGGTGTGCAGCGAACGGTCGATGTTGTCCACCAGCCGCAATTCCTCCAGGCCCAGCCTGGCGTCACGCAGGCAGGCGGTGAACAGGCCGATGGAGTGGATCGGTTGGCGCAGGTCATGGCTGGCCTGGGCCAGGAAGCGGGATTTCTCCTGGTTCGCGGCAATCGCCTCTTCCGAAGCAATGCGGGTGCGCTTAAGCAGGATGTGCGCATAGGCCGGCACCACGATGGTGGTGACGATCAACATCAGGAACATGTAGGGCTGGCCATGCCAGAACGGATTGAGCCAGAAAATCAGCACCAGGGTCGACAGCGCGATAACGGTTGCCAGCGCCAGGTAGCGCGAGCCGAAGCGCATGCCATTGCCCAGGGTGACCCAGAGCAGTGCCGCGTAGATCGGCAGTGCGCTTTCACCGCCCAGCACCATGGCGAAAGCGATGCCCGTGTAGTCATGCAGCATCGAGAAAAGGCGCCGCCAGAAGAAGTGTCCTGGCCAGCGCTTGATGATCATGCGCAGGAATACCGAGGCGACGATAAACGTTGTGATGTAAATGATGATGGGCACGTAGCCTGTGGCATCGCCGGGATGGAGGCTGGCCAACACGACGATGTACAACAGCGCACAGGCGCTGACGATCAGGCGCAACGTGGCCTGGTCCAGTTCACTGTTCTTTTCCACGGGCGTTCGAACCTCATGTGCCTCTGGTGCCTTGAGCAAGCTTAGCGGCTAGCCCATCTGTGCTATTCAGAATTGTTGCCCGAGTCAGGATACTTCAGGAGGTATGACCACTCAGGACGTCGGGAGAGTACATGAACGGAGTCGTTCGTTTTTTCAGTGTGATCAGCGCCGCGATGCTGTGCGCTTCAGTGGCCCATGCAGGTAGCCAGGCGTGCACGATGGAAGGTGAGATGACCGTCATGGGGCAACACATCGAGGCGAAAGACTGCGTGCAGGCGAGCGATAAGCAACCGGCGGCCAAGTTCCGCGCCAGTTGTGAATCCTTCGCCAACATGCCGGTCGCGCTTGGTGGCGAAGCGGGCAGGATCACCTACTCGCAAACCTGCCCGGAGAATCCCCAGGGCACCTGTGTGAATGTGAACGGGCAGGGCGTGGACTTTTATTACTACAAGCGTACCGCTGAGCTGTTGGACAGCACCCGCAAGAGTTGCGCCTTGAGCGGAGGTACGTGGAAGGAGTGATCGGTGAAGGTTGGGGACAGGCTTGATGCTGCCCCCAACGGACGAGTCATTGCGTCAGTAGACCCTGTAGTACTTCACGACGTCATCGACGAAATAAATGGTCAATACCGAACCTTGGGTCTGGCTTTGGCCCGTTTTCCCACCGGTCACGCTGCTGACGTCGTTGGCCACGGTCTGTGCCTTGTACAGTTGTGCCGAGGTGTCGGCCATCTTCAGGCGTGTCTCGGGCGACACGTACTTATGGGCCAGCTTCATGTACTTATCCAGGCCCTCATCACTCTTTTCATAGGTCCAGTTCGACTCGTTGCTGGCGCTGGTCGAATTGAGCTCTTCATTCGTCGGCGCGCCGAACATTTGGGTGATCTGGCCTTTTGTCGTCTTGCCCGGAATGATCGTTTGCTTGAGGTAAGAGACGTCGTATTTCTGGGCGCCCTGATTCAAGGTGCCCATCAAGTTGCCCAAGTTGCCCAAGTCACCGGTGTTTGCACAACCGTTGAGTACGCCCGCCAGCACGCACAGCGCCAATCCATTTCTAAGTGTTTTTCCATATTCGAAGGACATGATGACTTACCTTGAGTTAATGTCAGGACCATTCCATTTCAACCGCACAGACGGTGAAGTTGACCCAGCATTGCGCCGCCTGTGGACTTATTTAATCCATAGGCTGCGCACGCCATGACGTTTCGATAGGCACAGTGATACTGCACGGCGAATGGCGCGTTGGCTTTCTTTATGATTGGCTGTTCGAACAGCCTTTGTATGGAACGCCCACAGCTTAGGGGGAGAGTACTGGGCGAAGCTATAGTACAAGTGTGCTATGGCCTGGGGGACTGGCAGGGAGGGTAATGCTCAATGAGTATTTGCAGCTGTTACACATTTAATTGTCTTGTTTTTCCGACCATCCTCCATTGCTTGGAAAGTTGGAAAATTGCGCCGCGGCCGCCGCGCGCGTGGGGACACCCAGGGATTTGAGCAGGCTCGAGACATGGATGCGCACCGTGAACGGGGAAATGCCCAGGTCCCGGGCTATTTCCTTGTTGGTCTTGCCGGCCGCGATCAACCCAAGCACTTGCCGTTGGCGTACGGTCAGCTGGGAAAGCGCATCGTCCAGTACCGAATTTTCGGCTTGATACTTCACCACCACTTCGCCTTCGCGTATTGCCATGATGGCGTCGGCAATATCGGAAGGGTCGATATTCTTGCCGATGAAACCGTCGGCACCCAGCGCCATCACCTGGGAAATAACCTCGATGTCATCCATCATTGAAACCACAATAATGGAGGTCCGTTTGAACTCACTGCGCAACTGGCCTATGACTTGCAGCGATTTGATCCCGGGAAAGCGCAAGTCGAGTATCAGGGAGTCCACTTCCACCCCGGAACGCGCCAGCGCCAATACTTCATCCAGATTGCCAGCTTGTTCTATGGTGGCTGTCGGCAGAAGCCGTTCGATGGTTCTCAACATACCTTCACGAAACAAAGGATGGTCATCTGCCACAATGACTCTGCACGTCATGCTTCAGATCCTTCTGACTTCAAGTTCGCACATCGTAACCTAAACGACTCCCTTGGTTTTCAAGTTGATACAAACTTTCATGTTGGGAATATTCCTGTGACTATGACGGAAAAGAATAGCGAGCTTGATCAGGCGACATTGAGATTGACGGTCGGGGCGTGTACTGCGCTTTACATCATTGTGGTGGCCTTTCTGGCCAGCGACTTCGAAACCTATGTACCGATCCTGTGGTACATGGCCTTTTTCTTCGGCGCCGCGGTCCCGCTGCGCATGGCGGTCAGGCGCTGGCCCGGGCACTTTTTCCTGCGTCGTCTTTTTGCCATGACCCTGGATTACGCAAGCCTCGCCTTTGCCTTGATCGTCGGTGGGGAGGGCACGCTGCCGGTGTACGCGGCATTGCTCTGGGTCACGTTGGGCAATGGCATGCGCTTCGGCTCGCGCTACCTGGCGCTGGCAACCGTTCTCGCGCTGTCGACACTGGGGGTGATTTTCCTGCTCACGCCGTTCTGGCGTGGCCAGCCCTATCTGTTCCTGACGTTGATCGTCACCACCATCGTGGTGCCTGCCTACGCGCATATCCTGCTGACCCGTACCCGCATCGCTTCGGAAGAGGCGATTGCCGCGAACCAGGAAAAATCCCGCTTCCTGGCCCAGGCCAGCCATGACTTGCGCCAGCCGATCCACTCGATCGGCTTGTTCACCGCCTGCCTGCGCGATGCCCGTTTGGGCCAGGAAGAGCTGC
This sequence comes from Pseudomonas fluorescens, assembly GCF_001307275.1. Lineage (NCBI taxonomy): Bacteria > Pseudomonadati > Pseudomonadota > Gammaproteobacteria > Pseudomonadales > Pseudomonadaceae > Pseudomonas > Pseudomonas fluorescens. The sequence goes on from NZ_CP012831.1 coordinate 5,327,010, forward strand.
GACTGGTGGACAACATCGACCGTTCGCTGCACATCGTGTCGCAGCTGTTTCGTTCGATCCTGGACATCTACACCCTCGACAACGGGCAGCTTGAACCCCAGGCCGAACCCGTGCACCTGGGCGCGCTGCTCCAGGATGTGGTCAAGCAGAACACCGAAGCCGCCCGCTGGGCCGGTGTCGAGTTGCGCCTGCGGCCTTGCCGGCACTGGGTCAGCGTCAATGCCGGTTTGTTGGCTACCATGGTGCAGAACCTGGTTTCCAATACGCTCAAATATGCCCCCGGCCAACCGGTGTTGATCGGTGTGCGTCCGAAAGGCAGTGGCCTGGCCATCGTCATCTACGACAAGGGCCGGGGCATTGCCGCCGAACATCTGCCTGAGGTGTTCAAGGAGTTTTATCGGGTACGCCATGTCCGTGACAAGGATGTCGAGGGGCTGGGCCTGGGGTTGTCCATCGTCAAGCGAATCAGCCACCTGATCAATCTGGACATCCAGCTGGACTCCCGGCTCGGCCAGGGCACGCGCGCCACGATCCAAGGGCTGGAAAGGGTCGCGCCAAGGGCTGTGGTGGACAGACCGGTGCCCACGCAAAGCCGTTTGCAGGGCTTGCGGGTGTGCCTGGTGGAGGATGACGCCAACGTGCTGATGGCGACGTCGGCGCTGTTGGAGAAGTGGGGATGCGAAGTGGAAACCCACAGCGACGGGGTGGGTGTGACCAGCGACTGCGACATCATCATTGCCGACTTCGACCTGGGTACGAAAGTCTCGGGGGCCGAATGCATTGCCGCGATTCGCGAACAGCGAGGCTGGGAAGTCCCCGCCATGATCATGACCGGCCATGAAATCGAAAGAATTCGCCACGCCCTGCACCACATGAACATTTCAATCCTGGCCAAGCCCGTGCGGCCTCCGGAGTTGCGGGTGACCTTGCTCGAATTGACCAAGCATTTCGCCAGTGTCAGGCCATGAGCCCACCATTCCATTTTATGAAACGGTGGATTGCAGTTCGTGCGTATTCCTGCGCAACCGCTTTGGGCAGAAGATAACGCCAGCCACTTGCACACCCGTGCAAACGATGGCGGAGAATCCCCAACCGTAGCGCACTGGCGCAGGCGTTCATGCTGCGAGCGCGAGGAGTAGCTGATGGACGAAGCCTTGCAAGCAAAAAACTCGCCCTGGCACGAAGGAGAGCTGACCTTGCAGCGCTCCGTCGGGGCTGTCGACATGATGGCCAGTGTCGGCCAACGGCAACTGGCGCGTACGTGGATGCCGGACCAGCACCGGGAGTTCTACGCCCAACTGCCTTTCGTGGTGCTGGGGGCGGTGGACCGGCAAGGCGACGTGTGGGCGACCCTGCGCGCGGGACAACCGGGTTTCATGAATTCGCCCGATCCGCAGACCCTGCACATCAACCTCGAGCCCGAGCCGAACGACCCCGCCCAGGAAGGCATGGGCGAGGGGGATGCCATCGGCATGCTGGGGATCGAGTTGCACACCCGTCGGCGTAATCGCATGAATGGCGTGGTGCGCCGTCAGCTTGCCCCAGGGCTGGAGATTGCAGTGAGCCAGGCCTATGGCAACTGCCCTCGCTACATCAACCTGCGCCAGTATCAATTTGTCGACCCACAGGCGGTCGCGCCGCGGCAGTTGAGCGTGTCAGACCCGCTGGTCCGGCGCCTGGTGACGGCGGCCGATTCGTTTTATATCGCCACCTACGTGGTGCGCGATGGCGAGCGGCAGGTCGATGCTTCTCACCGTGGCGGCAAGCCAGGGTTTGTGCGCATGGATGAAGACGGGTCGCTGACCATTCCGGATTTTTCCGGCAATCTGTTCTTCAACACCCTGGGCAACATCCTGCTCAACCCGCGGGCCGGGCTGGTGTTCGTCGATTTCCAGACCGGCGATCTGCTGCAAATGAGTGGCTCGGCGCAAGTCCTGCTGGACGATCCCGAGATCAATGCCTTCCAAGGCGCCGAGCGGCTGCTGCGCTTCACACCGCAACGCATCGTCTATCGTCCGGCCGCCATCGCGCTGCGCTGGAAGGATCAGGATGAAGGCGATTCGCCCAATTCATTGATGACCGGCAGTTGGGAGCAAGCCGCAGAGCGTTTGCAGGCTGAGGCGCTGCGTAGCCGCTGGCGTGCGTTGCGGGTTGCGCGAGTCGTGGATGAGAGCCACAACATTCGTTCGTTCTACCTGCAGGCGAGCGATGGCTTGGGCTTGCCTCGGTTTGAAGCCGGGCAACATTTGCCGGTGCGGATCCAGCTGGAGGGGCAGAAAGCGCCGTCGATCCGAACCTATAGCGTTTCCAGTGCGCCGTCGGATGATTTCCTGCGCATCAGCGTCAAGCGCGATGGATCGGTGTCGTCCCACCTGCATGAGCAGGTGCGGGCGCTGCACGAGATCGAAGCGCGGGCGCCCCAGGGCCATTTCACCGTCCAGGCCACGGAGCGGCGTCCGTTGGTATTGCTGGCAGCGGGGGTGGGCATCACGCCGTTGTTGTCGATGTTGCGCGAGGTGGTTTACCAGGGGCAACGCATCAGCCGCATGCGTCCGGTCTGGCTGCTGCAAAGCGCCCGCTCGGTGGCCGACCTGGCGTTCCGTGAAGAGATCGACGAACTGGCCGCCCGTGCCGGCGACAAGCTCCAGGTTGTGCGCATGGTCAGCCAACCGCCCACCGAAGCGAAGGTTGGTGAAGATTATGATCTGGCGGGCCGGATCGATGTGGAACTGCTGAAGAAACTGCTGCCGCTCAACGACTACGACTTCTATCTGTGCGGGCCGGGCAGCTTTACCCAGGCGCTGTACGACGGGCTGCGCAAATTGCGCATCCCTGACGATCGCATCCATGCGGAAACCTTCGGTCCCTCCACCCTTGTGCGGGACATCGAAGTCAGCATGCCGGCGCCCCAGCAAGTGCCGGCCGCGACTGAAGCGGTGAAGGTCTTGTTCGCCAGTTCCGGCAAGGAGGCCCGTTGGGAGCCCGGCGGCGGAACGCTGCTGGAGCTGGCCGAAGCGCGCGGCCTGAACCCGGAATTCAGCTGCCGCGGCGGTTCCTGCGGCACCTGCAAAACCCGCTTGAGCCGCGGCCAGGTGCATTACCTGAGCCAGCCGGCCGAGCCGGTTGGCGAAGGCGAAGTGCTGATCTGTTGCGCGGTGCCGGCTCAAGGCAGCGAACCGTTGGTGCTTGAGGTCTAGGGCTTGCGATCATTTCACTGGGTGAAATGCTGGATTGTAAAAGCTGGTTATTCCACTGTCCGGAGCAGGAGCAGAGGATAGCCCCATCGACGCGATCACCGCGTCGAGCCCAAACAACATGGAGTACGTCATGCCTGAGAACGCGATCAAACTTTATCGCCACCCGTTGTCGGGTCACGCCCATCGTGTCGAGCTGATGCTCTCGCTGCTGGGCCTGCCGACCGAGCTGGTATTCGTGGACTTGATGAAAGGCGAGCACAAGACCCCGGAGTTCCTCGCCATCAACAGCTTCGGCCAGGTGCCGGTGATCGATGACAACGGTGTTGTGCTGGCCGACTCGAACGCGATTCTGGTCTACCTCGCGGCCAAATACGGCAAGGGCCAATGGCTGCCCGGCGATCCGCTCGCCCAGGCCCGGGTGCAGCGCTGGCTTTCGGTGGCCGCGGGCCAGATCAACCAGGGGCCGGCCAACGCCCGATTGATCACCGTGTTCGGCGCCGGCTATGACGCCGAAGATGCCATCAAGCGTTCCCACGCCCTGTTGAAGGTGATGGAGACGGAGCTGGGGCAAAGCCGGTTCCTGGCCGGTGAGCAACCGACCATCGCTGACGTGGCCGCGTACACCTACGTGTCCCATGCACCGGAAGGCAACGTCGCGCTGACCGACTACCCGAACGTCCGTGCCTGGCTGGGCAGCATCGAAGCCTTGCCGAATTTCGTCGGCATGCAGCGCACCGCCAAGGGCTTGCAGCAAGCCTGAGTCAAACCGCAGGAGCTTGCCGGGAGGCCTCTTCCGGCAAGCCTTGAGGCCGAAACCGCCACGTATGTTCAATCTCCCTCACGCAAGGCTGGATCACCCATGGATCGCTTTCAGGAAATGCAGATTTTCATGGTGGTTGCCGAGGAGGAAGGGTTCGCCGCTGCCGCCCGGCGCTTGCGCATTTCGCCACCGAGCGTGACGCGGGCCATTGCGGCGATGGAAGAACGGATCGGCACCCAACTATTGTCTCGTACCACCCGCAATGTGCACCTGACCGAAGCGGGGCAACGCTACCTGGAAGATTGCCGGCGGATCCTGAGTGAGCTCGAAGAGGCCGAGGAGGCCGCCGCCGGCAGCTACTCGATCCCGTGCGGGTATCTGACGGTTACCGCGCCGGTGCTGTTTGGCGAGTTGTACATCGCGCCCTTGCTGACGGATTACCTGGATCGGTTTCCCTCGGTGCACCTCAATGCCTTGTTGGTCGACCGTGTGGTGAATATCGCGGACGAGGGCATCGATGTGGCGATCCGCATCGGCCATTTGCAGGAAAACAATCAGCACGCCATCAAGGTCGGTGAGGTACGCCAAGTGATTTGCGGCGCCCCGGCCTATTTCCAGCGCCATGGACGGCCAAGCCATCCTGGTGAGTTGAGCAAGGCCAATATCGTGATGTCTTCGGCCAGTCATTTGCTGAGCCACTGGCAGTTCATGGACGAAGCAAGCTCGCTGAGCCTGCGGGTTGACCCACGCCTGGTGGTGACCGCGAATCAGGCCGCGATCAATATCGCCCGCCAGGGCTGGGGCGTTACCCGGGTATTGTCCTATCAAGTGGCCCGGCAGGTCGCCGAGGGTGAACTGGAAGTGGTGCTCAAGGCTTTCGAACCACCGGCGTTGCCGATTCACGTGGTGTATCAGAAGAGCAATCGGGTGCCGGCCAAGGTGCGTACGTTCGTGGACTTCCTCGCCGATCGGCTGGGAGACGACGTCACGCTCAAGCCTGTCGTAAAAGGCACCGGCTGATGGCGCGCCACCATGAAATGAGGGTATTCCACGCGCTGTCGCAGTGCTCCAGCCTCGCCTCGGCCGCCCAGCGCCTCAACGTCTCCGGACCGACCGTGATGCGTGCGGTCGCTCGACTGGAAGCGCGACTGGGTGTGCAGCTGCTGTCACGAAGCACGCGCGGGGTGGCGCTGACGGAAGCCGGGGTCGGCTTCATGGCTGATTGTTCACGCATTCTCCAGGCCGTTGACGAGGCTGAAGCATCGGCCAAGGGCTGGCATGTCCAGGCCCAGGGCAATCTGACGATTCTGTTGCCCACCTTGTTCAGCCGTTATGTCATGGCCCCGGTATTGGCCGGCTACATGGATCACTTCCCCGAGATCAGGCTATTGGCCCACTACCATGATCGTTTCCCGAACATGCATGAGGAAGGGCTGGATGTCGCGGTGTTGGTAGGGCATCTACCCAGTTGCTCATTGATCGCACGACCTGTCGGCAGCGTTCGCTCGCTCGTCTGCGCCAGTCCTGGTTATCTGGCGATGTATGGTGAGCCGGTTGTGCCGCAGGATCTGCACGATCACCGCCTGATCGCCACGCAGGCCAACCAGGACTGGGTCCAGTGGTCTTTTCAACAGCAGGGCGAGACCAACGGCTTCAAGGCCCGCACGCGGCTCAGTTGCGCCACGCTACAGGCGGCCATCGACGCAGCAGCTCATGGGGCCGGGTTGACGCGTTGCTTGAGCTATCCGTTGTACGACTATCTGAGCAGCGGACGCTTGCGCAGGGTCTTGCAAGCCTATGAACCACCCTCCATGCCCGTGCAGGTGGTCTACCGTGAAAGGCGCAAGGCGCCGATGCGGGTGCGCAGTTTCGTGGACTACATCGTCGAGCACCTGCGCGAGCACCCGGCCCTGCGAGCGGATATCTCTTGATGGTCAGCGCGCGTTCGGGGCCTGGATCCCACGACGCACCCGCCCTGGCGCCTCGCCGTAGATTTCCTTGAATTTCTTGCTGAACGCAGCCTGGGATTGGTAGCCGACCTGTACGGCAATATCGCTCAGCCCCAGGTGTGAGTGGCTGAGCAGACTGAAGGCCAACTCCATTCGCACTTGCGTCAACAGTACCCACGGCGAGACGCCGGCCAGCTTGACGAATGCGCGCATGAAATTGGCCCGGGACATGCTCGCGAGGTCTGCCAGGCCTTGGATGGTCCACTCGTGCGCAGGGTCCGCCAGCATCGCCTGCCAGGCCCGGCCCAGGCGCTTGTCGCCGAGCAGGGCCAGCGTGCCGCTGTCCTGGCCATGACTCGACAGGTGCGCACGCAGAATCAGGGTGAACAGGGCCTGGGACAAGGCGTCGAGCAAGAAGCGAGCGCCGGGCTGGTTCCCATCCGCTTCCCCGCGAAGGATTTCCACCAATGCCGGCAAAGGTCCGTTGGCCGGTAAGGCGCCGCTGGGAATCACCAGGTAGTCGGGCAGGGCGCTGAACAGCAACGAAGCTCGGTTGAAATGAAAACCACCGCAAAGCATGTCCAGCTCCGCGCTGGCACCGCCAATGCGGTGAATCGGCAGGGCGCCTCCGGTCACGATCCGGGGTGAGGTCGGCGTCACCATTTTCCCAGGGCTGTGCATGAGGTGCGGGGCGCCGCGCGGCAGCAGCAGGATGTCACCGGCGCGCATGGGCAAGCGCTGCCCATCGGCAAACTCGACGCGGCATTCGCCGGCCAGCACGATGTGATAGGGCGCCGTGCCCAGGGCATGCTGGCCGTGATCCAGGGCCCAGTCGCCCTGGAACTGACAGCGCAGGTCCAGGCTGCCGCGAACGTTGGCCAGGCTGATGAGTTTATCGATCGCATTCATTTGAGCGTTTCGCCAAAAAAACTGAGCGGATTGAGCAAAACCGAGTGGCGCCAGGGTGAAAAACTGAGGGCGTCAAAACAGTACACCCAACCCACTCAGGAGTTAATGCCATGTTCAATAACTGGTCCGAATTGTTGCCCACCATTCAGAAAGCGTTTGGCGCGCTGGGCCGCAGCAACCCGAAAATGGTCAAGGCCTATATGGCGCTCGGGGAAGCCGCCAGCGAAAACAACGTGCTCGATGCCAAGACCCGCGAGCTGATCTCGATCGCCATCGCCGTGACCACCCGTTGCGACGGCTGTATCGCCGCCCACACGGATGCGGCGATCAAGGCGGGGGCGAGCCGTGAAGAGGTCGCAGCGGCCCTGGCCACTGCGATTTCGTTGAATGCGGGGGCTGCCTACATCTACTCGCTGCGCTCGCTTGAAGCGTATGACACGCTGAAAAAACCGGCGTGACTCATAGCCGGTCCCAAGCCCCGGTTCCCTCAACGACACCGCAATGCTGTTCATTTAAGAAAGATGATGGACCTGTGGCGAGAGAGCTTGCTCCCGCTCGGCTGCGAAGCAGTCGTAAACCGGTGGGTGCGGTGTATCTGATGCTCCGCATTTGACAGGTTTTGGGGCCGCTTCGCGGCCCAGCGGGAGCAAGCCCCCTCGCCACGGGTTTGTCGACAGCCTTAAGTGAACAGCATTGCAACGATACCGGGGCTTTTTTGGCTGCCCGGGGCGATTGTTTCAGATGGCGCAATCAAGTCATCAGATTCCTGGGCATTCTCTAAAAACTGTTCGCCAGTGAAACTGATCCCAGAAGCGATCGACCGTTTCGGGCCGTCGCAGTGCTCTCCATCCTCCAGGAGATTTCCCATGATCGACGTCACCTGCACCGGCAACCCTTGGTCGGACACCTCTGTTGCGATTCACCCAGAATACGAAAGCGGATTCCTGTTGCCCCAGTTGATGGGCGCCCTGGCCAGCGAGTCTGCAGCACCCGTTTCGAACGTCCTGTGCCAGCCGAGTACGAGCGGCGCCATGCTGGCGAAGGCGAGCGCTTTTGTGATGCGGGTGCTGAGGTTGACGCCGACCCGCTAAACGCAACGCTGAGCCCGTGGCGGATGTGGACGCGACATGTCCCCTATACAATGCATCGCAATTACTCAAGCTCCAGGTGGTGGTTCCGATGTTGCTACGTCACTTGCGCTATCTGTTGGCGGTTGCTGACCACGGCGGTTTCACGCGTGCCGCCGAGGTGCTGCACGTGTCGCAGCCGACCCTGTCGCAACAGATCCGGCAACTGGAAGAAACTCTTGGCGTGAGTCTGTTCGACCGCACGTCTCGCACGGTCAGGCCCACGGATGCCGGGGCGGCCTATATCGAATGCGCCCGGCGGGTGCTGGTGGAGCTGGCCGCCGGCAAGCGCGCGCTGCACGACGTCAAGGACCTGTCCCGCGGCAGCTTGAGGCTGGCCATGACCCCGACGTTCATGGCTTACCTGGTCGGGCCGCTGGTGCGTGACTATCGAGCGCGATACCCGAATATCCATCTGCAAATCTTCGAGTTGTCGATGGTTGATATCGAGGAGGGCTTGGCGAATGACACGTTAGACATCGCCATCGCATTCGATCAGGTCAGGAGCGCCGATATCGAATCGATCCCGGCGTTCACCGAAACCCTGGGGCTGATGGTGGGGCGCAATCACCCGTTGTATGACTGCCAGGCCGCGCTGACGGCTGAGCAGGTCGGGCGACTGGAGTTCGCCTTGTTGAGCCCGGACTTTGCCACCCGTACGTGCATCGACGACTACTTCGTCCAGGCTCGGATCACGCCCAAGGTGAGCATTGAGGTCAATTCGGTCAGCACGTTGCTGGAAGTGATCGGGCATTCGGCCGTCGCCACCATTCTTCCGGAGCCCATCGCCACCCAGGAGCGCGCACTGCGCAAGCTGGCGCTGCAGGACGCGGCGCCCCGGCGTGGAGCTTCGCTGTTGCGGCGCAAGAACAACTATCACAGCGCGGCGTCCGTGGCTTTCGTGGAGACACTGTTGCACGGGGTGGATGGCTTTGGGGCCGCTGCGCAGCCCAGCGGGAGCAAGCTCCCTCGCCACCGTGATCGAGGTGGGCAACTGCCCTAGACCAGGCAGCGACCCTCACGCGGCAGTCGCCGTCCGGGCCGGTACGGCACACGCCTGGGGGTTGTCCGCCAAGGACCTGAAGCGGCGATTGTCGGCGTCCAGGGCGTCGATGGAGCCGGTCTCGATGTCATAGACCCAGCCGTGCAGGTTGAGCAAGCCCTTCTCCTGGGCCAGCCGCACACTCGGGTGCGTCTGGATGTTCGCCAATTGGGCGATGACGTTTTCACGCACCATCGAACTGACTTTCGCCGCGTCATCGACGTGAGGCCGTGACTCATTGATGACCCGTGCCGACTCGGCGTGTTGCAGCCAACCGCTGACCGCCGGCAGGTGATTCATGCAGGCGCATTTGGCGACGGCGGTCATGGCACCGCAATCGGAATGACCACAGATCACGATATCCCTCACGCCCAGCACCGCGACGGCATATTCCACCGTCGCGGAAACACCGCCTGGGTGCGGGCTATAGGACGGCACGATGTTGCCGGCATTGCGGATCACGAACAGTTCGCCGGGTTCTTGCTGGGTCAGCAGTTCCGGCACAACACGGCTGTCGGAGCAGGTGATGAACAACGTGCCCGGGTGTTGCGTGGTGGCCAGGTGTTTGAACAGGTCCGTGCGTTGTGGAAAGACCTCTTGCTGGAACTTCAGGAAACCTTCGATCAGCGCTTTCATGCTGCTTGCCTCCAATGAATAGGGTGTTATCAGTTCGTGCAGCCGTTGCCGATCAGGCTGTATTCAAGAATGTGGGTTTCACCTTGGGAATCGCGATAGGTCATTTGCACTGGCGTCGGCCCGCAGACATCGGCGGGCGTGGTGATGTCCAACACCTGGGCGATGTCCAGATGCATGCCGTAGGCATAGGGAACGACGTCCGCAGGTGTGGTGGATGGTTGGGCATGGGCCGACAGCGAGGCGGTCAGCGACAGGGCCAGAAACAGGAATTTTTTCATGAGTCATGCTCCACGCAAGAGTAGTGAGTTCAAATCAGCGATAAGTTGTTTGCAGCGAAGCCCCAGGTTCGCCTGGGGCCAGCGGGACGATCAGAACGGACGCAGGGGCAGGAACTTGCCGTCCAGTGTGATCACCGCACGCGAGCCGCCTTCAGGGTCTTCGACTTTCTTGATGTCGAGCTTGAAGTTGATCGCGCTGATGATGCCGTCGCCGAACTGCTCATGAACCAGGGCCTTGAGGGTGGTGCCGTAGATCTGGATCATTTCGTAGAAGCGATAGATCGTCGGATCGGTCGGCACGCCAGCGAGGCTGCCGCGCAGGGGAATGATCTGCAGGCGGGCGACCAAGTCAGCGGTCAGGTCGAGCTTCTCGCCAATCACCTTGGCCGCGTGTTCCGGCAATGGATGCTGGCCGAGCAGGGCGGCGGTGACGTAGGCAAGGCTCAGGCCGGTGCCATCGGCCAAGTCCTGCCAGGACAGGTGCTTGCGTGCCTTGGCATCCAGCACTTCGGTGGTCAGGGCCAGGCTGATGTCGTTGTAGGCGTGGGACTGTTGCATGGCGTAGCTCCTATCAGTTTGGATCGGGTTGATGTCGCTTGGTTGAAGCCATCATCTGCCGCTTTAGCTATAGCGTCCAAGACCGATATGCAATGCAATGTATTGGTGTTGCCTATGGGTTGAGGCTGCGTTGTCGAGGTATAAATCCTGTAATTGTTGACCTGTACTAATCTCTTGGCAGGCACGGTAGGAGTAGTCATTTAACTAGCCAGCAGAGATACCTCGAATGACGAATCATGAAACCGATGTCGGCAGAGCCAATGAGGCTGATCTGGACGGGATCCTGGTGCTTCAGGCCGCGAATCAGATGGCCCGCGGCGGCTCGCTTTCTGCGAGCCTGCCAAGGGCCCGTGTGGCAGCGATGATGCAGGAAATGCCTCTGATTGTTGCGCGTCGAGAGGGTCGTATCACCGGTTTCCTGATGACTACCACGCGGGCGATGAATGCTGACTTACCGATCGTACAGGCGATGTTCGCCGCTTATCATGGAACGCCGGATGCCTATGTCTATGGCCCGATTTGCGTGGGCGAGGCGGAACGTGGCAAGGGTTTGGCCCAGCGAATGTTCGCGGAGCTCCGGCGGCTCGAGCGGGGGCGTGAAGGTATTCTTTTCATACGCAAGGACAATCAACCCTCGCTCCGTGCGCATTTGAAAATGGGTATGAAAGAAGTTGCTTCCTTTCCATTCAATGGGTTCGATTTTGCCGTTTACTCGTACATCGGTTAGACAGGAAAAAAGCGCTCACTGGACGATAGTGCCAGTCAGTTAAGCCTCATACCCGTGGGAGCAAAGCTTGCTCGCGATTGGGGTGAGCCAGTCGACAACCCATTGACGGGTCTGCCGCTATCGCGAGCTAGCTTTGCTCCCACAGGTTTTGTGCCGTTTGATCTCTGACTGGCATTACCCACTAGACGATCACCTGAGTGGCAGAAAGAGCTCGGTAATGGCTTGGTTCTCCGCAACGTCCGGAAAGAACGTAATACGCTGGCAGTAGAGGGGGAAATCTCCTGGCTCCTCACCGCTGGCCGGCAACCAGTCCCTGTACAGGTACAGCGCGGCGGGCTCGAGGTTGTCGGCGCCCCCTTCGACCCGCAGCACTGCACAACGTCCGGCGGGAATACTGCCAGCCTTGATCGTTTCTCCGTTCGGCACGACAGGTCGGCCCGTCCCCGCGCATAAATCCAGGCGGTAGTCTTGCGGCGGCGTCGTGCGCGGGTCGGAGTGAAATACATTGAACGTCGGGCTGATCGAGGGGATCAGGCCGACACTTCGCCGCCAGGCAATGAAGCGTTGGAGGGTCGTACCGAGCGTCGAGGGATCGCCTCGGTGCTCCATGATGGCGACGGGGGTCGCGGGAACCGTACGGATCTGTACGTCACTGGGCTGATAGGGCGTGGGCATGAGGCGGTTCCTCGCAGTGTGCAATGGCGTGAAAAGGGTGCTCCAGCGCTGCCAGTCGGGAGACTTGCGGAAATTCGAAGGCGGTTGTCCCACCCGTTGTCGAAATACGCGGGCAAAGGCGTCGGGTGCTGCGTAACCAGTGTCCATGGCGATCTGCGTAATCGTTTCATGTTCGCGAAACGCCAGTTTGTAGGAGGCGCGTTTCAGGCGCGCGAGTTGGACGTAGCGATTCAAGGGCAAGCTGAACGTCGCGATGAACTGCCGGTGAAAATGGTATTTCGAAAAAGCCGCAACGCCACTCAACGTATCCAGATCCAGGCAGTCATCAAGGTGCAGGTCGATGTAATCGAGGACCTTGCGCATGCGGGATTGGTAATGCTTTTTTGTGTCGGTCATGGTCTTTCCCAGTAAAGGCCACCAGCATGAGGCCGGCGAGCACAATGCGCTCGACCGATCTTGCTATCTTGAACTTGCAGCCTGCCGGGCTTCGGTGCCGACGACCAGCCAGATGCCGATCCCGGACACCGTCATCCCCACCATCATCTGCCAGGAAAGCGGTTCGTTGAACATGGCCCAGGCCCAGAGCATCGTAATGGGCGGGCTGAGGTACAGGACACTGGCGACGCGGGTGGCGGTCGCGCGGCGCAGGCACAACCAGTAGAGGCCGTAGCCGCCCATGGTCGACAGGCCCGCGGTCCACAAGACGCTCAGTGCGAAGCCTGTGCTGGACAGCGGGGCCAGGCTGCCATGGGCGCCCTCGACCAGGGCGAAGGCCAGGCCCGACACGCAACATTGCAGCCAGAGGTTGGGCAGCAGGCCCAGCGATTGTTCGGCGGGTAAGTGTTTTTGCCACAGGGTCGCGACGGCGAGCGAGAGCATGCCAAGCAACGGCAGGCCATAGGCCCACAAGGGCGCATTGCCCCACGCCAGTGCGCCCTGGGTCACCAGCGTGACGCCGAGCAGGCCGATGAGCAGCCCCACCCAGACCTGCCAGGCCAGTCGTTGCCGGAGTACGCCTGCGGCGAGCAGCGCCAGGCCCATCGGCAGCAGGTCGGCGACCAGCGCGGCCAGGCCCGCCGGCACACCCAGGGCAATGCCTTGGGTGATACCGCCCAGGTAGCCTGCCATCGCCAGCAGTCCGATGCCGGCATTCTTCAATAGTGCGACGGGCGAGGTCCGGCGTAGCGACCTGGCGACGAAGGGAAACAGGACGAGCGTGACCACGACACACCGCCAGAAGACCACCAGCAGGGCCGGCGCGTAATCGATGGAAAAGCGTGCGCCGACGAAGCCCGAGCTCCACGACACCAGCAATGCCGCTTCGAGTAACGGCAATGGAATCAGCCAGTACCAGGCTGGCCGGGGCAGGGAAGTGCAGGTCAGCGATTTATTCGGGTTCATGACCACAGGCTACGAAACCCGGCTAATCTAATAAATCAAAATGTAATGCATCAGTTGTTCACGAAGATTGAATCATGACGGCCATACTCGATATCGACTTGATACGTACTTTTCATGCGGTGGCGCGGATCGGTAAATTCAGTGCGGCGGCGGACCACCTGCACAAAAGCCCGGCGGCGGTCAGCGTGCATATCCAGCGTTTGGAAGCGGTCGCTGGCGGGCGCTTGCTCAACCGGGACAATCAATCGGTATCCCTCACCGCGTTGGGCCAGCGTTTGCTCGTGGCGACGACGGAGTTGTTGAGCACCCATGATCGGGTGCTGGCCGACCTGCACGGAACCCGTTTGGCGGGACGTATCACCTTGGGGGTGCCGGATGAGTACGCAGACCATGTGATCCGCGACATCCTCCCGACCTTCGCCGCCGCGTGGCCCAACGTGGTGCTGGAGCTCAAGACCGCGCCAAGCTATGCGCTACGCGACCTGGTGCAGCGCGGCAAGCTCCAGGCGGCAGTTATTGCCCAGCCGAAGGGGCAGGCGAATGCAGAGGTGCAAGTGCTGGTGTCCACCACGCCGGTCTGGGTCGGGCCGGCCCACACGATAGCGGCTTCGATGGAGCCGCTGCCGCTGGCGGTGCATGCGGCGCAATGCCCTTATCGGCAAGCGATGCTGGAGTCCCTCAGGCAAAGCGGGCGCAAGACCCGCATCGTCCTGGAAAGCCCCTCCAACCAGGCCGTCAAGGCCTGCGTGGAGGCCGGGTTGGCGATCAGCCTGATCGACCGTGGACGGGTGACGGCTGCCATGCGGATCCTCGAAGGCCTGCCGGTGATCGCGGAGCATGAGGTGGTGTTCATGCGAGCCCAGGCGTCACGCGGCGATGAAGCCGTGAGCCTGCTGGCCCGTGCCATGCAGCAGTATTTCCGGCTGTAGGCATGGAATCGGGGCCGCTGCGCAGCCCAGCGGGAGCAAGCTCCCTCGCCACGGTTGCATGTTCGGCTGGGTGAGGGGGCAAACGCCACCCTCGCCAAAATGGCCCTCAGGTATTGCACCTGTGCGCTTTTGTGGCGAGGGAGCTTGCTCCCGCCGGGCTGCGCAGCAGCCCTAAGGACCGGGTCAAGCCGACAATGGCGGTGTCCGAGGCGGGACCCGGCGCTTGGAGCCAATCGACTCGAACGCCGACGCCAGTTGCAACAGCCTCGAATCGTCATAGGCACGCCCGGCGAATGTCAGCCCGACGGGCATGCCGATGTCCGCCATGACGCCCATTGGCACGGTGACCGTGGGTACGCCCAGGTGGCGGATGGCGAGGTTGCCGTTGGCGACCCAGACCCCGTTGCTCCAGGCGATATCGGCAGATTCCGGATTGATATCCGCATCCGCCGGCCCGACGTCGGCGACGGTCGGGAGGATCACCGCGTCCAGGCCCAGCCGCTCCATCCAGTCTTCCAGGTCGATCCGGCGTGTCGCTTCAAGCCCCCGCAACCCGTCGGGCAGCGTCGGGATCTGGTCCCAGGGCGTAATGCCGCGCTGGGCCATCTTCACATACTCGTCCATGCCGGCGGCCAGATCGTCCTCCCGGTTGGGCAGGGTGCCCGGGTCGTGGGGGAAGATCTTCGGTCCGTCGACATCGGCCAGGCGATTCAATTTCGGATCACCGTTGGCCCGCAGGAAGTCATCGAATGCCCAGGCCGATAGATCCCACAACTCATGGTGCAGGAACTCCTTGGAAACCAGGCCGCGGGTGAACACCGTCGGTGCGCCGGGACGGTCGCCCTCGCAATTGGACACCAGCGGGAAATCCACCTCGACCACTTCGGCGCCGCAAGCTTCCAGGGCCTGGCGGGCTTGCTCCCAAAGGTCGATCACCGAGGCACGGGTGACGATTCGCTGCCC
Source organism: Pseudomonas fluorescens (assembly GCF_001307275.1). Classification (NCBI taxonomy): domain Bacteria; kingdom Pseudomonadati; phylum Pseudomonadota; class Gammaproteobacteria; order Pseudomonadales; family Pseudomonadaceae; genus Pseudomonas; species Pseudomonas fluorescens. The sequence goes on from NZ_CP012831.1 coordinate 5,342,161, forward strand.
CGTCGGGCCGCCGATGCCGGGGGCCTCGGCGGTGCCGGCTTCAGGGTCCGCATTGATGTACATCCGTGGCACGCCGAACCGAATGCCGGCCAGCGCCCCCGGGTTGCTGGCAAGGCTCGGATACGAGGCAGGACGAACCGACTCGACGCTCGGAATCGGCACCCAGGGTTGCAACCGCCACAGGTCGCCACGGGTGTCCGGGTCCTCGGCGACCACCACGTCCAGCACTTCGAGCAGGTCGGCCATGGTCCTGGCGAAGGGCACGACGACGTCCATCGTCGGCGTCAACGGCCAATTGCCCCGCACCGAAATCACCCCGCGCGACGGCGTGTAGGCGCACAGGCCGTTGTTCGACGCCGGACCGCGTCCGCTCGACCAGGTTTCCTCGGCAAGGCCAAACGCGGCGAAACTGGCGGCGGTTGCCGTGCCCGCACCGTTCGAGGAGCCGGAGGCAAAGGGCGCGGTGAGGTAGTCGCCGTTGTACGGACTTTCCGCCCGGCCATACACCCCGCGCTGCATCCCGCCATTGGCCATGGGCGGCATGTTGGTCTTGCCCAGGCAGATGGCCCCGGCGGCGCGCAGCCGTTCGATGGTGAACGCATCGCGATAGGCCACCAGGTCCTTGAACGCCGGGCTTCCGGAGGCGGCGGTGAGCCCCTTGACCAGATAACTGTCCTTGGCCGTATAGGGAATGCCGTCGAGTGGGCCGAGGGTCTGGCCACTGGCCCGACGGGCATCGGAAGCCTGCGCTTCCTTCAGCGCATCCGGGTTGCGCACCACCACCGCGTTGAGGGCCGTGGGAGTGTCGGGGCCGTCGTAGGCATCGATCCTGGCGAGGTAGGCCTGGACAAGGGCTACCGCTGTGGTCTGGCCCGATTCCAGCGCGGCGCGCAGTTGGGCAATGGAGACTTCGGTGATGTCGATCATGCAATTACCGCCGCGGTAGAAGGATGACGGGGAGTGCGGGTCCATTGACGTCGGGCCTGGCACTTCAGGTCATCTAAAGGTGGATATTTATCGGGTTTTGCCTACTGTACTACGGAAAAACAAACAAAGGCAGCCCGTGTTTGATCGGACTATTTCTCAAGCGTACGCAAACTTCCCATCTTCAGACTTCGTTAAGAAACGGCCTCGATACTTCTCCCCAATAGCCCGAGGGAGAACGTTGCGCCATGCCCGATTTTGACTGGAACATCCACTTGCCGCTGGCCTTCGGTGATGCCGGCCCGCCGGTTCGGCACTTGCACCGGGCGTTGCCGGGACAAGCCCGGCGAGCTGAGTTCGAGGCGTTCATCCAGCAGCGTTTTCGCCAGGTCCACGGTGCCGATATTCGTCACTTCATGCCGGAGCTGTTCGGGCTCGACGATGTCCACGGCACGCTCTGCGCAGCGGCTGGCGTGCGCCGGGCCGCCCAGGGGCCGCTGTTCCTCGAACATTATCTGGACAGCCCCATCGAGCCTTTGATCAGCGCCGCCGCCGACCGTCCGGTGGATCGCGCCGGTATCGTCGAAGTCGGCAATCTGGCCGCCAGTGACACGGGCAGCGCCCGGCTGAGCATCATCGCGATCACTTATCTGTTGGCCATGGGCGGCCTGGAATGGGTTGCGTTCACTGGCAATATCGGCCTGGTCAACAGCTTCCATCGCCTGGGTCTCAAGCCCGTGACCCTGTGTCCGGCCGATCCGCAGCGCCTTGGCGAGGAGCGTCACCTCTGGGGGCGTTACTACGAAAGCCAGCCGTGGGTTCATGTCGGAAACATCCGCGCCGGTTTCGTTCACCTGCGCAATACCGGCGTGTTCAATCGCTTGGGACTGCCGACGGACCTCGGAGAAACCAGCCATGTCGCCTGAAATGGAACGGTTCAAACGCACCCTGCGTGGGCATGCCGAGCGCAGGGGTCACGCTATTGCGCTGTGGGGCGACGGTTCGCAGCTCGACTACGCAACGCTTTATTCCGAAGTGGTGTACCGCCAGCAACGCCTGCGCGATGAACACATCAGCGTTGTCGCCCTGGCCCTGGACAACGGCATCGAAGCGATGCTCTGGGACCTTGCCGCGCTGTTCGAAGGGCTGGCCTGCGTCATCCTGCCCGGTTTTTTCAGCCAGGCACAACGTCGCCACTGCCTGGAGCAGAGCCAGGCCGAGCGGGTGATTGCCGAGCCTGCGTTCGAAACGGAACTGCAAGCCGCCGGATACCAGCACAGTGGCGAGTTCTGGCGGCGGCATTTCGACGGGCCGAGTCGTCTGCCGGCAGGCACCGCCAAGCTGACCTTCACGTCCGGAACCACCGGCACGCCCAAAGGCGTCTGCCTGAGCGCCGACAGCCTGTTGCGGGTGGCCCGTGAACTGGAACAGGCCAGCCAACCGGTCGAGGCCAGGCATCACTTGGCATTGTTGCCCCTGGCGATTCTGCTGGAAAACCTTGGCTGCTACGCGGCGTTGTATGCCGGTGCCATGCTGAGCCTGCCCAGCCAGAGGACGCTTGGCATCCAGGGCGCCAGCGGGGTCGACCCGACGCGCCTGCTGGGATGCCTGGCCGAGCGTCGGGCGCAGAGCCTGATCCTGGTTCCGCAGCTGCTGCTGATGTTGGTCACGGCCGCCGAACAGAAGCTGTTCAACCCGCACATCGTGCGATTCGCCGCCGTCGGCGGGGCACGGGTGTCCCACGATTTGTTGCAGCGGGCCCAGCGTGTTGGCCTGCCGGTGTTTGAAGGCTATGGGCTGTCGGAATGCGCTTCGGTGGTGTGCCTCAATCGGCCACAGGCTCATCGTGCCGGCAGTGTCGGCCAGCCACTGCCCCATGTGGAGATCCGCTTGGCCGATGACGGCGAAGTCCTGATCAAGGGCTCGACGCTGCTCGGTTACCTGGGGGAGCCTGCGCACGCCAGCGAGTGGTGGCCCAGTGGCGACCTGGGTGAGTTCGACGAGGACGGTTTCCTTTACCTGCGCGGTCGCAAGAAGCATCAGTTCGTGACCAGTTTCGGTCGCAACGTGAACCCCGAATGGGTTGAAGCCGAACTCACCCAGGGCGGTGACATTGCCCAGGCCTTTGTCTATGGCGAAGCCATGCCGCACAACCATGCACTGCTCTGGCCCGCCCGGGCCGACTGCACGGATCAAACGCTGGAGCTGGCCGTGGCCAAGGCCAACGACACGCTGCCCGACTACGCGCGGGTCCATCACTGGACGCGCCTGGACCAACCCTTCAGCGCTGCCAACGGCATGCTCACCGCCAATGGCCGGCCACGCCGGGAAGCCATCGTCGAGCATTACCGGGCGCAGCTCACTTCACCCGTCTTGTCCGAGGAATCCCCATCATGAGTTTTTTTGACACGTTGCAAGAAGCCACCCAGCAAGAGCGCCAGACCCTGTTCAATCTGCCGATCATTCGTGACGCCCTCGACGGCCAGGTCAGCCTGGCCAGTTACCGGGGCTTCCTGATCCAGGCGTATTACCACGTGCGCCATACGGTGCCGTTGATGATGGCGTGCGGGGCGCGCCTGCCAACGCACCTGGAATGGCTGCGCAAGGCCGTGTGCGAATACATCGACGAAGAGTACGGCCATGAGCAATGGGTGCTGGATGACATTGCCGTGTGCGGTGGCGATAAGGAAGCGGTGCGCAATGGCCAGCCTTCGTTACCCATCGAGCTGATGGTCAGTTACCTCTATGACTTGATCGCCCGAGGCAACCCGGTTGGCCTGTTCGGCATGGTCAATGTGCTGGAGGGCACCAGTATCGCCCTGGCGACCCATGCCGCCGACAGTATCCGCCAGCGCCTGGAATTGCCGCCCACGGCGTTCAGTTACCTCAGCTCCCATGGATCGCTGGACATCGAGCATATGCAGACCTATCGCGGGCTGATGAACCGCCTGGACGATCCGGCGGACCAGGCTGCGGTGATCCATGCCTCCAAGGTGGTGTACCGGTTGTACACCGACATGTTCCGGGGCCTGCCGCGTGACGGGGAGCCTGAACATGCGCCTGTGTGATGCGCGTGTCGTGCTGACGGGCGCCAGCGGTGGAATCGGCCAGGCCATCGCCGCTGCCCTGTGCGCCAGTGGCGCGCGGGTGCTGGCCGTCGCCAGGCATCGCGAAGCCTTGCAGCCGTTGCTGGAGCGTTATCCGCAGCACTTGAGCTGGGTCGAAGCCGACCTGACCTTCCTCGCCGACCGACGCAAAGTGCTGGTCGCCGCCGAGGCCCAGGGAGGCATCAACCTGCTGATCAATGCCGCGGGCGTGAACCACTTCGCCATGCTCGAACAACTCGACGACAGCGAGATCAACGCCATGCTGGCGCTGAACATCAGCGCGCCGATCTGCCTGACCAAAATACTGTTGCCGCTGCTCAAGCAGGCCGACAGCGCGATGGTGGTGAACGTCGGTTCGACCTACGGATCAATCGGCTACCCGGGCTACGCCAGTTACTGCGCCAGCAAGTTTGCCTTGCGCGGTTTTTCCGAAGCCTTGCGCCGGGAGTTGGCCGACACCCGTATCGGAGTGCTCTACGTGGCGCCCCGGGCCACCCGAACCTCGATGAACAGCCCGGCAGCCGACGCGCTCAACCAGGCCCTCAAGGCCAACGTCGACGACCCGCAAACCGTGGCGGCGGCGGTGATCCACGCGATTATCGGCGACCGGCGCGAGCTGTATCTGGGCTGGCCTGAACGCTTTTTCGTCGGCCTCAACAGCCTGCTTCCCAACTTGGTGGATCGGGGTCTGCGCAAGCAATTGCCACTGGTCCGTCGCCTCAGTCGCAAACCTGAAAACGAGCACCTCAAGCCATGAAAAAAATCCTTGCTTGCCTATTGATCGGCACCCTGAGCCAAAGCGTCTGGGCATTGGAGGCGGCCGACCAGCAACGTCTCAGCGACATCCAGCAGCGCTGGGCCCACATTCAATATGAATTGCCAGAAGGCCAACGCGCCGACGCGTTCGAAAAACTCGCGACCCAGGCCTCGGCATTCAAGCAGGAGCGCCAATCGGTGGCCGAAGCATGGATCTGGTCCGGTATCGTCAACAGCAGTTGGGCCGGTGCCAAGGGTGGGCTCGGTGCGCTGGGCAAGGTCAAGGACGCCAAGGGCGACCTGGAAAAAGCCCTGACCCTGGACCCCAAGGCCCTGCAAGGCTCGGCCTACACCAGCCTCGGCGCACTCTACGACCGGGTGCCGGGCTGGCCCCTGGGTTTCGGCGATTCGGACAAGGCCGAGCAATTGCTCCAGCAGGCGTTGCAACTCAACCCGAACGGCATCGACAGCCTGTACTTTTGGGGCGATCACCTCTACCGTCAGAAACGCTACAGCGAAGCCAAGGCAGCGCTGCAAAAAGCCTTGCAGGCAGCGCCGCGGCCGGGTCGGGAAACGGCCGATGCCGGGCGCCGCAAGGAGATCGACGCGTTACTGGTGGATGTGAACAAGCAACTGAACTGACAGGAGCGCGTGTGCGTTTATTACTGATCGAAGATGACGTGGCCTTGGGGGAGGGCATCCATCAGGCCTTGAGTCGCGAAGGCTATACCGTCGACTGGTTGCAGGACGGCAGCAGCGCCTTGCATTCGCTGCTCAGTGAGACTTTCGACCTGGCGGTGCTTGACCTTGGCTTGCCACGCATGGACGGCCTGCAGGTGTTGCGGCGCTTGCGTGACAGTGGTTCCAACCTGCCGGTGCTGATCCTCACCGCCCGCGATGCCACCGAGGATCGCATCGCCGGGTTGGACGCCGGGGCTGACGACTATCTGGTCAAACCCTTCGACCTGGCGGAACTCAAGGCCCGGCTACGGGCCCTGCTGCGCCGCAGCGCCGGCCGCGCCCAAGCGTTGATCGAACATGCCGGTATCAGCCTGAACCCCGGCACCCAGCAAGTCAGTTACCAGGGCAAGCCGGTGGCCCTGACGCCCAAGGAGTATCAGTTGCTCCATGAACTGCTCTCGCCGCCGGGCCGCGTCATGACTCGCGATCATTTGATGCAGTTGCTCTACGGTTGGAGCGAGGAGGCCGAGAGCAACACGCTGGAAGTGCATATCCATCACCTGCGCAAGAAATTCTCCACCGACCTGATCCGCACCATTCGCGGTGTCGGTTACCTGGTGGAGGAGCGCTGATGAGTTCGATCCGGCGGCGTACCCTCACGTTGATCCTCGGCCTCTTGTTTCTTGGCCTGTTGATCATCACGGTATTCAACCTGCATGACAGCAACCACGAAATCGCCGAGGTCTACGATGCCCAATTGGCGCAGAATGCCCGGCTGCTGCAGGGTGTGATGCGCATGCCGATGGCGAGCAAGGAACACGCCGAACTGTATCAGGCGTTCAATTCGGCGTTGGGGCAGGCGGTGCCTAAAGTCGACGGTCATCCCTATGAAAGCAAGATCGCTTTCCAGGTCTGGAACTCACAAGGTTCGGTGCTGGTTCATACCACCAGCGCACCGTCGTTCACCTCACCCCCGGTTGCGCCCGGTTTCAGCGAGATCGTGGACCAGAAGAACCGTAAGTGGCGGGCGTTCGTCCTGGACGACGCGCAATACGGGTTGAAGATCTGGGTGGGCGAGCGCGACGACGTGCGTGCCGACCTGGTCGACCGCATTGTTCGTCACACCGTCGTGCCCAACCTGATCGGCAGCGTGGTGCTTGCCGCCGTGATCTGGCTGGCCATCGGCTGGGGGCTCAAGCCCCTGGTCGACATGGCGGCTAAGTTGCGCGCCAGGCATCCCGGTTCCCTGGAGCCCTTGCAAATGATGCCGCTTCCTACCGAGCTTGAGCCCATGCAGGCGGCACTCAACCGTGTCTTGGCGCAGATCCAGGAGGTGATGGGCCGTGAGCGGCGTTTCATCGCCGACGCCGCCCATGAAATGCGTACGCCCTTGGCCGTACTGCGGGTGCATGCACAGAATCTGATGGAGGCGGGGAGCGAGCAAAGCCGTCGCGAGTCCCTGGAACACCTGATTGCCGGGGTCGACCGCACCACGCGCCTGGTCAACCAATTGCTCACCATGGCACGGCTTGAACCGCAGGCAGGCGTTCCGACGCCTGCGGTCATCGACCTGGCCGCCACGGTTCGGGCGAGCCTGGTGCAAATGACGCCCTGGTTGTTGAGCAAGGGGCTCGAGCCGGTGCTGGATGTCAGCGATGACATCGGTCCGGTTCGAATCGACCCGGTGGCCATCGATATCGCCTTGAACAACCTGGTGACCAACGCGGCCAATTTTTCTCCGGCCAACGGCACGATCACCGTACGCCTGGCCAGGAAGGGCGATCACTACGAGCTGTCTGTCGAAGACCAGGGGCCGGGTATAGACGAGGCCGAGCGTGAGCGGCTCTTCGAGCGGTTCTACAGCCGCGGCAATGACCAAGGGGCGGGGTTGGGGCTGACGATCGTACGCACCATCGCGGATCGTCTGGGAGGGCACATACGCCTGGAGAATCGCACCGAGGGTGGGCTGTGCGCGACCTTGGAAATAGGGCGCTTCTAAGCGATTTTCCGCTGCCATGACAGGTGGCCGATCCCGTGCGGTGCTTCAAGCAGGCGCATCGGCCATGGATTGCCGGGCGAGAAAGTCGACTATCTCGCCAACCGTGCTGCGTGCCGTGCGTGTAACGCCAATCAGGGTGGCGGACGCCGACCCCGTCCACTCGCCGTAGCCGACCAGCCACAGCCTGGGCTCTTGTATCGAGCGGGTGCCCTCGACCTCCACACGGCCGTCGTTGTTGAGCACCCCCAGCGCATCCAGATGCTGTAGGGCGGGCCTGAATCCGGTGCACCAGATCACCACGTCCACGGCTGATTCGCGGCCGTCGGCCCAGATCACGCCGTTGCGGGTAAAGCGCTCGAAAGGCCTGACGGCCTGAAGGACGTTGCGTTCACGGGCCTCGACCACCGGCGGCACCATGACGATGTCACCCAACCCTCCCACGGGTTGATCAATGACGCGACCTTCCTGCTGGGCCTTCCAGCGCTCGGTGGCGCGCTCGAACAACACGCGCCCATCGACCTCGTCAGGAAGGAACAGTGGTTCGATGGGGGTGACCCAAGTGGTCTCGGCGATTTTCGACACCTCGGCCAGAATCTGCGCGCCTGAATTGCCACCGCCTACAACCAGGACCTTCTTGCCAGCGAACGGGGATGCCTCGACATAGTCCGCCGAATGCAATTGCTGCCCAGCGAACAAGGCGGCATCAGGGTAACGAGGGATGTAGGGGTTGCTCCAGGTGCCCGTTGCGCTGACCACGACCCGGGCGTCCCAGTGCTTCTCGGGGGTGTGTACCCGCAAACCCGTTGCTGTGCGTTCCACACGCGTGACCTGTACCGGTCGCACCACGGGAAATCGATAGCGCTGTTCGTACTGCGTGAGGTAGTCGATCACGTGGTCTCGCGACGGATAGCCATTCTGTGTGGGGGGCATCATCCAGCCGGGGATCGAACTCCATGTAGCCGGGGAAAAGAGTCGCAGCGAGTTCCAGCCATGCCGCCAGGCACCACCGGGTTCTTCCTGGGCGTCGAGGATGACGAACGAGAGAGGCGTACGCCGCAGGAAATAGGCCACCGCCAAGGCCGCTTGGCCGCCACCGATGATGATTACGTCAAATGTCTCGGGCTGTGAGCAGGGCATGGCGGCGAATCCTTCGGTTGAGGGAGCCCGTTGCAAGGCTCCAAGAGGGGCTTGCAACGTCAATGGCCGCTCCAGGAGAAAGGCCGTTGTGCGCTTCAGCAACGTTTGCAGGTCTTGATGCCCAATAACGAATAGAGCGGACAGAAGCGAAAGATACCCGTGGCCAGTGGCACCAGGCCAATCCAGCCCCAGGCGCCGATCGAGCCCGTCAGGGCCGGAATTATAAGGACAAGCCCCACGGCAATGCGTGCGCCCCGGTCAATGGTTCCAATGTTGGCTTTCATGGCAATCTCCTGATCAATGGACACGCCGGGTTTCCAGCACGGTGAACAACCACATGCCCGCCAACATGGCCAGCATGAAGACAAAGGCTTGCCAGTGTCCGGTCAGCAGGATGGCCACGGCGGGGCCAGGGCAGATGCCGGCGATGCCCCAGCCGATACCGAACACCAGGCTGCCACCGATCAGGCGTGGGTCCAGTTCTCGCTTGACCGGCAACTGCATGGGGCTGCCCAGCAGCGAATGAGTCTGTTGGCGCGCCCAGGCCAGCGGGACGATCGCGCTGCCAATCGCCCCGATCATCACCAGCGCCAGGGACGGATCCCAGGCGCCGGCCAGGTCCAGGAAACCCAATACTTTGTTCGGGTTGGCCATGCCTGCCAGGAGCAGCCCGAAGCCAAAGAGCAGGCCGGCGATGAATGCCGTCAGTTTGCGCATGTTCAAACCCCTATCACGTGACGCAGGACAAATACCGTGGCGAAACCGCTGAGCATGAAACACGCGGTGGCGACCATCGAGCGCGGTGACAGGCGTGACAGGCCGCACACGCCATGGCCACTGGTGCAGCCCGAACCGTAACGAGTGCCGACACCCACCAACAGGCCCGCGACAGTGAGGCCGAACCAGCCGTTCTGGAACTCGATCGGTGGCAAGGAGGCAAACACGCCCCATACCAGCGGCGCGACGAGCAGGCCCAGAAGAAACAGAGCCTTCTCGCCCAGCCCTTCGCTGCCACGCTGCAGCAGGCTGCCGATCAGCCCACTGATGCCGGCGATCCGGCCGTTGGCGACCACGAACAGGCTGGCCGCCAAGCCAATCAACATACCGCCGGCAAGGGATGACCAAGGCGTAAAGTTGAGCCAGTCAAGATTCATCAGCGTTCTCCGGTACACAATCGTTGATATTCCACTATGCGATTCAACCCAGGGCTTTTACCAGCAGCGCGGCCGCTACCAGCGTCGACACAAGGGCGAAGCCATCTTTGCAGATGGGTTCCGGCAACTTGGCAGCGACCAGGCGCCCGCCGAGCATGCCGACGATGGCCCCCATGGAAAAGGGTAGCGCTATTGGCCATTGCAGGTGGCCTGTCGCCGAGCTCGTCAGCACCCCTGACAGGGCAACCCAAGCGATAACGGTCAGCGACGTGGCGAGCACCGATTGCGTGGTCAGATTGCTGTACCGTTGGCGCGCCGGAACCACGACGAAACCACCGCCCACGCCGAGCAGCCCGAAAAGCACCCCGCCGACCACGCCCTAAGTCGTGAGCACCCACGCGCAAGGGCCGGTCCAGTTAGGCGCTGCCCTGGGAGACCGGTCTAGGGAGATGGCGTCCCCATGTTCTGCTGGTGCTGCATCATCTGTTCCATCATCATTTGCTGCATGCCCATGTAGTTGTCCATCATGTACTGGTGTTGCTTCATCTGCTCAGGCGTCATCCGGGAATAGTGGTTGCCCATTTGTTTCCAACCCATCATCGGGCCGTGTCCCTTCATATGGCCGCCCATCATGCCGCCCCCCATCATCCCATTCATCATCTGCATGCTTTGCTGCATCATGGCCTGGTGATCTTGCATGAGCTTCTGGCGTTGCGCCGGATCGGTGGTTTTCTGGATCAGGCTCATTTGCTCCTGCATCTTCTTCAGGTTTTCCTGGGCTTTCGCCATCTGCTGATCAAATTGTTCAATGCTCATTGATGGCGGCGTCGGATTGGCGGCGTCGGTGGCCTGCTGGGCAAAGGTAGGCGTGGGGAAAAGCACCGCGGTCAGGGCGAGGGCGGCGAGTCTGGATGCGTTCATGGTTCAGGTCCTGGCGGGGTGGGTAGGGGAGTGATCGTCACGGTTGACGATCGGACTCGCTTAAACGCAGTCGAAGCTGTTTTTCAATTTCGATGATGGCGAACAGCGCAATGCCCACCGCGATGATCAGCAGTCCATCCATGAAGGGCACCGCTTGGGTGGCGAACACGGTTTGCAGCGGCGGCGCGTAGGTGATGGCGAATTGAGCGACGGTCACCACCGCGATGGTCGCCCACACAACCTTCGTACCCCGAAGGCCCTTCCAGGTCAGTGACGTGCCGTAGAGATTGCGGATAAAGAACAGGTGGAAAATTTCCATCACGACCAAGGTGTTCACTGCCAGGGTGCGGGCCAGTTCGACGGAGTAGCCTCGGTCCAGGGCATAGGTAAAGATGCCGTAGACACCGCACAGGAACAGAATGGAAACGAGCACCATATGCCAGACCAATGCGCCGCTGATCAACGGCTCCTGTCGTGAGCGCGGTGGCCTGCGCATGGTGTTGTCTTCGGTCGGTTCGAACGCCAGCGCGATACCCAGCGTGATAGCGGTAATCAGGTTGATCCACAGGATCTGTATCGCCGTGACTGGCAATGTAAGGCCAAACAGCAGCGCGACAATCAGGGTCATTGTCTCGCCCGCGTTGGTGGGTAACGTCCAGCTCAGCACTTTCTTGATGTTGTCATAGACCGTGCGGCCTTCACGCACAGCGGCGACGATAGAGGCGAAGTTATCGTCCGCCAGTACCAGGTCCGCGGCTTCCTTGGCTGCTTCACTGCCTTTGCCGCCCATGGCGATGCCGGCATCTGCGCGCTTGAGCGCTGGCGCGTCGTTGACGCCGTCGCCGGTCATGGCCACGGTCATGCCGTTGAGTTGCAGCAACGTCACCAGCCGGAGCTTATGTTCGGGGCTGGTACGCGCGAAGATGTTCACTTGCTTGAGCGATTCCCTGAGGGTTGCATCGTTCATTGCATCCAGGTCAATGCCCGTCAGTACCTTGTCGGGGTTGTCCAGGCCGATCTGATCAGCGATGGCGCAGGCGGTGCCGGCGTGGTCCCCTGTGATCATTTTCACGACAATGCCGGCCGCCTGGCATTGCTTGATCGCCTGGATCGTTTCCGGGCGGGGCGGGTCGATCATCCCGACCAGGCCAAGCAAGGTCAGTGTCCCTTGCACATCGGCAAATTCCAGGATGGCGTGTTCGGGTGGGACGGACCTGACGGCGAGCGCCAACACGCGTTGGCCTTTGCGGGCGATGGCATTGGCCTGCGCGTGCCAATAGTCGGTATCGAGCGGGGCCGTTGCCCCCGTGCTGCTACGCTGGCATGTGCACATGGTCAAAACCTGCTCCGGCGCGCCTTTGACATAAATCGCGGCTTGTCGGTCATGGTTGTGATGCAGCGTTGCCATGAAGCGGTGTTTAGCGTCGAACGGAATGGCATCGGTGCGCGCCCAAGTGCCGCGTTCCTCTTCACCGTTGATACCGGCCTTGGCGCAAAACACCAGCAATGCACCTTCCATGGGGTCTCCTTCGACCTTCCAGGCGTCTTCGTGCTGCCTCAAGCTCGCGTCATTGCAAAGGCTGGTCGCGCGCCCGAGTTCGGCCAGCACCGGGTGGTGAGAGGTGTCGATCAACTGATCGGCAAGGTTCATGTTGCCCGAAGGCTGATAGCCGACCCCGTCGACCGTGAAGGTCAGGTCACTGGTGACGACGGATGCCACCATCATCTCGTTACGGGTGAGGGTGCCGGTCTTGTCCGTGCAGATGACCGATACCGAGCCCAGGGTTTCGATGGCCGGCAGGTGCCGAACGATGGCGTTGCGATGGGCCATTGCCCGCACGCCCACCGCCAGGGTGATGGTGAGTACGGCGGGCAACCCCTCGGGTATGGCCGCGACCGACATGCCCACCACGACCATGAATATCTCGGTGAAGACGTAATGCCCGACAAAGTGGCCATAAGCGAGTAGCAGACCGGCGATCAGCAAAATCAATAGCGTCAGCCAGCGGGCGAAGACGTCCATTTGCTGTATCAGGGGCGTCGTCAGCGGCTTCACTGCCGACAGCAGGTTGCTGATGCGCCCGATTTCAGTCGAGGTTGCGGTGGCGACGACGACCCCTGTTGCTTGGCCGCAGGTCACCAGGGTGCCACTGAAGGCCATGCAGGCACGATCAGCCAGGGCTGCTTCGATGCGCACCGGTTCGGTATTTTTTTCAGCCGGTGCGGATTCTCCGGTCAGGATGGCTTCCTGGACCTGGAGCCGATTGGCATGCAGCAGGCGCAGATCCGCCGGGACTTTGTCGCCAGCCTCCAGCAAGACGATATCGCCGGGTACCAGTTCCTCGCCTGCGATGCCCAGGCGTTCGCCGGCACGTATCACCGTTGCGCGGGGCGCCAGCATGTTGCGGATGGCATCCATGGCCTGCTCGGCCTTGCCTTCCTGGACATAGCCAATGATCGCATTGACCACCACGACGGCAAGAATGACCACCGTGTCCCACAGGTGTTGCAGCGTTGCGGTGATTGCAGCGCAACCGAGCAGTACATAAATCAGGATGTTATGAAATTGCAGCAGAAATCGCTGCCACGCTGGCCGCCGGGCTGACGCTGGCAACCGGTTGAAACCCGTACGCTCAAGCCGGGCCTGGGCTTCGGCGATGTCCAGCCCGGCTTGCTCATCGACACCCAGGTGTTTGAGTGCCTGTGCGGCGGGCAACGTGTACCAGGCCAGGCCCTGCGAGGGCGTTGTCGGGTGCGCCGCAGGTATGTTGCTCGGTCGGTTCATCAGCCGCGCTCCTGTGGGTACGGTGCGGTTGTTCTGCGGGTCATCTGCGCAACTGCACCTCAGCCAATTCGCTGCGGCGCAATCACCCACAGGCTGCAGGGCATTTTGTACAGCAGGCTTTCCACTGTGCTGCCGATCAGCTTGTCCAGGCTGCCGTAGCGCACGCGCCCCATGACGATGACGTCAATGTCATGGGATGCGGCGTAGCTCGCCAACACCTTGGCCGGGTCACCCATGATCATGCGTCGCTGGTCCGGGGCGATGCCATTGCGTTCGGCCAGTGCATCGAAGGCGGCGCCCTGGGATTCGTAGAGCTGGCGGGCCAGGGTCGAGGAGAAGAACATCGAACCGTTGCCGAAACCGTATTCGGCGGCGGTAATGGACGAAAGGTCATAGGCGTAGATGACTTCCAGCGTCGCGTCGCAGCGGGTGGCCAACTTGTTGGCTTCGCTCAGGATACGGTCATTGAGGCCTTCGTAGTGTCCGTCCTGATGGAACGGGTCGATGGCGGCCAGGATCTTGCGCGGACGAGCGTGGGCGACCTTGTTGACGAAGTGCAATGGAACTGCGCATTCGCGCAGCAGGTGCACGTCCAGCGGTGTGAACATCAGTCGGGAAAACCATGACTCAGGGTCCACCGACTTGATCAGCGCAGCCATCGGCGCTTCCTTGAGGTGGACCAGGATTTCCTGCAAGGGGCGCTCGACCCACGTCACTTCTGTCGTGACCTCGATGCCGAGGTTGCGCAGGGGCCTGGCCTGTTCCTCCAGCCACTGCCGATGGCGCTCGATGTAGCCCAGGCGCATCTGCTCCAGTGCTTGTTCGTTTACCAGGCCCGCCGTGGCCAGGCCTTCGAGGTAGTCAAACGCGACAATATGCAGCGCCGCGCCTTCGGCCCTGGCCAGTGCGGCGGCCCGGTCGAACGCCGGGCTGTGTTCCATCAGTGGCGAGACGACCAGCATCAAGCGTGATTGCGTAGACATGACAAACCTCCCGGGCAAGGACCTGTTGGCGCCGGGCGACGTTTCGCGCGGCGTGGTGTCTGTCATCGATCATGAGCGTCATGGCGCCCGGTAACTTGATTTGCATCAAACACGCTTCAAAGCGTTGCGTTGAAGGCGGCAACGGCGCGGCAATCGCGCTATGTTTGAGCATGATCAGTCGCCCCAGGGCCCGAGCGCAGTCGGCTCGGGCCTCTGGATTGAGTGACAACCGCAGGCAGCGCCAGAGAGCCGTGACCATGACTGAAACCCTGGCTTTCGCCAATGCCGCCGCCGCGCTGGGAATCGGCCTGCTGGTGGGGCTTGAGCGCGAACGGCGCAAAGGCGAGGGCGACAGGCGCGACTTCGCCGGCCTGCGCACCTTCGCCATCACGTCCGTGCTCGGCTACCTGGCGATCCAGGCGGGCGGTCCCTTGTTGCTGGGGGGCATGACCCTTGCCCTGGGCGCATTGGTGACCGTGGCCTATTGGCGAAATCTCGACAAGGACCCGGGGATTACCAGCGAGGTGGCGTTGTTCGCGGTACTGGCACTGGGTGCGCTCTGTGCGAGCGCCCCGGGCCTGGCGACGGCGATTGGCGTAGTGATTGCCGGGCTGCTCGCCAGCCGCCAGACGTTGCACCATTTTGCCCGCAACCAATTGACGGCCACCGAGCTGCGCGATGGCCTGGTGCTGTTGATCGCCGCGCTGGTCGTGCTCCCGCTGGCACCGGATCGATTCCTCGGGCCTTATGACGCAATCAACCTGCGCAACCTGTGCACCCTCACCGTCATGCTGATGGCGGTGGGTGCGCTGGGGCATGTCGCGGTTCGAACCCTGGGGACCCGCTATGGCTATGCCCTCAGTGCGATTGCCTCGGGGTTTGCTTCTGCCACGGCGACTGTCGCGACCATGGGCGGTATCGCGGTCAAAGAGCCGATCAATCTCAAGGTGGTGAGCGCCGCGGCGGTATTATCCAACCTGGCGACGGTGGTTCAAATGAGCCTGATTCTCGCAGCCGTGGACCCCGTGCTGCTGCGTTGGATGTGGGGGCCGTTGGTGTGCGGGATGCTGATGGTATTGCTCTACGCCGGCCTGCTGATGTTTCCCCGTCCAAGGGCGCGGGCCGATGAACCCATCAAACACGGCGGTGCCTTCAGCCTCAAGCTGGCGTTGACCATGGTTCTGGCAATGACCGGTATCACCGTCCTCTCGTCGGCGATGCTCGATGCGTTTGGCCAGGCCGGGGTGACCGTCACCGCGATTTTCAGCGGGTTGCTCGACGCCCATGCCTCGACGGCCTCCATCGCGTCCCTGGCCAAGGGCGGGTTGTTGCCCTCCGACGGCGTCGCCGTACCGGTGCTGATGGCGCTGAGCAGCAACTCCCTGAGCAAATGCGTCGTCGCCTGGCTCAGTGGCGGGCGAAGGTTCGCCGGGTATGTGATTCCCGGCCAGGTGCTGGTCACACTGGCGATGTGGGCAGGGCTGTTGCTCCCGAGTTTGTCAGCCTGAATGATGGCTGTTTGATGAAGATCAAGTCCTGTCTCGGGCAGGCGTCCATTCTGGAAACCTCAATCCTTTAAGTGGCTGTCGCCACGTGCCGAGGTGTTCCATGTCCCAGACTCAACGTTTGTTGTTATTGGCGCCTGACGCCATGATCCGTACGCCGGCGTTCGACCGCGCCACCGAGTTGGCCCTGGCGCTGGACCTGCCCCTGCATATTGTGGCGTTCGACTACCTGGAGTTGCTCTCGGTGGCCGGTCTGTTCGCCCCGGAACAGGTCAAGCAAGCGCGTGAGGGTTATCTGGAAACCCATCGGCATTGGTTGTGGCAACAGGCCGAACTGGCGCGCCGGCACGGCGTCGAGGTGACCTGCGAGGTGGTGTGGAGCAAGGATGCCTTCCAAGCCTTGCAGCAATACGTCAAGGAGATGCCGATGGCGTTGATCATCAAGGACGCGCAGCCGGAACCGGCGATGAAACGGGTGTTTTTCACACCCCTGGACTGGCGCTTGCTGCGTGACTGCTCGGTGCCGGTGCATCTGGTCACGGATTCGCGTCACCCGCGGCCTCGGCGGGTCCTGGCGATTGTCGATGTGCTGCGCAGCGAGGAGCAGGATCTGGTGTTCAACGACCAGATCGTCGACGCCGCGGTCAAACTGGCAGAACAATGTAATGCCCAGGTCGAGTTGCTGCACGTCTTCGATTGGACGGCTGTCTACGCCTCGGACATGGGCATTGGCGCGCTGCCCCTGGCCACCGGGCTCTATGAAGCGTTGGGCCAGGCCCAGCATGAGGTGTTCGAGTCCCTGGCCGAGCGGCATGGGGTCGCACCGCAGCAGCGCCACTTCATCGAAGGAGCGCCGCTGAACAGCATTTGCACGTTCGCCGCCGATCACCAGGTCGATGTCATCGTCATGGGCACCACGGCGCATCGTGGCCTGGACAGGCGCCTGGGCACCACCGCCGAGTTACTGCTGCAACGGGCGCCCTGCAGCGTGTTGGCGATCAAGCCGCAAGCGTGACGGGATCAACGCTGTGCGAGGCCATACCAAGACCTCGCGCAGCGTCCGGAGCTAAAGGTAGAGCCGGTGGATGACCTGCCGGGTGTCGTCGGGATCGCTGTGGGTTTCAAAACCCAGGCTATGGGCCAAATCCCGCATCGAGGCATTGCTGGCCGCATCGACGGAGTACATCTGGCGGTAGCCATTTTTACGCGCGGTGTCGATCAGGTGCTCCATCAGCAATGTCCCCAGCCCCAGGTGTTGCCAAGGGTCGGCGACCGTCACCGCGCACTCGCATTCGTGTTCCTGGGTCGCGCAATAGCGACTGACCCCGATCTCGATCAACTCGCCGTTGTCATGGACCAGGGCGATGTAGGCCATGCGCGTCTTGCAGTCGACGTCCATCAAATTATCGAGCAGCGCCGCGCCCGGCTCATTGATCTGCGCCAGAAAGCGCATGTGCCGGGACTCCGGTGACAGACGCATGATGAAGTCGTATTCGCGCTGGCGATCCTGCTCCCTGAGCGGGCGGATCAAGACATGCCGGCCGTCCTTGAGTGCCTGGATCCAGTGTTTGCCACTGATGCTGGCATACAGGGCAGCGGCGCGTTCGTTGTGGTCTTTGACAGTGAGCATGGTGCGATCCTCCCTCGGATGTACACGTGCGTGCGATAAAAAGCTACGCATTCGATAGTGTTCTACGCCCGCCACGGCGATCGATTCTGATCTGGATCAGTGCCCGCGTATCCGTCCGTCGATTGCCCTGCCTTTGATTCAGATCAAACCGTCCGGGGCCTAGATGGGCGCACGCTGAAGATCGTGCCGGAAAAGGCCGGTGCAAGGTTCTGGATTTCGTATGGGCAATCCGATGGAGGTGTGCGATGGGGCAATACCAGCGTCTGCTATTGATCGTCGAACCCGACCTGCATCCTTCTGCGGCGATGCGCAGGGCCTGTGCCCTGGCCCGGGCCAGCGGGGCTGCGCTGCACTTGTGCGCGTTCGTCCAGCCACCGGCCCGCACCCACTTATGGGGTGAAAAAATCGATGAAGCGAGCGTGCAGCGCTATTTGCACCGCTATCGTCGCTGGATGGTAGAAGAGGCGGCGCTGCTCAAGGAGGAAGGCCTGGATGTGACGACTCACGTGGTGTGGACGCTCCATCCGTTGCTGGAAATCCTGCGCTACGTCGAGCAGTTCAAGCCAGACCTGCTGATCAAGGACGTTACCCTTGAACCCTTGCTCAAGCGCGTGTTCGCCACGCCCCTTGACTGTCATTTATTGCGTGACTGTCCGGTGCCGGTGCACCTGGTCAACCAGGCGGTGCACAGCTTGCCGCGGCGGGTCGTGGCTGCGGTGGACCCCTCGGATCCCGAGGCCAATGCCTTGAATGAGCGTATCGTCCAGACGGCCACCGCGCTGGCCCGGCAGTGCGACGCTTCGTTGCATCTGTTGTACGCCTGCGACCTGTCGCCGGCCTTCAATGGCGAAGCCTCGTTGCTGGCCGGTGCTTGGGATGACGACTTTGCCGACGCCCTGCGCGAATCGCTGCATGCGGCGCTTATCAGCCTGGCCGAGCGCTGTGGCATACCGGCGGAGCGTCGGCACTTCGTCGTTGGCCTGCCGGTGCCGGTCATCCAGGAATTCATCGACGAATTCGAGGCCGATGTGGTGGTGATGGGTACTGTGCACCGCGCCGGTCTTGAGCGCTTGATTGGCAGCACGACAGAGCGTGCCTTGTATTCGGTGCCGGGCAGTGTGCTGGCGGTCAAGGAGTGAGTACGACGGCTCTGTGGACCTGTCCGCTCATCAGGCGCTCCAGCGTTTGGTTTGACTTGGACCAATGGGTAGCAGGCAAGGCCAGCGGCACCAGGGCATCGAGCAAGCACCTGGTATGACCTTAGCGTCCCTGGTTCTGATGTAAATCAAGTCACATGCCTTCCTGCGTTCCAGAATCAAGCATGGCAATCCTGTGTTTTTGCGGAGGACGTGATGAGCGATTTTCTCAGCCCCGACCAACTGGAAGGCATTGACGCCTACTGGCGTGCGTCCAATTACCTGGCCGTGGGGCAAATCTACCTCAAGGACAACCCGTTGCTGCGCAAACCGCTGCAACGCGATCATATTAAACCGCGCCTGCTGGGCCATTGGGGCACGACGCCGGGGCTGAACCTGATTTACGTGCACCTCAATCACCTGATCAAGACCCGTGACTTGAACATGATCCTGATCACCGGCCCCGGTCATGGCGGCCCCGCCATCGTCGCCCAGAGTTACCTGGAGGGCAGCTTCACCCAGTGTTACCCCTCGGTGGAGCAGAATGAAAACGGAATGCTGCGCCTGTTCCGGCAATTTTCCTGGCCTTATGGCTTATCCAGCCATGTCTCTGCGCAGATTCCCGGCTCCATCCATGAAGGTGGGGAGTTGGGTTATTCCCTGGCCCATGCCTATGGCGCAGTGTTCGACAACCCTGACCTGATCGTGGCTTGCGTCATCGGCGACGGTGAGGCCGAAACCGGCACGTTGGCGGCGAGCTGGCACTCCAACAAATTCCTCAACCCCAGGCGTGACGGGGCCGTGCTGCCCATCCTTCATCTCAACGGTTTCAAGATCGCCAACCCCACGCTGCTTTCGCGCATCAGTGAAGACGAACTGTCGGCCCTGATGTATGGCTACGGCTACGATCCTTATTTTGTCGAAGGCGACGATCCGCAAACGGTGCACCAACAGTTGGCCAGGACCCTGGACGGCATGTTGCTCAAGATTCGCGAAATCCAGCGCATGGCCCGCGCGGATTCGTCGGGACGTACCTTGGAGCGCCAGCTTTGGCCAATGCTGGTGCTGCGCACGCCCA
Organism: Pseudomonas fluorescens; assembly: GCF_001307275.1. NCBI lineage: Bacteria > Pseudomonadati > Pseudomonadota > Gammaproteobacteria > Pseudomonadales > Pseudomonadaceae > Pseudomonas > Pseudomonas fluorescens. Next base: position 5,361,957 of record NZ_CP012831.1, read on the forward strand.
AGGGCTGGACCGGTCCGAAATTCGTCGATGGCCAGCAGGTCGAAGGCACCTGGCGCGCCCACCAGGTGCCGCTGAGCCACTTCGAGTTGCCCCTGCATTTGATGCAACTGGAACAATGGCTCCAGAGCTACCGTCCGCAGGAGTTGTTCGACGACAACGGTGCGTTGCTGCCGGACATTGCCGCATTGGCGCCGACGGGACATCGGCGCCTGGGCGCCAATCCCCATGCCAATGGTGGCGTGCTCCTAAAACCCCTGGAACTGCCGCGGTTCACCGATTACGCCGTGCAATTCGGCGCGCCCGGCAGCGTGCAGGCAGAGGCCACCCGGGTGTTGGGCGGTTTTGTGCGTGATGTGATGAAGCACAACCTGCGGGCAGGCAATTTCCGTCTGTTCGGCCCCGATGAAACCGCCTCCAATCGCCTTGATGCGGTGTACGAGGTCAGTGGCAAAACCTGGATGGCGGCCCTGGAGGCAAACGATACGAACTTGGCATGCGATGGCCGGGTGATGGAAATCCTCAGCGAACAAGTGTGTGAAGGCTGGCTGGAGGGGTATTTGCTGACTGGCCGGCATGGGCTGTTTTCCTGCTATGAGGCGTTCATCCATATCGTCGATTCGATGTTCAATCAGCACGCCAAATGGCTCAAGACTGCCGCCCAGATCCCGTGGCGCGCGTCGATTGCTTCGCTCAATTACCTGCTCACGTCCCATGTCTGGCGACAGGATCACAATGGCTTTTCCCACCAGGATCCGGGGTTCATCGACCTGGTGGCGAACAAGAGCGCCGACGTGGTGCGCATCTACCTGCCAGCAGACGCCAATTGCCTGCTGTCCGTTGCCGATCACTGCCTCAAGAGCCGCGATTACATCAATGTGATCGTGGCCGGCAAACAGCCGGAATGGCAGTGGCTGGACATCGATTCGGCCGTTCGGCACTGCTCGGTCGGGATCGGTCGCTGGGCCTTTGCCTGCAACAACGACGAAGACCCGGATGTGGTGATGGCTTGTGCCGGTGACGTGCCAACGTTGGAAACCCTGGCCGCTGTCACGTTGCTGCGCGAATACGTACCCGACCTGCGCGTGCGGGTAGTGAATGTCGTGGACTTGATGGCCCTGCAACCGCCGCAACAGCATGCCCACGGGTTGCCGGACGCCGAGTTCGATGGGTTGTTTACCGTGGACAAGCCAGTGATTTTCGCCTTCCACGGCTATCCGTCGCTGATCCATCGGCTGGTCTACAAGCGTCACGGCCACGATAACTTCCATGTCCGCGGTTTCATGGAGGAGGGTGCCACCACCACGCCGTTCGACATGGCGGTCATCAACCACCTGGACCGCTACCAACTGGCGCTCGATGTCATCCAGCGCGTGCCACGCTTGCAGCCGCTGGTGGACAGTGCTCGGGATCGCTATTGGGCAACCATGGAAAAGCACCAGTTGTACCTCATCGAGCATGGGCAGGACATGCCCGAAGTCTTGAATTGGCGCTGGACGCCGACGCCGCAATGACGGCCAACATGCCTCATGGCATCGACGCTGCGCCGTGGTGTTCGAGCCCGACTTTGGAGACCCATCATGAGCCAGTACCAACGCCTGTTGCTGATCCTCAACCCGGCACAGCGTCATTCGCCCGCCCTGCATCACGCCGCGGCCCTGGCGGCGGCCAGTGGAGCGCACTTGCATGTCACCGCCCTGATTCCCTCGCTGGACATTCTTTCGCTGCTTGAAGAGGGGCCTCGTGAGGAAGCGCGGCAGAACTATCTCCAGGACCATCGCCATTGGTTGGAGGATGAGGCGGACAAGTTGCGCCGCCGTGGCCTGCGGGTCACCACTGAGGTGGAATGGGCCCAGAAGATGGGCAAGCAGATCCTGAAACACGTTACGCAGATCCAGCCGGACTTGCTGATCAAGCAGGTACAACACGAGCCCATGCTCAAGCGGGCATTTTTCACCCCGCTGGACTGGCAACTGCTGCGCAACTGTCCTGTGCCGATGTATCTGGTTGGGGCCACCGGTCATGCGCTGCCGCGTACAGTGGTCGCGGCGGTGGACCCTTCCAGTGCGTTTGCCCAGAACAGTGGGCTGAACGACCGGATCATCCGCCAGGCAATGGGGCTGGCCTTGCAGTGCGACGCCGAGCTGCACCTGGTTCACGCCTATGAAGTGTCGTCAGTCTATCTGGGGGATGTGGGCGGTGGCGGCCTGTCGCTGTCGCAGCTCAGCAAGGAACTGCGCAGGAGCCTGGAAAAAACCTTTCTGGAACTGGCGAACCTGTTTGGTGTGCCGGCCGAGCGCAGGCATTTTCTACTGGGGCATCCGGTCTCGGCCCTGAGTGAGTTTGCCCTGGAGCATGAAGTGGACGTGATCGTCATGGGGCGATTCCAGCACGACGATCTGCATGGGCTACTGGGCAGCACGACCGAGCACATCCTGTACCAGGTGTCTTGCAGTGTCCTGGCGGTGTGATGGATCGGACTCGACCGCTTAGCTGTTGACAAAGATCAACGGCAACGAGGTCCAGCAATGTGATTAATAGACTGACGATCGATTGCCCAGGAGCACCGCCATGCGCATGACATTTCTCGGGGCCGCCGGTACGGTCACCGGCAGCAAGTATCTGCTGGAACACGACGATCAGCGCATCCTGATCGATTGCGGCCTGTTCCAGGGCTACAAGCAATTGCGCCTGCATAACTGGGATCCCTTCGAGCTGCCGATGCGTGACCTGGATGCGATCGTACTGACCCACGCCCACCTGGACCACAGCGGCTACCTGCCGGTGCTGGTGCGTAATGGCTATCGCGGCCCCATCTATGCTTCGCCAGCGACCTGTGAGTTGGTGAAGATCCTACTGCGTGACAGCGCCCGCCTGCAGGAAGAAGAAGCCGAATACGCCAACCGCAAGGGGTTTTCCAAACACGCACCGGCCTTCCCGCTGTACACCCGTGAACACGCTGAACGAGCGCTGAAACTGCTGCGCCCGATTGCATTCGAACACCCGGTGGAGATCGCCCGGGGGATAACCATCTTGCTGCGTCGCGCCGGACACATCCTCGGTGCCGCGACGGTACAGGTCCAGGCCGCAGGGGTGACGCTGGTGTGTTCCGGGGACTTGGGGCGCCCCGAGGATCCGGTGATGTTCGCGCCGAAGGTCATCGAGCAGGCGGATGTCCTGTTGGTGGAGTCCACTTACGGCGACCGTCGACACTCACACGAGTCGCCGGAAGATCAATTGGCTGAGGTGATCACTCGCACCGCGTTGCGCCGTGGCATCACGTTGGTGCCCTCGTTCACGGTTGGCCGTGCCCAGTTGCTGATGTACCACTTGTATCGCCTGAAACAGCGCCGGGCGATCCCCGATATCCCGATCTATCTCAACAGCCCCATGGCCATCGACGTCACCCGGTTGTACCAGCGCTTTGGTGACGAGCACCGTCTCTCCAGGGAAGAGTGCGAAGGCATGTGCCACATCGCCCATCCGGTGCGCTCGGTCAAGGATTCCATGGCCCTGGACCTGCAACGCACCCCGGCGGTGATCATCGCCGCCAGTGGCATGGCCACCGGCGGGCGAGTGCTGCACCACCTCAAGAGCCTGGCGCCCAACCCCATCAACACCTTGCTGATGCCCGGTTTCCAGGCTGGCGGTACACGCGGTGCGAGGATTGTGGCCGGCGAGCCGGCGGTGCGCATTCATGGCAAGGATGTGCCGATCAATGCCGAAGTGGTGCCCATGCAAACGCTGTCGGCCCATGCCGATGCGGACGAAATCATGCAATGGCTGGGCGGCTTCAAGACACCACCCCGGCACACCTATGTCGTGCATGGCGAGCCCAATGCGTCCGATGTCTTGCGCCACCGCATTCACGACGAATTGGGTTGGTCGGTGTCGGTGCCGGAGTACCGCGATAGCGTCGAACTCTGAGCCACCGCCTTCGCGAGCAAGCTCGCTCCCACAGGGGATTTTCTGTGCCCACGGGATTTGTACCCGCCACGGTTCAGTGTGGGAGCGGGCTTGCTCGCGAAGGCATTAGTCCAGTCCCCATCATCGTCAGCTGACCCACCGCTATCGCGAGCAAGCTCGCTCCCACAGGGGATTTTCTGTGCCCACGGGATTTGTGCCCGCCAAGGTTCAGTGTGGGAGCGAGCTTGCTCGCGATAGCGGTGGTCGCTTCAACCACGCATTCGGCCTGAAATAGGCACAGGCAGGAAAAAGCCCCTCGTCGTTGGCCGGCGAGGGGCAGGGTTCAAAGCGATCAATCGGCCTTGATGGGCACGACCTTTTCCGCTTTCAGTGCTTCCGGTTTTTTTGGCAGTGTCAGCGTCAGCACGCCTTTGCTGAACTGGGCTTCGATCTTGTCGCTGTCGACGCCTTTTGGCAGGTTGAACACGCGTTCGAAGGAGCCGTAATGGCGCTCGGACAGGTGATAACCCTTTCTTTTTTCTTCCTTGGTGTCTTTTTTCTCCCCCTTGATGATCAGGTTGCCGTTGGCCAGACGGATTTCGATGTCTTTCTGATCCATGCCGGGCAACTCGGCGGTGATTTCAAAGCTCTTTTCCTTCTCGCTGATGTCAACGGCCGGCAGGCTGCTGGTGGAAAACTCGCGACGCCAGAAAGGCTCGACATCGAACAAGCCGCGACTGAAAGGCGAAAGCCCCGTGCCCCGGTTGAAATCATCGAACAGGCGATCCACCTGCTGGCGGAGCTTTTCAAACGGATGCCTGAGCTCAGGCTTGGCGAGAGGTGGAGCGTTTTCTTCGGTTTTGACCGGCATTTTCTTCACTGAATTGGACATTTGATTTTCCTCTTTGGTGATGTCCGGACGGGTACCTGGCCAGATGAGCAGATACCGTTGCCGAACGGGTCAATGCACGCTTGCGAACTTACAAAGACAGTTGGCCGGCCCAGAGCATCCAGCCGGCGAAGATCGCTGCCACCCAGATCACTATCAGCAGGCCCCAGCCAAAACCAGTGAGGGCCCGGCCTGTCCTGGCCCGTTGGGCGCTCAGGTAGATCAGCGAGCCGGGGGCATAGAGCAGGGCACTGAGCAGCATGTACCGGGGGCCGGCGGCGTAGAGCAGCCAGACGCAATAGCCCGTCGCGACCACAGCGATGGCCATGTCGCGCAGTTGCAGGCCGCGATGGCCGGCGTAGGTCTGGCCTTGCCAGGTCATTTTCAGTGCATACAGGCCACTGAACAGGTACGGCAGCAGGATCATCGAGGTGGCGAGTGAAATCAGCGCCAGGTAGCTGGCACTCGAATACAGGGTCAGCAGCAGGAACAATTGGATGCAGCCGTTGGTGATCCACAGCGCGTTGGCCGGTGCGCCATGTTGGTTTTCCGTGGCCAGCAGGCGTGGCATGACCTTTTCCTTGGCCGGGGTGAAGACCGATTCGGCTGCCAACAGCGTCCAGGCCAGCAGCGCGCCGCCCACTGACACAATCAGGCCAATACTGATCAGCACCGCGCCCCAAGGCCCGGTCACCGCTTCCAGTACACCGGCCATGGAAGGATTCTTCAGCGCGGCCAGTTCGGGCTGTCTGAGGATGCCCAACGACAATAGGGAAACGGCGATCAGCAGCAACAATGTGAGGATGAAGCCCATCACGGTAGCGCGGCCGACGTCGGCCCGTTCGGCGGCCCGGGCGGAGAATACGTTGGCGCCTTCAATACCGATGAACACCCAGACCGTCACCAACATGGTGCTCTTGACCTGGTCCAGCGTACTGCCCAGCGCCGGCGTGCCCCAGAAATCCACCATGAAGGTGTCCTTGGAGAACGCGGCAATGACCAGCCCGATGAACAACAGCAACGGCACCACCTTGGCGATCGTCGTCAGGGCGTTGGCCTTGGCGGCGGTGCGCATCCCGCGCAGGATCATCCAATGCAATGCCCACAGCACCACAGAAGCGCCGATGATCGCGGCCTTGTTATTGCCTTCGCCAAACAGGGGGAAAAAGTAGCTGAGCGCAGCGAACAGAATCACCAGGTAACTGACATTGCCGATCCAGGCGCTGATCCAATAGCCCCACGCCGAATTGAAACCGAGGAATTCGCCGCCCAGGGCACGGGCATAGGCAAACACACCGTTGTCCAGCTCCGGTTGGCGGTTGGAGAGGGTCTGGTAGACCAAGGCCAGCGAGAGCATGCCCACCCCGGTGATGAGCCAGCCGATCAGGATCGCCCCGGCACCGGCGCTGGCTGCCATGTTCTGGGGCAGGCTGAAGATGCCGCTGCCGATCATCGAACCGACGACCAGAGCGATCAGCAAACTCAGCGACAGGCGTCTGGGCTCGACCTTTCGCAAACTGCCGGCCAAAGGGTGAGGTGTGACGGTTGGGATGACCGGTTCTGTACCTTGCAGGTGCGTTGCCATGATCTAAGCCTCCATGAGACGGGAGGTTCGGTAACCTTCGTCGATGCAAAGGTTCGAACGCTGAGTCTTAATCTCGGCTTGGAGGCGTTGACGGGTATTGACGTAGATCAGATGTCATGCAGAGCAGGCATCACAGTTCCGCATGACGATGACAACCGGCGACTTTTTGCTTGAGGCCGGGCAAGTCCAGAATAGTGACATTGCGCCCATGCATGTCCACCAGTTCCTCCTGGCGCAGGTGGGCGATGCCCCGGCAGATGGTTTCCAGGCGCAGGCCCAGGTAGGAGCCGATGGCTTCGCGGCTCATGCGCAGCACGAACTCCCTGGAGGAATAACCTCGCATGTTAAGCCGCTGGGACAGGTTCAATAGAAACGCCGCCAGGCGTTCGTCGGCGTTCATGTTGCCGAGCATCAACAGCATGCCGTGGTCGCGCACGATTTCCTGGCTCAGGAGTTTGTTCAGGTTGTGCTGCAACGACGGTAAGTCGTGGGCCAGTTTTTCCAAGAGGTTGAAAGGCAGCGGGCAGACTTCGCTGTCTTCCAGGGCAATGGCATTACAGGCGTAGTGATCGGTGCTGATGGCGTCCAGGCCAAGCATTTCGCCTTGCATCTGGAAACCGGTGACCTGTTCGCGACCGTCTACCGAGAGGACGCTGGTCTTGAAGAAACCCAATCGCACCGCATACAACGAGCGCAGCGGGTCGCCGGTGCGATACAGCGCTGCGCCTTTCTTGACCTTCACTCGCTGGGCGATCAGGGTGTCGAGGCGCTCGACTTCACCGCCCGTCAGGCCAATGGGCAGGCACAGCTCAAGCACGCTGCAGTTCGAGCAGGCGGTCTTGAGGGCATGCACCCGCAGAAGTCGCGGTTCGGACTCGGCCATGGGGAAAATTCCTATAGTTGGAGCAAGCATAGAAGAACAACTCATCCACGCCTGTTTTTTGTCGCCTAAAGCGATACCGATTGTCGATTGGCGCAGTGGGGCGCGAACGATGGGTTGCAAACCTTCACTGTCGGTCTGCAGGACGACGCTGCTGCATCGTGGGCGGGCGTACAAAGGGGCAGTGACAGATCGATCAACGGCCTGGCGCTGTCAAACCAGTCGCTGGGGTCGGCGGAAAATAACGCCGCAACGGCAAGGCTCAGGGCGGATGAGGCCTTCAGGAAAGCTGAGCAGGCCGAGACAATGTCCGAGCAGGCCCAACGTACCGCCGAGGAGGCAAGCATCCGGGCCACTCGGATGACCGATAAGGCCTCGCGCAAGTAATCAGCGGATATATGGGGCATGGGCAACAGGCGGGCGCTGCGCGTGTTCGTCCACCTTCGGTTTCCTGACACGCGAGGGTCAGAACGGCCCGAGCTTGAGCGGGTACTCAATGACGAGGTACAGCCGGTCGATGTCATCGCCGCCCTGGCTGCTGTTGGCGCGATGGGTGACATGGGACAGTTGCAACGACAGGTCCTTGGCCGGGCCTGACTGCACGATGTAGTGCAGGTCCAGGTCGCGCTCCCAATGGCGTCCGCCAGCACCTTGTTGCGGACTGTAAGTGCCGGTGTCGGTATCGAACGGGTTGTAGGCACCGCCTTGGGGGGCATGGCTGTCGTCGATCCCGCGTCCAGTCACATAGCGGGCCATGAAACTCAGGCCGGGGATGCCCAAGGTGCCCAGGTCGAGGTCGTAGCGCGCTTGCCATGAGCGCTCGCCCGGGCCGTTGAAGTCGGCATATTTGATCGAGTTGGCCAGGTAGATCGAGTCGCCTCCGACGAAATCGAAGGGCGTGTCGCCGTTGATTTTCTGGTAGGCCAGGGTGAACGCCTGGGCATTGAACCGGTACTTGCCGCTCAGGCTATAGGCCGTGGTGTCGATGGCCCCGGCAATGGCCTTGCCATCGTCGCGGGTGTGATACAGGTTGCCGTCGAGGAACAGTTCGCCAACGGTGGCATGCAGGTTGGCATAGTACTGGCGCCAGGTATCGCTCAGTTCGGAGGCGTAGAGTGCACCGCCCAGGGCTTGGCCGGTGAACAGGTCGGCGCCGATGAAGTCGATGACGCCGTGGCGCGTCGTCGCCCCATACCCGGAAAAATCACCCTTGCCGGTCGAGGCGTCCTGATTCTTGAACGCACTGAAGTGACCCGCCTGCAGGTCGACCCCTTCGAACTCGCGGCTGGAGAGCAGCAGGCCGCTGGCGTATTCGGGTTGCAGGCGCTTGTCTGCGGTGTCGAATACCGGGCTCTGCACAGTCATTTCGCCGACCGCCAGGGTGGTGCGTGAGGCGTTGAATTTCAGCGCGCCGCCCGCACTGGAGTAATGCTCCTCGCTTCGCCCATTCTCATCCAGCGGCAATAATCCCGTTCCGGAATGCCCCTTGCCGCCGTCCAGTTTCAACCCCAGGAACCCGTGGGCATCGATGCCTACGCCGATCGTGCCGGGGGTGAAACCGGACTCGAACGAGGCGATGAAGCCCTGGGCCCATTCCTGTTTGTAGCTTTTGCCTGCCGGGGTCGGGGCGCGATAGTCATTGTTGAGGTAGAAGTTACGGCTGAGGACTTGCAGCGTCGCCCCGTCGAGAAAGCCAGGCGTGCTTTGCGCGAGTTCCGCTGCCATCGCCGGTGCGGTGCTGCTTGTGAGCAGGGCAAGCAGCCAGAGTGGCTTCAGGGCGGCGGTTGAGTGGTGGGGTGCAGGCAACATGCTTCATTTCCATGTGAAATTGGGCGGCGAAGGGGCGGTACTACGCGCAGCCAGTGGGAAATGCCCGGCGCACCGCAGGGTGGGCGGACAGCTTTGCGCTTGAGCAAACAGGTCTGGGCAGAGGGCTTCATTCTTGGGCGTGGGGCGCGAGCGTGCGAGTTAAACGTTGTTAATTGCGGGCGGCTGCGTCATTGGATTCACCATTCGTCAACGAGACACCCTGGCACTTCTTGACAGCCATCGAGCCTGGGTAAATACTCGCCGTGCATATTCATATATATGACTAGATAACAAGGTGAATAAGGTCGATGAAATCTCTCTCCAGTGATGCCCGCCTGCCGCTGTATCAACGTTTGCGCGACCAATTGGCTGAACAGATCGCCAATAACCGCTGGCGCCCGGGGGAGGCGATTCCGACCGAGGCCGCCCTTTCAGCGGAGTACCAGTTGTCGACCGGCACAGTGCGCAAGGCCATCGACGCGCTGGTCAGCGAGGGCATCCTGGAACGCCAGCAGGGGCGCGGTACTTTCATTCGTCGGCCGCAGTTTCAATCGTCGTTGTTCCGTTTCTTCCGTTTTCAAAGTGCTTCTGGCGAACGCCGGGTTCCCGAGAGCCGGATCTTGTCCGTGGAACCGGTGGCCGCGCCGTCGGCGGTGGCCCAGGCGCTGGGGTTGCCGGTGGATGCGCCGGTGATTCGCCTGGTGCGGGTGCGTCTGCTGGAAGTGGAGCCGGTGCTCGCCGAAGAAATCTGGTTGCCCCGTAGCCGCTTCCAAGCCTTGCTCGAAATCGACCTGAGTCAAAAGGGCCCGTTGCTTTACCCCATCTATGAAGAGGTGTGCGGCCAGGTTGTCGCCTATGCCGAAGAAACCCTCACCGCCGAATCGGTGAATGAGGTGCACGCAAGATTGCTGCAGGTGCCGGTCAACAGCCCGGTGGTGGTGATCGAGCGCCTGGCACGGGACTACGCCGGCAATCCCCTGGAGTGGCGACGCTCTCGCGGGCATGCCGAGCACTTCCGCTACCGCGTGGAAATTCGCTGACCCGACCCGGCTGGCGGCGAGTCGGTCGCCGCTGTCCCTACCGTTTTGTTTGTCATGACTGGCCCTGTAGCGGCGCGGTTCGCTCTCGGCTGCCTTTCGTTCCACCCATAAGGATAACAATCATGTTCAGTTGGTATCGCCAAGTCACTGCGCGGGAGCGCAAAACGTTTTGGGCCTGTTTCGGCGGATGGTCGCTCGACGCCTTGGAAGTACAGATGTTCGGCCTGGCGATACCGGCGTTGATCGCCGCGTTCGCCTTGAGCAAGGGCGATGCCGGGCTGGTCAGCGGCGTGACCCTGGTCACTTCGGCCATTGGCGGCTGGGTCGGCGGGACGCTGTCGGATCGCTACGGTCGGGTGCGCACGCTGCAATGGATGATCTTGTGGTTTTCGTTCTTCACCTTCCTGTCGGCGTTCGTCACTGGCTTCCACCAGCTGTTGATCGTCAAGGCGCTGCAGGGCTTCGGAATTGGCGGGGAATGGGCCGCCGGCGCGGTATTGATGGCCGAGACCATCAACCCCAAGTATCGCGGCAAGGTCATGGGCACGGTGCAAAGCGCCTGGGCGGTGGGTTGGGGGCTGGCGGTCGGCGTCTTCACGCTGATCTACTCCCTCGTGCCGCAAGACATGGCCTGGCGGGTGATGTTCGTCGTGGGCTTGCTGCCGTCGTTCCTGATCATCTGGGTGCGGCGCAACGTTGAAGAGCCCGACAGTTTCCAGCGCCTGAAAAAAGACAATGTCATCCCGCAAAGTTTCTTCAAATCCCTGGCCGGCATCTTTCGCCCCGAGTTGATCCGTGTGACCTTGTTTGGCGGGTTGCTGGGGTTAGGGGCGCACGGTGGTTACCACGCGGTGATGACCTGGCTGCCGACCTTCCTCAAGACCGAGCGCAACCTGTCGGTACTCAACTCCGGCGGCTACCTGGCAGTGATCATCTTCGCCTTTTGGTGCGGCTGCGTAGTCAGTGGCCTGTTGATCGATCGCATTGGCCGCCGGAAGAACATCGTGTTGTTCGCGCTGTGCTGCGTGGTCACCGTGCAGTGTTATGTGTTCCTGCCGTTGACCAACACCCAGATGCTGTTCCTGGGGTTCCCGCTCGGCTTCTTCGCGGCCGGTATTCCGGCGAGCCTCGGGGCGTTTTTCAACGAGTTGTACCCGGCGGATGTGCGCGGTGCCGGCGTGGGGTTCTGCTACAACTTCGGTCGGGTGCTCTCGGCGATGTTCCCGTTCCTGGTCGGCCACATGAGCGATTCCATGTCCTTGGGCTCGGCCATTGGCATCGACGCAGGGATCGCCTACGGCGTGGCGGTGATCGCGGCGTTGTGCCTGCCGGAAACCCGCGGCCGCAGCCTGGAAGCCACTGCGGCATCGGCGCCTGTGGTTGAGCATGACAGCCAGAGCGCCCGGGCCTGATTTCCCTTATTGTCGATAGATGAGACCCATGGTTGATACCTGTACCAAACCGATGACCGGCATTGACTGCCACGCCCACGTGTTCAGTCGTGAGCTGGAGCTGGCCGCTGTCCGGCGCTACACACCCGACTATGACGCTACGCTCGCTCAATACCTGGGCCACTTGCACGCCCATGGCTTGAGCCATGGCGTGTTGGTGCAGCCGAGCTTTCTCGGCACCGATAACCGCTACCTGCTGGCCGCCCTACGGCAAGCGCCGGAGCAGTTGCGCGGGGTCGTGGTGGTGGAGCGAGACGTCAGCCGAGCCGAGCTGGACGACATGGCCCGGCTGGGGGTGGTCGGTGTGCGCTTGAACCTGATGGGCAAAGCCTTGCCTGATTTTCGTGACGCCGCCTGGCACGGCTTGTTGGGCCACATCGCGGAACTGGACTGGCATGTCGAGTTGCACGCCAACCTGGTGGACTTGCCGGGGTTGATGGCTCAGCTGTTGCCATGGGGCATCAAGGTGGTGGTCGATCATTTCGGCCGCCCGGATGCGTGTTCGGGGCTGGATCAACCTGGCTTTGCCCAATTGATGGCGCTGGGGCAGGGCGGGCAGGTGTGGATGAAGGTGTCCGGTATCTATCGATTGGGCGCAACGGCCTCGCGCAACCTTGAATTCGCCCGCGCCTCGTTGGCGCTGCTGGAACGCAGTTTCGGCCCCGAACGCCTGGTGTGGGGCAGCGATTGGCCGCACACTCAGCATGAAGCGCATGTCGGCTTTGAGACGGTCATGGCGCAGCTGCGCGCATTGGAATGTTCGGCGTCGCTGATTCATGCGTTAATGGTCCAGGCACCCCAGGCGCTCTTCAAGTTTTGAGGCACGAGGCTGTGACGTCGAGTTTTCCTGAACTCGCCCGATGAATAGGGATCTAGACTCCATTGATGCCCCTGTGAAGGTTTCAGCCTGGCGGTTTGAGGATGACTGATGTCGAACATTGAAGAGCTGCCCACGCAAACACCTGCGCCGAGCGAATACGAAAGCTTGATCGCGATGGGGACGGGCGCGCTCGATGCCATTCCCGGTGCGGTGTACCTCTGCGATCACCAGGGGTGGCTCGTCCGCTACAACAGCGAGGCGGCCGAGCTGTGGGGACGGGCACCAGCACTCGGAGAGAACGGCGACCGGTTTTGCGGTGCCCATCGATTGTTCCTGGCTGATGGCACGCCGCTGGCATTCGAACACTGCCCGACGGCCTCAGCGCTCAATACAGGCATTGCGCCGCGCAACCAGGAAGTGATCGTTCAACGCCCGGATGGCTCGCGGTTCGTGGCGCTGATGAACATCCGTGTCCTCAGGGATCGGTGGGGCGACATTCAAGGGGTGATCAACTGCTTCCAGGATGTGTCGGCGCACCATGCCATGGCCGAGGAGCTTCGGCGCAAGAGTGCCGACCTGGAGGACTTTTTCGAAAACAGTGCCGTGGGCCTGCATATCGTCAGTGGCGAGGGCATCATCCTGCGCGCCAACAAGGCGGAGCTGGCGCTGCTGGGTTACCCGGCAGAGGAATACATCGGGCGGCACATCACCGAGTTTCATGTCGATGAACCGGTTATCGACGATATCCTCACCAAGCTGGGCAGTGGCGACTGCCTGGAGAGTTATCCGGCGCGGCTGAGGGCGAAAGACGGCTCGATCAAGCATGTCACCATCACTTCGAACGGGCGCTTCGAGGACGGAAAGCTTTTCAACACCCGTTGCTTCACCATCGACAGGAGCTGCGTCCACGCGGCCGAGACGGCACGCCAGGACAGCGACGACCGGCTTTCAGCGACCTATGAGGCGGTGACCATCGGGATTTCCGAGGCCGATATCGACGGTCGCTTGCTCCGGGTGAACGACGCCCTGTGCAACATGCTGGGCCGGTCGCGGGAGGAACTCCTGTCGATGACATTCCTGGACTACACCCACCCGGACTGCATCGCCCAGGATGCGGGGTTGTACGCCCGCCAGGTGGCCGGTGAACTGGATAACTACGTGCTGCGCAAGCGCGCCCTGAAGCCCGATGGCGAGGTGGTCTACCTCGACATCCACAGCTCGTCGGTGAGGGACGCCAACGGTACGTTTCGTTATGGCGTGCGGGTGCTGCAGGACGTCACGCTGGCGCGGCGGATGGAAAACCAGATCCGCGAAAGCGAACGGCACATGCGCAATCTGCTCGAAGCATTGCCTGCCGCGGTGTACACCACCGATGCCGAAGGGCGCATCACGTTCTACAATCGCGCCGCTGTCGAACTGTCGGGGCGCACCCCGCAGTTGGGCGACATGTGGTGTGTGACCTGGAAGCTGTTCAACACGGACGGAACCGCGCTTCCCCACGATCAATGCCCGATGGCGGTGGCGCTGAAGGAAAACCGGCCGATACGCGGCGTCGAGGCCATTGCAGAGCGGCCGGATGGCAGCCATGTACCGTTCACGCCATTTCCCACGCCTTTGCATGACGCCGATGGAAACCTGGTGGGCGCCATCAACATGCTGGTCGATATTTCCGAACGAAAACAGGCGGAGAACCGCCAGAAAACGCTAATCGATGAGCTCAATCACCGGGTCAAGAACACCCTGGCCACGGTGCAATCGCTGGCGGCCCAGACCGCGCGCAATGCCGAGGATGCGAAGGACGGCTACAGGCGTTTCGAGGCCAGGCTGTTGGCGTTGTCCCGTGCACACGATCTGTTGACCAAGCGGCATTGGGGGCAGACGCCACTCGACACCCTGGCCCATGAAGTGCTGCTGCCGGTCTTTGGGCATGAGCCTGGCCGTGTCGTGATCGAGGGTGCTTGCGTGGACATCGGCACCCGCGTGGCGCTCAACCTCACGATGACCCTCAATGAATTGGCGATCAACGCGCTCAAGTACGGGGCCATGTCCGTCGAGACGGGGACGCTTGCCGTCACGTGGTACCTGCAGAGCCAAGCGGACGGAACGTGGCTGACCCTCGACTGGCAGGAGCGTGGAGGGCCGCTGGTATCCCCGCCGGAACGGGAAGGGTTGGGGTCGCGCCTGATGAAGCGCTGCATCGAGCGCGACCTGGGCGGCACGTTTGACCTCACCTATGCCCCGCAGGGCGTTTGCTGTCGTTTTTCGTTCCTGATTGGAGCGGACGGGGCATGAGCCCATTGGCTGGAATCCGGGTGCTGGTCGTCGAAGACGAAGGCGCGATTGCCCTGTTGATCGAGGAGATGCTGGAAGAGTTCGGATGCGAAGTGGTGGCCTCGGTCGCCCGGCTCGCTGCTGCGTGTGAAATCGCCGGCTCGGTGCAGGTGGACCTGGCGATCCTGGACGTCAACCTGGCCGGCGAGCGTGTGTTCCCAGTGGCCGACATTCTTCGCGAGCGCCAAATCCCCTTTCTGTTCAGCACCGGATACGGCGCCAGCGGGCTGCCGGCCGAGTACGCCGCGCGGCCGGTTCTGCACAAGCCGTTTTCGGAAAGTGAATTGCGGCAGAAAATGGCCGTTGCGCTGAAGGAGGCCCGCGAAAGCGCCCCGACCTTCAGCCCTGATGCCAACTGACTCACCGCCATCGCGAGCAAGCTCGCTCCCACAATGGCCGGCGGTGGACCGTGATTGAGTGCCCCCCACAAATCCCCTGTGGGAGCGAGCTTGCTCGCGATAGCGATCCGGCCTCCAGCACCGTACCAACGGATGCAACACCCTCCCCAGCAAGCCCAGCCCTGACGTTCAAGCAGGCCTTTACGAGACGTTGCCACTGGACTGTGCTAAATCTCTTACCGGCAACCCACCTCTCCACACCCATTCAAGGAGTGAACATGAGTCTCCACGGTCACTACGATCCGCAGAACATCTTTGCGCTGATCCTTCGCGGCGATGCGCCGTGCTACAAGATTTACGAAGACGCCGATGTGCTGGCCTTCCTGGATATCTTTCCGCAATCGCGCGGCCATGTCCTGGTCATCCCCAAAGCCTCCCAGGCGCGCAACATCCTCGAAGTCGAGCCCGCTGTCCTGGGCGCGATGATGTCTGCCGTACAGCGCCTGACGCGCATCATCGTGGACGAGTTGCAGCCGGACGGGGTCCAGGTTGCGCAGTTCAATGGCGCTGTGGCCGGGCAGACGGTCTTTCACATTCACATGCACATCATTCCGCGCTGGGAAGGTGAGGAGCCGGGTGTGCATGGCCGGGGCAAGGCCGATCCCGAGGAGCTGGAAAAGCTCCAGGCTCGCCTGGTCGAGCGCATTCGCTCAATGGCCTGACGCCGGGCAAGGTCCTGCGAAGGGGCGCGGGCCGTATCAGTTCCCGTGTCCCTGGTTGCTGCGGATCAACTCGTAAGCCCGGCGCACCAATGGATTGACGGTATTGGGTCGAATCCACAGGTGATAAGTCACGTCCGGGAGCCGCGGTAAACCATCGTTTTCCCCCAATACCCGCATGTCCGGGCCGAGCATTTCCATACTGCGTGGGGTGACCCCTAAGCCCGCGCGGGTCGCGGCCTTGATGCCGATCAGGTTCGAGGCCAGGTAGGCCTGGCGCCAGGGAATCTTGGCACGTTCGAGCGCCTCGAGGGCATAGCGGCGATAGATGCTGGGCTCATCCACCAGAATCAGCGGCAACGGTTCGCCGGGGTTGTGCAGGTACTGGGCCGAGCAGATCCACCACACCGGTGAGGTGCGCAAGGCGAAGCCTTCAAGGCTCGGATCCTGGCGGGTGGAAATGATCATGTCGACCTTGCCTCGATGCAGGTCGTCCATCAGGAACGGACTGCGTCCGACATCGATTTCCAGGCGCAAGCGCGGGGCCGAGCGGGCGATGTGACTGAGGATCGGAGGCAGGATGGTGTCGGCGATGTCGTGGGGCGAACCGATGCGCAGCACGCCGCTGAGGCTGCTCTCACGCAGGGAGCTGAGGACGTCGTCATTGAGCGATAGCATCTGTCGCGCATGCCGCAGCAATTGCTGGCCGGCTTCCGTGAGCTGTTTTTGCCGTCCGCGTTTTTCGAACAGGCTTACCCCGACCTGCTGTTCCAGGCGTTGCATGTGCTGGGTCACTGAAGATTGTGTGCGAGACAACTGGGCGCCGGCTTCGGCGAAGCTGTGGTGATCGACCACGGCGATGAAGGTGCGCAGTAACTCGAGATCGAGGGTCGACATGGCGGTTGCTTCACATCAAGGGTGCAAACCTAAACATTACAGATTTTTATGGGTTGAGGGGAGTCTTGCGACGGGGGCTTGACTGCAAGCCAGTAAAACAGCGGTTATAAGTTTTTCGCCTGGAAACCAAACCCTGAGAGTTATAACGATATTAGATATTTGAATTTCCTTTGCCTCAAGGCGCTCCCTAGGATGCCCACTCATCAGGTCGGGGGACGCCGGCCATCCATGAGGGGAAATCCATGTTGCTCGAGCGCTCACCTGTAAAACGATTGCTGCCTGTCATGCTGGGCGCCTTGATTTCATTGTCAGCCGTCAACATCGCCCAGGCCGATGCCACTCTGGACAAGATCGAACAGCGCCACGAACTGGCGGTGGGTGTGCTGCTGTCCGGTGGCCCGTTCGGCAGCATCGACCCCGCCACCCAGAAACCGCGCGGCTTGAACGTCGAGCTCGCTCAGGAGTTGGGCCGGCAACTGGGCGCCGAGGTGCAACTGGTGCCGGTATTGCCCGCCAACCGCGTGCAGTTCCTGCAGCAGGGCAAAGTCGATGTGCTGATCGCCAACATGGAATGGACCGCCGAGCGCGGTGAAATCCTCGGGTTCGTACCCACGCCGTTCTACCGCGTCGGTGGCACCGCGGCGGTGCTCAAGGACAGCACGATCAGCCGCTGGGAAGACCTGAAGAATCGACCGGTGTGCACCTCCCAGGGCAGCAGCTACATCAAGCCGCTCACCGAGTTGGGCGTCCAGATCAAGGCTTTCAAGAGCTCCTCGGAATCACTCCTGGCACTGCGTGGCAACAACTGCGTCGCGGCGGTGCACGACGCCACGCTGATCAATCCACTGATTGCCGACAACGCCGAATGGCAGGGTTACCGCGCCCTGAGCCCGGAGCTGAACCCGGCGCCCTCGGTGATCTGGACGCGCAAGGGTGAAAGCGATACCCAGGCCAAACTCGACCCGATCATCAAGCAATTGCACCGCAGCGGCTGGCTGATCGAGGCCCAGACCCGTAACCGCATCACCCCGGCGTCACCCGCCTTGGTGGAATTGCAGAAACAGTTCCAGGCCAACGGCGCCTGAGGATCGTCGCGCCTGTTTTCGCCTTTCAACCAACCGACGTTCAAGGTCATTGCCCATGATTTCATTTTTCGCTCCACGAACCCTGGTCAGCCTGTGCCTGGCGTGGTCCGTCGGCTGCGCGGCCAGCCTGGCCCAGGCCGATGCCACGCTGGACCGGATCGAGCAACGGCATGCCATCAGCGTCGGGGTGATGCTCAGTGGCGCGCCGTTCGGCACCATCGATCCTAAGACAGGCGAGCACCTGGGCTACAACGTCGAGTTGGCCCAGGGCATCGGCAAGGCGCTGGGGGTGGAGACCCAGACCGTGTCGGTGCTGGCGCCAAACCGTGTGCAATTCCTGCAACAGGGCAAAGTCGACATCCTGATCGCCAACATGCAGTTCACCGAAGAGCGTGGCGAGATTCTCGACTACGTGCCGACGCCCTATGAAGAGGTCGGTGGGGCGGCGCTGATTCGCAAGGGTTCCGGCATCAGCCAGTGGGCCGACCTCAAAGGCAAACCGGTATGCGTGTCCCAGGGCAGCAACTTCATCAAGCCCCTGCAGGAAACCTACGGCGCACAGATCAAGGCTTTTCGCAGCCAGTCCGAGTCACTGCTGTCGTTGCGCGGCAATGGCTGCGTGGCAGCGGTCCACGTGAGCCCGACCCTGCATGCGCTGTTGAGCGAAGCCGAATGGGCCGGTTATGAAATCCCGCTGCCGGGGGATCTGATCCCATCGAATTCGGTGATCTGGCTGCGCAAGGGCGAGCACGACACCCAGGCCAAACTCGATGCCATCGTGCGCGACTGGCACCGCAGCGGCTGGCTGATCGAGCTGGGCGAGCGCACCGGCATGGCGCCGTCCCAGGCCTTGCGTGATCTGCATGCCAAGTACAGCCATGCGGCCCCCCTGGCCGCGCAACCATGAGCCAGTCGTTGTTTTTGACGTTGCAGGCACTGGTCGGCGCCAAGCATGTGCAGGGCAGCGAAGACGCCGCGCCGTACCTGACCGACAAGCAGGGTCGTTACGTCGGCCAGGTGATTGCCGCGGTACACCCGGCCAGTACCGAAGAGGTCGCGGCGGTGGTCCGGGCTTGCGCCGCGACTGACACACCGGTGGTGGTGCAGGGCGGAAACACCGGACTGATAGGTGGCGCCACCCCGGACTCCAGCGGCCGTGCCATGTTGCTGTTGCTCGACCGAATGAATCGGGTACGCGCCGTGGACACAGACAACGACACCCTGACCGTCGAGGCGGGCTGCATCCTGCAAACCGTCCAGGACGTTGCACGCGAAGCCGGTCGCTTGTTCCCCTTGAGCCTCGGTGCCGAAGGCAGTTGCACCCTCGGCGGCAACCTGGGCACCAATGCCGGCGGCACCGCGGTGCTGCGCTACGGCAATACCCGTGAATTGACCCTGGGCCTGGAAGTCGTGACCGCCCGGGGTGAAGTCTGGGATGGCCTGCGCGGCTTGCGCAAGGACAATACCGGCTACGATTTGCGGGACCTGTTTATCGGCAGCGAAGGCACGCTCGGCATTATCACCGCCGCGACCCTGAAGCTGTTTCCGCTGCCCAAGGCCCAGGCCACCGCGCTTCTGGCGTTCGACTCCCTGGAGCAGGCCGTGGCCTTGTTGTCCCATGCCCGCGCCGGCTTTGGTGCCAGCCTGACGGCCTTCGAGTTGCTCAGTGCCGAGTGCCTTGCGCTATTGCGCGAGCAGTTTCCCGACGGTCCGCGTCCTTTCGCCAGTGCTCGCCAGCCTTGGTTCGCGCTGTTGGAACTGTCCGATAACCACAGTGAATCCCATGCACGGGAAGTTTTCGAGCAGGTACTGGGTGAAGCCTTCGAGCAGCACCTGCTGGCCGATGCGCTGATCGCCGAAAGTCTCGTCCAGAGCCAGGCGTTCTGGCAGCTGCGGGAAAACATGAGCGATGCGCAAAAGCGTGCCGGTCGCAACATGAAGCATGATATCTCGGTGCCGATTTCCCAGGTCGTGGCGTTCGTTGCCCATACCGACGCGCTGTTGCAGGAGCAGTTTCCCGGTGTGCGGCATTACACCTTCGGTCACTTGGGGGACGGCAACCTGCATTACAACGTCGCCCATCCGCTGGACTCCACGGTCGACGCGCACATGGGCCATTACGCCGCCCTCAGCCGACTGGTTCACGACAGCGCCCACGCCCATGGCGGCTCGATCAGTGCCGAACACGGGATCGGCCAGCGCAAGGTGAACGAGCTGGGGCGCTACAAAAGTACCGTGGAACTGGACCTGATGCACCGGATCAAGCAGGCCCTGGATCCGCGCAATCTGCTCAATCCGGGCAAGGTCCTGGAGCAAATCCAGCCATGACGCTTTACCTGTCCAAGCGCGTGCAGCGTGTCTCGCTGTCCGCCAATGCCGCCGCCAAATCCCGGGCCACGGCCCTGCGTGACGCCGGTCGCGACATTCTCGACCTGACCACCGGTGAGCCGGATTTCGATACGCCGGCGCACATCAAGCAGGCCGCCTATGCCGCCATTGCCGCCGGCGCCACCAAGTACACGCCGACGCCGGGGGTGAAGGCCTTGCGGGTGGCGGTGCAACGCAAGCTGCGCACGGAAAACCAACTGGACTATCCGCTGGCATCCATTGTGATTGCCAACGGCGCGAAACAGATCATCTTCAATGCCTTCGCCGCGACCCTCGATGACGGCGACGAAGTGCTGGTACCGACGCCATACTGGCCGTCCTTTCCGGACAGCGTGCGCTTCAACGGTGGTGAGCCGGTGTTCATCGAATGTGGGCTGGACCAAGGCTGCAAGCTCACCCCTCGACAACTGGAGCAACACATCGGCGAGCGCACGCGCTGGCTGATCCTCAACAGCCCCGGCAACCCCAGTGGCGCGGTGTACAGCGAGGCAGAACTGCAAGGTTTGGCCCAGGTGCTGCGCCGACATGCCCACGTGTTGATTCTGCTGGATGAACTCTACGAACATATTCGTTTCGACGGGCGCCCGTCCCAGAACCTGCTCAACGTCGCGCCGGATTTGCAATCGCGCTGCCTGCTGGTGGGCGGGGTGTCGAAAACCTATGCCATGACCGGTTGGCGCATCGGTTTCGGTGCCGGGCCGCAAGCGCTGACCGATGCCATGACCGTGGTGCAATCGCAATCGACCTCCGGGGCGTCCTCGGTCGGCCAGGCGGCGGCCTTGGCGGCGTTCGAGGGCGGGCTGGATTTCTTGCCGGAACAGGTCGCGGCCTATCGTCAGCGCCGTGATGTGCTGGTGAGCACCTTGCGCAATGTCGAGGGCCTTGAAGTCCTCGAGCCTCACGGTGGTTTTTTCGTCTTTGTGTGCTGCGCCGGGTTGTTGGGGCGCTATCGCCCGGACGGTCAGCGGCTGGAGCACGATGCCGATGTCGTTGCGTACCTGCTGGACGAGGGCGTGGCTGGCGTCGCGGGCAGTGCCTATGGCTTGTCGCCGTGGTTTCGTCTGTCCATCGCCACGGCGACCGAAACCGTCGCCGAAGCGGGCCGCCGTATTGCCCACGCCTGCGGCCAATTGAGGGGCGAACCATGACCCATTGGCTGGAGCAATTCGTCCACTGGAGCGCCGGGCTCGGCCTCAACTACAACTTTCTGCTCGATGCCTATCAGCGCGGCACGCTGGAGCAGGGCGCGTTGACCACGGTGTTGTTGTGCCTGCTGACCATCGTCGGCAGCCTGTTGGCGGGCGTCGGCCTGGCGGCGCTGTTGACCTCGGGCAAGGCCTGGCTTGCACGGCCTGCGCGGGTGTTTGTCGAAGTCACGCGCAACACGCCGACCCTGGTGCAGCTGTATTGCGCCTTCCTGGTGCTGAACATGCTGCTGACCGAGGCCGTTGGTGCGGCCAACCCGCTGACCCCCTTCGCCTGGGTGGTGATCGTGATCTCGCTGCACAAGGGCGCGTTCCATGCCGAGGCGCTGCGGGCCGGCATCGAGGCCGTGCCCACGGTGACCCTGGAGGCGGCCAGTTCGCTGGCCTTCAACAGCCGCCAGCTGTTATGGAACGTGCAACTGCCCCTGGCCCTGCGTTTTGCCTTGCCGTCGCTGATCAACAACCTGATCGACCTGGTGAAAATGACCGCCGTGGCTTCGGCCATCGCCGTGGGCGACATCACCTATGCGGCCATCATGATCTGGACCCAGAGCGATAACGTGCTGGAGCTGATGATCCTGATCCTGGGCTTTTTCGGCCTGCTGAGTTTCACCGTCAACTGCGTGGGGCGCTACCTCGAAGCGCGCCTGAGGATGCCCGGCTATGGCCATTGATTCGTCCGTCATCGCGCCACCGGCCTGGCCGCGGCGACATTTTGGCAAAGTGCTGCTGGGGGTGGCGACGTTGTCCTGGCTGGTGTATGTGGCCCCGCACAGTCCGGTGTTCAAGGCCTTGTTGCAATGGTCGCCGGCCCTGGTCGCAGGGTTCGGCCAGAACATTCTCATCAGCCTGCTGGCCATTGGGCTGGGTTCTGCGGCGGGGCTGTTGGTCGGCGCCATGGTCCTGTCGCCCCTGCGCTTGCTGCGCTGGCCGGCGCGGATCTGGGTGCAGGTCTTCCGCAACGCGCCCTGGCTGGTGCTGATCTACTTCACTACGTATGTGTTCCCGTTCGAGGTTCGTATCGGCAGTGCCTATGTCGCGTTCCCCGACTGGGTCAAGGTCACCCTCGGCCTGGCTTTGCCCGCCAGCGCCAATGTCGCGGAAATCTTCCGTGGCGCCATCGCCTCGATTCCCAGCACCCAATGGGAGGCGGCGCGTTCCCTGGCGTTCACCCGTGGGCAGATTTTCCGCTCGATCATCCTGCCGCAGTGCTTCAAGCGCATGTTGCCGCCGTGGATGAATCTCTACGCGGTGATCACCATGGGCACCGCACTGGCTTCCCTGGTGGGCGTGCACGACGTGATCGACACCGCGCAGATCGCCAGCAACACCGTGAACCTGACCGGCTTCACCGTGGTGATCTACCTGAGCTTGCTGGTGCTGTTCTTTGCTTATTGCTACCCGATTTCCCGCCTTACCCAATACCTGGAGCGACGTTATGCCTTCTACTGAAACCGTCGCCGAACCCCTGGTCAGCCTGCGCGACTTGCACTTGTCGTTCGGCAGCAACCCGGTGCTCAAGGGCATTGACCTGGACGTGCGCCGTGGCGAAGCGGTGTCGATCATCGGCCCTTCCGGCTCGGGCAAGTCGACGATCCTGCGTTGCATCACCGGCCTGTTGCAACCCCAGCGGGGCAGCATCCGTGTCGGTGCCACCGAGGTCCACACCCTGGCCCAGGAAGCCCAGCGCATCGAGTTGCGCAAGCGCGTGGGGTTTGTGTTCCAGCAGTACAACCTGTTCCCGCATCTGTCGGTGCTGGAGAACCTGGTGATTGCGCCGCGCAAGGTCCTGGGCCGCAATCGGGCCGACGCCGAGAAAGATGCCCGCGCCTTGCTCGCCAAGGTGCGCATGGAGCACAAGGCCGATGCCTATCCGGGACAACTCTCGGGCGGCCAGCAACAACGGGTGGCGATTGCCCGCGCCCTGGCGATGCGGCCGGAGCTGATCCTGTTCGATGAAGTGACCTCGGCCCTGGATCCGGAAACCGTCGGCGAGGTGTTGACGGTGATTCGCGAGCTGACCGAAGAGGGCATGACCTGTGTGCTGGTGACCCACGAAATGCGTTTCGCCGAGGAGATCAGCGATGTCGTCTATTTCACCGAGAACGGCGTGATCGTCGAGCACGGTAGCGCCGCGCGGATTTTCCAGCACCCCACCAGCGAGCGCACCCGGGAGTTTCTGCGCCATGCCTTGGGTGACCCGGGGCGGCGGCCGCCCATCGCCGATGATCCTTACCTGTTGACCAACCTGAGTCGCTACAGCCTGTCTGTCTAAAAAGGAGCCTGCCATGACCACCCCTGACCGTGCCGATATCATCGAGGACTTCCTCAAGGAAGTGCGCGTCATTCACCAGCGAGGCGTCGACCGAGCCGCGCTCAAGCAGATTGTCGTGCTGCTGGAAGCCCTGGCCGAGCGCCGCGACCTGTTCAACTTCGAGGCCTTTCCGGCACCGGAGCCGGGGCAGGGCAGCACCGCGTTTCGCTATCGCCTCAATGACGACGGCGACACCCCGACGCTGTACCTGAACTCGCTGCTACCTGGCAAAAGCACCATCCCCCACAACCACGAGACCTGGGCCATCATCAGCGCCATTGAAGGCCAGGAAATCAACTACGTCTATCAACGCGATGACGAAGGTCGCGAACCGGGATACACCACCTTGCACCTGGGAAAAGAGGTGATCGTGCAGCCCGGTACATCCATCGCGTTCCTGGGTGAGGACCTGCATGGCATTCGGGTCGCAGGCGAGCAACCGACCCTGCATTTCCATCTCTATGGCTTGCCGCTGGAGTCACTCAATGGCCGTTACGGCGTCGAAGCCGACGGGCGCATCCTCAATTACAACGCCTCGCAAATGGCCCCGTCGATCAAGGCCTATGCCCACTGACGCCAACCTTGCGTTCCAGTCACTCCATTTTTCCAGCGGGACTCCCATGAGCCAGACCCTAACTCCCCAGCAACTGCAGCGGTGGTTGTTCGACGGGCAGGAAATCGCCCTGTTTGATGTGCGTGAGCACGGCCAATATGGCGAAGCCCATCTGTTTTTCGGGGTGAACCTGCCCTATAGCCGTTTGGAGTTGGAAGTGCGGCGGCTGGCGCCGAACCTCCAGGTGCGGTTGGTGCTCCATGATCAGGATGGCGGGGATCTGGCGGCCCGTGCGGCGCAACGCCTGCAAGCGTTGGGCTATGTCAATGTGCACATCCTGGAGGGCGGCGCCGATGGCTGGCAGGCCGCCGGCTATCAGCTGTTTGCTGGTGTGCACGTGCCGTCCAAGGCCTTTGGCGAGCAGGTGGAGGCGGTCCGTCACACGCCTCACGTCAGCGCCCGCCAACTGGCGCAGTGGCAGGCCCGGGGTGAGCCGCTGGTGATCCTCGACGGCCGACCGTTGGAGGAGTATCGCAAGATGACCATTCCCGGTTCGATCTGTTGCCCCAACGGCGAACTGGGCTACCGCGTGCACGACCTGGTGCCGGACGAGCAGACCCCCATCGTGGTCAATTGCGCCGGCCGGACCCGCAGCATCATTGGCGCCCAGACGTTGATCGACCTGGGTTTGAAAAACCCGATCTATGCCCTGGAAAACGGTACGCAAGGCTGGCACCTGGAAGATCTTCAACTGGAACACGGCAGCGAGCGTCGTTATGCCGATGAGGTGTCGAGCAGCACGTTGCCGGGGCAACGCTTGGCGGCGACACAGCTGGCCGAGCGGGCCGGAGCGCCTGTCGTTGGGGTTGCCCAGGTCGAGCAGTGGGCCGCGGACGCCGGGCGCAGTCTGTTCCTCTGCGACGTGCGCACCGCCGAGGAGTTTGCCGCTGGCACGTTGTCGGGTGCGCAACACACGCCGGGCGGGCAGTTGATTCAATCCACCGATCTGTACGTGGGCGTGCGCCAGGCGCGGGTGGTGCTGTTCGACAACGACGGCGTACGCGCACCGATCATCGCCAGTTGGCTGCGGCAGCTGGGGCACGGGGCCTTCGTGTTGTCCGGTGGGTTGAGCAGTGGCCTGGCGTTACCGGCTCCAGCCGGCGTCGCGCCTGAGAAGCTGCCGCTGATCAGCGTGCAGGCCTTGGCCGATGCCCTGAAGGATGACGCAGTGGTCTTGATCGACCTGCGTTCGAGCCGGGCCTATCGCAAAGGTCATATCGCCGGGGCGCGTTGGTCGATCCGGCCGTTATTGGCCCGTGCACTGGCGGGTGAGCAGCGGCCGCTGGTGCTGGTGGCCGATGACGCCCGACTCGCCGCCCTGGCGGCACTGGAGCTGCCTCAAGCGGAGGTCCGTTTGCTGGACGGCGGTCCGGATGCCTGGCGCTCGGCGG
Source organism: Pseudomonas fluorescens (assembly GCF_001307275.1). Taxonomy (NCBI): domain Bacteria; kingdom Pseudomonadati; phylum Pseudomonadota; class Gammaproteobacteria; order Pseudomonadales; family Pseudomonadaceae; genus Pseudomonas; species Pseudomonas fluorescens. The sequence continues at coordinate 5,387,615 of NZ_CP012831.1, forward strand.
ACCTGGCGCTGCAAGAGGGCGCCGATACATTGCCGGATGCACAGTGCATCGATTTCCTGTTTTTCACCCACGACCGTCACGCTGGCAACAAGGATGCGGCGCGCCAATACCTGGCGTGGGAAATCGGTCTGCTGGCGCAAATGAGCGAGGAGGAGATCGCCAGCCTCAAGCCATTGCAGGGAAAGCCTCAAAGCACTGTCGCTGAACGGCTGCGGACCCATCTGGTCCATGGTGCGCGCACTGCAAAGGGCGTCGGTGCCAGGCCCGTCAACGTACCGGTCAGCCGCCTGAGCACGGTGCTGTTCGACAACCTGGCCCAGATGCGTGACGCCCGTGCCCGGCGCGACAGCGAGCGAGTCCTGAGTTATGGCGCCCGGGGGAATCCGACGGCCTTCGCCCTGGAAGACCTCGTCACTGAATTGGAGGGTGGCTACCGCACGCGGCTGTTTGGCACCGGGTTGGCTGCCGTGGCGCAAACCTTCCTGGCCTACCTGCGGCCTGGCGATCATGTGCTGATCACCGATGCGGTGTATGCCCCGGTACGGCGTGTGGCCCGGGACTTCCTCGAGGCCTTCGGCATAGAAGTCGACTACTTCGCCCCCGACGGCAGCGACCTGCCCGGACGGTTGCAGGCCAACACCAAAATGGTCTACACCGAAGTGCCCGGTTCCTTGCTGTACGAGCTCTGCGACTTGCCGGCCATCGCCGCACTCTGCAAGCCGCGCGGCATCTTGCTGGCGGTGGACAATACTTGGGGGGCGGGCGTGTTGTACCGGCCACTGGCATTAGGCGCCGACATCTCGATCATGGCCCTGACCAAATACCTGAGCGGCCACAGCGACGTGGTCATGGGCAGCGTGTGCACGCGTCAGGAGGCTTGGCCGGCACTGGCGGCCATGAGCGACACCTTCGGCAACACCGTCAGCCCCGACGACGCCTACCTGGTCCTGCGTGGCGCGCGCACCCTCGTGCCACGCCTGGACACCCATGAGCGCCAGGCCCTGGAAATCGCCCATTGGCTGCAGGCGCAACCGCAGGTGAAGCGGGTCTTCCATCCCGCGCTGCCCGAGCATCCCGGCCACGGGTTGTGGCAGCGGGATTTCAACGGCAGCAATGGGTTGCTGTCCTTTGAACTTCGCGAACACGACGACGCTTACCTGGAGCGATTCATCGACGCGTTGCAGGTGTTTGGGTTGGGCGCGTCCTGGGGGGGATTCGAGAGCCTGGTGACCGTTGCCGACACCCAGGATCGGCAACGTGCCGAGGATCGGGCATTGAATCCGGTGGTGCGCTTGCATGTGGGGTTGGAGGATGTCGAGGTGTTGATCGAGGACTTGCGGCGGGGATTTGCGCAGGCTGCTGCCAGTGCATCGATGACTTGAAGCATCCAGCATCGATTGCGAACTGACCCACCGCTTTCGCGAGCAAGCCCGCTCCCACAAGGGTCCTGCATAGGTTTCAAATACTGTGCACCACCGCAAATCCACTGTGGGAGCGAGCCTGCTCGCGATGAGGCCAGCCCATTAAACATCCATGTCGCCTGACATTCCGCTATCGCGAGCAAGCTCGCTCCCACAAGGGTCCTGCATAGGTTTCAAGTACCGTGCAGCACCCCAAATCCACTGTGGGAGCGAGCTTGCTCGCGATCAGGCCAGCCCATTCAACATCCATGTCGCCTGACATTCCGCTCTCGCGAGCAAGCTCGCTCCCACAAGGGGCCTGCATAGGTTTCAAGTACCGTGCAGCACCCCAAATCCACTGTGGGAGCGAGCTTGCTCGCGATCAGGCCAGCCCATTCAACATCCATGTCGCCTGACATTCCGCTCTCGCGAGCAAGCTCGCTCCCACAAGGGTCCTGCATAGGTTTCAAATACTGTGCAGCACCGCAAATCCACTGTGGGAGCGAGCCTGCTCGCGATGAGGCCAGCCCATTAAACATCCATGTCGCCTGACATTCCGCTCTCGCGAGCAAGCTCGCTCCCACAAGGGTCCTGCATAGGTTTCAAGTCCCGTGCAGCACCGCAAATCCACTGTGGGAGCGAGCTTGCTCGCGATGGCGGCAGTGCATCCAACCTCAATGCGTACTGATCCACCGCTTTGGCGAGCAAGGTTGTGCACCCCACCACAAAACCTATCGACACTGGGCTACCAAATCCCTTGCCAACCGCTACCATTGCGCGCAGACCTCCCGACGCCCCTGGACATTCACTTTCATGAAATTGCGCCTGCTGACCGCTGCTTTGTTTTTCACCTGCACCCTGACTCACGCCGCTGAATCGAAACCCGTTCCGAAAGCCCTGGAGGCTCAGATCGGGCACTTGGTGGCGCTCATCAAGGACAGCTATGCCACCGGCTACCCGGAAGCAACGCTGGTGCAGACGCTGGACACTGGCGAGGACAGCCAGGTCACCCTCGCGGTCTTCACCATCGAGGGTTTCGGTATGGGCAACAACTACAGCCAATACCTGGCGGCCTTTACGCCCGAAGAGAACGAAGAAGGCGTGCCGCACTACAGCCTGTTGGACGTGATGCGCATCGGGGGCGACAGCTGGCGTGCCATCGACAAACTGGATGCAAAGCTGGTCAGCGACCCGACGGGTGAGCAGACCCTGATCGACATTCCTGTGATGGAGAACACTGATGACGACGCGCCGAACTTCCCGAGCAGGGCTGCTGTGATTCACCTATCACTGGAGGGTGCACAGTCACTGCGATTGGTTGAGAAAAGGTAAGTCGCGTTATCCAGTTGTATTTATGCGATTGCGATATGAGTGCTATGTAACTGGCATGGTTTATCGATTAATGCGGCAAGGGTAATTTGCTTCTCTGCGATTCAATCGATAGGGAAGCCCATGACTAAGCGTTTGATCCCTCCAAGACTGCCCGTCGTCGCGAAGGCGGGCATCCTTTATTTGGCGTTGTGCACCACGACGCTGGTCAATGGCGCGGAACGTCCACCCCTGGTCATCAAGGAACAGGGAAGCCTGACGGCCGGCGGCGGGCAGATCTCCCAGCCAGGTATTTTTGATCCCTACCGTCCAGCCCAGGCCGATGGTCAAACCCTACATGGTGACCACCTGTATGCGTTCTATCAGGTTCCGGTCGATAGCCGTCCACTGCCGATTCTCATGCTTCATGGCGCCGGGCAGTCGGCGAAGTCCTGGGAAACGACGGCCGATGGTCGTGAAGGCTTTCAGAATATTTTCCTGCGTCGCGGATTCTCTACCTACCTGATCGACCAACCGCGCCGTGGCGATGCGGGACGCAGTCTGGTTGAAGCGACGATCAAGCCTGTGCCGGATGAGCAACTGTGGTTCAACCAGTTTCGCATCGGCCTTTGGCCCAAGGTCTTCGAGGGCAGTCAGTTCCCACGCGGGCAGGCGGCGCAGGAGCAGTTTTTTCGTTCCATGACCCCCAACACCGGGGCCTATGACGCTGATGTCGTATCCAACGGCGTTGCCGCGCTGTTGGGGAAAACCGGGCCGGCCATTTTGTTCACCCATTCCCAGGGCGGCGGGCCCGGCTGGTTGGCAGCGATCAAAAGCCCGAACGTGCGGGCCATCGTGGCATTCGAGCCGGGCAGCGGCTTCGTGTTTCCAGAGGGGGAAGTGCCTGCGCCGATTCCCAGCGCCTTCGACACGCTCTCGGGTCAGGCCGTTTCGCAGGAGCAGTTCAAGGCGCTGACCCGCCTCCCCATCATCATTTTCTACGGTGACAACATCCCCGACCAACCTGTGCGCTTGCCGGCCCAGGACAGCTGGCGTGCGCGCCTTGAAATGGCGCGCGTGTGGCGCGACACCGTGAACCGCCATGGGGGTGACGTCAGGCTGGTCCATTTGCCGGAGATCGGTATCAAGGGCAATAGCCATTTTCCGTTTTCGGACTTGAACAACCTCGAGATCGCGGACCTGGTTTCGACATTCCTGGCTGAAAAAAACCTCGATTGAACCTCCTCCGCGCCGTCCTCACACCTATTGTCAGGAGTATTCATCGATGCGAACCACATTGAAGGCCACCTTCATGGCCGCCATGATCGGGATGTCCGGTGCCGGAGCGGCGGACTACAAGCACAACCCCTTCACCTTGACCTACGGTGGCGCGTTGACGGAGAACGAACCGGGCAAGGTCAACATCCATCCGGTGAGTTACAAGCTCAACGGCCTGGATATCGCCGCCAACGTCTACACGCCAGCCAATTATGACGCAGCGAAGAAGTATCCGGTCGTAATCGTCGCGCACCCCAACGGTGGCGTGAAGGAGCAGGTCGCAGGTCTCTATGCCCAGCGCTTGGCCGACCAGGGCTACATTACGATCACCGCCGACGCGGCCTATCAAGGGGCCAGTGGCGGTGAGCCTCGCAACGTCGACAAGCCTGCGCATCGCATCGAAGATATTCATGGGATGGCGGACTTCATCGCCGGTTATCCAGGGGCCGACAACACACGCCTGGGCCTGCTCGGCATCTGCGGCGGCGGCGGTTATTCACTGGCGGCAGCGCGAACCGATAAGCGCTTCCAGTCGATCGCGACCTTGAGCATGTTCAACTCTGGGCTGGTTCGCCGCAACGGCTACCAGGACTCGCAGCTGTCTACCGTTCAGGCGCGTTTGCAGCAGGCATCGGCGGCCCGCGCCCAAGAAGCGGCCGGTGAAGAAATTCTCTACGTCGGCGACGCCAAACTGACCGATGAACAGATCGCCAAGCTGCCGTTTGATCTGTATCGCCAGGGTTTCGAGTACTACGGCAAGACTCACGCCCACCCCAATTCGACCTTTCGCTACACCCAAAGCAGCCTCTTGGACCTGATGAGCTTCGATGCCACGGACCAGATCGAGCTGATCGACAAACCCTTGTTGATGATCGCCGGCAGCAACGCCGACAGCCTGTATATGTCGCAGCAAGCCTTTGCCAAGGCGAGCGGAACCCAGGACAAAAAACTGTTCACCATCGCCGGTGCTACTCATATCGAAACCTATTGGGTGCCGGCTTATGTGGACATCGCCATGGACCAACTGACCGCGTTTTACGCCAGGACGCTCTGACTTGAAGGAACACTTTGCCATGAAAAATACCCTGATAGGTCTCGCGGTGTGCGCTGCGGCTCCCTTTGCCGATGCCTGGGGAGCAGGAGGTACTGCCAATGAATCCCGGACTTCGCAGCAGATCAGCCGGGCCGGCAGCCAGGCTTCGGTCGCAGGCCCGGCGGACTATTTCACCGGGCGAGTGCGGGTCGATCCGTTGTTCCCGGCTACCGATGAAGTGAGCGCCTCCGGCGCCTACGTCAGCTTCGAACCGGGTGCGCGCTCGGCTTGGCATACCCATCCCGCCGGTCAACGCTTGGTGGTGATTTCCGGTGTCGGCCTGACGCAGGAGTGGGGCAAGCCCGTGCAGCAGATCCGTCCGGGCGATGTCATCGTTTGCCCGCCAGGCGTCAAGCATTGGCATGGTGCTGCGCCGACGAGCGCCATGACTCACCTGGCCGTCACTGGGACGGTGGAGGGCAAGAGCGTGGAGTGGATGGAGAAGGTCAGCGAAGAACAGTACGGCGCCGCTGGAACGTCTACGGCCAGGCCGGATACGGTGGCGGTTTCGCAAACCCTGTCGGCCAAGCAGCAAGCCATCCCGCTGATTGCCGCCGCCATGGCGACGAGCAATATGCCTGGTCTCAACACTGCTTTGAATCGAGGGCTGGATGCCGGCCTTACCGTCAGCGAGGTGAAGGAAGTCCTGGTGCAGCTTTACGCTTACAGTGGCTTTCCCCGCAGCCTCAACGCCCTCGGCGAATTGATGAAAGTGGTGGAGGCGCGCAAGCAACGCGGCGTCCAGGACGACCCGGGGCGCGAGCCTGCTCGACTGATTCCTACCGGCGACGCGTTGCTGGCGGCGGGCACGGCCAATCAGACGCGCATTGCCGGTGCGCCCGTCCAGGGGCCGTTGTTCGACTTCGTCCCGGTCATCAACCAGTACTTGCAGACGCACCTGTTTGGCGACATTTTCGAGCGTGACAACCTGGACTGGCAAAGCCGCGAGCTGGCGACAGTCGCCGCGCTGGCGGTCACTCCCGGCGTGGAGTCGCAACTGCGCTCGCACCTGGCCGCCAGCCTGCGAGTCGGCTTGAGCGCTGCACAGCTGCGGCAACTGATCCAGCTACTGGACGAGCAGGGCGACGCCGCCGCGGCCAAGCGTGCCAGTGAAGCGTTGGACACCGTCCAGGCCAATCAACCCACGTAGCGCAAGGCTTCGCGCAGCAGCGTAAAGGCCGGTGAACTTTGGCGGCGACTGGGATAGTAGAGGTGGTAGCCGGAAAACGGCTCGCACCAATCTTCCAGCACCCGAATCAACCGGCCTTGCGCGACAGCGTCTTGCACCTGGTCCTCCGGCATGTAGGCCAGCCCCAACCCTTGGAGGGCCGCCTCCAGGCGCATCGCGATGGTATTGAACACCAACTGGCCTTCCACTCGGACGTTCACTTCCTGTCCGTTTTTCTCGAACTCCCAGATGTAAAGGCCGCCATGGGTCGGCATGCGCAGGTTGATGCAATTGTGCGCCGTGAGGTCGTCAGGGATGACTGGCTTGGGGTATCGGGCGAAATACGCTGGCGAGCCCACAACCGCCATGCGCATATCAGGGCCGATACGCATGGCGATCATGTCCTTGGCGACCTGTGGGCCCAGCCGGACACCGGCGTCGAAACCCTCCGCGACGATATCGGTGAAACCGTAGTCGACGATGATTTCGATATTGAGATCTGGATTGTTTGGCAGCAGCCTGGCGAGAACGGATTGCAAGATCGTGATCGCAGAGTGTTCACCGGCAGTGATGCGCAACTTACCCGCTGGCTTATCGCGAAACTCACTGAGCATCGCCATCTCGTTATCGATCTCTTCGAATCGCGGCGCGACCACCCGCAGCAGGTGTTCACCGGCTTCGGTCGGGGCGACACTTCGCGTGGTGCGCGAGAGCAGCCTGACCCCCAGCCGCTCCTCCAACTGACGCATCGCCCGGCTCAGCGCCGGTTGCGACATGCCCAGCTTGGCCGCTGCGCGGGTGAAGCTGCGCTCCTGGGCGACGGCGGCGAAGATGGCGAGCTGGTCGTAGCGTTCGGTGGTCATTGATCCGTCTCTGGCATGAGCGGGGAGGGATTATGGCACTGGTGCCAGTCATCGGCTGGGACCATCGGGGTGAAGGGAGCGTTGCCCCCCGGGCCATCCACGCTCATACCTGATCCATCGCCTCGCCCACCCACCGGTCCTCACCCAGGAACCCGCCACTCTGATGGTGCCACAGCCGCGCATAGATGCCGTTCTTGGCGAGCAATTCGCTGTGGGTGCCCTGTTCGATGATGCGTCCATCGTCCATGACAATCAGTCGATCCATCGCCGCAATCGTGGACAGCCGATGGGCGATGGCGATGACGGTTTTACCCTGCATCATTTCATCGAGGCTTTCCTGGATGGCCACTTCGACTTCCGAATCCAGCGCGCTGGTCGCCTCGTCAAGGAGCAGGATCGGGGCGTTCTTGAGCATCACTCGGGCAATCGCGACGCGCTGGCGCTGGCCGCCCGACAGCTTGATGCCGCGCTCGCCGACCAAGGTGTCGTAGCCGGTGTGGCCCTGGCGGTCGCTCAGTTGGCTGATGAACTCATCGGCCTGGGCATTGGCCGCGGCACGGCGGATTTGTGCGTCGCTCGCATCGGGGCGGCCATAGGCGATGTTGTCGCGAATGGAGCGGTGCAGCAGGGACGTATCCTGGGTGACCATGCCGATGGCGCTGCGCAGGCTGTCCTGCGTCACCTGCGCGATATCTTGCCCGTCAATGCGGATCTGTCCGCTGTCGACATCATAGAAGCGCAGCAGCAAGTTGATGAGCGTAGATTTGCCCGCGCCGGAGCGGCCCACCAGGCCGATTTTCTCGCCCGGGCGAATGTTCAGGCTCAAGCCATTGAGCACCTGGCGTTCGCCATTGTAGTTGAAGCTCACATTGTCGAAGGTGACCGCTCCGCCGGAAGTCACCAGCACCCCCGCGTCCGGCGCATCCTGCACCTTGGGGCCGCGGGTAAGGGTGGCCATGCCATCCTGCACGGTGCCGATGCTCTCGAACAGCGAGGTCATTTGCCACATGATCCAGTGCGACATGCCGTTGATACGCAACGCCATGGCGGTGATCGCCGCCACGGCACCGGCACCGACGTCGCCCTGGTGCCACAGCCAGAGGGCATAACCGCCTGCCGCCATGATCAACCCCACCACCAACGCCTGGTTGACGATCTCGAATTGGCTGACCAGACGCATCTGGCGAAAGCCGGTCTGTTTGAAATCCTCCATGGCCGCGCGCGCGAAGTGCGCTTCACGATTGGAGTGGGAGAACAGCTTCACGGTCGTGATGTTGGTGTAGGCGTCCGAGATACGTCCGGTCATCGAAGAGCGCGCATTGGCCTGTTCCTGTCCGACTTTCCCCAGGCGGGGCACGAAGTAGAGCATGGCCAGCCCGAACAGCACGATCCAGGCCACGAAAGGCAGCATCAGTTTCAGGGCGAAGCCACCGGCCAATGCGATGATGGCGATGAAATACACGCCGATTCCGGGGGCGATCTCGATCAGGGTGAACAGCACGTCACGCACGGCCAGCGCAGTCTGCATCACCTTGGTGGTGACCCGGCCAGAGAACTCGTCGGAAAAAAACGACAGGCTTTGCCGCAGCATCAGGCGGTGGAAGTCCCAGCGCAGCCGCAACGGCAGATTGATCGCCAATACCTGGTGCTGCACCATGGTACGCAACGCTACCAGCCCGATGCTGGCCAGCATGACGAGGCCCATGCCCCACAGCACGCGACTTTCCTGCGCCGCCGCCTCACCGCCGGCCTGCCAGGTCGAGAGCAGGTCCACGACCTGGCCGAGGAAGGAAAACAGCCAGGCTTCATAGATCGACACACCGGCGCTGAGCAGCGCAAACGCGAGGATGTAACCGCGGGCCCCCCGTGTGCAGGCCCAGAGAAACCGAGCCAGGCCTTCGGGCGGTGGCGGTACCTCGTCGGGCGGGAAAGGGTCGAGCCTTTGTTCAAATACGCGAAGCATGGGGGTCTCCGAAACGGTCGATTGGGGATTCTGTCACTAAAGGCTGCTTTGAGGGTTATGTGGCACCACGACCACCGGTGGTACTGGCACTCTCAGGTAGTCTCTTTGGCGACGGCAAAGTTCGAAGCATTTGGGGGGCATCACTGCGCGCTCAACTCCCACAACACATCCAGTACATGTTGCGTAGGCCGCTCGATGTCCAGACTGCGGTGGGCGATACCCAGTTGACGCCACAACAAGGGCTTTAATGGCCGCATGACGATCCGGGTATCGGGCAATGGCGTGGAGGCCTCATGGGGCAACAATGTCGCACCATATCCCGCCGCCACCAGGCTTTTGATCGCATCGTTGTAGTTCAGTTGAATGCGCGGCACCGGTTGCCGGCCGTCACTGGCGAACCACTCCGACGTCAAGCGTGAAAGGCGAGTGGTGGTGTCATTCAAAATCAACGGCTGAGCGGACAGCCAACCGGGTGTCACGGTATCCGGGCATTCCCAGCGAGCCGGCAAGAAGGCCATGACCGGGTCCCGTCGCCACGGCTCGATCCGCAAGCCCTTCACCGGCGACTGCGGCAGCGCGACCAGACCGATCTCCAAGGAGCCCTCGGCAAGCTTCTTCAAGGTTTCCTGGGAGGTGAGCACCGCGACCTGCACATCGATCGCGGGGTGGCGTTGGCTCAACGTGTCCAAAGCGTTCGGCAGCAACTGTGCGATGGCCCCGGTGGAGGCGCCAAGCCGCACACGTCCGGCCAAGCCCTGTACCTGACGCTCCACGTCCTCTAGCGCCTGTTCCGCATCCGCCAACAGGCGCCGCGCGCGCTCCACCAGGGTGTTCCCTATTGCTGAAGGCTGAACGCGCCCACGTGTGCGCGACAAGAGCTTGCCACCCACCCGCGACTCCAGGTCGGCGATATGCAGGCTGACAGTGGGTGGCGCAAGATGCAGCACACGCGCGGCTTCGGCAAACGATCCCAGGTCGGCAATCGCCACCAACGTACGCAGTCGGTCCAGACTGATTTCCCGCATAGGAGCCCTTGTTCAGAAAAACTGAATTCCAGCGTTAATAAATTCAACTTTTCCTATCTTAGCGCGTCGCTGAACATTGGAACTCCTGATTTTCAATGTTCGAGAGCATGCCATGGCAAGTCCCCTTGTATTCATCGATGGCGACCAAGGCACCACCGGGTTGCAAATCCATCAACGTCTGCGCGACCGGAGCGATCTGCGGCTGCTCACCCTCAGCGCCGACTATCGCAAGGATCCGCAACGCCGCGCTGAAGCCATCAACGACTGCGACATCGCAATGCTTTGCCTGCCCGACCCGGCCGCGCGCGATGCGGTAGCGAGCATCAAAAACCCAGCTGTCCGCGTGATCGATGCAAGTTCCGCGCACCGTACCCATCCAGACTGGGTCTACGGTTTCGCGCAGATGAACTCGCAGCAGGCCAGACGAATCGCCACGGCGCGGCGGGTCAGCAACCCCGGTTGCTATCCCACGGGAGCGATAGGGCTGCTACGCCCACTGCTGGAGGCTGGGCTACTGCCCACGGACTACCCGATGAATATTTACGCCGTGTCGGGCTATTCCGGAAAAGGGCGTGCCGGCGTACAAGAGTATGAGGGGGAGGGCGCATTGCCGGCGCCGGCGTTTCAGGTCTATGGGCTGGGGCTGGCGCACAAGCATGTTCCGGAGATTCAGCAGCAAAGCGGGCTGACGGAGCGGCCGATGTTTGTGCCGGCCTATGGCGCTTTTCGGCAGGGAATCGCGCTGACCATACCTGTGCAGACCCGCTTGTTGGCGCCTGGCGTGAGCGCGGTGCAGTTGCATGCGTGTCTGGCCCGGCACTACGCCGATGCGGGCCATGTACACGTGATGTCGATGCAGGAAGCTAAGGAGTTGACGTTCCTCGATCCCCAAGCGCTTAACGGCACAGATGATTTGCGCTTGTCGGTGTTCGAGAACGATGAGACCGGGCAGGTTTTGCTGGCTGCGGTGTTTGACAACCTTGGGAAGGGCGCCGCTGGCGCGGCGGTGCAGAATCTGGACCTGATGCTTGCAGGCGCATGACCGCGCCACTCAGCGTGCTGGCCTGCCTTCTTCAATGGGGAGAGAAATATTCTGTTTTGGCATGAAAAATCGAGCAAAGAGTTCAGATTGTGACTTGATGTTTAACTTTGCGTAGATGTTGCGGCGGTGAACTTTTATGGTCTCCGCCGAGAGGGACAGCTTTCCAGCTATTTCTTTGTTGGAGAAACCGCTGAGTAATAAACGGAGTACGTCACTTTCGCGTGCGGTAATTTGTGTGCCAAGTTGATTGACCGTTTCTGGCCACAGCGGCGGCTCGCTCAGTGTCTTCTCTACATCAATTTCAAAACCCATGCGCTGATGCATCAATGCAATCACCCACGGCTTGATAACATCAAGGATGGTTATTTGCTCTTGGCTAAAGCGGACTTTGCTGCCGATGGACATGCATAACGTTCGGTCGGGGTCGAGTTGGACATTGTACTGGGCCTCATCCATGGAGATGTATTGGGCAAAATATTGATGGTAATACTCGGTTTCAAGAAAGTATTCCGGTGCAATGTCCAATAGGTGGAAGAAGCCACTTTGTGGGTTTTCCCGATTGGCTATATAAAACGGATCCAGCAAGTAAAGACCTTTCACATAGCGATGAGTGAATGCGTCGACTTCTTCCGCATCGGCGACCTCAGGAAGGCTGACGACCTGCACGTGTTGATTGCTGAAAATCAATACAACCCAATTATCGATCTGTACATATTCATTTAATGTGCGAACCAGTGAACTCCAGAAATCTGGGCGATTCAGCTGCATGATCAGCTTCCCAATCGATCGATGCCAAGCCAGGCTATGGAGGTCAAACGGCATTTTCTACCCCTTTAGGGTTAGGAATTAGCAGGTCAAAGGTAAGTATTCGTAGGTATTTACTATTCGGTAACACCCGGTATATTCGCTGCCAGGGTTTACGATGGCCATGAGGGCATATCGTCTTGACAAGGATGTTGCATGAGAAAGTCACATTTGCGAACCATTTTTTCGGCCTCGCTTCTCTGTGCAGGGATAAGCACTTCAGTGGCGGCTGTAGAGCCCGGGATCTATCTGTATAACTGGTTCGGGTTGCTTGCGCCGGAGACGCCAAAGGAGTTTGAGCAGGAAACTGGTACGAGCGTGCATATGGATGCGTTCGACAGCGCTGAAATCATGCAGAGTAAGGTCATGGCCGGGCGCACCGGATATGACGTGGTCGTGGCGACTTCCAATGTGTTGCCAAGCCTGATCCAGGCGGGCGTTCTCCAGCCTTTGGATCGTCATCAGCTGAGTAACTTTTCACATATCGACCCTGACATCCTGGCCCAACTCGCGGTCAATGATCCTGGTAACCGCTATGCGGTACCCTATTTGTGGGGCACTACCGGCATTGGTTATGACGTTGACAAAGTCAGAGCGGCATTGGGTGATAATGCTCCGGTAAATAGCTGGGATCTGATCTTCAAAGAAGAAAATATCAGTAAGCTACAGTCGTGTGGCGTGGCAATGCTTGATTCGCCAAGCGAGATCATTTCGATTGCCTTGAATTACCTTGGACTCCCCAGCAACAGCAAGAACCCGGATGATTACCAGAAAGCTCAAGCGCTGCTGTTGAAGATCCGGCCTTATGTCCTTTATTTCGACTCGTCCAGAATCGACGCCGACCTGGCTGACGGCAATATTTGTGCAGTGGTGGGATGGGCCAATGGTGCCCTGGCGGCACAGGCCATCAACGAGAAGGCCAATACGGGACGCAAGATTACCTACAGTCTTCCCCGCGAAGGCGCGTTGTCCTGGTCGGAGAATCTGGTTTTGCTAAAAGATGCGCCTCATCCCAAGGAAGGCATGGCGTTCATCAATTATATGTTGCGACCGGAAATTATCGCCAAGACCTCAAACCACACGCTATACCCTAACGCAAATAAGGATGCCGCCGAGTTTGTCGAGCAGAAGCTGCGAGACAATCCCTGGATTTATCCAGACAAAAAGACGATCGCGACACTTATTCCACTTGAACCCCTGCCATTGAAGCTGGAGCGCATCCGCACGCGGATCTGGACCAAAGTGAAGAGTGGCGTGTGATCCGGCTTTGATTTGCATGTCTGGAAAGTAAGACGTAAACGCCGATATACAGGGCGCAGGGCTGGTTAGCCAATACCTGTCAACTCATCAGTCCGGTGTCTTCCGGTCCATTGCGCCGCCCTATGTAAAAAGAGAACAGTGGATGTTCAGCCCAGCCAATCAAACGCAGTTCAGTTTGACCATCAACGGTTTTGAGCACGATGTTCAAGTGCTCGCATTCACTGGAGAAGAGGGAATCAGCAGGCCTTACCTCTTCAACGTGGAGTGTGTTAGCGAACGGTCTGACCTGGATCTTGCAAGCCTTTTCAACAAAGAGGCTTTTCTGACGTTGGGCGCTACGGGCAACGGCATTCATGGACGGGTCTACCACATCGCACAAAGCGGTCATGGCCCGGGTTTGACACATTACAGCCTGGCCCTCGTACCGCACCTGTCCTACTTGCGGCACCGCATCAACCAGAGGATCTATCAACAGTTCTCGGTGCCGAGAATCGTCGCCTTGATCCTGGAAGAGCACGGCATTCTGGGCGATGCCTATCGGTTTCGCCTGGGGGCGACCTACCCAGAGCGTGAGTACTGTACCCAGTACGGCGAAACGGATTTGCACTTTATCCAGCGCTTGTGCGAAGAGGAGGGTATCCACTTTCACTTCCAACACAGCGTTCAAGGCCACGTGCTGGTGTTTGGCGATGACCAGGCGATTTTCCCCGGGATCGGACAGCCCACTGCTTATGGGCAAGCGCGCGATACGGTGACCAACGAGCCGCTGATCAAGCGCATCAACCTGCGTCTGGGGCAGCTCCCCCGTCGTGACTCGCACCGCAACGATGATGTCGAGCAACACCTGGACATTGAAGACGATGACAGGCTGGAGCGTTTCACCAGTCATGAGCACGGCGAGCAGAGACGTCTTCGCACTATGGAGCGTCGCCATGCGGCTTATCGTCAAGCCGAAGGGCAGAGTGACCAGACTCGCTTAGCCAGCGGCCATGTGCTGGAAATCTCGGGTCATCCGCGCCAGGAGTGGAACGCCCTATGGCTACTGACCCAGGTCATCCACGAAGGTCGGCAACCACAGGTATTGAATGAGGATGTCGCCGGTGGCAACGCTGCGCATGAAGGTGACTTCCATCAGGGTTACCGCAACCGCTTTATCGTTCTTCCATGGAATGTGTCCTATCGTCCGTCGTTGGCCCACAAGAAGCCTCGGGTGCCAAGCGACCAGACGGCTGTTGTCATCGCCCTGCAAGACGAAGAGATCCAGAGTGATGGGTGCTTGGCAAGGATCAAGGTCAAGTTCCCTTGGGACCGCGACGACAGATTTGATGACAAGAGTCGGTGTTGGCTGACGGGACCCTCCGATTGGGGGTGTGAAGTCGCGCCCCTGCGGACGGGCATGGAGGTTATGGTTACATTTCTTGAAAACGACCCCGATCAGCCGCTGATCAGTGGTTGCTTGTGTTGTCGCTAGGGCGGGCTTGCCGCTACCTTCGCCATTGTTCAGTGCTCCACGGACGTACCCTTTCGATTGGTGCGGCGCTCTGTATTCAAGTTTTCGGTATCGAAGAATCGACACCGCTACCATGATGGAATGCGCCGGGATTTTGCTATTGATGGGAGTACAGTTTCGCAGCATTGGCAAAGCCTTTGGCTCTGAAAATAGCGCTGCCTTCGCCGAGGCTGCCGTCATTGCTCACGAGATAAACCTCGTTGGTGTCGGGCTTGAGCGCCATGCTCGTCGAGCGAAGAAAGTGGCCCTTTTCGCGCCCCGGAATCAAGATCTGGCCGATGGGCAAGCCGTTAGGATTGAGTACCAGCACGCGGCC
Source organism: Pseudomonas fluorescens (assembly GCF_001307275.1). Lineage (NCBI taxonomy): Bacteria > Pseudomonadati > Pseudomonadota > Gammaproteobacteria > Pseudomonadales > Pseudomonadaceae > Pseudomonas > Pseudomonas fluorescens. The sequence goes on from NZ_CP012831.1 coordinate 5,402,645, forward strand.
TTGGCTGTACAGGGCCACGTACAGATTGCCATCTTGATCGACACGCATTGAGTCAGGTGATGGGCCGCTAAACCGGTAAACAACGGCTTCCCCGAAGGGAGCGATTGTCTTGGCATCTTTCAGTTCGATTCGGTGCAGCAGCCCCGTCGCGAACTCAGTGACCCAAAGGGTCTTGCCGTCGGGAGAGAGCGCAATGCCGTTGGCGATCGCGAGATTGGGCAGGATCGAGACGATTGTCTTGCCGCCAGCTGGGACGTAATAGACGCCGCCGGTGGGCTGAGTCGATGTACCCTTGAAATCGGTGAAATAAAATCCCCCTGTGCTGTCGAAAACGAGGTCATCCACCAGATGGTTTTTGCTTGCCGGGATGATGACTTGCTTTCCTGAGCCGTCCGGTTTGTAGGCTGTCAGGTTGCCGGTATTTTTGAAATTACCCAGCCCTGCCACAAACAATCTGCCGTCTTTATGAATAGCCAGTCCCGCACTTCCCAGCGCGTTTTTCGGCACAACGACACTGAGTTTCTTGTCGGGATCGACCTTTAGAACCTGCCCCCCGAACACCTCGACAAACAGCAAATTGCCGGCCCTGTCGAACGATGGACCTTCCAGTTGCAGGGGGCCGTCGGACACCTTCAGCCACAGATCGGCTGTCACCGTCGGCAACTCTTTTTCGGGTGATCCAATGGCCTGGAGTTGCTGGCCCTCCGCCGAGTAGTTCAGGGTGGGGATAGCGTCCGCGTGGGCTTGTAGGATGCCAGCGCTGAAGGCCAGGCACAGGGAAGCCAAGAGTTTTTTGCGCATGTGGGTGACCTTCTTGTTGTTATGTTGGATTGGCTCATGCGTTCAATAGGGCGACGATGGCGGGCACCGTCAGTACAGCGGTGTAATACCCCATGAATTGCACGCCGATGTTGAAGCCAAGGAAGCGCGATAGAAAACCACCCAGCAGGCCGACGGTGACAATGACCAGTAAGCCGAGTGCTCCGCCCTCCCAGATGCCGATCACCAGAATCAGGCCGACAAACGTCGAGATCACCGCTTCGTGACTGATTTTGCGTGAGACGAAGGACGCTGCCCGGTGGGCGTAATTCATCGTGAAGGGATAGGCAATGAGGATCGCCACGATCACCGCCAGCATCCCATAACCCAGAAACTCCCACGTGCTGAGCAGGGTATGGAGGTTGTTGACCTGCCCGGTGGCGGTGTCAACGCTGAAGCGAGGTGGGGCGTTGAACAGCGGTGCGGCCGGCCCTGCGGCGACCGGACTCAACGGCAAGCCAAACGCGATCAACGGGATCAAGGCTTCAGCGATGTATGTCGCTTCAGTGACGCCGTTACGGGCCGTGATCACCGTTGTCAGCCGATGGTAGACATGCTTGACCCGTGACCCGACGAGTTCGCCCATGATCACGGTCATCGCAACGGGGCTGAAGACGAACGTTGCACTGGAGATAATGGCTGTGATCGCAGTCCACAGGCTTTGTTTGCTGTCCAGCACCTTGAGCGGGTTGGGGAAAAAACCGCCCCAGCTTTTAACATCCGCAGACAGCGAGAAGGTGCGCACCTGCTGGCGTCTCATCGTCTCCCGTTCAGCGGGGGCGAGCATTGAAAATAGCGCGGCAATCAGCGGGCCAATGGCGATACCGAGGAAATAGCTGACGCTCAGCTTGACGCCGTATTGTCCGGTGATGCTTTGCAGACCGACGATGACCATCACGAAGGGGACAAGCGCGAGCACCGCCGCAAGTCGCCCCTTGGAAAACCATGCAATGGCGATCGCAGCGAGCAGGAAAACCCATGGGGCGGCGCGTTTGATCGTGTCGCCAAAAGGCGCAAGCATCACGGCGAAAAGCACCGCCGTGGGGACTGCGATCAGCGCCGCGATAACCGCGCCTGAAATCATCTTGCGCAGGGCGACGTGCGGTACACCCAGATTGCGCAGGAAGTTGGCCTCGCGCATCAGGGGCGTTGCCAGGGTGTCGCCGGGGATGCCGAGTAATGCCGTGGGCACGGCGTGAGTCATGTGTTTGGCCACTGCACCTGCGAGAAAGAACGTCAGGACACCGGGCGCAGGTACACCCAACAGCACCACGAGCAATGTGAGTGGGGCGAGGGTGGTGGTTTCATCGCTGCCCGAAATGAGGCCAATCCCGGCGAAGATCACTGCACCTAATATGCCCATCCCGAACGCAATGAGAATCTGCTCCAACAGGGGTGTCATCATGACCGGCCACCGTTGGCCCGGATCGGAGCGACCGGGGCTACCGTTGCGTCCTTTTGAGCGTTAGCGGGGCGGGTGAGGTTTGTCTCGTACTCTGCAAACACCTCATAAAGATCCATTTCACGCAGTTCAGCGAGTGTTTCTGCGGGTAGATCCGACAGGCTTCCAAGGTCTCCGAACTCGTCCTGCAATTCCGATAAAACCTTTGCTCGCCACGCAGGATCTGCCTGGTGCTCTACCACATTGCGGTTGGGTTTGAAGAGCTTTGCACTGATGGTTCCCCCCACCAGGCAGCCGACGATGCCCACCAGCATGGCGTAGGCCTTGGCCATTTGGACATTGTCTACCCACCCCACGAGCAGGTGTTTGGCCAAGAAAAAAGCACCCAGGCTAACGGATGCGCCTATGGCAATGGCGTAAATCAGGTGACGACCGTTTACGGTGTCACCCCATAACTCATAGAGATCGGATTTCAAGGATTCCTCCTGCTGCCCTTGCGAGCTTTTATTGTTATGAACATCAAGGAATGTAGCGGAGTCAGGCCTCTCGTCGTCGTTTCGCCAAGAGCGCCCGTGCAACTCTGGACGCCGTTTCTCGACCCAGATGAGCGTCAATGAACTCCCCGGCGTCAACGACGGCATCCAGGTCGACGCCGTGTTTGATCCCCAGGCCATCCAGCAGATAAAGCACATCTTCAGTGGCCACGTTTCCGGTCGCGCCAGGGGAGTAGGGGCAACCACCCAGCCCGGCCACGGAACTGTCGAACACACGAACACCCATCCCCAGAGCGGTATGGATGTTGGCAATCGCCATTCCATAAGTGTCATGGAAATGACCTGCCAAGGCGTTCACTGGAACCACCCGGGTACAGGCGTCCAGCAACGCTTTGGTGGCCGCGGGCGTTCCTGTTCCAATGGTGTCGCCCAAGCTGATTTCGTAGCAGCCCATCCCATAGAGAGCGGCACTCACGGCAGCCACCGTTTCAGGTTTAACGTGACCTGTGAACGGGCAACCCATCACGCACGAGACATAGCCTCGCACCCTGACGTCGGCATCCCGGGCGCGCACCATGACTGCCTCAAAGCGCTCGAGGCTCTCGGCTATGGAGCAATTGATGTTCTTTTGAGAGAACGCCTCGGAAGCGGCGGCGAATACCGCCACCTCGCGGCAACCCGCTGCCAGCGCTTCCTCCAGTCCGCGAGCGTTCGGGACGAGCGCGGTCCAGGTGACATCCGGCAGGTCCGGCAACGCTTTAAAGACGTCACCTGATCCTGCCATGTGCGGCACCCATCGTTCTGAGACAAATGCACCGGCTTCGAGTGTCCGCAGGCCCGCATTGGCGAGTTTTTTAAGCAACTCGACTCGTATGGCGGGGGCGAGCGTCCGGTTCTCGTTTTGCAAGCCGTCGCGGGCACCGACTTCCACCAATCGAACGGACAGGTCGAGATGGCTATTCATCACTCGGCCCGCTTTTGCTTGAGAAGCTCCGCCGCTTTGTCGGAGCGAACGTCGCGTGCATCGACCATCTCTTTGACCAGCCAAGTCACTTCATCGCCTTTCGCGCCGGCTGACAGTGCAATATTTCGTGCATGCAGCGCCATGTGGCCACGCTGGATGCCTTCCGTAGAAAGGGCTCTCAAAGCTCCGAGGTTTTGTGCCAAGCCGACGGCGACGGCGATTTCAGCGAGTTCCTGAGCGGTTTTCACCCCCAGAATGCGCAAGGAAAGTTGCGCCAGTGGGTGGGCTTTCGTGGCACCGCCGACCAGTCCGACAGGCATCGGCATTTCGAGAGTGCCCACCAGATTCCCTTTGCTGTCTTTTTCCCACGTTGTCAGCGAGCCGTAGTGTCCATCGCGGCAAGCGTAGGCGTGAGCCCCCGCTTCCACTGCGCGCCAGTCGTTACCTGTGGCGACGATCAGCGGGTCAATCCCATTCATGATGCCCTTGTTGTGGGTCGCGGCACGGTAGGGGTCGATGACGGCAAAGTTGTAGGCGTCGAGAATGCCTTCGATCACGTCCTCACCTTTATAAGCGCCAGTGGTGAGCAACGCTGGGGCAATACGGACCTGGGCACGGGCCAGGCGCAAGTCGGCGAGGTTCGAGAGAATGCGCAGGCGTACCTTCCCGCCGGTGATTTCCTCCATCAACGGGGCGACGGCTTCTGCCATCGTGTTCACGGTATTGGCACCCATCGCGTCACGCACGTCCACGATCAAGTGAGCCACGAGCATGGGGCCTCTCGGGCTTTGAGCAAAGGTGTGGACTTCGATATCCCGGCAACCGCCCCCTAGCTTATTGAGCAATTGATCCTTGCGGTTTGCCAATTCAATGATGTCGTCTTTGTGACGCAGGAGGCTGAGCCGGGCATTGAAGGGGTCTTCAATGTCTACGATCTGAACTTGTGCGCGCATCAGCGGTTGAGAACTGGACGTCAGGAATCCACCCGCGTCCCGGGCAAGCTTGGCCATGAAAGAGGCAGCGGCAACGACTGAAGGCTCTTCCACGACCAGCGGGACAATGACGTCTCGGCCATTGATCTGGAAATTGCTGGCGACGGCGTACGGTAATTCGAACTTGCCTATCACGTTTTCGATCATGCCATCAGCCATTTCGAGCGGGAGCGCGCCTTCGTCGCTAAGCAGGGCCACGTCAGCGGCCGGGAGGTTGAGCAGGTCTTGAAGGTGATTGAGGCGCTCGGCAGGCGTCAGGCTGCGAAAATTGGGAAGGCGAGAGTCGATGCTCATCTGGAAATCCTGTCGCGGTTGTTGTTTTAAGTTGCAGCCACACTATTCCGCTCTGTGCCTGTAAAGAAGGTACAGTTTGGACAGACAGTACCTAAGCTGTACCCTTGTTGCTGGCACTGGAGGGATTCTCAGCATGAGCAGAATGACCTTGGCTCAGCAGCTCACCGCTTCGTTGGCAGCCCAGATTGACGACGGCACTTATCGCGTGGGCGACCGTTTGCCGTCACTTCGTGAATGCATGCGTTTGTTGGGCCATTCAAAAAATACGGTCATCACGGCGTATGAAGCGCTGGCCTCTCAAGGCTTGGTTGAAGCCAGGCATGGGCAGGGGTTTTTCGTCAAACAAGGCACCTGCGGTCACTACGAACCCGAGGAACCGCCGCCCTATGCCAGGGCGATGGATACCATTTGGCTAATGCGCCAGCAATTCGTCCGTGAGCCTGGGCATTCGCCTCTTGGGGAAGGATTCCCTCCCGTAGAGTGGTTAATGGACATGCGCCTGGACAAGTTCACCCGGCAAATCATGCGGATGGGCGTTACCACGCTGTTCAGGTACGGAAATCGGCTGGGCAATGCCAGCCTGCGCCAGCATCTGGTGCAAAAATTGGCGTCTTACGCCATTAGCGCGAATCCTCGGCAAATCGTCACGACTCACGGTGCAAATCATGGGCTGGACCTGATCATCCGACGCTTCCTTGCGTCGGGGGACACGGTACTTGTCGAGGATCCAGGCTATTACCCTTTGTTTGGCAAGCTGCAATTGCAGGGGGCTCGAATGCTGTCCGTGCCGCGTCTGCCCGATGGCCCGGATCTTGATGCGCTAGAAGCACACCTGCGCCTGCATAAACCGAAACTGTTTTTCATACAGTCCGTTGGCCATAACCCGACAGGGTCTGACATTTCGCCGGGTAAGGCGCATCGACTGGTTCAATTGGCACAGGAGCATGATTTCATTTTGGTGGACGATGACGCGTTGGCTGATTTCAAGCCCGCCGCAGCCATCAGAGTGTCGGCATTGGACCAACTGAAGCGTTCGCTGTACGTGGGGAGCTTTTCGAAATCCGTTTCCGCAGCCCTGAGAGTGGGGTTCATCGCGGGCAGCAAGGAGGTTATCGATGAGTTGGGCGACCTGAAAATGTTGCTGCACACCAGTTCTTCTGAGCTTTGCGAGCGAACGGTCGACGTGGTGTTAATGGAGGGGCATTTCCTCAGGCACTTGATTCGGCTTCAGGAGCGGGTCAAATCGGCTACCGCCGCAGCGTTGCAAATGCTGGATGAGATGGGGGCCGAGGTGTTCTGTCGTCCTGAGCAGAGCCTGTATTTATGGGCCAGGTTTGCTCATTTCGACGATGCCAGGGAGTTGACCCGGCTGCTGTTGCCGAAGGGTTTCATGATCGCTCCCGGGCACATTTTTTCGCCTGAGCAATCGCGTATCAATCCATGGACGAGACTCAATGTGGCTTATCTGAACGACCCGGTCTTCAAGTCCACGTTGCAACAATGGGCGGTGGATGGCGGGGGGCGTTGATGAGTGCTCCAAAGCCTGCCGGACCCGCGAAGCCAAGCCCCGGCGAGCGCGGTGCAATCCATCCACCGACTGACCCCCTGACCCACCGGTTCAGCGCACGCGATCACGGCTTTGCGCGGCCAGGTCCAGGGCCTTTTGCATGTCCAGCCGCGCCGAGCGGCCGACGTCTTTGTCATTGAGTTGGTAGCGACGCTCCGACGGCAGGATGGGCGCGGTGAGGTCTTCGGCGTCCATCTGTTCGAAGTCGTGGTTGTCGCCGATGGTCATGGCGCTGCGGCGTAGCAGCATGCGCAACTGCTCGGGTTGCAGTTGCGGGTTGATGGACAGCATCGCCGCCAGCAGGCCCGCGACCATGGGCGTGGCGTAGGACGTGCCGCAATGCACTGCGCCTTGCTGGCCGGCGTTGGTTGTCGAGGCGTGGGCGCAAGCGGCGGCGGTGATGTCGACGCGCATGTCGATGTTCGAGGAGCTGCGCTTGACCGCATAGGCCGGGTCGTCGACGGCGACGCCGGTGCGTTCGCTGCGCTGGTGCCCGCCGACCACCAGCAATTGCTCGGTGATGAAGGAGGAGGGCAGGCGGTATTCGTCACTGCCCGAGAACGAGGAGCCATTGCCGGCGGAGTTCACTACGATCACGTCGGGATGTTCCTTGCGCAGCCAGAGGAAGAACTCTTCCAGCAGTTCTTCGTAGCCGCCCATGGCCAGGCCCGAGCGCAGCAGCGAGTCGACGTCATCGCCTTTGATGTCTTTGGCGCCGACGCGATGGATGCCCCAACTCCAATTGAGCACGCGCACGCCATCTTCCACGAGGTTGACTGAGGCGGCGATTTTGGCGGTGATCCCGGCATCGGAATTACGTTCGACGATGACCTCGAAGCCACCGCTGGCCTTGTCCAGGCCTCGGAGCAAACCGGTGTTGCCACTGTCGTCCCAGCGTGCGGCGAGGATGCCGGCGACGGTTGTGCCGTGGTTGTCCGGTTTGTCCGCATCACGGGCGTAGACGCAGGTGCGCGGTGGTGAGCAAGCACCGAGGTAGTCCGCGAAATCCGTCGTGTCGAAATCCACATCGCGCTCGATCAGGCCGATGCGCACCGGTTGCGGCTGGATGGGCGGCTGTCGCCCGGGGATGCGTCGTTGGTAATAATTCACCGCGTCGAGAAAGCGATTCGCGGCCCATTCGTCAGAGTCCAGGGCCGGTTTCTTCGGCTCTTCAGGCTGGGCAGGGGCCTGCTCGCTTTCTTCGGCCGAGGACTCCTCGGTGACCACGGCATCCACGCTGGTCTCGCTGCCCAGACGCAGGACCAAGGCGTCACGCTGCACCAGATCCTTGGCCGGCAGACGAAGTTGGTACAGGTTCAGCGGCGCGATGCTACCGACCACTTTCGCTCCGTATTTCTGGGCCAGCCGCTCGGCTTCCTGACGACCATCACGGTCTTCCTCGATCAGCACGCTGACCAGGTCGACGTAGGTGGTCAGGCCGTCCATGTTCTTCGCCACTTCGTCCGGCCCGGCGGCCAGCACATGACTGTTGCGCAAGGTCAGCCAGGCGGCATTGCTGGTGCGGGGGCCGTCTTCCAGCCAGAGCGGGCCACTCTGGTAATCGGTGCTGTCCAGGCGCAAGCGCAGGTTTGCCCCTTCACGCTGGACCGTGTCTGCGGGTAGTGCCTTTGCGCCCAACTTGAGTTGTGGCGTTGCGTCGCCCAGCCCGCGCGCTGTCAGGCACCAGTCCTGATGCTGGCTTTGCAGCAGGTCGCCACAGCGTTTCAGGCTTTCCAGGCGCAGAGGTTCCGGCGCAGCGGTTGCCGTGCCGGCAGCCAGGGTGAACAAGGTCGCGAGGGCAGTGGGTCGTAGGAGCATGGGCCAGGTTTCTTTGTCGAGGGTCCTGTTGCTCCGACTGCTACGGTGTTCGCTTCGTTCAGCGGGAGAACGGTGTTCGGCGAATACATCTTCTTCAGAAACTCTCGAGGTGGTCGAAATTGGCCAGCGTCTGCGACATCGACAGCGTGCCCTCATGGCGGTAGGGGTAAGTTTCTTTCACCCCGCTGGCGTTACACGCATCCCACATGAACGCGATACCTGATATCCCGATCAAAGTGGTCTTCCGGGTTCTCATAAGCTTCTAGTGTTTCCAAGAACCCTGTCCGCTCAAGACTCGTCAAATCCTCAAGGGTCCAATCGAAGGGGAAGTCGCTGGAAAAGCTCTCGCCTTGATATTCAACCCATTGAAACACCGGGAAGGGCAGGTAACCGAGCCACTCTGATCGATAGGTGATCTCGTCGGATTCGCTACTCGTCACCACGGCGCGGATCTTGTTCTTGATGGCTGCTTGGCGTTCATCCATGGTGTTTCGATCCGTAACTCGGGGTTGGGCTGGAGGGTTTGGATGTAATAGCGCTCACCCATGCGTTCCTTGCGGTTCAAGGGCGTATTTTGCCTCGAAAAGCCAAACGCAGCACATCCTGATTCTGCCGCTGCGCCTAGATGGACCTCTGGTTAACACGTTTGGAAAGTGCTTCGGCGCTTTCCTTGCGCTCGGAGTAGCGGTCGACCAAATAGGCTTCTCTGCCACGCACCAGCAAGGTGAACTTCATCAGTTCCTCCATGACATCGACAACCCGGTCGTAATAGGACGATGGCTTCATGCGTCCGGCTTCGTCGAACTCAAGGAAGGCTTTGGGGACGGAGGATTGATTGGGGATCGTGACCATGCGCATCCAACGACCCAACACGCGAAGTTGGTTCACCGTGTTGAAGGATTGCGAGCCGCCGCACACTTGCATCACCGCCAACGTCTTGCCCTGTGAGGGACGAACCGCGCCCAGGGCGAGCGGGATCCAGTCGATCTGGGCCTTGAACACCGCCGACATCGAACCATGGCGTTCTGGCGAGCACCAAACCTGGCCTTCCGACCACATCACCAGGTCGCGCAGTTCCTGTACCTTGGGGTGATCGACGGGCGCATCGTCCGGCAGCGGCAGCCCGGAAGGATCGAAGATTGCGGTTTCGGCGCCCATGAGCTCCAACAGGCGTGCCGCTTCGCGGGTCAGCAACTGACTGAAGGAGCGCTCGCGGGTTGATCCGTACAGTAGAAGTATGCGCGGCTTGTGCTGTGGTTCTGCGCTCTGCGTGAGCTTTTCCGGTGTTGGTACATCGAAAAGCGACAGGTCCAGATTTGGAAAGTCATTTGGGGGTTCGCTGGAAAACTCAGTCATTGCACCTCTCCCGTCTGGTCGAAGACCTAACATATGGAAAAATGCATATTCGTATTTCCATATATTTAGCGCAAGACGCAATTTCGCTGACTGTCCGAAATTTCGCCGAGGGCAGATGATTTCAAGAGGAGGGGCGGCAGCCTGGAGCCTTCCCGGCAGGACTGAAGCGCAAGCTTGAGATCAGCAGCCAGGCGCGACGATTTTGGCGCAGTGCTTCAAGTGGGCGGTGACGTGGATCAACTTTGCGTAGGTGTGATGGGTGTTTCACTGGCTTCAGCTGCCAGTTTCAGTCGGTCGGCTTTGCTGATGTATTGATTCTTGCTTTTGGGTGCCAGCTTGGCACTGGCTTTTTTGGCGTTAGCCTTCAATAACTGGTTTATTTTCTTGCGGCGATTCATGTCGTTCTGCTCAGCGTGTCAATGTTCGGATGGTATCAGCTTTCCGTTTTCTCAGGATTTTTCCTGATTTTGGCAATGGGCTTCACACGGCGCTCGACAATGATCGAGTCATTCGGGATCTCCAACCGGATCGCCGTTTCCTCGGTGTGCATTTCAATGAGCGTCGAGTTGCCAACCCCTCGGAAAATCACCGTCGCATTTTCAAATCTCTTGTAATTTTCCAGCGGGGATTCCTTGGGGGCTGGCAACAGGTTGACGTAAGGCGGTTTCACCAGAATCGTTGCCCTTTCTATACGTATCTGCGCGAAGCTCATGGCCGCTTGCAGCAAGTCGGAAGTCACGCCGCCCATGAGAAGGGGTGTCAGGAGCATGACCCCCGCGATCATTGCCCTGGTTCTTTTCAAGGGTTTCATTTCGGCGGGGGGATTCTGCTCAGGATGTTCGGAATCGACGATTGCCGGTGCCGATGGCTGCGCCGCTTTTATTTTATTGTTCTGTTCCAGATAGGCTGAATAAACGATGTACTGAAAGATGGGCAGGAGGATGAGTTGAATGTGTTCCCAGGGGCTTTTATGGGTCAGGAAATAAATCGTCAGCGTGCCGCATATGCCAAAAAATACTGAGAAGAACGTTATTTTGGGGCATTTGAATTCCAATATGTTTTTTTTATCGGAGAATTGTCCATGTAGCCAGACGAAGCCCCTAAGCACGGGGATGAAGATCGGAGAAAGCAATATCCCGGTGGCTGTAACGGCTGCAGAGAAATAAATGCAGACCAGGCCAAAGCAAAACGCCGTGACCAAGAATAACAAACTGTCTCCAACGGATACGCCTTGCGGGTAATGGCCGTTGCTCAATAGATAACTGACGATGCACGTACCGCCAATCAGTAATCCAATTTTTGCTGACAGGGAGAGTAGTTTTGCAGCGATCTCAATCTGTTTTTCCAGTCCAGTGGTTGCTTCCCGCATCATCAAATCCTCCTTGATATTGCGCATACGATGGTCGTTACCTGACTCATCTCTCTATGGGGGGCATAGCGATGATTTGCATCCTTGTGGTGAGACAGTGGCCATGACTATAGGGGCCGTAGACGCGACGTGATTTCAGCGTCTATCACGAGGCTGCCTCAGGTCACCCTGACCGCGATCCAATTCGTTATAAAACCATAGCTGTCGCAGCCTTTCTTGACGTCAGCGTAGTACTGCAACATTTCCCATGGCGCGTAATTATCGACTGAATACTGACCATAGTTGGGATCAAAAAACACCAGATCCCTACCTTTATTCGACGCCGCTACAGCGTGCGCCCCTCCACCAGAGAAGATAAAGGCAATGACATAATACCCTTCTGACTTGGTCACCAAGTCAAGCCAGCCCTTGTGGTCGCTCAAAATAGATCCAACATCTTTGCCAACTTCCGTTGCGCAAACGCAGAATGCAGCTGCCATCGCTTGGTAATAGGCCTCGCCCAACATTCCCTCTGCCCCATAAGCGCCCTTTTTGTTCTGTCGTACCTGCTGCGACTGCATCGCTTGTGCGGCGACCATGAGTGGCATGTGCGTGATTAATTCACTCTTGCTCTGAAGCTTGCGATTCAATTTTATGCCTTGACGGCACCAGAGCATTGAGTAAGCGAAGCAGTTGCCGTTTTTCTTCTGATCTTTCAGTGCTTTTTGAAGAAAAGGATTATTGCTGGCGCCAAACTTGGTCCCAAAAGAGTGTTCTACGTTATTCAAGCCCAACGCTGGCCAGTCTGCGTTCATGCTTACTCTCCTTGTAACGCTATGAAAATTTGAAGGTTAACGTTGAAACATACTTTTCCTACCATTAACAGGAACGCTCTGACTGGCTCGTTGATGTACACCAGAAACAATTCCAACCCCGAAAAGGGGATGCATCGTTGAAAAATGGTAGCCAAGCAAACGGCATTCTGCCATCAGCGCCGAGCAAACATTTTCCATTTGCAACTGTCGGCTGACGGTCGACCGCCTTGCCCAGCTCTGTGAGTTGCTGGGCCTGACGATGGCGCAATTGCGCCGCTGTTCGAAAACGAGGGACTGCGCTGTTGCCGGCGATGCGAGATTGGGAGCCGCAGGCGTCCAGGCAGCTTAGGCGGGGTAGATCGATAGGTCACTTATAGATAAATCGACTGGGCCAGGTATTACTTCAGGTTGCTTTGGAAGAAGCTCGTCAATTTATCGAAAGGAATGAGGTTGACCCTGTCGTAAAGATCGACATGCCCGGCGCCGGGGATAATGACAAGTTCCTTCGGCTGGCCGGCGAGTTCATACGCTTGCTCGCTGAACTCCCTGGAATGTGCATCGGCTCCGGCAATGAACAACATCGGATGAGGCGAAATGGTCTCGATGTCGTTGAGCGGGTAGAAATTCATGAACTTGACGTTGCTGGTCAGCGTAGGGTGCGTGGTCAGGTCTCTGGACGAGCCGGAGGGCGTGAACTCACCGCGCGGGGTGCGGTAGAAGTCATAGAACTCACGTTGGATAGGATGAGTATTGTCGTCCAACTGGTGCACCGTACCGCTGGTGTAAAGCGTTTCACCACCCGCGAACTCCACATTACGCTGCTGTGTGGCTTGGGCGATGATCGCCCGGCGTTGTTCGAGGGTTTGGGAGTGCTTCAATCCGTTGCGATTGACGCCACCCATGTCATACATACTCACCGTTGCGATGGCTTTCATGCGCGGGTCGATCTTGGCTGCGCTGATCACGAAGCTGCCACTGCCACAGATACCGATGGCACCAATGCGCTCCTTGTCGACGAAAGGCTGGGCGCTGAGAAAGTCCACCGCGGCGCTGAAGTCCTCGGCATAGATATCCGGTGAGACTGCATTGCGCGGTCGCCCCTCGCTTTCGCCCCAGAATGACAAGTCCAGGGAGAGGGTCACGAAGCCTCTTTCCGCCATTTTCGTGGCATAGAGGTTGGCGCTCTGCTCCTTGACCGCGCCCATCGGGTGGCCTACGACAATCGCCGGACTTCTTGCCTTGCCATTGAGTTTTTTCGGGATGAACAGGTTGCCTGCCACGTTCATTTGATATTGGTTCTTGAAATTGACCTTCTGTACGGTCACGTCGTCGCTGGTATAAAAGTTATCTGCGCCGTTGGACATATCGGCTCCTGTTGCTGAGAGTGAACAGACAAGAAGGGTGAGTAAAACGATGATCTTCTTCATTGGGAATCCTGTTGATGCGGAGTAATCAATGTTGGGAAAACGTCACTTGCACATTCCGCCGGCCCAGCGCTTGAGCCAGTTTCGCGGTGTCGTCCACTTGTCCCAGGCGTGTGTAGGCGTAGGTCGAGTTGAAGTTCGTATAAAAGATGACCAGGGTGTCCGTGCCGTACAGCATCAGGTCGCCATTGCGGATCGTTCCCGGCTTGTTTGCTTCGGCAGGCAGCGCTTGGGGGAGGGGGGCGTATTTCTCGTTACGGTTGAGATCGCTCATCTGCAACGTCAGCGGCAACAACGTGACAAACGCGCGGGCGGCAGCGTTGTCGGCCAAGGCGATGGCGAAGCGTTGTTCCCCGACGGTCATCCACATAGCCGTGTTCTCCCTTTTTGAAGATGCCGACGCGGCACCCTTGAGCGTTGCGTAGCTGCCAGGCACGAGCATCACGGTCAGCAAACCAAGCCGGGCCCATCTCATCGCAACGGTGCATGTATTTCTGTTCATAGGGTTCATGGTGACCTGGGAGCAGTTATGCGACTAGCTAATGAGTGCTTAACAAGGCTATAAGCATGGCTAATCAATCGGCTTGAAGTGCTGCTGCCATGGTCAAAAGAAATCTCAACGATCTGCTGTCTTTCGTCACCGTGGCGCGCGAAGGCAGCTTCACGCGAGCTGCGGGGGTGCTGGGTGTCACACAATCCGCGCTGAGCCAGGCGATCAGTGGCCTGGAGGCACGCTTGCAGATCCGGTTGCTGACGCGGACCACCCGCAGCGTTTCGCCGACCATTGCCGGCGATCGGCTGTTGCAGGCCATCGGTAATCGCTTCGATGAGATAGAAGCCGAGCTGGATATGCTCACGGACATGCGCGACAAGCCCGCAGGCACTGTACGCATCACCTGCGGTGACCATGTCCTGCGCACGACCTTGCTGCCCAAACTGATCGGGTTGCTACACGACTACCCGGATATCAATGTCGAGTTCGACGTCAGCTACGGATTTCGAGACATCGTGGCGGATCGTTTCGATGCGGGCGTGCGTTTGGGCGATACCATCGACAAGGACATGGTTGCAGTCCCGATCGGCCCGCCGTTGCGGATGGCGGCCGTGGCTGCGCCAGCGTATTTCGCCACTCGCGCGGTTCCCGGGCATCCACGCGACTTGATGAACCATCGTTGCATCAACCAGCGTATGCCGACATCGGGTGGGCTCTATGTCTGGGATTTCGAACGGCGAGGCAAACAGGTCAACGTGCGAGTAGACGGCCAGCTCATTTTCAACACGTCGACCCATATCGTGCAGGCGGCGGTGGCCGGGCTGGGCATTGCCTACCTGCCTGAGGAGGAGTTTGAACCCCATCTTCAAGAGGGGCGACTGGTGCGCGTGCTGGAAGATTGGTGCCCGCCGTTTTCTGGCTACTATTTGTACTATCCCAGCCGACGGCAACCTTCGCCTGCATTCACGCTGGTTGCCAATGCATTGCGCCAAACCCATTAAGGGGAAGTGACGGTTCGAATAAGCGGATACGGCGTGTGTCTATACTTGTTCAGGCACGCTGATTCACGGGGACGGCTTTCAAGGAGTCGCTTTCAGAACACGTTTCGTCGTCCATGTGCAATCGCCAACCCCCGGGAGTGGCAAGCTGTGAGGATGCCCCGGACCAGGTGCGCCAAAGACACCTGGCCGGAGAGCGAGAATGGCGATCGGATGTGCCACGCTACCGTGACGTGGGCCGGACGCCGCAGCCAAGACTCCGGACGGCTGCCGCCATGCGGCGGTGTCGTTCGAGATGCCGAGGTACGTTTATGCCCGATGAGACGCTTCACCTGCCTTTGATCCATAGCGTGCTTGCGCGCGAAAAGGACACCCCCGGTGCCTTGCTGCCTATCCTCCATGCCATCCAGGCAGGCTGCGGGTATGTCCCCGACAGCGCCGTCCCGGAGATCGCCCACGCCCTGAACCTCAGCCTGGCTGAAGTGCGCGGGGTCATCAGTTTCTACCACGATTTCCGCACCACGCCGCCAGCGCGCCATACGCTTCGCCTGTGCCGGGCCGAGTCCTGCAAGAGCATGGGCGCCGAAGCCCTGGCTGCGCAGTTGCGCGAGCAGTTGGCGCTGGACGATCACGGCACCAGCGCCGACGGCAGCATCAGCCTGCGCCCGGTGTATTGCCTGGGTGCCTGCGTCTGCTCGCCGGCCCTGGAACTGGACGGGGAACTGCATGCCCGGATCACGCCCGAGCGTCTGCGTCAGTTGGTGAATGATTGCATGGAGGAGGGCGCATGCTGACGCTCTGTATCCCTCGTGATTCGGTAGCCCGTGCCGTGGGCGCGGACAAGGTGGCCGATGCGTTGGTCCGTGAGGCTGAACGTCGCCAGCTGCCGCTGACGGTGTTGCGCACCAGTTCCCGTGGCCTCTATTGGCTGGAACCATTGGTGGAGCTGGACAGCGCCGGCGTCCGGCTGGGCTTCGGCCCTGTCACGCCGGCCGATGTGCCGGGCCTGCTGGATGCCTTGGCAGGCGATCCTGGTAGCCATCCGCTGGCCCTGGGGCCGGTGGAGGAAATTCCCTATCTCAAGAGTCAGCAGCGCCTGCTGTTCGCGCGCGCCGGCATCACGCAACCGCTGTCGTTGGACGACTACCGTGCCCGGGGCGGCTTCCTGGGCCTGGCCCGGTCCATCCAGATGGACGGCGCGGATGTCGTCGCCAGCGTGCTGGACTCCGGCCTGCGTGGCCGGGGGGGCGCGGCGTTTCCGGCGGGCATCAAGTGGCGCACGGTGCGTGATGCCCAGGGGCCGCAGAAGTACGTGGTCTGCAACGCCGACGAAGGCGATTCCGGCACGTTCGCCGACCGTATGTTGATGGAAGGCGACCCCTTCCTGCTGATCGAAGGCATGATCATCGCCGGCATCGCCGTAGGCGCGACGATGGGCTATATCTACGTGCGCTCGGAGTACCCGGACGCCGTGAGTACCCTGAACGACGCGCTGCACATCGCCCGTGAGGCCGGTTACCTGGGCGCGAACGTCGACGGCAGTGGCCGCGTGTTCGAGCTGGAAGTGCGGGTCGGTGCCGGCGCTTATATCTGCGGCGAGGAAACGGCGCTGCTGGAATCCCTCGAGGGCAAGCGCGGCACGGTGCGCGCCAAGCCGCCGCTGCCGGCACTGCAAGGCCTGTTCGGGTTGCCGACACTGGTGCATAACGTGCTGACCTTGACCTCGGTGCCGATCATCCTGGAGAAGGGCGCACAGTTCTATCGCGACTTCGGCATGGGCCGCTCCCTGGGCACGATGCCGTTCCAACTGGCCGGCAATGTCCGTCACGGTGGCCTGGTGGAACGCGCCTTCGGCCTGAGCCTGCGAGAATTGGTGGAAGGTTACGGCGGCGGTACCGCCAGCGGTCGCCCGCTGAAGGCCGCGCAAGTGGGCGGGCCGCTGGGTGCCTGGGTGCCGCCTTCGCAGTTCGATACGCCGCTGGACTACGAAGCGTTCGCCGCCATGGGCGCGATGCTCGGCCACGGTGGTGTGGTGGTCGCCGACGACAGTCTGGACATGGCCCAGATGGCCCGGTTCGCCTTGCAGTTCTGCGCCGAGGAATCCTGCGGCAAGTGCACGCCGTGTCGGATCGGCTCCACCCGTGGGGTGGAAGTGGTGGATCGCTTGATCGCCAGCACTGAAGCCGGTGCCCGTCAGGAACAGGCCCTGTTGCTGCAGGACCTGTGCGACACCCTGCAATACGGTTCGCTCTGTGCCCTCGGTGGGATGACGTCCTACCCTGTCGCCAGCGCCCTCAAGCATTTCCCCGCCGACTTCGGTCTGGCGACCACGGAGGCCGACCAATGATTACCATCTTCGATCCCAGCACCGACATCGACCTGGGCACCCCTGCGCGTGAAAGCGCCGTGCAGGTCAGCCTGACCATCGACGGGCGCGAAATCAGCGTCGCCTCCGGCACGTCGGTCATGCGTGCCGCGGCCTTGCTCGGCACCACCATTCCCAAGCTCTGCGCCACCGACAGCCTTGAAGCTTTCGGCTCCTGCCGCATGTGCCTGGTGGAAATCGACGGCATGCGCGGCTATCCCGCGTCCTGCACCACGCCGGTGACCGAGGGCATGGTGGTGCGCACGCAAACCTCCAAGCTCGCGACGCTGCGACGCAATGTGATGGAGCTGTACATTTCCGACCACCCGCTGGACTGCCTGACCTGCTCGGCCAATGGCAACTGCGAATTGCAGACCGTGGCGGGGCAGGTGGGCCTGCGCGAAGTGCGCTATGGCTACGAAGGTGCCAACCACCTGGACGAGGCCAAGGACGTTTCCAACCCGTATTTCGACTACGACCCGAGCAAGTGCATCGTCTGCAGCCGTTGCGTGCGTGCCTGTGAGGAAATCCAGGGCACCTTCGCCCTGACCATCAGCGGTCGCGGCTTCGATTCCCGGGTGGAAGCGGCCGGGGGGGACAACTTCCTCGATTCCGAATGCGTGTCCTGCGGCGCCTGCGTACAGGCGTGCCCGACGGCGACCCTGATCGACAAGAGTGTCGTGGAAATCGGCCAGCCGGAGCGCAGCGTCATCACCACATGCGCCTACTGCGGCGTGGGTTGCTCGTTCCGCGCCGAGATGAAAGGCGAACAACTGGTGCGCATGGTCCCGGACAAGAACGGCCAGGCCAACCACGGCCATTCCTGCGTCAAGGGCCGTTTCGCCTGGGGCTACGCCACGCACCCGGATCGCATCACCAAGCCGATGATCCGCAAGCACATCAACGACCCGTGGCAGGAAGTCAGCTGGGACGAGGCGGTCACCTACGCCGCCAGCGAACTGCGCCGGATCCAGCTCAAGTACGGGCGCGACTCCATCGGCGGCATCACGTCCAGCCGCTGCACCAACGAAGAAACCTACCTGGTGCAGAAGCTGGTGCGCACCGCGTTCGGCAACAACAACGTCGACACCTGTGCCCGTGTCTGCCATTCGCCTACCGGTTACGGCCTCAAGCAGACCCTGGGTGAATCCGCCGGGACCCAGAATTTCGACTCGGTGATGAAGGCCGACGTGATCCTGGTGATGGGCGCCAACCCCACCGATGCGCACCCGGTGTTCGGCTCCCAGCTCAAGCGCCGCCTGCGCCAGGGCGCGCGACTGATTGTCATCGACCCACGGCGCATCGATCTGGTGGATTCGCCCCACGCCCGCGCCGAGCTGCATTTGCAACTGCGTCCCGGTACCAACGTGGCGATGCTCAATGCGCTGGCCCATGTCATTGCCACCGAGGGCTTGATTGACCAGCCCTTTGTCGAAGCCCGCTGCGAGGCGACGGACTTCGCCCGCTGGCGCGACTTCGTCAGCCTGCCGGAAAACTCGCCTGAGGTTCTGGGCCCGGTTTGCGGCGTACCTGCCGAGCAGATCCGCGCCGCGGCACGGCTCTACGCCACTGGCGGTAACGCGGCCATCTACTACGGTCTCGGCGTCACCGAGCACAGCCAAGGCAGCACCTCGGTCATGGGCATCGCCAACCTGGCCATGGCGACCGGCAATATCGGTCGCGAAGGTGTCGGGGTGAACCCGCTGCGTGGACAGAACAATGTCCAGGGTTCCTGCGACATGGGCTCGTTCCCCCACGAGTTGCCAGGCTATCGGCACATCTCCAACGAAGCGGTCCGCGCCGAGTTCGAGCAAGCCTGGAACGTCACCCTGCAACCCGACCCGGGCCTGCGTATCCCGAACATGTTCGAAGCGGCCCTGGACGGCACCTTCAAGGCGCTTTATTGCCAAGGTGAGGACATCGCCCAGAGCGACCCCAATACCCAGCATGTGACGGCCGCGCTGTCCGCGCTGGAATGCGTGATCGTCCAGGACATCTTCCTCAACGAGACGGCCAAGTTCGCCCACGTGTTCCTGCCGGGCAGCTCGTTCCTGGAGAAGGACGGCACCTTTACCAACGCCGAACGCCGTATCTCCCGCGTTCGCAAGGTGATGGACCCATTGGCCGGCAAGGCCGATTGGGAAGCCACCATCGCTCTGGCCGATGCCCTGGGCTACAAGATGCACTACAACCACCCTTCGGAAATCATGGATGAAATCGCCCGCCTGACGCCGACCTTCACCCGCGTCAGCTACGCCGAACTGGAGCGCCACGGCAGCCTGCAATGGCCTTGCAACGATGCCGCGCCGGACGGCACGCCGACCATGCACATCGAGCAGTTCGTGCGCGGCAAGGGCCGTTTCATGCTCACCGGCTACGTGCCCACCGAAGAGAAGGTCAACAACCGCTACCCGCTGCTGCTGACCACCGGCCGCATCCTCAGCCAGTACAACGTCGGCGCCCAGACCCGGCGCACCGAAAACGTCGCCTGGCACGAGGAGGACCGTCTGGAAATCCATCCGACCGATGCCGAGAACCGCGGGATCGTCGACGAAGACTGGGTCGGTATCGGCAGCCGTGCCGGGCAGACGGTACTGCGCGCGAGGGTGACCGAGCGGGTAGCGCCGGGCGTGGTCTACACCACGTTCCACTTCCCGGAGTCGGGCGCCAATGTGATCACCACCGACAACTCCGACTGGGCCACCAACTGTCCGGAATACAAGGTGACAGCGGTGGAGATCGTACGGGTCAGCCAGCCTTCGGAATGGCAGAAGCGTTACCAGGCCTTCAGTGATGAACAAGGCCGCCTGCTGAGGGAACGTCGCCATGCCGAAAAAGCCGAGGTGCGTCGATGAGCTCTGACAGCTTGATCAAGATGGCCAACCAGATCGGTCAGTATTTCGCCAGTGAGCCGGACCGTGCGGTGGCGGTGCGTGGTGTGTACCAGCACATCAAGAGCTTCTGGACGCCAACCATGTGTCGCGACTTGATGGCCTGGCAAACGAAGCATCCCGACGCCGTCCTGCACCCGTTGGTGTTGGCGGCATTGATGGAGTTTGAAAAAGCGGCCTAGGAAGGGACGTTCTGTAGCGCCTGGACACAGCCCCGGCCGGTGCCTTTCGTCGTTGACGAGGGCGTCGGTCGGGGCTGTGTACCTTTCAGTTATTGGTTATTGACGGTGATGTAGGGGTCCCACGTGTTGGTCGGGCCAATCTGGTTCAGGTTACGGTCCAGCAGAACGAAATAGATTTGGTACCAGAGCTTGCCCGGGCTCAGCGCAGTGGACTGCCAGAAGGTATAGGTCACATCGGTTTTGGCGATACCGCCGGGGGCGCCGTTGTCCAGATAAGGCACGGGGATGCCGGGGATGTTGAACGGTGTCGGCTTCGAAATGGTGCCCTTGTAATCACCGCCCTGGTGGGGGTCGCCGATCTCGACGTCCTTGATCAATGCGATGCGGTCGAAGTTGCGCGACAGCGTGGTGGCGCGCCAGCGAATGATGTCACCGGGTTTTACGTCGAACCACAATTCGTTACCGCCTTCGCCTTCGCCGCTGGTGACGTTGGCATGGCTGTCGATGGCACTGCGGGTCACCAGCATGGCAATCGCGCCGCCTACGTCGTTGGGGTGGGCGAGCAGGTAATCGGCGTCAACGTTGACCAGCACATCAATGGTTTGGGTCGTTCCAGACATTTTGTTGCTCCTTGAGGGGAATGACATTGACGACCGCGCCTGCAAAGGCGTCCGGGCCACCCGGTCCCTGGGTGCGGTCTCGAGAGGAACGATAGGTGATAGCGTTGTAGTGTCAAATTTCGAATGCTTGACGCTGGCCAAGCAGAGCGAAGCGCAACACAACCAAGGCTTTGATTTACTTTTGGCGTGGACGATCACCCACTGGATTCTGGGTGGTTTGCGGGTAGCGTCAGTGGCCAAAGGCGTACGAATTTTGTCGGCGATTGCTCCCGATCTCGCCGGAGGACAGGACGCTGGCAAGGGGATGGACGCCCTTGCCAGCGAAGCAGGAAAAATCAGCTCCGGGCTTGATCGGCCGCCCAGTGCTTCATTTCTTCGGCGATGAAGTGGTTCACCAGGTCGCTGTACATTTTTTCGATGGCATCCGGGCTCAGGCCCTCGGCCTCGGCCCATTCCCGTCGTGTCGCCAGCATCGCCTTGAAACGCTCCGGCGCACGCACCGACGTGGCCGAGGTCTTGAACTTCGAGGCCGCGAGTACGTATTGAAAACGCTTGCCCAGCAATTTGATGACCGCCTGATCGAGGGCATCGATTTCACCACGAATGTCCTCCATGCTGACGCACTCCGAGGGTTGCAGCCGATTGCAGACTTCCATGTAGATCGCTCCATTGTTTGAGCAGGCTCGGCCCAGCCAGGGCCGATGTGCTGATGTAGGTTAAAAATGCCTATCCAGGCCATCAGGTTTGGCAAGCGGGGGGCGTTTGCTTGTGACAGCGATGGTGGCTGTGCTGCCGCCATCGCGAGCAGGCTCGCTCCCACAGGTGGCTGGATAGGCCGCAGAATCGAGGTGCACCATCGATCAAACTGTGGGAGCGAGCTTGCTCGCGATGGCACTTGATCAGGCAACCAAAATTTCAAAACCGCAGGTCTAGTCGCCCATGTCTTCCGGCTCCAGCGCTCGCAGCCAGCGGTTCTCCGAACGGCTCAGGTGCTGGCGCATCGAGGTTTGGGCGCCGAGTACATCCTTGTGGGCTACGGCGCGCAGGATCGCTTCATGTTCGGCGACCGCGGCTTCCCATGTCAGGGCATTCTCCGAGTGTTTGCTCAGGTGAGCCGAAATCGGGTTGTGTCGTTCATCGAAAAGGGCGGTGATGATCCGCACCAGGGCGGAGTTGCCGCTCATCTTGGCCAGGCGCTGATGGAACTTACGGTCATCCTCCAGTGGAGGCAGGCCGTTGGCGATGCTCGCGCGCATGGCATCGATGCAGTCCTGCAGATAGCGGTAGTCGCTTTTCTTGCCATGCAGGCACGCCAGGATCACCGACTCGCCTTCGATCAACGCACGCGCTTGCATCAGTTCCGAAGGGCTTTCGCCCAAGGTCATGCTCGGGTTTTTTCCGTCCTTGGACCGGGCTCGCACATACACGCCGGAGCCCATCTTGATCTCGATGTCGCCGTCTATTTCCAAGGCGATCAGCGCCTCGCGAAGCGACGGCCTGGAAACCCCCAACAGTTGGGTCAAGTCGCGCTCGGGGGGAAGCCTGGAACCTGCCTTGAAATCCCCCTGGGCGATGTAGTTGCGCAGTTGATCGGCGATTTTCTGGTAGGGCTTGCGTTCGGCGGCGTTGATCGGTGAGACCATGGGTGGACGTCCATCGGAGAGTCCGCAAAGGCTACCATAGGCGCTTGATGGTGGGAGCGAGCTTGCTCGCGAAGGCGGCGGTACATTCAGCATTGATGCAAACTGACCCACCGCTTTGGCGAGCAAGCTCGCTCTCACAGGGAGAGGGGGGCAATGACTTCGCCATTCACATCACCGCACCGATCTGCCAAGGCAGGAACTCGTTATCGCCCAAGCCGTTTTCCTCGCTGCAGGTGCGGTGCCCGGACGCGGTCGCCAGCATCAGTCGGAACAACCGCTCACCGGCCTGGGCCACCGATTCCACGCCATCGACAATGCCGCCCGCGTTGAAGTCCATGTCCAGCTCCATGCGTTGGAACAGCCGGGTGTTGGTGGCGATTTTCAACGAGGGCGTGGGCTTGCACCCGTAGGTCGAGCCACGGCCCGTGGTGAAGCAGATCAGGTTGGCGCCACCCGCCACCTGGCCGGTCGCCGACACCGGGTCGTAACCGGGGGTGTCCATGAACACCAGGCCCCGGGCATCGACCGTTTCCGCGTATTGGTACACGCCCATCAGCCCGGTCGCACCGGCTTTCGCCACGGCACCGAGGGATTTTTCCAGGATGGTGGTGATGCCCCCGGCCTTGTTGCCCGGCGAAGGGTTGTTGTTCATGTCACCGTCGTTGTGGCGGACGTAGGCTTCCCACCAATGGATGCGCGCCATCAATTTTGCCGCGATGTCGGCAGACGCGGCGCGGGCGGTCAGCAAATGTTCGGCCCCATAGATTTCCGGGGTTTCCGAAAGGATCGCCGTGCCGCCCTGTTGCACCAGCAGGTCCACGGCCGCGCCGAGTGCCGGATTGGCCGTGATACCGGAGTAGCCATCCGAGCCGCCGCATTGCAAACCGACGCACAAGTGGCTGGCGGCAACGGTTGTGCGCTGGCATTGGTCGACGAGGGGCAGCATCGCTTCGATGTGGGCGATGCCTCGTCGCACGGCTTCGCGAGTGCCGCCTTCGTCCTGGATGACCAGGCTGGCCTTGAGCGCCGCGGAGCGATCCCCCAGTTCATTCATCAACGGGGTGAGTTGATTGACCTCGCAACCCAACCCAATCAACAGCACACCAGCGAAATTGGCGTGATCGGCATAGCCCCTCAGGGTTCGCTTGAGAATGTCGATCCCTTCGCCCTGGGCACCCATGCCACAGCCGCTGCCATGGGTGATTGCAACGACGCCATCGACGTTGGGGAAATCTTTCAAGCGCTCGGCGGAAAAGGTGTTGGCGATCTGCTTGCAGACGGTTGCCGAGCAGTTGACGCTGGAAATGACCCCGATGTAATTGCGTGTGCCGACGCGTCCATCCTCGCGGACGTAACCTTCGAAGGTCGCGGGGTTCTCGCTCAACGACGTGGGGACATAGACGTTACGTACGCTGTGTTCGGTCGTGTTGGCGGGCATGTCCAGGTTGTGCACGTGGACGTGATCGCCAGGCTCGATGGCCTGCGTGGCCTGGCCGATGGTTTGCCCGTACTTGAGCACCCGCTGGCCGGCCAACACCGGGCGCAGGGCGATCTTGTGGCCGGACGGAATCGCCTGCCGGGCGACCAGGCGGATGCCGTCGGCATTCACCGACTGACCTTCGGCGATATCGCCTCGGGCCACCGCGACATCATCGCCGGGTGTCAACACAAGCAAAGAGGAAGGCGGGTTCATGGGGCGTCCTCCGATTCCTAGCACTCGATGATTGCCTTGACGACACCTTGCGTGGGGTCGAGCAAGGTGGCGAACGAGTGGGGCACGTCGCCCAGCGTCAGTCGGTGGGTGTTCAGGGCCGCATCTGGAATCAAGCCGTCGCGCAAGCATTGCTCGACGTGCCGGAAGTCTTCCTGGGTGGCGTTGCGGCTGCCCATCAGCGTGGCTTCTCGCTTATGGAACTCAGGGTCGGAGAAGGTGATGGAGTCCCGAACCACCGAGATCATCACATAGGTGCCGCCATGGGCGATGAACTCGAACCCGCGCTCCATGGCCCGGGCATTGCCGGTGGCGTCGAAGACCACGTCGAAAAAATCACCCTCGGTCAGCTCGGCCAGGGCTTGCTTGTCGCCTTCGCCGATCTGCACGGCGGCGTGGATATTCAGGTGTTGCTTGCAGAACGACAGGCGATCCTCGCGGGTATCCAGGACAGTGACTTTCGCACCGCGCAGGCTGGCGAAGATCGCCGCCGCCATGCCGATCGGGCCGGTGCCGACCACCAGAGCGTGTTTCTGCGCCTGGATGTTCGAGCGCCGCACGGCGTGAGCGCCGATGGAGAGGAATTCGATCATCGCGGCCTGGTCCAGGGAAACCCCCACCGCCTTGTGCACGAACGCATGGGGAACGCTCAGGTATTGAGTGAAAGCACCGTCGCAGTGAACCCCCAGCACCTGGATAGCGGTGCAGCAGTTGGTCTTGCCCTGGCGGCAGGCGATGCAAGTCCCGCAGGACAGGTACGGCATCACATAGACGACATCGCCGACAGCCAGGTCGCTGGCCTCGTCGGAGCCCTCCACGACCCCGGAGAACTCGTGGCCCATGACTCGCGGATATTCGAGGTACGGTTGATTGCCGGTGAAGATGTGCAGGTCGGTGCCGCAGACCCCGACACGCTTGACCCGGATCAGGATCTCCCCCGGTTTCCTGAGGGGGTGTTCACGTTCGATGGCGGTGAGCGAGCCGGGTTCGTTACAGATGACTGTCAGCATGGCGATGCTCCTTGGCTGGCGTGCAGACGGTGGTTGCCTGCAGGCGGGAGGAGGGTTGTGAGCGCGCGGCTGCCGGGACCGGGGCTCTCTTTTTTGTTGTAGGCGAGTGGTGACCTGCACCCATGACCTTGGGGCCGAAACTACAGGCTGGAAAAAATATTGGCAAGACCAATTAATAAAAATATAGATTGGACTGACCAATGTGATCTGGACGTCGCCCGGCACTGCATCATCGACTGAACCCAGGTCCATCCCGGCAGGTCACTCGTTCGTCAGGAACGAAAAACAGGATGGACCCCTTGATGCGACCTATTGAGCTCACCAGCCTTTCCTTTGCCACGCTGCTGTGCGTGGCCTGTTCGAGCCAACCGCCTG
This sequence comes from Pseudomonas fluorescens, assembly GCF_001307275.1. NCBI lineage: Bacteria > Pseudomonadati > Pseudomonadota > Gammaproteobacteria > Pseudomonadales > Pseudomonadaceae > Pseudomonas > Pseudomonas fluorescens. Next base: position 5,428,226 of record NZ_CP012831.1, read on the forward strand.
CCACATGGAGCTACGTCGACGCCCAGGGACGGGCCAATCTTCCCCCCGACCAGGCCTACCCCGAGCTCTTTGAAGCGGTGCAGCGTGGGCAGGTGTTCACCGACCAGAAGCATTTCGTGGACGCACTGCCCAACCGTGATCCGGCGCAAATCCGCGCCGATTACCTGGCCCGACGTGACCACGACGGCTTCGATATCAAGGCCTTCGTGAAAGACAACTTCATCGAATCTGGCCAAGCCGAAAGCCCGGCGCCCAAGCCCGGCGCTCCGATCCAGGAACACATCGACAGCCTCTGGCCGATCCTGAGCCGATCCTACAGCCAGGTGCCGGCCTACAGCAGTTTGTTGCCCTTGCCGCAGCCCTATGTGGTACCTGGCGGACGCTTTCGCGAGATGTATTACTGGGATTCGTATTTCACCATGCTGGGTCTCGAGCAAAGCGGCGATAAGGCCCGGGTCCGCCAGATGACCGATAACTTTGCCTACATGATCGACACCTACGGCCACATTCCCAACGGCAATCGCACCTACTACCTGAGCCGGTCGCAGCCGCCATTCTTCGCCTACATGGTGGCGTTGCAGGCGCGTATCGAAGGTGACCAGGCCTATGGGCGATACCTGCCACAGCTGCAGAAGGAGTATGCCTATTGGATGGCGGGTGCCCAGGCACTAAAGCCCGGTGCTGCGGATCGGCACGTGGTCAAACTTGCCGACGGCAGCGTGCTCAACCGCTATTGGGATGCCAGCCCGACGCCTCGACAGGAATCCTGGTTGCAAGATGTCCGCACCGCCGAACAGGCGCCGGACCGGCCCAAGGAAGAGGTCTGGCGTGACCTGCGCGCCGGCGCCGAAAGTGGCTGGGACTTCAGCTCGCGCTGGTTGGACGACGGCCAGAACCTGGCGAGTATTCGCACCACGGCCATTGTGCCCGTGGACCTCAATAGCTTGATCTATCATCTGGAACAGACCATCGCCAAAGCCTGCGAGACGGTGCAGAACGCCCCGTGCGTCCAGGCTTACGGCCGGCGCGCCGAACTGCGCCAGCGGGCCATCGAGCAGCACTTGTGGAATGCCGACAAAGGTTTCTACGTGGACTACGACTGGCAACGCCAGCAACAACGCCAGCAGCTCACGGCCGCGACGCTTTTCCCGCTGTACACCGGCCTGGCCAGCGCCGAACATGCCCATCGCACCGCCGATGCGGTCCGTGATGGTCTGTTACGTGTCGCAGGTATCGCCACCACCCAGGTCAACACTGGCCAGCAGTGGGACGAACCCAATGGCTGGGCACCGTTGCAATGGGTCGCGGTGGAAGGGCTGGACCGCTACGGGCACACCGCGTTGGCGCAACAGGTAGGCAGTCGCTTCTTGCAGCAGGTCGAGAACCTCTACCGCAAGGAAAACAAGTTGGTGGAGAAATACGACCTGTCCGGACGGGGCGACGGCGGGGGAGGTGGCGAATATGAATTGCAGGACGGCTTCGGCTGGACGAATGGGGTGACGCTCAAGCTGCTGGGTAAATATGGCAAGACTTCCTCAACCCTTGGCGAGTGAATGCCAATGAACCCATGTGGGAGCGAGCTTGCTCGCGATGACGGCGTGCCAGCCACCTTCAATGCTGCTGAACCGCCGCTATCGCGAGCAAGCTCGCTCCCACAAGGGGGGGTGGTGGGTGTCAAATCTCACCGTCATCCTGGAAAAAAGTGGGCTCGCTATTCATGCACCGTCACCCGATTGCGCCCGGTCTTCTTCGAGGTATACAGCGCCTGGTCGGCCCTGGCGATCAGCTCGGCGTGGTCGTTCGAGGGCTGGCTCAGGTCGGCCACTCCCAGGCTGACGGTGAAGCGGATAGTCTGGTCGTTGAACTGCACTTCCAGCGCTTCGATAGCCTTGCGCAGGCGCTCGGCGAAAATCTGTGCGCCGGCCTTGTCGGTGTCTGAAAGCACTACGCCGAACTCTTCACCGCCATAACGCCCGGCCACGTCGGACTCGCGCACATGCTCGTGCAGCAGCCTGGCGACGTGCTCGATGACCTTGTCGCCAGCCTGGTGGCCGTAGGTGTCGTTGACCCGCTTGAAATGATCGATGTCGAGCATGACCAGGCTCAACGCATGGCCATAGCGCTGGTGCCGGGCGTAGGCGGCTTTCAGATTGCCCTCCCAATAACCGCGGTTGTACAGGCCGGTCAACTGATCGGTACTGGAAAGTCGCTGCAGCTGTGCGTTGGCGGCCTGGAGCTGATGCCGGTTGGTGGCGACGTCGGTGACGTCATAGATCACCAGGCAGATATGCTTGATGGTGTTGTCGGGCGAGCGCAGCGGCAACAGCGTGGTGTTCTGGTACATGAACGCTTCCTGGCCGGTGATCGGCTGGTAACTCTTGAAGCGCATCAAGTACGGGCGCTGCTCCCAGACCGTGAACGCTGGCGTGCCCAGGGTCGCGACGCTTTCCACCTTGCGGCTGAACCATTGGCGATCGATTTCAGGGAACAGGCTGAAAAAATGCTGGTTGTGCGCGTCCTTGGGCTGCACCCCGGAGCGGTTCTCCATGAAGGTGTTCCAGACTTGCACGCGGTACTCGCGGTCGAGCACCACCACCCCGACGTCGATGCTCTGAACGATGGCCAGCAACCAGTGGAATTCGTTCAGATCGATGGATTCGCTCATGGCTCAGTTCATCAGGTAGGCGAGTTTGTGGGTCAACCGTTCGACGGAGTCCTCCGTGAACAACAGCAACAGGTCGAAACGAATATCGTGCCCTTCCAGGCTGTAGCTGATTTCCACCGCCAGGGTCTTTTTCCAGTGTTTGCTGTTGTCCCGGATCAGTTCCTCGATGGCCGCGTGCTGGCCGAGAATCTGCGGGTGGCCTTGGGAAAACACCACGTCGATCTGTTCGGCAATGCTGCTCAGGCATGCGCCGATCAAGACGCTGGAAAGGTCCAGCAACATCTCCAGGTCCGAATAGTCGGCGCTCTGGCGCTGCATCAATTGCGCGATGTCGGCGATTTCCGAGTCATGGAAGATCAACAGGGCTTCGCCAGCGATGCCGCTGCCGATAAACCCCTGGCAGATCGCGGTGAGTTGCTGGGAGCTGCCGACGTCGGTCAAGGCCATGTGCAACTCCCCGACCTCGAGGAGGTTCACGTTCGGCACCGGCAATTGCACGAAGACCCCCAGCACCTTGGCGATCAGGGCCGCTGCCCGGCCGATGGCCACGTTGACCGTCTCGCGGAACACATCGTGGAAACTGATGGCCGTGTTCGTGACCGAACGATTCTGCAACGGCACCTGGCTGGGTTGGGCCAGTAGCCCCAGCCGCGCCAGCGTCTGGCGCAGGTCGTTTTCATCGAACGGTTTTTTCAGGAACGCCAGCGCGCCCAGCTCATGTACGCGGCGCACCGCCTCATCCTGGACGTCACCGGAAATCACGATGACCTGCGCCTTCAATCCTTCGTCGCGCAAGGCGCCCAATACCTGGTAGCCATCCATTTCCGGCATGGTCAGGTCGAGCAGCACCACGTGCCCCAGGCCCTGGCGTATGGCGTCCATGGCCTGGCGGCCATTGCTCGCCTCGGTGACCGAAACCGGCCAGTCTATCGGCAGTGCACGCAACACCTGTTTGCGCGCCATGTTGGAGTCGTCACACACCACCAGGGGAATCAACGACACAGGAACGACCATGGGTGACCAATGGCAGGGGAGGAGGGGCTACTGACATCATTCATAGGCTTGCAAAGACCCTTTGATTAACGAACCGGGTTTATCAAGCTTAGCGTCCTGCACGAAAACTGCGGGGCTCGGTTGCATTAGAAACTGGACCAATAAGTCAGGGGCGTCAACTGCACTTCGTCATTCACACCCCACGCAAAGCCACGGTCGACGCGCGATTGGCCATGGCGGGCGCGGTTTGTGGTCTATAGTTTTCAGCAGACCCGGAATCTTTCCGTACCGGCGATCAGGGACTGCGGACGCCTCGCGCCGTAGCTGCATCGGATACCCGCAGGCCGTCAGCAGTGAACAATGCAGGGAGCACACCATGGCGATCCAACGGGCGAGTGTAATGACGTCGGCCCCGGATATCGTTCATCGTGAAAACGCCCTGGCCGATGGGACGAGCCATTGGTTTCGGCGCGGCTTCGACCAGGCCAGGGAAGCCTACATCCTGTTCCCGCTGCTGGCCGTTCTGCTGTTGGTGGTCATCTGGGCGGGCACCCTTTACTTGATCAAGGTCGAACAGGCCCGCGCGCAGCAGGGGATCGCCGAGGCGAGCCTGGAAATCGGCGCCACCTACGAGGCGCAGATCCTGCGGGCAGTGCGTGAAATCGATCAGACTCTCAAGCTCGTCAAGTACACCTACGAATCCGAGCGGGAGCCCAACCCGCTGCCCAAGCTCAAGGCTCGCGCCTTGTTGCCTTCTCCCTACTTGTTCGACGTCAGTGTGGTCGATGCCAGCGGCCGGGTCGTCGCCAGTACCCAGCCGAGCGAAGCCGGAAGCCGAATGGCCAAGGATGAGCTGCAAACGCTGGGCCCGGACACGGCGCTGTCGATCAGCCGTCCGTGGAAAAGCCCGGTGACGGGGGAGTGGAAGTTGCGTTTCAGCCGACGGCTCGATGGCGGGGATGGCGCGTTCGCCGGGATCGCCATGGTCGAGGTCGATGCCGCCTATTTCGTCAGCAGTTATGACGCCTCGAAACTCGGCAATCACGGCTTGCTCGGCCTGTTGGGTATTGACGGTGTCTTTCGGGCACGGCGCAGTGGAGAGGACGTATCGGCCGGCGACTCGATCGATTACGCAAGCGTGGTACCGGACACTGAAAACACCGAAGCCGTACGCGCGATCAATGCGGGGGATGGTGTGTGGCGCTACACCAGTGCCCGCCAGCTCTACGACTTCCCACTGGCGGTGATTGTCGGGTTGTCCGAGGAAGAACAACTGGCCGCGGTGAACCAGCAAGCGCGTACCTACCTGTGGCGCGCCACGGGCGGCAGTCTGGTGCTGGTGTTGCTGGCGGGGCTGCTCGCCCGGATGAGCTGGCAACTGGTGCAAAGCCGCTTGCGCGCCGGCGAAGCGAAAATCGCCTACGCGGAAAGTGTCGAGTACCTGGCCTATCACGACGGCCTTACGGCCTTGCCCAATCGCAGTCTGTTCAGCAAGCTGTTGGGCCAGAGCATCCGCGAGGCCAGCCGTTATGATCGGCAACTGGCGGTGCTGTTTCTTGACCTCGACCGCTTCAAGCAAGTCAACGATACCCTGGGGCACGATGCCGGCGATCAACTGCTCAAGGAGGTCGCGCTGCGCCTCGAGGCGTGTCTGCGCGGCAGCGATACGGTGGCTCGATTGGGCGGCGACGAATTCGTGATCTTGCTGCCGGAGCTGTCGCAGGACAACGACGTGGCGACTGCCGCCCAAAAAATCCTGACCGCCATAGCCCGGCCCTTCAACCTCGAGGGCCAGGAGTTCCGTGTGACCGCCAGCGTTGGTATCAGTGTGTACCCACAGGATGGCCTGGACGAGCAGACGCTCAAGAAAAACGCCGATATCGCGATGTACCAGGCCAAGCAATGTGGCAAGAACAACTTCCAGTTTTACTCCGCGAAGCTGAACGCGGACTCACTGGAACGGCTGACGCTGGAGCTGAGCTTGCGCCACGCGCTGGAGCGCCAGGAGTTCCAACTGCACTACCAGGCCAAGCGGGACATTCCCAGTGGCCAGATCACCGGTATGGAAGCGCTCCTGCGTTGGAATCATCCCGACCTGGGTATCGTGGCGCCCATGCAATTCATCCCGGTCGCGGAAGAGACCGGTTTGATCGTGCCGATCGGCAAGTGGGTGCTCAAGACTGCCTGCCGGCAAAACGTCGCCTGGCAACGACAAGGGCTGCCACACCTGGGGGTCGCTGTGAACCTCACGGCTCGGCAGTTCGCCGATGAGAACCTGTTGACGGACTTGGCCGAGATACTGGCCGAAACCGGTATGGACGCGCGCCTGTTGGAACTGGAGATCGCCGAGAGCCTGCTCATGCAGGACGTCAAGAGGGCGTTGAATGTACTGACCGGGCTCAAGCGCCTGCAGGTCCGCATCGCCATCGATGATTTCGGGATCGGTTATTCGTCGCTCTCCGCGCTTGAGCAGTTTCCGCTGGATGTCATCAAGATCGACCGCTCGTGTATCTGCGATACCAGCAGCGTGTCGGAAGACAAAGCCCTGACCGAGGCCATCATCGCGATGGGCCGGACCCTCAGCCTGACCGTGGTGGCCCAAGGCGTGGAAACCAAGGAGCAGGCCGATTTCCTGCGGGATAACGCCTGCGATGAGTTCCAGGGTTTCTACTTCAACAAACCGGTGCCCGCCGATCAGTTCAAGCTGTTGCTGCAAGCCCAGGCGGCTGGCACGGGGCTCGGTACGTAGAGCCGTACTCATTGCGACTCGAGCGGCACTGCCCTGACGCTGCCGTCCAGCTCCCGTGCCTGGATATAGCCGATGGTGTCGGGGTTCTCTGCGATACGTTTCTTGACCTCCGCCCCGCTCGAAACCGCCTGCGGCGGCTGGCCCCTGCCGGTGAAGATGATTTTCGACCAATGCGCCTTGAGCTGGGCTGCGGACTTGCCGGTGAACGTTGTGTAGAACTCATCGCGGGTCGGTGAATCTTCTGTCTGGTCAATGGGAATCGCCTGTCCGCCGCCGGGAAAACGACTGGCCTTGCCCAGGAAAATATCCGCCACCTGATTGCGCGCGAGCGTCTTCACCGGGCTGGACGCGGCGACGACCACCACCACGTCGGCCTTGACGGCAACGCTGGCGGCGCACAGGGCGAGCCCCGCCATGGCGAATCCGATGAGTCTCACAACCCACATGGCCTGCTCCATCAGAAGACAAAATCAACAGCCAGGCTGATGACGTTGAGCGAGCCCCCCGACGTGAAGTCCGGTTGGGGGTTGATCAACGGACCGACCGAGTTGCCCTTGAAACGTGTGTGATCGAATTGCACTTTGGCGTCCATGTTCTTGGTGAAATCCCAACGCATACCCAGGGAAAGGGTCTGCAGGCCTTCGTTCGAGCCCAGGACGCTGTTGAGCGCACCGTTGAGTTCGGCGGCCGTGCCCGCCAAGGCCGGCGGCAAGGTCGATAGCGTCAGGCCCGGGCTGGAGACTTCTGTTTCGGTCCTGGAGCGCGCGTAGGTGACATAGGGGGTGAACGCTGCGATGCGGTACCCGCCGCTGATGTACCAGGCGCTGGTCCTGCCCAGGCCGGAACGGCTGTCGAGACGTCCCCATTCACTCATGACGAACCAGTCGCCCGGATCGTAGCCGGCACCCACGCCGATAAAGTCGACGGGGGTGTCATCGGAGTCGTAGCGATCGGCGATGGCGATGCCTTCCGGACCGAACTCCCTGAACGTATCGAAGAGTGAATTGAATGGCTCCAGGGTCAGGTCGGCCTTCATGTAGGTGATGCGTGTGGTGAGGGCACCGAGTTCGGTGGTGTTGGTGACCCCCCAGAGATTTCTCGTCAGCGCCTTGCCGGTCCCGTCGGAATCGCGGCTGTCGGTCTGGCCGTAGTGGGCCTGCACCGTGTTGGTGATTTCATCGACTCGAAACCGGTAGCTGCCATCAATGCCGTCGCTGCTGGAGATCGGCATCAGGCCGTAGACCTCCATGGGCGCCCGCACCCAGGGCAGGGTGTAGCCCACTTTGCGGTTGTCGGATACCAGGAACGTCGGCAACACGGTACGGCCAATGCGTGCGCTGAAATCCGGCGTGAACTGGTACTTGATGTTGGCCCACTCGACGAAGGGCCGGTAACTGTTGTCGTAGCGCTGCTCGGAAATGACCTGCACCACGGCCGACAGCTGCGGGGTGAAATTGGCGGTCAGTTGGGCGCCTATCAGGCTGTCGACGTCGGCGCTCCAGTTGCGCGAATGCCCCGCGCCGTTGGGCTTGAAGATACTGGACGTGAAGTCGGCTTTTTTCTCGCTGGAATGGACGATCCCCACCGTGCCGAAACTGCTCAGCGAGAACATGTCGGCTGCGTCGGCACTGGCACCGCCGGCATACAGCGTCACGACTACCAAGGCCAAGGTATTGGGCTTTTTCACCATGGGGGTCAAGGTAACCTCGTTGCGTGGATCGCCATTCGTCTGTTCCTTGTAACGTTGGCTGAAGCTGCGCGTTATCACGCGCCGAAGCGTAGCCTAGATCGCCAATTTGAGCGTAAAGGTCGCTCCCGTTCCCGGGCCATCGCTATGGGCCTCCAGCGAGCCGCCCATCTCCATGGCCGCCAGGACGCAGCTGTGCAGGCCAAAACCATGGCCATCCTTGCGTGTGGTAAAGCCATGGGCAAAGATCCGCGTCAGGTTCTCGGGCGCTATGCCTTCGCCGTTGTCGATGACCTTGATCACCAGGGTGTCTTCTTGGGGGATCTCGCTCTGAAGGATGATTTGAGGGGTCAGCTCCGGCCGGTCATCCATCGCCCTGCTGGCGTTTTTTATCAGGTTGATCAGGATCAGCAGCACCCGATGCTTGTCCAGTTGCAGCAAGGGTGTTTCGGCCAGGTTTCGCACCACGGTGATCCGATGCGCCGCGATGATGCCGGCGTTCATGCGCACGGCATCCTCGATCAGGTCCTTGATCTGCACGGTTTCGGCCAGGCTGGAGGTGCCTGCGTAAGATTGCTGGGCGGCGACGATTTCCTTGATGTGATCGACGCTTTTGCTCAGTTGGCCGAGTTCTTCGGTCATGCTCTGTTGCTCCACCGCCAGCGCGTCCACCAATTGGTTCAGGTAGCCGGGCAGCAGCTTGCCTTTCTCGTCGTGGGAGATGAAGTCGCCGAGGTCATCGGCGTGCTCGTTCATCATTTGCACCGCCTTACCGAGCCCCAAGGCCTTGCTGGTGCGCAGCTTGCGGGTGACCAGGTCGGCGGAGATATTCACGCTGTTGAGCACGTTGCCCACGTTGTGCAGGACGTTAGTGGCGATTTCGGCCATGCCGGCCTGGCGAGCGGCGGCGGCCAGTTGAGCCTGGGCTTCGGCGGCGCGCAGACGGCTCTGCGCCAGTTGCCAGCTCATCCGGGCGAGCACGCCCACCAGCAGCACCAGGACCAGGCTGCCGCCTGCCGCGCGCCAGAGGTAGGTACGCGCTTGCTGGTTCACCGCGGCCAGTTGTTCCTCCTCGGACAACCCGACAATCACCGCCAGTGGAAAGTCGTAGAGCTGGCGGGCACTGGTGTAGCGCCGAACCCCGTCCCAACCATTGACCGAGAGCACTGCCTCGGTGTTTTCCGCATCCGGCACCACCGCCGTGTAATCGACCGTATCGCCGGCCAGTACCGTTTCTCCGGTGCGCCGCACGCGGAAGAGGCCGTCAGTGCCCAGCAGCCCGAGCGCACCTTGTTCGCCGAGTTTCGAGGCGTCGTAGCTGCTGACGAAATAGGCGGCATCGACCTCGACCCTGGCGATCCCGGAAAGTGTGCCATCCGCGGCGTCGAGTCGCCGGCTGAAGCGCAAGCGCCATTCTCCCGTGACCGGACTTTTCCACGGATGACTGATGGACAATGAGTCGCTGTGCCGCAGTGTTTGCTGCTCATTCGGGTCAGCGATATTTTCCCGGTCGTTGGTCCGTGTACTCGCCACGAGCCTGCCGTCCGGGTTGACCACGCTGACGTCGAACACCAAGGCCGGCGGTAACAAGGCCCGCTCCTGAAGCCGGCGCAGGGGATTAGGCTCGCTCTCGGTCTCATAGGTGTATTTGACCAGCTTGAGGGTTTGGTCGATTTCATGGATGGCGCGCAACATTTGCGCTTCGTAGGTGGCGCCCATTTCCAGGCTGGCCGTCGCGGCGCTCTGTTGCGCGCGAAGATGTTCGACCTTGATCAGGTAGAGGGTAGCGCTCCAGATGGCCAGCAACAGCAGAACGGCCAGCAACGGGAACAGGATGTAGGCTTCCTTGGCCTGGTCGAAGGCGCGCCGAAGCACGCCGGCCTTGGTATCGCCATCGGCCTCGGCACAATGAGCAGTGCCAGGGGCCAACCTCAGTGTCTCAGGCCGCTGGATCGGCATGGTGTGCTCCCTGCATTGTTCGACCGAAGGCTGGTGGGCGTCGACACAGTCACGGCTCGAGGGGTATTGCTCCTGCTGGCCCGAGCATAAAGAGCCTGGATCTGTCAGAACTATAGACCACAAACTCTGTATGCCAATGTGCGAAGGTGGGCCCGACTGACTGGGGCACTGAGGATTTTGTGGCAAGGGGATTTTGTGGGAGCAAGGCTTGCCCGCGATACACACGACTCGACTTCAGGAAGACCGCGTCGCATCCATCGCGGGCAAGTCTTGCTCCCACGACCCCCTTCGCCACAGGTTATTCAGTGTTTGCTCTATCGGGGTCACACCGCTTGCTTGATCTTGCGATGCACCCACTGCGCCTCGTCCTTCAATTCAAGGACCTGCCAATGGAAGCGCTCCAGGGCGGCGCTGTGACCGACGCTGATCAGGATCGTGTCCGGCAGCGTCTGCCTGAGCAGTTGATAGCAACGCGCTTCGTTTGCCGCATCCAGCGCCGAGCTGCTTTCGTCGAGGAACAGCACCGTGGGCCGGGCCAGCAGGGCCCTGACGAACGCACAGCGTTGTTGTTCGCCAACGCTGAGGGTCTGCGCCCAGTCCCGCTCCTGCTCCAACTGATCGCTCAGGTGTTGCAGGCCGACCTGCTCCATGACCTGGCGCAGCGCGGCATCCTCCTCGCAACGGGCAGGGTGGGGGTACCAGAGTGCTTCGCGCAGGCTGCCCAGCGGCAGGTAGGGTTTTTGCGACAGGGTCAGGGCGCGTTCACGGTCATAGCCGCTCGAGCCGCGCGCGTGGGGCCAAAGCCCGGTAATCGTGCGGATCAGCGTCGACTTGCCGTAGCCGGATGGCGCGCTGATCATCAGGCTGTCACCGGGCTGGAGTGACAGGTTGAAGCCTTTGAACAATGGCCGGCCGTTTGGCAGCCAGATGTCCAGGTCCTTGATATCAAGGCCGCTGGCCTGTTGTTGGTGCCTGACCTGGGATTTGACCTCGACGTTATCCAGGCGCTCCTGGAAGCCGACCAAGCGGTCGATCACCGACTTCCATTCCGACAGTTCCGGGAACACGCTCACCAGATAGGCGATGGCCGCGTGCACTTCGCCGAAGGCCGCGCTTATCTGCGTCAGGCGGCCAAGGGGAAAGGCGCCGGCAAAGAACTGTGGCGCCATGATGAACATCGGTATGACCGTCGCGCTGCGCAAATAGAAGGTCGAGTAGCCCATGATCAGCTTCTGTTTTTTCACCAGCGCCCAGAAGTTTTCCAGCGCCGCCTCCAGGCGGTGGTTGAAGCGTTCGTTCTCCACGACTTCGCCGCGGTATTGCGCCACCGAGTCAGCGTTCTCCCGCAGGCGGATGAGCGAGAAACGAAAGTCCGCTTCACGCCGCTGTTGCATGAAGTTGAGGCTGGGCAGCGCACGTCCGAGCCAGAATGCAAGGCCGGTGCCCAGGAGCGCATACACCAGGGCGACCCACACCAGCAGCCCGGGAATGACGATCGATTGGTCGTTGAACGGCACGCTGACGAGGCTGGAGGCTTGCCAGAGGATATGCAGGAAGGAAAACAGCGACACCACCGACGTCAACAGGCCCAGGCTCAACTTGAGCGACTTGACGATAAACAGGTCGATGTCCTCGGCGATCCGCTGGTCGGGGTTGTCGACATCGGTCTCGGTCAGCTTCAGCTTCTGGTAGCGCTGGCTGCCCAGCCATTGACCGAGCATGTTGCGGGTTGCCCAGCGCCGCCAGCGGATGGTCAGCTTCTGCTGGAAATGGAACGCGCCAACGGTAAAGGCGGCCATGCCGATCTGCAGCAGGATGAACTGCAGGCTACCGATCAGGAAACCGTGGTAGTCCAAGGCCTGCAAGGCGTTATAGAAATGCAGGTTCCAGAAATTGGTGAGGATGTTGACACCGACCAGGCACAGGGTCATCAGTACGGTAGCCAACAGCAGCAACAGGGCCGGGTACTTTTCCTCGGAAGCCCAGAAGGGCTGCGCGAGGCGCCAGAAATTGCGAAGTGTGTGCATGGGGTCTTGGTGAGCCTGGTCGCTAACGACGTTGAGTTTGCAGGGGCGGGAGGATAGGATCAGCCAATGCTAATCGTTTGCATTAATTAGGGAAAGCCACGGGAGCCCCGTTATCGAATTTCCAGAATGGCTTAACCAGGCCTGGCCGCCCATACAGCGGGTCGTCCGGCAGGAACCTGGCGACCAGCCTTCCATCGCGTTGAGCCAGCTTGCCGACCCTGCCGCGTTGCAACCCTTGCTGACCCGATTTGCCCTGCGTTACCCGGGGGTGAACCGCGCCGCCGTGGTTTCGCAGTGGTCGATGAACTACATGAGCATTGTCTTGCCGGCCACCCTGGCCTGTGTGCTGACGCGTGGCTGCGCGATCGAGTTCTGGGGCGAGGGCGCGTTGTTGTTGCACGACGACGGCCAACCGGCGGCGCTGGGCCTGGCCGCCGGGCTGTCGCCCTTGAACGCGGAGGACCGGGCGGTGTATTGGTCGCGGTTGGTCCACGAGCATTTGGCGCCACTGTTTGGCACGTTGGCCGCCGCCGGTGGCTTGGCCCCGAAAATACTGTGGGGCAACTTTGTCGCCATCTGGGACGGCGCCTTCGCCAGGATGGACCCGGACCTGTCCAGGGACGGCTTCGCCGAAGCGCACCGGTGGCTGGAACCGGTTACGGTGAACAACGGACGCCTGAAGCTGCGAGGCCTGCAACGCATGGTCGAATCACCGGCCCCGCAGATATGCCCCAGCTTGCCCTTGCGTCGGCATTGTTGCCTGCATTACCAACTGCACGAACCGGTCGAAGGCCAGCCGCCAGTGCTGTGCGAATCCTGCCCCAAACTGCACCGCCTGCCGGTGGCGGAACAGGTGAGCTACCTGCATTACATCTATGGGGAGGGTTGAGCGCAGCTTTTGACAGCCTTGGCCAGAAACCCTCCACATTCCTCAAGACAGCATTTGCGCCTGGGATGAGGCGTTGGCCTGGGGGGCTACTTCGCTGACCTTGCCATGTTCGACGTGGATCAACCGATCGGCCAGGCCGAAGTAGGCGTCGTCGTGGGAGATGACGATCAGCAATTTGCCGCGCTCGCGCAGGTCCGGCAGGATCCGGGTGTAGAAGAAGTGCTTGAACACCGGGTCCTGGTCGGCCGCCCATTCGTCGAACAGGTAGCAGGGGCGGTCATCCAGATAGGCACTGAGCAATGCCAGGCGCTTGCGTTGCCCGGTGGACAGCGCCAGCGTCGTCAGCTTGCCTCCTTCGATCTGCACCTTATGGTCCAGTTGCAGGTGCACCAGGTAGTCCTGCGCCTGTTTCACCAAGTCCGGATCGTCGCCATCGAACAGGTTTTCGAACAGGCAGAAGTCGGTGAAGATCGCCGAGAAGTGCTGTCGATAATGGAGGTTGTCGTTGCTCGAGGACACCTGCTCATCGAGCATGATGTCGCCACTTTCCGGCCGGTACAGCCCGGTCAGCAGCAAAGCCAGGGTGGTCTTGCCGCTGCCGTTGCCGCCGGTGATGAATACCACTTCGCCGGCATTGAGCGTCAGGTCGATGGGCCCCAGGGTGAAATGGCCGTCCTCGCGTTCGCGGTAGTAGGTATGGGCGACCTGCCGGCACACCAGGCGGCGAACCTGGGTCGGCGAGATGGTATCGAAGGTCTCGTCGGATGCTTCCATCTCGCCTTCCAGGGCACGGATCTTATTCAGTGCGACGCTGGCGCGGCCCAGGGTCGGCAAGGCGTTCATCAGTTCCGACAGCGGCGTGATCATGTAGAGGATCGTCAGGATATAGCCGGTGACGAGGCTCACGCCCAGGTCGATGAAATGCGGTGCGGCGAACAGCACCACGCCGATCAGCATGTAGAACACCGCGTTGCCCCAGTTCAATACCAGGGCGTAGATGCTCATGCCGCGTACGAAGTCGCGACGGTATTGCTGGCTGACTGGAATCAGCAAATGGGTGAAGAAGTGTTGCCGGCGAGGATGGTTGAGCTGCAGTTCCTTGCTGCCATCGGTGAGCAGGCGGTACTGGTCGAACAACTGATCCTTGAGCTCCCGGGCCCGGGAGATCGAAGTCAACGCCCGACGTTGCGGCCAGTGAAAAGTGAAGCTGCCCGCGATGATCAGCAGCAGTGTCAGGCCGAGCAGTGGCAGGCTGAGCCAACCCAGGTAGCCCAGGCAGGCGGCGATGATCCCGGCGTTGACCAGCAGGATCGGCACCAGCTCCACCGCCTGGCTGATGGTTTGCGTATCGTCGGTCAGCATGGCCAGCAGGCGATGCTTGCCCAGGCGCTGCAATTTCGCGTAGGGGGTATCGATCAGCTTGGCGCTCAGGTGCAGGCGCATGTCGTTGACCGCGGCCTGGCCCAGGCGCAGCAGGCTGATGTCGGAGATCACCCGGGACACCATGACCAGCAGCACCAGCCCGGCGAAAAGCAGCCCGTCCACCGGGCGTAGCTTATCGAACACCTCCAGGCTGTGGTTGATGTTGGCGATCAACCCGGCCGCCGCGAGGCCGCAGATCAGGCCCGTCAGGGTCGCCACCAGCAGTGCGCGCCATGAACGTTTAGCCATGAGTAACAACAGATCCATTTTCAAACCGCTCCGTTCGTAGCGATGGCCTCGAGCCGTGCCGCCAGTTGCTGGTGCAGGGCCGGTTGCTCGAGGATAGTGAGATGCTGCGCCGGGATGACCTCACGGGTCAACGGCCCGGTGCTCAGGTGTTCCCAGTGCGGGTCGGCGAACTCAGCCTGTTCCAGGGTATCGTCGGCCCACCAGACATGCACCGGGCAACTGAGTGGCGCAGGCTTGAAGGTCGCCAGCAGATGCTGCGTATGCTGCTGGTAGCGCAGCCGTGTTTGCAGGTGCTCCCAACTGTCGCCATCGAGCTGCAGGCCCTGCTGGCGCGCCCATTGGGCCAGTTCCGGCAGGCGTGCTGCCGGGGGCAGGGCGTCCAGTTGTTCCAGCAGTGCCGCCAGGGTCGCCTGTGGCAACTGGCGCAACACGGTCTGGCTGTCCGACGTCAGCGACAGGGCGGCCGACTCCAGCAGCGCTTCGACGCTGTCTTCCTGGGCATGATGCTGGTACTGGGAATCGATGATACCGAGAAACGCTACCTGTTCGCCCTGGCTCTCCAGGCGCGCGGCAGCGGCAATCGCGAGCAGCCCGCCGAGGGAGAAACCCAGCAGGTGATAAGGACCGTGCGCTTGCTGCTGGCGCAGATGCTCGACATAGACCGCCGCCAGGCTCTCGATGTCACCGCCCAGTGTCGTGCTGTCGTCGGCCAGGTAGGCCGCCTGGAGTCCCCACAGTTGCCAGGCCGGTAGCGATGCCAGCAGGGGACGGTAGTCCTGCACATGGCCTGTGGAGGGGTGGAAGCAGAACAGCTTGCCGGCCTCGATGGGTGCTGCGTTTGGCGGCGACAGCCTGACCAGTGGCGAGAGCTTGAGTTCGGCCTGCACCAACGCCGCGAACGCCGAGACGCTGGGGGCGTTGAACACCGCATTGACCGTCACCGGCGCCGACAGCGCGGTCTGCAAACGGCTGGCGAGGGTCACCGCCGCCAGGGAATGGCCGCCCAGCTCGAAGAAATCATCGTCGATACCCACCCGCTCCAGGCCCAGCACTTGCGCCCAGACCTCGGCAAGCAAAGCTTCCAGCGGCGTGCGCGGCAAGGCACTGCCAACGGTGTCGAGGACTTTGTCGGCCCATTGTTGCAGGGTCTTGCGATCCAGCTTGCCATTGCCCATCAACGGCAAGGCTTCGACGATCCGCAGGGTGGGCAGCATGTAGTCCGGCAAGCAATCCTGGGCCTGGCCATGCAGCCTGGCGACCGTGGTCGAATGCCCGGGCGCCAGGGTCATGAAGGCGAACAGTTGCTGGCCGAGCTCGCCCCGGGGAATGCATTCCACCGCGGCCTGGGCGACGCCGGGAAGGCGAGTCAATTGCGCCTGGATCTCATCGAGTTCCACGCGGAAACCGCGGATCTTCACCTGGCGATCGGCTCGTCCGGTGATTTCCAGGCTACCGTCGTGGAGGTAGCGGGCCATGTCGCCAGTGCGGTAGAGGCGTTCGCCAGGCGATTGCCCCCATTCGATGAAACGGCCGGCGTTCTGTTGCGCGTCCAGGTAACCCCGGGCCAGTTGCGGGCCGGCGATATACAGCTCGGCGCTCTGCCCGGGAGCGGCCAGCGCTTGCTGTTCGTCGAGCAGGTACAGGCGCACGCCATCGAGGCGGTCGCTCAGGGGCAGGCGGCGATAATCCATGGCTGGATCGGCTTTGTGCATCACCACGCCGACCGTGGTTTCGGTCGGGCCGTAATGGTTGAAGACTGTCAGCGTCGGCGCGAGGCCGTGAATGTTTTGCAGCAGGCGCCGCGAGCAGCTTTCGCCACCGAGGATCAGTTGCTTGCGAGGCAACACGGTCGCGCTTTGGGCATGAATCAGCCACGCGTCCAGCAGGGACGGTACGATCTTCAGGTGATCGATGGGGTATTCAGCCTGCCAGGCCGCCCAGGCCTGGGCGTCCATTGCCGTTTCCTTGTCCAGCAGGTGCAATTCACCGCCACTGAGCAGCGCCGGGAACAGCAAGGTGTAGCCCAGGTCGGCCGCCAGCGAAGTGACCACCGCACTGCGCTCGCCAACCCCCAGCGCCAGGCGCCGGGACACGCTGGCGACATAACTGGCGAGTTGGGCGTGTTCGACAATGACGCCTTTGGGCGTGCCGGTGCTGCCGGAGGTGAACAGCACGTAGGCCGCGTCCTGCCCTTGGCACTCGACGTTGGTTGCCGTGGCAGGTGCGTGCTGCCAGGTCGCTTCATCACGCAGGTCGAGGCTACCGATGCCGGGCAACGCGGGGGCGCTGCCGGCCGAACCGCTCAGGACGAAGACTGGCTGCGCCTGTTGCAGGATGGCCAGGGAGCGTTGTGCCGGCTGATGCACGTCCAGGGGGACGAACGCCGCGCCGCTCTTGAGCACGGCGAGCATGGCCAGGACCATTTGCGCCGAACGATCCAGGTACAACGCCACGCGATCTTCGCGGCCCACGCCCTGGGCGCGCAGGTACTGCGCCAGTTGGTTGCTGCGGGCCTGCAACTGGGCATAGCTCAGATACCCGTGGTGGTCGCGCAGGGCCAAATGCTCGGGGAACTGCGCGGCACATTCAGCGAAGCGCGCCGGTACGCTGGCAAACGGCGGGGCGGCGACGTCGTCCTGCCGGGCGGCCAGCGTCGCGCCGAAGCTCGGCGCCTGCAACGACAGCTCGGCCAAGGGCTTGCCTGGGTTGGCGAGGGCATCGGACAGCAGCGACTGGAACTGCTCCAGAAGCGTCAGGGCTGCTTGTTCGCTGTAGCGGCTCGGCAGATGGTGCAAGTTCAACCGATAGCCAAGACCGCTGGCTTCGTGGCGGACCGTTTCGGCAACCAGCAGCAACTCCATGCCTGCCGGGATGGCTTGCACGTCCGACACAGTGAGCGTCGATGCAAGACTGCCCAAGGTATCGAGTCGATCGGGCAGGTGTGCGCCCCACTGGAAACCGTAGTGCAAGGTTTCGGCCGGCAGTGCGGTGCTGACGCCGCAGTATTCCTGCCATTCGATGGCTTGCTCGCACAGCGTCTGCAGGGTCTCCAGCGCCTGGACAAATGAGCTGTTCGCAGCCGGTTGCCAGCGCAAGGGCAGGGGCTTGGCGAACAAACCCCAGCAGTCTTCGAGTTCCTCGTAGTCGTCGCGGCAATCGTGTACCCAGTTCAAGGTCAGTGCCGGGCTGTCGCCGGTACTGAGGCGCTGCAGCAACACCCCCCAGGCGCTCATCAGCACCTGCTCGGGCGAGGCACCGTGACGCTGGCAAAAGTGGTCCAGGGCGCTGCTCAATTGCGGGTTGGCGAGCAGGCGGGTGGTCGCCGGGGCATCGTGGCGGTCGTTGCGCACCTGGCGGTAGAGCAGCTCGCTCCCGGCCGGTTCGTCCAAGGCCTGGCTGGCCCAGAAGCGCCGACCGGGAACAGCATCTTCATCGGCCTGCAATTCATGGAGCCAGGCACTGTACTGGGTGTAGGTCATGGCCTCGTCATCGAGGTACGGCGCGTCCGTCGATCCCAGTGCCTGGGCCAGGCGCAGCAAGGTGCCGCGATCCGCGCTCAGGGCCGGCAGTTGCAGTGTCACCCGGTGCCGATCGTCCGCCACCGATTGCACTTCGACACTGATCGCGTCGACTGCGGTGGCGGTGGGCTCGACCACTTGCAGCGGCATCAGCAGGCCCGGCTCGGGCCGCACGCTCAGGCGCAAGGCCTCGTGGCACGCGCTCAGCGCGGCCAGCCGCTGCTGCAGGCGTTCCAGCGCCAACGCGCCGGTGATCTCCAACTCCAGGCGCACGGGCGGCAAGCCCGCCAGCCATTGGCTGCGCTGTTGCGGCGAGAGGGCGAAGGCTTCTTCACGTTTCTCAAAGACGGTCATGCCTGCACCTCCGAAGCCGGCAGCGGCTGTGCTTCGGGCAACTGCCCCGTCAGTTCTTCGCGGCGCATCATCTGGCCCATGGCGACGCAGATCTTGCGTTCGCCCTCGAAGGGATCCCGGGCGTGAGCCACCAACATATTGTCCAACATGACCATGTCACCTTTTTGCCAGGTAAAACGTACCGCGCAATGTTCATACGCCTCGCCGATTACCTGCATCACCGCGTCTTCGATCACGCTGCCGTCGCCGTAGTACACGTTGCGGGGCAGGTGCCCGAGGCCGAACAGGTTGATCAGGTTGTTGCGCACTTCCGGCTCCAGGCAGGCAGTGTGGTGCAGTTGCACCTGGTTGAAGAACGACAGTTCCCCGGTCTCGGGATGTTCGACGATGGCCGGGCAGTGCTGGGCGATCCGCAGGTTGTCGGTGCCCAGCCATTCCCAGCGCATGCCCGAGGCCAGGCACTGGCGCTCGACTTCCTCGCGCTGTTCGGTCTTGAAGAAGTCCTGCCAGCGCACATCCAGCTTGTCGGTGAAGTGCCGCACGTAAAGCAGTCCCAGGGCCTTGAAGCGAGCGACGATGTCCTGGGGCAAGCGCGCCAATACCTGCCGGCAATCGACGATGGGCGTGCAGCCACCACGTGGCGCCGGTGTTTCGCAGTAGAACCACTGCTTGCGTGGCCACTGCGGCAGATGGGAGCTCTCGTTGTGGAAGAGGATCATGTGCTGTTCCGGGTACGGCGTGGAGTGGTAGATATTCTTGCCGGACTTGTTTTTCGGCAGGTCGCCGTAGGTCCCGTAGAGGTCGGGCTCGATGGCCTGGGCGAACTGCTCGAAGGCCGCGGCATCCGGCAGGTTGAAACCTCGGAACAGCAGGCCGCCGTGGGTCAGCAACTGTGCATTGATCCATTCCCGGGCTTGCAGCGCCCAGTGCACCGGGTCCAGGTCGCCGAGCAACGGCTCGATCACCAACGGCAAGGCTTGCCCGGCGTCGAGGGTACGGGTACGGACCTGCTCGTGGGCCACTTGGCTGACGGCGGTGGCGCGGGTCTGCTTGAGCTTGCTCAGTTTCGACTGCTTGCGTGCGCTGCGGGCCGTGGCCTCGTCGAGCGACGAATCAGGCTGGGACGCGGCGCCAGCGTGGCTGCCCTCAAGGCGCCACGACCACTGCTCCAATGCCTGGGCGGGGGCCGAGACGATCTGCTCCAGCAGGTGTTCGAAGCCCTGTTCGAGACGCTGGATGGTCTGCTCCTGCAACACGCTGGTGCGGTACACCCAGCGCACGTTCAGGCCTTGCTCTTCGTCCTCTTCGACAAACACGGCGAGGTCGAACTTGCTGCTCTGCTGGGGGGCTACCAAGTGTTCCACTTCAAGGTCCGGCAGGCTGGCATTGCCACTGGGCGTGTTCTGCATGACGAACAACACCTGGACCAACGGGTTGACCCCAGGCGTACGCGGCGGCTGCAACTCCTCCACCAGTTTGTCGAACGGCACTTGCTGGTGTTGGAACGCCGACAGGCAATCCTCGCGCAAGCGTTGCAGGCGGGCGTCGAAGGTTTCGCCCTCGCTCAGGCGGGCACGGATCGGCAGCACGTTGACGAAGAACCCGATGAGATGTTCCAGGGCCGGATGTTCGCGGTTGGCCAGGTCGGTGCCGACGATGAAATCGTTGGCCCCGGTGGCCCGCTGCAACAGGCTGTTGAAGGCATTGAGCAAGACCATGAACAGTGTCGCCCGTTGCGCTTGCGCATAGGCCTTCAGCACCTGGGCCTGGGCCGGCGTGAAGCGTTGCTCGAGGGCCGCGCCCTGGTAGTCGGGGCGTGCCGGGCGTGGCTGGTCAAGGGGCAACGGGATCAACGTTGGCGCGCCGTCGAGCTGGCGGCGCCAGTAATCGATGGCCCGCGCGAGCAGGCGCTGTTGCGCTTCGCTGCGTTGCCAGTAGGCATAGTCGGCGAACTGGATCGGCAACACCGGCAACACGGGGGTCGAACCGCTGATGCGTGCCTGGTACCCGACGATCAGTTCCTGCATCAGGATGCCCATGGACCAGGCGTCAGTGGCGATGTGATGCAGCACCAACTGCAGCACATGGTCCTCGCGTCCCAAGCGCAGCAGGTTGGCGCGCAGCATCGGCGCCTGTTGCAAGTCGAACGGGCGCGCGGCCTGTTCATCGATCAGGCGCTGCAGGCTTTGCGCCTGCTCTGCGCTGTCCAGGTCACTCAGCTCGGTTGGCGTCAAGTCCACCAGCGGCGCCGGGTTGATGACCTGGCAAGGTTGGTCGCCATGGAGGTGGAACGCGGTGCGCAAGGACTCATGGCGTTCGAACACCGCCTGCAAGGCTCCTTGCAGCGCCGCGATGTCCAGCGCCCCACGCAGCCTGACGGTGGTGGTCATGTTGTAGGCGGCACTAGGGCCTTCGAAGCGATCCAGGAACCACAACCGTTGCTGGCTGTAGGACAGCGGCAGCGGTTGGTTGCGCGGCGCCGGGGCCATCTCGGCGTCAGCGTCGGCCTCGGTCTGGGCGTTGCGTTGCTGATCGACCGCTTGGGCCAGTTGCTCAAGGGTGCCGCGTTCGAACAGGGTGCGCAGCGGCAGGTTCACGTTCAACCGTCGGCGAATTCGCGACAAGACTTGGGTGGCCAGCAGCGAGTGACCGCCGATGGCGAAGAAGTCGTCGTGCACACTGACGTTGTCCAGGCCGAGAATTTCTTGCCAGAGTTCGGCCAGGACGTGTTCGGTCGGCGTGCGTGGCGCAATGGATTGCGCCTGTACCGCCTCGTCCTGGGGCACACCCAAGGCGGCGAGGGCACGACGGTCGACCTTGCCATTGGCGTTCAGCGGCAACTGTCCAAGGGCCAGCCAACGGGCCGGGACCATGTAGCTTGCCAGTTGCTGGCCCAGGTATGCGCTCAATACCTGTTGCGCAGGCTCGCCGCCCAGGTCGGCCGTCTCGTCGAGCACATACCAGGCCACCAGTTGCAAGGCACCGCGGGCGTCGGGCAACGCCAGCACCGCCGCGCTGTCCACCGCCGGGTGTTGCATCAAGCGGTTTTCGATCTCGCCCAGCTCGATGCGGTGGCCACGGATCTTCACTTGCTGGTCGCGACGGCCGAGGTATTCGATCACGCCATCCTCACGCATCCGGCCGATATCACCGCTGCGATACAGGCGCGCATCGGCTTGGAACGGGTGCGGTACAAAAGCCTCGCGGGTGCGTTGCGGGTCGCGCAGGTAGCCGCGACCCACGCCGACACCACCGATGCACAATTCGCCGGGTACACCCACAGGGACCAGGCGCAGCGCCGAGTCGAGAACGAACACCTGGTTATTGGCGGTCGGCGTGCCGATGGGCATGTGCAAGCAGTCGTCGGCCGGTGCTTCAGTGATGGGGTAGAAGGCCACGTCGTCCGAGCATTCGGCAGGACCGTAGGCGTTCATCAACGGGATCGCCGGGAAGCGTGCGAACCAGTCCCGCGCCAGGACCGGCGGCAATGCCTCGCCGGTGGGCAACAGCCAGCGCAGGCTTGCCAGGGTGTGATGGGCCTGGCTTTCCTGGAGCATGCCGCGAATCAGCGCCGGAACGGTTTCCAACAGCGTCAGTTGCTGCTCCTGGACGGCGTCGAGCAGGGCCACGGGATCGTGGGCCTGGGCATCGGGAAGAATGTGCACGGTGGCGCCGAACAGCGGTGCGGCGAGGAACTGCCACACGCTGATATCGAACGCCGCCGAAGCTGTCTGGGCAATCCGGTCGTGTTCACCCAGGCCCAGGCTCGGGACCTTGCCGAACATGTTGTTGAGCATCCCTCGTTGTTCCACCATCACGCCTTTTGGCGTGCCGGTGGAACCCGAGGTGAAGATCACGTAGGCCAGTTGATCCGGCTGGTGCGCATAGGTGACCGGCGGTTGCTCACGACCTTGCCAGAGCGCCTGGGCGACCAGGCAGGTAGGCTGCTTGTGCATTTGCGGCAGGACGTTGTCCAGTGTCGAGGTCGCGTGCTCGCACACCAGCAACAGCGGCGCCTCACCCAGGTCCAGCAGTTCCGCCAGGCGTGCGTGGGGCTGTTGGATGTCCAAGGCCTGGAACGCGGCGCCGACCTTGAGCGTGGCGATCATCATCGTCAGCAACGCCAGGCCACGCTCGGCGAACAGCGCCACCAGGGTTTCCGGGCCGGCACCGGCGGCTTGCAGCGCATGGGCGATGGCATTGGCGCGGCGGTCCAGTTCGGCGTAGGTCAGCGATTGGTCCTGGCATACGGCGGCCAGGTGTTGCGCACGGTTGCGCACTTGCTCGGCGAACAGCGCCGCATAACCGCGCTCCAGCGGGAAGTCGAGGTCGCTGCGGTTGCAGTCGATCAACAGGTGCCGGCGTTCAGCCTCGGGCAGCATATGCAAGCTGCCCAACGGCGCCTGCGGTGTCTCCAGCATGGCCGAAAGCAGTTGCACCAGATGCCCGAGCATGCGCTGTACGGTGTCAGTGCTGAAACGCATGCTGTCGTAGGACAGGCGAATGCCCAGGCGATCGCCGGGGTACAGCACCACCGTCATCGGGAAGTTGGTGTGCACCCGGTCTTCGTAGATATCGATGCTGAAGGCGTCCAGTTGCACGCTGCTGATGTCCAGCGGGGCGTTTTCGAACACCACCAGGCTGTCGAACAACTGCTGGCCGCGCGGCACTTGGCTGCAACGTTGAATGTCCACCAGCGACGCGCTTTCGTGTTCGCGCAATTGTGCGTTGTGGGATAGCAGTGCCTGCAACCAGTCGGCCACCGGGGCCTCCGGGTCGACATCGATACGCAGCGGCAGGCTGTTGATGAACAGCCCGACCATTTCTTCTACACCGGCGAGGTCAGTCGGGCGGCCGGCGACGGTCACGCCGAACAACACGTCGCGGTTGCCGCTGTAGCGCGACAGCAGCAGTGCCCAGGCACCCTGGATCCAGGTGTTGGGCGTCAGTTGGTACTGCTGGCAGAGCTGTTGCAAGCGTTGGGTCTGGGCGATGCTCAGGGTCTGGTCGAAGTCGCCGACCTGTTCCGGTGCCTGCTCCGGGCGGGCCACCGGGCCGTCCACCTGCAGCGGCGTCGGCTCGCTGAAGCCGGCCATCTGTGCCTGCCAGAAGGCGTGGGCGGCAGCCATGTCATGGCGTTCCAGCCAACTCATGTAGCCACGGAACGAGCGCAGACGCGGACGAGCCACCGGCTCCTGGCGCACCAGGGCCTGGTAGATCGCCAGCAGGTCTTCCATCAACAGGCCGAAGCACCAGGCATCGGTCAGGATGTGGTGGAAACTGCGCACCACGGCGAAGCGGCGCTCATCGAGCTGGAACACCCGCAGGTGGGTCAGCGGTGCGCAGGCCATGTCGAAGCCTTGCAGGCGTTGTGCTTCGAGGGCCTGGTCCATCGCCTCGCGCTGCTGCTCTTCGTCGAGATGGCGCAGGTCCTGCCAGTCGAACGCCTGGTGGGTCTGGCGGTACACGCACTGCAGCGGTTCATGGTCGTCCTGCCACCAGAAGGCGGTCCGCATCATTGGATGGCGCTCGAGGAACAGCTGCCACGCGGCTTCCATCGCCGGGCGCTGCAATACCCCGTCCCAGCTGTAGCGTTGTTGCATCAGGTAGATACCGCTGTGGGGTTGCAGCAGGGTGTGCAAAAGCATGCCCTGTTGCATCGACGACAGCGGGTAGACGTCTTCGATGTTCAGCCAGTCCAGCGGTTCGGCCGCCAGGGTTGCCGCTTGCTTGTGGCACAGCGGGAATGCCTGGCTGGCAGGGCGCAGGTCGGCCGCGGTGGCCAGTGCGGCGAGCTCGCTCAAGCGTTGGACAAGGCACGGCGCCCAGTCGGCGGCGAGGGTGCCTTGGCTGCGCAGGTGCAAGCGGTCATCCTGCCACCAGGCGTCTACGTTCAGCGGCCCGGTCGAAGCCGGCGATGGGGTTGGCGCTTCAACCTGAGCCAGGATGCCACGCTCTTCGCGGTGGCTATCGAGGTTGCCCAGCCAGCGAATGACGAGCGATGGTGCTGGCAGCTCGCGCAGCGGTTCTTGCAGGTAGGTATTGTCCGACAAGTAGCGCAGGGCGCCATAGTCGACGCCGTGTTGCGGGTAGGCGCGCATCTGCGCGGCCAGTGCCTGCAAGCGTTGTAGCAGGCTCTCGCCTTCGGGCTGGAGGAAGTACGGCACGGTCAGTGCCAAGGGGCCCATGATGCGTGCCGGGTCGAGGTCGGCCACGGCAATCGGCGCAGCGACCGGCAAACGCTCGGCACTCGGACGGGCATCGTGCACGCTCAGCGCGACCAGGCCATTGCCGCACAGTTCACGGCACTGTTCGGCCACGGCAGCGGCCAACAGGGTGTTCCAGTCCAGTTGCAGCACTTCGCCCAGGCGCTTGAGTTCGCTAGAGGTGGCGGCCGGCAGGGTGTCTTCGACCACGCTGGCCGGTTGCTGGCTGTCAGGCAGTTGCAGCGGTTCCACCCCTGCGTATTGCAGCCAATGTTCCCAGGCGTCATCCAGGGCATCACCCTGGGCATGGGCCTGCTGGTGCCGTGTCCACTGGGTGAAATCGCCACCGGCGTAGGACAGGCGCACCGGCCGCTGATAGCGCAGCTGTGCCAAGGCCAGGTTGAGGTCAGCCAGTAGCAGCGACCAGGAGGCTTCGTCCAGGCACAACGGATGAGCGGCCAAGAGCAGGGATTGCGTGCCGTCCACCTCTAGCAGGCTGGCATGCAGGGTTTGGCCTGCACCCAATTCCAGCGCATCGACACCGGCCTGGGCCAGGGCTTGCAGTTGCGCCGGGGCGCAGGTCTCCAACTGCTCGGTGGTGATGACCGGGGCCTTGGCCACGACCAGTACCCGTTGCTGCCACTCGCCCTCCGGCAGCGCCTTGAGCGCCAGACGCAGGGCCTGGTGGTGGTGTTGCAACGCGGCGATGGCCTGGGCCAGCAACTCGCTATCGATGGCCTGGGTCAACGCCACGCAGCGCCAGGTGGCGTGCAATGGCCCTTGCTCCAGGCGTGCCAATTGCCCGGCAGCCAGCGGCAGGTCATAGCCATCGGCAACGGCTTGCGCCACGCCATGGCTGGCATCGGCGCCCAGTACCCGGGCGATATCGGCGATGGTGCGGTTCTCGAAGAGCTGGCGGGGCGTGAGTTTCAGCCCTTGCTGGTTGGCGCGGGCGATGATCTGCAAGTTGATGATCGAGTCGCCGCCCAAGGCGAAGAAGTTGTCATGCACGCCAACACGTTCAAGCTTGAGGACG
The DNA here is from genome assembly GCF_001307275.1 of Pseudomonas fluorescens. Classification (NCBI taxonomy): domain Bacteria; kingdom Pseudomonadati; phylum Pseudomonadota; class Gammaproteobacteria; order Pseudomonadales; family Pseudomonadaceae; genus Pseudomonas; species Pseudomonas fluorescens. Next base: position 5,453,980 of record NZ_CP012831.1, read on the forward strand.
TCTTGCCAGATGGCGGCCAGCTGCGTTTCGACTTCATTGCGCGGGGCCACGTGAGTGGCGCTGTCGTCCGTGGCTTTTTGCGGGAGCGGCAAGCGCTGGACATCGACCTTGCCGTTCCGGGTGAGGGGCAGTTCGTCGAGGGTGATGAAGTGTGCCGGCACCATGTAGTCCGGCACCCGCGCACCCAGGTCGTTACGCAGTTTCGTCGCGGACAGTGACTGGCTGGCGACCAGGTAGGCCACCAGGCGCAGGCTGCCGTCCAGTTCCACGGCGCGGACCAGCGCCTGTTCGATCAGCGGCGACAGGCGCTTGATCTGCGCTTCGACTTCGCCCAGCTCCAGGCGATTGCCACGGATCTTGACCTGGCTGTCGACCCGGCCGAGGAATGCCAGTTGGCCGTCCACTTGCCAGCGCACGCGGTCGCCAGTGCGATACCAGCGTTGCTGATCCGCGTCGAGATGAAAGCGTTCGGCGGTCAGGTCCGGACGGTGCAGGTAACCCCGGGCCAAGGCGCCGTTGATCAGCAGCTCACCGGACACCCCGGTGGGCACCTGGCGACCCTTGGCATCCACCACTTGCAGTCGGCGGTTCGGCAGCGGCCGGCCGAGGGCAATGCTGCGCAGGCCTGCGGGCAGCTCGGTGGCGATTGCGCCGACCGTCGCTTCGCTCGGCCCATAGTGGTTGAACACCCTGAGGCCAGGCGCCAGGTGGTTGACCTGCTCCAGCAGCGCCGGGCTGAGGGCGTCGCCACCGAAGACCAGCAGGGCGCGCGGCAACAAGCGTGCATCGGGCAGCGCCTGCAACAGGCCGGACAAATGGCTTGGGGTGATCTTCAGCACATCCACCGGGTGTTGGTCGAAGAGTTCGGCCAATGCCAGGGGGCTGAAACCGCTGTCTTCATCCACCAGCAACAGGCTGGCGCCGCTGCACAGGGCGCCGAACAGTTGGGTGTGGCCCAGGTCGGCGGCGATGCTGGACAGCAAGCCGTAGCGGGCGGCCGGCGGCGGGTTGAGCACCGCGTGCACTGCCGTCAGGTAATCGACGATGGACTGGTGCTCGACCACTACACCCTTAGGGGTGCCGGTGGAGCCTGAGGTGTAGATCACGTAGGCGGCGTCAGTCGGGTTATGGGCCACGGCAGGTGGCGTGTCTGGCTGGGCGGCGATGGCCTCGGCCTGTTCCGCCAGCCACAGCGTCGGCGTGTGCTCGGCCAGGCCTTTGAGCAGGGGCGAGGCGGTGGCGCCGATCAGCAGCGCGGCGCGGCTGTCCACCAGCACATCGGCCAGGCGCCCGGCGGGCTGCTTGAGGTCCAGCGGCAGATAGGCCGCGCCAGCCTTGAGGGTGGCGAGCAGGGCGATCACGAACCCGGCACTGCGTTCCAGGGCCAGTGCCACGACACTGTCGTGACCGATGCCCTGGGCGCGCAAGTACTGGCTGAGGCGGTTGGCTTGCTGGTCCAGTTCACGGTAGGTCAGGGCGACCTGGCGGTCGCGGACCGCCAGGTGATCCGGGTGGGCGGCCACTTGTTGTTCGAAGCACTGATGCAGGCACGCCTGGGGTACCGGCAGTTGTACGCCGCGTCCCTGCACGAGCAGTTGCTGGCGTTCTTCAGGGCTCAGCCACTCAAGCTCGCTGACCCGGCACTGCGCTTGCGCCGTCATCGCCAACAGGATGGCGCGCAATTGTGCCGACAACACCGCGACCTCGGCGTCGCTGAAGCGACTGCGGTCGTAGCTGATCAGGTAGTGCAATTGTTTGTCCGGCACCACGATCAGCGACAACGGGAAGTGGTTGCGGCCTTGGGTGAGGGTGATGCCGTCGGCCTGCTGGTCGCTGCTCGGGGCACTGAAGCTCAGGCCGCCGGTGTCCTGGTTGAGCGCGTCGGTGACCGGGAAGTTCTCGAACACCAGGATCGAGTCGAACAGCGCCTGCTCGGCGGCGATGCGCGTCATCGACTTGAGCTTGCCCAGGGGCAGGTAGGCGTGGTGGCGCAGATCGCTGTTGGCCTGCTGCAACTGCTGCAGCCAGTCCACCAGAGCCGGGCCTTCAGACCACTGCACGCGCAACGGCAAGGTGTTGATGAACAGCCCGACGGTGCTGTCCACGGCGGCCAGGTTCTCTGGACGACCGGCAACGGTGACGCCATAGACCACGTCGTCACGCCCGGCATGCTGGCCCAGCAGCAATGCCCAGGCGCCCTGGATCAGGGTGTTGATGGTCAGGTCGTTCTGGCGGGCGAAGTGCGCCAGCTGCTCGGTTTCGCTGGCCGTCAGCAGGCTTTCCCGTTCGGCGAACGGTGCCCCTGTTGGCGCAGGCTGCCGCACGGCGAAGGTGGGCAGCGGTGTCGGTTCGCTCACGTCCTGCAACTGTTCGCGCCAGAAGCCTTCGGTGGCAACCATGTCCTGTTCCGCCAGCCAGGCGATGTAGTCCCGGTAAGGGCGGGTCGGCGGCAGGTCGGCGGGGCGGCCGTGGGCCTGTTCGTAGTACAGCGACAGCCACTCCTGGACGGCGATGCCGACGCTCCAGCCATCCATGAGGATGTGGTGGAAGGTCCAGATCAGGTGCCAGCGCTCGGGCGCCAGGCGCACCAGGCACACGCGCATCAGCGGCGAGTCGTTCAGCTCCAGGGGCTGGGCGCGCTGTTCCAGCGCCAACTGTCCGAGCGCGGCCTGCGGCTCGGGACGGTCTTGCCAGTCCAATTCCGTCAGGGGCAGTGGCACGTCCTGTTGCACCACCTGATAGGCATCGTCCAGTTCTTCCCAGAGAAAAGCACTGCGCAGCACGGCGTGGCGCCGCATCAACGCCTGCCAGGCACCGCGAAATGCGCTCAGTTGGAGCGGGCCGTTCATGTCCAGGCTCAATTGCTGGTAATACACCCGCGAATCCGGTTCATAGACGCTGTGGAACAACAGGCCGTGCTGGGTCGGCGAAAGGGAGTAGATGTCTTCGATGTTGTTCATGCTTGCTTGGTCCATTTCAAAGTCTTGAAAACTCGAGTGAGCGTCGATCAAGGCGCCGCGCCGGTCCGCAGACCTGGGCGGGCGCCGCGTCGCTCGCTAGCTTTGGGAATCGGGTTTGGTCTTGAGTTTGCCCAGCAGTTTGTCCAGGGATTTCTGGTTCAGCGCCTTGGCCAGCGGGAAGTCCGCAGGCATCAGCGAACCGGCCTGTGGGTCGAGGCAGTGTTCGACCAGTGCCTGCAAACGTTCCAGCAGGCGAGCAGGCAAATGGCTGTCGGCGTTCGGCGTGACGCTGTGCCACTCGACACGCAACACGCCGTCCTCCAGCCAGGCCACTACTTCACGGGCATGGGTCACTCGGTTCACCGGGGCCACATCCGGTGGCGGGGTCAGGCTGCTGGCGCGCAACCAGCCCGCTGGCGTTTGCTCATGCCCCAGGTAGTTGAACAGCACATCGCCGTGGCTGGCCGGCAACTCGCCGTGCTGGCGCAGCAAGCCGTAGCCCAGGCCCTGGCCGGGTACATCACGCAAGGCTTGCTTGGCGTTGCGCACCTGATCGCCCGCGGCGCCGCTGGCACTCACGCGCAGTGGGTAGAGAGTGGTGAACCAGCCGACGGTGCGGCCGACGTCCAGCCCGGCAAACGGTGCATCACGCCCGTGGCGTTCAAGGTCCACGACGATGTCACTGCGCTGTTCGACCTCGGCCAGGGTCGCGGCGAGGGCGGCGATCAGCAGTTCCTCCGGTTGTGTGCGGTAAGCCGCGTGGGACTCGGTCAGCCATTGGTGCGTGCGGCTGGCATCCCAGCGGGCCGACAGGGTCTGGCGTTCGGCGACCGTGGCCATGGGCGGCGGGTTCGCAGAGGCCTGGGCACTCCAGTAGCGCTGCTCGGCGGCAGCCTTGGCGGCATGGGCTTGCAGGTGCTCGGCCCATTGACGATAAGAGGTGGTTTTCGCCGGCAACGTCGGCTGTTCGTCACGTTCCAGGGCGGGATACAGCTGTTGGAAATCTTCCAGCAGCGGCGTCCAGGACACCGCATCGACCACCAGGTGATGGGCCACCAGGTACAGGCGCTGCGGTGTGCCTTCCAGCAGGGCCGCGGCAAACAGTGGGCCGTGTTGCAGGTCCAGGCTTTGCGCGACTTGCAGCAATTGCTCCGGGTGCTCGCAGCAGGTCAACTGGGCCGGTGCCACCGGTGCGATGTGTGCCTGCCATTGGCCGTCGACGTGGGTGAAACGCAGGCGCAGGGCGTCGTGGTGGGCCACCAGCCGATCCAGCGTGGCTTGGACGATGGCCGGTTCCAGGCGACTGTCGCTGTCGGCCAGCACCGATTGGTTCCAGTGCGCGGCCTGGACCTGTTGCTGGTCAAAGAACCACTGGTGCAACGGCATCAGCGGCATCGGCCCGGTCACGTCGCCTTGTTCGGCCTGGGTCAGCAGCGCCGTGGTCACATGGGCCAGGGCCGCCGGGGTCGGCGAGCGGAACAGGTCCCGTGGCGTGAGCGAATAGCCCTGCTCACGCAAGCGCGAGATCAGTTTCAGGCCGAGAATCGAGTCACCGCCCAGGGCGAAGAAACTGTCCGAGGTGCCGACTTCGCGACCGCCAGTCAAGGTTTCGCCGAGCAGTTCGCCGAACAACTGGCAGAGCAGGCGTTCCAGTTCGTTGCGCGGTGCCGCGTAGTCTTTCTGGGTGTTTGGCAAGGGCAGGGCGGCCAGGGCCTTGCGGTCGATCTTGCCGTTGGTGCTCAGGGGCAGCGCCGGGATGTGCACCCACACCGCCGGCACCATGTAGGCCGGCAGCTCGGCCGCGAGCTGGGTGTCGAGGTCCGACTGCGCGGCGCTACTGCTGTAGAACGCCACCAGGCGGTTGTCGATGACCAGGGTGCAGGCGCCGGTGATGGCCGGCAGGTTCAGCAGGGCTGAGTCGATTTCCCCCAGCTCGATGCGCTGGCCGCGCAACTTCACCTGGTGGTCGAGACGGCCCAGGTACTCGATGTTGCCATCGGCCAGGAAGCGGCAGCGGTCGCCGGTGCGGTACAAACGATCGCCGGCCACGAACGGGCTGGCGAGGAAGCGCTCTTCGGTCAGGTCCGGGCGTTTCAAATAGCCACGGGCCACGCCGACGCCGCCGATGTACAGCTCGCCGATGCTGCCAATCGGCAGCGGCTGCATGGTTTCGTCGAGGATGTACAAGCGCAGGTTGGCGATGGGCTTGCCGATCGGCACGATCACATCGTCCGCCGAGCAACGCCAGACCGAAACGTCGATGGCCGCTTCGGTCGGGCCATACAGGTTGACCAGCGCCGCCGGGTGCTGGCCCATGAAGCGCCGCACCAGGTCCACCGGCAAGGCTTCGCCACTGGCGAACACCTGGCGCAAGCTGTGGCAGTCGACCAGGCTCGGCTCTTCGACAAAGGCCCGCAGCATGGACGGTACGAAGTGCAAGGTCGTGACCCGTTCCTGCTGGATCAACTGGCTGAGGTAGGCCGGGTCGCGATGACCGTCCGGACGGGCGACCACCAGGGTCGCGCCGGTGATCAGCGGCCAGAAGAACTCCCACACCGATACGTCGAAGCTGTACGGCGTCTTTTGCAGCACACGGTCGTTCGGGCCAATCGGGAAGGCGTCCTGCATCCAGTGCAGGCGGTTCATCAAGGCGCCGTGTTCGTTCATCACGCCCTTGGGTTGGCCGGTGGAGCCGGAGGTGTAGAGCACATAGGCCAGGTCGTTGGCCTGAACGCTGATTGGCTCGAACGCAGAGGCTTGCGGCAAGGCGTCGAGGGTCCAAGCCTGATGCCCGACGGGCAGGCGCGACAGCCATTGCGCCTGGGTCAAGGTGACCTTGGCATCGGCGTCCTCGATCAAGAAGGCCAGACGCGCGGCCGGCAACTCTGGATCCAGCGGCAGCCACGCGGCGCCGGCATGGACGATGCCGAGCAAGGCCACGACCATTTCCACCGAACGCTCCATGCACACCGGCACGATGCTGTCGCTGCCCACGCCAGCGGCGCGCAGGGCCCGGGCGACGGTTTGCGCCCGTTGGTCCAGTTCGGCGTAACTCAGGCGCTGGCCTTCGAACACCAGCGCCGGGGCGTTGGGGCTCAGGGCCGCTTGCTGGCTCAGGGCGGTGTGCAGGTTGGTCGGGCCGCTGTAGTGACGTTCGGTGGCGTTCCAGCGGTCCAGTTGCTGTTGGTCCTGCTGTTGCGGGAACAGTTCGACCAGGGTGTGTCCAGGGGTTGCCACCAGGGCGTCGAGCAGCGCGCACCACTGCGCGCTCCAGCGTTGCATCGTCGCTTCGTCGTACAAGGCCGATTGGTATTCCAGCGCCAGCGTCATGTCGCTGCCGTCATCCTGGACTTCCCAGCTCTGTTCAAACTTGGCGTCGATCGCCGGCAGCATCTGCTCTTCGACGTTCAGGCCCGGCCATTGGCTGCTGTCGACGCGCCCATAGTTGAGGGAGAACAGCACCTGGAACAGCGGCGTGCGGTTCAAGTCGCGGTTCTGCGCGATGGCACCGACCAGGGTGGCGAAAGGCAGGTCGGCATGGGCCTGGGCTGCACGCAGGTCGGCTTCGAGGCTGGCGAGCAATTGCTCGGCCGGGGCCCGTTGGTCGACGTCGCTGCGGAGCACCAGGGTGTTGACCAGGCAGGCCAGCAATGTCTGGGTTTGGGCGTGGTCACGTTGGTCCGCCGGGGTGCCGAGGCGAATCTCCCGCTGGCCGCTGTAGCGGGCCAGCAGCGCGCTCAGGGCCGTGGCCAGCACCACGTAGGTGGTCGTGCCGCGCTGACGGGCGAACTGTCGGATGGCTTCGGCACGCTGGGTGCCGAGGCGGACGCTCAGTTGCCGGGCGCGACGATCGGCTTCGGCGCCGCGTGGATGGTCGATGGGCAGGTCGAGCTGGTAGTCGTCCTGGCCCAAGTGGTTTTTCCAGTAGTCCAGGCTGGCATGGCGCCGGGCCTGGGTGTCCGGGTGCTGTTGCCACAGGGCGAAATCGACGTAGTCGATCTCCAGCGGCGTCCACGCGGGCGACTGCCCGCTGAGGCCGGCGGCGTAGGCCTGGGTCAGTTCGTCGATGAGCAACTGCATGGCCCAACCGTCGGTGGCGCTGTGGTGCAGGCACACCAGCAACAGGTTTTCGTCGCTGTCCTGGCGTTGCAGAAGGTGCGCACGCCAAGGCGCGGCGGCGGCCAGGTCGAACGGCGTCATCAGTTCGTCCTGGGCGTTGGCACAGGTCGCGGCCCAGTCCTGGGTCGCAACGCACGTGACCGCGAGCGCCGGCCCGTGGTCGTCGATCAGCAGTTGTGGCTCGCCGTCGACGTCGATAATCCGGCTGCGCAGCACCAGGTGGCGCTGGCTGACCTGCTCAAAGGCCTCGCGCAGGATCTGGACCTGCAGCTCGCCGCGCAAGGTCAGGGCGAACGGCATGTGGTATTCGCGGGACTCCGGCACCAGGCGGCTGAGCATCCAGAACCGGTGTTGGGCCAGGCCCAGGGGCAGTTGCGCCGGGCGCGGTTGTACGCTGATCGATTCATCGGGCAGGGCCGCCCGCAGATGCTCGGCCAAGGCCGCGACCGTCGGTTGGGCGAACACCAGCGGCAAGGGCAGGGACACCCCCAGGCGCTCACGGACCCGGCTGACCAGGCGGGTGGCCAGCAAGGAGTGGCCGCCGAGTTGGAAGAAGTGGTCCTCGATACCGACGTCTGAACAGCCCAGCACCTCGCTGAACAGTTCGCAGAGCACGGTTTCAGTGGCATTGCGCGGCGCGGTGCGCGGCTGGTCGCTTTGGCTGTGTGGCAGCGGCGCGGCGGCCAGGGCCTTACGGTCGAGCTTGCCGTTGCTGTTGAGCGGCAGGCGGTCGAGTTGCACGAAAACGCTTGGCTGCATGTGCACGGGCAGGCTGTCGCTCAAGTCGGCACGCAGGGTCGCCTCATCGGCGTCACCGCACCAGAAACTCACCAGGCGCTGATCCAGCAACAAGGTGGCGGCGTCGCGAATACCGGCCTGGGCCAGCAGCGCAGCGTCGATTTCCCCCAGCTCGATGCGCTGGCCACGCAACTTCACCTGGTGGTCGAGACGGCCCAGGTACTCGATGTTGCCATCGGCCAGGAAGCGGCAGCGGTCGCCGGTGCGGTACAGGCGATCACCGGCCACGAACGGGCTGGCGAGGAAGCGTTCTTCGGTCAGGTCCGGGCGCTTCAAATAGCCACGGGCCACGCCGACGCCGCCGATGTACAACTCGCCGATGCTGCCAATCGGCAACGGTTGCATGGTTTCGTCGAGGATGTACAAGCGCAGGTTGGCGATGGGCTTGCCGATCGGCACGATCACATCGTCCGCCGAGCAACACCAGACCGAAACGTCGATGGCCGCTTCGGTCGGGCCATACAGGTTGACCAGCGCCGCCGGGTGCTGGCCCATGAAGCGCCGCACCAGGTCCACCGGCAAGGCTTCGCCACTGGCGAACACCTGGCGCAAGCTGTGGCAGTCGACCAGGCTCGGCTCTTCGACAAAGGCCCGCAGCATGGACGGTACGAAGTGCAAGGTCGTGACCCGTTCCTGCTGGATCAACTGGCTGAGGTAGGCCGGGTCGCGATGACCGTCCGGACGGGCGACCACCAGGGTCGCGCCGGTGATCAGCGGCCAGAAGAACTCCCACACCGATACGTCGAAGCTGTACGGCGTCTTTTGCAGCACACGGTCGTTCGGGCCAATCGGGAAGGCGTCCTGCATCCAGTGCAGGCGGTTCATCAAGGCGCCGTGTTCGTTCATCACGCCCTTGGGTTGGCCGGTGGAGCCGGAGGTGTAGAGCACATAGGCCAGGTCGTTGGCCTGAACGCTGATTGGCTCGAACGCAGAGGCTTGCGGCAAGGCGTCGAGGGTCCAAGCCTGATGCCCAACGGGCAGGCGCGACAGCCACTGCGCCTGGGTCAAGGTGACCTTGGCATCGGCGTCCTCGATCAAGAAGGCCAGGCGCGTGGCCGGCAACTCCGGATCCAGCGGCAGCCACGCGGCGCCGGCATGGACGATGCCGAGCAAGGCCACGACCATTTCCACCGAACGCTCCATGCACACCGGCACGATGCTGTCGCTGCCCACGCCAGCGGCGCGCAGGGCGCGGGCGACGGTTTGCGCCCGTTGGTCCAGTTCGGCGTAACTCAGGCGCTGGCCTTCGAACACCAGCGCCGGGGCGTTGGGGCTCAGGGCCGCTTGCTGGCTCAGGGCGGTGTGCAGGTTGGTCGGGCCGCTGTAGTGACGTTCGGTGGCGTTCCACTCGATCAGTTGGCGATGACGCTCGGCCGCCGGCAGCGGTGTCCAATCCCCGAGGCGGGTGCGTGGCGCCTCGAGCATGGCTTCCAGCAGTTGTTGCCATTGTTCCAGCCAACGCCGGGCCGTGGTTTCGCTGAACAGCGCGGCGCGGTATTCCAGCAACACCGACAGCACTTCGCCGTCGTGCACTTCCCAATTCAGGTCGTACTTGGTGGCCTGGGCGGTCACCGCGCGTTCGCTGACCTGCAACTGCGGCCATGGCTGGCTCGACGTGTCGGCGTTCTGCATGGCGAACAGCACTTGGAACAGCGGGGTCTGGCCGAGGCTGCGCGAAGGCTTCAAGTGCTCCACGACCTGGTCGAACGGCACGTCCTGATGCTGTTGGGCATCCAGCACACGGTTGCGCACCTGGTTGAGCAAACCTTCGAAATCCAGGGCCGGATCCAGGTCGGCGCGCATGACCACGGTGTTGACGAAGCAGCCGATCAGCGGTTGCAGCTCGGCGAATGGACACTGGGCCACCGGACTGCCGACCCGTACGTCGCGCTGGTTGGCGTAGCGCCCCAAGAGCAACTGCGCGGCACCGAGCATGAGCATGTACAGGGTGGCACCGCGTTGCTGGGCGAACTGCCGCAGACGTTCCACCAGGGCGGGCGGCAATTGCAGTTGCACCGCGCCGGCCGCCGGGGCGAGCTGGTTTGGACGGCCCTGTTCGGTCGGCAGGTCGAGCAGGTAGTCGCCGTCCTCCAGTTGGTTGCGCCAGTATTCCAGTTGGCTGCTGAACGCGGTCTGTTGGCCGGGCTCGCGCTGCCAGAGGGCGTAATCGGGGTATTGCAGCGCCAGCGCCGGCAGTGCCACCGGAGTGCCTTGGCACTGGGCGGTGTAGCACTGTCGCAGTTCCTCCAGCAGGTTCTGGCTGGAGGCGTCATCGGTGGCGCAGTGGTGCACGCTGAGCAACAGCAGCGACTGGGCGCCGCCACTGCGTTGCAGCAGCGTGGCCCGGGCCGGCACTTCGGCGGCGAGGTCGAAACGGCGACCGGTTTCTGCGTGGATCGCCGCGTCGGTCAGTTGCTGCCACTGTTCGTCGCTGGTCGCCTGCAGGGCCGTCACCTGCACGGTGAGATCGACCTTCGGTTCGATGATCAACACCAACTCACCGTCGGTATCGCGCACGATGCGGCTGCGCAGGATCTCGTGGCGTTGGACCACACTGTTCAGGGCCGTTTGCAGGGCCTGGACATGGAGTTCGCCGTCCAGTTGCACGGCGCTGACCACGTTGTACTCGCCACCGCCGGTGCTCAGTTGCTCGAGGAACCACAAGCGTTGTTGTTCGAACGACAGCGGCAGGCGCGCCGGACGCGGCGCCGCAACGAAGGTCGCCGCCGGGGCTTGCAGGGGATCGCCCAGCAGCGCGGCCAAGGCGTCGAGGGTCGGGTGTTCGAACACCGCCCGCAACGGCGGCACAGTGGCGAACTGTTGGCGCAGGCGGGCAAACAGCGCCGCCGCCAGCAGCGAGTGGCCGCCGAGGTAGAAGAAATGGCTGTCACGGCCGATCTGCGTCGACGGCACGTTCAGCAACTCGGCCCACAGGGCGGCCAGTTGCTGTTCGGCGGCGCTGCGCGGCGGGTCCAGGGCGTCTGGCGCGGCTTGGATGTCCGGGGCCGGCAAGGCCTTGCGGTTGAGTTTGCCGTTGTCGGTCAGCGGCAGCTCATCGAGCAGCACGAACGCCGAGGGCACCATGTAGTCGGGCAGGGCGGCGCCAATGGTTTTGCGCCAGGCATGGATGTCGGCCTGCTGGTCGCACGTCACGTAGGCCACCAGGCGCTTGTCGCCGGGTACGTCTTCACGGGCCAGCACCACGGCCTGGCGTACGCCCGGTTGGGCGCCGATCAGGGTTTCGATTTCCCCCAGCTCGACACGGAAGCCACGGATCTTCACCTGATGATCCATGCGTCCCAGGTACTCGAGCTGGCCGTCGGGCAACCAGCGCACCAGGTCGCCGGACTTGTACATCCGTGCGCCTGGCAGGGACGAGAACGGGTCTTCGATGAACACCTTCGCGGTCTGTTCGGCACGGTTGAGGTAGCCCAGGGTCACGCCGGCACCGCCGATGTGCAGTTCCCCCGGGACGCCCACCGGCATCGGGTTGAGGAAGGCATCGAGCACGTAGGTGCGCACGTTGGCGATGGGCCGGCCGATGATCGGCCGCTGCGGGAAGTCATCCACCGCGCAACCGGTGGCATCCACGGTGCATTCGGTCGGGCCGTAGGTGTTGAAGAAGCGGCTGCCGGCAATCGATGGCAGGCGTTGCCACAGTTGGGCGTCCACCGCATCGCCACCGAACAGCACGAAGCGCGGCAGGTACACCTCGCCAAGGCGAACGCCGTCACTTTCGAGCAGGGCCTTGAGCTGTGCCGGGGTGCACTCGAAGGCGTCCAGGCGGGTATCGCGGAAGAAACCGGCCAGGGCCTCGGGGTCGTAGCGCACGTCTTCCGGGGTCAGGTACAGGCTATGGCCGTCGAGCAACAGGATCAGCTCGGCCACCGAACTGTCGAAGGCGAACGAGTAGTTGAAGCTGGTGCGCATCGGCTGGTCGGTGTAGCGGCGATACAAGCCATGGATACGCGCCCAGGCCAGGTTGACCACCGAACCGTTGGTCACCAGGGTGCCCTTGGGCTTACCGGTCGAACCGGAGGTGTACATGATGTAGGCCAGGTCTTGCGGCCCGGCGAGCGGGGCCGGGTTGCTGTCCGGCTGGTTGGCGAACAGCGCCGCGTCGCTGTCCAGGCGCAAGCGGGGCAGTTCGGCGCCCAGTTGTTCCAACAGGCCCTGCTGGCCTATGAACAGTGCCGGTTGCGCGTCTTCGAGCATGTACGCCAGGCGATCCACCGGGTAGGTCGGGTCCAGCGGCACATAGGCGCCACCGGACTTGAGAATGCCCAGCAGGCCGACCAGCAGTTCCAGCGAACGCTCGACACACAGCGCCACCGGGCGGTTGGCGCCAACGCCCTGGCTGCGCAGGTAATGCGCCACCTGGTTGGCCCGCCGGTTCAGTTCGCCGTAGCTCAGGCTGCGGCCTTCGAAACACAGGGCGTCACGCTCCGGGGTGCGCTCGGCCTGTTGTTCGAACAACTGGGCAAAGGTCAGGTGCGTCGGCACCTCCATCTCGGTACGGTTCCACTCGACCACGGTGCGTTGCCACTCCGCGTCCATCAGCAGCGGCAAGGCGGCGACCGGGCGCTGGGGCTCGGCGAGCATGTGTTCGAGCAGGTGTTCCAGGCGGGCGAGGGTCTGGCGGGCGCTGTCGGCGACGAACAGGTCGAGGGCGAACATCAACTCCAGTTGGATCGGCGCGTTGGCCGGGCACAGCACGTGCAGGTCCAGGTCGCATTCGGAGTGGCGCAGCGGGGTGTCCAGCGCTTCGAATTCCAACCCGGGGAAGCGCAACCGCGACTCCATGGCCAGTTGCTGGGCGACCATGACCTGGTACAGCGGCGCATGGCTGAGGCTGCGCGGCAGTTGCAGGCTGTCCACCAGCTGCTCGAACGGCAAGTCTTGATGCAGCAGGCCATCGCGCAGGCGTTCGGCCACTTGCTTGACCAGGGCGCTGAAGCCGGCTTGTGGATCGAAGTCGGCGCGGATCGCCAGGTTGTTCAACAGAATACCCAGCAGGCCTTCGGTGCCCGGTTGTTCACGGTGGGTGACCGGGGTGCCGACCAGCACCGTCGCGTCGCCGCTCAAGCGGTGCATCAGTACGGCGAAACCGGCGAACAGGACGGTGAACGGTGTGGTGCCGAGACGACTGGCAAAGGCTTGTACCCGGCCGCTGAGGTCGGCGCTGAGTTCACGCTGCACGATCCCGGCGCGGTAGCTTTGCACCGAGGGCCGTGGATGGTCGGTGGGCAAGGCCAGCAGCGGGCTGGCGTCGCTGTCGCGACGGTCCAGGGTGGTGGTCCAGTAGTCGAGTTGGCGCTTGAGTTCGGCGCCTTGCAGGTGTTCGCGCTGCCAGAGGGCGAAGTCGGCGTATTGCAGCGGCAGGGCTGGCAGGTCGGCGCGAGTACCGTTGCAACGGGCTTCATAACCCAGGGCCAGCTCGCGCAGGGCGATGGTGGCCGACCAGGCGTCCGACACCAGGTGATGCAGGGCGATGCCGAGCACGTGCTCGCCCGGCGCCAGGCGCAGCAAGCGCGCACGCAGTAGCGGTGGGCGGGTCAGGTCGAACGGCTGCTCGAAGGTGTCTTGCAGGGCATTGAATTGCGCGCCGGCGCGGGCGGTGGCGGTCAGCCCCGACAAGTCTTCGAAGGGCAACGCGATGTCCAGCGCTGGGCTGATGCGTTGGCACGGCAGGCCGTCGGTGCTGTGGATGCCGGTGCGCAGGATTTCGTGGCGCACCAGCAGGTCGTTCAGGCTGGCGTGCAGCGCCTGGACATTGAGTTCACCCTTGAGGTGCAGGGCGAACGGGATGTTGAACAGGGTGGTGCCCGGCGTCAGTTGCTCGATGAACCACAGGCGCTGTTGCGAGAACGACAGGGGTAGCAGCGTCGGGCGTGGTTGGGCCTTGGGCACGCTGAGCGCGTTGGCTTGCGGTGCGGCGGCCTCGGCCTGGCGGGCGTCGATGGCCACGGCCAGCAAGGCTACGGTGGGGTGTTCGAACAGCACCCGCAATGGCAGGTCCAGTTTGAACTGGGTGCGCAGGCGGGCCACGATCTGGGTCGCCAGCAGCGAGTGCCCGCCGAGGGTGAAGAAGTTGTCTTCCACGCCGACCATGTCGCGTCCCAGGACTTCGGCCCAGATGGACGCCACGGTGGTTTCCAGGGCGTTGCGCGGGGCGATGCTCTCCTGGGCGTCCGCCTGCCAGTCCAGCTCGCGGGCGGCGAGGGCCTTGCGGTCGACCTTGCCGTTATTGTTCAGGGGCAGTTTGTCCAGGCCGACGAAAGCCGCCGGCACCATGTACGGCGGCAGTTGCGCCCGCAGATGTTCGCTCAGGCCGTCGCTGCCCTGGGTCTCGTCATGGGCCGACCAGTACGCCACCAGCCAGGCTTCGCCGACGGTGTTTTCCCGCAGCAGGACGGCGGCTTCGCGTACGTTCGGGTGCTGGGCGAGACGGTGTTCGATTTCCGTCAGTTCGATTCGGTGCCCGCGCAGTTTTACCTGCTGGTCGCGACGGCCGAGGTATTCGATCACCCCGTCTGCACGCCAGCGTCCCAGGTCACCGGTGCGGTACAGGCGACCTTCGAGTTGAGGGTGCTCGATAAAGGCCTCGGCGGTGCGCTGCGGGTCGTGCAGGTAGCCGCGACCGACGCCGACGCCGCCGACGCAGATTTCCCCGGCGACGCCAACCGGCACCGGGCGCAGGGCTTCGTCCAGCACATACAGACGGTTGTTGGCGGTCGGCTGGCCGATGGGCATGTGGCTGACCTCGGCCCCCGGGGCTGCGAAGATCGGCTGGAAGGCCACGTCGTCGGCACATTCGGCCGGTCCGTAGGCGTTCATCAGGGCGATGTCGGGGAACCGTGCGAACCAGTCCCGGGCCACGGTCGGCGGCAGGGCTTCACCGGTGGGCAATACCCAGCGCAGGTCCGGCAGTTGCAAATCGCATGGGCATAACGCGAGCACGGTGCGCATCAGGCTCGGGACGATTTCCAGCACGTTCAGGCGCTCGCTGGCGAGCACCTGCAACAGGCGTTGCGGGTCGTGGGCAACTTCATCGGGAAGAATGTGCACGGTGGCGCCGAGCACCGGCGCGGCGAGGAACTGCCACACCGAAATGTCGAACGCCACCGAAGCGGTCTGGGGAATGCGGTCGGCGGCGCAGAGCCCCAGGGCCGGCACCTTGCCGAAGATGTTGTTGAGCATGCCGCGCTGTTCGATCATCACGCCCTTTGGCGTGCCGGTCGAACCCGAGGTGAACAGCACGTAGGCCAGGCTGTCGGGGCGGGCGAGCACTGGCAGTGGCGTGTCGTCGCCCGATGCCCAGCAGGCTTCGGCGAACAGCGCCGTGGGCGCCTGGTCGAGGCCGCTGAGCAGTGGGTCGAGCAGACCGCTGCAGGCTTGGCTGGCGATCAGCAGCGGCGCGCGGGACAGCCCGAGGATTTCCCGCAGGCGCTCGGGCGGGTGATTGACCTCCAGGGGCAGCATCGCCGCGCCAGCCTTGAACACGGCCAGCATCATGGTCAACAGCGCCAGGCCACGAGGCGCCACCAGCGCGACCAGTTGGTCTTCACCGGCACCGGCCTCGTGCAGGGCGTGGGCCAGGCGCGTGGAACGCAGGTCCAGCTCGGCGTAGGTCAGCGACTCACCGGCGCAGGTCGCGGCGACCTGATCACCGCGCAGGGCGACCTGAGCGGCAAACAGCTCGGCGTAGCTTTGATCCAGCGCAAAGTCGTGGGGGTTCAGCGCCCATTCGCCCAGCAACTGTTGACGTTCATCGGCCGCCAGCAGTTCGAAGCTGGCCAACGGCGCGTCGGGGGCGACGAGCATGCTGCGCACCAGGCTGGCGATGTGGCCCAGCAGGCGCTGCACGGTGGCGGCCTCGAAACGTTCGCGGTCATAGGACACGCGGATGCCCAGTTGTTCGCCCGGCAGGATCACCACGGTCAAGCCGTAGTGGGTGTGCACGCTGTGGTCCATGCCTTCGAGGCTGAACTGGAAACCGCCTTCGAGGATCTGTTCGTCGATGGGCGCGTTTTCGAACACCAGGATGCTGTCGAACAGGGTCTCGCCCCGGGGGAAATCGCTCCAGCCCTGGATGTCAGTCAACGGCGTGTGCTCGAAGTCGCGCATGTCGACGTTGAGTTTTTGCAGGTCGCCCAGCCAACTGCCGAGCGAGGCGTTCGGATCCACCGAAACCCGCAGCGGCAAGGTGTTGATGAACAGGCCGATCATTTCCGCAACGCCGGTCAGGTCAGCCGGACGGCCGGCCACGGTGACACCAAAGACGACGTCCTGCTGCCCGCTGTAGCGCGACAGCAGCAACGACCAGACCCCCTGGAAAAACGTGTTCGGGGTGATCCGGCGACTGCGGCAGAACGCCGCCAGTGCCTGGGTTTCCTGCGCGTCGAGGTGAATCAGTTGGTCGTCCACCAGCACCGCATCGGTGTAGCGGTCGCGGCTCACGCCGTTGTCCACGGTCAGTGGCGTCGGGGCGTTGAGGCCTTGCAACTGGCCGCGCCAGAATTGCTCGGCCTTGCCCGCATCCTGGCGTTGCAGCCACTGGATGTAATCGCGAAACGGCCGAGGGCTTTTCAGTTCCGGCGTGCGGTCGTTGCACAGCGCTTCGTAGACTTTGAGGAAGTCCACGGTCACCAGGGAGATGCACCAGGCGTCCATCAGGATGTGGTGGAAGCTGCGAATGAACTCGTAGGACTCGTCGGCCAGGCGCACCAGCCGGAAGCGAATCAGCGGTGGCTTGGACAGATTGAAGCCGACTTTCTGCTCGTATTCCAGCAGCGTGCGGATCCGCGCCTCCTGCTCATGGGGCGCGAGCCCGCGCAGGTCGAGGGTGTCCAGCGGGACCTTGACCTGGCGATGGATCACCTGCACCGGTTGCTTCTGGCTTTTCCACTGGAAACTGGCGCGCAGGGAAGGGTGCAGTGCCACCACCTGGCGCCACGATTCGAGGAACGCCCCTTCATCGATGGCCCCGCCGATGCGGTAGCGATCCTGCATCAGGTACACCCCGGAGTCTTCGTGCAGCAGGGAGTGGAACAGCATCCCTTGTTGCAACGGCGACAGCGGGTAAATGTCTTCGATCGGGTTGCCAGTGGTTTTTTCGGTGGTCATTGAAAGCGTCCTGCGTAAAAAGGGGCAACGGTGATGGCGGGGCGACGGGAGGAACCGTTCACAGGTCGGCCTCGTCCAGTTCGGCCATCAGCGCTTGCATTTCGTCATCGGACAGGCCCGAGGCGCTGAACTCGGTGCTGTCGGCTTGCGGCTCGGCGGCGCTCGGCTCCAGCGGTTGCGCGACCTCGGCCATGGCCGCGATGGTCTGGCGTTCGAAGACTTGCTTGGCCGACAGCGCGATGCCTTGCTCGTGGGCCTGGGCCACCACTTGCAGGCTCAGGATCGAGTCACCGCCGATGGCGAAGAAGTTGTCGGTGACACTCACTGTCGAGAGTTTCAAGACCTTGGCGACGATCGCTTGCAGGGCGGTTTCCATGGCGTTGCGCGGCGCCACGTGGGCGTTTTCGTCGAACTGGTCCGGGTCGGGCAACTGGCGGGTGTCGAGCTTGCCGTTGGGCGTGCGCGGAAAGCTTGCCAGGGTCAGCACCAGGGCCGGCACCATGTACGACGGCAGGCGTTCACCGAGGAAGCGCTTGATCGCCTCCGAATCCGGCGCGTAGCCGTGGGCGGCCAGGATGTAGGCGAGCAGGCGTTTGCCAGCGGCATGTTCCTGGACGATCACCGCGGCTTCGCGCACGTCGCTGTGGCTGCACAACTGGCGTTCGATTTCGCCCAGTTCGATGCGGTAGCCGCGGACCTTGACTTGATGGTCCTTGCGGCCCAGGAACGCCAGGCGTCCGTCGGCCAACCAGCAGGCCAGGTCGCCCGTACGGTAGGCGCGAGTGCCGTCGGCCAGGGTGACGAAGGCCTTGGCGGTTTCTTCGGGCTTGTTGCGATAGCCGCGGGCCAGGGTCGGGCCGGCGAGGACGATCTCGCCCGGTTCGCCAATGCCGCAAGCGCGGTCGAATTCGTTCAGCAGGCGCAGGTCCATGCCGGCGATGGGGCGGCCGATGCTGACGTTCCGGCTGGGCTCCAACACTTCATAGGTGGCCCAGACCGTCGCTTCAGTGGGACCGTATTCGTTCACCAGCCGGGCGTGTGGCAGGGTCTTGCTGTGTTGCGCGATCAGCGACGGCGGGCAAGCTTCACCGGCGACGATCCAGCAGGCGAGGGGAGCGGCTGCGTCGCTGCGCTGCAATTGATCGAGCAGGGCCTGGTACAGCGATGGCAGCGACAGGCCGTGGCTGACCTGATGCTGGGCAATCAACTGCGCCAGGCGAGCCATCTCCAGCTCTTCACCCGGGGCGGGCAACACCAGGCGTCCGCCTTGGGCCAGGGTCCAGAAAATCCCGGCGACCGAACTGTCGAAGGCAAACGAGGACAGCAGCAGGTAGGCGCGCACGGGCGTCTCATAGGCGGCCATGCGCACTTGGGTCGAGAAACTCAGCGCGCCATGGCTGATTTCCACGGCTTTCGGCGCACCGGTGGAGCCGGAGGTGTAGATCAGGTAAGCGAGGTCGTTCGCGTCCGGCAACGGCAGCGCCGGCCAATCGCCGAGGTCCGGCGTTGCCAGGTCGTCCAGCACGAAGCGTTGCAGATGGTCCGGCACGCTGTCGGCCAGTTCGGCGCTGACCACGATGTGGGCAATGGCGCTGTCGGCGAGCATGTAGGCGCGGCGGTCGGCCGGGTAGGTCGGGTCGACTGGCACGTAGGCGCCACCGGCTTTCAAGACGGCGAGCATGGCAACGATGGCCGCGTTGCTGCGGGCGAACAGGATGCCGACGGGCACCCCGGGGCCGATGCCGGCAGCGACCAGTCGATGGGCCAGTTGCGTGGCGCAGGCGTCGAGGCGGCTGTAGCTGAGGTCACCGTCCTGGTCGCTGAGGGCGATGGCGTTCGGTTGCTGGCGAACCTGACGGGCAATCAATTCCACCAGCGTCACGGGTTCGATGGACGGCACGCTCGCGCCGGCGCCAATCAGTTGGGATTGCAGTGCACCGCCCAGGGGCAACTGGGCCCAGGCCTGTTGCGGTTCCGCCAGGGCACCTTGCAGCAGTTGCAGCCATTGCTCGGCAAGGCAGCCGGCGGCTTCGGCGCTGAGGGCATGGCGGTCGTAGACCAGTTGCGCGTGCAGGCCGTCGGGCAACTGGCGGACGTTCAGGCATGCCTTCAGCGGATTCATCACCGCGCTGGCATGACGCTCCCGGGCATCGCCCGAGCGCCAGGCAAAGGCGTATCCGGCGTCGAGGGTGCCGGTGTAATAGTCCTGCCAGCCGACCGCCCGTTCCAGGGTGGCGGCTACTTGCGCGCTTTGCTCCAGCAGGGTCACCTGGGCATCCAGTTCGATGTTCACGGGCAGGCACTGCTCGAACAGACCCAGGGTGTTCTCCAGTTCCGCGCCGCGACTTTCATGGATCAGGGTGAGCGGCACCTGTTGTTGGCCGGCCAGTCGTCCCAATACCGCTGCCCATGCCGCCAGCAGCACGTCCGGGGTCAGGGCCGGGTGGCGGGCGAGGTCGGCCGGCAGCGCCAGGTCCAATCGGGTCGGCGCAAACCCGCCTTCGAGGATCGATTCGAGGGACAGTTGCAGGGTGGCCTGTTCGGTTTCGCCCGAGGGTTTCCAGAAACTCACGCCCGGATGGTCCGGCGCGTCTTCAACCAGGCTCCAGCGCCATTCGGCGTAGTCGGCGTACTGCAAGGTGTCGGACAGGTCCGTGGCGCTGTCTTGCAGCAGTGCACCGGCCAGCCATTTCAGGCTGGCGAGGTCGAAGTGGCTGCTGGCCGCCGCCAGGTCCAGGATCGTCTGTTCATCGGACAGGCGCACCAGGGTCACGTACAGGGGAGACGTCCAGTCGCGGGGCTGGTCGGCGAGTTGGGCCAGCGCGGCGTCCTGGTCGGCGTGGTTGTATTGACGCAGGTCCTGGAGCTTCACCGCCAGCGGAGCGGTTTCGTCGATCACCTGCACCGGGTGGCGCAGGCCGGGCACGGGCATCAGGCGCGTGCGCAGGATTTCACTGTCGGCCACCAGCGCCTGCAGGCGCTTGTTCAGGGCGTCGATGTCCTGCGGTTGCGACAGCGACCATTGCAAATGGCAACTGAACGGGTGCTCCGCCGCGCCATTGATGTGGGGGTAAACCGATGCCTGTTGCGGCGAAATACGAAAACCTTGAAGTCCGCTCATGTTCATCTCGACTGGAAAAGGGCTTGAGCCTGGATCGCCGCACAGACGCTGGGGCTTGCTGGACATGGGTCAGGCAAGCCTCCTGCGAACGGCGGGTGGACCCGTTGAATGTCAGACGGCAACGTCGCTCGACAGCAGGGCTTCAGCCATGCCGGTCATGATGGCGCGCTTGCCGGTAAAGGGTTCGCGACCGTGCACAGCGAGCATGTTGTCGATGAACAACACGTCCCCCTGTTGCCAACTGAACCGCACCAGCGAGTCGAGGTAGGCCGCGCGTAGCGACTCCAGGACCTGGGGCTCGATGGGTTCGCCATCGCCATAAAAGGTGTTGGTGGGCAGGTCGAGGTCGTTGAAGTTGCTTTGCAGCGAATCGCGGATTCGCCCAGGCAGGGTGCTGATGTGGAAGAACGTGGCGTGGTTGAACCAGACCTCTTCGCCGGTGCGCGGATGGCGCACCACGGCCGGCCCGCGTTGGCGGGTGCGCAGGCGATTGTGGTCTTTCCATTCCACTTCGATGCCGACGCTGGCGCAGTAGGCTTCCACTTCGCCACGGTCTTCGGACTGGAACACGGTCTGCCACGGCAGGCCGAAACCATCGCCGTAGTTGCGAACGTACAGCACGCCTTTTTCCCGGAACCGCGCTTCGATCTGCGGGCTGATCCTGGCCTTCACGGCGCGGGTCGAGCCGATCGGTGTTTCACCGCCGGTCTCGGACGGCAGTTGGCAGTAGAAGAACAGCCGCAGCGGGAAGCGCGGTGAGTAGGAGTGTTCGTTGTGGGGGAAGATCATCTGGTCGGCCGGGTAGTCGGTCGAGGTGTAGATATTGCCGCCGACCCGTGTCCGGGGCGAGGCACGGAACATGTATTCCAGCGCTCCGGGGGAAAGGGCGGCGATCACCTGGTCGAACTGCTCGACGGACGCGACGTTGAAGCCACGAAACAGCAGGGCGCCGTACTGCAGCAGTTTCTTTTCCAACGACTCGCGTTCCCGGGTGGCCCAGGCGATCAGGTCGACGCCACTGACCGCTGGCTCGATCACCAGGGGCAGGGCATGGTCCGGGCTGAGCAGGCGCTCGGTCACCAGTTGTTGTTCCGAGACGTTCATGGCTTTGCGACGCACGGCGCCGAGGGCGCGTGGCGATGGGGGCACGATAGACATAACGGCATCCGACTCGGTTAAAGGGACAAGGAGCGACGTTTGGCTTGCATCATCTGGCTGCGACCGGCCAGTGCCTGGGACTGTTGCCGCTCACGGGCAAAGGCCTGGTCCCAGCTGTCGATGCGCTCGGCCAGTGCCGGCAACGGCTCGTCCAGCAGGGTGTGCAGGTGTTCCAGCAGGCACGTCCACAGGTGCTGCAGGCGCAAGGCTCGGCCCTGGTCGAAGTAGTCGCCGCGATACTTGAGGGTCGCGGCAAGGCCTTCGCTGCCGTGCACGAGGTCGAGTACCAGGTGGAAATCCCCTGGTGCCTGGGCCACGTCCAGCGCGGCCAACTGCGCGCCGGCGATGGCGGTCGGGGTCACCCGTGACGGTTGATAGTTGAGCTTGACCTGGAACAGCGGCGAGTGACCGGGACGGCGCTGCGGCGCGAGGGCCGAGACCACCAGATCGAAAGGCAGGCTTTGATGGGCGTAGGCCAGGCGCGCTTCATCGCGAACCCGCTCAAGGAAACCGGCCAGGGTCGGCTCGCCACGCAGGTCACAGCGCAGGGTCAACTGGTTGACGAAGAAGCCGATGACATCGTTGTGCTCGGCCAGTGGTCGTCCGCTGACGTCGGTGCCCAGCAGGAATTGCTGCTGGCCGCCCAGTTGCTTGAGCACCAATTGGTAACTGCCCAGCAACAGCATGAACAAGGTCATGCCTTGCTCGCGGGCCAGCGCTGCCAACCGCTCGCAGCTGGCCTGGGGCACGGTGAAGTCCAGGCTGTGTTCGCCCGGGGCCTGGCCGCTGCCACCCAGCTCCAAGGTTTGGGGCATGCCGGCCAAGTGTCCGCACCAGAAGTCCTGCTCGTCGGCGATCCGCTGTTCGTTCCAGTGCCGGGCTTCCCATTGGGCGAAATCGAGGTATTGCTCCGGGAGCGCGGCGTCGGCCGCCCCCGCCAGTTCCGCCAGCAATAGTTGCGCCGAGCGCCCGTCGAAGGCGATGTGGTGCAGGGTCAGCAGCAGGTCATGCTGTTGGTCATGTCGGCTGAATAACTGCGCCCGCAGCAGCGGGCCGGCTTGCAAATCGACGGGGGTGGCGTGTTCGTGGGCCAAGCGCTGGCTCAGCGTCTGTTGTTGCTGCGCTTCATTCTGCTCACGCACATCATGATGGACCAGCGCTACCGCCGTGGCCGGCAACACGTGTTGTTGCGGGCCATCGACACCGTCGCGGTACACCGTGCGCAGCACGCCATGTCGCTCGACCAGCGTGTTCAACCGCAGGGCCAGCGTCTCGATGTTCAGCGGACCTTGCAGGCGCAGGTGCAGCACCAGGTTGTGGCGGGTGTCGTCCGGGTTCAGTTGGCGCAGGAACCACAGGCGACGCTGGGCGAACGATTGATGCCCCTGGCTGAGGTTGGCCTGCTCGGTCGAAGCCTCGGCCGTCGGCACCGGCTGATTCAGGAGGTCTTGCAGGGCCAGCGCCCATTGGCCGAGGGTGGTTTCCCCGAACAGATCTTGGGTATCGAGGTTCCAGCCCAGGTCCTTGTGCAGGCGCGCGGCGAAGTCGGCCACGCCGATGGAGTCCAGGCCCTGGCCGATCAGGCTGAGGTCGAAGTCGGCGGAAAAATACGGGTTGACCGCGTGCAGCGTCTGTTCCAGCCATTGGCGGCAGGCGGCTTGGGCCTGTTGCGGCGTTTCGGTCGCCAGGCGCTTGAGCTGGGCAAGGTCGAGGGCCACGCCGTTCGAGGCCGGCACGGCACCGCTCTGGGCGATGATGCTCAGCGTGCCTGCAGCGAGCTGTTTGCGTGCGCCTTGACGGGCGATCTTGCCGCTGGTGGTCATCGGGATGGTGCCGGCTTGCACCAGCACGATCTGATCGATGCCACAGTCGGCGGCTTCGCGCACGGCGTTTTGCATTGATGCGAACAGCGCCGGGTGATGCGCCGGGTCGACGAACTTGCGTTGCGGCTCGGCGACAATCACCAGCTTCTCGCGACCCAGTGCCGGGTCCATTTCCGAGAAGGCGGCAATGCGCCCGGTGCGGATGCCCGGCTCGGCGTCGGTAATGGCGAATTCGATGTCGTGGGGGTAGAGGTTGCGCCCATTGAGAATCAACAGGTCCTTGAGCCGTCCGCAGATCACGACTTGGCCTTCGTGCATGAAGCCCAGGTCGCCGGAGCGCAGGTAATGCTCCGATGAACCGACAATCCGGGCTTCAAAGGCTTCGCGCGTGGCTTCGGGATTCTTCCAATAGGATTCGGCGTTGCTCGGGCCCTTGAGCCAGACTTCGCCAATGCGATCGGCGGCGCATTGCTCGAAGGTTTGCGGGTCGACGATGGCAATGCTGTGCAGGGCTTGCGGGTAACCACAGGCGACGAACTCCACGGCGGCGGCATCGGTCGCCGCCAGCGCCACGCGGCCGGTCTCCAGCACGGCCTTGTCCAGGCGCAGCACCACCGGCAGCGCGTCGGCCGGCGTGGCGCTGACACACAGGGTCGCTTCGGCCTGGCCATAACCGGGGCTGATGGCCAATGGGTCGAGGCCACAGGCGGCAAAGCGCTGGGCGAACGCTTCGAGGGTGCCAGGGTGGATCGGTTCGGCGCCGTTGATCGCGTGCTTCCAGGCGCTCAGGTCGAGCTGCGCGATGAGGTTATCGCTGACCACGCGGTTGCACAGGGCATAAGCGAAGTTGGGGGCGAAACTGGCGGTGGCGCGATAGCGACTCAACGCTTGCAACCAGGTCGACGGCGCATTGACGAAGGTCTGGGAAGCCATCAGGTAGCACGGCATGCCGCTGTAGAGCGGGGCCAGCATACCGCCGATCAGGCCCATGTCGTGGTACAGCGGCAGCCAGTTGACCATGGCGCCGTGTTCGTCGAAAGCGTAGGCCTGGCGCATCAGTTCGACGTTGGCGATCAGATTGCGCTGACGTACTTCGACGCCTTTCGGCGAGCCGGTAGACCCCGAGGTGTATTGCAGGAAGGCCACGGTCGAAGCGTCGATGACCGGGCGTTGCCACTGGCTGGCCGGTGGTGTGCCCAGGTCCTGGACAGTCAGCACATCGACCCGGCCCTCCACCAGTTCCAGCAAGCCTTCGCAATAATCCGCCGGGGCGAGAATCAGTGCCGGCTCGGCATCCACCACCACGTTGCGCACGCGGTCGAGGTGGCGCGGTTTGCGCGACGGTGGTGGAAACAACGGCACCGCAATCAGGCCCGCATACAGGCAAGCGCAGAAGGCGCGAGCGTAGTCGAGGCTGCTGGGCAGCATCAACAGTACCCGATCACCCGGTGCATAACGCGCTTGCAACGCGGCCGCCAGGGAGCGGGATTGCTCGTGCAGTTGGGCAAACGTCAGGGTTTCGCCAATCTCTACGCCGTCCGGCAAAAAATGCAGGGCGGCACGCTGAGGGAAGTGCTGGGCGTTGGCTTCCAGCACGTCGATCCAGTGTTCGAATGAAAACATGTGCAGTTCACGCCATGGCCACGATGACTTTGCGGTCACCGGTGAAAGGATTGCGACCGTGTGCCACCAGTCGGTTGTCGAGCATCAGGATATCGCCGGGCTGCCAGGGGAAACTGATGGCAGTCTCGCGATAGACCTCGCGCACGGTGTCGAGCATGTCGTCGGCGATCGGCGAACCGTCGCCGAAATAGACATGGCGCGGCAGGTTTTCTTCACCCACCGCCGCCAGCAGGCTGGCGCGTACGCTCGGTTCGATGGCCGAGACATGGAACAGGTGCGCCTGGTTGAACCAGACCCACTCACCGGTCTCGGGATGCTGCTGCACGGCGGCGCAACGCTGGCGGGTGCGCAGGTCGCCGTCGGCTTTCCATTCCCATTCGATGTCGTTGTCCTGGCAGTAGCGTTCGACCTGGGCGCGGTCCTGGGTGTTGAAGACTTTTTCCCAGGGCAGGTCCAGGGCGCCACTGTAGTTGCGCACATAAAGCAGCTCGCGGCTGGCGAACAGCTCGCGGATGTCGGCAGGCATGCGCTGGTAGATCAGGCGGCTGTCGGCAATCGGGGTCTCGCCGCCGGTTTCACTGGCCTTGATGCAGTGGAACCAGATGCGCGAAGGCCAGGGGCGGGTGTAGGCCTGTTCGTTGTGCAACGGAATGAACTGATGGGCCGGGTACTCGGTGGAGCTATAGACCCCGGCGAAGACTTTGCTGCGCGGCGTGGAGCCGAATTCGTAGCTGGCCAGCGGCGCGCCGAAGCTGGCGGCGAAGCGCTTGAAATCGATGGGGGTGGCGACGGTGAAGCCGCGGAACAATACGCCGCCCACCTTAGTCAGGACCTGGGCCAGGCCGTCGCGAATCGAGGCGTCCAGGTCATGGATCGACTGTCCCGATGTCCCCTGCACCAGCACGGGCAGCGCTTGGGCGCTTGCATCCGTGGGCGCCATTGAAAACAGTTCGGAACGCCCGTTCAGGTGTTCGATTGAGGTCATCCTTGTGCATCCTCTTATAGCTTCTTCGACCAGTCACAAGACCTTGAAAGCAGGGCAGCGGTCGGTTGTGTAGGACTCGTCTGTAATGTATTCAATTCAATACAAGACGACATACTAGGTACAAATGAGAGGGATTATCAATACTATTTATTTAATTTTTTTTTTGGATTAGACTCCGCTCCGCTGGCGCCAAACAGCCTTCGGCCAGCTCAAAAAACCAAAAATATCTGTCGCAGGGGAGCGGGGCGTGAATTTCAAAAAGAACACAATTGCGTTGGCTGTAGGGTCGGCCATAGGCTTGAGCAACGGCGCTTGGGCGGCTGAAGAAGCCGGCAAGATGGAGATCGCTCCAATCACCGTGACCGGTGAAAAGATCGACCGTACCCTCGAAAAGACCCAGTCCAGCGTCGTGGTCGTCACCGACAAGAATCTGCGTGAGCACGGCGACAAGGACCTGGTGGATGTGTTTGCCCGCACGCCCGGCGTCTATAGCCAGGCTGGCAATGAGAACTGGGGTATCCGTGGCGTGCCGGTGTCCGGTTTTGACGATCAGGGCCCGGCGGCTCTCAACGGTGCGGTGTCGGTGTATGTCGACGGTGCCGTGCAGCCCAACCGCGCACTGACCCTCAGCCCGGTTCCGCTGTGGGATGCCGAGCAGGTCGAGGTTTTCCTTGGCCCGCAATCCACCACCCAAGGTCGTAACTCCCTGGCGGGTGCGGTGGTCATCCAGACCAAGAACCCAACCTTCGAACCGAGTTTCTCGGCGCAGACCAGCGTGGGCAACTACGGTGAGCACGGCGCGGCCGTGGCGGGTGGCGGGGCCATCGTGGATGACAAGATCGCCGGGCGTATCGCCGTGGATTACGGCGAAGGTGACGGCTATATCCGCAACACCACGCTCAATGACGACGCCAACCCGCGTCGCACCAGCAACACCCGCGGCAAATTGCTGATCCTGCCTAACGATGACACCGATGTCCTCTTGACCTACGCCCACAGCGAACACCGCCAGGGCGACCGTTCGACCATGCGCGTCAACGGCAAGCCGAGCTACTACGACATCGCGTCCAACACCAAGGCCTTCGACAACCTCAAGCAGGACACCCTCAGCGCCAAGGTGGACTATCGCCTGAACGATGCCTGGTCGCTGACAAGCATGACCGCCAATACCAGTACGGACTACAGCAACCGCCTGGACTTCGACCAGACTGCCGTGGACAACGAGGTCGTTCTGCGTAAACAGGACGGTAACCTGTTCAGTCAGGAGCTGCGTCTGAATTACGCCTCGGACACGGTGAAGAGTTTCGTCGGGGCCTACTATGGCCACAACACCAACAACTTCCACGACCGGTTGCTGTTCGATGACGTACTGGTTCGTACCGTCAAAGGTGATACCAAGATTGAAAACAAGGCGGTGTTTGGTGAAGTGAACTGGACGTTCGCGCCGCGCTGGACGTTGATCACCGGCCTGCGTTACGACCACGAGACGAACGATACCGATATCGAGGAGGACGGCCGCTTCGTCCCGGAGAAAATCAAAAAATCGTTTGATGCCGTGCTACCGAAACTGGGCATCGACTACGAACTGGCAACGGACCAGTACCTCGGTTTCATGGTGCAGAAGGGCTATCGCGGTGGCGGTGTCAACCTGCGCTCCGGTAGTGGTCACCAGGCCTATGACCCTGAATACACCACCAACTACGAGCTGTCCTATCGCGGTTCCTTCTTCGACAAGACCCTGCGCACCCGCGCCAACCTGTACTACACCGACTGGAAAGACCAGCAGGTCAGTGTGCGGGAGAACGGTAGCAACGTCATTGATATCTTCAACGCCGGTCGCAGTGACATCAAGGGCCTGGAGGTCTTTGTCGAAAAAGATATCACCGAACAACTGACCCTCAATGTAGGTGGCGCCATCACCGATGCCAAATACAAGGACTTCGTTGCGGACAATGGGCAGGACCGGAGCGGCGAATCGTTCCTTTACTCGCCCAAGTACAAGATGTCCGTGGGCGGTGTCTATCGCTTCGACGACCGTCTGATATTCGGCACGGACGTGACCTACCAGAGCACCGCGCCTTCGGAATACGAGTTCGATGCCAGCGGCAAGGTCACCGGTGAGCGCCGCAGCGACAACTACGTGCTGGTGAATTTCAACACCGAGTACAAAGTCACCAAGAACGTCGCGGTTTCCGCTTACGTGAAGAACGCGTTCGACAAGGAATACGTCACCAACAACCGCAACGACGACATCATCGACGTCGGCGCACCGCGCACGGTGGGGATGATTCTGCGTTACGACATGTAAACCCAAGGGCGCGGGGAGGCAATCTCCCCGCGCCCGCTCCAACGTTTCGGATGTTTGTTTCCAGGCTGTTCGTTCCCTTCCAAACCCAGCCTCCATGGAGGAAATCATGAGTGCTTTTTCGAATGTCACAGCAGGTGGCGCGCAACAGCTACGCCTGTTGCACACCGGTCTGTCGAGCCCTTACTGCCTCGATTCGACGCCGCTGCTGGAGCGTCAGCAACAGCAGGAATCCAACGCCCGCAGTTACCCGCGACGCATTCCCCTGGTGCTTGAAAGGGCCCATGGCATTTATGTGCAGGACAGCCGGGGGCAAGTGTTCGTCGATTGCCTGGCCGGTGCCGGGACCCTGGCGCTGGGGCACAACCACCCGGTGATCATCGAAGCCATCACCCAGGTCATGGCGGCCGGCGTGCCGATGCATACCCTGGACCTCATGACACCTGTGAAGGACGCATTCGTCCAGGAAATTTTCGCTTGCCTGCCCAGCGAGTTCGCTCGTCACGCACGCATCCAGTTCTGCGGCCCGAGTGGGGCCGATGCGGTCGAGGCCGCGCTCAAGCTGACTCGCACCGCCACCGGGCGACACTCGGTCCTGGCGTTCGAAGGGGCCTATCACGGGATGACCCTGGGCACGCTGGCCATCAGTGGCAACCTGTCGCCCAAAAATGCCCTTGGTGCCTTGATGCCAGGGGTACAGCGCCTGCCGTTCCCCCACGATTATCGTTGCCCGTTCGGGGTGGCCGGCGATCAGGCGGTCACCTTGAACGTGCGCTACCTCGAACACTTGCTCAACGACCCCGAAAGTGGGGTGACCGCACCCGCGGCGATGATCCTGGAGCCAATCCAGGGCGAGGGCGGGGTGATTGCCGCGCCGGACCGTTGGCTGCAGGAACTGCGCCGGTTGACCCAGGCCCACGGTATTCCGCTGATTGTCGACGAGATTCAGTGCGGCATCGCCCGTAGCGGGCGGATGTTCGGCTTCGAGCAATCGGGCATCACCCCGGATGTCATCACCCTGTCCAAAGCCATTGGCGGCGGGTTGCCGCTGTCGGTGATGGTTTACCACGAGTCCCTGGACGTCTGGCAGCCAGGTGCCCACGCCGGCACGTTCCGTGGTAATCAGTTGGCGATGGCGGCGGGTACCGCGACCTTGCGCTTCATCCGCGATCAAGGCCTGGTCCAGCACGCCGAAACGGTAGGGGCTCACCTGCAAAAACAATTGCAGGCACTGCAAAACGAGTTCGACTGGATCGGTGATGTGCGTGGGCGTGGCCTGATGCTCGGCATGGAAATCGTCGACCCTCAGGGTACCCCCGATGTACAGGGTCATCCGCCGGTGGACACGGCCCGGGCCAAGGCTTTCCAGCAGGCGTGCCTGAAGCACGGATTGATCGTTGAACTGGGCGGCCGCCACGGCGCGACCGTCCGCTTCCTGCCGCCGTTGATCATCACCGAGCAGGAAATCGATTTTGTCGGGAAAATCCTGTTCCAGGCCGCGAGCACGATCAACGAGCGTCTCGCACGCTGATCATCGGGTCAGGGTCGGCGTCCGGCTTGGACGCTGGCCCCGGTCCAACGCGCACTCAGTAGTCCCAATAGGCTGCTACCCAACGAAAGGCATCACCGTCGACCGCCACCCGGCCAACGGAGGGGAACGGCAGGTGAGTGGCGACCAGCAGCTCACCGGACGCCGCCGCTTCTTGCATCAGGCGGACCCGAACGCGGACCGATTCTTCAGGGTCATGCTCAAAGCCGTTGTGCCAGTCGGGGTGGTCGAAAGCGACCGGGAACAACGCATCGCCGGCGAACGTCAAGCGCTCCTCGCCGCAGGTCACGTGGACCACGCTGTGCCCTGGCGTATGGCCGCCGGTGCGCTTGACCAGCACGCCCGGAGCGACCTCGTAGGCTTGCTCGAATGTGCGCAGCTTGTCGTGGTACTCGCGCATGAATTGCTCGGCGGTGGCGCGCAGTACGTCCGGTACCGGTGAGGGCATGGAGGTGAGGGAGAAATCCGGTGCCGCCCAGAACGCTACCTCGCTAGCGGCCACGTGGATCCGCAGGTCTGGACGCAACCGGCGCTTCACCTCATCAACCAGCAGCCCACCAATGTGGTCCATGTGCATGTGGGTAATCACCACGTCGGTCACCGACGCCAGATCGATACCAGCGGCGGCAAGGCGCTTGGGAAACTGCCCGGCCCGCGGGAAACCGGGAAACTGGCCGCCGAGCCCGGCATCGACCAGTATGGTCTGCTCGCCGCTCCGTATCACCAGCACGTTCAGCGCCCAATCGAAGGCGTCCGGGCCCAGGAACATGTCCTTGAACCAGGCCGCGCGGGCAGCTGGGTCGGCATTGGTGGACATCGTTGCGGTCGGCAGGGGCAACACCCCATCGCTGACCACCAGTACGTCGATCTCGCCAATTTTCAGCGCATAACGCGAAGGGACCAACTCCTCGTACGAGGCAGCGTGCAAGCTCATGTTTGAATCCGGATGCATTCCATCCTTTGCGGCAGGGGCGTTCAAATGTGTGGTCATGGTCGTTCTCCGAAGGCTTGGCTCAAGGGCGTTGGCGAAAGCCGCCTTTCTCGGCATGAGAAAGTGGCTGTCGCTGGAGAATGAGTCTGCATCGCGCCGGACCGCGTTCGATACCATACGTGGGTATGTTGTACAGGCGCTTTAGCGTGATGGACCCCAGCAAAAGGTATGGGCATTCAGTGAGCCGGGGAGACGACGGTACAGGCGCCATTGATGCGACTGACCCACCGCCATCGCGAGCAAGCTCGCTCCCACAGGGGATGTGGGTGTTCATGGGCTTTGCATGCAACGCAGGGCCAAATTGTGGGAGCGAGCTTGCTCGCGATGGCGGCGGCACAGTCACCATCGATTTAAGCTGATCCACCGCTTTCGCGAGCAAGCTCGCTCCCACAGGGGATCTGGGTGTTCATGAGCTTTGCATACAACGCAGGGCCAAATTGTGGGAGCGAGCTTGCTCGCGATGGCGGCGGCACAGTCACCATCGATTTAAGCTGACCCAGCGCTTTCGCGAGCCAGCCCGTTCCCACAGGAAAGTCAGGGGGCATGTTTAAGCAGGGTCATTCCAGCGCTTGAACCACCAGTGCAGCCGGGAAATCGGTTTGCCCTCGGCGTCCAGTGGGCGGCCGTCCTGGGCGTAGGCTTGGGCCGGTTCCAGCAGTTGGCCGTTGAGGTAGCGGGCTTCGACCGCCGGGTTGCCGTTGGGGTGCAGGCGGCGGTAGCGGCCGTCGCGCACACCGTCGCGATAGACCTCGGCTTCGGCCAGTTGCCCGTCGGGGAAGTAGTTGTTGGCCTCACCGTGCAGCAACCCTCGGCGATACGTGGCCTGGCGTTGCAAGCCGCCTTCGGCCGCGTAAAAACTCGCCACGCCCTGCAATTTTCCCTTTACGAACGGCAGGACCGCCGAGACCTTGCCATTGGGGTGATACAGGGTGCTGGTGCCCTGCAGTTCACCTTGGCTGTAGTTGAGTTTTGCCTGCGGGCGTTGAGCTTCTTCGATGTGCAGCGGGCCGTCGAGCCGGCCATCGACCAGTTGCCCGTCCAGCCGGCTGTCGCCGCGTTCCAGGTCCAGTCTTTTCGTGGTCATCGCCGTGCTCCCGTCAGTTGACCTTCACCAGGCCACCCTTGATGGTCAGCATGCCGCCACCGTCCACCGTCTGTTCGGCGGCCGCCTTGTTCACCAGGCTGATGCCGGCGTCGTTGGTCAGGGTGGTGCCAGCCTTGTTTTCCAATGACGTCCCGGCCTGGTTGCTCAGGGCCGTGCCGGCTTTCTGGCTGATGGACGTGCTGGCCTGGGCTGCCAGGTCCGCGCCGCTCTTGATGGCGAAGCTGCCGCCGCTTTGCAGGGTCAGGGTGCCGCTGACCTTGATGGTCAGGTTGCCGTCCACCGTCAGGCTGTAATTGCCGGTGACCTTGTGGTCGTAGTTGCCGCCGGTGCTGTGGGTCTGGTCCGAGCCCACGGTGACGGTGCGGGTGTCCTTCACATCGAGGCTGTCGCTGCCGGTCTGGATGGTCACGCTGCGCTTGCCTTTCTCCAGGGTGACGGTCTCGTCGCCTTCCTTCACCGTGCGGGTGCGGGCGTTTTGCACCGTGAGGGTTTCGTCATGGCCGACGGTGGCGGTGGTGTCGTTGAGCACGTTGATGTTGAAGTCCTTTTGCGCCTGGAGAAACACCTCTTCGGCGTCCTTCTTGTCTTCGAAACGCAACTCGTTGAATCCGCCGCCGCCCTTGGACGAGTTGGTCTTGATTCCGGATTGGGTCTGGTTCGCCGGCAGCGCGTAAGGCAGGGCGTTGTCGCCGTTATAGACGCAACCGGTGACCAAGGGACGATCCGGGTCGCCGTCGATGAAGGTCACGATGACTTCCTGGCCGATTCGCGGCACGAACTGCATGCCAAAACCTTTGCCGCTCCAGGGCAGGACCACGCGCACCCAGCAGGAGGAAGTCTCGTCGTTCTTGCCGGTACGGTCCCAGGGGAACTGCAACTTGATCCGCCCGTATTCATCGGTCCAGATCTCTTCGCCGGCCTTGCCCACCACCACGGCCGTCTGGGTGTGCATGCGCGGTTTTGATGTGGTGCGGGCCGGTCGATAAGCGGTGGCCTTGGGGATCGCTTCGAAGCGATTGCGGTAGCTTTCATGGCTGGCTTCGTGGCTGACTGAGGTCACCACCCAGTCGATATTCAGCGTCGTGTCTTCATGGCCGGCGAGGGTGAACCAATACCCCGGCACCAACCAGCGACAGTCGCTCTCGCCGACAAAACGTTTCTCCTGGCTGCGCAGGCCGTCCACCCGCTGTTTGGTCAGTGCATCACCCTGGGCCTTGGCGTTGTAGCCGCCCGGATGTTCGTACATCGAGTTGGGTCCGGCCACGGCTTCGGCCTGGCTGAAGAGCGATGTGGTCGGCGTGGTGAATTCATAATCGGTGGCTTGGTAAACCCCGGCCACCGCCTGCAGGCACACCTGCCCTGAGCGGATGCCGTGCAGTTCCCGCTCGCCCATTCCCTGCCCGAGATAATTCACAGTCGGCCCGTTGGGAATCGGTGCGAAGGCGTCGTTGCTGTCGGCCAGCACCAGGGTGTGCTTACCGGCTTCATGGCTGAAGAACCAGAAGATCCCATCTTCTTCCAGCAGTCGGGAAACGAAGGCCAGATCGGTTTCGCCGTACTGGACGCAGTACTCCCTTGGCGTGTAACTGCCGCTGAGTTTGAGCTGGAAATCGGTAAACGCGTGGGCCTTGAAGATCGTGGTGACGATGTCCGAGGTGGCAAGGTTCTGGAACACGCGGTTATTGCTGGCAAGGCTCAGCCACCAGAGCCAGGGGCGCAGTACCAGTTGATAGCGCTCGGCGGTGGCGTCGGCGGGCAGTTGGCGGATTTCGGCGACCAGCCCATCCAGCGGGCGCAGCAGGGCGTCCTTGTGCAGCGTGGTGGTCACGTGGCTGGCGACCGCCGTGGTGAGGTCCAGCGAGGCGCCGTCGTTGATGCCGTTGAGAATGTGCGAGCCCAGGGCATTGAGGCGTTCTTCGCCGGACAGCGAGTCGGGGTAGAGCGCCGACAGCGTGGCGGCGGTGAGGGAGAGGGTGGTGTTGCTGTCGGTGGAGCGGGGCATTGAAAGTCCTCACGACTTCAAGAAAAACGCAGGCGTCAGCTGTAATGAGTGGTGATGAAATTGTACGGCGCGCTTAATTCGTTCGATCGACTGAAAGGAAGGCCATGAGGGTACGTGTCTATGTTGCAGAGATAAGCGGTAAAGGACCCCTCGGCGTCGAAGACCCATGAATCACCACGGTTCAATGTCTTGTCCAGCAACTCACGATTTTTCTGGCTTGTAGCGACGACAACGACCCAGCGATTATCAGCCTTGAACCCGTGGAGCTTGTTGACATCCCGGGTGATGGATTCCTGAAGGTTCGCACCCCCGAAATCTCCGTTTGTGCTCTCTACCTTGATTTCCACTGCATAACTCTTTCCCAGAAGAACGAAATAGAAATCCACCTTCTCTGCGCTGTAAGGCCAGGGGTAACTGATCTCCCTGACCTTGGCAGTGATCCCGTAGCCACGTTGGAGGTGGTAGGAAATCTCAACTTGGGCGGCGCTTTCCCACGGGCCGTTCGAAGTCCAGCTTTTATTGAACTGGCTGGGTGTGCCGGAGAAGTCTTGCGGATGGACGCCAGCCGCTTGCAATACAACGTTCAAAAAGTCTCCTTCCGTCATGATGGCTGTCTCCGCTGAGTAAGAAGCTGTTGTAAAAGTCGGCCGGTTTAGCAGTATTACTCCAACACCCACTCCGCCAACTTCCCTGTCACCTGTGTCATCAACACATTCTCGACATCCCGTGCCCCCGCCGCGCTGCATTTGGCCAACACGGCCTTGACGATCCCGGCATCGAATTCGAACTGCTTGCCAGTCGCCGCCTTGTAACGCCCGCGCAATTTCTCCAGCTTCGCCAACACAATCCCTTCCAGCGTCGCCTCATCCAGCGGCCGGTACGCCACCACCGTCATGCGCGCCAGAAACGCCGGGCGGAACGCTTGCAGCAGCACCTTGTGCAAGGCCTCGTTGAAGGCGTCGGTGCCCAGTTGCGCCACCGGCGTGTCCAGTAGCAGTTCGGCGCCGACGTTGCTGGTGGCGAGCATCACGGTGTTCTTGAAGTCCACCACCAGGCCGGTGCCGTCTTCCATCAGGCCTTTGTCAAAGACGTTGTAGAAGGCTTCGAGCACGTCCGGGTGGGCCTTTTCGATTTCATCCAGCAACACCACGGAATAGGGTTTGCGCCGCACCGCTTCGGTGAGCACGCCGCCGCTGCCGTAGCCGACGTAGCCGGGCGGGGCGCCTTTGAGTTGGCTGACGGTGTGGGCTTCCTGGTACTCCGAGAGGTTGATGCTGATCAGGTTGCGTTCACCGCCGTACAAGGCATCGGCCAAGGCGTAGGCGGTTTCGGTCTTGCCCACGCCGGTGGGGCCCACCAGCAGGAACACGCCGACCGGTTTCTGTGGGTCGGTGAGGCCGGCGCGGTAGGCTTGCAGGCGTTGGGCGATGGTGTTCAACGCCGTGCCCTGGCCCATGACCCGCTGGCCCATGCGCTGGCCGAGGGTGCGCACGGCATGGGCTTCGTCGGCGAGCATCTTGCCGACCGGGATGCCGGTCCAGCCGGCGATCACGGCGGCGACGGTCTTGCTGTCCACCTGTTCGGGCACCAGCGGATCGTCCTGGCGAATGGCATCGAGGCCGGCTTCCAGGCGCAGCAGTTCGGCGGCCAGGTGGTCGATGCGGTTATCGACCTCGGTGTCGGCTTTTTCACTGTCGGCCCGTTCGCTCAGGGCCAGCAGTTCGCGCCGGGTGTCGAGCAGTTCGCGTACGGCTTCGCGCTCTTCGCCCCAGCGGGTTTCCAGCTCGCGGATGGCCTGCACATTGCTGGTCGATTCGCCCTCCAGCAGGGTGATGCGCTCGCGGTGATCCAGGCCAGTGGCCTGCTCGCGGCGCAGGCGTTCGACTTCATCCTTGAGGCTGTTCTGCCGGTGGCGCAGGCTTTCCAGCGGCGGCGGCACGTCGTGTTGACCGAGGGCGACACGGGCGCAGGCGGTGTCGAGCACGCTGATGGCTTTGTCCGGCAACTGCCGCCCGGAGATGTAGCGGTGGGACAGTTTCACCGCCTCGTGGATGGCGGCGTCCAACACTTGCACGCCGTGGTGCTGTTCCAGTTTGCTCGCCACGCCGCGGAGCATTTCCACGGCGGTGAGTTCGTCCGGTTCTTCGACCTGCACCAACTGGAAGCGGCGGGCCAGGGCCGGGTCTTTCTCGAAGTATTTTTTGTATTCCAGCCAGGTGGTGGCGGCCAGGGTGCGCAGTTCGCCCCGGGCCAGGGCCGGCTTGAGCAGATTAGCTGCATCGCTGCCGCCTTCCGCACCGCCGGCGCCGATCAGCGTGTGGGCTTCGTCAATGAACAGGATGATCGGTTTTTCGGCGCTGCGTACCGCGTCGATCACGCCCTTGAGGCGTTGTTCGAATTCGCCCTTGACCCCGGCGCCGGCCTGTAACAGGCCCAGGTCGAGGACGCGCAGGGTGACTTCCTGCAGCGATGGCGGCACATCCCCGGCGGCGATCCGCAGGGCCAGGCCTTCCACCACGGCGGTCTTGCCGACACCCGGCGCGCCCACCAGGATCGGGTTGTTCTGCCGGCGCCTGAGCAGGATGTCGATGCACTGACGGATTTCGCCGTCGCGGCCGACGATGGGGTCGATGCGACCGTTCCGGGCGTCGGCGGTCAGGTCCTGGGTGTACTGGTCCAGCACCGGGTCCTGTTTCTGTGGCGCCTCGCCGGGCTTGGCCGGGCGCACGCCAGCGACATGCTCACGGGAGCTTTCGGTCCATTCCAATAGCTGGGCGCGCAGGGCGTCGCGGGGAATGCGCAGCAGCGACGAGGCACTGTTGAGCAGCAGGCTGCGGCGCTCATCACGGTCCAGCAGTGCCAGCAGCAACAGCCCGGAGCGAATGCTGTCCAGGCCCAACACGCTGGCCTGGACCACGGCATCTTCCAGCAGGCCGATGGTGTGCGCCGACAGGGCGGGCGTGCGGGTGCTGCCGGATTTGAACAGGTCCAGGGCCTTGTTGGTTTCCGCGGCCACCGCGTCACGTTCCAGGCCGAAACGCGGCAGCAGGCAGGCGAAGTCACCGCCCTCGATGTCGAGCAACTCCAACAGCAGGTGTTCGATTTCCACGTAGTGGTGGCTGCGCTGCATGCAGCGTTGCGCGGCCCGTTCCAGGGCGCGGCGGTTGTCCGGGTTGAGGCGTCCGATCAGGCTGGCCAGTTCCATTTCAGGCAATCTCCGGCTGGCGAAGGCGGGTTTCGATCCGTTGCACGGCCAGGCTTGGCTGGCGTTGCAGGCCACCGTTCCAGTTCAGCCGTGGCGCTGCCTGGCGACCCAGTTGCAGCGGGCCGGCACCGCGGACCAGCAGCACCAGGGTGCAGTCCAGGTCGGGGCCGAAATACAGGGCGTAAAGGCTGGCGAGCAGCGGATGGGTCTCGCCGGTGGGCAGCAATCCGCTGGCCTGGGCCGTGCTCAGCGGGCCGAGGGTCAGGCGCACGCCGGCATGTTCGTCCCAGACCCGGGTGCCGGCCACCGCGTTGCGGCCCAGGCGCAGGTTGCGCCCGCCCGGTTGCAGGCGGCTGCGACTGGCGGGCGGGATTTCACGCCAGCCACCTTCGTAGGCACTCAGTTCCACGGGCAAGCCGAACTGCTCGCGAACAATCGCCGCGAACCCGTCCAGGGAACGCCGGCCATCGGCGTACAGCGCGGTGCAGGCCAGGACCGCCGAGTCGGGGGCGGCCTGGCGCTCCTGCAAGGCCTTGGGCAGCAGGCCGGTCAACGCTCGCAGCTGTGCGTGTACGGCGGACGCGCCTGGGGCGGTGAAACCGAGGGCGATGCGATGTTTGCGCATCACCTTGTAAAGCAGGCTGAGCAGGCGATGCTGGAACAGGTCGAGGAATTCCGCCGGGGCGTGATCCTTCGCCCGCGCTCGCTGTTGCAGCCATTCCTGGTAGGCGTAGGGCAGCGGGCCGTCCGGGCCTCCGAGGCCGAAGATCGGTGTGGTCAAGGTGGGCGGCAAGCCGGGTTCGTGGTCCAGGCTCTCGACTTCACTGGCGGCGAACAGCGGCGTCAAGGGCCCGCGCAGGCGCAAGGCTTCGGCGTGCGGCGCGGTGCCGCTGCCCAAGGGCTCGGCCTGGGGGTGTTCGCGTTCGAGCAACAACAGCGCCTGGAGCCATTCGAAGCGTTGCGGGTCGCGTCGCAGTCGCTCGCTCAGGTTCAGAGCACCAGGGGTTTGCCGGCTTGGGGTTGCCATGTCTTCACCTCCTTGTCGGACTGGACCAGCACCGTGCGTACGAAGCGGTTGGCAGTGGCGTAAAGGGAAAAGAACTGCGCCAGCACACCGGAGAAGAGCACGGCGCTGCTGCCGACAAAATGTTGCGGATCCAGGTGCAGGCGCACCTCCAGGCCGTTGCGCCAGCCGCGCCAGGCGTCTTCGCCGACATGGGCGATGACGCGCTCGCAGCCCAGTCCGGTGACCCCTTCGATCTGTCGGTGGGCGCTGGCTTCGTCCCGCAGGTTGTGCAATTCGAGAATCTCACGCAGTGCGTCCAGTGCCTGGGGGCCTTCGACCAGTGACAGATGGTTGAGGGTCAATTGCGACACCAGCCGCCAGCGCGATTCACCGTCCAGGCGCGGCAGGCTTTGCGGGCTGGGTGGGTTGCGCAGGCGCGCCCAGGCCACCGGTCCCGGGCGCTCGAAACCCAGCGGCGTACCGGCCGGCAGGCTTTGGGCCAGATGGCGGTTGGTGCACAGCAGTTCGGCGGTGAGGCTGTAGTCGCGGGTGTCGACCAGCGGGTCGAACCGGGTGTCCACCAGGCTGACCATCAAGTCGGTGCCCAGCCGGTTCGGGCTCATGCCGCTGACCCGGCGCGCATGCCAGTAGCAGGTTTGGTCGCTGCCATGCTGGCTGCCGTAGTAGGCCGGCACTTTGCGCACGCCCTGGCCGGAGATGGCGCGCATGCCCCGGATGCTGTGGATCTCGACGCTGTTTTCCCGGTGACTGTCGGCCACCAACCGGTACTCGCTACGGGTGCCATCCGGGCGCAGCGGCTCGGACGTGCGGGGGAACAGGTTGATCACCGGCGTACAGCCGAGGGCGATGTCGCTGGCCTGGAGCGGCAGGCGACTGCTGGGTGCCCGGTCGAACACGATGTACAGGTACAAGGCCTGGCTGTCGCTGGTGGCGCCGGCCAGGGGCAGGTCGAAGAAACCGAATTTATCCGGGAAGGCAAAGTACTCGGCCAGCAGGCGCATGCCAGGGTGCACGCCGTCCTCGTCCGGCAACAAGACCTGGTCGCTGGCGAAGCCGACGATCTGCGGCAAGCCGGCCAACGGCTCCGGCACGCTGCCCGGCGCGCCGGCCAGGACCTTGATGGCGTGGGCACCCAGCAAATCGTACAGCCCGGCGTTGATCATCGGTGACGCCGCCAGGTGCACCCGCAGCGAGTCGATTCCCAGCGTCGACCACTGGCTTTCTCCCAGGCATCGCAATTCCAGGCGCAAGGCCGAACGGGCCTGGACCACCCCGGTCAGCGCCTGGGTTTCATCGCTGCCCAGCAGCAGCGCTTCGCTGACGTGGACTGGCCACAGATGCACGGCGGCCGTGGTGCGAAAATGAATGCTCTGGCCTGTGTCGGTGGTGACGAACAGCGGTGTGTCGCGGGGCAGCGGGTAGCCCTCGTTCAAGTTGCCTTTGCTCGGGTCGGGCTCGAACTGCACGATGGCACACGACGGCAAGGGCCGCATGGCCAGCGGGTAGAGCTGTTCGAGCAGGGCATCGCTGAATTCGGCGTAATCGTCGTCCAGCCGCCGTTGCAAGCGCGCGGCCAGCAGGGCGAACCCTTCCAGCAGGCGCTCGACGTGGGGGTCGGGGCATTCACCGGGGGACAGCTCCAGGCGCCGGGCGACCTTGGGATAACGCTCGGCGAACAGGCTCCCGGCGTGACGCAACCAGGTCAGCTCCCGTTGGTAATAGTCCAGCAGTTGCGGGTCAATCGAGTCGCTCATGGCGTACCTCCAGGCCGTCGCCGGCGGGCTCGATGACAAAGGCCACGGGCCAGGCGTGCAGGTCGCCACGCAACTCGCCCGACAGCCGAATGCACAGTTGCTGCGGATGGCCCGGCACTGGGCAGACCTGGACCTCGCCCAGACGCAGGCGAGGTTCGAAGTGGGTGATGGCCTGGCGGATTTCCCGGGTCAGTTGGCGCCGGTCATCGCTGCGCTGCTGTTGCAGCGCGGTCCAGTCGGCGATGCCGTAGTCGAGGATGCTCGGTGGATCGGTCAGCGCCCGTGGACCGCGTCGGGTATTGAACAGGCGCGACAGTTCGGCATGCACCGAGTCTTGCAACGCCTGTCGGTCGAACGCCCGCCCGGTGTCGTCCGCCGGGCTGGCCAGGCGTTCGAACAGGGGTGGGCGCAGCCCGAAGCCAGCCATGGGCGCGGCTGCCTTACTTGGTCATTTTGTTGGCGGCCAGGTCCCAGGTCGTGCCCGCCGTGCCTTCCTTGGTACCGTCGTCTTTCTGTGCGGTGAGTTCCCATTTGATCTTGGTGAAGTTCAGCGACAGGGTTTCCACCGGTTTGCCGCCGGTGCCGCCACTGACACTGACGTTGGACAGCACGACGTTGGTCAGGGTGTAGATGATGAAGGGCATGAGTTTGCCGCTGCCCTCGGCGGCGTTGCGGCCGATGGTGATGACGGCTTGCGGGATTGGCTTGCCGGCGCAGCAATACTCATTGAGGGTGGGGGTGGAGCTGTCGACGAATTTGGTCAGGGTGAATTCGCCGATGTGGGGCCGGCCGGAGGTGCGCTCCGAGTTACTGACGTCGTTGGTGACCTGCATTGCCACGTTATGGCTGTAGGACATGACCTCGATCTTGTCCGTGAACCCCTCCAGCAGGCTGTCGCCCTTGATGTCGCCGCCGAGGTCGAGAATGATTGCATCCATTGTGTGGAACTCCTGAAGTCGAGTGGGGTGTTACCCGATACCGATCCGTTAAAGACGAACGCTGAACCTGTGGCGAGGGAGCTTGCTCCCGCTGGGCTGCGCAGCAGTCCTAAAAAACAGGGCCGTTTCGCGCCCCAGCGGGAGCAAGCTCCCTAGCCACATAGCCACATAGCCACGCAGCGGTCAGGCAGCTACCGGCGGCGGCAGGGTCGCCACCAGGCGGATCGACGCGGTCAACTCCTCCAGTTGGAAGTGCGGCCGCAGGAACACCGTGGCCTTGTAGGCGCCGGGCTTGCCGGCCACCTCCGTCACGTCCACCCGGGCTTCGCGCAATGGGTACTGCGCCTTGATCTCTTGCGGCGCGTTGTCATTGATCAGCACGTAGTCGGCAATCCAGTTGTTGAGGTAGGTCTGCACGTTGTCGCGGGTCATGAAACTGCCGACCTTGTCACGCATGATCACCTTCAGGTAATGGGCAAAACGCGAAGCCGCGAGTACATACGGCAACATCGCCGAGATCCGCGCGTTGGCGTTGGCCTCGTTGGTGTTGTAGACCTTGGCCTTGTTGGTGGTCTGGCCGCCGAAGAACACCGCCACGTCGCTGTTTTTCTTGTGGCACAGGGAGATGAAGCCCAGGTCGTTGAGTTCTTTTTCACGGCGGTCGGTGATCGCCACTTCGGTCGGGCATTTGAGCGACAGGTCCCCGGAGCTGGTACGGAAGGTATGTGCCGGCAGGCCTTCGACCGCGCCACCACCTTCGGCCCCGCGAATCGCCGCGCACCAGCCATATTTGGCGAAGGCTTCGGTAATGCGTTGCGCCAGCGTCCAGGCGGCATTGCCCCACAGGTACTTGCTGTGGTCGGTGCCGTTGACGTCTTCGACGTAGTTGATGCCTTCCACCGGCAGCGTGTCCGGGCCGTAGGGCAGGCGCAGCAGGAAGTGCGGCAACACCAGGGACACATAACGCGAGTCTTCGCTTTCCCGGAAGGCGCGCCACTTGATCAGTTCCTGGCTCTCGAAAATCTTCGACAGGTCCCGGGGGATCGCCAGTTCGGTGAAGCTGGTCATGTCGAACAACCGCGGGCTGGCGGCGGCGATGAACGGGGCGTGCGCAGCGGCGGCGACGTTCGAGAGTTTTTCCAGCAGGCCGATGTCCTGGGGATGCCGGCCAAAGGTGTAGTCACCCACCAGCAGGCTGAACGGATGCCCGCCAAAGGTGCCGTATTCTTCCTCGTAGATTTTCTTGAACAGCGCGCTCTGGTCGAATTCGACGGCTTTTTCCAGGTCGTTCTGCAGTTCTTTCTGAGTGACGTTGAGCAGGCGCAATTTCAGCCGGGTGCTGGTTTCGGTGTTCTGCACCAGCAAGTGCAGGCCGCGCCAGGAGGCTTCGAGTTTCTGCAGGTCGGGGTGGTGCAGCACTTCGTTGAGCTGGGCGCTGATCAACTCGTCGATCTGGCTGATGCGGTCGTTGATCATCGCCACCGTGTCCTTGTCGATGGCCATGCCTTCGTCGAGGACCTGAGTGGCGAATTCGGCCAGCATGTCGCGGGCGTAGTCTTGCTGGCTGTCGTCGTGGGCCATGCGGCCTTCGGCGATGATCTTGTCCAGCAGGGACAGGGTCTGGGTCGTGCTCTCGCTGGTTTGAGCGCTGGATGAAGCAGGCATGGCGGTATCTCCCTTGAATGATGCGCGCGATCAGGCCTGTGGTTCGGCCGGGGCAGGGTCATCGTTGGCGGCGACGGTCGGCAACTCCTGCGTCGCGTCCTGGGGCCGGGCCGACTTGATCTCCTGCAGGCCCTCGGTGTTGGCGATCACGTCACGCAGCAATTTGTCCAGGTCATCGTTGCCGTCGAGCTTGGTCAACAGATCCCGCAGGCGTTGGCGCGCCTCGAACAACCGACGCAACGGCGTGACCTGCTCCACGACCTTGACCGGGTCGAAGTCGTCGATGTGGCGGAAGTTGAGCTCGATGTTGAGCTTGCTGTCGTCGCCGCTGAGGGTGTTGTTCACCTGCAGCGTGGCGCGGGGGGAGATGGAGGCGAGCACCTCGTTGAAGTTGTCCCGATCGATTTCCGTGAAGCGCCGCTCATTGAGCTTGGGCAGCGGGTCCAACGGCTTGCCCGAGAGGTCGGCCAGAATGCCGACCACCAGTGGCAATTCTTTTTTCTCGATGGCGTTGCCGATTTCCACGTCATAGGTGATCTGGACGCGGGGAGGACGGACTCTGTCGAGCTTGTGCTGGGTACTTTCTGCCATGGCGGCCGACTCCGATGCATGTGTGGGAGCAATGCATCGGGAGTCCCGCTCATCGCATTCCCTTGCTGATCCGCAGGTTGCAAACGGGCGGCAGAAAACCTGTCATTCCCTTGACGAACCTGGTCCATTCAACCGTGTGGGTCGAACTACCCAAGACGCTAGAACAGGTCTATAAAAAAGCAAGCAAAAACAATTTTTGACCGCTGAGAAAAGGAAGATTCATTTTGCGTGGGTTTTTTTATGGATTTTTTTTGAGCCTGGCACTCACCGGTTGCTCGCTCTTTGCCCCCAGTGTCGACCTGGACAGCCTGACCCTGGACGTCGCGCCCCGGGCCAATGACGACACGCCGATCGCGGTGGATTTCATCGCGGTGAACGACCCGGACCTGCTCAAGCAGCTGTCGGGCATCACCGCCAGCCAATGGTTCGCCGAGCGCGAACAGTTCCAGCGCGACTATCGTCAACTCATGTCGGTGTGGGGGCTGGAGCTGGTCCCGGGGCAATTCATCGACCGCCAACCCTTCCCATTGGAGGGCCGGCGCGCCGCTGGACTTTTGGTCTTCGCCAGCTATAACACTCCCGGAGCCCACCGGCTTCGGCTGGACGATCAGCGCAAGGCCTGGCTGAAGTTCGACAGTCGCGAGATGACCCTCGTCAACGATGGCCAGCGTGATGACCATCAGCCTTGAGTAAACCGCGGGCCGCCATGGGCGGCGACATTGGGATGTCGAAGGGAGTCGTATGAGTCTGTTACCTGACGCGGTGTGCTGGCATGAGGGCATGCAATTGCTGCCCCAGCATTTTCAATTGCAGGGGCTGCGTGCCGAGGCCTTGGCTGCGCATTTCGCCGGGGCCTGCAACCCTTGGTTCTGGGGCGTCAGCCAGTTGGAGGTCGACCCGTCGGCCCTCAGCGCCGGCCAGGTACGGCTGCTGCAATTGCAAGGGACCTTGCCGGATGGCTTGCCGGTCAACCTGCAGGCTGGCGTCGGGCCGACGCTGGAGCTGGACATCACCGAGGCCATCGACAAGACCGCCGACGCCACCGTGACCGTGTACCTGGCCGTCAGCCCACTGTGGCGCGCCGGGCAACTGCTGCCGCTCAAGGGCCGTTTGCAGTCGGTGGTCGGCGAGGCGTTGCCGGACCTCACCAGCGGTGAGTTTCCCGAATCGATCACTGTCTGGCGACCCAACCCGAGGTTGTGCACGCAACTGAGCAAGGCCGATTCGATCTGCCTGCCGTTGCTGCGCATCCGCAAGGAGGGCGGTGGCTTCTGGCGCGTGCCCTACACGCCACCAACGCCGGTCCTGTTGCCGGAATCGGTCCTCGGCCGGCGGGTCGCCGGGGTGTGTGCCCGGGCCCGGGAAAAGTGCATGTTCCTCGCCGGTCGCTTGCGTCAGGCCCAGGCGGCCGGCAACCAGGACGATGCCATGGAGATTCGCCGGCAATTGACCGCCTTGTGGGCGCGCTTGCCGGAAGTCGAAGGGGCGCTGAACACCCGCGTGGCGACGCCCCAGGCACTCTACGGTTTGCTGCTGGGGCTGGCCGGGAGCTGGTCGGCCCTCGATCCGCTGGCGGGCGTCCCGGCCTTCGCACCGTTGGATTTTCTCGAGTTG
Source organism: Pseudomonas fluorescens (assembly GCF_001307275.1). Lineage (NCBI taxonomy): Bacteria > Pseudomonadati > Pseudomonadota > Gammaproteobacteria > Pseudomonadales > Pseudomonadaceae > Pseudomonas > Pseudomonas fluorescens. Next base: position 5,498,439 of record NZ_CP012831.1, read on the forward strand.
CAGCATGGCTACGAGCCGTTGCTGGATTGGCTGGAAACCACCCTGGAGCTGGTCCGTGCCGGCTATCGCAGCCTGGCCTTCGAGCGCAACGAGCAGGTCTTCTCGATCCAGTTGCCGGACGACCAGCCGGATCAACGCCTGGTGATCGGCCTGCGCATGCCCAACGGTGCCAGCGAGCAGGCGGCGGCCGACTGGTTGCGCGGGGCGATCATCGCGTCGGCGCGCCACGTCCCGCTGCTGAGCCGGCAACGCATGAGCGGTTTGTCCCACCAGGCCATGAGCCGCAACGAACAGGTGGCCTACAGCGTCGGCGACGACACCCGTTTGTTCGTGGTGGCCGCCAGCGGGCAATGGTTCGACGGGCAATTGCCGCTGCACATCGTGGCACCGGCATCGGCCCAGGCCAGCAGCCCGTGGCAAGTGGTGTTGTTCGTGGCGCAAGCCAGTGAAAGTGCCTGATCGCAAAAGGGGAGTCGTATGCCTGACGGAAGTGGCGGGGCGGTTCGGAGTCTGCATGAGGCGCCGCTGAGCAGCGCTTTTCGCCAGGCCTGGCTGAAGTGGTCCCAGGAGTGGCAAGACTTGCCCAGGGACAGCGACCCCGCGGTTTTGGTCAACCGGGTGGTGGAGTTTTCCGGGCGCAGTGCCCAACGCCTGTGGCGGGTGGCCTTCGCCACCGTCGGCGATGCGGCCACCGAGCAGGTCAAGGCGCTGGTCTATGCCTTCGTCGCGCTGGTGGACGAAACCCTGTTGTTCAGCCCTTGGCCCGGCCAACTGGCCTGGCAGCAGCACCCCCTCGAATCACGCATGTATGCCAGTCGCCAGGCCGGCGAGCGCTTGCCGGCGGCGATCAAGAAATTGCTGGACGAGCAGATGCCCGGTACCCGGGACCTGGCGAACGTCTACCTGCAGTGCCTGATCCTGGGGTTCCAGGGGCGATTGCGGGGCGAGCCCGGCCAGGTCCAGCAGGCCAAGTGGCGCGCGGCGCTGTTCACCTTCGCCTGGCAACACGACCCCGATTACGTCGACGTCAGCCAGCGCCTGGCGTTGGCCGCGGCGACACCTCCGGTGCGTATGCCGGTGCAGCAGTCGTTGCCGGACGGCTTGCGCCTGGGGCTGGCGATCCTGGCGATGGTGTTGTTGCTGACCGGCTTGGGGCAGGTGTTCTGGCGTGACATCCGTTTGGAACTCGAGCCGGTGTTGCAACTGAACGAGTCGGCGGTGGTTCAGGAGCAGGATTCATGAGCACCCTGAGCATCGTTGCCCTGGTATTGATCGCCATCGTCGTGGTGCTGTTGATCGCGGCCCTGATCTGGTGGCTGCGGACCCAGGGCGGGGCGGCGATCCGCAGTTTCTATGGGGCGGTGCGCCACATGGAACAGGAGCAGGGCACCCGGGACCGCTATCAGATGCCCTGGCTGATGATGCTCGGCAATGAAACCGACGGTGCCCGACTGTGTGCCCAGTGGCGCTTGCAACCGACCGACAAGGCGGCCTGGTTCGGGCGCTGGTTTTCCGATGCCGAAGGCGCGGTGCTGGTGGTGCCCCAGGCGTTGTTCCTGCCCGATGAAGGCATGAACCGGCAACGGGGCAACTGGTGGCGCCTGCTCGGGCTGATGTTGCGCTTGCGCAGCAAACGGCCATTGGATGCGGTGATCTGGACCGTGCCGTTCAGCACCCTCGATGACATCGAGCACACCACCGAGCTGAGCCTCAAGGTCCGGCGCTGCTTCATCGACCTTTTGCAACGCTTCGGTCTCAGCCTGCCGGTGTATGTGGTGATGACCGGGATGGAAGAACTGCCCGGGTTCCAGGAACTGGTCAGTGCGCTGCCCGCCGAGGCACGGGAGTCGATGCTGGGCTGGTCGTCGCCGTATTTGCCGGATGCGGCGTGGCAATCGCAGTGGAGTGATCAGGCCCTGGACCAGGTCAACGCCGCGCTGTCGCAGTCGATCATCGAGATCGGTGCGCTGTCGGGACAATTGGGTAACGATCTCTATGGTTTGCCGGAGCGTTTCGAAGGCTTGCGGCGGGCCTTGCAGATCCTGCTGGAGCCGGTGTTCCAGGGCAACGCCCAAGGTGAAGCGCCGCGCTTTCGCGGGGTGTATTTCACCGCCAGCCAGGCGCCGGCCGTCAGCGGCGACGGGTTGACCGCCGCCGACAGCGCCCAGGGGCAAACCGTGTTCGCCCGGCAATTGTGGTCGCGGCGGCTGGTGGCTGAGCGTGGCCTGGCCCAGCCTGTGCCACGGCTGTTGCGCTTGCGCCAGCGTGGGCATCGGTTGGCCGCGGCGGTGGCGTTGGTGGTGGGCCTGGTCTGGCTGGGGGGCATGGTCTGGGTCTGGCACGATTCGGTGGAGCAAGCCGAAGGGTTGTCGCGGTTGATCCTCAGCGCCCATAAGAACCACCTCGTCGTCGACCCCGACGAACCGCAACTGGAGCCGACCCGGCACAACGTGCAGAACTACTGGAACGTGTTGGAAAAAGCCCCGAGCTGGCGCTTCGTTTCGGTGGTCTTTCCCACCTCGTGGTTCTCTTCCGTGGACACGCAACTGGAGAATGGGTTACGCCTGACCGCCCGGCATCATTGGATCTTGCCGTTGCGGGATCTGTTGAACGCAGACCTGGAACAACTCAAGTCCATCCGCAACACCGAGCGGCGGGGCAATCTCGAGAGTGAAGACCCGGCGCAATGGCAGAGCTACGTGAAGGCCAAGGCACTGGTGGACCTGGCGGTACGCCTGGAACAGCACAACCAGATGTTCAGCCAGGTGGTGAACGACCCCAAGGCGCCGCTGGACGAACTGGTGCAACTGAGCAATACCGCGTTGTCCCTGGGACTCAACACCGGCACCTTGAGCCGCGCACATTTCTACAACCGGGTGCTGTTCGATGCCCATAACAGTGATTTGAAAGGGTTGGACCTGAACGCCGCGCGCCCGGTGATCTCCGATAACTTCACCGGCCTGATGCAGCGCTGGCTGGACCATTACTTCCTGGCGGACAACTTCGTGCGCCAGGCCGGTTACCTCAAGCTGCACCTGCAACGGCTGGAGGCCGGCAGTGGCAATTCCTTGAGCGAGCTCGAAGACCTGATGGCGCTGATCGACGATTTGCAGACGCTGGTCAGCCTGACCAATTCGGCCTGGGGCCGAGGCAAGGGCCAGGACCTGGTGCCCGGCTACAGCCAGATGCTGGACAAGGTCAGTCACAGCGCTTTGCTGGGGCCGGATATCGAGCAGGACCTGGAGAGCCAGGCGGCGAAGTTGCAGCAGAGTTTTCGTGACCAGTGGATCGTCCAGACCGGCTCCCGGGACAACCTGCTGGTGCAACAGGGCAGCGGCCTGCTGGTTTTGCAGGACCATGTCACCGCGCTGGACGGTGCGGTGCAGGCATTGTTCAAGCGCGATTTCGTGGCGTTGGCCATGCAGAAGGATCCGTCGGACAGCAACCCCGATGCGATGGGCCAGGGCGATGGCAGTGATGATTTCAGCGTCGCCCTGAACTACTTCGCCAGCTACAAGAGCTATGCCAGTGAAGAATTACCGCGCATTCCGCCGGATTACCGTGACGCACTGATGCAGGCCGCCGAAGGCGCCGCGGCACGGGCCATGTGGTTGAGCCTGGATGAAAGCGACGCGTCGTTGCCCGGCATGGGTTTCAATGTACAAACGACCCAGGCCGTGGCGCTGCAAAAAGCCTTCATGGATGTGCACCGCGGCGACCTGGCGATCCGTTTCCAGCGTCTGCTCAATCGCCGGGCATTGGCGCAGATCAAGAGTGGCCTGGACGAAATCGATGCCCAGCCGCTGTTCAGCCAGCGGGCCGATGTCCAGCGCTGGGACGGTTCGAAGAACTTCGGCTTGCAGCTGTACGGTGCCAGCGATCCACAAGACTTGAAGCTGAGCCTGAGCCAGCAGTTCGGTGTGATGCTGCAGGTCGCCGAACAGCGAATGCCCGCCCTGGAATGGCTGATCGTCCAGCAGGACAACCTGTCGGCCCTGGAGCACGACCAGGTGGCGCGCTTCATGGCCCTCAACGATGAATTGCTCAAGTACAAGAACCAGAACCCGGCCAGCTCGGCGGCCCAATTGGAGCAATTGGTGAGCCGGGACTTCATCACCATGGACACCACGTCCTGTGCGCAGATCTTGCAGACCTCCAGCCTGCCCAGCGGGCGCGGTGACCTGGCCCAGCGTACGGTCGCGTTGCAGCAGGGCGCCCTGCAACGCTGCCTGTACCTGCAACAGAACCAGGCGGCGACCGCCTGGAATGACGTGGCCAACTATTTCAATCAATACCTGGCCGGGCGTTTTCCGTTCGCCCAGGATGTGCGCGCCAGCGATGCCGACCCGGCGCGGGTCCAGCACCTGCTGGAGCTGATCGACACACGCCTGCCCCTGGCCCAGGCCGGACTGGTGTTGAGCCAAACGCCGGAGCGCCTGGCGGCCGAGGATTTTCTCAACCGTTTGAAACAGGCCGGCACCTGGCTCGGGCCGCTGTTCGTGCGCGACAAGAGTGGCATTCTGGGGGTGGAGATGGACGTGCGCTGGCGGACCGATCGTGATGAAGAGCGCGGCGCTGACCAGGTGATCGCCTGGAGCCTGGACGCCGGCAACCAACAGATCAGCTACCCCGGCGGCGGCCAGCAGAACCTGCGGTGGATGGTCGGCCAGCCCGTGCGCCTGACCTTGCGCTGGGCCCGCAACGGCTACCAGCGTCCGGCCAACGATCCATTGCAACCGAACCTGGTGGTGCGCGACCTGGAGGCTGGCTGGGAGTACCAGGGGCCGTGGTCATTGCTGCGCCTGATGCGCGCGCTGGGATCGGCCCAGCGTCAGCCGAATGTCGACTACACCGATTTTCCCCTGGCCCTGCAACTGCCGGTCACTGCCCAGACCCAGGCCCGCACGGCGGAGCAGACACTGATGTTCGTGCGCCTGTCGCTGATGAGCCAGGGCTCCAAGCTGCCATTGTCGATCCCGCCGCTGCCGACGCGGGCACCCCGTTCACCTTTCATGGCGACCTCATCGAGCCCCGCCATCGCCACCCGTGAGGAGGGCCTGTGAGCGTGCCGATATCGCCTTTGCCCGAGTTGGTCACTCAGTTGCTCGAGCCGATCAGTGCCGAGTCACCCTGTGGTCTCGACCTGCGCTACGAGCCGGAATACGACCAACTGCGCGAATTGCGCCGGGAGGACGACACCAGCTTGCCCACCGGTGTGTGGCAGTCTTCGATCAAGCGCGCCCTGTGGCCGGACCTGGAACGGCTCGCGACCACGCTGCTGCTGGAGCGCAGCAAGGACTTGATGATCAGTGCCTGGCTGGGAGAGGCCTGGTTGCATCGGGCCGGGCTGGAGGGGTTGCCGGGCAGCCTGGCGCTGGTGGCGGGGTTGTGTGAACGCTATCCGGAGCAGTTGCATCCCCAGGCCGATGAAGGCGACCAGTCGTGGCGAGTGATCCCCTTGGAGTGGCTGGCCCGGCGCTACAGCGAAGTGTTGCTGACGCGGGTGCCATTGCTCGATGGCCGGGACCCGGCGTTTGCCAGTTTCTGCCTGGACGACTGGCAACGCTTGCAACGTCAGCAAGTATTGGTCAACGACAGCAAGAACGCCAAGGCGTCGGCGGAAGCGGCGCGCAACGAGCAAAAGAAACTCAGCGAACTGATTCGCGGCACCCCCTTGTCGTTCTGGTTGCATCGCCAGGGCAGCCTGATGTTGAGCCTGCAGCACCTGCAACGGCTCGAAGCCTGGAGCGACGCTTACCTGGGCAACCTGGCCCCGGGCTACAAATCCCTGCAGGACGTGATCCAGGCGTTGCTGACACTGGTAGAGGAGTTCATCGCGATGCACCCACAACAACCCACCGTCGTGCCGGTGCAAACGCCCCCGGCGACGACGTCGACGCCCCAGCCGCAGGCGGCTGCCCAGGTCTTCCAGGAACCGGCCAATCGTGAAGAGGCCTACCGACAACTTCTGGTGATCGCCGGTTACCTGGCCCGTACCGAGCCCCACAGCCCGGTGCCCTACCTGATCCGGCGTGGTGTGGAGTGGGGCAACAAGCCGCTGAGCGAACTGCTGGGCGAACTGATCAGTGCCGATGCCGAATCCCGGCGGTTATGGACCTTGCTGGGCGTGCTTTAACGCTGCGCGTCGGGTAGCGGCACCGGCGTCAACACCGGTTTGCCGGCAAAGAACGCGTTCAGGTTCTGGCCGACCAACTCCACCGTGCCACGCGTCGCTTCCGGCGACAGGCCGGCCACATGGGGCGTCAGTACCACGTTGGGCAGGTTTTTCAGCGCGTCCGGCACTTCGGGTTCGTGATCGAACACGTCCAGGGCCGCGCCGGCGATCCGCCGCTGTTCCAGGGCGCTGATCAGGTCGGCGGTGGCGACCACACTGGCGCGGGCGATGTTCACCAGGAAGCCATGGGGGCCCAGGGCGTCGAGGGCCTGTTTGTTGATCAACTGCCGGGTATCCAGGCCGCCGGGGGTGGCGACGATCAGGAAGTCCGAGACCCGGGCCAGTTCCGTGGGCGTGGCGCAGAAGGTGTAGGGCACGTCGTTGCGCAGCCGGCGATTGTGGTAGCTGACGCTCATGTCGAAGCCGAGGGCGGCGCGCTTGGCAATGGCCATGCCCACCGCGCCCAGGCCCAGCACGCCCAGGCGCTTGCCGGCCAGGGAAGGGCGCATGACCTTGGCCCACTCGCCACGGCGCACACTCGCATCGGCCCGGGGGATGTCGCGCACCAGCGCCAGCAGCAGTGCCATGGCATGGTCGGCCACCGACGACGCGTTGACCCCGGCGCCATTGGTTACCACGATGCCCCGCTGGCGCGCGGCCTGCAGGTCCACCTGCTCGTAACCGGCACCGATCACGCAGATGATTTGCAGATTGGGCAGGGCGCCGATTTCTTCCGCCGTCAAACCCAGGGGGCCGCGGGTCAGTACCGCACTGAAGCGTTCACCGTGTTCGAAAATCGCTGTCTTGCGTTCGGCCGGCGTGGGCGCCAATTCCAGGTGGTAACCCTGCCGTTCGAGAATCGGCAGGTATTCATTGACGGTTTCAACCAGTACCAGAACGGTTGCGGTCATGCTGGGCTCCTGTGGGCGCTGGATCGATTGTGGCTATTCAACCTGATTGTAGGAGCCGGGGGCAGGGGGGCTTGGCTTTTTATGTGCATTTCGGTTGCCGTGGTGCCTTTGTGTGGGCGCCTGACAGACGGCCTGTCTCGCTGCTTGTACTCCGATCCAATGGTGGGAGCGAGCTTTGTGGGAGCAAGGCTTGCCCGCGATAGCAGCGCCTCGGTAGCAACTTGCACCCCGAGTCGCCTGCATCGCGAGCAAGCTCGCTCCCACAGGGGATGCAGGGAAATACAGGGACAATTCCACTGCGGCGATCTGATCCGCATAACCACTCCTCAGCTAAGTCTTTGCTTCTGCTCGTGAATCCCGGACAATCGCGCCCCTGTTTCGGTCAGGGCGCTGCCTGTCGGGGTTTTCCGACTCGTCCCGGCCGAGTGCATGTGACCGGAAAGCGGAGATCCGACCGGATGAATGATCAGGCCAATAGCGTCGAAGAGCGCTTTGAAACGACAGTCCCAGCCACCCTCAGCCAATGGAGTCGCCAGGACACCACCTGGATGCTGGGTCTGTTTGGCACCGCCATCGGTGCCGGCACTCTGTTCTTACCCATCAATGCGGGCCTGGGTGGCTTTTGGCCGCTGCTGATCCTGGCGTTGCTGGCGTTCCCCATGACGTTCTATGCCCATCGGGGCCTGACCCGTTTCGTGTTGTCCGGTCGCGATGGCGCGGACATCACCGAGGTGGTGGAAGAGCATTTCGGCCTCAAGGCCGGTGCGCTGATCACGCTTTTGTACTTCTTTGCCATTTTCCCGATCCTGCTGATCTACAGCGTGGCGCTGACCAACACGGTGGGCAGCTTCCTGGAACATCAGTTGCACATCCAGCCGCCCCCTCGGGCCGTGCTGTCCCTGGTGCTGATCCTCGGCCTGCTGGCGGTGGTCCGTTGCGGCGAGCAGGCGATCGTCAAGGCCATGAGCCTGATGGTCTACCCGTTCATCGTGGCGCTGCTGTTTCTGGCGGTGTTCCTGATTCCCCACTGGAGCGGCGGTATCCTGAGCACGGCGTCGACGCCGCCGGAACCTTCGGCGTTGTTGCATACCTTGTGGCTGGCGATCCCGGTGATGGTGTTCTCGTTCAACCACTCGCCGATCATCTCGGCGTTTGCGGTGGACCAGAAGCGTCGCTACGGCGCCAACGCCGAGGAGCGCAGTTCGCAGATCCTGTCGCGCGCCCATGTGCTGATGGTGGTGATGGTGCTGTTCTTCGTGTTCAGTTGCGTGCTGACGCTGACCCCGGCGCAATTGGCCGAGGCCAAGGCGCAGAACCTGTCGATCCTGTCGTACCTGGCTAACCATTTCAGCAATCCGACCATCGCCTTTGCCGCGCCGTTGATTGCGTTTGTCGCCATTTCCAAATCGTTCCTGGGGCACTACATCGGCGCCAGCGAAGGCCTCAAGGGCCTGATCGTCAAGAGTGGCCGCCGTCCGGCACCCAAGACCCTGGACCGCCTCACCGCAGCGTTCATGCTGGTGGTGTGCTGGATCGTCGCCACCCTCAACCCGAGCATCCTGGGCATGATCGAAACCCTGGGCGGCCCGGTCATCGCAGCCATCCTGTTCCTGATGCCGATGTACGCCATCCGCAAAGTCCCGGCCATGGCCCGCTATCGCGGCCAGGCCTCCAACGTCTTCGTTGTGTTGGTGGGGTTGGTGGCGATTACGGCGTTGGTCTACTCCCTGATGGCCTGACTGGACCACAATGGTTGTGGTGGCGTGCACAAGTCTGTAAGTCGACACCATTACCCGTGGCGAGGGAGCTTGCTCCCGCTGGGGTGCGAAGCGCCCCTGAGTCCTGACGACTCGGTGTGTCAGGCAAATGGTTGGGTCTGCTGCGCAGCCCAGCGGGAGCAAGCTCCCTCGCCACAAGGACCAGGCTGGATGCAGCATCGCAGTACACCACCGAACCCCTGTGGGAGCGGGCTTGCTCGCGAAAGCGGTGGTTCGGCTGGCATCGAAATGACAGGCATAAAAAAACGCCGCCCCTCGCAAGAAGGGCGGCGTTTTCAGTCGGGCGTTTTAAGCTTTACGCTTGAACGACCGGGATGTTGGCGTTTGCAGCCGCTTCACGGAACTCGGCGATCTGGTCGAAGCTCAGGTAGCGGTATACGTCCGCTGCCATGCTGTCGATCTTGCCGGCGTATTCCATGTACTCCTCGACGGTCGGCAGGCGACCCAGGATCGAAGCCACGGACGCCAGCTCGGCCGAAGCCAGGTAGACGTTCGCGCCGTCACCCAGACGGTTCGGGAAGTTACGGGTCGAGGTCGACACCACGGTGGAGTTCGGCTCGACGCGCGCCTGGTTACCCATGCACAGCGAGCAGCCTGGCATTTCCATCCGTGCGCCGGCCTTGCCGTAGATGCCGTAGTAGCCTTCTTCGGTGAGCTGGTGAGCGTCCATCTTGGTCGGCGGCGACAGCCACAGACGGGTTGGCAGCTGACCCTTGACCTGCTCCAGCAGTTTACCGGCGGCGCGGAAGTGACCGATGTTGGTCATGCACGAACCGATGAACACTTCGTCGATCTTCTCGCCAGCAACGCTGGACAGCAGACGGGCATCGTCCGGGTCGTTCGGCGCGCAGAGTACAGGCTCGCTGATGTCGGCCAGATCGATTTCGATGACTTCGGCGTATTCGGCGTCGGCGTCGGCTTCCATCAGTTGCGGGTTGGCGACCCAGGCTTCCATCGCTTGGGCGCGACGTTCCAGGGTACGTGCATCACCGTAGCCTTCGCCGATCATCCAGCGCAGCAGGGTGATGTTCGATTGCAGGTACTCGGTGATCGACTCTTTCGACAGCTTGATGGTGCAACCGGCAGCCGAACGTTCGGCCGAGGCGTCGGACAATTCGAAAGCCTGTTCCAGGGTCAGGCCTTCCAGGCCTTCGATTTCCAGGATGCGGCCGGAGAAGGCGTTTTTCTTGCCTTTCTTCTCGACGGTCAGCAGGCCGTTCTGGATGGCGAAGTACGGAATGGCATGAACCAGGTCACGCAGGGTGATGCCAGGTTTCATTTTGCCTTTGAAGCGCACCAGGATCGATTCGGGCATGTCCAGCGGCATGACACCGGTGGCAGCGGCGAACGCGACCAGGCCGGAACCGGCCGGGAACGAGATGCCCATCGGGAAGCGGGTGTGCGAGTCACCACCGGTACCCACGGTGTCTGGCAGCAGCATGCGGTTCAGCCACGAGTGGATGATGCCGTCGCCCGGACGCAGGGAAACGCCGCCGCGGGTCATGATGAAGTCAGGCAGGGTGTGGTGGGTAGTCACGTCGATCGGCTTCGGATAGGCCGCGGTGTGGCAGAAGGACTGCATTACCAGGTCAGCCGAGAAGCCCAGGCACGCCAGGTCTTTCAGTTCGTCACGGGTCATCGGACCGGTGGTGTCCTGGGAACCCACGGTGGTCATCTTCGGTTCGCAGTAGGTACCCGGGCGCACGCCTTGGCCTTCCGCCAGACCGCAAGCCTTGCCGACCATCTTCTGCGCCAGGGTGAAACCCTTGGTGCTTTCAGCGGGAGCTTCAGGCTTCTTGAACAGATCGAACGCTGGCAGGCCCAGTTCGGCGCGTGCCTTCTCGGTCAGGCCACGGCCAATGATCAGCGGGATACGACCGCCGGCACGGACTTCGTCCAACAGGACCGGGGTCTTCATTTCGAAGGTGGTCAGGACTTCATCGGTGCCGTGCTTGCAGACTTTGCCAGCATGCGGGTACAGGTCGATCACGTCGCCCATGTGCATGTTGGACACATCGAATTCGATCGGCAGGGCGCCGGCGTCTTCCATGGTGTTGTAGAAAATCGGTGCGATCTTGCTGCCGAAGCAGAAACCGCCGGCGCGCTTGTTCGGAACGAAAGGAACGTCGTCGCCGAAGAACCACAGTACCGAGTTGGTCGCCGATTTGCGCGACGAACCGGTACCGACCACGTCACCGACGTAGGCGATCGGGAAGCCTTGGCCACGCATCTCTTCGATCTGCTTCATCGGGCCGGTCTTGCCTTGTTCATCAGGCACGATGCCGTCACGGGCCATTTTCAGCATGGCCAGGGCGTGCAGCGGGATGTCCGGGCGGGACCAGGCGTCAGGGGCAGGGGACAGGTCGTCGGTGTTGGTTTCGCCGGTGACCTTGAACACCCGCAGGCTGATCTTGTCGGCCAGCACAGGGCGGTTCTTGAACCACTCGCCGTCGGCCCAGGATTGCAGCACGGCCTTGGCGTGAACGTTGCCGTTCTTGGCTTTTTCAGCCACGTCGTGGAAGGCATCGAACATCAGCAGGGTGTGCTTGAGTTCCTTGGCGGCTACCGGCGCCAGTTCGGCGTCGTCCAGCAGTTCCACCAGGGTCACGATGTTGTAGCCGCCCTGCATGGTGCCGAGCAGTTCAACGGCGCGCTTCTTGTCCAGCAGAGGGGATTGGGCCTGGCCCTTGGCCAGGGCGGAAAGGAAACCGGCCTTGACGTAGGCGGCTTCGTCGACTCCAGGCGGAACGCGATTGGTGATCAGGTCAACGAGGAAAGCTTCTTCGCCAGCCGGAGGATTTTTCAGCAGCTCGATCAGGCCTGCGGTTTGTTCGGCGTTAAGCGGCTGGGGAACGATACCCAGGGCTGCGCGCTCTTCGATATGTTTGCGGTAGGCTTCAAGCACAGTTATTACCCTCATCAGTGGTCCCAAATGGGTGTCCGGGACGCTCATCCAGAAACCCACGGTACTCATGCGCGTCGGCGGCTTTTTGAGCCACCACGCCAGAGTTTCCGGAGTTCCTCACAGAAGCTGCTTTCAAAGTTTTACGCCTGCAGAACGGGAGCTGATGAGGGTTGGCGTTGGGCTTTCCCCGCTGGAAAGACCCTTCGCCAACACCGCTCTGAAGGAACGACTGTGCTCGTGACGCTTTGAAAACAGCTTCTAACGGACATTGGCGCCTTAAAAGGCTGGCTGATTCTACGGGAAAAAAAAATTAAAGGTAAGTTGGGCGCTCAAGTTTGAGGGGTGATCAATCTTAGACAAAGGGCTAACATGCCAGCCTGTCCTGCTTTTGCGTGTGCTTTCCCCTATGCCCAACCAGCTCATCAAGACCCCCTGCGTCGGCCTTTGCTCCACTGTCTACGGTGACCTGGTGTGCCGTGGCTGCAAGCGGTTCCACCATGAAGTGATTCACTGGAACGGCTACAACGAGGACGAAAAACGCGCGGTGTGGATGCGGCTCGAACAACTGTTGGTGCAGGTGATGGTGGCCAAGTTGGAGGTTTTCGACCCCGGGTTGCTGCGCCAGCAACTGGAATCGCGCAAGATCCGTTTTGTGCCGCACCAGTCGGAATATTGCTGGGCCTACCAGTTGATCGCCCGGGGCGCGCGGGTGATCAACAACCTGGAAGCCTATGGCATGGTGCTGATGCCGGAGTTTCGCGATTGGGACCTGCCGGACCTGCGCGATGCCATTGATCGGGAGTTTTTCCTTCTGTCCGAAGCCCATTACCAGCGGTACATCGCGCCCGGGTTCCTGAAGGATGCGATCGGCGGCTGACCCGGCCAGTGCAAAGGCGCTTTTGTGCCAGGGAGCTTTATTCCTTGGCCGCCAGCTCTACCAGATGGTCCTCGACCTCCTGCGGCTTGAGCACCAGTATGTCGCTTTCCAGCGTATCGAGCACCGCCTCGGCGGTATTGCCGATCAGCACCCCGGACAACCCTGAACGGGCCACGGTGCCGATCACCGTCACCGCCGCCTGCAGCTTGCGCGCCATGAACGGGATCAGTACATCCGCCGGGCCTTCTTCGATGTGCAGATGCTGGTCGTCGATGTCGAACTCGGCCTGGAACGCCTGGCATTGTTCGCGATACCGGGCCTCGATGGTTTCCTTGAGCTGGAAGGTCGGGTCGGCGGACGAGAGCATTGGCGTGGGATGGGCGCTGATGACATGCAGGTGCGCCTTGGCAAGGAGGGCGATGTCGTAGCCATGGTCGATGATGGTGGAGTGCAGGTGACGGTGTTCGTCGTCGGTATTGCCAACGTCGATGGCGGCCAGGATCACCTTGTCTTTCCAGGAGCCGGCGGTTTTCACCAGCAGCACCGGGGTGGGGCAATGGCGTAGCAGTTTCCAGTCCGCCGGGGTCAGCAGGGCTTTTTTCAATGGGCTGTCGGGGAAGTGCTGTTTGATCACCAGCCCGCAACCTTCAGCTTGCTGCACGTCGATGATGGTTTCGTAGAGGCTTTCGTTCCAGGCCTGTTCGGTGGTCACGCTGTAGCCGTCCGCCAGCAGCGCGGCCTTCAGCACGCCGAGCATGCCGGCGTGATCGTGCTTTTTGTCGCACACCAACAGGTGCAGGTGTGCCTGGGTCACACCGGCAATCAGTTTGGCGCGCTTGAGCGCCAGGCTTTCCGAATGTTCGGGCTCAATGACCACCAGGATGCTGCGAATGGCTTGCATGATCGGCGTTCTCCTGCAAATGAAAAGGCTGGCATTGCTCAACTATAGTTGTTGTGGGGCAGTCTAGTTGCTATGGGCGAGTCGCTGACTTGATGCATATCAATGGCGGTGGCTGGTGGTCTGGAGACAGGCCGGTATAATCGGCGCCCTTCGCTCGACTACCTTTGCCCGTGAGCCCCATGAATCTTCCCGAAATCCACGAATTCCTTGGTTGTCGCACCCCCGATGCCTGGGTCCAGGCCGCGCTGGCCGACCAGGAAACGTTGCTGATCGACCACAAGAACTGCGAATTCAAGGCGGCCAGCACCGCCCTGAGCCTGATCGCCAAATACCATTCCCACGTCGACCTGATCAACCTGATGTCGCGCCTGGCCCGGGAAGAGCTGGTGCATCACGAGCAGGTCATGCGCCTGATGAAAAAACGCAAGATCGGCTTGCGCCAGCTCTCCGCCGGGCGTTATGCCTCGGGGCTGCGCAAGGTGGTGCGCAGCCACGAACCGGTCAAGCTGGTGGACACCCTGGTGGTCGGTGCCTTCATCGAAGCCCGCAGCTGCGAGCGCTTCGAAGCTTTGGTGCCGCACTTGGACGAGGAGCTGGGCAAGTTCTATTTCGGCTTGCTGAAAAGCGAAGCCCGGCATTTCCAGGGTTACCTGAAACTGGCCTACCAGTACGGCGACGCCAAGGACATTGCCCAGGTGATCGACAAGGTCCGTGAGGCCGAGCGCGAGTTGATCGAATCGCCGGATGTGGAGTTTCGGTTCCACAGTGGTGTACCGGCTCGATAGTGCAGAGGTGCTGGTACTGACGCTATCGCGAGCAAGCTCGCTCCCACAGGAGATTGGTGAACTTTCCAAATCCAATGTGGGAGCGAGCTTGCTCGCGATGGGGCCTGATGCAGCACTGCATCTCTAAGTGACCAGCCCCAGGCGTTCATGCCACTGGGCAATGGATTCCTCGGGATAGACATCGAACCGCTGATCGCCCTTATGCGCCTCGATCTCCACCCACGGCGCCTTGGAACCGAGCATCAAGTGGGTGTGCTCCGGCGGTACCGGCAGCGGTGTGTCGATGGCTGAGGCAAACGGGTGCACCAGGTCCGGCCATTCGGGGCTGAACAACCACAACCCCGAACCGCACAGGGAGCAGAAATGCCGTTCGGCACTGCTGCGGTGGGCGCGTTTATCGCCTTCGTCCTTGAGCCGTGCATGGTAGATCGAGATGTGCTTGCGACCGTGCACCTTCAGGCTTTGGGCATCGCCCCCCAGGTTGATCGCATAACCGCCGCCGCCCTGGGTCTTGCGACAGATCGAGCAGTAGCAGCGTTGGTAAGGGTAGGGATGGGCACAGGCCAGGCTGAACGACACGGCGCCGCAGTGGCAGGATCCTTCGAGCTGCATGGGAACCTCCAATTGGGGACTGTAATGACTCTGGACAGCTCGGGCGGCCTGTTGTTCTGGACAGTTGAGCTCATGACTGACATGCGGACGCCATCGCGAGCAAGCTCGCTCCCACAGGGGATTTGTGAACTTTCCAAGTCCAATGTGGGAGCGAGCTTGCTCGCGATGAACGATGACACGGTCTAACGACCGGGCACCCGCCACAAGTACCACGCCGCCACCGTCCGATAAGGGCTCCAGGCCAGGCCGATCTCGACCATCTGCTTGCGGCTGGGTTGGTGCTCCAGCCCCTTCATCCGCCGATAACCTTCCCGCACCCCAAAGTCGTCGGCCGGCAGGATGTCCGGCCGCTCCAGGCTGTAGATCAGCAGCATTTCCACCGTCCAGCGCCCGACGCCACGCAGGCTGATCAGGCGCTCGATCAACGCTTCGTCCTCCATCGCCCGCGCCGTGGCGTAATCCGGCACCACCCCGTCCAGGGCCGCTTGGGCGATGCCCTGGATGGTCGCGATCTTGCTGGCGGAAAATCCACAACCGCGCAATTGAGCAACGTCGGTCGCCAGGATCTGTACGGGTGTGGGGAATGTCTGCGCCGGGAACAACGCCAGCAATCGGCCCAGAATCGCATCGCCGGCCTTGGCGTGCAGTTGCTGGTAGGCAATCGCCCGGACCAGGGCTTCATAGGGATCGCGGGCCGGCTTGGGTTGCAGCAGGCAAGGGCCGATCGTCGCGACATGCCGTCGCCAGTCTTCGTCGAGGTTGGCCAGGAAGGCACTGGCATCGTGGTAGGGCACAGGCATCAGGTGTTCGTTCTCCGGGACGCTCAAAACGCCAGGGGCAGTGAAACCTGCACCGCGGCTTTTTCCAGCCGCAACAGAAACGCCTTGCGTGGCTGGCCGCCACCATAACCGGTCAACGAGCCATCCGCACCGATCACCCGGTGGCAGGGAATGACGATGGCCAGGCGATTCTGCCCGTTGGCCAGGCCCACGGCGCGGCTGGCACCCGGGCTGCCCAGGGCCGTGGCGATGCCGCCGTAGCTGCGGGTTTCGCCGTAGGGGATTTTTTGCAACTCGGCCCAGACCCGCGCGGCGAAGGCGCTGCCGGGCATGTGTAGCGGGACATTGAACGTCGTGAGCTTGCCAGCGAAATAGTCGGCCAGTTCGGTTTCGATCTGTTGCAGGTGAGCGTTGTGCCCCGGCGCGACGGTATAGCCGTAGCGTCGCTGCAGCTCTTCCAGCTCCTTGGTCAGGGCCGGGCGGTCGAGGAATTCCAGCAGCACCAGGCCCCGCCGTTCGGCCATGGCCAGCATCGGCCCCAGTGGCGTGGTCAGGCGGGTGAACAACAGGGGTTCACTGAGGGCGGCGCGGCCCGGTGTGATGTGGAAGGATTTGACGAAAGCGTCCCGAAAACCGCTCAACGACTCATAACCGGAATCGAACGCCGCATTGTCGATGGAAGTGCCGTCCTTGATGCCGCCCAGGGCGATGCCCAAGCGGCGGGTGCGCAGGTAGGCGTGAAAGGTCATGCCGAAATGTTGCTTGAACCAGCGCCGCAGTTTCAGCGGTTCGATACCTTGTTCCAGCAGCAGGGCGTCGGTCCAGCGCAGGTCGGGTTCGGCGTCCACCGCTTTGAGCAGGGCCTGGATCCAGTCCGGCGCGATGGCGGCGGCGTCCAGCGGCTTGCAGCGCAGGCAGGCGCGGTAGCCGGCCGACATGGCTTCGTCGGCATGGGCGAAGAACTCCACGTTCTCCGGCTTCGGCTTGCGCGCGGTGCAACTGGGACGACAGAAGATGCCGGTGGTCTTGACCGCAGTGAAGAACACCCCCTCGTAGGCGGTGTCTCGTTCGAGCATGGCGCGGACCATCTCGGCGTGGGGCGGGAGCAGCGAGTCTTGTCGGTTCATGGGGCAAAGCATAGAACCGTGCCCGGGACGACTCCACCGGAAAATCGACAGTGAATTTTGCGAGCAGTTGGTCGGATGCTCACGAACAAAATTTGAACCTCTGAGTCTTAAAGGTTCAACCGTTGTTTTTGTCTTTCGGAGACATCATGTCCAAACATAAGAAATCCCTGATTGCCATTGCTGTCTGCGCCCTGGCGTTTGGTGCTTCGGCCTTGCTGCCTGCCGACCTGTCGCCTATCGGTTCCAGCTATGCCGCAGGCGGTGGCAACGGCGGTGGCGGCGGTAATGGGGGAGGAAATGGCGGAGGAAACGGCGGCGGTAATGGTGGTGGCCACGGGGGTGGTGTCGGCGGCGGCCAGGGCAGTGGTAAGTCCAGCGATTCCAGCGGCCTTGGCAAGGGACTGGCCAGCGACCATGCTGGCACCCGCACCCGCGATCATGGCTTGAGTGGCAAGCACACCGGCACCACTCGCACCGATCGCACCAGCAAGGCTTCGCTGACGTCGACCATCGCCAAGGACCGTGATACGCGCGGCCTGACCAAGGCGTCGGCGATTTCCACCGCGACGCCGGGTACCCATAACACCAAGGGATTGACCAACGCGACCAGTTCTTCGATCAAGAACGACCGCTGATTCGGCAAAAAAGCCGCGATGCCTGATCCAGGCGTCGCGGCTTTTTTGTGGACGCAGGTTTTGCTTCGATGGATGAGCTCAGCGTGGATCCCCTCATGAGGCAGTTTTCTTCAATACCGGTGGAAACAGACGATTTACCTTGGTCGCCACCTCACAGATATGAAGAAGGTTTGCGATGAGTCTGATTCTTTCCATGGCGGCGTTTGCCTTGGTCGCCTCCATTACGCCTGGGCCGGTCAACATTGTGGCCCTCAGTTCCGGGGCGCGGTACGGGTTTCGAGCGACCTTGCGCCACGTGGCCGGCGCGACCCTGGGTTTTGTCTTGTTATTGGTGTTGATGGGGCTCGGGTTGCATGAAGTGCTACAACGCTGGCCTGGGCTCACACGGGTGGTGCAACTGGGCGGCGTGGCGTTCCTGTTGTTCATGGCCTGGAAACTGGCGACGGACGACGGGCACCTGGGCGCCAAGGACGAGGACCGGGCCCCGTCGATGTTCTACGGCGCGCTGATGCAATGGCTCAATCCCAAGGCCTGGCTGGCCTGTGTGGCGGGGATGGGGGCGTTCGTCGCCGACGGTGAGGCGCGGCTGGTGTGGCAGTTTGCGGCGGTTTATCTGGTGATCTGCTACGTCTCGGTGGGCTGCTGGGCCTACGCCGGCAGTTTTCTGCGTACTTGGCTGGGGAATCCGGCGACCATGCGCCTGTTCAACCGGGCGATGGCGGTGTTGTTGGTGGCAAGCGCGGTGTATTTGGTGTTGCCTTGAGTCGAGCGGGAGCAAGCTCCCTCGCCACAGAATGTATTTAAGTCAGAGCGGCGCATCAACCGCGATACTGGCCCGGAGTAGCCGCCAGGTGTTGCTTGAAAGCGCGCTGGAAATGCGCCTGGTCGGCGAACCCGCTGTCCAGCGCCACGTCGGCGATCAGCTTGCCTTCGCGTAACTGGCGGCGGGCGAACTGGATCCGGCGGTTGACCAGGAAAGCATGGGGCGTCATCCCATAGTGGCGCTTGAAGGCACGGCTCAGGTAGGACGGCGACAGTTGTGCGGCGGCGCAGATGTCTTCGAGCCTCAAGGCTTCGGTGCAATGATCATGAATAAACTGCGCTGCCCGCATCAATCCCGGGTGGCTGCCCCGGTCCGGCCGGCCGGCAGGGTTGAGCCGTTGTTGCAGGTCAGTGAAAAACGCCTCGGCGGCGCTGCGCTTGCGGTCGGTGCCGAGTCGCTCATCCACCAGTTGCTCATATAACCCTTGCAGCGCGGCAAACAGCTCGACATCACGGCTGTGGGTCGTGGAAAAGCTCTGGAAGTCCAGGGTTTCATCGAAACCGATACGACGTTGCAAATCCCTGAGCCACTGGGTATCGACGTACAGCATGACATACGACCACGGCTCATCGTCGATCGGGTTGCACGCATGGACATCGCCGGGGTTCATCAGCACCACCGTGCCGCTCTGCACCTGGAAATTCGACCGCTCATGAATATAGGTGCTGCGCCCGGCGGTGATCGCTCCGATGGAAAAATGGTCATGGGAGTGGCGCGAATAGCAGACCTTGCGCCCATCGGCGATGGCCCGGGCTTCGATGAAGGGCAGGGCCGCGTCGCGCCAGAAACGTGGGGTGGCGTCATGGGGGGCGTGCTTCATCGGTCAGCGTCCTCGTCTTGAACCTGTGAAGCAGTGTATTAGCCCTGGCCGGTAAATGCCTGATTGATTTGGCCGTTCGGTTTGAATGGTAGTGGTCCTGAACTAGACTCCATGAAGCCCTGCCCATGGAGTTCCCGATGCTTGCGCCAGGTAAACCGGACAACGAGGCCGTTCGCCTCAAGAATCTGCATTCGCTCAAGCTACTCGATACCGCACCCGAAGAGCGGTTTGACCGCCTGACTCGCCTTGCCCGGCGTCTGTTTGACGTGCCCATCGCCCTGGTGTCCCTGGTGGACGCCAACCGGCAGTGGTTCAAGTCCAGTGCCGGCCTGGATGCAAGCGAAACCCCGCGGGAAGTTTCCTTTTGTGGGCATGCGATTTTGCAGGATCAGATCCTGGAAATCTGCGACGCGGAGCAGGACGAGCGGTTTCACGACAATCCATTGGTCACGGACACGCCTGGCATTCGCTTCTACGCCGGGCATCCGCTGGGGTTGGAGGATGGCAGCAAGCTTGGCACGTTGTGCCTGCTCGACACCAAGCCGCGCCAGCTCAATGACGAAGAGCGCGAACTGCTGCGCGACTTGGCGCGCATGGCCGAGCAGGAAATGGTTGCGGTGCAGATGGCGAGCATGGACGAGTTGACGCTGTTATCCAATCGGCGCGGCTTCAAGACCTTGGCCCAGCATGCGTTGAATGTGTGTGATCGCTTGTCGCGACCGGCGACGCTGCTGTTCTTCGACCTCAACGACTTCAAGCCGATCAACGATCGCTATGGGCATGCCGAAGGTGACAGCGCGCTGAAAACCTTCGCTGATGTGCTGCGTATCGCCTTTCGCGAAAGTGATGTGATCGGTCGCCTGGGCGGTGATGAGTTCGTGGCGCTGCTCACCGGCTCTTCCTATGTCGAGACTTCGGCGATCATGGCGCGCCTCAAGGAAATCCTCGATGAGCGCAATGCGATGTTGCAGCGTGGCTATGACATTCGTTTCAGCGTGGGCCAGATCGAGTACGACGCCCAGCGGCATTCGTCAATCGACAACCTGTTGGCCGACGCGGATGCGGCCATGTATGCCCAGAAGCAGGCGTTGCACCGCTGACATTCAGCATTGATGCAAGCTGACCCACCACCATCGCGAGCAAGCTCGCTCCCACGGGGAGGTGTGGTGGACGCGACTTCTATGAACACCTGGAACCAATGTGGGAGCGAGCTTGCTCGCGATGACGGCGGTACATCCAACATCAATGCAAGCTGACCCACCGCTATCGCGAGCAAGCTCGCTCCCACAGGGGATGTGTGGTGGGCATAAAAAACGCCGCTTGGCCTTTCCAGGGCAAGCGGCGTTTTTGCTGTAGCGTGAAGATTACTCTTCGAGGTTACCCATGGCGGTGGTGTTGAAGCCGCCGTCCACGTACATGATTTCACCGCTGATGCCCGATGCCAGGTCCGAGCACAGGAAGGCGCCGGCGTTGCCGACTTCTTCGATGGTGACGTTGCGACGCAGCGGGGTTTGGGCTTCGTTGGCGGCCAGCATCTTGCGGAAGTTCTTGATGCCGGAAGCGGCGAGGGTGCGGATGGGACCTGCCGATACGCAGTTGACGCGGGTACCGTCCGGGCCCAGGGAACCGGCCAGGTAACGTACGCCGGCTTCCAGGGAGGCCTTGGCCATGCCCATGACGTTGTAGTTCGGCATGGTGCGCTCGGCGCCCAGGTACGACAGGGTCAGCAGGCTGCCGTTGCGGCCTTTCATCATTTCGCGACCGGCCTTGGCCAGGGCCACGAAGCTGTAGGCGCTGATGTCGTGGGCAATGCGGAAACCTTCGCGGGTGGTGGCTTCGGTGAAGTCGCCGTCCAACTGGTCGCCCGGGGCGAAGCCTACGGAGTGCACGATGCAGTCCAGGCCGTCCCACTTCTTGCTCAGCGCTTCGAAGACCTTGGCGATTTCTTCATCGCTGGCCACATCGCACGGGAAGCACAGTTCAGGGCTCGAGCCCCAGCCTTGTGCGAACTCTTCGACACGACCCTTGAGTTTGTCGTTCTGATAAGTGAAGGCAAGCTCAGCGCCCTCGCGATGCATGGCGGCGGCGATGCCGGATGCGATGGACAGCTTGCTGGCGACACCGACGATCAGTACGCGCTTACCGGCGAGAAAACCCATGTGTTGCTCCTCTTTTCAGGTTATTCGGCAGTTGTTGGGGCCAGGAAGGCGGCCTCCAGCAACTGCTGTGTATAGGGGTGCTGCGGCGCGGCGAATATGCTGCGGGCATCACCTTGTTCGACCACTTGGCCATGCTTGACCACCATCAATTGGTGGCTCAGCGCTTTGACGACAGCCAGGTCATGGCTGATAAACAGGTACGTCAGGTTGTACTTGGTTTGCAACGACCGCAACAGCTCCACCACTTGGCGTTGCACGGTACGGTCCAGGGCCGACGTTGGTTCATCCAGCAGAATCAACGCCGGCTTGAGCACCAGGGCCCGGGCAATGGCGATACGCTGCCGTTGCCCTCCGGAAAATTCATGGGGGTAGCGGTTCCGGGTTTCCGGGTCCAGGCCTACCTCCTTCAATGCCGCGATTATCGCTTGTTCCTGTTCGGCCGCGGTGCCGATCTTGTGGATTCGCAGGCCTTCGCCGACGATCTGGCTGACACACATCCGTGGGCTCAGGCTGCCGAACGGGTCCTGAAACACCACTTGCATCTCCCGGCGCAGTGGCCGGACCTGTTGCTGCGTCAGGCTGTCCAGCGGCTTGCCTTCGAAGCGGATCCCGCCCTGGCTACCGATCAACCGCAGGATTGCCAGCCCCAGGGTGGATTTGCCGGAACCGCTTTCGCCGACGATACCCAGGGTCTGGCCCTGGGGCAGGCTGAAGCGGATGCCGTCCACGGCCTTGATGTAGTCCACCGTGCGTTTGAACAGGCCTTTCTTGATCGGGAACCAGACTTTCAGGTCCTCGACCTGCAACAGCGGCGGGCCGACGACGTTGTTCGCCGGGGTGCCGCTGGGCTCGGCGCCCAGCAGTTCCCGAGTGTACGGATGCTGCGGCGCGCGGAACAACTCTTCGCACGATGCCTGTTCGACGATGCAACCGCGCTGCATGACACATACGCGATGCGCAATTCTTCGCACCAGGTTCAAATCGTGGCTGATCAGCAGCAACGACATACCCAATCGTGCCTGCAACTCCTTGAGCAATTGCAGGATTTTCAGCTGGACAGTGACGTCCAGGGCGGTGGTCGGTTCGTCGGCGATCAGCAGCTCCGGCTCGTTGGCCAGGGCCATGGCGATCATCACTCGCTGGCGCTGGCCGCCGGACAACTCGTGGGGCAGGGCCTTGAGGCGCTTGTGGGGCTCGGGAATGCCGACCAGTTCCAGCAATTCCAGGGTCCGGCGGGTCGCGACCTTGCCGCTCAGGCCCTTGTGGATGCCCAGCACTTCATTGATCTGTTTTTCAATGCAGTGCAGCGGGTTGAGGGAGGTCATCGGCTCCTGGAAAATCATCGCGATCCGGTTGCCGCGGATATGGCGGATGGTCTTTTCCTTCAATCCCAGCAAATCCTGGCCGGCGTACTGGATGGTCCCGGTGGGGTGATGGGCCAGCGGGTAGGGCAGCAAGCGCAGGATCGAGTGAGCGGTGACCGACTTGCCCGAGCCACTTTCACCCACCAGGGCCAGGGTTTCGCCGCGCTTGATGTCGAAGCTGACGCCCTCGACCACGCGCTGGCGGCGTTCGCCGACAATGAACTCCACCGCCAGGTCGCGCACTTCGATCAGATTGTCCTGGTTCATATCACTTCCTTGGATCGAAGGCATCGCGAGCGGACTCGCCGATGAACACCAACAGGCTCAGCATCACGGCCAGCACGGCGAACGCACTGATGCCCAGCCACGGCGCCTGGAGGTTGGATTTGCCCTGGGCCACCAGTTCGCCCAGGGACGGCGCGCCCGGCGGCAGGCCAAAGCCGAGGAAATCCAGGGCGGTGAGGGTGCCGATGGCGCCGGTGAGGATGAACGGCATGAAGGTCATGGTCGAGACCATGGCGTTGGGCAGGATGTGCCGGAACATGATCGCGCCGTTCTGCATGCCCAGCGCCCGCGCGGCGCGCACGTATTCCAGGTTGCGCCCGCGCAGGAACTCGGCACGGACCACGTCCACCAGGCTCATCCAGGAAAACAGCAGCATGATGCCCAGCAGCCACCAGAAGTTCGGCTGCACGAAGCTGGCGAGGATGATCAGCAGGTACAGCACCGGCAGCCCGGACCAGATTTCCAGGAAGCGTTGGCCGGCCAGGTCCACCCAGCCGCCATAGAAACCCTGCAGGGCGCCGGCGATCACGCCGATGATCGAGCTGAGCAGCGTCAGCGTCAGGGCGAACAGTACCGAGATACGGAAACCGTAGATCACCCGGGCCAAAACATCGCGGCCCTGGTCATCGGTGCCCAGCCAATTGACGGAGGAGGGCGGTGCCGGTGCCGGGACCTTGAGGTCGTAGTTGATGCTCTGGTAGCTGAACGGAATCGGTGCCCACAGCACCCAGGCGTCCTTGGCCGCCAGCAGTTCACGGATGTACGGGCTCTTGTAGTTGGCTTCCAGGGGAAACTCGCCGCCAAACGTGGTTTCCGGGTAGCGCTTGAGGGCCGGGAAGTACCAGCCGTCGTCGTAATGCACCACCAGCGGCTTGTCGTTGGCGATCAACTCGGCGCCCAGGCTAAGTCCGAACAGGATCAGGAACAGCCACAGCGACCACCAGCCACGCTTGTTGGCCTTGAACAGTTCGAAACGACGGCGATTGAGAGGGGACAGGTTCATCTCAATGCTCCCGGCTTTCGAAGTCGATGCGCGGATCGACAAAGGTGTAGGTCAGGTCGCCGATCAGTTTCACCACCAGCCCCAGCAAGGTGAAGATGAACAGGGTGCCAAACACCACCGGGTAATCGCGGTTGATGGCCGCTTCGAAACTCATCAGGCCCAGGCCGTCGAGGGAAAAGATCACTTCCACCAGCAAGGAACCGGTGAAGAAGATCCCGATGAACGCCGAAGGGAAGCCGGCGATCACCAGCAGCATGGCGTTGCGGAAGACGTGGCCGTAGAGGACCCGATGGCGGGTCAGGCCCTTGGCCTTGGCGGTGACCACGTATTGCTTGTTGATTTCGTCGAGGAAGCTGTTCTTGGTCAGCAGGGTCATGGTGGCGAAGTTGCCAATGACCAGGGCGGTCACGGGCAAGGCCAGGTGCCAGAAGTAATCGAGGATCTTGCCGCCCATGCTCAATTCGTCGAAGTTGTTGGAGGTCAGCCCGCGCAACGGGAACCAGTCGAAATAACTGCCGCCGGCAAACACCACGATCAGCAGGATGGCGAACAGGAACGACGGGATCGCGTAGCCGACGATGATTGCCGAACTGGTCCACACATCGAAATGGCTGCCATGCCGCGTGGCCTTGGCGATCCCCAGCGGGATCGACACCAGGTACATGATCAGGGTGCTCCACAGCCCGAGGGAGATGGACACCGGCATCTTTTCCTTGATCAGGTCGATGACCTTGGCATCGCGGAAGAAACTGTCGCCGAAGTCCAGGTGGGCATAGTTCTTGATCATGATCCACAGGCGTTCGGGGGCCGACTTGTCGAAGCCGTACATGCGTTCGATTTCCTTGACCAGCGTCGGGTCCAGACCCTGGGCCCCGCGGTAGGAAGAACCGGCCACCGACACCTCGGCACCGCCGCCGGCAATGCGGCTGGTGGCGCCCTCGAAACCCTCGAGCTTGGCGATCATCTGTTCCACCGGCCCGCCGGGCGCAGCCTGGATGATGACGAAGTTGATCAGCAGAATGCCGAACAGGGTCGGGATGATCAGCAGCAGTCGCCGAAAAATGTAAGCCAGCATCTTGTTACTCCACGCTCGCAGGGGCGGCGATTTGCTGCTCGATGACCTGCTTTTCTACTTCATCGGCCGGCTTGACCTCCGGCTTGACCCACCAGGTGGTGGTGCCGATGTCATAGGTCGGCGTGATTTTCGGATGACCGATGTGGTTCCAGTAGGCCACGCGCCAGGTCTTGATGTGCCAGTTGGGAATCACGTAGTAGCCCCATTGCAAGACCCGGTCCAATGCCCGGGCGTGAGCCACCAGGCTCTTGCGCGAGTCGGCATTGATCAGTTGCTCCACCAGTTGATCCACGGCCGGGTCCTTCAGGCCCATGGTGTTGCGGCTGCCGGGCTTGTCGGCGGCGGCGGACATCCAGAACTCACGCTGTTCGTTACCCGGTGAGCTGGATTGCGGGAAGCTGCCCACCACCAGGTCGAAGTCCCGGGAGCGCACGCGGTTGATGTATTGGGAGACGTCCACCCGGCGGATCACCAGGTCGATGCCCAGGTCACTCAGGTTGCGCTTGAAGGGCAGCAATATACGCTCGAACTCGGTCTGGGCCAGCAGGAACTCCAGCACCACCGGTTTGCCTTGGGCGTCGACCATCTTGTCGTCGACGATGCGCCAGCCGGCCTCTTGCAGCAATTGGTAGGCCTTGCGCTGCTGGTCGCGGATCATGCCGCTGCCGTCGCACATCGAAGGCTGGAAGGCTTCGCTGAAGACCTGCTCGGGGATTTTGTCGCGCAGGGGTTCGAGAATCTTCAGTTCGTCTTCGCCGGGCAGGCCGGTGGCGGCCATTTCCGAATTCTCGAAATAGCTGCGGGTGCGGGCGTAGGCGCCGTTGAACAGTTGCTTGTTGGTCCATTCGAAATCCAGCAACAGGCTCAAGGCCTTGCGCACCCGCACATCCTGGAAGACCGGCCGGCGCAGGTTGTAGACAAAGCCCTGCATGCCGGTGGGGTTGCCGTTGGGGATCTGTTCCTTGATCAGTCGGCCTTCGGTCACGGCCGGGATGTTGTAGGCGTTGGCCCAGTTCTTGGCGGTCATTTCCAGCCAGTAATCGAACTGCCCGGCTTTCAACGCTTCGACCGCGACGGTGTTGTCGCGGTAGTAGTCGGTGACCAGCACGTCGAAGTTGTAGAACCCGCGATTGACCGGCAGGTCCTTGCCCCAGTAGTCCTTCACCCGCTCATAGCGGATCGAGCGGCCCGCCTTCACTTCGGCGACCTTGTAGGGGCCGCTGCCCAGGGGAATCTCCAGGTTGCCCTTGTTGAAGTCACGCTCGGCCCACCAGTGCTTCGGCAGTACCGGCAATTGGCCGAGGATCAGCGGCAGCTCGCGATTTTGGGTGTGCTTGAACTTGAACAGGACTTTGAGCGGGTCTTCGGCGATGACTTCGGCGACGTCGTTGTAGTAGCCGCGGAACATTGGTGCGCCGTCCTTGGTCAGGGTCTGGAAGCTGAAGACCACGTCTTCCGCCCGTACCGGATGACCATCGTTGAAACGGGCTTCGGGGCGCAGGTAGAAGCGCACCCAGCCATTGTCCGGGGCTTTCTCGATTTTTTCGGCGATCAGACCATATTCGGTGAAGGGTTCGTCCAGGCCCTGCTTGGCCAAGGTGTCGTAGATCAGGCCGATGTCATCGGCTGGCACGCCTTTGCTGATGAACGGGTTGAGGCTGTCGAACCCCCCAAAGCCGCCCTGGCGGAAGATGCCGCCCTTGGGCGCGTCCGGGTTGACGTAGTCGAAGTGCTGGAAGTTGGCGGGGTATTTCGGCGGCTCGTTGTACAAGGTCACGGCATGCTGCGGCGCGGCGCAGGCCAGCCCGGCGAACAACAGGCTGCTGGCCTGCAGGAGCAGGGCACGTAAAGGCTTCATTGATCTTTCTCCGAAGATTTCAGCCACCAGGCGCTCAGGCCCAGGGTATAGGGCGGCGTGGTGACGAAGGCGAACCGGTTGCGGTACGCCAGGCGATGATAATTGAGATACCAGTTGGGAATGCAGTAATGCTGCCACAGCAGTACACGATCCAGGGCCTTGCCGGCGGCGACCTGTTCGTCGCGGGTCTGGGCGGCGAGCAGTTTCTCCAGCAGGTGGTCGACCACCGGGTTGGCGATCCCTGCGTAGTTCTTGCTGCCCTTGACCCCGACCTGGCTGGAGTGAAAGTACTGCCATTGCTCGAGGCCCGGGCTGAGGGTCTGGTTCAGTGTCAGCAGGATCATGTCGAAGTCGAACTGGTCCAGGCGCTGTTTGTATTGGGCGCGGTCCACCGTGCGCAGCCGGGCTTGAACACCGATGCTGGCAAGGTTTTCGACGTAGGGTTGCAGGATACGCTCCAGGTTCGGGTTCACCAGCAGGATTTCGAAGCTCAGGGGCTGGTGGTCGGCGTTCAGCAGGCGTTGGCCGTTGAGATTCCAGCCGGCTTCCTTCAAGAGTCCCAATGCCTTGCGCAGGGTTTCCCGGGGAATGCCGCGCCCGTCGGTCTTGGGCAAGCTGAAGGGTTCGGTGAGCAGTTTGGGCGGCAATTGATCCCGGTATGGCTTGAGCAGCAGCCATTCATGACCCACCGGCAGGCCAGTGGCGGAGAATTCGCTGTTGGGGTAATAGCTGAGGGTGCGCTTGTAGGCGCCGCTGAACAGGGTGCGGTTGGTCCACTCGAAGTCGAACATCAGCCCCAGGGCTTCGCGCACCTTGACCTCGGCGAACGTGCCGCGCCGGGTGTTCATGAACAGGCCCTGGGTCTGGGTCGGGATCTGGTGGGGTATCTGCGCCTTGATCACATCGCCTCGGTTGACCGCCGGGAATTGATAGCCGTTGGCCCAGTTCTTGGCCTGGTGTTCGATGTAGATGTCGAACTCGCCGGCCTTGAAGGCTTCGAAGGCGACTTCGCTGTCACGGTAGAACTCCACGTCCATGCGGTCGTAGTTGTACTTGCCGCGATTGACCGGCAGGTCCTTGCCCCAGTAGTCCTTGACCCGCTCGAACACCAATTGGCGGCCTGGCTGCACTTTGGTGATGCGATACGGCCCGCTGCCCAGGGGCGGTTCGAAGGTCGTCGCCTTGAAGTCGCGGCCTTTCCAGTAATGCTGGGGCAGCACCGGCAGCTCTCCCAGGCGCAGGATCAGCAAGGGATTGCCCGAACGCTTGAAGACGAAGCGGATTTTCAGCGGGTTGAGAATGTCGACCCGCAGCACCTCCTGCAGGTTGGTGCGGTATTGCGGGTGGCCATCCTTGAGCAGCGTCCTGTAGGAGAACGCCACGTCATAGGCGGTGATGGGCACGCCATCGTGGAAACGTGCTTCGGGGCGCAGGTTGAAGACTACCCAGCTGCGGTCTTCGCTGTATTCCACCGACTGGGCGATCAGGCCATAGCTCGACGTCGGTTCATCGCCGGACGGTGCGTACTGGCCAGTGCCGACCATCAGCGGTTCGTTCAGCTCATTGATGCCGTATTGCAGGAAATTGGGCGTGGAAACCGGGCTGCTACCCTTGAACGTGTAGGGATTGAGCGTATCGAAGGTGCCGAATGCCATGACCCGCAAGACTCCGCCCTTGGGCGCTTGCGGGTTGACCCAGTCGAAGTGGGTGAATCTGGCCGGGTACTTGAGCGTGCCGAACTGCGCATAGCCATGGCTTTCGCTGATGGTTGCGCTGGCGGGAGAGCTCAAGGCCAGGCTGATCAGGAACAGGAGGAGGGGACGTATCAAGTCTGAGATCCGATCCAGGCGGCTTGGGCTTTATGGCCTGTACAGTAACAGCTTGTATCGGCAGGAAAAAGGCGGGGGCTCAAAGCTTCAGGGTTTGCTTGAACTGTGGCGAGGGAGCTTGCTCCCGCTGGGTTGCGAAGCGACCCCGAATCTGGCACCTCGGTGCGACAGGTGGATTGAGTCGCTGCTTTTGGGGCTGCTTCGCAGCCCAGCGGGAGCAAGCTCCCTCGCCACAGAGAGTCCCTCGGTCAGTGCGGGGAGTAGACCGTCAGCATCTGCCCAGGCTTGAGTGCCTTGCCCATCCGCGGATTCCAGCGCTTGAGGTGCTGCATTTCCACGTTGAAGCGCTTGGCGACGACGTACAACGAATCGCCCTGCTTGACCTTGTATTGGGTCTGCTTCTTCTGGTCCTTGCTGTTGGCGGCTATCACGGTGCTGATGCGCTTGCCGGTGGCCTTGCTGGCCTTGGCGTCCTGCATCACCAGGGTCTGGCCGACCTTGAGCTTGTTGCCGCTGAGTTTGTTCCAGCGTTGCAGGTCCTTGGTCTGGACGTTGTTGGCCTTGGCGATCTGGGCCAGGTTGTCGCCGCGCTTGACGCGGTAGGTGCGCCTGGCACCTTCCACTTCGCTGTCGTCGGCTGATTCGAAAACCGGCTTGAGCGCGCGCTGGCTGATCAGCTCTTCCGGGCGCATGGTCGACAGGCTGGCGGTCAGCAGCTGGGCCTTGGACGTCGGCACCAGCAGGTGCTGGGGGCCGTCGATGGTGGTGCGCTGCTTGAAGGCCGGATTGAGCTGGAACAGCTCGTCTTCGTCGATATTGGCCACTGCCGCGACCTTGGACAGGTCCATGCGCTGGTTGATCTCGACGACCTGGAAATAGGGTTCGTTGGCGATCGGGTTGAGGTTCACGCCATAGGCGTCGGGTGCGAGCACCACCTGGGACAGCGCCAGCAACTTCGGCACATAGGCCTGGGTCTCGCTGGGCAGCGGCAGGTTCCAGTAGTCGGTGGGCAGGCCAAGCTTCTCGTTGCGCTCGATGGCGCGGCTGACCGTGCCTTCACCGGCGTTGTAGGCCGCCAGCGCCAGCAACCAGTCGCCGTTGAACATATCATGCAGGCGCGTCAGGTAGTCCATGGCGGCCGTGGTGGAGGCGGTGATGTCGCGTCGCCCGTCATAGAAGCGGGTCTGGCGCAGATTGAAGTAACGCCCCGTGGACGGGATGAATTGCCACAGCCCCACCGCGTTGGCCCGGGAATAGGCCATGGGGTTGTAGGCGCTCTCGATCACTGGCAGCAGCGCCAGTTCCAGCGGCATGTTGCGTTCTTCAAGGCGTTCGACGATGTAATGGATGTACAGGCTGCCGCGCTCACCGGCGTTTTCCAGGAAGGAAGGGTTGCTGGCGAACCACAGGCGCTGTTGCTCGATGCGCGGGTTGACACCGGCCGTTTCCTGCAGCTGGAAGCCCTGGCGCATGCGTTCCCAGATGTCCTGGGGCACTTGGGGGCTGGGTTTCTCGGTGAGCCATACCGGCTTCTGTTTGGCGCGAGCGGCGATATTCGGGGTGTGCGCCGCGTCGGTCTGCGGCAGCTGGCTCGTGCTCTGGCAGCCCGCCAGGGTGGCGGACACAGCCACCGCAATGGCTTGAGCCAAGCGGGTCAATGTGTCTGACTGGACGGACCTGCGTATGGATGACGACATTGGCTGGAAGTAAGTTCCGGGCAAAAATGTCGGCCGATTCTAGGAAGCGCACCCCAACAGGTCAACCTTTCAGAATTTTTGTATCAATCGATAGCTGCCTTAGAACGTATCTTTCCAAGCCCTCAAGGCCGCAAAAACCTCACTCGGCGTCTGGTTTCGCTGGCCGCTCCGTTCGTCTGCTTTTTGTTTAACGGATGTTTCAGTCGTGCGCAGGAACGGGTTGGTGAGTTTTTCCAGGGCCAGGGTCGAGGGCAGCGTCATGATGCCTTCGTTGCGTTGGCGGCTGACTTTTTCCAGGCGGGCGGCGATGTCCGGGTTGCCCGGCTCCACGGCGGCAGCGAACTTCAGGTTGCTGAGGGTGTATTCATGGGTGCAGTAGACCAGGGTATCTTCAGGCAACGCGGCGAGGCGGCCCAGGGAGTGGTGCATCTGCGCGGGCGTGCCTTCGAAAAGCCGGCCGCAACCGGCGGCGAATAGGGTATCGCCACAAAAGAGCAGGCCATGGTGGTAGTAGGCGATGTGCCCCAGTGTATGGCCAGGCACCGCGTAGACATCGAAGTCCCAGCCGAGCACGCTGACCTGGTCGTTGTCATGCAGGGCCTGGTCCCGTGCCGGGATGTTTTCGCTGGCCGGGCCGTAGACGGTGGCGTTCGTCGCATTCTTCAGCGCCTGGACGCCGCCGACATGATCATGGTGATGGTGGGTGATCAGGATGTCGCTCAGGACCCAGCCCGGATGGGCGTCGAGCCAGGCCTGTACTGGCGCGGCATCACCCGGGTCGACCACGGCGCAGCGCTGGGTGGAGTGATCCTGTAACAACCAGATGTAGTTATCGGTGAACGCGGGCAGGGCACTGATCTGTATCATCGCGGAATTCGCCAAGCGGAAAACAAAGGCGCATCTTAGAACTTCCTGACGCGTTGGAGAATGCAATGACCGATGAAGCGTTCGCTCAGGCTGATCCTGACTGGCTGGCGTTGATCAGCGCGGCCCGTGAATGGCTGTCCGGCCCTGTCGGGCAATTTTTGCTGGAAGAGGAACGGCGCATGCTCGAAGACGAGTTGGGCCGGTTCTTTGGCGGCTATCTGGTGCACTACGGGCCTTCGGCGCAAACGCCGCCGTCGGCACCGCAGGTCCAGCGCAACGTACGCCTGGGGGCGCCGTTGCCTGGGGTGGAAATCGTCTGCGAGGAGCAGGCCTGGCCGCTGAGCGAACATGCCGCCGACGTGGTGGTCATGCAGCACGGCCTGGATTTCTGCCTGTCGCCCCACGGTTTGCTGCGTGAAGCCGCCAGCAGCGTGCGCCCCGGCGGGCATCTGTTGATCATCGGTATCAACCCCTGGAGCACCTGGGGGTTGCGTCATGTGTTTGCCCACGACGCCTTGCGCCAGGCCCGCTGCATCTCGGCGTCGAGGGTCGGCGACTGGCTCAACCTGCTGGGCTTCGCGCTGGAGAAACGCCGCTTCGGGTGCTATCGTCCGCCGCTTGCGTCACCCAAGTGGCAGGCTCGCCTGGCCGGCTGGGAGCGCAAGGCCGGCGACTGGCAGCTGTCCGGCGGTGGTTTCTACCTGCTGGTGGCGCGCAAGATCGCGGTCGGGCTGCGCCCGGTGCGTCAGGCGCGACGCGAGCCGATGGGCAAGCTGATTCCCTTGCCGATGGCCAAGGTCAATCGTCGTCACATCGAGCCATAACCCCTTTTAGCAGGCCTGGCCGGCCTTTCGACTACAGGCATCAACCGCCTGATCGGCTGGCCTTTGCATTTTTTCTGGATAGATTGGCATGAGCGATAGCGTAGAACTCTTCACTGATGGCGCCTGCAAGGGCAACCCCGGCCCGGGCGGCTGGGGCGCGTTGCTGGTGTGCAAGGGCGTGGAGAAGGAACTCTGGGGCGGCGAAGCCAATACCACCAACAATCGCATGGAGCTGATGGGCGCCATCCGTGGCCTGGAAGAGCTCAAGCGGCCTTGCGATGTATTGCTGGTGACCGACTCGCAATACGTGATGAAAGGCATCAACGAGTGGATGGCCAACTGGAAGAAGCGCGGCTGGAAGACGGCGGCGAAGGAACCGGTGAAAAACGCCGACCTCTGGAAGCTGCTGGATGAGCAGGTCAACCGCCACAACGTCACCTGGAAATGGGTGCGTGGCCACATCGGCCACCACGGCAACGAACGGGCCGACCAGTTGGCCAATCGTGGGGTGGATGAGGTGCGGGGCTACAAGCAGGCCTGATAGGGGGGTTGTCAGGATCTGGACAGGATGACACCTGTGGCGAGGGAGCTTGCTCCCGCTGGACTGCGAAGCAGGCCCCTGGGGCGGTCGCTGCGCAACCGAGCGGGAGCAAGCTCCCTCGCCACAAGAGCGCCAAGCCATAAAAAGCCTGGCTGACAGGACATTGCGGATGCACTGGCGTGAGCGTGTTAAGATCCGCGCTTTTGCAAGACTGCCCGTTGAGAGCTGAACACTGATGGCCAACAGATCTGTAGTACTGGATACCGAAACCACCGGCATGCCGGTGACCGATGGTCACCGGATTATTGAAATCGGTTGTGTCGAGCTGATCGGCCGGCGCCTGACCGGTCGCCACTTCCACGTTTACCTGCAACCGGACCGTGAAAGTGACGAGGGCGCTATCGGCGTCCACGGCATCACCAACGAGTTCCTGGTGGGCAAGCCGCGTTTTGCCGAAGTGGCCGATGAGTTCTTCGAATTCATCCAGGGCGCGCAGTTGATCATCCACAACGCGGCGTTCGACGTCGGGTTCATCAACAACGAATTCGCCCTGATGGGGCAGCACGATCGGGCCGACATCACCCAGCATTGCACCATCCTCGATACCCTGATGATGGCCCGGGAACGGCATCCGGGGCAGCGCAACAGCCTCGACGCCTTGTGCAAGCGCTACGGTGTCGACAACTCCGGTCGTGAACTGCACGGCGCCTTGCTCGACTCCGAGATCCTGGCCGACGTCTACCTGACCATGACCGGCGGCCAGACCAGCCTGTCCCTGGCCGGCAACGCCTCGGACGGTAACGGCACCGGCGAAGGCTCCGGCAACCAGGCCACGGAAATTCGCCGTTTGCCCGCCGACCGCCAGCCATCGCGGATCATCCGCGCCAGCGAAAGCGACCTGGCCGAGCATGCCGCGCGTCTGGAAGCCATCGCCAAGTCCGCGGGTGCTCCGGCATTGTGGACGCAGTTGGCCGAGGCACAGGCCGCCACGCACTGATGAACCCTCTCCTGTGGGAGCGAGCTTGCTCGCGATGACGGCGGCACATCCAGCATTGATGCTGGTTGAACGACCGCCATCGCGAACAGGCTCGCTCCCGCAGGGTCATCCATTGTTCATTTCTCGCCACAATCGCCACGACCTTCTACCCTGAGGTAACGGGCAGGCTACGGTACGGATCCCGCTTGATGTGTGATGATTTGAAAGACAAGGGCAATGGATGGCACCACGCCGTTGGGTGCTTCAAGGAATGAGGACCTTCCCCAGTATGCAACCGGTCATGAATCCCAAGCACCCCGGGCTGTCGGTGCGCATCGTCGATGATGGCTTTGCCGCCTACATCTGGGGCAGCGATTTCAGCTTTGAAGTCAGCGACTACGCGACGGCGCAAATCGGCCGTCCCGTCAGCCAGTGGCCGGTGACGCCCATCGTTCCCTATCGCAAGTGCTATGGCATCGATCCCGAAGAGTTCAGCAGCTTCCGCGATGCCCCGGACAGCGAGATCTTCATGGCCTACCTTGATGACCAGCCCGTCGGGCACCTGGTGGTCAGTACCAACTGGAACGGCTATGCCCACATCGACGAGCTGGCGGTACACGCCCCGGCCCGTCGCCACGGAGTGGCCAAGGCGTTGCTCGATGTCGCCCAGTTCTGGAGCCGCAAGAAAAAACTGCCGGGCATCATGCTCGAGACCCAGAACAACAATCTGGGCGCCTGCCGGCTCTATGAGCGTTGCGGTTATGTGCTGGGTGGTATCGATCACCTGCGCTATCGCGGCATTGACCGGCATACCGCCGAAGTCGCGCTGTTCTGGTACCGGCTGTTCGACGACCCATTGGGCATGTCGATCAGTGGCTCAGCAACGCCTCGGCTTGTTCCGTAATTCGTTCCAGCAGCGATTGAAGGGCGGGTGAAGAGGGTGCGCCGTTGAGACTCAAGGCATAGAGGCCGATCGCGATGGCGGGCGATACCGGGCAGACGTCGAGGCCGCCGTCCTTGGCGCCCGAGGCGGTGAACGGGTCGACGATGGCCAGGCCTTCGCCGGCCTCGACCATGGCGCGCATCATCTGATGGGTCTGGACGCGGAGCTGGATCATGGGCGCCGGTCGCAACGCCGCCAGTTTATGCTCGAATGCAGGGCTCAGCGGGTCATGGCCATCCAGGCCCACCAACGGCTGGCCCGCCAGGTCCTGAAGCGAAATATATTTTTGACGGGGTTGCAGCCAGCCGTGGGGCGCGAGCAATTGCAGTTTGCCCTGGGCGATCATCTGGCAATGGATGTCGGGATGTTCAGGGTCGTGCAGGCTCAGGCCCAGGTCGCTTTCGCGCAACAGCAGGCTGTGGACGATGTCGCGGGTCGGTCGGCTGAGCAGGGTGCACGGCGCATCCGGATGGCGACGACGCAAGGCGGCGATGCTCTGGGGCAGCAACCGCTGGGCCAGCGGCGGTGTGCAGATAATGCGCAAGGGGGCTGCCTGATGGTGTTTCAGGCTGCTGGCCAGGCGCTGCACCGGTTCGAGGGTGTCGTACACCCGTGTGATACCGTCGCGCAATTCAAGGGTTTCCCGGGTCGCCTGCAAACGGCCGCGCACGCTGGCGAACAGCATGAAACCCAATTGGGCCTCGGCGTCGCGCAATATCGCCTCGACCTCCGCCACCGGCAGTTGCAGCCATTCGGCCGCCGTGCCGAGGTGGCCGGTCTGCAGCAGCGCCTGGATCACTTCGATGTGGCGTAAACGCATGCAAGAAGTCCATGTTCGGCGGATGAGCCATTGAGTGGCTGAATCCTAACCCAAGTCCGGGTATGACTTCTGCTCATAACCAACGGTTATGAAGCTATTTGCGTTTCAGCGGGCGTTTGAGTGGGCAGTGGCGTTTCCGGTTCGCGCGTCAATTCGATTTGAGATTGCACGAGAATAAATTTGCCGTCGTCGAGTTTGTTGACTCGATCACCGATAGCCAATTTATAGGTAGTGACAGGCTCCTTGCCGTTTCCGTCGGGCGACGGGGTCGATTCCTGAAACTCATGCACTGAATAGACGCGACCTTCGGCGTCCCGCGCATGAAATTGTCCGACAAGTACTGCTGCCATTGCTTAGAACCTCTGGAAATAAATCACTCGATTTGCGGTTCTGTAGACCCTGGTCAAGCGCGGTAAGTTTTCCTACATGAAAAAAATAGTCCAGCCGGCCGGTTTTTGTCGCTCCACTGGTCCAATTGTCACCCCGATCATCTATAACTACAGGCTCCTTTGAGCCGACAGTCGAGAAGCCTCTCATGAGTAATGTCTACACAGTGGCCGTTTTGGTGGGCAGCCTGCGCAAGGCATCGATCAACCGCAAGGTCGCGCTGGCACTGGCTGACCTGGCGCCAGCCAACCTCAAGCTGAATATCATCGAGATTGGCGAGTTGCCGCTCTACAACGAAGACATCGATGTTTCCCCTCCGGCAGCCTACAGCACTTTCCGCCAGCAGGTAGGCGCGGCCGATGCCTTGTTGTTCGTCACGCCGGAGTACAACCGTTCGGTGCCGGCACCGTTGAAAAATGCCATCGATGTGGGGTCGCGTCCCTACGGCCAGAGTTGCCTGAGCGGCAAACCGGGCGCGGTGATCAGCGCTTCGCCGGGTGCCATTGGCGGTTTCGGCGCCAATCATCATTTGCGCCAGTCCCTGGTGTTCCTTGACGTGCCCTGCATGCAGCAGCCGGAAGGCTACCTGAGTAACGCTGGGACGGCGTTCGACGAGGCGGGCAAGCTGTCGGAGTCGTTGAAGCCGTTCTTGCAGAAATTCATTGATGCCTACGGCAAGTGGGTCGAGCAACATAAGAAGGCCTGATAACCGAGATTTAAGAAACCCTGTGGCGAGGGAGCTTGCTCCCGCTGGACTGCGCAGCAGGCCCCTTTTGGCGGTCGCTGCGCAACCGAGCGGGAGCAAGCTCCCTCGCCACGGGTTTCATGTATCGCTTTAAATCCCACCCTACTGTCAACTCTGACAGTAGACGCTCCCATTCCAGTGCGTCCTAATCACCTCACGTTCACTGCGCCTCTACTGTTTTATTGGGCAGCCCTTCAAGCGTCGAGGTGTTCTCCATGAAAAAGCGATTTCCTCCGCGTTATGTGCCTGACAGCAACCCTCTGAGCCTTGATCCTCCCTGGATCCCGGGCTGGACGCTCTCCGTCGAGGGGTATGACGCCGGCATCCCGGCCAGATTGGTGGAGGGGGGATTGCTCTGCATCGTTGATCCCTGGACCAGCATGGAGATTGGTGACGCCTTCAAGTTCTACTGGAAGGACGAGGCAACGCCCGTGTGGAGCACTGAGATCGATCAAGATCAAAAGAACCATCAACTGGCTTTCCGTATCGATGAGGGGCACATCGTCAGGGGCGATGCCTTTCCGGTGTTCTACAGTGTGCTGCGCGTAGGTGCAGCGCGGCCTGAAGAGTCGCAGCCGCAGTGGAAACTGTTGGTCAAACTCGACCCGCCCGGCGGTTTCGATGAGGACCAAGGCACCCCGGGTCACTCGGGTTTGCGGTATTCGATCCCCCAAGACATCCTCGACAACGGCGTCGGCCCCGATGAGGCCGAGGCCGGTGTGCCGGTCACGATCAAGCCGTACCTGTTCATGCGTCGTAATGACAGGATCAACGTGGCCTGGGGCACGGAAAATGTCTACCACACGGTGACCAGAGACGAAGAGGAAGCGGGCGGGGAGATCGTTATCACCGTCCCCCTCGATGTGATCGAGCGAGCCGGCGACAGCGATGGCATCGCCGTGGCCTATCAGGTGGTGGATGAATGCGGCAATT
Source organism: Pseudomonas fluorescens (assembly GCF_001307275.1). Lineage (NCBI taxonomy): Bacteria > Pseudomonadati > Pseudomonadota > Gammaproteobacteria > Pseudomonadales > Pseudomonadaceae > Pseudomonas > Pseudomonas fluorescens. The sequence goes on from NZ_CP012831.1 coordinate 5,535,873, forward strand.
ACCCAGGCGGGTACTGGCGCTGGTCGGCGGTGACCCGGATTTTGGTCGATCTGAACAACAACCGGCTCGATCCGCCGTTGGTGCTGGTCAATGGTTTTCCCGTTGAAGAAGTCGACCTCGCCGAACTGGCCGGAAATCCGGTCACTGTGCGGGTCACCGCCAACCGCTACGAGCATGCCATCGGAGATCTCTTGCGCATGACCTGGCGCGGCACCGCCGCCGACAGTTCACCGGTGATCGTCGGTCCGCTGGAGGAAACGGTTCAAACCATTCCCTACTTCTACGATTTCACCATCCCCCATGCCGATGTCGCGGCGATCGCCAAAGGGCGGGCCACGGTGGGTTACGTGCGGATCCGCAGTGGCGAGAGGGACCTTCCGTCGAAAAGCACCTCCGTGACCGTGATCGGCGATACCCGCCAATACCTGGCCCCCGACATTGTGGAAGCCGTGGGCGGCACGCTGGACCCGGACCTGAATTTCTACACGCTTTCCGTTCCTTACTATCCGGGACGTGTGGCTGGCGATGAGATCATCATCATTTGCGACGGTCGTACCTCCACCACGCTTCCGACTTATCATGAAGTGACGGCCATCGTGGGCGGGGAGGCGGTTGGCGCGCCGGTATTGGCGAACCTGGACAAAGAGCAGGTCAAGCGCCTCGATGGCGGTTCGCTCACGGTGTACTACAGCGTGAACGGTCAGCCCGAATCGGAGTCCTTGAGGTTGACGGTGGGTGCCGCGGCGCCGTCGCTGCCGATCCCAACGGTGGTGGAAGCGCCCAACGACGTGCTGAACCCGGACGACGTCAACCCCGCCATCGGCGCCAACGTCATCGCCACCTACACCGCAACCCTGCCCGAGGATGTTGTCGTGCTGCGCTGGCGCGGCTCAATGAGCAATGCCCCGGACCAGTCAAGAACCTTGACGGGTAATACGGCGGGCAAGGCGGTTCCCTTTACCGTGCCGTTCACTTATGTGAGCGGCAACCTGAACGGCACCGTGGATGTCAGCTACTCCATCACCCGTGGCGCTACGCTCCTGGGCAACTCCATCGTCCGGCACCTGACGGTCGGTTCGGCCCTGGAACTGACGGCCCCCTCGGTGAAAGAGGCCAACGGTGCCACCCTGAACCCGGTCAATGCCAAGGATTCGCTGACCATCGTGGTACCGGCCAACGCCGCGCTGCAGCCCAGCGACAAACTGAAAGTCACCTGGACCGGCGCCCCGGGCACGCCGGCCGAGGGTTCGTACACCTCGGACGAATGGCTGGTCAGGGACGGCTGGGAAGTGCCGATCGACAACAGCGTAGTGGCGTTTAGCTTGGGCAAGGCGGTGACTGTTACCTATACGGCGATCCAGGCTGGCGTGGAGTCGCCACCTTCGGATTCGTTTACGCTGAATGTACAGGCGATGCCTGCGGCCAGCCTGGCGATGCCTCTGATTCCGGAGGCAGCGCAGGGGGGAATTGGTAGTGAGTTGGACCTGGGTAGCTTCACGGGGGATGCCCGTGTCACGGCGGCACCTTGGCCGCTGATTGCCGCCGGCCAGCGGGTCTGGCTAAGCTGCGAAGGGGTCGCCAGCGATGGGTCTGACTACACGATTACGCTTTACACCAATAAAGAAGTTGTCCAGGGCGAAGTATCTGCTGGGTTGTCCAAGGAGCTCCCTCGGGCCGAACTTGAGAAACTGCGCAACGGTTCTGAGCTCAAAGTTGTGCTGAAGGTGAATTTCAATCGCAGCAATAACCTAAGTGAGGCTGTTATCTTTCCGATACGCCCATATGTCGTCATGGCTCCTCTACTGATTCACTATACGCCGTTCACCAATGGAGACTTGAATGGTTGGTCACTGAGCGTTGGGGCAGAGGTCTGTGAGGAGAATGGCAATCACTACCTGCACGCGTCAAGTCTGAGCTTAGCACCAACGCCTCTGCTTATTGGCGAGCGTTATAAAATCAGTGTCCGAGCGCGCAGCGTTTACAGTGGAACTGTGTTAAATTTCGCGGTGTACCCTAGTGATGACTTTAACGGCTCCCATCTTCTCTCTACTGAATGGCGAACATATACTTACATGGCCGAAGGGCGTAAAAACTCATATGCTATAGGGTTGGTAGCTGCAGGTCTAAGGGAGGATGTACACATCGACGACATTCGCATTTATCAATATTAAAAACTGAAATACAACAGAACAATGTAATTACATCTGATACAAAGAAAAGGGGGCGCATTTATTTTAAGAATGAAAGTCCTATGTAGATAAGTGGAAAAGGGGACGCATTTATTATCGGAAAAGGGGACGCATTTATTATCGAGAAGAAACGATGCGACAGCGGGCAAACTGGGTATCCAGCCCTTGATTGAGCTGGGCGAACCGTACGCTGGATAACGTCCCCACCTTCAGCCGAGTTTACACTTCTCCCTTTGGCGAGGGGATTTGGCGAAACGTCGCACCGCCCCGTTCGGCTGTGCAGCAGACGCCCTGGGTCAAGACCTTATGGGCCTGCTGCGCAGTCCAGCGGGGATAAATCCCCTCGCCACAAGTGCATGTACATCTGCAAACGCGTCTGGCAAATCCAAATCCCTGCTTTACTGGATATTCGAATTTCCATATATTCGCCATTCGCTCATCCCAGGCTTTCCCACGCCATGCCCGATTCCCCCAATCCCGTCGATGTCTTCAAGGCCCTGGCCGATGACACCCGTACGCGCATTGCGTTGCTGGTGGCCCGTGAAGGCGAGTTGTGTGTCTGTGAGCTCACCGCCGCGCTGGGCCTGAGCCAGCCGAAGATCTCCCGGCACCTGGCGCAGTTGCGCAACGCTGGGCTGCTCAGCGACCGACGCCAGGGGCAGTGGGTTTATTACCGCCAGCACCCACAGTTACCAGCCTGGGTCAGTACGATGCTGGAGCAGGCGTTGGCGGCCAGTACCGCCTGGCTGACAGCGGATGTGCAGCGCTTGAATGCCATGCCTGATCGTCCGGTGGCACGTTGCTGCTGATTACTTTTTTCCCATCCCTTTTTCAAGGCTGTAGCGCATGCTCATCGCGTCATTGATTTTCCTGCTGACCATTACGTTGGTGATCTGGCAGCCCAAGGGGCTGGGCGTTGGCTGGAGTGCGACGCTGGGGGCGGTGCTGGCCTTGTTGAGCGGGGTGGTGCAGGTCAGTGATATCCCGCTGGTCTGGCAGATCATCTGGAACGCCACCGGGACGTTCGTCGCGCTGATCATCATCAGCCTGCTGCTGGACGAGGCGGGGTTCTTCGCCTGGGCGGCCTTGCATGTGGCCCGCTGGGGAAAGGGCAGCGGGCGCAAGCTGTTTGCGTTCATGGTGTTGCTGGGGGCGCTGGTGTCGGCGTTGTTTGCCAATGATGGGGCAGCGTTGATCCTGACCCCTATTGTGATCTCGATGCTGCTGGCACTGCGGTTTTCCCCGGCGGCGACCCTCGCGTTCGTGATGGGCGCCGGTTTCATTGCCGACAGTGCGAGCCTGCCGCTGGTGGTGTCGAACCTGGTGAACATCGTCTCGGCGGACTTCTTCGGCATTGGTTTCAACCGTTACGCGGCGGTCATGGTGCCGGTGAACCTGGTGAGCGTGGCGGCCAGCCTGGCCATTCTGCTGTGGTTCTTCCGTCGCGACATTCCGCGCGACTATGACCCCGATCAACTGGATGATCCGGCGACGGCGATCCACGACAAGGCGACGTTTTATGCCGGCTGGGCGGTACTGGTGATCCTGCTGCTGGGCTGCTTTGCCCTGGAGCCCCTGGGGATTCCCATCAGTGCGATCTCGGCGGTCTGTGCTGCGTTGCTGCTGGCGGTCGCGGCCCACGGCCACAAGATCTCCACCCGCAAGGCAATGAAGGAAGCGCCCTGGCAGATCGTGATCTTTTCCCTCGGCATGTACCTGGTGGTCTATGGCCTGCGCAACGCCGGGCTGACCGGTTACCTGGCCCACTGGCTCGACGGTTTCGCCGAATATGGCGTTTGGGGCGCGGCCATGGGCACCGGTGTGCTGACGGCGCTGCTCTCGTCGGCCATGAACAATTTGCCGACGGTGCTGATCGGCGCCTTGTCCATCGATGCCAGCCAGGCCACCGGGGCGGTGAAGGAGGCGATGATCTACGCCAACGTCATCGGCAGTGACCTGGGCCCGAAAATCACGCCGATTGGCAGCCTGGCGACGTTGCTGTGGCTGCATGTGCTGGCGCGCAAGAACATCCAGATCGGCTGGGGGTATTACTTCAAGGTCGGGATTGTGCTGACCGTGCCGGTATTGCTGGTGACGTTGGCGGCGCTGGCTGTGCGGTTGTCCTTCTAGAACCGAGTTGGCTTCATCGCGAGCAAGCTCGCTCCCACAAGGGCGTGCATTCCAGTGTGGGAACTCACTTTTGCAGAAAAGTGCTTTCCAATGTGGGAGCGAGCTTGCTCGCGATGAGGCCCTGACAGGCAGCACAAGGCTCAGCCACCGCCCGGCACATCCGGCCAACGATCCGCCACCAGGAACACCCGCTCGGCTTCTTCCCAATCACCCTCGGCGTTTTCGCTCAGGCGCACCATCAATTGCGCCGGCGCCATGGGGTCCAGGGCCATACGCCAGGCCTCCAGTTGCGCGGTGCTCCAGGTTTGTTCGGCCGGATAATGCGCCGGGGCCAGCCAGGCGGCGCGGGGCAGGGGTTGCCAGCGGCCCGGCGGACGTTGGGCGATGAACGCAGACCAGTCCCGTTGATGCAGCCAGCGCCCGCGTAAATGCCTGGGATGGGCACCGGCCGGTGGTTCGGCCTGGCCCGGCCAGGGGTAGAGCAAATACCCGCCCAGCCAGAGTTCGGAGCGAAACAGTTCGAGGCCCGAAGGCTCGATCCCCAGTGCCGCTAGGGCCTCGCGGCTTTCCGGGCGGGCGGAGATCGGCAGTTGGTGCTCGCGCAGATGCGCCAGCTTGCGGTCGAGCCGGTCATGGCAACCCGGGCCCAGCCATTGCGCGGCGTCCAGCCCGTTTCCGTGCTGGGGCCCGAGGTACAACTTGATAGCCAGCTCCAGGTGGTGGATGCCGTCGCGATCACGCAGCAACAGGTCCAGTTCCCCCAGGGTATGGCCTTCGCGTCGGATCGGCAGGTTCGCGGCGATCAATTCGATGCCTGGGGCATGCTGCACGGCAAACTGCCACAGTCTTTCGTAATACAGGCCCAGGCGGCGCGTTCGCCCTTGGGACAGGCAGTGCAGCAACGGATAGCTGTCGCGGTCCAGTTGCCGCAGCCAGTGTTCCAGTCGGCCAGGCTCCTGCACCCAGTCACTGCCAGCCAGGGGATGGCGCTGGGGCCAGGGCGTGTCGATGAGCATCGGCGGGGCGATGATCGCCCACGCGAGATCGCGCACTTCGGGATGGTGCAGGCGTCGGGGCAAGTCCAGCAATTCAGGGAACAGGATCATTTTGCGAGCATAGCCGCTCTGTGGCCAATGCTGTTCATTCCAGGAAAGTAAAGAACCCGTGGCGAGGGAGCTTGCTCCCGCTCGGTTGCATAGCAACCGCCCCAAGGGGTCTGCTTCGCAGTCCAGCGGGAGCAAGCTCCCTCGCCACAGTGGTTCAGCTAAACCTTGGATGAACAGCATTGCGCCATGGGCAAGGCTTAAAGGATTTTGTCTACGGCGCGCTTTCGCCCATAATCGTGTTTTTCGCCCGCCGCAGACCCTCGCAGGAGCCTCATGGAGCAATTTCGCAATATCGGCATCATCGGTCGCCTGGGCAGTTCGCAGGTGTTGGACACCGTTCGCCGTCTCAAACGTTTCCTCCTGGAGCGGCACCTGCATGTGATCCTCGAAGATACCATCGCCGAAGTCCTGCCGGGCCATGGCCTGCAGACGTCGTCGCGCAAGATGCTTGGCGAAGTCTGTGACATGGTCATCGTGGTCGGCGGCGACGGCAGCCTGCTGGGGGCCGCCCGGGCCCTGGCACGACACAACATCCCGGTGCTGGGGATCAACCGGGGCAGCCTGGGGTTCCTCACCGATATCCGCCCCGACGAGCTGGAGATCAAGGTCGCCGAGGTGCTGGACGGCCACTACCTGGTGGAAAACCGCTTCCTGCTGCAGGCCGAGGTCCGCCGTCATGCCGAGGCCATCGGCCAGGGCGATGCCCTCAACGACGTGGTGCTGCACCCCGGTAAATCCACACGAATGATCGAGTTCGAGCTGTACATCGACGGCCAGTTCGTCTGCAGCCAGAAAGCCGACGGCCTGATCGTCGCCACCCCCACCGGTTCCACCGCCTATGCGCTGTCGGCCGGCGGGCCGATCATGCATCCCAAGCTCGACGCTATTGTGATTGTGCCCATGTACCCCCATACCTTGTCTGGGCGACCGATCGTGGTCGATGGCAACAGTGAGCTGAAAATCGTCGTGTCCAAGGATATGCAGATCTACCCGCAAGTGTCCTGTGACGGCCAGAACCATTTCACCTGCGCGCCGGGCGACACCATCACCGTCAGCAAAAAAGCGCAGAAGCTGCGCCTGATCCATCCGCTGGATCACAATTACTACGAAGTCTGCCGGACCAAGCTTGGCTGGGGCAGTCGGTTGGGGGGTGGAGGCGACTGATGCTCGATCCTGCGCGCAGTTACGATTTGATCGGTGACGTGCATGGATGCGCCCTGACCCTGGAACACCTGCTGGACCGACTCGGTTACCACAAGCAGGGCGGGGTCTGGCGGCATCCGTCGCGCATGGCCGTGTTCCTGGGGGACATCATCGACCGTGGCCCGCGGATCCGCGAGGCGCTGCACATCGTCCATGACATGGTCATGGCCGGCCAAGCGCTGTGCATCATGGGCAACCACGAGTTCAACGCCCTGGGCTGGAGCACACCGGCATTGCCGGGCAGCGGCCAGCGCTACGTGCGCGAACACACGCCGCGCCATGCCCGCCTGCTCAACGAGACACTGACCCAGTTCGAGCAGCATCCCGGCGACTGGCATGACTTTCTCGAATGGTTCTATGAGCTGCCGCTGTTTGTCGACGCTGGCCGCTTCCGGGTGGTGCACGCCTGTTGGGATGCCGGCCTGATCGAACCGCTGCGGGGCCTGTTCCCGGACGGTTGTGTCGACGAGCATTTCCTCCAGGCCTCGGCGCAACCGGGCAGTTTTGCCTGCACGGTGTTCGATCGCTTGCTGCGCGGCACGGACATGCGCCTGCCCCACGGCCTGACGCTGACGGGCGGCGACGGCCTGACCCGTTCGTTTTTCCGCACCAAGTTCTGGGAAGACAACCCGCAGACTTACGGCGACATCGTGTTCCAGCCCGACGCCTTGCCGGAACCGGTGGCTCGCACGCCGTTGTCGTCGGATGAAAAAAACAACCTGCTGCGCTATGGCGTCGATGAGCCGCTGTTGTTCGTCGGTCACTATTGGCGCAGCGGCAAACCCGCGCCGATCCGCCCGAACCTGGCCTGCCTGGATTACAGCGCGGTGCTCTACGGCAAGCTGGTCGCCTATCGCCTCGACCAGGAAACCCGCCTGGATCCGCACAAGTTCGTCTGGGTCGATGTCGAGCGGCCGGAGGTGGTGAAATGAGTGCTGTCGCGGTTCTGCGCCTGCCCCTGGCAGTGGACCTGAGCGGCTTCGTCAAGCTGCTGCAGCGCATGCAGGTGCCCCATCGCGTCAGCGAAGAGGCGGGTGAGCAGGTGCTCTGGGTGCCGGATGAAATCAGCGAGAACGTGCGTGCGTTGTACGCCCGTTTTCCCGCCGGCGATCCCGATCAGCAGTTGGAACTGCCGGACACGGGGGGCACTTCCCGGCGAGCCGGGTTCGTCCAGCAATTGACCCGCCATCCAGTGACGGCCCTGGTGCTGTTGCTGAGCCTGATTGTCAGCGCGGTCACCCTGCTGGGGGAGAATCTTGCGACGCTACGCTGGCTGACCTTCCTCGAGTTTCGCGTCGTTGGCGACTACATCCAGTTCACGCCGCTGGGCGATAGCCTGGCGGCGGGGCAGTGGTGGCGCCTGGTAACGCCGATGCTGATTCACTTCGGCTTCCTGCACATCGCCATGAATGGCATGTGGTATTGGGAACTGGGGCGACGGATCGAAGCGCGCCAGGGCGGTATCAACCTGTTGGGGCTGACGCTGTTGTTCAGCCTCGTCTCCAATTTCGCCCAGTACTTTTTCAGCGGGCCGACGCTGTTCGGCGGCTTGTCCGGTGTGCTGTACGGCCTGCTGGGCCATTGCTGGATCTACCAACTGCTCGCACCGAATCCGGCCTATCACTTGCCCCGTGGGGTGCTGGTGATGATGCTGGTGTGGTTGCTGCTGTGCCTGTCCGGGTTGGTTTCGCTGATCGGCTTCGGTGAAATCGCCAATGCGGCCCACGTCGGCGGGCTGCTCGTCGGGTGCTTCACGGGCTTGTTGGGCGGGCTGTTCGCTCGCCGTAAAATGGCCCTTTGACCGGCGCCTGTGCCTTTTGAGAATGCGCGATTGCGCGGAGAACCCATGTCTTCCTTCAACGAAATGATCAAGAACATCACCCCCGATATCTACAAGAGCCTGAAACTGGCCGTGGAAATCGGTAAATGGGCCGACGGCAACAAGCTCACCGCCGAGCAGCGCGAGTTGTCGTTGCAGGCCATGATCGCCTGGGAAATCCAGAACCTGCCCGAAGACGAGCGCACCGGCTACATGGGCCCGCAGGAATGCCAGTCGAAGTCGACCGAAGTGCCCAATATCCTGTTCAAGTCGGACGCCATCCATTGATCGAGATTGGCCGCGGTGCAATCAGCAAGATGTCGGCACGCCTTGACGGGCCGACCGTTCAATACGCCTTTCGCCTGGACGAGGTCGAGGTGCCGGTCAACCCGTTGATCGGCAGCACGATCCGCCTGGAGTACCTCGGTGCGATCCACTGCACCCATTGTGGGCGCCGGACCAAGACCAGCTTCAGCCAGGGTTACTGCTACCCTTGCATGACCAAGCTGGCCCAGTGCGACCTGTGCATCATGAGCCCGGAGCGTTGCCATTTCGACGCGGGCACCTGCCGTGACCCGGCCTGGGGCGAGCAATTCTGCATGACCGATCATGTGGTCTACCTGGCCAATTCCTCCGGCGTGAAAGTCGGCATCACCCGTGCCACGCAATTGCCGACCCGCTGGCTGGACCAGGGCGCCAGCCAGGCACTGCCGATCCTGCGGGTCGCCACGCGCCAGCAGTCAGGGTTTGTCGAGGACCTGTTCCGCAGCCAGGTGGCGGACAAGACCAACTGGCGCGCCTTGCTCAAGGGCGACGCGACAGCGGTGGACCTGCCGGCGATCCGCGATTCGCTGTTCGAAAGCTGCGCCCAGGGATTGCAGGGTTTGCAGGAACGATTCGGCCTGCAAGCGATCCAGACCATAGCGGACGTCGAGCCCATCGAGATTCGGTATCCGGTGGAGCAGTACCCGACCAAGATCGTCAGCTTCAACCTGGACAAGAACCCGATCGCCGAAGGCACGCTGCTGGGGATCAAGGGCCAATACCTGATTTTCGACACCGGCGTGATCAACATTCGTAAATACACGGCCTACCAGCTCGCCGTGCATCAGTAGAAGGATTCGACCCATGCGCACCGAACAACCGAAGATGATTTACCTCAAGGACTATCAGGCCCCCGAGTACCTGATCGACGAAACACACCTGACCTTCGAGTTGTTCGAGGACCACAGCCTGGTCCATGCGCAACTGGTGATGCGCCGCAACCCCGAGCGCGGCGCCGGGCTGCCGCCGCTGGTGCTCGATGGCCAGCATCTTGAATTGATCTCCCTCAAGCTCGACGATGCCGACCTGGGGCAGGGCGACTATCAACTGGACGACAATCACCTGACCGTGCACCCCAAGGCACAAGCCTTTACGGTCGACACCACCGTCAGGATCCATCCGGAAACCAACACCGCCCTGGAAGGCCTGTACAAATCCGGCAGCATGTTCTGCACCCAGTGCGAGGCCGAAGGGTTCCGCAAGATCACCTATTACCTCGACCGTCCGGATGTGATGAGCAAGTTCACCACCACCGTGGTGGCCGAGCAGCACAGCTATCCGGTGCTGCTGTCCAACGGCAATCCGATTGCCAGCGGCCCCGGCGAAGACGGCCGGCACTGGGCGACCTGGGAAGACCCGTTCAAGAAACCGGCCTACCTGTTTGCCCTGGTGGCCGGTGACCTGTGGTGCGTCGAAGACACCTTCACCACCATGACCGAGCGTAATGTGGCGCTGCGCATCTACGTCGAGCCGGAAAACATCGACAAATGCCAGCACGCCATGACCAGCCTGAAGAAGTCGATGCGCTGGGACGAAGAGGTGTACGGGCGCGAGTACGACCTGGACATCTTCATGATTGTCGCGGTCAACGACTTCAACATGGGCGCCATGGAGAACAAGGGTCTCAATATCTTCAACTCCAGCGCCGTGCTGGCCCGCGCCGAAACCGCCACCGATGCCGCGCACCAGCGGGTCGAGGCGATCGTTGCCCACGAATACTTCCATAACTGGTCGGGCAACCGCGTGACCTGCCGTGATTGGTTCCAACTGTCGCTCAAGGAAGGTTTCACGGTGTTCCGCGACGCCGGCTTCTCCGCCGACATGAACTCCGCCACCGTCAAACGCATCCAGGACGTGGCGTACCTGCGCACCCACCAGTTCGCCGAAGACGCCGGCCCCATGGCCCACCCGGTGCGTCCGGACAGTTTTATCGAGATCTCCAACTTCTACACCCTGACCGTGTACGAAAAGGGTTCGGAAGTGGTCGGCATGATCCACACCCTGCTGGGGCCTGAGGGGTTCCGCAAGGGCAGTGACCTGTATTTCGAGCGCCACGACGGCCAGGCCGTGACCTGCGACGACTTCATCAAGGCCATGGAAGATGCCAACGGCGTCGACCTGGCCCAGTTCAAACGTTGGTACAGCCAGGCCGGTACGCCACGGCTGGCGGTGAGCGAGTCTTACGATGCCGCTGCCAAGACCTACAGCCTGACCTTCCGCCAGAGTTGCCCGCCGACCCCGGACAAGCAGGAAAAGCTGCCATTCGTGATTCCCGTGGAACTGGGCCTGCTGGACAGCCAAGGCGCCGAGATCCCGTTGCGGCTGGCCGGTGAAGCAGCGGCAAACGGTACGTCCCGGGTGATCTCGGTGACCGAAGCGGAGCAGACCTTCACGTTTATCGACATCGCCGAACAACCGCTGCCTTCGTTGCTGCGTGGTTTCTCGGCGCCGGTGAAGCTGAGCTTCCCGTACAACCGCGACCAATTGATGTTCCTGATGCAACACGACAGTGACGGCTTCAACCGCTGGGATGCCGGCCAGCAGTTGTCGGTGCAGGTGTTGCAGGAACTGATCGCCCAACATCAGCAGGGCGCCAGCCTGACGCTGGATCCACGCCTGGTCAGTGCGCTGCGCAGCGTGTTGTCGGACGAATCCCTGGACCAGGCCATGGTCGCGGAAATGCTCTCGCTGCCCAGCGAAGCCTACCTGACGGAAATCAGCGAAGTGGCCGACGTCGAGGCGATCCACGCCGCCCGTGAGTTCGCCCGCCAGCAGTTGGCCGAGAACCTGTTCGAAGCCCTGTGGCTGCGTTATGAAGCCAACCGCGACCTGTCGAAACGCACGCCATACGTGGCCGAGGCCGAGCACTTCGCCCGCCGCGCGTTGCAGAACATCGCGCTGTCCTACCTGATGCTCACCGGCAAGCCTGAGGTGCTGAGCGCGACGCTGGAGCAGTTCGACACCGCCGACAACATGACCGAACGCCTGACCGCGCTGGCGGTGCTGGTCAACTCGCCGTTCGAGACCGAGAAGGCCAAGGCCCTGGAAGTGTTCGCGGAAAACTTCAAGGGCAACCCGCTGGTCATGGACCAATGGTTCAGCGTCCAGGCCGGCAGCCCGTTGCCCGGTGGCCTGGCACGGGTCAAGGCGCTGATGGAACACCCGGCGTTCAATATCAAGAACCCGAACAAGGTGCGGGCACTGGTCGGTGCGTTTGCCGGGCAGAACCTGATCAACTTCCACGCCGCCGACGGTTCGGGTTATCGCTTCCTGGCGGACCTGGTGATCCAGCTCAATGGCTTCAACCCGCAGATCGCTTCGCGGCAGCTGGCGCCACTGACCCGCTGGCGCAAATATGACAGCGCCCGCCAGGCGTTGATGAAAGGCGAACTGGAACGCATCCTGGCGTCCGGCGGGCTGTCGGCCGATGTGTTCGAGGTGGTGAGCAAGAGCCTGGCGTGACCTTGATGCCGCGGTCTGCCTGGCGGACCGCGGTGCTCCCATCGCGAGCAAGCTCGCTCCCACAGTAGATCTCCAGCGAACAGCTATTCTGTGATCAGCATGGAACCCCTGTGGGAGCGAGCTTGCTCGCGATAGCGTCAGCCCCGTCACCGCCTGGCCCCTCGCCATCACCTCACCGAATACCCCGCCATTCACCCCCAGCGCCAGCCCCCCTGGTTAACAAAAGATAACGCGGCGTCGATTGTCAGACCTTTCGAAAGCCCGATAGGATAGGCCAGCTTCCGAAGTGGCTCTAGATTGCAGGTTTCAGGACTATGCTCCAGGACTGGCAACGTACCAAGCCATAACAATAATAATGGGGGAAAGGTCTATGAATGAGCCTGTCATGGCTGTGGGCCGCTGCCGGCCGCCGATGCTGCGCAGAATCGCGTTGCTGGCTTCGGCGCTCTCGCTGCTGGGCTCTGCGGTGTTGTCGGCACCGGTGATGGCCGTTGCGGCGTCGACGTCCGATGTCATCTATTCCGTCGAATCGGCCAAGGCCAGCAAAACCCTGATGCTCGATGTGGTCCATGCCGGCCAGCGCCTGGTGGCGGTCGGTGATCGTGGGCACATTGTCTATTCCGACGACCAGGGCACGTCCTGGACCCAGGCCAAGGTGCCGAGCCGCCAACTGCTCACCGCGGTGTTTTTCGTCGACGACAAGCACGGCTGGGCCGTGGGGCACGACGCGCAGATCCTCGCCAGCGACGACGGTGGCAGCACCTGGACCAAGCAATACGAAGACCTCACCCGTGAAGCGCCGCTGCTGGATGTCTGGTTCAAGGACGCCAGCAACGGGTTTGCCGTGGGTGCCTACGGCGCGCTGCTGGAAACCACCGACGGCGGCAAGCACTGGGAAGACGCCAGCGACCGCCTCGAAAACGAAGACCAGTTCCACCTCAATGCGATCGCGGCCGTGAAAGACGCCGGGCTGTTCATTGTCGGCGAGGCCGGCAGCATGTTCCGCTCCGCCGACGAGGGCCAGACCTGGGAGAAGGTCGAAGGTCCGTACGAAGGCTCGCTGTTCGGGGTCATCGGCACCGCCCAACCTTCGACGCTGCTGGCCTACGGCTTGCGCGGCAACCTGTACCGTTCCACCGATTTTGGCGGCACCTGGGAGCAGGTCGAGCTCAAGGCCGCCCGGGGCAGCCTGGAATTCGGCCTGTCGGGTGCCACGCTGCTGGCGGACGGTTCCATCGTGATTGTCGGCAACGGCGGCAGCGTGGTGCGCAGTACCGACGACGGCGAGACCTTCAGCGTGTTCAACCGTCCGGACCGAATCTCCGTGGCGGCCGTCACGGCGGCAGGCAACGGCAACCTGATCCTGGCGGGGCAAGGCGGCGTGCGCGCCACCACGTCCACCGGCGCCGAACTGAGCAAATGAGTCAGGCCTGCAAGACGGGCATAAAAACAAGAAGGCGGACCCCATGAGCAGTCATCATCAAGACAAGGCGACGTTCCTCGAGCGCCTGATTTTCAACAACCGCCCGGCAGTGATCGTCATTTGCCTGCTGGTCAGCATTTTCCTGTTCTGGCAGGCCACGCTGATCCGCCCCTCCACCAGTTTCGAAAAAATGATCCCCCTCGAGCACCCCTTCATCCAGAAGATGCTCGAGCACCGCAACGACCTGGCGAACCTGGGCAACACGGTGCGCATTTCCGTGGAAGCCACCAATGGCGACATTTTCTCCAAGGACTACATGGAGACCCTGCGCCAGATCCACGACGAGGTCTTCTACATCTCCGGTGTCGACCGTTCCGGGCTCAAGTCGTTGTGGAGCCCCAGCGTGCGCTGGACCGAAGTGACGGAGGAGGGCTTCGCCGGCGGCGAGGTGATCCCCCAGAGCTACAACGGCTCGGCCGACAGCCTCGACCTGCTGCGCAACAACGTGCTCAAGTCCGGCCAGGTCGGGCGCCTGGTGGCCAACGACTTCAAGTCGAGCATCATCGACATCCCGCTGCTGGAGTCCTATCCGGACCCGCAGGACCAGGGCAAATTGCTCGCCCTCGACTATCGGAAGTTTTCCCACGAGCTTGAAGACAAGATCCGCAACAAGTTCGAAGCCCAGAACCCGAATGTGCAGATCCATATCGTCGGTTTCGCCAAGAAAGTCGGTGACCTGATCGACGGCCTGGTCATGGTGGTGCTGTTCTTCGGCGTGGCCTTCGTCATCACCCTGATCCTCTTGTACTGGTTCACCAACTGCATGCGCAGCACCGTGGCGGTGTTGACCACCACCCTGGTGGCGGTGATCTGGCAACTGGGGCTGATGCACGCCGCCGGTTTCGGCCTGGATCCGTACTCGATGCTGGTGCCGTTCCTGATCTTCGCCATCGGTATTTCCCACGGGGTGCAGAAAATCAATGGCATCGCCTTGCAGTCCAGCGAGGCGGACAACGCCCTGACGGCGGCGCGGCGTACCTTCCGCCAGTTGTTCCTGCCGGGGATGATCGCGATCCTGGCGGACGCCGTGGGCTTCATCACCTTGCTGATCATCGACATCGGCGTGATCCGCGAACTGGCCATCGGCGCCTCCATCGGCGTGGCGGTGATCGTGTTCACCAACCTGATCCTGCTGCCGGTGGCGATCTCCTACGCTGGCATCAGCAAGCGTGCGGTGGAGCGCAGCAAGAAAGATGCGACCCGCGAGCATCCGTTCTGGCGCCTGCTGTCGAACTTCGCCAGCGCCAAGGTCGCGCCGGTGTCCATTGCCCTGGCGGTGCTCGCCTTTGGCGGTGGCCTCTGGTACAGCCAGAACCTGAAGATCGGCGACCTGGACCAGGGCGCGCCGGAACTGCGTCCGGACTCGCGCTACAACCAGGACAACAACTTCATCATCAGCAATTACTCCACCAGCTCCGATGTGCTGGTGGTGATGGTCAAGACCAAGGCCGAAGGCTGTTCGCGCTATGAAGCCATGGCCCCCATCGACGAATTGATGTGGAAGATGCAGAACACCGAGGGCGTGCAGTCGGCGATTTCCCTGGTGACCGTGTCCAAGCAAATGATCAAGGGCATGAACGAGGGCAACCTGAAATGGGAGACCCTGTCGCGCAACCCTGATGTGCTGAACAACTCCATCGCCCGGGCCGATGGCCTGTACAACAACAGCTGCTCCCTGGCACCGGTGCTGGTGTTCCTCAACGACCACAAGGCCGAGACCCTGGACCGCGCGGTGAAGGCGGTGCAGGACTTCGCCAAGGAAAACAACCGCGATGGCCTGGAGTTCATCCTCGCCGCCGGTAACGCCGGCATCGAGGCGGCCACCAATGAAGTGATCAAGGAATCGGAACTGACCATCCTGATCCTGGTGTACATCTGCGTGGCGACCATGTGCATGATCACCTTCCGTTCCTGGGCGGCGACGCTGTGCATCGTGCTGCCGCTGGTACTGACGTCGGTACTGGGCAACGCCCTGATGGCTTTCATGGGCATCGGTGTGAAAGTCGCGACGCTGCCGGTGGTCGCGCTTGGCGTCGGGATCGGCGTGGACTATGGCATCTACATCTATAGTCGCCTGGAAAGCTTCCTGCGGGCCGGGTTGCCATTGCAGGAGGCTTACTACCAGACGCTGAAATCCACCGGCAAGGCGGTGCTGTTCACCGGTTTGTGCCTGGCCATCGGCGTGTGCACCTGGATCTTCTCGGCCATCAAGTTCCAGGCCGACATGGGCTTGATGTTGACGTTCATGTTGCTGTGGAACATGTTCGGTGCGCTGTGGCTGTTGCCGGCGCTGGCGCGGTTCCTGATCAAGCCGGAGAAACTGGCGGGGCAGAAGGGCAATTCGTTGTTTGCCCACTGATGAGGGGCAGCCCTAGGGGCAAGCCACTGTGGGAGCGAGCTTGCTCGCGATAGCGGTGTGACAGTCAATGAAGGTGTTGAATGTCCGTCAGCCATCGCGAGCAAGCTCGCTCCCACAGGTTTTTGCTGGCGCTCAGCGACTGATCACTCCAGCCTGCAAACCCTGGCCATCAAGGCGCCAAGGGCAAGAACCTGCTCTGCGCCAACGACTTGCCGAGCTGTCCTCGATGCACGTTCACCACCGCATAAGGGCTGGTGGCCTTGGCCAGCAGTGAGTGGTAGTGCTCCTTGCGTTGTTCCTTGGTCTTCAGGTGCGCGACGCTGAAATTGTCCTTCGGTGTGTCAGCCGTTTCGTAGTGAAAATGCGCATACCAGAGGGGAGAGCCATTACGGTCGTTGATGGCGTACTCCTGGAGGAAATCCTTGCGGCTTCCTTTCAAGGCCGTGCGTTCGCCGAGACGTGCGACTTGTATCAGGTTCTTTTCGAACAGGAACCGCAGGTTGCCGTCGGTAGGCGGCAATTGCAGGCTCAATTCGGTGCGCAGGGCACTGCCCTTGGCGGTCAGGCTGGATACCGCGTCTGACAACTGTTGGCTCAGTGCCTGGTCTGCCGGGGTAAGCGGGGTTTGCGCTGCGGTGAACGCCCGGTCGAGTTCCTCGGCAAGCTTGCGAAATCGACTCGCCTCATTGCTCATGATCTCCTCGATTTCCTGAGGATGGCGGCAGTTTTTCTTGTAGCTTTCAGCGCGGTGCATGCGTGCGTCCAGCTCGTCGAGCAGTTTTCGCGCATCGGCCTTGATCGCCTTGACCGATCTTGTCTCGGGTGCCGGGGCCGGGCGACGTACTTCGACGACATCCCAGACATCATCATGGCGGGAATAGGTGGCGAGGATCTCGTCATCGACTTGCGAGCGCAGCTCGACGACTTCAATCGGCAAGGAGGTGCCGGCCGGTTTCAGGTCGCCAATCAAGACGCCATTGTGGCGGGTCCTGATCAGCTTTTTCTGGGCGTGTGCAGCGGCTGGCCTGGGGCGTTTCGGCGGGCGTTTGCGTGGTTTTGGCTCGGGTTTGATTTCGGCGGCGAGTTTGCCCGACACCTCCTGGTAAAGACTGTCGACCAACTTGACCAGCCTGTCGAAATAGGACACGTGGATATCGTCGGGGTAGAGGGTCTTGACCCCTTGCAACGCATCCAGGGTCTTGCCATAGCGCTCGGTCAGGCTTGTCAGGATGTCGAGTTGTTCCTGCGGCGTCAGCTCATACAGCCGTAGCTCGCTGTGGGAGCGCGTTTGTTCCCCCAGCGGTACGACGATGCGAAGCAGGACGGCGGGCACGTCCGATTGGGGATTTTTGATCGACAGCATGGGAAGCGTAGAAAGTTGCAGGGCTTTGCGGCTGATGGCATTGCCTTCGTTCAACGGACGGTCCCTGGTCAGGCGTTCGAACGCCTGGGCGCCATCGGCATCGAAGTTCAAGAGGCGCTCAAGGTATTCGTCCTTGAGTTCCAGCCAGTAGATCGCTCGATCATTGATGTCGCTCATGAGGTCGAGGAACTTGATGTAGTCCTGCATGTGGTGGGTAAGGACTTCCTGGACATCGCTTTCTGCTCGAAACCTGGGGTCCCTGTTCTTGGCGGCTATGTAATCCATTTCGGTGACCACGACGGCCTTACGGGCATTGTTGATCACGTTTTCAAAGAGTCCGCGCATGTACTTAGGTGTAAGCCCGATACCCAGGCTGGCGCGTTCGGACGCACTCTTCATCAGTTTCAAATAAACTTCGGTCTGCTCCTGGAGCAGGTCATGGAATATTTTGCGTTTCGGCTCCCGCTGCGCTTCGGTGTAAGTGCTGCCTTCCTGGAGCCTTGTCATCACTTGCTGGGCCACGTCGAGGGCTTTCTGTCGATCGTCTTCCTGCGCCACCCACTGGTTGAGTTCCTCGGTCAATTCCCCGATACGCTGCAGATTGGCACGACGCTGTGCATCCATCCGCTTGGGCGGCGCACCGCCCAGCAGGCGCAGACGCAGATCGAGGGACCAGCGGCCCTGGCGGTCGGTTTTCAACGGCGGACCGTTGCGGCTGGGGTCGAGTGGGTCGACGATGGTCGCGCTGCCGTCCGCTTCAGGATTGACCTGATACAGAACGTCTTGGACCTCTGCATGCCATTTGTTGTCGATCACGTACAAACCCTTGTACGGGCCATAGCCGATGGGGTCGGGCATTGCCGGAGGACGCAGTGCCTGCAAGCGCAGCAGCCGGGTGCGTTGTTCCGGTGTCAGGCGCTGGCCGGCGCTGGCGAAACTGAAGTCCAGGCGTCTACTGGCAGCTTCGGTGTGGGCGCCAGGCACGGCGATGGTTCCCTCCGCCACGGTGGGCGGCGCTGGCGCTGGCCACTGCTCGGCAATGGTGCGTGGCGCCGGGGGACGCATGGCTTGCTCCTTCAGCGATGGGGCCACCGCCGCACGGGTGACCGGCGCATGACCGGTCGGCAGTTGGCTCACCAGCATGGCCAGGTTGACGAGCAGGTCGACGGCGGCCAGCTCCCGCGCCACCGGGTCCTCGCTGATCAGGGCTGGAATGTCCTGTTGGGCACTGGCCATCAGGTTCCATAGCCAGGCAGTGGTCATGACCGGACCGCGCAACAAAGGGAACAGCAGCGTGTTGAACAACAGGCCGCCGCCCTGGAGCAACACCGCCCAGCGGCTCTCGCTGTTGGACACCGAGTTCCGGTCGGCCTGGGTGACCAGGGCCTGGGCATTGCAGCCATAGAGGTATTGCATGAGCTCGCCGTTGTGCAGCGCTTGCAGCAGTTCGTCGTGGGTATCCTGCGTGGCGAGTGTGGCCGGGGCGGGTTTGTCGGGGGCGCTGAACTCGTCACCGGGAAGGAACCGCACGATGCGGGGCTCCAGGAAACCGCCGTTGGCGTACACCGGGCGGGCGGCGTCGGACAGCCAGGTCAGGACGCTGTTCTGCAGATCCCCGGCGGCGGCAATGGCCTGGAGCAGCGCCTCCCGTGTCGGGAACTCTTGCAGCGCAGGGGCGTAAAGCGGCCGATACAGCAGGTGCGGGCCGGTGGTGGTGTCCTGCGCTTCGATCAGGAACATGTTGGTCACGGTATCGGGCTGGGCCTGGGGCTTGCGCACCAAACCCAGGTGGCGAATGACCACCGGGCGACCGTTGACCTGTTGGTTCGCCGCGTCAGGCTGGAGAACGGCTTCAAGCAGGCGCAGGCCTTGGACAGTCATGCCGTTTTCGTTGTCCAGCCGCTGTTTCAGCGCTTCGAGGGCCAGTTGCGCAGGGATTTGCTCGGCGAACATCCGTTGGCGGTTCTTTGCCTGGGGCGAGCCACCGAGCAGGTGCTGTTGCAGGTAGCGAGGATAGGTCGCGCCAATGTCGACCTGCTCGACCAGCCCGGTCACGAAGTCCGGGGTCAACCAGGTCGGCAGCGTCAGGCCCAGGCGATGGCTGAGCGTGAAGTGGCCGCTGGGGCGGGCGACGAGATTGTGGATGGCCAGTTCGGTCAGGCTCATCTGCCGCTTCTCGCTGAGGCCGATGGTCCCGGGGTAGCCTGCGGAAACGGTGAAGGTCAGCAGCACATCGTTGGG
Source organism: Pseudomonas fluorescens (assembly GCF_001307275.1). Taxonomy (NCBI): domain Bacteria; kingdom Pseudomonadati; phylum Pseudomonadota; class Gammaproteobacteria; order Pseudomonadales; family Pseudomonadaceae; genus Pseudomonas; species Pseudomonas fluorescens. Next base: position 5,555,552 of record NZ_CP012831.1, read on the forward strand.
TTGGTATTGGCTCGATGACACCTTGCCCGGGCTGCTGTCGTTCGTTTGCCCCATGGCGCTGGACAAGGCACTGGCGGTGAAGGCCTTGATGTCCTCGATGCCGCTGAGGAAGCTCTGGCCCTGGTGGCGTTTTTTGGCACTGGCCAGGGCCAGGCTGTAGTGCTGGAGCGTCGTCTGGTCGGCGATGGAGCTTTTTTTCAGCCAGCGGGGCAGCAAGGGAGCCAGGCGTGCCGAGGTTTGCGGCGAGAGTCGGGGGGCTTCCAGCAGGTAGCGAGCCGGGTCGCTCAAGTCGTTGTAGAGGTTCTTCAGGCTTTGCAGGTCGATCCCGGCGGGCAGTTGTACAGCCTTCAGGTCGGCCAGTTGTTGCTCCAGCAGCATCGCCGCCTGGCTCTCGAAGACGTCGCCGCTTATCTCGTAGCGCTGGCAGGTGACGGTGTCGACGGTGTAACGGCTGGCGATCGATGCGCCCCAATGCCGATTGAAGGCTTCCAGGGAGGCAAAGGATTGCACGGCGCTGCCGGGACTGCACAGCAGGAAGTCGGTGGTGCCTTTTGTGGCGCGGACCAGGAGGATCTCGCTGCCGACCAGTACGCTGCTGGTCGTGCCCCGGGTGATCCGGGTTTCCAGGTTGTAGGCATACACAGGCGCTTGTCGGTCGAGACAAAAGCGCCGTTCCCGGTCCGGCCAACGGACGACCTGGTCAAGGGCTTCGCGGGCCGTGTCAGCGAGCCCCGGCTGTTGCAGCCCGCGGATGCTCAGCATGTTCCTCAGCACATCGCCGAGCCAGCGCCAGCGGTTGCTGCGGCTGTTCGCACCGGTTGCGTCAATGTCGTCGCCCCAGTAACGGACCAGCGCATCCTCCAGCCCGAGCGGTACGCTCCAGGCCAGTTCCAGCAGCAAGTTCTTGATGACCTGGATGTCCACTTCCTGGTTGCCTGCCCGGAGCCGGTGGGGTGGGGTGTCGGAGAGAAAACAGTCCAGGTTGCCCCGTGGGCTGAAATCCACGGGTGTGCCAACGGCCAGGTGATTGAGCACCACGGGCATGAACGGCTGGAATTGCCAGGCGCGTCCGGTGGCGTCCGGAGTCGCCAGTTGGACGGTGGAGAGATCGATGTCCAGCCAGGGGTATGTTCGCTTGATAGCTTGTTCGAGCATGCGTTGCGCGATTTGTTCGAAGGTCGGGTGGCTGGCGAATTGCAGGCTGACGCTTTGCGTCAACGCAGGGATGGAGTCTGCGGAGGAGGGAGCGGTCATGAGAAGTCCTTTTCACAAAACATGGCCGTCGGGATGACGGCGAGAAAAGTATCGACTTCTCGGTTCGGTGCGGGTGGTACATAAATACCACCCGCTGAGAATAATGCCGGTCAGTCAGTCAAGCCAAACCTCGTAGGAGCAAAGCTGCTCAGTCAAGCCACGACCCTGTGGGAGCAAAGCTTGCTCGCGACAGTAGACTGGAGTGCGCCCCATCGCGAGCAAGCTTTGCTCCCACAAGTCTGACCTTATCAGGCGGGATCGTTGCCCAGCACGACGTTCAGCGCGCTACGGGCATCGTCCAGTTGCACCAGGGTGGCGTGGCGGGCACCGAGGGCATCGCGGTTCTCGATGGCGGTGAGGATCGCCTTGTGCCGTGGCATCGCCAGCTCGTGCAGGTTGGGCCGCTGGTTGGAGTGCTTGAGGGCTTCGGCGATGGCCACCGACAACATGTTGCACAGGTTGGCGAGCAGGTCGTTGTGGGTGGCGTCGGCGATGCGGCTGTGGAAGTCCAGGTCCGGTTGCAGCACGGCCTCCGGGGTCGGGGCGGCTTCCATGCGTTGGTAGGCTTCACGGATGGCGGCGATGTCGGCCTCGTCGGCGAACTGTGCGGCGAGGGCGGCGGCGGCCGGCTCGATAATGCTGCGCACGCTGGTCAGCAGGTTGAAGAATTCATTCTGCGGGCTGCTCTGCATCAACCAATGCAGCACATCCGGATCGAGCATATGCCATTCCCGCCGGGCCTTGACCACCGTGCCTACGCGCGGACGCGAATACACCAGGCCCTTGGCGACCAGCACCCGCGTGGCTTCGCGCAGCACCGGGCGGCTGACCGCATACTCTTCGCACAACAAGGCTTCGGCGGGCAGTTTATCGTCCGGCTTGAAGCGCCCGGAAACGATCTGCATGCCCAGTTCCTGGACGATGCGCGCGTGCATGCTCTTGCGGTCGGAGGGTTTACGGTAATCCATGGGACGCGGCGCGATCCTGTGCGAGGGGAGTGTTGCGCATGATAGCAGGCGCGGCAATGGCGGGTCGCTAGTGCGATTTTTGATTTAGATACAGACCCATTGTGGGAGCGAGCTTTTTGTGGGAGCTTGCTCGCGATGAGGCCTTTCCAGTCAACATCTCTGTTGTCTGTGACACCGCTATCGCGAGCAAGCTCAGCTCCCACAAAAGCTTGTTCCCACAAAGGCTTGCTCCCACAGGGGGATGGATGGCTTCAGTGGGAGTGGCGTGGTACTTCGGCGCCGCGGCAGCCCACCAGGAAGTCGAAGTCACAACCCTGGTCCGCTTGCAACACGTGGTCGATGTACAACTGGCGATAGCCGCCCACGAGCAGTTGCTGCGGGGGAGCGAGGTCGGCCAGGCGCGCGGCGAGTTCGGCGTCCGGGATGTCCAGGTGCAGGCGGCCGCTGGCGCAGTCGAGCTCGATCCAGTCGCCTTCCTTCACTGCCGCCAGAGGTCCGCCGGCCGCGGCTTCCGGTGCCACGTGCAGCACCACGGTGCCGTAGGCGGTGCCGCTCATGCGCGCATCGGAAATCCGCACCATGTCCGTCACGCCCTGGGCCAGCAGCTTGGCCGGCAGGCCCATGTTGCCCACTTCGGCCATGCCCGGATAACCCTTGGGCCCGCAGTTCTTCATCACCAGGATCGAGTTGGCGTCCACGTCCAGTTCCGGGTCGTTGATCCGGGCCTTGTACTCGTCGAAGTTCTCGAACACCACGGCGCGACCGCGATGCTGCATCAGTTCGGCGGTGGCGGCGGACGGCTTGAGCACCGCCCCCAGTGGCGCCAGGTTGCCGCGCAGCACGCAGATACCGCCGTCGGCGCGGATCGGGTTGTCCAGGGTGCGGATCACCTCATCCTGGCCATAGATCGGCGCGTCCTTGGTGTTCTCGCCGAGGCTCTTGCCGTTGACCGTCAGGGCATTCGGATTGGGAATCAGATTGGCCTCGCCGAGGCGCCGCAGCACGGCGGGCAGACCGCCGGCGTAGTAGAACTCTTCCATCAAAAAGCGCCCGGACGGTTGCAGGTCGACGATGGTCGGCATGCCGCGACCGATACGGGTCCAGTCGTCCAGGTCCAGCTGCACGCCGATGCGTCCGGCAATGGCCTTGAGGTGGATCACCGCGTTGGTGGAACCGCCGATGGCGGCGTTGACGCGGATGGCGTTTTCGAAGGCTTCCTTGGTCAGGATCTTCGACAGCTTGAGGTCTTCACGGACCATTTCCACGGCGCGCATGCCGGACATATGGGCCAGCACATAACGCCGTGCATCCACGGCCGGAATCGCCGCGTTGTGGGGCAGGGAGGTGCCGAGGGCTTCGGCCATGCAGGCCATGGTCGAGGCGGTGCCCATGGTGTTGCAGGTACCGGCCGAGCGGGACATGCCTCCCTCGGCCGCGAGGAAGTCGTCGATGGTGATGGTGCCGGCCTTGACCTGCTCGCTCAATTGCCAGACCACGGTACCCGAACCGATGTCCTGGCCTTTGTGCTTGCCGTTGAGCATCGGCCCGCCGGTGACGACGATGGCCGGGACGTCGCAACTGGCGGCGCCCATCAGCAACGCCGGGGTGGTCTTGTCGCAACCGGTGAGCAGCACGACGCCGTCAATCGGGTTGCCGCGAATCGCTTCTTCCACGTCCATGCTCGCCAGGTTGCGGGTCAGCATGGCGGTGGGGCGCAGGTTCGATTCGCCGTTGGAGAACACCGGGAACTCCACCGGGAAGCCCCCGGCTTCGATCACGCCGCGCTTGACGTGCTCGGCGATCTGCCGGAAGTGCGCGTTGCACGGCGTCAGCTCCGACCAGGTGTTGCAGATGCCGATGATCGGCTTGCCGTGGAACTGATGGTCGGCGATGCCCTGATTTTTCATCCAGCTGCGGTACATGAAGCCGTTTTTGTCGGCCGTGCCAAACCATTGGGCCGAGCGCAGGGAGGGTTTCTTATCAGACATGATCGATTCTCTTATTGTATGACTATATTGTTCGAGCTTGAGCGTAACATAAGCGCAAATTGCGCGCTTTGGAAGTGTTGTTGGGTAAATAGTATTACTATATAGTCCGATTCAACGGAGGGGTTGTCCTGGCGGTCATTCGCGAGAGAAATCCCCCGAGGTTCCATAACAACAACAATCGGAGACCGGTCCCATGAGCCAGGAATTGCGGCTTATTCGCCGCATTACGCTGAAACTGATTCCCTTCCTGATCCTGCTGTACCTGATCGCCTACGTGGACCGCTCCGCGGTGGGCTTCGCCAAGCTGCACATGGGCGCCGACATCGGTATTGGCGACGCCGCCTACGGCCTGGGTGCCGGGCTGTTTTTCATCGGTTACTTCCTGCTGGAGATCCCCAGCAACCTGATGCTGGAGCGCTTCGGTGCCCGGCGCTGGTTCGCCCGGATCATGATCACCTGGGGCGCCATCACCATCGGCATGGCGTTCGTGCAGGGCCCTCATAGCTTCTATGTGATGCGCTTTCTGCTGGGCGCGGCGGAAGCCGGGTTCTTCCCGGGCGTGCTGTACTACATCACCCAGTGGTTCCCGGTGCGCCATCGCGGCAAGATCCTGGGCCTGTTCATCCTGTCCCAACCTATTGCAATGATGATCACCGGCCCCGTGTCCGGCGGCTTGCTGGGCATGGACGGGATTCTCGGCCTGCACGGCTGGCAGTGGCTGTTCATCGTCATCGGCCTGCCGGCGGTGCTGTTGACCTGGCCGGTGCTGCGTTATCTGCCGGATGGTCCGCAACAAGTGAAATGGATGGACCAGGCCGAGAAGGACTGGCTGACCGGTGAGCTGAAAAAAGATTTGCAGGAATACGGCCAGACCCGCCACGGCAATCCGCTGCATGCCCTCAAGGACAAGCGTGTCTTGCTGCTGGCGCTGTTCTACCTGCCGGTGACCCTGAGCATCTACGGCCTGGGCCTGTGGCTGCCGACGCTGATCAAGCAGTTCGGCGGCAGCGACCTGGTGACGGGTTTCGTCTCGTCGGTGCCATACATCTTCGGCATCGTTGGCCTGCTGATCATACCCCGCAGTTCCGACCGCTTGAACGACCGCTACGGTCACCTCGCCGTGTTGTACGTGCTGGGCGCCATCGGCCTGTTCCTCAGCGCCTGGTTGTCGGTGCCGGTGTTGCAACTGGCGGCGCTGTGCCTGGTGGCGTTCGCGCTGTTTTCCTGCACGGCGGTGTTCTGGACCTTGCCAGGGCGTTTCTTTGCCGGTGCCAGTGCGGCGGCGGGTATTGCGTTGATCAACTCGGTGGGCAACCTGGGCGGTTACATTGGTCCGTTCGTGATCGGTGCGCTGAAGGAGTACACCGGTAACCTGGCCTCGGGGCTGTATTTCCTGTCCGGTGTGATGGTGTTCGGCCTGGTGTTGACCGGCGTGGTCTATCGGTTGCTGGAACGCAAGCATGTGCTGCCGGCGGACCAGTTCGCCGCCAGCGCCCGGGGGGCGACGCGTACCTAGATCACTGCACTTAACTGTGGGAGCGAGCTTGCTCGCGATAGCAGTCTCTCATTCACCGATGATGTCGACTGTCAGACCGCCATCGCGAGCAAGCTCGCTCCCACAAGGGGGCTGCACCGAATTCAAGTTTTGCTTACAAGGAGAAAGATATGCGTTTAGTTCAGTTCGAATTGAGTAACGGCGAACGCCGCGTCGGTGTGGTCGACGGCGATCAGGTGCGCGAAGTGCAGGGCGCCGGTAGCGTGCGCGAGCTGGCGCTGGCGGCCATCGAGGCGGGTGTGAAGCTTGAGCAGCAGGTCGACAGCCTGGGCCTGGGGACGGGTCATGACTACGCCCGGTTGCTCGGTGAGTTGCGCATCCTGCCACCGCTGGACCACCCGGACCCGGCGCACCTGTTGGTCAGCGGTACCGGCCTGACCCACCTGGGCAGCGCCTCGGCCCGGGACAAGATGCACCAGCAGGCCGGCGACGAAGCGACCATGACCGACACCATGCGCATCTTCAAGTGGGGCGTGGAGGGCGGTAAACCCCAGGCCGGGCAGACCGGCGTGCAACCGGAATGGTTCTACAAGGGCGACGGCAGCATCGTCGTTCGTCCGGGCCATCCGTTCCCGCTGCCGCCCTTTGCCGAAGACGCCGGCGAAGAGCCGGAAATCAGCGGCCTGTATGTCATCGGCCACGACGGCAAGCCCTATCGCCTGGGCTTCGCGGTGGGCAACGAGTTTTCCGACCACGTCATGGAACGCAAGAATTACCTGTACCTGGCCCACTCGAAACTGCGCAGTTGCAGTTTTGGCCCGGAACTTCGCGTCGGTGAACTGCCTCAACATCTGTCCGGGACCAGTCGTATCCTGCGCAATGGCGAAGTGCTGTGGCAGAACGAGTTCCTCAGCGGCGAGGCGAACATGTGCCACAGCCTCGAGAACCTGGAGTTCCACCACTTCAAGTACAGTCAGTTCCTGCGCCCGGGGGACGTCCACGTTCACTTCTTCGGCACCGCGACCCTGTCGTTCGCCGACGGCATCCGCACCCAGCCGGGGGATGTGTTCGAAATCAGCCAGGCTGAATTCGGCGCGCCGCTGGTCAACGGCATTGCCCCGGTAGACGCGGTGTTCAACCCGGGTACTATCGGCACACTTTAAAGGAGACTTGCGATGAACCAGATCCTTGGCCACAACTACATCGGCGGCGCACGCAGCGCGGCCGGCCAGACTCGCCTGCAGAGCGCCGACGCCAGCACCGGCGAGGCTTTGCCCCATGATTTCATCCAGGCCACGGCCGAAGAAGTCGATGCTGCCGCCAAGGCCGCGGCTGCGGCTTATCCGGCCTACCGAAGCCTGAGCGCGGTGCGCCGGGCCGAGTTCCTCGAGGCCATTGCCGATGAACTGGACGCCTTGGGCGATGAATTCGTGGCCGTGGTCTGCCGTGAAACCGCGCTGCCGGCGGCACGGATCCAGGGCGAGCGCGGTCGCACCAGCGGCCAGATGCGCCTGTTCGCCAAGGTCTTGCGCCGAGGCGATTTCTACGGCGCGCGCATCGACCGGGCATTGCCTGAGCGCACGCCGCTACCGCGTCCGGACCTGCGCCAATACCGCATCGGCCTGGGGCCGGTGGCGGTGTTCGGCGCCAGTAACTTCCCCCTGGCGTTTTCCACCGCCGGCGGCGACACGGCGTCGGCCCTGGCGGCCGGTTGCCCAGTGGTGTTCAAGGCCCACAGCGGCCACATGGCGACCGCCGAGCACGTGGCCGATGCGATCATTCGCGCGGCGGAAAAAACCGCGATGCCGGCTGGCGTGTTCAACATGATCTACGGCGGTGGTGTCGGCGAATGGCTGGTCAAGCATCCGGCGATCCAGGCTGTGGGCTTCACCGGTTCTCTCAAGGGCGGGCGTGCCCTGTGCGACATGGCGGCCGCACGGCCGCAGCCGATTCCGGTGTTCGCCGAAATGTCGAGCATCAACCCTGTGATCGTGTTGCCGCAAGCGCTGGAAACCCGCGCCGAGAGCGTCGCTCGCGACTTGACCGCCTCGGTGGTGCAGGGCTGTGGTCAGTTCTGTACCAACCCGGGCCTGGTGATCGGCATTCGCTCGCCGCAATTCACCGCCTTCACCCAGCAAGTGGCCGCGCTGATTGGTGACCAGGCGCCCCAGACCATGCTCAACGCCGGCACGCTGCAAAGCTACGGCAAGGGCCTGCAGAAATTGCTCGCTCACCCGGGTATCGAGCACCTGGCCGGGCGCGAGCAGCAGGGCAACCAGGCCCAGCCGCAGCTGTTCAAGGCCGATGCCAGCCTGCTGATCAACGGTGACGAGGCGCTGCAAGAAGAAGTGTTCGGCCCGACCACGGTGTTTGTCGAAGTCGCCGACCAGGCACAACTGACCGCCGCGCTGAACGGCCTGCACGGCCAACTGACCGCGACGATGATTGGCGAGCCGGCGGATTTCGAACGGTTCGGCGAATTGACACCGCTGCTGGAACAGAAGGTCGGCCGCATCCTGCTCAACGGTTATCCGACCGGGGTCGAGGTGTGTGATTCGATGGTGCACGGCGGGCCTTACCCGGCGACGTCCGATGCCCGGGGCACCTCGGTGGGCACATTGGCGATCGATCGCTTCCTGCGCCCGGTGTGCTTCCAGAACTATCCCGACAGTCTGCTGCCGGAACCGCTGAAGAACGCCAACCCGCTGGGGATCCTGCGGTTGGTGGATGGGGTGCCGGGGCGCGAGGCGCTCTGACGGCCGCGGTGGGGCAGTTGCATTGAGGTTTGATGGACTGCCGCCATCGCGAGCAAGCTCGCTCCCACACTGGATTTTTTGTGAACACAAGATCTGTATTCACTGAAATCCTAATGGTGGGAGCGAGCTTGCTCGCGATGGCGATCGCCCGGTCAACATCGCTTCTGAAGTGATGGCCCAAGGTCCACTCGCCCATTGGGTTATCATGGCCACTTTCCCAAAGACCGACTGATCACCATGACTGCCGTAACCGACCCCCTGCTGCTTGCCCTCGAATCCTGCGACATGCTGATTATCGATGGGCTGCACGCATTCAATTTTGAGCTCGACGATCAGGACCAACTGCACGTCGAGTGCATGAACGGCCGCACCCTCGAGCACTGGCGTTTCACGCCGGCGCAAATGCAGGCCGCGACGTTCGACAAGGCTTCGAATCACTGGATCATCACCAGTGATTCCGGTGACCACCGTCTGGAATGCGTGGACGCCACCAGCGGCCACGACGATGAGGACGACGAAGATGAAAATGCGTAGTTTCTGGCCGCTGTTGATGGCCGGCAGCCTGGGCGCCATGGGCGTCCAGGCGGACTCCGAAGAGCGTCATCAACTGCTGGTGGGGTCTTATACCGCCGGGCAGAGCCAAGGCATCTATCGGTTGCAGTTCGACAGCCGTACCGGCCAGATCGACGCCAACCCCTTGCAAGTGATCAAGACGGACAACCCCTCGTGGCTGACTCTCTCGCCCGACCTGACCCGGCTGTTCGTGGTCAACGAAAACGGTCCGGGCCAGAAAGACCCGGTGGGCAAGGTCAGCAGCTACGCCATCGACCCGAAGACCCATGCCATCAGCCTGATCAACCAGGTGCAATCCCTGGGCAACGAGCCGACCCATTCCAGCCTCAGCGGCGATGGTCGGCACCTGCTGGTCAGCAACTATTCGGTCGTGGAAGACCCGGGCGGCACCCTGGCGGTATTGCCGGTGGGTGCCGACGGCAAGCTGTCGCCGGTGGTGCAGTTGAGCAGCCATCAACCGAGCCGGGTCAACCCCGAGCGGCAGATGTCGGCCCATGTGCACGCGGCGGTCTCCTCGCCCGATGGCAAGTACGTGTTCGCCAACGACCTGGGGGCGGACAAGGTGTTCATCTACCGCTACGACCCCAAGGCCAATCCCGAGCTGCCGCTGATCGCCGCCGACCCGGCTTTCGTGCAGTTGCCACCTGGCAGCGGACCGCGTCACCTGCTGTTCAGCGCTGACGGCAAGCACGCCTGGCTGACCATGGAAATGAGCGCGCAAGTGGCGGTGTTCGATTACCAGGACGGCCGCCTGACCCAGCGTCAACTGGTCGACCTGGCCGCCGGCAAACCCCAGCCGGGCAGGGCGGCGGCTGCGCTGCATGCTTCCAGGGACGGCAAGTTCCTCTACGTCAGTAACCGTGGCACCACCAATGAAGTGCTGGTGTTCGCCATTGACCCGGCTGCGGGTACGCTCAAAGAGCTGCAGCGGCGCTCGGTCGAAGGCGATCATCCGCGGGAGTTCAGCCTCGACCCGAGCGGGAAATTCCTGCTGATTGCCAATCAGAAGAGCAACCAGATCGTGGTGGTCGAGCGCGATCCGAAGAGCGGTCTGCTGGGTAAAACCGTGCAGAAAATGCCGATGGATGCGCCGAGCGACTTGAAGTTCATGCTGCGTCAATAGACCGCAGGCCTTGGTTTTCAAGGCCTGCGCCGTTGTATCAACGAGACTGATATTCGCTAGTATTGCAAAGCATTTCAAAGCGAGACGCCTCGGCGCGTAAGTTTGCTCCACGGCCCAACCGGGCAAGTCAGCCAACTGAATCCGAGGTCTACCGCCATGAATCTGAATCTCTTCTCCGTGATCGCCGCTTCCGCCATCTCTGCCACCGTAGCGCTGCCCGCCAGTGCCAGTGTCGAGATCAGCGACAAGAAAAACCGTACCCAGAGCTACACCGAGAAATACCTGCAACAAAGCGCCAACTTCTATGCGGCGCTGGACCACAAGACCCAACACTGAAATCTCGCGCAACGCCTGAAGCCTGCGATCTTTTCATCTTCACTGAACATTCAGGTGAAAGAGAAAAGATCGCAGGCTTCGCCGTTTCTGGAAAAATCCCGCTGTAATATCACTTGGCCATGTGTTTAAATTTGACGCTGACAAATTGACTCCTTCGCAGATAAGGATCGACACCATGGCGATGCGTCTGGCAGTGATGCTGCTGTTTCTCTACTCCACGCCGATTGTCTCGGCGGCCCAACCGGATGCCGGTGAGTTGGAAGTGGCACGTGAGCGCTTATTGAGTCTGCTGAGCGATTGATCGGACCAGGCCGGTTATTGATATTTTGTGGGAGCAAGGCTTGCCCGCGATGAAGGCGATGCGGTCCTTCAGAAATCGAGTCGCCTGTATCGCGGGCAAGCCTTGCTCCCACAGAAATCCCCTCGCCACAAGGGTTTTGTGCAGGGCGTTATTTGGCCATGATCGCCACGAACAGCTCGGACTCCAGGAACCTCTGCAACCAATCCTGTAGCCGGGGATAGGGCGCCTGGGCAAACCAGTCGCGGTCGACGTGGGCGAATTGCCGTATGAAGGGCATCACTGCCACGTCCGCCAGGCTCTGGTGCTCCGCTGCCAGAAACGGCCGGGTTGCAAGCAGTGCCTCCAGGCGACGCAGAAAGTCTTCGCCCTGGCTGCGGTAATGCTCCTTCGGGTACTCGGGGTAGCGCTCGGGGTACTTGTAGCGATTCAAGTGCAGCTTGAACACCTGGTCGTTTTCCTCGATCAACGCCGCCGTCAACGCCTGGCCGTCGGCGTTGTCCCGTAGCCGCCAGTCTTGCGGGTCGTGCTGGGCCAAGGCCCAGCTCATGATCTCCAGGCTTTCATCGATCACCCGGCCATCGACCTGCAGCACCGGCACCGTGCCTTTGCTGGAGAGGGCGAGCATCTCGGCGGGCTTGGCCTTCAGGCTGACTTCGACAATCGTCACCTCGACCGCGCTGTAGCGCAAGGCCATGCGCGTCCGCATCGCGTAGGGGCAGCGGCGGAAGGAATAGAGCGTGGCGCGGCTCATTTCACTTCCACCGTGCTCAACCCGTTGCCCTGACGACGGACCTGGATCTGCACCGGGATCCGCTCGTGCATTTCCTGCACGTGGGAAATCACCGCGACCTTGCGGCCTTGGGCCTGCAAGCCGTCGAGGGCGTCCATCGCCAGTTGCAGCGATTCGGGGTCGAGGCTGCCGAAGCCTTCGTCGATGAACAGCGATTCGATCCTCAATGTGCTCGACGCCATCGAGGCCAGGCCCAGGGCCAGGGCGAGGGAGACCAGGAAGGTTTCGCCGCCGGACAACGAATGCACCGAGCGCAGTTCATCCCCCATTTCCGTGTCCATCACCAGCAGACCGAGCATGCTGCCGCCACGCTTGAGCCGGTAGCGGCGCACCAGTTGTCGCAGTTGGGCATTGGCGTGATGCACCAGCAAGTCGAGGTTGTAGGCCTGGGCCAGTTTGCGGAAGCGGTCGCCGGTAGCCGAGCCGATCAGCGCATCGAGGCGTGCCCAGCGCTGGTATTCGGCGTAGGCCTGTTCGATCTGCTGGGCCAGGGCTTGGTTGGCGTTCTGTCGGCGCTGGTCCTCGGCCTGTTCGGCACGCAGTTCGGCGCAACGCTGTTCGCTGACGGCGAATTGAGTTTGCAGTTCGGCGAGGGCTTCGGCGAGTTGTTCGGGCGCCAGGTTGCCGTTGTGCTGGGCCTGGTGGTTGTGCAGGCGCTGCTCGCGTTCGGTGAGCAATACGCTGGCCTGTTCGATGGCTTTTTCGCTGTTGAGCAAGCGCTGGCGCAACTGGCCGACGTGTTGCTCGTCCAGGCCGAGCAGGGCTTCAAGGGCGGCATCGTCCAGTTCAGGATGGCCGGTGCGCCACTGCGCGATACCCGTGGTCAACGCCTGAAGTTCGTGGTCCAGGGATTGCGCCTGCTCCTGGCGGGCCTTGAGTTCGGCGGCCAGTTGCACAAGGCTGTTGCGCACTTGCTGCAACTGCTGATTGGCCGTCGCCTCGGCCTCCCGGGTCTGTTCCAGGCGCTGGTCGAGTTGTTGTTGCCATTGTTCGGCGCTGAGGTGTTCGCCGAGCAGTTGCGCGAGTTTCTCCTGGCAGGCCTGCTGTTGCTCGCTCAGGGCGCTGAATTGCAGGCGGGCCGCTTCCAGTTGCTGGACGCGGGTCTGCTGGCGGTCCTGCTCTTTCTCCAGGGTCTGCTGGCGCTGGCGTTGTTCGTCCAGTTCGTCGCGCTGCTGTTCCAGTTGCTCCAGGCGTTGGGCAATCTGCTGGTCGAGCTGCAGGAAGGTCGCGGCGGGTTCGCTGCGCAAGGCCTGCAAGGTGTCCGCCGGTAGCAGGGTGCTGAAGTGGTTCAGTTCCTCGTCCAGGCGCTGGCGGTCGCGGGCCAGTGCTTGCTGCTGGTTGCCCAGGTGGTGTGACGCCTGCTGGCTGGCCGTTTCGGCCTCGCGCAGGCGCTGGCCCATGCGTGCGGCGTCCTGTTGCAGGGTCAGCAGGGCGGCTTGGCGTTGTTCGTCCTGGCCGATGCGCAGGTGCAATTGGCTGTTCTGTTGGGCCAGCCAGGCGTCGCGCTTGCTCGCATCCTGGGCCAGCAGTTGCGCCGACAACGGGTGGGCTTCCAGGCTGGGCGCCAGGCTCTGTTGCTGGCTGGCGAGCTGTTCCTGTTGTTGTTTGAGTTCCTTGAGCTGGGCAATGACCCCGCTGTATTGCGCCCGCAGGTCGATGACTTTCTCATTGAGCTGTTCGACGGCTTTGCGGGCGTTGGCCTCTTCGGCTTCATCGAAGCGTCCGAGGTTTTCCAACAGGGCTTCGGGCTGATGATAAGGGTGCTCGACGCTGCCACACACCGGGCAGGGCTGCTCGTCCTGCAACTGTGCGCGCAGTTGTTCGACGCTTTCACTGCGGGCCAGGCGCTGGCGTTCCAGCAGTTCGCGGGTCACGGTCAGGGTCTGTTCGGCGATGGTCAGCTCGGCCTTGGCTTCGCCGCCCTCACGCACCAGGCGGTCACGTTCCTGCAACGCCTGTTGTTGGCGTTGCTCGAGCTCGGCACCCCGTTTGTCCAGTTCTTGCTGACTGGCCCACAGCCGGGTCAGGTCTTCGAAGGCGCGCAGTTGCTTGCGGTTGTCTTGCAGCAGGGTGCCGAGCAATTGGATCTGTTCGGCCACGGCCTCCGGCTCGGCGCCGGCTTCCTTGTACAGCACCTCAAGGTCTTGTCGGCGGCTGGCCAGTTCCTCGGCGGCACGGGCGGCGCCTTGCTCCAGCATGGAGAGTTCGGCCAGGCCCTGGTTCAGGCGATTGCCGATCAGCATCAGTTGTTGGAGGCGGTCGCGATAGGCGTTCCAGGCGTCGCTCAGCGGTGCCAGGTGCGTACTTTGTTCAAGCTCGCCGGCGATTCGCTGCAAGCGCTCGGCCACCTGTTTCTGCTGTTCGAGCAAGGTGTCGATGGCGCGCTGGCCTTCGGTGCACGCTTGTTGCGCCTGGTCCTGGTGCCCGGCGGCCTGGCTGGCGTCCCTGACGAGACGGGCGAGGGTGCTTTGCTCCTCGAAAGCCTGGCGTAATAACGGCGCACTGTCGCTGCTTTGTTGCCGGGCCGCGACCAATGCCAGTTGCGTGACGCCCAGGCCTTTTTCGAGTTCGGCTTGCTGCTGGTGCAGGTCGATTTGCTGCTGGGTGAGCTGCTGGATCTGCGCGGCCAAGGGCTCGAGCTGTCGGCTCAGTTCCGCCTGGCGGATGAACTGATGGCGTTGGGGCGCCAACTGTTCCAGGCGGGTCAGTTTCAGGCGTTCGTCGGCCAGGGCGTGCCAATCGGCCTGGGCCTGTTGCAACTGTTCGGCGGCGCTGGCGTGTTCATCCTGCAATTGGCGCAGGTCGCGCAGCCAGGTGTGTTGCTGCTCCAGTTGCTTGAGTTGCGCCTGTTGGGCCTTGAGTTGTTGCTGGGCGTCGTTGAAGCGCTGGTCGAGCTCGGCCCGGGCTTCGGGGGCCAGCGGGGTGACACCGGTGGCCTGGTCCTGCAGCTGTTTGTGGTTTTCCTTGGCTTGCTTGGCCTTGTCGAAGGCGCGACGACCGAGGCGGGTATACAGGGCGGTGTCGGTGAGTTTTTCCAGCAGTTCGCTGCGGTCGTTGTCATCGGCCTTGAGGAACGCGCTGAACTCGCTCTGGGCCAGCAACACGGCGCGGGTGAACTGCTCGAAGTTCAGGCCAAGGGCGGCTTCGAGCTGGGTCTTGTATTCGCCTTTCTGGCTCGCCAGCAGTTGATCGTTGTCCAGGTCCCGCAGGCTCTGGCGGCTGGCTTGTAATTTGCCGCCGGCCTTTTCCCGGGCGCGATTGGCTTCCCAGCGGGCCCGGTAGCGGCGCCCGTCGAGGCCGCGAAAATCCACTTCGGCAAAACCATCGCCGGTGCCACGGCGCAACAGTGTGCGCGGATCGCCCGTGGCAATCTCGCCATCGACGTCCGGCACCTTGGCATCGCGACCGGTGTTGTTGAGGCGCGGCACAGCGCCGAACAGCGCCAGGCACAAGGCGTCGAGCAGCGTACTCTTGCCGGCCCCGGTGGGACCGGTAATGGCGAACAGGCCGGCGCTGGCCAAGGGTTCGGCGGTGAAATCGATTTCAAACGGCCCGGCCAGGGACGCCAGGTTCTTCAGGCGGATCGCGAGGATCTTCATGGTTGCTCGCTCTCCATCTGCACGTCTTGCAACAGCACGGCAAAGTCCTTGAGGGTCTGTTCATCCACTTCGTTGCCATAGGTGTCCTGCCAGGCGCGGCTGAACAGTTCCTGCGGGCTGAGTTGATCCAGTTCCACCAGCGCGTTGCCGTCATCGGCACTGCCGGTGCCACCGTTGCCGGCGTACTCGGCGGCGATCCGCACCAAGCGCACGGCCTTGCCTTGCAGTGCGGTTTCAACCTGGTGGCGCAGGTCCGGCTGCGGTTCGTCGAGGCGCACCCGCACTTCCAGCCAGGGTTGGCGTTGGACGTCGGCCAACAGGTCGATGTCGGGCAGCTCCTTGAGTTGCCCAAGGATATCGGCCAGGGGGGCCGGGCCCAGGCGTTGCAGGTTGACAGCCCGGGGAATCAGGCGCGGTTCGACCTTGACCAGGGTTTCGCCGTCCAGGGTGATGTCGAGAATCTGATGCTGGTAGCCAATTTCCGAGAATGACAGCGGGATCGGCGAGCCGCTGTAGCGGATGCGCTCTTCGCCGTTGACCTTCTGCGGTTTGTGCAAGTGGCCGAGGGCGACGTAGCTGATGCTCGGGCCGAACAGGCTGGCGGGCAGGGCCTCGGCGTTGCCGATGATCAGGCTGCGCTCGGAGTCCTCGGACACCGAACCGCCGGCCATGTGCGCATGACTGATGGCAATCAGCGCCTGGCCTTTCTTGCGCTTGCTGTTGGCCGCGGCGATCAGCCACTCATGCACCTGGCCGATACCCCGCAGGTAGTCGTCGCCCAGTTGCGCGCCGGTGACTTCGGCGGGACGCAGGAACGGCAGGGCCAGGCACCACGCCTTGACCTTGCCCTTGGCATCGGGCAATGGCAACAACAGGCGCTCGACGTCCAGTTGGCCGTCGTCCAGCCACAACACCCGGCCCAGGGCGTGGGTGCGCAAGCGTCGCATCAGCGGCGCAGGCAGTTCGATTCGCGAGCCGGAGTCGTGGTTGCCGGCGATCATCACGATGGTCAGGTTGGCGTTTTGCTCATGGGCGCTGACGATGAAGTCGTAGAGCCGCTCCTGGGCTTTGACCGGCGGGTTGACGGTGTCGAAGATGTCACCGGCGATCAGCAGTACGTCGGGTTTTTCGTGGGTCAGCTGACGCAGCAGCCAGTCGAGGAAGCAGGCGTGTTCGAAATCGCGTTCCTGACCGTGCAGGTTTTGCCCCAGGTGCCAGTCGGAGGTGTGAAACAGACGCAAGGCAAACTCCAGAAAACAGATGATGGCCGCGGGGAAGAGAAGGGCGGCTAAAAGAAGGAGAGTTTACTGGGAAACGGGGGGGAGGACTTGTTCAACTTCATGGGATCTATTTGAACACGCCCCTGTGGCGAGGGAGCTTGCTCCCGCTGGGCTGCGCAGCGGCCCCTTTTTGCGATTGCTGCGCAATCGAGCGGGAGCAAGCTCCCTCGCCACAAAAGCCACAAAAGCCACAAAAGCTGCAAAAGCTGCAAAAGCTGCAAAAGCTGCAAAAGCTGCAAAAGCTGCAAAAGCTGCAAAAGCTGCAAAAGCTGCAAAAGCTGCAAAAGCTGCAAGACAAGGCGTGGGTTATTTGGGGTAAAGCGGTGGCAATCCCGAATCACCGGCCGCATCCAGCGCCCCTTCGGTGGGCGGGATGGTGCGGATCGCGCGCCACAGGTCTTCGCCTTGCCAATGCTGGCCGGTCTCGCTGTAGAGCGCGCCGTTGAGGCCGTCCAGGGCGTCGGACAGCGGCACGAAACGCGCCGCCATGTCGGCCAGGGTTTCCGGTTGCTGGCGGGCCCAGGCGTCCAGGGCCTGGCGGGTGGCGTGGGGGTCGTTGGCCAGGCAGGTGCGCTTGAGGTCGTCCAGCAGGGTGCGCGGGCTCGGTCCGGCCTGGGTCGAGCGCAGGATGGCCGGCTGCCAGCGGGCGCGCCACCACAAGCCAAAGCCGAGCAGCGTCGTGCAGGCCAGGATCAGGCTGCTCAGTTGCCAATACCACAGGGTCTCGCTGTCGACCGTCGTCACGATCTGCGCCGTGCCGGCGGGCGTATCCACCATCAGGCTCGGATTGTTCGCCACCTGCAGGGTCCGCGCCGGGAGGCTGGTGCGGTCCAGGTGATCTTCCAGGGTGTTCCACCAGACCACCTCCACCGGTGGCAGCTCGATGGTGCCGCTGCGGTTGGGCACCAGCGCCTCGCGGTCTTCGCGGCTGCCCACCAGCCCGCGTTCACTGCTGCGGCTGCTGAGTACCGGCTGGTCCGGATAACGTCGCAGGCCGTTGATCTCGGTGGCCGGCAGCGGTGGCAGTTGGGCGCTGGCCAGGCCTTCGGCTTCCAGGGTCAGGCTGCGGGTCAAGGAGTCGCCCACCTGGCTGTGGGTCGGTTCCGGGCTCCAACTCTCGCTCAAGGACAGGCTGCGTGCCGGCAACCAAGGCACGTCGGCCGGGTAGCTGGCGGGCTTGGGCTTGACGCTCAGTTGCAGGAGCTCGGAGCTTACCCGCATCAATTGGCCGGGCTTGGGACCCGAAGGGGCTGCGTCCTGGGCCACCGGTTCGACCAGGGTGGCGCTGAAGGTCTGGGCCGGGATCGTCAGCTCACCGCTACGTTGCGGGTAGATGCCATAACGCAGCTCGATCACGCCGTGGCGCACATCGTTGATGACCTTTTCATAGGTGCGCGATTCGCCCAGTTGTTCGGTGCGGGCATCGGGGATGTGCAGTGGCGTCAGGCTGCTGTCGTCGTACAGCGACACCGAATGGTAGATGCGCAATGTCAGGATTGCCTGGGCCTGCACATACACCTGGGTCTGGTCGAGGCTGGCCTCGATGAACACCGGTGCCAGGGTCCCGGACGCATTGCGGGTTTCGCTTTCGATGACTTGCAAGGTGATCGGCTGGCTGGTCACTTCACCCAGTTGCAGCGGGGGAATGATCACGGTGCCGCTCTGGCGCGGCAGCAGGGTGACGATCCAGCGGGTGGTGGCGCGGTTCTCGCCGTCGAGGGTCGTCAACTGGTTGACCTGACGGGTGCCGCGCACATCGAACAAGGCCTGGAGCGGGCCCAGGTCGGGTTTGCCGAACAGCGTGGCGTCGTTGGATTCCAGGGTCAGCTCCACCGTTTCCCCTGAGTTCAGGCGGCTGCGGTCCACACTGGCCGTCAGCTGTGCAGCCTGGGTTCCAGAGGCCCAGAGCAGCAAGACGAGGAGGTAGGCGGTGAAGCGGGTCATGGGGTTTTTCCCTGGGCCTGATGGCTTTGCTGTTCATACCAGAATTTACGCCTGAGCAGCTCGCCGGGATTGTCCGGGATCTGGCGCAGCCATTGTTCCATGGCCTGGCGTTGTTCTTCTTCATTGCGCTGGCCGGCGGCGGGACGCAGCGGCGGCGTGGTGGTCTGCTCGTCGGGCAGCTCGCTGCCCGGCACATCCTGGGCGGTGGGCGCTTGCGCGGTCCGTGGCGGCTGGGATTCGTCCGGTGTCGCGGTGGCCTCGGTGGAGGGTTGGCCCTCTTCTGAAGATTGACTCGTCGAAGTGCTATCCGGCGTTTGCTCGCCCTGGCCCGGTTCCTCGCGTTCGGCGGGCTTGGGCTCTGGTGTCGGTGGTGCCTGTTCGTTCAACAGGCTCTGCACCAGGGCCTTGTTGGTCTGGGCCGGGCGCAGGTCGGGTTGCAATTCCAGGGCTTGTTCATAGGCGTCCAGTGCGGCTTCCAGCTCACCGCTGCGAGCCAGGGCGTTGCCGCGATTGTAGTGGGCACGGGCGTCGTTGCCTTCGGCGAAGCGCCGGGCGGCTTCGCTGTATTGGCCGGCTTCGTACAGGGCGACGCCTTGCCATTGGCTGTCTTCGAAGTGGGCGGCGGCTTCGGCGGGGCGCTTTTGCTTGAGCAAGTGCTGGCCCTGCTGGTCGGGGCGCAACCACAGGTCCTGGAATTCGAAAGCGTGGCCGGTTTGCGGCAACATGAACAGCAGCGGCAGGCAGAACAGCCAGCCTCGACGCCCGGCGCAAGCGGCCAGCAGCAACAAGGGCAGGAGCAGCCAATAACCCTGGTCGGCCCAGGTGTCCAGGCGCAATGTCTGGCCGTCGCTGCGCAGATGGCGAGGACCGTCCAGCAGACCCAGGCCGCGCAGGTCGCTGTCGTCCAGCCGCGCCGGTCGGTAGCGGCCGTCCAGCTCGTTGGAGAAGGCCTTGAGGCCCGGGCTGTCCAGGCGCGGTACCAGGATCGAACCCTGGGCATCCTTGAGGTAACTGCCATCTTCCTGGGCCACCGGTGCGCCTTCGCGGGTACCGATGCCCAGCATCAGCCATTGTGTGGCGGAACCGTCCAGGACCTGGCGGATGCCTTCACGTTCCTGCTCGTTCAACGACGAACCGATCAGCAGGATCCGACCGTGGCCGAGTTCACCCTGGTCCAGCAGGGCCATGGCTTTATGAACGGCCAGGTCGGCGCGATGGCCGCTTTGGGGCATGATCGACGGCGCGAGGGCTTCGAGCAGGTTGGTGCTGGTGGCCAGGTCGTCGGACAGCGGCACCAGCGTGTGGGCGCTGCCGGCATAGACGATGATCGCGGTCTGGGCATCGCTGCGGTTCTGCAACAGGTCCAGTACCTTGCGCCGGGCCTGTTCCAGGCGCGTGGGCGGGACATCGGTGGCGAGCATTTCCGGGGTCAGTTCCAGTATCACTATCAGCGGATCGGCGGGTTTCTGGCTGGTCTGTTCGACCCGCGCCCAGCTTGGCCCCAGCAACGCCAGCACGATCAACAGCCAGCCCAGGCCCAGGGCAATCCACGGCAGCCGGCTTTCCCGACCACTGCCGCCACTGAGCAGTACCGCATGAAAGGCCGGCGGCAGGATCATCTGCCAGCGGCCCACCCGTTTCTGCCGGTGCCACAGTTGCCAAAGCAACCAGCCCAGCAACGGCAGCAGCAACACGAACCAGGGGCGCAGCCAGTGCGGCCAGAGGGCGATCATCGACGCCTCCGCAAGCGCAGGCGCTTGAGCCGCTGGCGCCACTCGGTGTGTTGGGACGGTTGGAACAGCGGCTGGTTGAACAGACGTTGCAGTGGATTGTCCGGCCAGCGCGCCCGGGCCACCAGCAATATGCTCAACAGCAGCGCAGCGGCCAGGGGCCAGTGATACAGCGCCAGGGCAGGGCGTGCCTGGGTCGGTTGCTGGGTCACCGGTTCGAGCTGGTCGAGGGTGGTCTTGATCGCCAGCAATTGCTCGCCATCCTGGGCGCGAAAATAGCGACCGCCCGTGACCTGGGCAATGTCCTTGAGGGTCGGCTCGTCGAGGTCCAGGCTCGGGTTGACGCCGAGGAAGCCCGCCGTGCCACTTTGTTCCGGGTCGGCACCAATGCCGATCGGATAGATTTTCACGCCTTCGTCGGCGGCCAACCGCGCGGCGGTCAGCGGGTCTATTTCGCCGCCGTTGTTGGCGCCGTCGGTGACCAGGATCAGTACGCGACTGTGGGCCGGACGCTGGCGCAGGCGCTTGAGGGCCAGGCCGATGGCGTCGCCGATGGCGGTATTCTTGCCGGCGATGCCGATGCGCGCCTCGTCGAGCCAGCGACGCACGGTGCGGCGGTCGAAGGTCAGCGGTGCCTGCAAGTAGGCCTGGCTGCCGAACAGGATCAGGCCGACCCGGTCACCTTCGCGGCCTTCGAGAAAATCCCCGAGCATGTGCTGGACCAGCGCGAGGCGACTGACGTCTTCGTCCTTCCACTGCATGTCGGGAAAGTCCATGGAGCCCGAGACGTCCACCGCCACCAGCAGGTCGCGACCGCTGGCGGCAATGGGCAGCGGTTCCCCCAGCCACTGCGGTCGTGCAGCGGCGATCAGCAACAGCAGCCAGAGCAGGATAAAGGGCGCTTGTTGCCGCCAGGTCGGCAGATTGGCCCGGGCCCGACGGCCCACCAGGCCTTCCAGGTCGCCGAGGAAACTGACCTTGAGCGCCGGCTCGCCGCTGTCGGCCGCCGGCAGCACCAGGCGCATCAGCCAGGGCAGCGGCAAGAGGGTGAACACCCACGGCCAGGCGAATTCAAACATGTTTGCGAATCCAGATTTCGACCGCCTGGGTCAGGCCGGCGATGGCTTTGTCATCGAGCTTGCATTCGGGCTTGTAGGCGCCTTCCACCAGTACCATCCAGCGCGTCAAGCCAGCGGCCGGGCAACGGTTGTCCAGGAAAGCCAGCCATTTGCGCCCGTTGAGGGTGTGGCTCTGGCTGTAGGGGTAGTGGTTGCGACACAGGCGCTTGAGCAGCCCGTTGAGTTGCTGCAACCAGGCACCGGCCGGCGCGCCGTCGTAGGGCTTGGGCAGCCGGGCGAGTTCGGCCAGGGCGGCCAGGCGCACCGGGTCCAGGGGTTGCTCGCTGCGGTCGGCGGTACGCTTGGCGGGAATGAACCGGCGCAATTGCCACAGCCCCAGGCCCAGCAACGGCAACATCAGCAGTAGCAACCACCAGCCCGGCGCGGGCGGCCAGAAACCAATGGGCGGTGGCGCCATCAGCGGCTGCAATTGATCGAGGCTGCTCATCGGCTTTTCCCGGCCCGCTTGGGGTTCAGGTATTCGCGTAGCTGCTCGACCATGTCGCCCTGGGTACTCAGGGGCATCATCAGGATTCGCAGCTTTTGCGCCAGCAATTCCCAACGCGCCTGGCGTGCCTCGGCCTGGGCGCGATAGGCCTGGCGCAGTTCGAAATTCAGGGTGTCGAGCTCCAACTGCGCGCCACGCTGGGCGAAACGCAGCAAACCGGCGGCGGGCAAGGCGTGATCCAGCGGGTCCGACAGCGGCAGCAGCAACAGGTCGCAATGGCGCGACAGCAGGCTCAGTTGCTGTTCGGCGCTGTCGGACAACGCACGCTCGTCGCAAATCACGATCACCAGGCTGCCGGGCCGCAGCACTTCCCGGGCCCGACGCAGGGCGATGCCGAACGAGTCGCGGTCCGGCTCGCCCTCGGTGTGCAGTGACTGATTGACCCGCACCAGCCGGTTGAGCAATTGCAACAGGCTCTGTTTGCTGCGCCGTGGCTTGACTTCGTAATGGGTGTTGTTACCGAACACCAGGCCGCCAACCCGGTCGTTGTGCCCCAGCGCGGCCCAGCCGATCAGGCTGGCGGCCTGGGCGGCGAGTACCGACTTGAACATCAGCCCCGAGCCGAAGAACAGCCGGTGGCTTTGCTCGATCATGATGAAGATCGGCCGTTCCCGCTCTTCGTGGAACAGCTTGGTGTGGGGCTCCTGGGTCCGGGCGGTGACGCGCCAGTCAATGGTGCGCACGTCGTCGCCGGCCTGGTAGACCCGCACCTGGTCGAAATCCACCCCGCGCCCGCGCAGCTTGGAGTGGTGCAGGCCGATCAGCGGGCTGCGCTGGCCCGGTGTCGAGAACAGTTGCACCTCGCGCACGCGATGGCGCATCTCGATCAGCTCCGAAAGGCTGACGCGGATGCCCGGTGCGGGCGCCAGGGGGTTATTCATGACTCATGCTCAAGCGACAGCGACGACGTCGAGAATTCGCTGCACGACCCGGTCCTGGTCGATGCCGGCGGCCTCGGCTTCGAACGACAGGATGATGCGATGGCGCAGCACGTCGAACAGCACGGCCTGGATATCTTCCGGGCTGACAAAGTCGCGCCCGGCCAGCCAGGCATGGGCACGGGCGCAGCGGTCAAGGGCGATGGAACCCCGCGGACTGGCACCGTAGGCGATCCATTCGGCCATTTCCGGATCGAACTTGGCCGGGTTGCGGGTGGCCATGATCAGTTGCACCAGGTACTCCTCCACGGCGTCGGCCATGTACAACCCGAGGATTTCCTTGCGTGCGGAGAAGATCGCCTGCTGGCTCACGCGGCGCTCGGGCTTGGTCTCGCCGTTCAGCGCTTCACCCCGGGCCTGCTGCAGGATGCGGCGTTCCACGGCGGCATCGGGAAAACCGATCTTGACGTGCATCAGGAACCGGTCGAGCTGGGCTTCGGGCAGCGGGTAGGTGCCTTCCTGCTCGATCGGGTTCTGCGTGGCCATCACCAGGAACAGCGGCGACAGTTCATACGTGCTGCGCCCGACGCTGACCTGGCGCTCGGCCATGGCTTCGAGCAGGGCCGACTGGACCTTGGCCGGGGCGCGGTTGATTTCGTCCGCCAACACCAGGTTATGGAAAATCGGCCCTTGCTGGAACACGAAACTGCCGGTTTCCGGCCGGTAGATTTCCGTGCCGGTAATGTCCGCGGGCAGCAGGTCAGGGGTGAACTGGATACGATGGAACTGCGCTTCGATGCCCTCGGCCAGCTCTTTGATGGCCTTGGTCTTGGCCAGCCCAGGCGCGCCTTCCACCAGCATATGACCGTCGGCGAGCAAAGCGATGAGCAGACGCTCGATGAGTTTTTCCTGGCCGAGAATCTGCGTTGAAAGAAAGGTTCGCAGCGCAAGCAGCGCTTCACGATGTTCCATCGGTGACTGTTCCTGGAAAGGGTGGCCCCAGGCGTTCGGATAACGCCGGGGCTGGGGGCGTTACTTTAATGCATGGCGGGGGGTGGCGACTAACGGGATTTTGATTGGCCGTGTGAATTGTGATCGGCTTGGAAAGATTGTGAGGTGGGTTTGCTTGCCATGAATCCCACCCGGACAGGCGCACTTACCCCGTGGGAGGGAGCTTGCTCCCGCTTGACCGGGCTGGCGCTCCAGTGCGAAGCACTCACAAAGTGAAGGGGTGTTTATCGGGATGTAGGAGTGCTCTGGAACAGGCTACGTTGTCTTGCGCCGTTGCCTACAACTGCGCCAGAATTCGCCGGCTTGTGCGCTTGGGAGGCAGGTTCTATCGTTTCCGGGTCGCTGATGAATCAGCGATCGGGTTTGGTAGCCCGGCTTTTGACTTGTCGCACAGCCCCTGTAACAGAGGCCTTTTTGGTATCTGTTTTATGGCGGTCATGCGCAGGGCGTCTTCGGACGCGCCGGTTCTCCAAGTCACCGGTCTACCAACCCGCGTATGGCCGCCACCTTCGTTTGGTAGCGAGGTTGATGGTCTCCTTTTTCTGATTTGGAGATTCATTCATGTTCAAAGTAACCCCGAACCCACCGAACACCGATCCAACGTCACCGCGTCCAAAAACCAAGTCCCAGAAACACGACGAAGTCACCGACCGAGTCCTCGACCATTACCTGAACCCCAAGCCGGACAAATCCGAAGCAGAACCTGCTCCCGGCCAACTCTTCACCGTCAACAAAGACATCGACACCGAAAGCCTGCTTGCCAACCTCAGCGAAACCCTGGCTTCGGCCAATGCCATGGTCAATGATCTGGCTTTCGACCTGGACGGTTCACGCCGGCATTTCCTCCTGGGCATTCAGCAACTGATCGAACTGGGCAGCCTGCTGGCGAACCGTGCACTGGACAACATCGAAACCCGTCAGCCGACATAGCCCTTGTGGCATTCCTTAAATCCTGGGCAAGCCGCAGAACCTGTGGGAGCCGAGCTGCTCGCGATGGCGGCGCAATATCCAACATAGATGGAGCCTGACCCACCGCCATCGCGAGCAAGCTCAGCTCCCACAGGGGATTGGCGGTGGACGCAGGAGCAAGGAACACCACGAATCCATTGTGGGAGCCGAGCTTGCTCGCGATGACGACGGTACATTCAACTTCAATGCGGCCGAGCCACCGCTATCGTCAGCAAGCTCGTTCCCACAGGGGGATTGGCGGTGGACGCGGGTGCAAGGAACACCACGAATCCATTGTGGGAGCCGAGCTTGCTCGCGATGACGACGGTACATTCAACTTCAATGCGGCCGAGCCACCGCTATCGTCAGCAAGCTCGTTCCCACAGGGGGATTGGCGGTGGACGCGGGTGCAAGGAACACCACGAATCCATTGTGGGAGCCGAGCTTGCTCGCGATGACGACGGTACATTCAACTTCAATGTAGCCGACCCACCGCCATCGCGAGCAAGCTCAGCTCCCACAGGGGGATTGGCGGTGGACGCGGGTGCAAGGAACACCACGAATCCATTGTGGGAGCCGAGCTTGCTCGCGATGGCGGCGGCACATTCAACTTCAATGCAACTGACCCACCGCCATCGCGAGCAAGCTCAGCTCCCACAGGGATTAGCGGTGAATAGCTCAGCCTTTCCACACCCCCAAATTCACCAGGTTCTCCGGCCGCTCCCCCGCCAATGCCGCCAGCAGGTTGTCCACGGCGCAGCGCGCCATCGCTTCCCGGGTCTCGTGGGTGGCCGAGCCCATGTGCGGTGTCGCTACCACGTTGTCCATCTGCAACAGCGGCGAATCGGCACTCAAGGGTTCGTGCTCGAACACATCCAGCCCTGCACCACGGATCTGGCCGTTGCGCAGGGCGTCGATCAGCGCCGCTTCATCCACCACTTTGCCTCGGGAGATATTGATGAAGAGGGTCTCGGGACGCATTCTCGCAAACGCCTGCGCATCGATCAGCCCTTGGGTTTCAGCCGTCAAGGGCAAGGTCAGGCAAACGAAGTCCGCCTGCTGCAACAATGTTTCGAGACTGCAGTAACGCGCACCGAAACGTTGCTCGACCGCGGGCTTGGGCGAATGGCTGTGGTAGAGCACCGGCATGCCGAAGCCGAAGTGCCCGCGCTGGGCCAAGGCTTCGCCGATGCGCCCCATGCCGATGATGCCCAGGGTCTTGCCATGGACATCGGTGCCGAAATGCCGGGGGCCGATGCTCTGTTGCCAGCCGCCGCTGCGCACCAGGTTGGCCAGTTCCACCACGCGCCGGGCGGTTGCCAGGATCAGGGCGAAACCGGTGTCCGCGGTGGTTTCGGTGAGCACGTCCGGGGTATTGGTCAGCAGGATCCGGCGTTCGGTCAGGTAGTCGATGTCGTAGTTGTCGACCCCCACCGAGACGCTGGCGATGGCTTGCAGGTTCGGCGCCAGGTCCAGTAGCGCCGCATCCAGCTTGAGGCTGGCGCCCAGCAGGCCGTGGGCCGTGGGCAGGGCGTCGCGCAGTTGTGCCAGGCCCTGGGCATCGAGGCGTTCGATGAGCGTGACTTGGGCCTGGGCTTGCAGGCGAGCCATCAATTGAGGTGACAGCGCTTTGTACAACACCACGTGCTTTTTCATGGGAGGGGTCTCGATTCAGGAACGGGCGGGCGCCGGGCTCGGCGTCGCGGAGTGGGAGACGGTCCGGTCGCTGGCGCCGGGCTTGAGGGCGAGGGTCAGCACGACCGACAGCAGCAAGGCGCCGCTCATCAGCAGGAAGGACATGCCAGGGGAGCCGGTGGTGCCGTTGAGGTAGCCCACCAGGTACGAGCCGCCGAACGAACCCAGTGCGCCCATGCTGTTGATCAACGCCATGGCGCCGCCGGCGACATTGGCCGGGAGGATTTCCGGAACGATGGCGAAGAACGGACCGTAGGGCGCGTACATGCAAGCGCCGGCGACTACCAGCAAGCCATAGGACCACCAGAAGTGCTCGGCCCCCAGCAGGTAGGAGGCGTAGAACGCGATGGAGGCGATCAGCAGCGGCGGCCAGACAAAACGCTTGCGCTTCTGCGCCTTGTCCGACGCCCAGGACACCACCAGCATGCCGATCACCGCCGCCAGGTACGGCAAGGACGACAGCCAACCGGCCTCGACCATGTTCATCTGCAGGCCGGCCTTGAGGATCGACGGCAGCCACAGCACAAACCCGTAGACGCCGATGCTCCAGCAGAAAAACTGCAACGCCAGGATGATCACCTTGGGAGAGCGAAAGGCTTCGGCGTAGTTCTTCACCGCCTTGATGCCGACCTGTTCGGCCGCCAAGGCACTTTCCAGATCATGTTTTTCCTGGTCGCTGAGCCACTTGGCCTGGGCCGGGCGATCATCGGCCAGGCGCCACCAGACAAAGGCCCAGAGCACCGCCGGTAGGCCCTCGATGATGAACATCCAGCGCCAGTCGAATCGCTGCACCAGGTAACCCGAGACCACGGACATCCACAGCATGGTCACCGGGTTGCCGAGGATCAGGAAGGTATTGGCGCGCGAGCGTTCGGCCCGGGTGAACCAGTGGCACAGGTACACCAGCATCGCCGGCATCACCGCGGCCTCGACCACCCCGAGCATGAAGCGGATCACAATCAGCCAGTAGGCATTGGAGACCACGCCCGTCAGGGTAGCCAGCGAACCCCAGAGGATCAGGCTGACGAAGATCAGCTTCTTCACGCTGTGCTTTTGCGCGTAGATCGCCCCCGGGACCTGGAAGAAAAAGTAGCCGAGGAAAAACAGGGCGCCCAGCAGCGACGAAAGCCCTGGGGTGATCATCAGGTCCTTGGCCATGCCCGAGGCGGCGGCAAACCCATAGTTGGCCCGGTCGAGGTAGGCCAGGCTGTAGGTGATGAAAACGATGGGCATGATGTACCACCAGCGGCGGGTGGCGAGGTTGAGCGTTTGCATGTCGTTGACTCCTGAGCTTGTTGTTTTTGTTGCAGCAGGTGTGTTTTGTGGTGGCTCTATCGCGAGCAAGCTCGCTCCCACAGGGGGTTAACTCGATGCCATGTGGGAGCGAGCTTGCTCGCGATCGGCGGTTTCAAATTCAGCCAATAACTCAATGCGAGTCGGTAATCCCTCCATGTCTCCACGGCTCTGCACCGCGCGGCTGCCAATCCAGTTGGCGCGCTGCACGGCCTCGGTAATGGCCCGGCCTTCGAGCAATGCGCTGATCAGGCCCACCGCGAAGCCATCACCGGCGCCCACGGTGTCCACCACTTGGGCCACCGGCACGCCGGGGATGACGCCCTGGTCCAGCGCCGTGCGGTAATAGGCGCCGTCCGCGCCGAGCTTGATCACGACGATTTCGGCACCTTGGTCCAGGTAGAACGCGGCGATGTCGGCCGGGTCGTCGAAGCCGGTCAGCAGCCGGCCTTCGCCGAGCCCCGGCAAGACCCAGTGGGCGAGGGCGGCGAGGCGATTGATTGCAGTGATCATCGTCGACTCGCTGCCCCATAGGCTTGGCCTCAGGTTAGGGTCGAACGACAGGCTGCGGCCGGCCGCGCGCATACGGCTCATCAATTCAAAGGACATCTCGCGGGCCGTGCCCGACAGCGCCGGGACGATGCCGGTGGCGTGCACGTGACGGGCGTCAAGCAGTGCAGGCGCGATGGAGCCGACCGACAGATGACTGGCCGCCGAACTGCGCCGGAAATACTCGACTTGCGGGTCGCTGCCATCGACGGTAAGGGACTTGAACTGGAAGCCGGTGGGGTGCTCCGGGTCGACCGCCACGTGGCGACAATCCAGGCCCTCGTTTTCCAGGGTCTGCGTCACGAAGCGCCCCAGGGAATCGGCGCCGACCCGACTCAGCCACGCCACCTTGAAGCCCAGCCGCGACAGGCCGATGGCCACGTTGCTGTCGGCCCCCGCAATGCGCTTGTGAAACTGGTCGACGCTGGCCAGGTCACCGCGCTGATCCGCCACCAGCATGGCCATGGTTTCGCCGAACGACAACACATCGAACTCAGACATGGGCAGGCTCCTGGCGCGATTGCCCGAGGCGGGACAGGGTGGCGACATGGTGGGCGGTCAATTGCAGCAGGTCATCGTCTTGCAGCGGGTATTCGGCGGCGCGCATCACGCCGGCGGGCATGTGCTTGAGCAGTTGTTCCCACTCGTGCAGGTCGGTCATGGCCGGAGGCACGGCGACGAGTTTGCCGTCGGCGCGCCGGGCCACGGCCTTGCAGTGCACATACGCCACATAGCGTCCGAGCTGGCGGGCGGCCACGGCGGCCGATTGGTCCTGCCATTGCCAGTTGCCAATGTCGAAGGTCATGGCGACGGGCAGCCCCTGGTGTTCCACTGCGGTGAAGAATCGTTGCAGCGGTTCGATTCGCCCGCCCTGCAAGGTCTGGTCGTTTTCCACCAGCAGTTGCACCGGGCTGACGGCGAGCACCTGGGCCAGTGCCGACAGGTCATTGGAGTCGGTGAAATGCCCGAGGGAGACTTTCAGCCAGGTCGAACCGAACGCCTCGCCGCGTTGCAGGGCCAGCGCCAGGGCGGGGTTGGGCCTGGACTGGCCGGCGAGCCACAGTTCCAGGGGCGACGAAAATATACTCTGCAGCCCCTGGGCCCGGGCAGCGGCGGCCAGTTCAGCGGGCTGTTCGGTGGTGAGCAATTCTTCGCGCCATTCGATGCGCGAGGCACCGGCGGCGGCCAACAGATCGATGAAGCGGCCTTGGCCATGCTGCCGCACCAGGTCGGCGCCGTAGCTGGAAAGACTGATGGAGACGGGTGGGTTGTGCATTGTTGTTGTACCTCTGAAACCGGTTTCAGTTTTATTCAAAAAAAAGGGGGTGTGTTTTAGGGCCTCATCGCGAGCAAGCTCGCTCCCACAGGGATCTTCAGTGCGCCACAGATCCCGTGTGGGAGCGAGCTTGCTCGCGATAGGGCCCTCACCATCACCGACCATTCCCAAGCGTCGACCCACGCTCAATCAACCGCGCCGCAAAATCCAGGGTCCGCACCGGCCCGTTGTCACCGCGCAAGCGCTTGAGCAGGCATTCGAACGCGCTGGCGCCGATCTGCGCTGTCGGTTGGGCCAGGGCCGTGATGCCGCTGCCCACCAAGGGGTACCAATCCAAGTCATCGAGGGCGATCAGGCCCACGTCATCGAACAAGCGGCAACCCAGTTCGCGCAACACCGTCGTGGCGGCCAGGGCGGCGATACCATTGGCGCAGAACAACGCCTTGGGGCCATGGCCAGGCTGGGCAAGAAAGGCCTTGATACGCGTGGTCAACTGATCAGAGGTTTCCACCACGGTGCCGGCCAGGGCAGGCCGCCGTTGGATACCAGCCTTGAAACTCTCGACCCGCTCGATTCGCGAACTGGTGCCGTCGAACGGTTCTGTCACCAGCAACAGATCGCGGTAGCCCCGTTGTTCGAGGTGATCGAGGGCCATTTCGATGGCCGCCGGGTTGTCCAGCCCGACCAGGTCGCTGTCGAGCCGATCGACCTTGCGATCCACCAGCACCAGGGGCATTTCGCTGCGCAGTTCGAACAGTTCGTCACGGTGGTGACCCAAGGTGTTCACGATCAGCCCTTCGATGTTGTAGGCGCGCAACAAAGCCAGGTGCTGGCGTTCCTGCTCGTCGTCGCGGTCGGTGTTGCACACCACCAGGCTATAGCCATGGCGACGACAGGCGGTTTCCACGCCATGCATTACGGCAATCGAATATGGGTTGCGGATATCGGCCACCAGCATGCCGATCAGGCGTGTGCGCCCGCGCTTGAGGCCGCGGGCCATCTGGTTCGGCCGGTAGCCCAGCTCGCTGATGGCCTGCTCGATGCGCCGGGCGATGGCCTCGGAGAGCAGGGCCCGGTCTTCGCCAATGAAACGCGAGACACTGGCTTTGGAGACCCCGGCGCGTTCGGCGACGTCGAGCATGGTCACGCGGTTGCGCTGGGCGGCGGAGAAAGAAGTCACGGATTGAAACCTGCTTATTAGAGTTGTTCAGCGGTTCTGAAACCGGTTTCAGGAAACCTCAGAACGCCGTCGCCCGTCAAGGGCGTCTCGATACGAGAGCGACCGACGGTTGCCACGTCGTGAGCGGTTTGGAGATGACGGTCACTCTCTATGCAAGCTGAGCCATCGCCATCGCGAGCAAGCTCGCTCCCACACTGGTGACTTGTACACATTGGTGAACGACGCCATTCCTGTGGGAGCGAGCTTGCTCGCGATGGCGTCCATGAAAACGCTGGCGTCAGGCCTGCCTTACATAGGTCCCTGTACCCCGGAGAATGTTCTGCAAGGTCAACTCCACTTCCTCCAGGTCCGCCGCATCACTGTTGTGACTGATTTCCAGCACATCATCGCCATTGAGCGCATCGGCGTCCGCCGCCGCGATTTCGATCCTGAGCAAGGTTGGGCTCAGCGTCACCTTCACGCCCTCCAGGGTCGAAGGCTCTCCATCGAGGGCGATTTCCAGTTCGTCTTCGTCGGGGTAGCGCGTCATCAGGAACATTTCGCCCTGGGCGCTGTGGCAGCAGAGCATGGCCATGTTGTCTTCTTCTTCATCACACGGGTTGGCGATCAGAAGGGCGGTGGTCATTTGCATGGTGATGGCTCCAGGATCGAGTGCACCTGCGGGGTGCAAAAAGTGGATTCTGCCAGCCCGAAGGATTTTCTGCTGGTTTACCGCCTCGGGGTGCCGTTTGGCCCCCAGCCTGCTAGGGTTGTTCGGTGCGTACCGGCTGTTTAGCTAGCCGATGACCGAATATGTCGCAGCGCTGCAAGCAGGCAGGTTGTCGCACTCGTTAAGCTGCGCAACGGATGTGCACCTGCCAAGGCCACCCCTGGGTGGTTTTGGCAGGTGTCCATGACATGAAATTACATGGAAAAGGATGTGACCTGCGGGTCCTGTCCAGCTTCACCCACCTGTCATCCTGTTTCCTCTGCCCGAGAATCAGGAACGGGATGGCCGACAGCCCCGCAGGGGTTGCACGCGACGCTTCAATCAATAACAAGCCCAAGCGGAGTACCACAGATGGCGTTCTTCACCGCAGCCAGCAAAGCCGACTTCCAGCACCAACTGCAAGCGGCACTGGCGCAGCACATCAGTGAACAGGCACTGCCACAAGTGGCGCTGTTCGCTGAACAATTCTTCGGCATCATTTCCCTCGATGAACTTACCCAGCGCCGGTTGTCCGACCTCGCCGGCTGCACCCTGTCTGCCTGGCGCCTGCTTGAGCGCTTCGATCACACGCAACCACAGGTGCGCGTCTACAACCCAGATTACGAACGCCATGGCTGGCAGTCGACCCACACGGCCGTGGAAGTGTTGCACCACGACCTGCCGTTCCTGGTGGACTCGGTCCGCACCGAGCTGAACCGTCGCGGCTACAGCATCCATACCCTGCAAACCACTGTGCTGAGCGTGCGTCGCGGCAGCAAGGGCGAGTTGCTGGAAATCCTGCCAAAAGGCACCCAGGGCGACGACATCCTGCAAGAGTCGTTGATGTACCTGGAAATCGACCGCTGCGCCAACGCCGCCGAACTCAACGTCCTGAGCAAGGAACTTGAGCAAGTGCTGGGCGAAGTGCGCGTGGCCGTGGCCGATTTCGAACCGATGAAAGCCAAGGTCCAGGAAATCCTCGACAGCCTGGACAGCAGCGCCTATGCCATCGACGCTGATGAAAAGAGCGAGATCAAGAGCTTCCTGGAATGGCTGGTGGGTAACCACTTCACCTTCCTGGGCTACGAAGAGTTCGTGGTGCGCGATGAGGCCGACGGCGGTCACATCGAGTACGACCCCGACTCGTTCCTCGGCCTGACCAAATTGCTGCGCGCCGGCCTGACCGCCGAAGACCTGCGCATCGAAGACTACGCTGTCGCTTACCTGCGCGAACCGACGTTGTTGTCGTTCGCCAAGGCCGCGCACCCGAGCCGCGTACACCGTCCGGCCTACCCGGACTACGTGTCGATCCGCGAAATCGACGCCAGCGGCAAGGTCATCAAGGAATGCCGTTTCATGGGCCTGTACACCTCTTCGGTGTATGGCGAGAGCGTGCGGGTCATCCCGTACATCCGTCGCAAGGTCGCGGAAATCGAGCGTCGCTCGGGCTTCCAGGCCAAGGCGCACCTGGGCAAGGAACTGGCCCAGGTGGTCGAAGTGCTGCCCCGTGACGACCTGTTCCAGACCCCGGTGGACGAGCTGTTCAGCACTGTCATGTCCATCGTGCAGATCCAGGAACGCAACAAGATCCGCGTGTTCCTGCGCAAAGACCCGTATGGCCGTTTCTGCTACTGCCTGGCCTACGTGCCACGTGACATCTATTCCACCGAAGTGCGCCAGAAGATCCAGCAAGTGCTGATGGATCGCCTGAAGGCCTCGGACTGCGAGTTCTGGACCTTCTTCTCCGAATCCGTACTGGCCCGTGTGCAGTTGATCCTGCGGGTGGACCCGAAGAACCGCCTGGACATCGACCCGCTGCTGCTGGAAAAAGAAGTCGTGCAGGCTTGCCGCAGCTGGAAGGACGACTACGCCAGCCTGGTCATCGAAAGCTTCGGCGAAGCCCAGGGCACCAACGTGCTGTCGGATTTCCCGAAAGGCTTCCCGGCCGGCTACCGCGAGCGCTTTGCCGCGCACTCGGCCGTGGTCGACATGCAGCACCTGCTGAACCTGAACGAAAAGAACCCGCTGGTCATGAGCTTCTACCAGCCGCTGGGCCAGGTCTCCGGCCAGCGCGAGCTGCACTGCAAGCTGTATCACGCCGACACGCCGCTGGCGCTGTCCGACGTGCTGCCGATCCTGGAAAACCTCGGCCTGCGCGTGCTGGGTGAATTCCCGTATCGCCTGCGCCACACCAACGGCCGCGAGTTCTGGATTCATGATTTCGCGTTCACCGCCGCCGAAGGCCTGGACCTGGACATCCAGCAACTCAACGACACCTTGCAGGACGCCTTCGTCCACATCGTGCGTGGCGATGCCGAGAACGATGCGTTCAACCGCCTGGTGCTGACTGCCGGCCTGCCATGGCGCGACGTGGCGCTGCTGCGTGCCTACGCCCGTTACCTGAAGCAGATCCGCCTGGGCTTCGACCTGGGTTATATCGCCAGCACCCTGAACAACCACACCGACATCGCTCGCGAACTGACCCGGTTGTTCAAGACCCGCTTCTACCTGGCGCGCAAGCTCAGCGGCGATGACCTGGAAGACAAGCAACTGCGCTTGGAGCAGGCGATCCTCTCGGCCCTGGACGACGTCCAGGTGCTCAACGAAGACCGCATCCTGCGTCGCTACCTGGACCTGATCAAGGCCACCCTGCGGACCAACTTCTACCAGACCGACGCCAACGGCCAGAACAAGTCCTACTTCAGCTTCAAGTTCAACCCGCACCTGATCCCGGAACTGCCCAAGCCCGTACCGAAGTTCGAGATCTTCGTCTACTCGCCACGGGTCGAAGGCGTGCACCTGCGCTTCGGCAACGTTGCCCGCGGCGGCCTGCGCTGGTCCGACCGTGAAGAAGACTACCGCACCGAAGTGCTGGGCCTGGTAAAAGCCCAGCAAGTGAAGAACTCGGTGATCGTGCCGGTGGGCGCCAAGGGCGGTTTCCTGCCACGTCGCCTGCCGCTGGGCGGCAGCCGGGACGAGATCGCGGCCGAAGGCATCGCCTGCTACCGCATCTTCATCTCGGGCCTGTTGGACATCACCGACAACCTGAAGGACGGCGCGCTGGTACCGCCGGCCAACGTCGTGCGCCATGACGACGATGACCCGTACCTGGTGGTCGCGGCGGACAAGGGCACTGCGACCTTCTCCGACATCGCCAACGGCATCGCCATCGACTACGGCTTCTGGCTGGGCGATGCGTTCGCCTCCGGCGGTTCGGCCGGCTACGACCACAAGAAAATGGGCATCACCGCCAAGGGCGCGTGGGTCGGCGTGCAGCGCCACTTCCGCGAGCGCGGCATCAATGTCCAGGAAGACAGCATCACCGTGGTCGGCGTCGGCGACATGGCCGGCGACGTGTTCGGCAACGGCTTGTTGATGTCCGACAAGCTGCAACTGGTCGCGGCCTTCAACCACCTGCACATCTTCATCGACCCGAACCCGGAGCCTGCCAACAGCTTTGCCGAGCGCAAGCGTCTGTTCGACCTGCCGCGTTCGGCCTGGACCGACTACGACACCAGCATCATGTCCGAAGGCGGCGGTATCTTCTCGCGCAGCGCGAAGAGCATCGCCATCTCGCCGCAGATGAAAGAACGCTTCGACATCACGGCCGACAAACTGACCCCGACCGAGTTGCTCAACGCCTTGCTCAAGGCGCCGGTGGACCTGTTGTGGAACGGCGGTATCGGCACCTACGTCAAGGCCAGCACCGAAAGCCACGCCGATGTCGGCGACAAGGCCAACGATGCGCTGCGTGTGAACGGCAACGAACTGCGCTGCAAGGTCGTGGGCGAGGGCGGTAACCTGGGCATGACCCAACTGGGTCGCGTCGAGTTCGGCCTCAATGGTGGCGGTTCCAACACCGACTTCATCGACAACGCGGGCGGCGTGGACTGCTCCGACCACGAAGTGAACATCAAGATCCTGCTCAACGAAGTGGTGCAGGCCGGCGACATGACCGACAAGCAACGCAACCAGTTGCTGGCGAGCATGACCGACGAAGTCGGTGGCCTGGTGTTGGGCAACAACTACAAGCAGACCCAGGCCCTGTCCCTGGCGGCACGCCGCGCCTTCGTGCGGATCGCCGAATACAAGCGTCTGATGAACGATCTGGAAGCCCGGGGCAAGCTGGACCGCGCCATCGAGTTCCTGCCGACTGAAGAGCAACTGGCCGAACGTGTCGCGGCGGGCCACGGCCTGACCCGTGCCGAACTGTCGGTACTGATCTCCTATAGCAAGATCGACCTCAAGGAAGCGCTGCTCAACTCCCTGGTACCGGACGACGATTACCTGACCCGTGACATGGAAACCGCGTTCCCGCCGACGCTGGTGAGCAAGTTCTCCGAGGCCATGCGTCGCCATCGCCTGAAGCGCGAGATCGTCAGCACCCAGATCGCCAACGACCTGGTCAACCACATGGGTATCACCTTCGTTCAACGGCTCAAGGAGTCGACGGGCATGAGCCCGGCGAACGTGGCCGGTGCCTATGTGATCGTGCGCGATATCTTCCACCTCCCGCACTGGTTCCGGCAGATCGAAGCCCTGGATCACCAGGTCTCGGCCGACGTGCAACTGGAGCTGATGGACGAGCTGATGCGCCTGGGCCGTCGCGCTACGCGCTGGTTCCTGCGCAGCCGTCGCAACGAGCAGAACGCGGCTCGTGACGTCGCTCACTTCGGTCCGCACCTGGCCGCGTTGGGCCTCAAGCTCGACGAACTGCTGGAAGGTCCGACCCGTGAAGGCTGGCAGACCCGTTACCAGGCCTATGTGGCCGCTGGCGTGCCGGAGTTGCTGGCGCGCATGGTTGCCGGCACCACGCACCTGTACACCTTGCTGCCGATCATCGAGGCGTCCGACGTCACCGGCCAGAACGCCGCCGATGTGGCCAAGGCTTACTTCGCCGTGGGCAGTGCCCTGGACATCACCTGGTACCTGCAACAGATCAGCGCACTGCCGGTGGAAAACAACTGGCAGGCCCTGGCCCGTGAAGCGTTCCGCGATGACGTCGACTGGCAGCAACGGGCGATCACCATCTCGGTTCTGCAAGAGGGCGACGGTTCCCAGGACGTGGAAACCCGCCTGGCGCTGTGGCTTGAACAGCATCACGAAATGGTCGAGCGCTGGCGCGCCATGCTGGTGGACATCCGTGCCGCCAGCGGTACCGACTACGCCATGTACGCGGTCGCCAACCGCGAATTGCTGGACCTGGCGTTGAGTGGTCAGTCGGTCGTGTTGCCCGACTGATCCGGCGTTGAATGAAAAAGCCCCGCATTGAGAGATGCGGGGCTTTTTTTTGGCTTTAAAGATTCACTGTGGACCCCTGTGGGAGCGAGCTTGCTCGCGATAGCGGTGGGTCAGCGACATTGAACTTGACTGATACACCGCCATCGCGAGCAAGCTCGCTCCCACAGGATGGCTTGTAGTGCGACTGTTAGTTCTTCAGCGGTATCAATACCGCTTCATCCTCTCCCATCACCATGAACACCAGCAATTTCGCCGGTTGGCTCGTGCTGGCGTTTTTCGACACCAGGTGCTCGGAACCCGCCGCTTCATACCAGAACTCCCCGGCCTTGTAGGTCTTCGCCGGCTCGCCCTTGACCTGGGAGGTGATGGCGCCTTCCAGCACATAGGCCATGGCCGTGCCTTCGTGTTTGTGGGCAATGGACGCTTGGCCGGGGGCATAGTTGACGGTCAGCATCATGGCTTTTTTGCCTGGAACGTTTTTCAGCCGTTGTTCCTGCAACACCGTGACCTTCTCCGAAGGCGCGGCTTCGTGGGCGTAGGCTTGGGTAATGGGCAGCAGGCTGAGGGCGGCGATCAGATAGAGGGTTTTCATGGGGCATGGACCTTGGTGATTTCGAGTGATTTCGCGCTGTCGCGGCGATGGGTTCACCCTAAGCCCCAGGGTGGGGCAAGCAAACGTCCAATCTTTCGGAAGGTGGGTAGACCAATGGTTGGGTGGCAAATTTCCATCAGGCTGGCCCGTACCCCCGTGGCGAGGGAGCTTGCTCCCGCTGGGCTCTGTAGGAGCTGTCGAGCGGAGCGAGGCTGCGATCTTTCCCCAGGCACTTGAGTCTCAAACGAAAGATCAAAAGATCGCAGGCTTCGCCAGCTCCTACAGCGCAGCCGAGCGGGAGCAAGCTCCCTCGCCACAGGTCAAGAGCGCTCAGACAACCGGAAAACTATTGAAATCCACGCTTCGAGCCAGGCGGTTGTCGATCAGGCTGATGAAACCTTGCACTTCCGGACAGTTGAAGTGGGCTTGCATGGCCGCCTCCGATTGCCAGCGGGCGCTGACGTTCCAGCGGTCGCCATCGTCCGGGCAACGGTCGACCATATAGGCGTCGCAGCCTGGCAGGGCACGCAGGGTTTCGACGATCTGCTGCAATTGCCGGCCCAGATCTTCCGAGCGCCCGGCGGCGGCTTGCACCTGTACGGTATTGATCACTTGGCGAGACATTTTTCAGACTCCTGAATCAAGTCGGACGGAGGTGTTCACGAGTAATGACACCCGTGCAGGATAGGCCTGGCGGCGCGAGGCTCAAACAGCCAATGGGCGGATAAATGCCCAGTCCAATCCTCAGGCCACCTGCTGCAGAATGTCGCGCAAACGGTCGAGGGCGATGTCGATGTCCAGGGTTTCGATAGCGCCGAAACCGAAAAACAGGCCCGGCCGCACGGGCACATCATTGAAAAAACCATCGAGGCTGTAGAGCCCGACCTCGGCTTTTTTCGCCAGCTCGATCACCAGCGCCAGGTCCACCGGGACCTTGCACAGCACGGCCATATGAAAGCCTGCGGTGGTGGGCACGGCCTCGAACCAGGGCGATAAGTCCCCGGCCATGCGCGCCAGGATCCGCTCGCGGCGCCCGGCGTACAGGGTGTGGCAGCGGCGGATGTGCTTGAGCAGGCAGCCCTCGGCGATGAACTTGGCCAGGGCCCATTGGGGCAGGGTGGAGGTGTGCTGGTCGGTGAGGCGCTTGGCCAGGATCACCGCTTCAAGGATCGCCGGCGGCAGGATCGCGTAGCCGAGCCGCAGCTCCGGCAGCAGGGTCTTGGAGAAGGTGCCGACGTACGCGACGATCCCGCGCTCATCCAGGCTCTGCAACGAATCGGCGGGCCGGCCTTCGTAGCGGAATTCGCTGTCGTAGTCATCTTCGATGATGATCGCCCCCAGCTCATAGGCCCGCGCCAGCAAGGCCTCGCGGCGGGCCTGGCTCATGGGCATGCCCAGGGGAAATTGGTGAGAGGGCGTCACATAAATCAGCCGCGTGCCGTCGGGGATCAGGTCTACCCGCATGCCTTGTTCGTCCACCGGCACCCCAGCCACCGTGGCGCCCTGGGAGCCGAACAGCAAGCGCGCCGGCGGATAACCCGGATCTTCCATGGCCACCAGGCTGCCGGGACGGGTCAACACCCGCGAGATCAGGTCCAGGGCCTGTTGTGCGCCGTTGCACACCACGACGTCTTCGTCCTGGCAATTGACCCCGCGGGAAAAGGCGATGTGCCGGGCAATGGCATTGCGCAGCGACGGCAGGCCTTCGGGCTGGCTGTATAAACCCTTGGCACTGGCGATCTGGCGCAGGGCGTGGGCGGTGCAGCGCCGCCAGTCGTCCAGCGGAAACTGGCCCTTGCCGGTGGCGCCGCCGATGAAGTCGTAGCGCAACGCACCTTCGAGGGTGGGGTGGCGCATCAGGTCCGGCATGGTGCGCCAGGCCTCGACGACGTCGGCACCGGCCAGCTCGCGGTGGCTTTGCTTGCGCACGACTTTGGCCGGCCGCGCATTGACGTAGGTGCCTTTGCCGATGATGCCAGTGAGGAAGTTCTCGTAGGTCAATTGGGCGTAGGTGTCGGAGACGGTCTTGCGCGAGACACCCAGTTGCTCGGCCAGCAGGCGACTGGGCGGCAGTTGGGTACCGGCGGCCAGGCGACCGCTCTCGATGGCGCTGCGCAATTGTTGATACAACTGGCCCGACAGGTCCTTGCGGCCGTTGATGACAACATGAAGTTCCATACCCGCAAGCTCCTGGGCGATTGTTCGGTGGCCGGCGTCAAAGGCGCAAGATTACCCGCATTGTGCGACTGCATAGAAGTTGCGTGGGGAAAATCCCGTCCATTGGACTTGTCCCCGGTTTTTTCGCCGAATTGGACCTGTCATTGCCCGGCACCAGGGCCTACCGTGAAGGTCTCGAACACCACGGAGCCCGCCATGAGCCCGCGTCTGGATTACTACACCGCATCCCCCGGGGCGATGCGAGCCATGATCGGCCTGGAAGCCCTGACCAGTCGCCTGAGTATCGAACCGGCGCTGCTGCACCTGATCAAGATCCGCGCCTCGCAACTCAATGGCTGTGCCTTCTGCACCGACATGCATTCGGTGGAGGCGCGACGCCAGGGCGAGACCGAGCGGCGGCTCTACGCGCTGGCGGTATGGCGCGACAGCGGTTTCTTCACGGCTCGCGAACGCGCCGCCCTGGCCTGGACCGAGGCGGTGACGCTGTTGGCTGAAAGCCAGGTGCCCGATGACGTCTATGCCCAGGCCCGGGCCTGCTTCAGCGAGGAAGAACTGGTGGACCTGACCCTGGCGATCAGCACCATCAACAGCTGGAACCGGCTGGCGGTGAGTTTTCGCCAGAGTCCGGGGGGCTGAGTTTTCAGTCGTTTAGCGCCTGGCAGGCCGCTATCGCGAGCAAGCTCGCTCCCACATGGGGTGGGTCTGAACAGGAGTTTTGTGTTTCTCCCGGATCAATGTGGGAGCGAGCTTGCTCGCGATGAACGATAACGCGGTTTGATGTTGAGCAAAGGCTAATTGTCGGCGGGCGTCGGCGGCCGCTGGGGCTTGACCGAAGTGCCGAATGTATTGCCCATGCGCACCCCGGTGGCCGCCGGGGTGGCCAGGCCGATGCTGTTCGGTGCGCGTTCGTTGACCGGCACATTCATGGCGTCCTGGGCCCGTTGCGCCGCCTTCGCGGCCTGGGGGTCGTTGCCCATCTGCCGACTCAGGCAGTTGTAGTCGGGGGTCTTGTAACCCCCCACGGTCACCTCGATACAGGCCGGGGCTTCTTCACCCTGGGCCCAGGGCAAGGCCATGAACAGCCCGAGGCCTGCCATCATGTTCATCCACTGTTTCATCTCCGACCTCCTGGCCCGTCGCAGCGGACGGTGCGTTGTCAGGGCATCAGTCTAGTGCGGCCTGGAGGATTTGTATCAGTTGTCATACGACATTCATAAACACCCCTCAGGATGACGATTTTCAACGGATACGTCAGTCGTGCAGCAGGGCAGAGCCAGGGGCGGACGCGGACGTGGATTGACCAGGGCGCCCTTGGGGTGGCTGATGGTGTTGCTGTGTCTGCTGGCCGGGCCGATCCAGGCGGTGGGCCTGGTGGACCTGGACATCGCGCCCCAGGAACTGACCACGGCGCTGGAGCAGTTCAGTCGCGCGACGGGCATGGCGGTGCTGGTGGATCACCAGCTGTCGAGCCAGCGCCAGACGCTGGGCGTGCAGGGGCGGTTCACCCCCTCCGAAGGGTTGCGGGTGTTGCTCAGCGGTACCGGGCTGGCGGCGCATTATGCCCGGGCGGATGCGTTCACGTTGCAGCCGGTGCGGGTCCGCGAGGTGCCGCTGCCTGCCGGTGTCACCCCGGGCTTGAGTGACAGCAACTACGCGGCAGCCATCCAGACGGTCATCCAGCGCAATTTATGTCGTTCACCGTTGACCCGTCCGGGCAGTTTTCGGGCGGTGCTGCAAGTCTGGATCGGCCGGGACGGCGTGGTCCAGCACAGCCGCCTGGTCAGTTCCACGGGCGACCTGATGCGGGACAAGGCCTTGGTCAACAGTTTGCAGAACCTCAGGATCGACCGTCCGGCGCCCAGTTCGTTGCGCCAGCCGGTGACCCTGCTTTTGTTACCCGACTCATCAGGAAAAAGCATGGAATGCATGACAGGGGAAGGGGTGTCCGGGCGATGAAAGACATCGGTCGCAGCCCGTTGGTGAAGTTGTTCCTCACCTCCTATGAGGATTTCAGGGTGCGCCTGCGCAGGCGCCTGGGCTCCGAGGAACTGGCCAACGACGTGCTGCATGAAACCTACCTGCGGGTCGATCGCATGGTCGACACGCCGGACATCGCCCAGCCCAATGCCTATCTGTACCGTATGGCCCTGAACATCGCCGCCGACCGTCGGCAGGCCGATGCGCGCTTGCTCACGGGCGATGAAATCGAGGAATTGCTGCAGGTCTCGGATGAGGCGCTGGACCCGGCGCGGGTGGTCGGCGGGCAGAAGGAGTTGCAGACCTTGCTCAAGGCCTTGTACGAACTGCCGGCGCGCCGTCGCAGGATTTTCATCGCCGCCCGCCTGGAAGAAGCGCCGCACCTGGAAATCTCCCAGCGCTTCGGTATTTCCACGCGCATGGTGGAGAAGGAAATCAAGGCGGCGCTGGGGCATTGCGCCCTGCGCCTGGAAAGAAAAGTCATTCAGCGGTTCGGTCCCGGCGCGGGAAAACCGTCTTGAGAGTAGAGACCCGACCCTTTCATGAGTGTGTGTGCGCTTGAACATCTTCAGCATCGCTTCCCCTGATGCCACGCCCCAGGCCCGATTGGCCAGCGAGGCCCGAGATTGGCTGATCCTGCTGACCTCGGGGCGCGCCACCGTGGCCGATGCCCGGGCCTTGCGCCTGTGGTGCGGGCAAAGTCCCGAACATGCGCAGGCCTTTGAACAGGCCAAGGCGCTGTGGCATGGGCTGCAACCTGCCGCCGCAGCGTTGCAGGCGCCTCGGCATTTCGGTCGTCGGGCGTTGTTGGGTGGCGCCCTCGCGGCATCGGCGGCTTTCCTGCTGATCCGCGCCACGGTGCCCGGCGGTGTTTCCGGGCTGGGGGCCGACTACATCACCGAGGTCGGCGAACAGCGCCGAGTGGAATGGGGCGAGGGCGTCAGCCTGGAGCTCAACACCCAGACCCGTCTCAGCCGTCGCGCGCTGGCCGATGGCGGGCAAGGGTTGGAATTGCTCAGTGGCGAAATTGAAGTGCAGGGGCGCAGTGCCCAGGTGGTCAGCGTCCAGGCCGGCACCGGTTGGATCAGCGCCGCCCGGGCACGCTTCAACATCCGCTACACCGGCCAGAGCGTCTGCGCGACCTGCCTGGAGGGTGTGGTGCAGGTCGAAGTGCAAGGCCAGCGGTTTCGCCTGGAACCGGGTATGCAACTGACTTACGACCCTCACCAGGTGGGCGCGCCCAAGCGTGCGGATGTGTCGGCCGCCATTGCCTGGCGTGAGCAGGTGCTGGTGTTCAACGACGCGACCCTGGCCAGCGTCATCGATGAAATCAACCGCTACCGTCCCGGCATGTTGCTGCTGCTCAACCGCGAACTGGGCCAGCGCAAGGTCCAGGCACGGTTTCGCCTCGACCAGTTGGCGGGCGTGGCGCTGTTGATCCGCGATGCCTACGGCGCCAAATGCACCGAGTTGCCGGGTGGGGTGGTGGTGCTGAGCTGAGGCCGGCGATGCCTGGCGGGCCTCATCGCGAGCAAGCTCAGCTCCCACAGAGGATTGTGGGCGGATGCTGAATCTGTGGGGCCCCACGAACTCCTGTGGGAGCTGAGCTTGCTCGCGATGAGGGCGGCACACTCAATCCAGATGCAAGCTGACCAACCGCTATCGCGAGCTTACTCCTGCAAGGGGCCTGTGTTGGGCTCTGGCCTTGAAGGTCCTCCAGTAACCGCCTAATCCAGCGGCCCCAACACCTGTCGATACGTTTCGGCCCCCTGAGATGTCTGGCGAGTCAGGCTGACCTCGATGCCCGTCGGGTTTTCCTGGCGGTTGCCGCTGAGTTTGCGCCAGCCTTTTTCCGTGTCCCAGTACCGCAGGCCGGCGTCGCTGACGTCACTGAGCACGGCCACGCCCGGGCCGGGTGCGGGCAGGGGGTAACGGTTGCGGGCCTGGCCCTGGGCGCGGTAAAGCGTGTCGCCCTTGAGCCACCAGCGCACCCGTTGCAGCTCGCCTTCCTGGGCCGCCGCCACGCGGATCACATCCAGGCGAAAGCCCCGACCTTCGGTGCTGCGCACGGTGAGGGCGGGCGGGGCGGTCGAGGGCTGGTCGTCGACGCCGGGTTTGACCGGTTCGCTCAGCTCGATGCTGGCGCGCAGGGCCACGTCGCGCTCCAGTTGGTTCAGCACCCGCAGCAGCGCTTCGGTCTGCTCGGTACTGGCCTGCAAATGGCTGTCGGCACGGGTCACGCTGTCCAGCCCGCGCCAGGCGATCAGGCTGACCACCGCCATCAGCAGGATCGCCACCATCACCTCCAGCAAAGTGAAGCCGTTCTCCCGGGCGCTCATTGGAGTTGCACCCGCCCGGCGGAACTGCGTTGCACAGTGAGACTGTTCTGGCCGTCCGACAAACGGATCTGCAAGGGTTCGCCGATCCATTCGGCATTCAACACGACCCGCTGCCTGG
Source organism: Pseudomonas fluorescens (assembly GCF_001307275.1). Taxonomy (NCBI): domain Bacteria; kingdom Pseudomonadati; phylum Pseudomonadota; class Gammaproteobacteria; order Pseudomonadales; family Pseudomonadaceae; genus Pseudomonas; species Pseudomonas fluorescens. The sequence goes on from NZ_CP012831.1 coordinate 5,599,278, forward strand.
GTTCCACGCGCACTTCCATCGACGGACTCTGCCAGCGACGTCGACGCAGTTGCGGGTCGTCCTCGAAGCGATCGACCCCGGTGCCCCGGTCCGCGCGGCGACTGAAGCCAAAGCCCTTGGCATCCCAGCGCCAGGTAATCGGCCGTCCGTCGCTGCGTGCTTCGGTCTGGGCCAGTTGCAACAGCTGCACCAGCCGTTCGCCATCCTGGCGCAGCAACTTCAACGGGTCCGGCTTGATGCTCAGGCTCACGGCGGCACTGGCGATGCCGATGATCACCAGCACCACCATCAATTCGATCAGGGTAAAACCGCGTTGCTTGCCGAGGTTCATGTGCGCTCCTTTGCGTGAGCGTCATCCTGCACGGTGAAGATGATAGGGATGTGAAATAAAACGGAGAGAATTGACGCGTACGCTGCAACTTGGAATCAAAAAAAGGAGATTCAGGCCATGGCGTTCATCGAGCGTGTGTCCCCGGCGCAAATCGTCCAGGTCGTGGGCTTGTTGGCGGCGTTGGCCGGGGTGGCGACCTGGTCTTCGCTGCTGCTCACCTCGGCCGAGTCGCGCACGCCGGACGTCGCCCCGCAGCGCATGGCCGAGCGTTCCGATAACCCGGCGTTGCAATGGTTCTCCAACCAGCCGGCACCGGTGGACATCAAGGTCAGCGGCGTGCTGGCCGGTACCCACGCCGCCGTGGCGATCCTCAGCCTCAACGACGGGCCGCCGCGCAGTTTCCTGGTGGGTGAAAGGGTGGCCCAAGGCGTACGGTTGGTGGCGATCGAGGCGCAGGCGGTGGTCATCGAACGTGGCAATGAGCAGACCCGGCTGGTCCTGGCCCGGTTGCCGGATTCGGTGGTTTTGCCCTCGCTGTGGGAGCAAGGCTTGCCCGCGATGAAGACGGTGCAGTCTCCGAGGAAATGAGGCGCCTGCATCGCGGGCAAGCCTTGCTCCCATAGATAAACCCCTCGTCACAGAGGATGTGTTAATCCACGCCATTCAAGGTTTGTCCCGGCTGACCAACGTCTCCAGCCGAGCCAGCGGCGGGGCTTCGCGACTGCGGTCCGACACGCTCAGTTCAACCCGCAGCAGCCGGCCGTTTTCCGCCGGGCGCAGGGTCTGTTCGCAGCGCAGCAGCAAGCGCCCCTGGTCGCATTCGAACACTTTGGAACCCTGGGCAAAACGGCCTTCCAGGCGCAACTGCGCCAGTTGGCTGCGAGCGGCCAGCAGGGCGATGGATTTGTCCCGCAGCAGGCCGTTGCTCTGGGTCATCACTGCCGCCACGCGCACGGCGGCCGACATGGCCACGGCGATGATCGCCAGGGCCACCAGCACTTCGATCAGGGTGAAGCCGGCTTGCGGAGCAGGGCGTGGCATGGCGCGGGCTCAGGTGCGAGGGCAGCCTTCAAGGGTAGCCGGCGTTCGTGACCGATTGACGACGCAAGCTCCTGAGCAATTTCAATATCACTGACATATTTTCTTGCAACACTGCGCCTCGAATCGAATCCAGCGAAGGACCGTCGAGATGCAGATCGCCCGTTACAACGCCCGTTCCCAAGGCCCTCGCGGGCAGCGGGGTTTCACCCTGATCGAAATCATGGTCGTGGTGGTGATCCTCGGCATCCTGGCGGCGATGGTGGTGCCCAAGGTCCTCGACCGCCCCGACCAGGCGCGGGCAACGGCGGCGAAACAGGACATTGGCGGCCTGATGCAAGCCTTGAAGCTGTATCGTCTGGACCACGGCAGTTACCCGAGCATGAACCAGGGTCTCAAGGTGCTGGTGGAGAAACCGGCCGATGCGAAAAACGGCACCTGGCGCTCCTACCTCGAGCGCCTGCCCAACGACCCTTGGGGCCGCCCCTACAACTACCTCAACCCCGGTGCCAACGGCGAAGTCGATATCTTTTCCCTGGGGGCCGACGGCCAGCCTGATGGCGACGGCGTGAATGCCGACATTGGCTCCTGGCAGCTGTAAGGGCGATGATGCGAACGGATTCGCCCCTCGCGGCGAAGCAGCGCGGCATGGCGGTGATCAGTGCCTTGCTGATCGCCGCCGTGGTGGCGGTCATCGCCGGCGGCATGCTGACCCGCCAGACCCTGTTCACTCGCAGCCTGGAGGCCGAGCAGTTGCGTGTCCAGGGCACGGCGCGGTTGCAGGGCGGCCTGCAACTGAGTCGCCAGTTGCTCCGGGATGCCCGCCAGCGCGATCCACTGACGCGCTTCGGCCAACCCTGGGCCAAACCCATCGTGATACCGGGTTCAGGCCAGATCGACACACCGTTCGAAGGCCAGTTGGAAGATGAGCAAGGCAAGTTCAACCTGCGCAACCTCGTCGCCAATGAGCGCGTGGACGAGGAGCAAGTGCGCGCCTTCGAACGCCTGTGCCAGCAGTTGGGCGTGGCCGCGACGGTTCGCACGCGTATCGTCGACAGGGTGGTCGAGGCCTATCCGCGCCTGTTGAATCCGCAGCGGGTGGACCAGGCGCCAAAGACCAATACGTTCAACAGTGGTCGCGAAACGTCGCCCCAGGCCGACGATACGCCACTGGCCCCGACGCGGCCGATGCTGCGCACCTTGCAAGACTTGCGCAGCGTCAAAGGCGTCACCACGCGGTTACTGGACACACTGGCGCCTTACGTGACGATCCTGCCCACCAACACCTGGCTCAATGGCAACACCGCCAGTGCCCCGGTGCTGGCCGCCTACGTGCCGGGGCTGTCCCTGCAACGGGCCGAGGCACTGGTCAGGGAGCGTGACGGCGGCCATTGGTTTATCAACCGCGGGGATTTCGTCAATCGCCTGCGCATGCCGGAGCTGGAGACCGCCAGCGTCAAGGTCGGCATCACCAGCGACTGGTTCCGTCTGCGGGGGCAGGCGCGCAGTGGTCAGCGGCGGGTCGAACTGGAAGCTTTGCTGCAACGCACCGAGGACCGCTTGCCCCAGGTGATCTGGTCAAGGGTGGGGGTATGACGCGCTTGCGTATCGCCCTGGCGCCGCTGGGCTGCCTGGACCTCGACAGCCCGCTGGCGTTTGCCTGGCTGGATCGCCACGGCCAGGTCCGCGAGCAAGGCCGCAGCAGCCTTCGTGCGTTGGGCCAGCGGGGTAAAAACCTTTCGGTGGAGTGTTTCCTTCATCCCCGCGACAGCGTGTTGACCCGCCTGGAGTTGCCGCTGTTGCCGGCGGCCAAGATCAGCGCCGCGGTGACGTGCGCGGCCCAGGCCCTGATGCTCGGCGCCAGCGAACACATGCAGGTGGCCCATAGCCCGCGCGACATTGACGGGCAGGTGCAGATTACCTGGCTGGACCGTGAATCCCTCGCCAATCTCGGACGGCTAGTGCACCAGGCCGGCATGAAACTGCGCGGCCTCTACCCGGCGGCCTACGCCTTGCCGGTGCTGTCGGGGCCGGTGGCCTGCATCGAGGACGACCATCTGCTGGTGCGCCATGGCCTGCAGCACGCCGTGGTGCAACCGTTGCAGGAGGAGGCGCTGGACGAGTGGTTGCTGGAAACGGGGGCTGGGCTGCACTGGATCGGCGCCGCGCCGGCACAATCTTCCTTCGACACTTTGGCGGAAGGCCAACGCTGGACTGGCCCTGCACCGGGCTGGGGCTTGCATGCCGGTCTTGCACGCAACGCCGTCGAGCGCGGTGGCTGGGGCCGGGCGGTGGCGATCTGCGCGACAGCGCTGGCGGTGTGGGTGGTCGGGTTGAACCTCTATGCAGCCCGCGAAGCGGCCCAGGGCCAACGGCTCAAGGCGCAGATGAGCCAGCGGGTGAAACAGGCGTTCCCTGAGTTGCCGGTGATCCTCAACCCGTTGCAACAGGCTCGCCAGCAGATCGCTGCGCGCCAGAGCGGTGCGGCGACCGATCCGGCCCAACGCTTTGCCAGCCTGGTGCAGCAGGCGGGCAGCGCCATGCCGTTCATGAGCGGCAATGTCCAGGCGTTGGTGTTCGAGAACGGTGAGTTGCGCCTGACTGTCGTGGCCGAGGCGCAGAAAACCGCCGCCGAAGAGGATTGGAAAATCCCCCTGGCCCAGGCCGGCATCGACGTCGTCGCCATCGACCAGGGCTGGCGCCTGCGGGTGGCCGCGGCCGGCCAGGGTACGCAGGACGCCTCCGACGAAACCCCGGACACCGACGATGAATAAGCACTCCCTGGCACTGGCGCGGGTCCGTTGGCAAACCTTTCGCACGCGCTTGCGCACGTTCTGGCAGGGGCTTGCCGTGCGCGAACAAGCTGCCGTGGCTCTGGCTGCGCTGGTGTTGGGCGGCTGTCTGGTCTGGCTCGCGCTGATCCAGCCACCGCTCAAGACCATCGCCTACTGGCAAGCCGAAACCCCGAAGCTGCGATCCCAGACCGAGGCCCTCGAAGTGCTGTTGCGTGACGTCGCCGGGCCGGCGCAAGGCCTGCCCCTTGAAGCCGCCTTGCGCCAGAGCCTGGACGCCAGCGGCTTGAGCCAGCACTACCAATTGCAAGCGCCCGGTACCGAGCGCCCCGGCGCCTGGCAGCTCACGTTCGACCAGGCCCCGGCGGAGGCGGTCATCAGCTGGCTGCTGGGCAATCCACGGCAATTTTCCCTGGAGGTGATCGAAGCCCGTTTACAGCGCACTGCCCTTGCCAATCCCGATAACCACGACAACCTCGACAACAGCGCCGGCACACTGTCCGGAACCGTTCGCATGGATCAGGCGCAAAGCGCTAAGGAAGCTTCATGAAAGGGGCCCGATACCCACGTCATTGGCGCAAGGCCGCGCCGCTGTTGTTGCTGGCGTTGAGTGCGTGCAACAGCACGCCGCCCGCGTCGCAGCCACCGTTGCTGGTGGACAGCGAGCTGGGTATTCCATTGGGGAGTACCCAGCGCAGCGGCGATGCATTGCTCGATCGCCAGCGGGCCCAGGACCTGCGTGAGCGCAAGCCCGCGGTGCGGCATCAGGTCGATCTCACCGCCCGTGCCCGAGAGCCCCGCAGCAATGCGCCGGCGCGCACGCCCCTGGGGGATCAACCGGTGACGCTGAATTTCGTCGAGGCGGATATCCAGGCGGTGGTGCGGGCCTTGTCCCGTTCCACTGGCCAACAGTTCCTGGTGGACCCGCGGGTCAAGGGCAACCTGACGCTGGTGTCCGAAGGCCAGGTCCCGGCTCACCAGGCCTACGACATGCTGCTGGCCGCGCTGCGCATGCAAGGCTTCAGCGTGGTAGACGTGGGCGGCGTGGCCCAGGTGGTGCCGGAGGCCGATGCCAAGCTGTTGGGTGGGCCGATCTACAGCGCCGACAAACCGGCCGGCAACGGCATGCTGACGCGCACCTTCCGCCTGCAATACGAAAACGCGGTGAACCTGATTCCGGTACTGCGCCCGATCGTGTCGCCGAACAACCCGATCAATGCCTACCCGGGCAACAACACCATTGTCGTCACCGATTACGCCGAAAACCTGTCGCGGGTGGCGCAGCTCATCGAAGGCATCGACACCCCGAGTGCCATCGACACCGATGTGGTGCCGATCCACAACGGCATCGCCGTCGACATCGCGCAAATGGTCTCTGACCTGCTGGAAAACCAGGGCGGCGACCAGACCCAGAAGATCAACGTGATCGGCGATCCGCGCTCCAATTCCATCATCATCCGCGCCGGCAGCCCCGAGCGCACGGAGCTGGCGCGCAACCTGATCTACAAGCTCGATAACGCTCAGAACAACCCGAGCAACCTGCACGTGGTGTACCTGCGCAACGCCCAGGCCGGCAAGCTGGCCCAGGCCCTGCGCGGCTTGCTCACCGGGGAAAGCGAAGGCGAGGGCAACGACAACTCGCGCTCGGTCCTCAGTGGCATGGGCGCCAATACCAACGGACAGAGTGGACAGGGCAGCAGTGGCGATGGCACTGGCAGCACCACCAGCGGCAGTGCGTCGACCAGCGGCAACGGCTACGCCCAGGGCAGCAACGGGGCAACCTCCGCTTCGACGAAAAACGAACAGAGCACCGCTTTCAGCGCCGGCGGTGTCACCATCCAGGCCGACGCCACCACCAACACCTTGCTGATCTCCGCGCCGGACCCGCTGTACCGCAACCTGCGGGAAGTCATCGACCTGCTGGACCAGCGTCGCGCCCAAGTGGTGATCGAGAGCCTGATCGTCGAGGTCGGCGAGGACGACGCCAGCGAATTCGGCGTGCAATGGCAGACCGGCAACCTCGGTGGCAGCGGGGTGATCGGCGGGGTCAATCTCGGCGGCAGCGGGCTCAACCTCAACGGCAAGACCAGCATCGATGTCTTGCCCCAGGGCCTGAACCTCGGCGTGGTCAACGGCACCGTGGACATTCCCGGCATCGGCAAGATCCTCGACCTCAAGGTCCTGGCCCGGGCCTTGAAGAGCAAGGGCGGCACCAACGTGCTGTCGACGCCGAACCTGCTGACCCTGGACAACGAAGCGGCGAGCATTTTCGTCGGCCAGACCATTCCCTTCGTCAGCGGCAGCTACGTCACGGGCGGGGGCGGCACCAGCAACAACCCGTTCCAGACCGTGACCCGCGAGGAGGTGGGTTTGAAGCTCAATGTCCGGCCGCAGATTTCCGAAGGCGGGACGGTCAAGCTCGACATCTACCAGGAGGTCAGCAGCGTCGATAATCGCGCCTCGAGCACCACGGGTATCGTCACCAACAAGCGCGCCATCGACACCAGCATCCTGCTCGACGACGGGCAGATCATGGTCCTTGGCGGGCTGCTGCAGGATGGCTACAGCCAGAGCAACGACGCGGTACCGTGGCTGTCGACGATTCCCGGGATCGGCGCGCTGTTTCGTAACGAACGGCGGCAGATCACCAAGACCAACCTGATGGTGTTCCTGCGGCCCTATATCATCCGCGACACGGCGGCGGGACGCGGCATTACCCTCAACCGCTACGACTTCATGCGCCGCGCCCAGGGCCTGCTGCAACCGGATCGCAGCTGGGCAATGCCGGACATGCAGGCGCCGCAACTGCCGGCCTCGGCGAGGGCGATCCCGGGGACGCCGCCTGCCGGGCCGCAGATGCCCAGGGCGGTGATCAAGGCGGTGCCGGTCGAAGGAGGCACTCGCTGATGAACATCAGCGGCATGCACAAAGCTGAGGCCAGCCCAAGACACTGTGGGAGCGAGCTTGCTCGCGATGACGGCCGTTCAGTCAACCTCATTGCAACTGACCCACCGCTATCGCGAGCAAGCTCGCTCCCACAGGGGATATGTGTGTTTCTTGGGGCCGAGGTGTCGGCATGAACACCCTCCCATACGCCTGGGCCAAGGCCCAGCGCCTGGTGTTGCGCCAGTCCGAAGAGGGGGCGGTGCTGATGGTGTGCCCGTCCACGCCGGGCTGGTCCATCAGTGAAGTGCGCCGTCAGTTCGGCGACGTGCGGCTGGAGCGGGTGCGCGACGAGGAGCTCGACGGGCTGCTCAACAGTGCCTATGCCGACACCGGCAGTGCCGCCGCAGTGGTGGGCGCGGCGGAAAACGAAGTCGACCTCGACCGGCTGATGCAGGACATCCCCGAGATCACCGACCTGCTGGACACCCAGGACGGCGCGCCGGTGATTCGCATGATCAATGCCTTGCTGACCCAGGCCGCACGGGATGAGGCCAGCGACATCCACATCGAACCCTACGAGAGCCATTCAGTGGTGCGCTATCGCGTCGACGGCACCCTGCGCGATGTGGTTTCGCCGCGCAAGGCCCTGCACGGTGCGCTGGTGTCGCGGATCAAGATCATGGCCCAGCTCGACATCGCCGAAAAACGCTTGCCCCAGGACGGCCGCATCGCTTTGCGCGTCGCCGGTCGACCGATCGATATCCGCGTCTCGACGGTGCCCACCGGCCACGGCGAACGGGTGGTGATGCGGTTGCTGGACAAACAGGCCGGCCGCCTGCAACTGGAAACGTTGGGGATGGATCCGGACGTACTGGACAAGCTCGATCACCTGATCCGCCAGCCCCACGGCATCGTCCTGGTCACCGGCCCCACGGGCAGCGGCAAGACCACCAGCCTCTACGCCGCCCTGGCCCGGCTGGACGCCAGTGTCCACAACATCCTCACGGTGGAGGACCCGGTGGAGTACGACCTGCCGGGCATCAGCCAGATCCAGGTCAACGCCAAGATCGACATGACCTTTGCCCTGGCGTTGCGGGCGATCCTGCGCCAGGACCCGGACATCATCATGATCGGCGAAATCCGCGACCTGGAAACCGCACAAATCGCCGTGCAGGCGTCCCTCACCGGTCACCTGGTGCTGGCGACGCTGCACACCAACGACGCGGTGTCGGCCATCAACCGCCTGATCGACATGGGGGTCGAGCCGTTCCTGCTGGCCTCGTCGATGCTCGGCGTGCTGGCCCAGCGACTGGTGCGCAGGTTGTGCCCGCAGTGCAAGCAACCAGATCCCGCCACGCCCGGCACCTGGCGCCCGGTAGGTTGCCCGAGCTGTAACCAGACCGGCTACAGCGGCCGCACCGGGATCCATGAACTGTTCTGCATCGACGATGACATCCGCACGCTGATCCACCAGGGGGCAGGGGAGCAAGCACTGCGCGCCGCCGCCCGCCAGGCCGGCATGTTCAGCATGCGCGAGGATGGCGAGCGCTGGGTGCGCAGTGGCACCACGGCCCCTGAAGAAATCCTGCGCGTGACACGGGACGCCTGATGAATCGCTACCGTTTCGAGGCCGCCGACGCCCAGGGCAAGATCGAATCCGGACACTTGGAAGCCGACAGCCAGGGGGCGGCCTTCAACCTGTTGCGCAGTCGCGGGCTGACGGCATTGCAGGTGCAGGTCGAGCGCAACACGACACCGGCCAACGGCGGTGGCTTGTTCAGCGCCAAACTCTCGGACAACGACCTGGCCTGGGCCACCCGGCAACTGGCGAGCCTGCTGGGCGCGAGCCTGCCGTTGGAAGCCGCGTTGAGTGCCACGGTGGAACAGGCCGAGCGCAAGCACATCGCCCAGACCTTGAGCGCGGTGCGCGCCGATGTGCGCAGCGGCATGCGCCTGGCCGAAGCCCTGGCGGCACGTCCCCGGGATTTTCCGGAAATCTATCGGGCGTTGATTGCCGCCGGTGAAGAGTCCGGCGACCTGGCCCAGGTGATGGAGCGATTGGCGGACTACATCGAGGAGCGCAATAACCTGCGGGGCAAGATTCTCACGGCGTTCATCTACCCCGGGGTAGTGGGGCTGGTGTCGGTCGCCATCGTGATTTTCCTGCTCAGCTACGTGGTGCCCCAGGTGGTCAGTGCATTTTCCCAGGCCCGCCAGGACCTGCCGGCGCTGACCGTGGCGATGCTCACCGCCAGCGATTTCATTCGGGCCTGGGGCTGGTTGTGTTTTGGCGTGCTGGCCGGCGGGTTCTGGAGTTGGCGCATGTACTTGCGCAAACCGGCGGCGCGGTTGAACTGGCACGCGCGGGTGTTGCGCCTGCCGCTGATCGGGCGTTTTGTACTGGGCCTCAACACCGCGCGCTTTGCCTCGACCCTGGCGATTCTCGGCGGAGCCGGGGTGCCGTTGCTGCGAGCACTCGAAGCCGCCCGCCAGACCCTGTCCAACGACCGCCTGAGCCAGAGCGTCAGCGAGGCCACGGCCAAGGTCCGCGAAGGGGTCAACCTGGCGGCGGCGCTGCGGGTGGAAAAAGTCTTCCCACCGGTGCTGATCCACCTGATCGCCAGCGGTGAGAAAACCGGCTGCCTGCCACCGATGCTCGAACGCGCCGCGCAAACCCTGTCCCGCGACATCGAACGTCGCGCCATGGGCATGACTGCGTTGCTGGAACCGTTGATGATCGTGGTTATGGGCGGCGTGGTGCTGGTGATCGTCATGGCGGTGCTGTTGCCGATCATCGAGATCAACCAGTTGGTGCAATAGCCCTCCGCGCAAAAACCGTGGCGAGGGAGCTTGCTCCCGCTGGGCTGCGCAGCAGACCCAAAACCTGACTTTCCAGTACAACAGACAGATCGCAATCAGCCCGTCTGGGGTCGCTTCGCAACCCAGCGGGAGCAAGCTCCCTCGCCACAAAAGCAGCCCGTTGTTTTGCAGTGATGCAACACCTCCCGAGCCTCTCCATCGCCAAACTCGGGTTCCTCGTTCTGTCATGTTTACGCGCCTGCCCACCGCCTGCCGCCACCTTCACGGTGAACCCTTGCCGCATCCCCGCAAGAACCAGCCGAACCCTCAGCCCAGAGCCCTCGAACACCCGAGGAAAAAGCCTAAAAAACAGCCCTCGGCTCCCGAGGTTTTTTCCTTTATCTGTCACCGGAAACTGCGAATTTCTAACCCATGGCCTCACCCCATCGCCATCGGCACAGGACCGAGCGCCATGACGGCAAGCACGCGTCACCCAACCTACGTACGAACACGATGAAAGGAGATTCTTCATGTTTAAGCGCAACGTTCTCGCGGTATCCCTGACCCTCGCCGGCCTCTGCGCCGCTCAGGCCGCCATGGCTGATGTCAATGGCGGTGGTGCTACCTTGCCTCAGCCGCTGTACCAGACTTCCGGCGTCCTGACTGCCGGTTTCGCCCCTTACATCGGCGTGGGCAGTGGTGCCGGCAAGTCGGCTTTCCTGACCAACGACTACACCAAGTTCGTGCCAGGCGACACCAGCGGCAAGAAAGTGCACTGGGCTGGTAGTGACTCCAAGCTGAGCGCCACCGAACTGAGCACCTACGTCAGCGCCCACGGTGCCGCCTGGGGTCCATTGATCCAGGTGCCTTCGGTCGCCACCTCGGTTGCCATTCCGTTCAACAAGACCGGCACTGCCAACGTCAACCTGAGCGTCAATCAGCTGTGCGGTGTGTTCTCCGGCCGTTTGACCGACTGGAGCCAGATCACCGGTTCGGGCCGTACCGGCGCGATCACTGTGGTTTACCGTGCAGAAAGCAGTGGCACCACCGAGCTGTTCACCCGCTTCCTGAACGCCAAGTGCGCTGAAACCGGCACCTTTGCCATCACCACCAACTTCGCTTCCAGCTACAGCGGCGGCCTGCCAGCCGGCGCCGTTTCCGCCACTGGCAGCCAGGCTGTGATGACTGCAGTGAACGCCGCCCAAGGCCGTATCAGCTACATGAGCCCGGACTACGCGGCTACCACCCTGGCCGGTCTGGACGACGCCACCAAGGTCGCCCGCGTTGCCGGTGTTTCCCCAGCCCCAGCCAACGTATCGGCCGCCATCGCCGCTGTCGCGGTACCTGCCGTCGCCAACCGCTCCAACCCGAACGCCTGGGTACCGGTGTTCGCCGCTACCACCAACCCAAGCGACCCTAGCGTCGTAGCCTACCCATCCACCGGCTACCCGATCCTGGGCTTCACCAACGTGATCTTCAGCCAGTGCTACGCCGATGCGACCCAGACCACTCAGGTTCGCAACTTCTTCAGCCGCCACTACGGTTCGTTGACCAACAACGACTCGGCCATCACCGCCAACCGTTTCGTGCCGCTGCCTTCGGCCTGGAAAACCGCTATTCGTGACTCTTTCGTCACCGCCTCCAGCGGCCTGAGCATCGGCAACACCAGCGTCTGCAACGCCATCGGTCGTCCGTTGTAAGCCCACGCTTGAGCGACCCGCAATACCCGGTCAGCAACGGTGAAAGCCGTTGCTGACTTTTTGCGTCATAGCCGTACCAACACAGCCACATGAAATTTTCATGACATCCGTTCGGTCGCGAGCGGTTGTAACCGCCTAACCCCTATAACCAACGCTGGCAGCTTGATGGCACTGCGTTGCGCCCCCTTAGAGCGAACCCGAAAGGATGAGTAGGATGCTGCGCTGCAAACCCCAGACGAACCTGAATGCTTCACGTCGCGATGGCGAGTTGTCGATGTTGCGGCTCAAGCCGCTGGCCCAGGCCATTGCCCTGCTGATGGTGGCCGGCAATGCCCAGGCGGCGACCGCGTTCAGTTCGGCCTGGTTTGCCGCCAAGGGTGCGTCCCAGGCTGGTGGTACGGGGCGGCCCACGACGGCGCAGCCGGGCATGCCACCACCCCTGGCGCAGCAGCAACGGGCCAATGCGCAGTTGCAGCGGTCGCTGACCAACCTCAACAACACCGTGGCCGCCATCGCAGCCCAGCAGGCGGCGCAAGCGGCAGGAAGGCAGGCCGCGTTCGGGCAAATCCAGACCGTGCCCGACGGCTTGGGCGAGGGCGGCCTCAAGGTCGATAACAGCCTGACCCAGGGCTGGCTCAACGCCAAGGGACCGCAGCAGACCCAGGCCGGCGGCAAGACCACGGTGAAGATCGAGCAGATCGCCGACAAGGCGATTCTCAACTGGGAAACCTTCAACGTCGGGCGCAACACCACGGTGGATTTCCAGCAGCAGTCGGACTGGGCCGTGCTCAACCGAGTCAACGACCCCCAGGCGCGACCGAGCCAGATCCAGGGCCAGATCAAGGGCAATGGCACGGTGATGCTGGTCAACCGCAACGGCATCATTTTCAGCGGCAGCAGCCAGGTTAACGTGCGCAATCTGGCGGCGGTGGCGGCCAACGTCAGCGATGAACAATTCAGCAAGCGCGGCTTGTACGTCGATGCCACCGGCAGCCAACCGACCTTCACCGACGCGGCGGGCAAGATTGAAGTGCAGCAGGGCGCACTGATCGAAACCCATCGCGCTGCCACCTCCACGGCCGGTGGTGGTTATGCCTTGCTGCTGGGGTCCGAAGTGGAGAACGCCGGTTCCATCATCACTGCCAAGGGCCAGACCACCCTGGCGGCGGGTGACAGCTTCTACATCCGGCGCGGCCAGGGCACCAGCGGCAACCTGCGTTCCACCACCCGTGGCAACGAGGTCGCGACGTCCCTCAAGCCCGGCAGCAGCGCCGGCACGGTGATCAACAGCGGCCTGATCCAGGTCAGCACCGGCGACATCACCCTCACCGGGCACAACGTGCAGCAGAACGGCGTGGCGGTGGCCAGCAGTTCGGTGGACACCCGCGGCACCGTGCACCTGCTCAACGCCGCGAGCGACAGCAGCGGCAGCGTGACCCTGGGGCAGGGCAGCGCCACGGCGGTGTTGCTCGATGCTGGCGGCGGCAGTGCCCTGGATAGCCAGCGCAACGCCGGACCGGCCGGCCTGGATGGCACGCCGAACAACCTGATCACCGGTCAATTCAACAACCTCAGCAGCGTGGTCGACCGCAGCGACCAGTCGCGGGTCGAGATCGTCAGCGGTGGCAGCGTCGACTTCCAGAACGGCTCTATCACCCTGGCCACCGGCGGCCAGGTCGCGGTCAGCGCCGCCGGGCGCAGCCTGGTGCGCGATGGCGCGGTGATCGATGTGTCCGGCGCCATCGGCGTCAAGGTGGCGAAGGAATCCAATTCCATCAAGGTCAACGTGCAGGGCAATGAACAGCGCGACGCCCCGGTCAACCGAGACGGCGGTAAACTGACCAACAACGATGTGTGGGTGGACGTGCGTGACTTGATCTACGTGCCGGCGGGCACTAACGGTTACGCCACCGATCGTTGGTACACGGCGGGTGGATTGTTGGAGGTCGGCGGTTACCTGGGCACCCGCGGCCACAGTGTCGGCGAATGGGCCGCACAAGGCGGTACCCTGACGTTCACCGGCAACGATGTGGTGACCCAGCAGGCGGCGCAGTTGAACCTGTCTGGCGGCACCTTGGATGTGCAGAGCGGCTACCTGCGCCAGTCCTGGCTCAAGGGCGCCGATGGACGCTTGTACGAATTGTCCAAGGCGCCGGGGGACATCCTCTATACCGGCATCTACAAAGGCTACGAAGACCACAGCCAGCGCTGGGGCCAGACCGATTACTACTACAATCCGCTGATCGCCCCGCGCGAGCGTTTTGAGGCCGGCTACACCGTTGGCCGCGATGCCGGCAAGCTGGTGGTATCGACCCGCAACGCGGTGCTGGAAGGCCAGATCGTTGGAGAGGTCTACCAGGGTGAACGCCAGACCCAGGCGCCGAACCTCAACCTTGATGGTTACCAGCAATCGCAAAACGCCGTGGCCCGACGGGCTCAGTTGTGGGTAGGCAGCTACACACCGATCTATGACAAGACCAGTGGCGTGATCAATAGCGGCCTGAACCCCATCTTCGATCAGGTCACCGTCGGCAAGGTGACCGACAAGATTGCCGCGGGCCTGGACCTGACCTCGGTGGTCGGCAGCGACCGGCAAGGCAAGTTGGTGCTGGATAACGCGCTGCTCAATGGCTTCCAGCTCGGCGCGGTCAAGGTGGCAGCGGCGCAAGGCATCAACGTCGATGGCACGCTCAAGGTGGCCGATGGCGGGGATATCACGCTTTATGCGCCGCAGGTGGAGGTGAACGCCGACCTGACCGCCCGTAGTGGGCGCATTGCCTTGGGTAACGTGCTTAAACAGGTCCGAACCGATAATTTCCAGATGGAAGACGTTGTGCTTTCGCCCGCCACCGGTCAGCGCGCCGCGATCACGCTGGGCGAGGGGGTGACATTGAACACCGCTGGTCGGTGGAGCAATCTGCTACTCGACGGAAACGATCACCAGGGCCTGCCGTTCCTCAATGGCGGCGTTGTGTCTGTACGCAGCAGCGGCGACATCGATGTGCGCCAGGGCAGCCTGATCGACGTCAGCTCCGGTGCTGCGGTCATGGCCGATGGCAAGACCCGTGGCGGCAAGGGCGGTGACCTGACCCTGACCGCGAGTACCGGCACGTCGTCCAGTAATGGTGCCTTGAACCTGGGCGGCGAATTGCGCGGCACCGGCGTGAATGGCGGCGGGACCTTGAAACTGGCGGCCAACAAAGTGCTGATCGGCGACAGCGGTTCGCCCCTCGAACCCGGCACCTTGCAACTGGGCGGTGACTTCTTCGACAAAGGCTTCTCGGCCTATGACATCACCGGTAACCAAGGCCTGACCGTGGCCGAAGGCACCCGCGTCGATGTGACGATGCCGGTGTACCGTTTCGGCGAGCAGGCGTTGAGCACCGGCAGCGGCGCAGAACCGGCCGATGCGTTGCAGCGCTGGACGCCGCAGCTGTACCAGGAAGATGCGATCAAAGGCGTCCTGACCCAGCGTCGCGGCGCAAGCCTGAGCCTCACTGCCGGTACCGCGAACTCCAGCGCGGCCGACATGGCCAGCACGGTGTTGAACCTGGGCAAGGGCAGCGTGATCAGCGTCGATCCGGGGCAGGGCATCGATGTGCGCAGCATCGGTCAACTGACCGCCAACGGCACCCTTAATGCGTGGGGTGGGCGGGTCAGCCTCACCGGGTTGAGCGTCATCGGTGCGCAGGGTGAAGCCGTCAACGCCCAGGGCCACGGTCGTTCCATCTGGCTGGGCGAGCAAGCGCTGATCGACGTCTCCAGTCGGGCCGTGACCGCCCAGGATATGCGCGGGCAGACCTATGGCTTGGTACGTGATGGCGGGCAGATTGTCATCGGCGGCCAGATCGATGCCACAAAGGGTTCGGCTTCCGCATCCGAACTGTTTGTCGTGGTGCGCGACGGCGCGCGTCTGCAAGCGGATGGCAGCCAGGCCGTGCTGGATATTCCCGGCCAGGGACGCACGTCGGTGGCGAGCGATGGCGGCAGTATTTCCCTGGCGTCGGCCAATGGTTTGTACCTGGATGGCGATTTCAGCGCTCGTTCGGGGGGCACGGGGGCGGCAGGGGGCAGTTTGTCGGTGGCCCTGGAAACGCCGTATTACCGCAACGATGCGGTCAGTGACCGGGTGTTGCAAGTGCGTGAGCTGGTGCTCGGGCAAAACGCCCAAGCGACCCTGCCGGGCGACACGGCCGAAACCTCGGCGGATTCACTGGTCTACGGTCACGGCCGATTGGGTGTGGATCAGGTCCAGTCGGGTGGCTTCGACAGCCTGGCTCTGTTGAGCAACGGGCTGTTGAGCATCGATGGCGACGTGTCGTTGTCCCTTGGCCAAAGCCTGAGCCTGTATGCCCGCAGTTTTGTAACCCGTGCAGCCGCGCCAAATACCCGGGCTCAACTCAATGCTTCCCATGTACTGCTGTCGGGCCCCGCGGCCAACCTTCCAAACAGGGATAACTACGTCCGACCGGTGGTCGATGGCGGCGTATCGTTGCAGACGAACAAGGCCGTGTTTTCTGTCAACGCAGACCTGCTGGATGTGCAGGGTAACGTGACCTTCAGTAGCAAGGGTACCGTGCGACAGGCCGACGGCAGCACGGTCGAGTTGGAGCGCGCCGGTTTTGACCGGGTTCAGTTAAGCAGTCGGGGGGATGTGCGATTCCTGGCCGGGTTCTCGAACGATGGATTGCCTACAGGCTTTACCACCCAACTCCTGACGCCTTCGGACATGATGTTGCAAGCCGCTCAGCTGTATCCAGCGACGGGCGTTGGCGCCCGGGTTTTGGCGGGTTGGAGCATGACCGCGGAGGGAACGCCGCAATATGATCCTTTGCGCAGCCTGGTCATCGGGCGAACGACCCAAACCACGTCCCAGGTGCCTTACTCGGCATTCGGGCGCTTGCAATTGGGTAGCGCAAGGATTGAACAGGGCGGGGTGGTACGGGCACCGCTGGGTTTGATTGAAATCGGCACCAATGGTGGTCCCGGGGAAGCCATCACCGATCGGATCAACCTGTTGCCGGGCAGCTTGACCTCGGTCAGTGGCCTGGGTCTGGTCATGCCGTATGGCGGCACTGTCGATGGTCAGAGTTACCAGTATGCCGGCAAGAAGGTTGTGCTGCTGGGGCAAGGCGCGGTTCCTTCCGAAAACGGCGACATTAATATCGGCGTGATTCTGGGCGGCAAGTCGGTGGAGGGCCAGGAAGGCTCGGTACTCGACCTTTCGGGTGGCGGTGACTTGCTCGGTGCTGGTTTCATCTCCGGCCGTGGCGGTTCCACCGACGCACGCTTCAACCCGTTGGTACAAATTGGCACGAACGGCGGCTTCACCCTGCCGGGGCTGTCCAGCAATCCGGTCTACGCTATCGTGCCGGGCAATCAGAGCCAGTATGCGCCGGTCGCCCCCGAAGGCGGTGCGGTGGATCCGCGAGTAGGCCAGCAAATTACCATTGGCGCCGGTGTGCCAGGGCTCGCCGCCGGTACCTATACCCTGATGCCGTCCACGTATGCGTTGATGCCAGGAGCGTTCCGAGTCGAGGTCAACGGCCTGGCGGGGCAAGGCCTCACAACGGGCGCGCAACAGATGCGCAACGGCTCCTGGACCACCGCTGGCGTGCTCTCGGTCGCCAATACCGGACAGCGCGACAGTTTGTCCAGCCAGGTCATCCTGACGTCGGGGGATGTGCTGCGTCGCTACTCGCAATATAACGAAACCAGCTACGCCCAGTTTGCCGTGGCCGATGCCGCTCGCCTGGGCGTGCCTCGGGCCGTCTTGCCGGTCGATGCCAAGACCTTGAAGTTAAGCCTGTCGCCTGGCGCGGGAGATCAGGCGTTTTCCTTCAAGGGCATCGGCAAGTTCGCGCCTCAAACGGGGGGGTATGGTGGTACTGTCGCTGTGACTGCTATCGCGAATAAGGCGTTGGAGGTGGTAGCCGAGGGAAGTGGGGCGACGGCCGGCTTCGAAGGCGTGACCCTCAATGCCGAGAGCCTGAATGCGTTGAATGCCTCGCGCCAAGTGATCGGTGGCCAGTTTTCAGTGATCTATGGACAAGGCGGCAATTACATCAGCCCGCAGAAGGTGTCGAGCAGCGTGATCTTGCGCGAAGGCGCGACCTTGGCAGCTCCCGAAGTATTCCTTCTGTCCAGTGGCGGGGAAGTGCTGGTGGAGCAAGGCGCCGCCATCAATACCATTGGCCGGGGCAAGGCCGCCTATGACGCCCGTGATGGTTTTATCTATAACCTGAGCGGGAAATCGCTCAACTACAGCATGCTGGCTGCCTCCAACGGCTTGCTCAATGTGCTTGCGCCCGAGTCGGGTTCCAACGGCTCCATCAACATCGGCGGTTGCAGCCTGATAGCGTGCAGTGGCGTCACACGGATTCATTCCGAGGGCAGTATCGTCGCCGCTTCGGGCGGCAGCGTGGCCCTGAGTGACCAAGTGCGCTACGGCACCCGTCACCTGACCCTGGCCCTGAGTAATATCAACGTCGGCACCGCCCAGGCACTCAGCGATGCGGCGATGCGCCAGGTCTTGCCAGGGGGGCTGACCCTGAGCCAGACCGTGCTTGATCGCCTGTTGCATGGCGACACCGAATATGGCGCACCGGCCCTGGAAACCCTAGAGCTGTCGGCCCGCGAGGCGTTGAATTTCTACGCAACCGTCAGCCTCGACACGTATGACCCGGTCACCGGCAAATCGCGCCTGAGCAACCTGATGCTCAGCACCCCGGCCATCTATGGCGCCGGCAACGCCAATGACGTGGCGACCATCCGCACCGCCAACCTGATCTGGAACGGCGCTGTTGGCGCGCCGGGTTCGGTGATTGCCGGCGGGGCTGGCACCGGCGCCGGTCGCCTGGATATCCAGGCCCAGCGCATCGAGTTCGGTTACGGTGCCTTTACCCAGCCCAGCTCGATCACCACCCTGGATCGCCTGGCGCTGGGATTCGCCAACGTCAACCTCAGCGCCAGCGAACGCCTGACCGCCAACCACAAGGGCAGCCTGGCGGTGTATCAGAACCAGGGGGCCTATGACGCGAAAACGGGCTATGCCTACAGCGGCGGCAACCTGAACATCCTTACCCCGTTGCTCACCGGTGAGGCCGGTTCGGTCAACCGCATTACTGCGGGCGGGGCGGTCAATGTAGCAGGCACGACCGCTAAGCCGGGCACTGTCTCCGGGCTTGGGGGTGAGTTGTCCCTCAAGGGCCAACGTCTCAATCTCGCCAGTGCCGTGGTGCTGCCCAGCGGCAAGCTCACCCTCAGCGCGACGGATGACCTGACCCTCGCCGACGAAGCGTTGATCGATGTAGCCGGTCGCGCGATCACCTTCAACGATGTCACGCGCTACAGCGCCGGTGGCGAGGTGATCCTGCAAAGCCGCAACGGCAACATCCGCCAGGCCGGTGGGTCGAGCATCGACCTCTCGGCTCGCAATAATCAGGCTGGCCGGCTCAGTGCGGTGGCGTTGGACGAGGCGGCCGGGCTGGTCGACCTGCAAGGACGAATCCTCGGCAGCAGCAGTGGCGAGTATGACGCCGGCGGCACCGCCACGCCGTACCTGGCCGGCGGCGTGGAAATCCAGGCCCAGCGCCTGGGCGACAGCGGCGATCTCAGCGAGCAGTTCGCGGCCCTGAACCAACGTTTGAACGATGGACAGGTCTACGGCTCCCGTGGCTTCCAGCTCAAACAGGGCGACCTGGTGATCGGTAACGAACTCAAGGCCTCGACCATCAGCGTGTCGGTCGACAACGGAAACCTGTTGGTCAATGGCAAGGTAGACGCCAGCGGCGAGCGGGTCGGCAGCATCCGGCTCGCCGCCGGGCGCGCCCTGACCCTGGGCAGCAACGCGGTGCTCGACGCCCACGGCAATCGCCTGCGTGTAGACAGCTACGGCAAGATCATCGACTCACCGAACCGCGCCATGGTCGACCTGACCTCCCGGGGCGGCGTGCTGACATTGGCCGACGGCGCGCGCATCGATCTGCGTCATGGCACCGCGGCGCCTGCGGGGCAGCATGATGGTCGCGCTCGCGGCACCCTGGAGCTCAATGCCCGGCGCGCCGGCCCGGATGCCACCCACGGTGACATTGCCATCGACGCCAGCGGCAGCCTGGATATCCAGGGCGCACGGTCCATCGCCGTCAATGGTATGTGGCAATACAACGACGCCGCCTTTGGCAGCGATCCGGCGGCCAGTGGCCGTCCGTATCAGGTCATCGACCAGGCCTATCTGGATGGCAAGCATCAGGACAGCCTCGCCTTCATCAACGCGGCGCTGGCCAACAGCGATTTGATGCAACGCAAACTCGCTGGTCTGAACAACGCCCGTTATGCCGATGCGTTCCACCTGCGGCCCGGCGTCGAGATCGTCAGTGCGACGGCCGACGGTGACCTGGTGGTGCAGGGGGACCTGGACCTGTCCGGTTATCGCTACGCCAGTGTCAACCCGCACACCCGGCAAACCGCCGTGTACGGTTCCGGCGAGGCCGGCGCGCTGACCCTGCGCGCCGGGGGCGACCTGAGTATCTACGGCAGCATCAACGACGGATTCGCTCCGCCGCCCGCCACTCAGGATGACAAAGGCTGGGTGTTGCTGCCCGGCATCGATTTCACCGGTGGCGACATCGTTGTCCCCGGTGCCGGCGTGACCCTGGCCGACGGTACGGCGTTCCCGGCGGGAACCACGCTCAACTACGACTTACCCATCAAAAACGTGACCCTGGCGGCCGGCACCCGGTTGCCAGTGGCGGCGATCCTGGAACAACCCTTGGAACTGCCGGCCGGCACGGTATTGGCGGCGGCGGTGCACGACGCCTCCGGCAACCTGCTGTTTGCCGCGGGCACTTTGCTGAGCCGGGCCCAGACCCTCGAAGCCGGCTCGCAGTTGGGCGCCGGCAGCGTGTTGAGCGGCGCCGCCGCATTGCTCGGTTTTACCTGGCCCAAGGGCGTGGCGCTGCCCAACGTGGCCAACGCGGGCAATGTCCAGAGCAATATCCTCAGGCTGGACGGCAGCCTGGCGCTGAACCGTGGTTCGCTGATCCCGTCCGGGACCGATGTGAAGTTGCCGGATGGCGTCGAGTCGATCCAGCTACGTCCGGAAGTCGCTGGCAGCCAGGGGCGGATGTGGGCCGTCGCGCCGATGCTCGCCGAGGGTTCGCAATCCTGGTCGTTGCGGTTGGTGGCCGGGGCCGATACGACGGCGGCGGACAGCCGGATCGTCCAGCCCGATCCGGTACAAGGCGACTTGCGTCTTGCCGATAGTCACTACGGCATGTTTGGCAAATCCGTGCCGGCCAAGGGCACCTATCGGTGGACTCAACAAGGGGTCGATGAGCTGGCGGGCGCGGGGTTCACGGTAGAGCTAGGCCAAACCGTTGACCTGGACATCGTGAGCAATTTTGGCTACGACTCGGTTGACGCCTTCTGTGCGGATTTCGCCGGTATTTGCGCGCTTCAAGCTTCTTACAGATGGACCAAGGCCGCGGAGGAGGAATTGGCAGGTTCCGGCTTTGAGGTCAAGGCCGGCGAGCTGATCAGCCAGGCCGCTGCGCAGTTTTTCCAGTTCGATTCGGTTCAGTCACTCTGCGACGCGGCGCCGAGCGTCTGTGCCCCCGCAGACGTGGAGTATGAAGCGGTTGCCGGCAGTGTCCGTCCGAGCGTCATCCGCACCGGTACCGGGGACCTGGAACTGCTTAGCGGTGGCAGCCTGCGCATGGATTCGTTGTTCGGCATCTACACCGCCGGCACCTCGTCAGCACCAACGTTCCCGGGCGATCCCTACAACCAGCCCAAGGCCCTGGGCGCCAACGGCAAGGAGCTCAACGACGAGGATGGCAGCAACGAAAAGCTGGTCGATGGCGGCACTGAAAGTCTCTATCGCGCCTGGTATCCGGACGCGGGCGGTAATCTGTTGCTCAAGGTCGGCGGCGACCTCAGCGGTAACCTGACCGCGCCTGCAGCAACCCCGAACGGACGACCGAATCCTTCCGACATTGGCCAGGACTCGGCCAATGTGGGTAATTGGCTCTGGCGCCAGGGCAATGGTGATTCAGTGAGCAGCCAGCCGACCGCCTGGTGGATCAACTTCGGTAGTTATACCGCGTCGACGGTATCGGGTGGCGCTGATCAAATGGCCGCCTTCACCGGGGTCGGAACTTTGGGTGGCGGTGATCTGGATGTACAGGTGAAGGGTGACGCGGGCGTGTTGAACCGGCTCGCCGGTGGCGACTTCAACTCAAACATCAGCCCTCGTAGCCAGGGGCTGCTGTTGGCGGTGGGCAGCACTGGACGTGTGGGCGCTGATGGCAGCCTGCAATTGACCGGCGGTGGTGACCTGAGGCTGCGGGTGGGGGGCGTTCTGAATTCCGATAGCCGGCTCACGGACGGGCGTCTCAGTGGCGCAGTGATCAATCTGCGTGGGCATGCGCAGCTCGACAGCAGCGCGATCGGGCGAATCGACCTGCGCTACGGTAATCAGGGCACGGACCAGTCCCCGGGGGAAACGCGGGCTTACGATTCCTTCCGCTCCACACGCGGCCAGGCAACCGGTGGCTTGACCCTGATGCCAGGCGACGCGACGTTCAATCTTTCGACCCTGGGCGACCTGGTGGTGCAGGAGGTCGTAGACCCGGGGAGAGCGCCGATAATGAGCGTTTCGCCCTTCAAGAATGGCGAGATCAATGGGGCGGGTGTGAGCTGGTTTACGCTGTGGACGGCCAATACGGCAGTGGACCTTTGGTCGTCGGGGGGCAATATGACGCCCCTGGTGTCAGAAATCGAGACCGACCTGTCGGTGGTCTATCCCTCCATCCTGCGGGCTGTGGCCGCCAGTGGCAGTCTTTATTATGGCCAGGCCAAGGTTTTTGGTACCGCAGGCTACGATGGCAGTTATCGCAGGGCGCTGCTACTCGCACCCGGTATCAACAGCGAGCTGCAGTTCCTGGCCGGCGACTCCATCTATGGCGGCGACCTGACGGTCAGTCGTTCCGGGGCCTCGTCTGCGGCCATGGCCACCCCGCTGCGGCCGGCTTTCATGGGGCTTGTCAATGGAAGTGTGGTGGTCAGTAACCTCTCTGCCGATGCCAATAGTGTCTCCATAGGCGCGAATACATTGCCGTTGTTTGCTTTTGACAGCAGCAGCGCTGCCGACGAATGGGCGACCAACACCGATCCTGCCCGTTTCTATGCGCTCAAGGGCGACTTGCTGGCCGTCAATAGCGGGCGGGCGATGACGTTCACCACCCCGAGTGACAGCCGATTCGGCCAGACCTATTACGAAGGAACCGGGTCGGTGTGGATGATGGCCGGACGGGACATCGTCAGCAGCGGCACCCCGCTGAGTGGCGGCAGGGGCGGTGAGTCGGTCACGGGGGAGTACACCAGCACCGGCAACCTCTTCATCCACAACAACCCCACCGACATCTCCATCGTCTTCGCCGGGCGCGACATCCTCTACAGCAACTTCAACGTCGCCGGTCCCGGCCTGCTGGAAATCACCGCCGGGCGCAACATCCTGATGGACGACAAGGTCAGCATCACCAGCCTCGGCGCCGTGGTGCCAGGGGATTCGCGCCCTGGCGCGAGCCTGGTGCTGCAAGCCGGCGCGGGTCTCAACGGCGCGGATTACGAGCGCTTCGTCAAGGCCTACCTGGACCCGGCGAACCAGGCCTTGGCCGGTGTGCCGCTGGCGAACCAGGACGGCAAGGTCGCCAAGACCTATGAAACCGAATTGGTGGATTGGCTGGAGAAGCGCTTCGGCTTCAGCGGTGACAGCGAACAGGCCCGCAGCTACTTCGCGGCGTTGCCGGCCGAGCAGCAGCGGGTGTTTGCCCGCGACGTGTACTTCGCCGAGCTCAAGGCCGGTGGTCGTGAGTACAACGAAGTGGGCGGCGTGCGCCAGGGCAGCTACCTGCGAGGCCGGGAGGCTATCGACTTGTTGTTCCCAAGCAAGGATGTGGCGGGCAATGCGATCACCTACAAGGGCGACATCACGATGTTCGGCGGGGCGGGGGTGCACACCGATTTTGGTGGCAGTATCCAGATGCTCACCCCGGGTGGCGGGCAGACGTTCGGCATCGAGGGTAACGCACCGCCGTCCACCGCCGGGGTCATTACCCAGGGCGAGGGCGATATCCAGTTGTATGCGCAGAACAGCATCCTGCTGGGGCAGAGCCGAATCATGACCACCTTTGGCGGCTCGATCCTCGGCTGGTCGGCCCAGGGCGATATCAACGCCGGCCGGGGTTCGAAGACCACCGTGGTGTACACGCCGCCCAAGCGTTTGTATGACACCTGGGGCAACGTGACGCTGTCGCCTTCGGTGCCGAGCACCGGGGCCGGTATCGCCACTCTCAACCCCATTGCCGAAGTGGCGCCGGGGGATATCGACCTGATCGCGCCGTTGGGCACCATCGATGCGGGCGAGGCGGGGATCCGGGTGTCGGGCAACGTCAACATCGCGGCGTTGACTGTGGTGAACGCAGCCAACATCCAGACCCAGGGCAAATCCTCCGGCGTGCCGCTGGCGGCCTCGGTGAACACCGGGGCCATCACCTCGGCCAGTTCGGCGGCGTCTTCGGCGACGCAGGCGGCTGAAGACGTGGCCCGTCAGCAACAGAACGCGGCGCGGCAGAACCAGGCGTCGGTGTTTACGGTGCAGGTGGTGAGTTTTGGCTCCGAGCAACTGGCCCCGTCACGCGATGGCGCCAACCGCGACGCGCCTCGCGCCTACGACCCGGCCAGCCCGGTGCAGGTACTGGGCGCGGGGCCTTTGGACGAGCAGAACCGCCAGCGGCTGACCGAGGAGGAGCGGGGGCGGTTGAGTTTGTAGGGGATTGAGCTGCAGTGTGAGGTGGGCTGTGCTGGCCTCATCGCGAGCAAGCTCGCTCCCACAGGGGACTGGGGTGTCCATGAGCTTTTGCCTGCACCACAGCGCCCATTGTGGGAGCTAGGGGTTTAGGAGCTTTGCATGCACCGCAGGTCTCATTGTGGGAGCGAGCTTGCTCGCGATAGAGGTGGGACGTGGGTTACAGCCACCGCGGCGTGGTGAAGAACGAGGCCATTTCCGAGCGGGCCAGTGCCGCGCCGAAGTACGGGCCCTGGACATGGTCGCAGGCCACGTTGCGCAGTTGGCTGAATTGCCGGGCGTTTTCGATGCCCTCGGCGGTGACCATAAGCCCTACGCTGCGGCTCAACCGGATCATCGCCAGGACGCCTTCCTTGTCGTCCTCCAGGCCCAGCTGCGACAGGATGTTGCGATCGAAGCGGATGCCATCGAACGGCTGGTCCAGCACCTCACGCAGGGAGGCGATGCTGGTGCCGAATTTGTCGATGTTGATCCGCACGCCGAGGTCCTTGAGCGCATGGAGGGTGCTGGCGACGGTCTTGTGGTCGGCCAGCAGGACCCCTTCGGCCACTTCCAGGGTCAGCCGGTGAGGCGCCAGGCCACTCGCTTGGAGGGCCTCTTGCACCTGGTCGAGCAGGAAGCTGCTGTTGAACCACCGGGGTGAAACCGCGATGGAGACATTGACGGCGCTCGGCCAGGTCGCGGCCTCTTCACAGACATTGATCAACATCCAGGTACCCAGCTCTTCCAGTTGGCCCGAGGTTTCGGCCACCGGTATGAAGTCGGCCCCACCCAGCTCACCTTTCTCTGGATGGTGCCAAAAGGTCTGGGCTTCGAAACCGTGCAGTTGCTCGGCGCTCACGTCGAAGCGAGGCAAGTAGCGCAGTTCCAGTTGGTCCCGCTGCATGGCGTCGCGCAGTTGCTGCTCGTATCGCCGTCGGTCGCGGGCCAGGTTGCCCATGGCTTCCACATACACGCGCCAGGTGTTGCGGCCTCCTGCCTTGGCCGCATACAAGGCGATATCGGCGTGGCGCAACAGTTCATCGGCGCGTTCGTCACCGGGCTGCGCCCAGGCAACGCCGATGCTCACTCCCAGGTACAGCGTATTGCCGTCCAGGTGCATGGGCCGTTGCATGCAATCGATCAGCCGTTCACACAGTTGATCGAGATCGTCGGCGTCGCCGGGGTCGGGCATGACAATGACAAATTCATCACCGCCCAGGCGCGCCGCCAGATCGGTGTCACGGACGTTTTGCTGGAGGATATGCGCCACTTCCCTGAGCACTTTATCGCCCACGGCATGGCCCAGGGAGTCGTTGACCGGCTTGAACCGGTCCATGTCCAGGTTCAGCAGCGCCAGAGGCGGGCGATCAGGTCGGTCCAGGTGTTCGCGCAGGCAATCGAACAAGCGGTTGCGGTTGGCCAGCCCGGTCAGCGGATCATGCAAGGAAAGGTGCTTGATCTGGGCCAGCGCCCGCAGCTCGTCGGTGATGTCGGTGGCGGTGCCGCGAAAACCCAGGGTGCCGGCCTCGATGGCCCGTACCGACAGTTTGCAGGTGCGGATGCGCTGGTTGCGTGCGGTGTACTCGCACAGCAGCGGCGCCGAAGAGAGGCTGTTGGCGCCGCCGAGCAGCCATTGGGCAATCGAGATCGAGCCGCCATGGGGGTGGAGCAGCCGTTGCAGAGGCTTGCCCAGCCATTCCGTGGGGCTGAATCCGGTCACTTGTTCGAAGCGCTCCGACAGGTAGGTCAGCGTCCCGGTCGAATCGACCTCCCACAACCAGTCGGATGAGACTTCGGCAATGTCGCGGAAACGTTCTTCACTGCGTTCCAGCGCCTTGCGGTGGGCCAGCAGGCTGGCGTATTGGCTTTCCTGGGCGCGAAGCATCACCAAGGCATGGCGCAGGACGGCCAGCGCCAGGATTCCCAGCGCCAGTAGCGCCAGGGCCAGCAAAGGCAGCAGCCCCTTGCGCAGATCCTGCCCCGGGGTTTGGGGTCGCCAGGCCAGGGCCTCCAGGGTCAGGTTGTCGAGCAGCAGTTGGGCGGTATCGGCTGGGCCTGGTGTCCTGGCGATATGGGCCTCGGGCAGGGCGAAGTCCCGCGCCAGGTTTTTCAGGGCACCGGGGTCCAGGACCTTGACGAAGAGCATCAGGCTGGGCGGGCCGGGAATTTGTGCCACGCTGTTGTCCGTGCCGGTGGTGATGGCGGACACGGCGACGAACGCCGGGGCATCTTCGTGATGCAGCATTTCGACGACCACTTCGTCGTGATTTTCCTCGGTGCTGGCCTTGTTCCAAAGGGCGCGCAGATCGCCGGTCAGCCAGGTATCGGCATCGAGGTCGCTCATTTGGCCATCGATCACCGAATAGACGGTCTTGCCGGTCGGGGAAATGACAAACACCGCCTGGTAACCGTAGAGCGAATACACGCTGCTGCCGACGTTTTCCTGGTCATAGGCCCATTCCTTGTCGACCTGGACATGCAGGTGCCGGTAGGCGTCGCTCCACTTGGAATAGTCGCTCAGGTCCCGGCCGATGCCGGTGCGGATCCCCTCGATGGCCCGTTGGGCGAAAAACAGGCTCTGCTCACGGGCGCGTCGGTCCTGGGTACCGGTGATGTTGAGCAACACGGCGATCGCCAATGCGGACATGGCAAACAGCAGGAGCATGATGGCCGGAAAAGTGCGACGGGTGAAGCTACGGGTTGGCGAGCCCGGGGAAAGGACAGTCGAGTCGTTGCCAGCATTTTCAATCATAAAGATAAGTCATCAGCCAAAAAGCGATTTCACCCGCACCTGTCTTGTATCGGCGGATGGGCTGATTTACTGAGTCGTGTTAACGAAGGGGCCGACGGGCTGCGTTGTCTTCGTCATGTGCGGGCCTTCAAGCGTGATGCCCACTTGAGGGCGACATCCCGTTGGGACGGGTATGTATCGCAGTGTGTACAGGACAGGCCCGGATACACCCGCTTGACGAAGGCCCAGGCCGGCGACACAGGCCGGATACACACCGGCGATTAACTACGCCAGCCAGCCGACACCGAGCCTCGGTGCGGATGACTGGCGCCTTAATCGTCAATCGTCAGAGGAATACCCCATGCTCAACTTCTCTCGCAATTCGTCCCTTGCACTCGGCCTGGCCCTGGTCGGCGGCCTGGGTCTCTCCACGGCGGCTTCGGCCTTGACCATGAACGACCTGGCCCAGGGCTACACCTTGGCGGCAGCCGATACCGTGAAGAAGCCCGCCGAAGGCAAGTGCGGCGAAGACAAGTTCGCCAAGACCGATAAAAACCACGATGGCCAGGTGTCGCGGGACGAGTTCATCGCCGCTGCACCGGAGCGCGCGGCGGAGTTCGACAAGATCGACGCCAACCACGACGGCGGCATCTCGTTGCCGGAAGCCAAGCAATACCTGTCGGCCCAGGCGAAGACCGCGGAAGGCAAATGTGGCGAAGGCAAGTGCGGGGCGGCTATCGAGTCCTGATTCGCCCCGGGTGGTGAGCCTGATGGGTTGATGCCCGCTCCCTCGCCACGGGTGTTGGGTTTCCATCGTGGGGTGGGTGTTCGTTCCATGAGGCTCTCCACATCTCGTTTCCCCCAGGAGAGATGTGTCATGTTGAATTTACCTCAACCCTCGGCAGGCCTCGGCCTGCGTCGGGCCTTGCTCGATGAGCTGCGCCAGGCACCGGCCGGGGATTTCGATTTTCTCGAAGTGGCCCCGGAAAACTGGATCGGAATCGGCGGCCCCCATGGGGCCGCCTTGCATTCGCTGGCCGAACGTTATCCGTTGACGTGCCATGGCCTGTCGTTGTCCCTGGGTGGGCCGGCGCCGCTGGACCTGGCGTTTCTCGGCCAGGTCCGCGGGTTTCTCGAGCGTTTCAACGTGCCGCTTTACAGCGAGCACTTGAGCTACTGCGGCGATGACGGGCATCTGTATGACCTGTTGCCGCTGCCCTTTACCGAAGAAGCGGTGCATCACGTGGCGGCGCGGATCCGTCAGGCCCAGGATGTGCTGGGGCGGCGCCTGGCGGTGGAAAACGTCTCCTATTACGCCGCCCCCCGACAAGACATGAGCGAGCTGGAATTCACCCGGGCGGTGTTGCGCGAAGCCGATTGCGACCTGTTGCTGGACGTCAACAACGTCTACGTCAACTCGATCAATCACGGTTTCGATCCCCAGGCATTCCTGGCGGGCCTCGAGCCGGAGCGGGTGGTCGCGATGCATGTGGCCGGGCATTACGATGAGTCCGACACGTTGAAAATCGACAGCCATGGCGCACCGGTCAAACCGCTGGTCTGGGCGTTGCTGGCCCAGGCCTACGGGCGTTTCGGCGTGCGGCCGACCTTGCTCGAACGGGATTTCAACTTCCCGCCCTATGCCGCGCTGGTGGCCGAATTGCAGACGATTCGCCAGTTGCAATACCCGGCCGTCCCCCGGCAGGCGGTGAGCCATGGCTGAGGCCCGGCAGACGCTGCATCAGCAGCAACAGGCGCTGACCCGTTACCTGCGCGACCCGGAACACTGCCCGGTTCCGATCGGCATGGACGCGGCACGGGCGCAGGTGTACCGCGACCTGGTCTTCGAAAACATGCGTTCGCTGCTCAGCGGCACCTTCCCCGTGCTGGTGAGCGTACTGGGGCAGGCTCCCTGGTGTGCCTGCGTGCGCGGGTTCCTGCGCGAACACCGCTGCGTCACGCCCATGTTCGGTAAAATCGCCGAGGAGTTCGTGACCTACCTCGCGGCCCATCCATCGCCGGACTGGCCGCCGTTCGTGGCGGAGCTGGCGCACTATGAGTGGGTCGAGATGGCGCTGCTGCAATCCGAGGCCGAGCCGTTGCCGAGTCATGATGAGGCCGCCTTGCTCGATCTGCCGCTGCGTGTCTCGCCCCTGGCCTGGCCGCTGGCGTACCAGTGGCCGGTGTATCGCCTGGCCCCGGGCTAC
Organism: Pseudomonas fluorescens; assembly: GCF_001307275.1. Classification (NCBI taxonomy): domain Bacteria; kingdom Pseudomonadati; phylum Pseudomonadota; class Gammaproteobacteria; order Pseudomonadales; family Pseudomonadaceae; genus Pseudomonas; species Pseudomonas fluorescens. The sequence goes on from NZ_CP012831.1 coordinate 5,628,612, forward strand.
CAGCCCTCGACGCCACCGGCCCAGCCGACGCTGTTGCTGGTGCGGCGCACGCCTGGGTTTGAGGTGCGCTTTGCCGAACTCAGCCCGTTGGCCTGGCGCCTTTTGCAGCGCATTGAGGAATATCCCGGGTTGGCGGGGCGAGGGCAGTTGCTGGCGTTGGCGCAGGAGGCGGGGGTGGCTTCGTTCGAGTTCATGGACAGCGCCGTGGCGCTGTTGCGGCGGATGCAGGAGCAAGGGGTTGTTGGCGTGCAGCCACATCCCGTCAATTAAACCCAACCCCTGTGGGAGCGAGCTTGCTCGCGATGGCGGTATGTCAGTCACTGTGAGGTCGACTGACCCACTGCTATCGCGAGCAAGCTCGCTCCCACAAGGGGTTTTTGTCAGGCTTTACCTGGGTGAGGCAGGCCGCTCTTCAGCAGTGCATCCACGCTCAGCTTCCCAGCCCCTTGCAGCACCAACGGCAGCAACGCCACCAGGTAGATCAACGGCAGCTTGAAGTTGCCATGTCCCTTGTTGGTAATCGCATAACCCTGGGCCAGTTCGCTCAAGCTCGACCAGTCCGCCGGCCAGTGTACGGCCGCGGTCGCCACCACGGTGACGACGATCAGCACCAGCGCCGACAGGCGCGTGCCCAAGCCAATCAACAGGGCGATGGCGCCGATCAGTTCGGCCCACATCGCCAGTTCCCAGTTCCACTGGGCCGGCACATGGTCGAAGGGGAACGGGAAGGCCGACTGGATCTCGGCGAACCAGTTCTCGCCATTCCATTTTTCCAGGCCGGATTCGAAAAACTCCCAGGCCAGGAACAGGCGCAGGCCCAGCGGCGCGAGCCAGGCGCCTGCCTGATCGAGATGAAGATGCAGTGTTTTCAGCACGTTTGAATACATGATCGGCCTCCCTGGGCTCAAGCGTGTTGCGGCCGTTGGCGGCGCTGAGTGGCTTGGGCCAGTTTGCCCACCAGGCGGATGGCGGTGGCGGCGCAGATCAGGCCGAACGGCAGCACGTACCAGTCGCTCATGGGAATGCGCTTGAAATTGGAGTAGGCAAAGATCGCCGCCAGCACCCACATACCGGTGACATGCAGGCGCTTCCAGGCCTTGAAGCCGATCAGGCGCGTGGTGCTTTTGAACGAGGTCAGGGCCAGCAGCAGGATGAATACGTAGCCCACGGTGCCAGGCACGTTGCCGAGGGTGGTGCGGCCGGGCCAGAACTCGGTATTGAGCTGGCCGTAGCTGTAGATCAGCACTGCGTGGACCAGATGGGAGAAGGCAAACGCCAGCCCGATGAAGCGTCGTTCACGCACCAGCGACCGGCTCAGGGGCGAGGGCACCAGCACCGCGAATGCCGAGGCGGTGAAGGCCAGCAAGAAGAGGAGGAAGGACGAACGAGCCGTGGCGCGAATGGCGCTGCGCACGCCTTCGGTGAGGTCCGGGTTGAGCACCAGGATCAACCCGGTCATCAACAGCACCAGGGCGGCGAGCAGGCTGAACAGCGACCAGCCCTGGAAACGAAGGGGAGATGCAGTTGCGGTAGGCATGTAAAGGCTCCTTGGAAGTCGAGGCCCGGTGGTGATGGCCGCCGGGGCATGAGGAGTCTTTCAAGCCGGTGTAAGCGGGGTGTGTCCACAACGCCGTATCGTGCAAGTTTGTGTATGCCCATCATCCGCAGACACACTGACATACAAACCCCCCTCCAAATCCAATACCCCACAGGGGGATTGGTAAGGCATCAAGCTGTGTGGCGCCTCGGAACAGTGTGGGAGCGAGCCTGCTCGCGATGGCGTCAGGTCAGTTGAACAGGTGCCGGCAGATACACCGCTATCGCGAGCAAGCTCGCTCCCACAGGGGGATTGGTAAGGCATCAAGCTGTGTGGCGCCTCGGAACAGTGTGGGAGCGAGCTTGCTCGCGATGGCGTCAGGTCAGTTGAACGGATGCCGGCAGATACACCGCTATCGCGAGCAAGCTCGCTCCCACAGGGGGATTGGTAAGGCATCAAGCTGTGTAGCGCCTCGGAACAGTGTGGGAGCGAGCTTGCTCGCGATGGCGTCAGGTCAGTTGAACGGATGCCGGCTGATACACCGCTATCGCGAGCAAGCTCGCTCCCACAGAGGTTGTTGGTTGTGTCAGCTTGCGAAGGCCAGGCGCAGCTCGGCGCATAGGCCGCCGCCGTCGCGGTTGCTCAGGGTCAGTGAGCCGCCCATGGCGATCGCCAGTTGCTGGGCGATGGCCAGGCCCAGGCCAGTGCCACCGGTTTCCCGGTTGCGCGAGCTTTCCACCCGATAGAACGGTTTGAGCACCTCGGCCAGTTCCAGCTCGCTGATCCCGGGGCCACGGTCCAGCACCTGGATCACCAGTTGCCCGTTGGCGGCCGGTTGCACCTGGATCTGCGCCGCGCCGCCGAATTTCAAGGCGTTGTCCACCAGGTTGACCAGCACCCGCCGCAGGGCATGGGGGCGGGTGTCGATGACGGCGGCGTTTTTCCCGCACAGTTGCACGTCCTTGCCGGTGTCCTGGTAGTCGAACACCAGGCTGTCGAGAAACGCATCCAGGCTGATCCGACAACTGGCCTCGGTGGCACCGTGGATGCTGCGGGCATAGGCCACGCCTTCACGCACCAAGTGTTCCATTTCGCTCAAGTCGCTCCACAATTTGTCCCGTTCGATCCCTTCGTCCATGAACTCGGCGCGCAGCTTCATGCGTGTGATGGGCGTCTGCAAGTCATGGGAAATCGCCGCCAGCAACTGCATGCGCTCCTTGAGGTAGGCGGCGATGCGGTCCTGCATGGCATTGAAGGCCTTGGCCGCATGCACCACTTCGGTCGGGCCCTTTTCGTCCAGGCGGACGCTGTGGGCGTTCGGGTCGAGGGTTTCCACCGCCTGGGCCAGCCGGGTCAGGGGGCCGACGGCAATGCGCACGGCCAGCCAGGTGCAGCCGATCAACAGCGCCAACTGCCCCAGCAACACCATCGGCAGCCAGGGGGAGAGGGGCATCATCGCCGGGCGTACGTCGATGGTCAGCGGGCTGCCGTCCCCCAGGCGCAGGAGTGCCTGATAGTGCATTTTCGGCCCGGGAATCTGCTTGAAGGTCAGGCCATAGGCCTGGCCGATGGCTTCCTGGATCGAACTGACCGAGATCGGCGCATCGGCAAGATCCATCGGTTGCCCGGGCTGGCCTTCGTCGAGCAGGTAGCCATAGTTGCGCCGGGCGAGTTTCGGCAGCCAGGCCGGGCGTTCGGCGGCAGGCAGGCGGTCGAGAATGGCGACGGAGGTCGAGACATCGGTTTCCAGGTTGCCGAGCATGGTCGACTTGGCACTCTGATAGCGCTCGTAGTATTGGACACCGAAGGACAGGCCCTGGGCCAGGATCAGGCCGATCAGGAAGATCAGCGACAACCTCGAGGCCAGGGTCCGTGGCCAACGCAGCGGCAGACTCATACCGAGGCCTCGAGGATCTCCACCGGCAGCGAGAACACGTAGCCTTCGCTGCGCACGGTCTTGATGTAGGCCGGTTCCCGGGCGTCGTCCAGCAGGCGCTGGCGCAGGCGACTGACCAGCAAATCGATGGAACGATCGAACAGGTCGGCGTCCCGGCCCTGGGTGAGGTTAAGCAACTGGTCGCGGTTGAGCACCCGTTGCGGATGGTCGAGGAATACCCGCAACAAACGATATTCGGCGCCGCTCAAGGCAACCATGGTGCCGTCGGTGTCCAGCAGGTGGCGGGCGGTGGTGTCCAGGCGCCAGCGCCCGAACGCCAGCAGGCGACCACTTTCAGTGACCACCAGGTTGGGCGGCAGCATGCGGGTGCGGCGCAGCACGGCGTTGATCCGCGCTAGCAGTTCACGGGCGGCGAACGGCTTGACCAGGTAATCATCGGCGCCCATCTCCAGGCCGATGATGCGGTCGGTTTCGTCGTTGCGGGCGGTGAGCATCAGCACCGGCGTGGCCTTGTGCTTGCCGGCACGCAGCTCCCGGCACAGCACCAGGCCGTCGTCGCCGGGCATCATGATGTCCAGCACGATCAGGTCCACCGGTGTGGTTTCCAGGAAAGCGCGCATCTGCCGGCCGTCGGCGACGACGGTGGTGCGCAGGCCATTCTTCTTCAGGTAGTTGCCAACCAGCTCTCTGATCTCGCGATCGTCATCCACTATCAACACGTGATCGACATGATCCATGGTGTCCAGCTCCTCGGCGTTTCGTTGTGAGCAGTCTACAGGCGCCGGCCGGCCCGGCTCGCGGCGGTTTGTATTGCAGTGTATCTGGCGCGCGACGGATACACAGCGATGCAAAAAGCCACTGGGCTCGATACAGACGCGATACCTGCGCGGCATTCAATGGCACCCATCGAGGCAACACAACGCAGCCTCGGCAGATAAACCCCATTGAATCGAGGAATCGCCATGAACACCAAAGCCCTCTACGCCGCCTGCCTTTTCGCCGCGCTGAACATCTGCACCCTGTCGGCCCGAGCCGAAAGCAACGTGCAAACGCACAGCTACACCTACGGCACCCACCTGGACATCCAGAAGGTGCTTTCCCTTACCGAAGATGCCGAGCCGACCTGCGGCGTGGTCAACGCCCACATGACCTACCTGGATTCGGCAGGCCACGAGCAAGCGCTGGACTATCGCAAGTTTTCCGATAACTGCAGCAACCAGAACTGACCTGCTTTTGTGGCGAGGGAGCTTGCTCCCGCTGGGGCGCGAAGCGGCCCCTTTACTTTCCTGACGTACCCAGTTGTCAGGTCGATTTCGGGGGCTGCTGCGCAGCCCAGCGGGAGCGAGCTCCCTCGCCACAGGGTCTATGTCAGCCTTTTAGATTGAGGTGTTGCCATGCTTCTGATCGCTTTTCTCGGCGGGATCCTGACGATTCTCAGCCCCTGTATTCTTCCGGTGGTGCCGTTTCTGTTCGCCCGGGCCGATCGCTCCCGCGGCTCGGTGCTGCTGACCCTCGGCGGCATGGTGCTGACGTTCGCCCTGGTCTCCAGCCTGGCGGTGGTCAGTAGCGAATGGGTGGTGCGCGCCAGCAGCGTCGGCCGGCAAGTCGCCTTGGTGGTGATGGTGATGTTCGCCTTGTCATTGATCTTCAGCCGGGTCGGCATCTGGCTGGCGCGGCCGCTGGTCAGCCTGGGCAATCGCCTGGACGCCGGGGCCGGGCGGATGGCCGGGCCGGTGGCCTCGGTGCTGATCGGGGTCGCCACCGGGCTGCTCTGGGCACCGTGTGCCGGGCCGATACTCGGGGTGATCCTGACCGGCGCGATGCTGCAAGGCGCCAGCGCACAAACCAGCCTGTTGTTGCTCGCCTACGGCCTGGGCAGTGCCTTGTCCCTGGGCACATTGATCCTGGCCGGGCGTGGGCTGGTCGGGCGCCTGAAACTCTCGCTGCCGATCACCACCTGGTTGCGCCGGGGAACGGGGGCGGTGGTGTTGCTGGCCGCCGTGGCGATTGGCACCGGGGCGGACGATCGGTTGTTGGCGGCGACTTCCTCCCAACCCTCGGCCACCTTGGAACAAGGCTTGCTGAAGAACGTGCCCAAGGTCATTGACTATGTGGTGAGCAAGGCCGGCGCAAGCTCTATGCCGGCCCTCGAATCCCAGGGCGCCATGCCTGCGCTGGATGGTGCGGTGCAATGGCTGAACTCGCCGCCGCTGAGCGGCGAGTCACTGCGGGGCAAGGTGGTGCTGGTGGACTTCTGGACCTACGACTGCATCAACTGCCAGCACACCTTGCCCTATGTGAACGGTTGGGCGAAGAAGTATGAAAAGGACGGGCTGGTGGTGATCGGTGTCCACACCCCGGAATACGGCTACGAGAAGATCATCGATAACGTACGCGAGCAGGTACGCAAACTGGACATCCACTACCCGGTGGCGATCGACAATCAGTATGCGATCTGGCGCGCCTTCAACAATCAGTACTGGCCGGCCCATTACTTCATCGATGCCAAGGGGCAGGTGCGCTACAGCCACTTTGGCGAAGGGCGCTACGGCGAGCAGGAGCAGGTGATCCAGCAGTTGTTGCAGGAGGCGAAGACGGGTTGATGACTAGAGCGAGCTTGCTTGTGCGAGGGGAATCTGTGGGAGCAAGGCTTGCCCGCGAAGCAGACGACTCGGTTTCAGATAGACCGCGCGAACTTCATCGCGGGCAAGCCTTGCTCCCACAGATTCCCTCGCCACAAGTCGATGTAGTGGTGCTGGCCCCTTGCTCATTTGCATCCAGTCAAACTTCTTTCCTTTCAGAAAGTTGGGCGACAAACCTATGCGTATTTCTATGTGGGTCGTAACGACGTTTCTCTTGGCCGCCGTCTCGCTTGGAGCCCAGGCCAAGGCGCTGACGCAGAACCAGCAGTCGGTGTGCCGCTGGGGTTCGGACATTGCGGCGGGCGCGCAGGCGTCGAAGCTTTCCGGCGTCAGCCTGTACGGCGCGCGCAAGAAGCTGCAAGTGCGCAAGTTTCCCCGGCCCTGGATGCGCATGACCGCCCTGGGCATTACCGAGCAGACTTACAACAGCGCTTCGCGTCTGAAGCCTGCTGCGGTCAAGCAGACCTACTACGAACAATGTGTCCGTCATGAGCTGGCACGCCGATAGGCCTCAGGCCGGGCTCCGGCCTGGCATCTCGATACCGTGCTGGTGCACCCGCCGATACAGGGTCGCCCGGGAAATGCCCAGGGCCCGGGCGGCGGCGGTGGGTTTCCAGCGGTGGCGCACCAGGGCATCGAGCAGCGCCTGGCGTTCCGGGCTGGCGCTCGGCTGCGGTCCATGATCGGCGGCGTCCGCGCGGTGCAATGACTCGGGCAGGTGGCTGAGCTGAACCACACTGGCTTCGCACACCGCGCAGGCATAGCGCAGCACATGGCGCAACTGGCGGATATTGCCCGGCCAGTGATAACCGAGCAGGCATTCCAGCGCCGCGCCGCTCAATTGCACCGTCCCCCCGCAGAGCGCCGACTCCTCGGCAAGCATTCGATTGATCAGCGCCAGCCGGTCGCTGCGTTCGCGCAACGGCGGTAGCTGGAAACGCGCGCCACCAAGGCGGAAATACAAATCCTCACGAAACTCGCCAGCGGCCACCAGGGTCTCCAGGTCGCGGTGGGTGGCGCAGATCACCTGGATGTCCACGGCCTTGCGGCGGGATGCCCCCAGAGGCGCCACTTCACCCTCGGCCAGCACCCGCAGCAGGCGGGTCTGCAAGGCCAGCGGCATGTCACCGATCTCATCGAGGAACAAGGTGCCGCCATCGGCCTGTTGCAGCAGGCCTTGCATGCCTTTGGCCGAGGCACCGGTGAAGGCGCCGGCGACGTAGCCGAACAATTCGCTTTCGATCAGGCTTTCGGGAATGGCGGCGCAATTCAACGCCACGAAAGGGCGATCACGGCGTTGGCTGGCCTGGTGCAACTGCCGGGCGAACACTTCCTTGCCGGAACCGGTTTCGCCCTGGATCAGCACCGGCAGGTTGCGATCCTTGACCCGTACCGCCAGGCGCAGGCTGTCGGCCAGGCGCGGATCGATCTCGGCCGGGGTCATCGCCACCCGCGGACGCGGATTGGCCCGCTGGCGGGGCGCACTCAAGCGGCCATGCAAAGCGTGATCGAGGAGGCAGAGGCTTTCGTCCCGGGCCCGGTGCAGCCGTTGCTGGTCGAACACCTGGCCGATGTGTTGCGGCAACTGCCCGTAATGCTGCAGCAGGTATTGGCGGGCGGCCGGGTTCAGGGCTTGCAGGCAACCGTCGTCATCCCAGGCGAACAGGAAGTCTGGCTGGCTGTCGACGTAGCCGGCGTTGCGATGGGCCCGCAGCACCCAGTAGCCCTGGGCACTGCTCATGAAAAACGCCTGCTCGATCTCCCGGGCGCTCTGCACGACCATTTGCCGGATCAGGTGCTGCGAGCGTCGATCATCCGGCGAGCGCACTGCCGAGACGTCCAGCACCCCGAGCAATTCGCCCTGGGGGTCGAAGACCGGTGCGGCGGAGCAGGTCAGGCCAATGAACGCCGCGCGGAAATGGTCGCGCTTGTGCACCGTCACCGGGGCTTTGCCCATGAGCACCGCCGCCACGCCACAGGTGCCTTCTTCACCCTCCGACCAACATGTGCCCAGGTACAGCCCAGCCTTGCGGCAGTCATTGCGGATCGTGGTTTCCACCCGATAGTCGATGGTCTGGCCCTGGGCATCGGTCAAGAGCACGCAGTAGTCGGCATCACGTACCCGGCCATGGAGGCGGGCCACTTCTTCACTGGCGATATTGAGAAACAGCTCGGAGCGCTCGCGGCATTGCTTGAGCACGTCCTGGGACAGGATGCGCGGGCCCTGCAGCGAACCGGGGTCCAGGTGATGTTGCTCCAGGGAGCGACGCCAGGAGTCGAGGATCAGGTCCGGGACCGGCAGTTGAGGCAATTGCGCCGCGTTTTTCACCACGCGGCTGACGCAATCCACGTGCGCCCGGGAGTGAGCGGAAAGCATAGGGGCCTCCGATTCAGCTTCTTGTCGTTGTGCGCACATTAAGCGCCGTTCGCCGGGTGCAGACAAGCACGACGGGTTGTGCGGGCAGATGTGAGACGCCACGTCTCAGCGTCTCGCGGTTACCTCGTGCAGGCTGACATGGAGCGTCTCAGCCGGGCTCGCTTGGCCTCATTGAACATCCCGCCTGGACCGCTCTGGCTCGGCTGTCTCCTGGACTTTTCCGGTAACTGGCACCGCCCTTGCTCTACCCCTGGAGCCCGCCTGACGGGTCATCCAATAATAACAACGAGGTGCCTATGTTCTCCTGCCCAGGCCGTTCGCCTGTTTCTCCCGCGGTGGCACCATGAGCCGCCGGCCACTGACCGTGGGCATCATCGCCAACCCCGCATCGGGCCGCGACGTGCGGCGCCTGACCGCCAATGCCGGGCTGTTTTCCAGCACCGACAAGGTCTCGGTGATCCAGCGCCTGCTGGCCGCTTTCGGTGCCACCGGCATCGAGCAGGTGTTGATGCCCACCGACATGATTGGCATGGCCGCCGCTGTGCTGAAGAACAGCCACAGTCGCCAGGCCCGCAGCAGCCACTGGCCGGCCCTGGAGTTCCTCGACCTGACCCTGCGCCAGACCGTCGAAGACACCCGCCAGGCCGCGCGCCTGATGGCCGAGCGCGAGGTGGCGCTGATCGCCGTGCTCGGTGGCGACGGCACCCACAAGGCGGTGGCCGCCGAAGTGGGGGACATCCCGTTGCTGACCCTGTCCACCGGCACCAACAACGCCTTTCCCGAACTGCGCGAAGCCACCAGTGCCGGACTGGCCGGTGGCTTGTACGCCAGTGGCCGGGTCCCGGCCCAGATCGGTTTGCGCCGCAACAAGCGTTTGCTGGTTTGCGACGCCGGACGTGGCCTGCGCGAAGTCGCCTTGGTGGACGTCGCCGTGTCGCCCCTGCGGTTTGTCGGCGCCCGGGCCATCAGTCGGGCACAGGACTTGGCCGAAGTGTTCGTGACCTTCGCCGAGCCGCAGTCCATCGGTCTGTCGGCGCTATGCGGCTTGTGGTTCCCGGTGTCACGCCAGGCACCGGGTGGCGCCTGGATGCGCCTGGACCCGCAATCTCCCGAAGCGCTGCTGGTACCGCTCGCGCCGGGCCTGTTGCAAGGCTGTGGCGTGCTCGCCGCCGGCCCCCTGGAACCCGGTGTCGCCCATGGCCTGTCGCTCTCCAGCGGCACCCTGGCGTTGGACGGCGAGCGGGAAATCGAATTCAACGTTCATGACCGGCCCACGGTCACCCTCGATGCCGGCGGTCCACTGAGCATCGACGTCAACGCGGTGCTGGCCTACGCCGCGCAACAACGTTTGCTGGCCATCGGCCGCGAACACCCGCAACACCCTCTGAATCTTCAAGAAGACACCCCAGGAGAATAAAAATGTCGACACCGCTCACCCACGATCAACTGCTGCACGCCTATCAGGTGATGCGCACCATCCGCGCCTTCGAAGAGCGCCTGCACGTGGAGTTCGCCACGGGTGAAATCCCCGGGTTCGTCCACCTGTATGCCGGCGAAGAAGCCTCGGCCGCAGGCGTCATGGCCCACCTGGGCGATGACGATTGCATTGCCTCCAACCACCGTGGCCATGGCCATTGCATCGCCAAGGGCGTGGACATCTACGGCATGATGGCCGAGATCTACGGCAAGAAAACCGGCGTTTGCCAAGGCAAGGGCGGCTCGATGCACATCGCCGACTTCGAGAAAGGCATGCTCGGCGCCAATGGCATTGTCGGCGCCGGCGCACCCTTGGTGGTCGGCGCGGCTTTGGCGGCCCGGCTCAAGGGCACCGACAGCGTCGCCGTGGTGTTTTTCGGCGACGGCGGCTCCAACGAGGGCGCGGTGTTCGAAGCCATGAACATGGCCTCGGTGTGGAACCTGCCGTGCCTGTTTGTCGCGGAAAACAACGGCTATGCCGAAGCCACCGCTTCCAATTGGTCGGTGGCCTGCGATCACATCGCCGACCGCGCGGCCGGGTTCGGCATGCCCGGCGTGACTGTCGACGGCTTCGACTTCTTTGCCGTGCATGAAGCCGCCGGGGCCGCCGTCGAACGCGCCCGTGCCGGGGAGGGGCCGTCGCTGATCGAGGTCAAGCTGACCCGCTACTACGGTCACTTCGAGGGCGACGCCCAGACCTACCGGGCCCCCGACGAGGTCAAGCACTTCCGTGAAAACCAGGACTGCCTGATGCAGTTCCGCGAGCGCACGACCCGGGCCGGCTTGCTCACCGTCGAGCAGTTGGACCAGATCGACAAGGAAGTGGACCTGCTGATTGAAAACGCCGTGTACAAGGCCAAGTCCGATCCCAAGCCTTCCTCGGCGGACCTGCTGACCGACGTCTACGTCAGCTATCCCTGAACGCCCTCCTGAACAACAAGAATAGAGAACTCCATCATGGCGAGAAAAATCAGCTATCAGCAGGCAATCAACGAAGCGCTGGCCCAGGAGATGCGCCGGGACTCAAGCGTGTTCATCATGGGTGAGGACGTGGCCGGTGGCGCTGGCGCACCCGGTGAAAACGACGCCTGGGGCGGTGTACTTGGGGTGACCAAGGGCCTTTACGACCAGTTCCCCGGGCGCGTGCTGGACACGCCGCTCTCGGAAATCGGTTACGTCGGTGCGGCGGTCGGGGCTGCCACCTGCGGCGTACGCCCGGTGTGCGAACTGATGTTCGTCGACTTTGCCGGGTGCTGCCTGGACCAGATCCTCAACCAGGCGGCGAAGTTTCGCTACATGTTCGGCGGCAAGGCCTCCACGCCCCTGGTGATCCGCACCATGGTCGGCGCCGGCCTGCGCGCCGCCGCCCAGCATTCGCAGATGCTCACGTCCTTGTGGACGCACATTCCGGGGCTGAAAGTGGTCTGCCCGTCATCGCCTTACGACGCCAAGGGCCTGCTGATCCAGGCGATCCGCGACAACGACCCAGTGATCTTCTGCGAGCACAAGTTGCTCTACAGCATGCAGGGCGAAGTGCCGGAAGAGCTCTACACCATCCCCTTTGGCGAGGCCAATTTCCTGCGCGACGGCAAGGACGTGACCCTCGTGTCCTATGGACGCATGGTCAACACCGCGATGGACGCCGCCCGCAGCCTGGCCGGGCGCGGTATCGACTGCGAGGTCATCGACCTGCGTACCACCAGCCCGATGGACGAGGACAGCATCCTCGAAAGCGTGGAGAAGACCGGGCGCCTGGTGGTGATCGACGAGGCCAACCCGCGCTGTTCCATGGCCACCGATGTTTCCGCGCTGGTGGCGCAAAAGGCCTTCGGCGCGCTCAAGGCGCCGATCGAAATGGTCACCGCGCCGCACACGCCGGTGCCGTTCTCCGATGCCCTGGAAGACCTGTACATCCCTGACGCGGCGAAGATCGAGCAAGCCGTGCTCAACGTGATCGAGTGGAGCAAGCGCTGATGAGCCAGATTCATACCTTGACCATGCCCAAGTGGGGCCTGTCGATGACCGAGGGCCGGGTCGATGCCTGGCTCAAGGAGGAGGGCCAGGCCATCACCAAGGGCGATGAAGTGATGGACGTCGAGACGGACAAGATCTCCAGCAGCGTCGAGGCGCCGTTCTCCGGAATCCTGCGCCGGCAGGTTGCCCGTCAGGACGAAACCCTGGCGGTCGGCGCCTTGCTCGGCATCGTCGTCGACGGCGAGGCCAGCGACGCCGAGATCGACGCGGTCATCGAGCAGTTCCAATCCAACTTCGTGCCCGGTGATTCAGCCGATGAAGACAGCGGCCCGACACCGCAGAAAGTCGAGTTGGACGGCCGGGTGATTCGCTATTTCGAGCGCGGCGAGGGCGGTACGCCGTTGGTGCTGGTGCACGGTTTCGGCGGCGACCTGAACAATTGGCTGTTCAACCATGAAGCACTGGCCGTCGGGCGTCGGGTCATTGCCCTGGACCTGCCGGGCCATGGCGAATCTTCGAAAACCCTGCAACGCGGCGACCTGGACGAGCTGAGCGGCGTGGTGCTGGCCTTGCTCGATCACCTGGACATCAACGCTGTGCATCTGGTGGGGCATTCCATGGGTGGGGCGGTTTCGCTGAATGCCGCGCGCCTGATGCCCCAGCGTGTACGGTCGCTGACTTTGATCGGCAGCGCCGGGCTGGGCGCGCAGATCAACGGCGGCTACCTGCAAGGTTTCGTCGAAGCGGCCAACCGCAACGCCCTCAAGCCGCCACTGGTGCAACTGTTCTCCAATGCCGAGCTGGTCACGCGGCAGATGCTCGACGACATGCTCAAGTACAAGCGCCTGGAAGGCGTGGACGCCGCCCTGCGGCAACTGTCGGCGACGCTGTTCGCCGACGGCCGCCAGCAGGTGGACCTGCGCGAGGTGGTGCAGGCCGGTCACGTACCGACCCTGGTGATCTGGGGCAGCGACGACGCAATCATCCCGGCGGCCCACGGCGAAGGGCTGGCTGCCCAGGTCGAAGTGCTCCCCGGCCAGGGCCACATGGTGCAGATGGAAGCGGCCGAGCAGGTCAATCGATCGATTCTCGAGTTCATCGCACAGCACTGACCCAGCGGGCGGCGATGAATCGCCGCCCCATAAAATCCTCTGGAGGCAACTATGAACGTTTCAATCAAGCCGACCCGCAGCATGCGCGCCGCCGTCTGGCATGGCCGCAACGACATTCGCGTCGAAGACGTGCCACTGCCGGTTTCGCCGCCGGCCGGTTGGGTGCAGATCCGTGTGCAATGGTGCGGCATCTGCGGCTCGGACCTGCATGAATACGTGGCTGGGCCGGTATTCATCCCGGTGGACGCGCCGCACCCGCTGACCGGGATCAAGGGCCAGTGCATCCTCGGTCATGAGTTCTGCGGCGAAATCGTCGAACTGGGCGCCGGCGTCGAGGGTTTCAGTGTCGGCGAACCGGTGGCGGCCGATGCCTGCCAGCACTGCGGCACTTGCTATTACTGCACCCACGGGCTCTACAACATCTGCGAGAACCTGGCCTTCACCGGGCTGATGAACAACGGCGCGTTCGCTGAGCTGGTCAACGTACCGGCGAACCTGCTCTACAAACTGCCTGCCGACTTTCCGACCGAGGCCGGTGCGTTGATCGAGCCGCTGGCGGTGGGCATGCATGCGGTGAAAAAGGCCGGCAGCCTGCTGGGTCAGAACGTGGTGGTGGTCGGCGCCGGGACCATCGGCCTGTGCACCATCATGTGCGCCAGGGCGGCCGGTGCGGCCCAGGTGATTGCCCTGGAAATGTCTGGAGCCCGCAAGGCCAAGGCCTTGGAAGTCGGCGCCAGCCATGTGATCGATCCGAACGAGTGCGACGCCCTGGCCGAAGTCCGCCGCCTGACCGCGGGCCTGGGGGCCGATGTCAGTTTCGAATGCATTGGCAACAAGCACACCGCCAAGTTTGCCATCGACCTGATCCGCAAGGCCGGCAAATGCGTGTTGGTGGGCATTTTCGAGGAGCCGAGCGAGTTCAACTTCTTTGAACTGGTCTCCACCGAGAAGCAAGTGCTTGGCGCGCTGGCTTACAACGGTGAGTTCGCCGATGTGATTGCCTTCATCGCCGACGGACGCCTGGACATCTCGCCGCTGGTGACCGGGCGCATCCAGTTGGAGGAGATCGTCGGGCAGGGCTTCGAGGAACTGGTGAACAACAAGGAGCACAACGTGAAGATCATCGTGTCCCCCGCACGGATCTGAGAGCGCCCGGGTGGGCGATTTGGCGATGGCCGGCAGCGGTCGTCGCCTTTTTTTCGGCGTAGCGCTTCAGTCGGGCCGATAGTCTCGCCAGACAGTTGCTTCGTTGAGTTGCAGTGTTTGTTCTTCTTGCTGCCGAAACCTACGGTCGCAGTCGAGGAAAAACTCATCGAGCTGCGGTGGCTTGACACCCGCGCCGCTGAGCATCGAATGCACCTGGCCGCGGTGATGGATCTGATGTTCGAACAGGTGCAACAGCAGTCGGTCGATTCGTTCGAGCACCACCCCGTCGGCACGCACCAGGTCGACGGAGCGGGCGAGGTCTTTTTCTCGCAGTGATTCGCAGAAAGCCACCAGCCGCTGGTCGGTTTGAGCCTGGCTCTGCATGAGCTGGGCAAAGGGCAGGATCTCGGAGAAATCCTTTATCTGGCCGTCCCGGTCACCTTCCAGGGCGGTGAGGTAATAGCGGTCCACTTCCAGGATGTGGCAAAGCGTGGCTTGGATGGACGGGAAGAATCCCGTGCGCGGCGCGGCGTAGTCAGCCTCGCTCAACTGCGCGCAGGCGCCGAGCAGCCTGTGGTTGGCCCATCGGTTGTTCAGGGCCTGGGCCAGGAAATAGTTCATGGGAAGCCTCCCTGTCATGGCCGCCACCGACAGTGTGGGAGCGAGCTTGCTCGCGATGAAGGCGGCACATTCAGCATAGTCGCTTCAGGCAGACCGCTATCGCGAGCAAGCTCGCTCCCACCGTTTGAATCCCATGGGCTCACTATCGCGTATTCACCACAAATCCCTGTGGGAGCGAGCTTGCTCGCGATGGCGGCGTCCCAGTCACCGCCAGTCAGCGCCATACCCTGGGGTCAAAGCCCCACATCCGGCAACGCCGGCCGATTGGCCATGGCCTTGGCCATGATCTGCTCCACATACACTCGGTCTTCCTCTGGTAAGGCCAGGCGCGGTGGGCGGGTGAGGGCGCTGCCGCGGCCGGCGATGGCTTCGCACAGCTTGATGCATTGCACCAGATCGGCGCGGGCGTCCAGGTGCAGGATCGGCATCAACCATTCGTAGATCGGCATCGCTTCGGCAAAGCGTCCGGCGCGGGCCAGGCGGAAAATGGTCTCGCCTTCCTTCGGGAACACGTTGGACATGCCCGAGACCCAGCCTTCGGCGCCCACGGCGAGGCTCTCCAGCACCACGTCATCGAGACCGGCGAACAACACAAAGCGATCGCCGACTTCGTTGCGCACGTCGATGAAGCGCCGGGTGTCGCCGGAGGAGTCCTTGAAACACACCACGTTGTCGCAATCGGCCAGGGAAATCAGGATGTCCGGCGTCACGTCATTCTTGTAGATCGGCGGGTTGTTGTAGACCATCAGCGGCACATCGGCGTGGCGGGCCACGTAGCGGAAATGCTCGGCGGTCTCGAAGGGTTTGGAGCCGTAGACCAGCGCCGGCATCAGCATCACCCCGTCGACCCCTACCTTGCGCACTGCGTTGGCGACCTTGGCGGCCTGCACGCTGGTGAACTCGGCCACGCCGCAAATCACTGGCACGCGGCCACGGGAGGCGTCCACCGCGACTTCGGTCACGGCGATTTTTTCCTCGGCGCTCAGGGAAGTGTTTTCCCCCACCGAACCGCAGACCACCAGGCCGGAAACACCGTCACGGATGACGTTGGAAATCACTTGGTGGGTTTTTTCCAGGTTGATGGAAAAGTCATCGTTGAATTGCGTGGTGACGGCGGGGAAAACGCCGCTCCAGTTGATGCGTTTGCTCATGGTTGTCTCCGGTGGTTAACGGTATGTGGCGAGGGGATTTGTGGGAGCAAAGCTTGCTCGCGATGCGGACGCTCGGTTCCCCTGGAAGACCGCGATATCTTCATCGCGGGCAAGCCTTGCTCCCACAGAGGGGGGCGAAGCCAGTTCAAAAAAATCATGCGCCAGGCCAGGTGTCGGAAAGCCGATAGCCCTGGGGCCACGGATCGGCGGGGTCGAGCAACAGCTGATGGGTCCCGGTGATCCACGCCCGTCCGGCGATGCATGGGTAAATCGCCGGGCGTCCGGCCACATCGGTCAGTGAGTCGATGCGGCAGTGGAATTCGGAGCCGATGATCGAGCGGCCGATAAACCGCTCGCCCACCTGCATCAAACCCTTGGCGTGCAGCACCGCCATGCGTGCCGAGCAGCCGGTGCCGGTGGGGGAACGGTCGATCTTGCCAGGCTGGATCACCACGGCGTTGGCGCCAGTGGCGATGCCATTCTCCTGGACGATGGGCGCGGCGATCTGGCAGAACGAGATGTGCGACCAATCAGGATTCAACGGGTGCACGAAGCCCAGTTGTTCGTTGGCGGCGCGGGTGATCTTCAAGCCCACGGCCACCAGCTCGGCGGCTTCATCGGGGCGAATGGCAAAACCCAGGCGTTGGGCGTCGACGATGACAAAGCTGTCGCCGCCGTAGGCGGTGTCCACCTGCAGGGAGCCCAGGCCTTCGACTTCGATCCAGGCATCGAGGCGGTCGGCGAAGGAGGGCACGTTCTTGATCTCGATCCGTCGCACCTTGCCATCGCGGCAGTCGGCCACCGCCTCGATCAGGCCGCCCGGGGCCTCCAGTACCAGGCGGGTCTGGGGCTCGGTCATCGGCAGGATGCCGCTGTCCAGCAACACGGTGGCGACGCACAGCGAGTTGGAGCCGGACATCGGCGGGGTGTCGGCCGGTTCCATGATGATCCAGGCCATCTGCGCCCGTGGGTCCTTGGCCGGCACCAGCAGGTTGACGTGGCGGAACACACCGCCACGGGGCTCGTTGAGGACAAAGTTGCGCAGGGTCTGGTCCTGGGCGATCCAGCGTGACTGCTCCCACACCGTGGCACCGGGTGGTGGCGCGACACCGCCGACGATCACATCGCCGACTTCGCCTTCGGCGTGGCAACTGACTACATGGATGATTTTGGATGAGCGCATGAGTCAAATCCTTGGGTTGTCTGTTCGGGCCTCATCGCGAGCAAGCTCGCTCCCACATTGAAATGCGTTCCCCTGTGGGAGCGCGCTTGCTCGCGATAGGGCCATCCGCTATTTCACCGACTTGAGAAACGCCGCCGTCTCCGGCTGCACCGGGTTGCCGATCACCTGGTCCGGCGGGCCGATTTCATGGACCCGCCCATTGCAAAAGAACGCCACGCGGTCGGACACGTCCCGGGCGAAGCGGATCTCGTGGGTCACCAGCACCATGGTCATGCCGTCTTCGGCGAGCATGCGCATGGTGTCCAGCACTTCGCCCACCAGTTGCGGGTCCAGGGCCGAGGTGGCTTCGTCGAAGAGCATGTAGTCCGGCGACATCGCCAGCGCCCGGGCGATCGCCATGCGTTGTTGCTGGCCGCCGGAAAGCTTGCCGGGGAAGGCCTTGAGCTTGTCCCCCAGGCCCACATGTTCAAGCTGTTTCACCGCCAGGGCCTCGGCGTCCTGCCGGCTCTTGCCGAGCACCTTGCGCGGCGCCAGCATGACGTTCTCCAACACGGTCAGGTGAGGGAAGGCGTTCCATTGCTGGAAGACGATGCCGATTTTCTGCCGCAGGCGATTGAGATCAGTGGCCCGGTCATGAACCTCGATGCCGTCCACGCGGATGCTGCCTTTCTGAATGGGCTCCAGGCCGTTGATGCACATCAGCAGGGTCGATTTGCCAGAGCCGGAACCGCCGATGATCGACACCACTTCGCCCTTGTCCACCGTCAGGCTCACACCCTTGACCACTTCCAGGTCACCGAAGGATTTGTGTACGTTTTCGATCTCAATCATTTTCCTGCCACCTTCTTTCCAGGCGTGCGCCGAGGCGGGCGACCACCAGGCTCATGACGTAGTAAATGAGGCCCGCGATGCACAGCACCAGCAGGGGTTCCTGAATGCGCGTGACGATGGTTTGCGACGCCCGCAGCAATTCGACGATGCCGATCCACATCACCAGCGCGGTGTCCTTCATCACGCCCAGCACCAGGTTCAGCCAGCCGGGAAAGGCCACCCGCGTGGCAATCGGCAGGACGATGAAGCGCAGGTCCTGCACATAGCTCAGGCCCAGCGACCGGCTGGCCCGGCGGGTGCTCAACGGCACCGCCAGCACGCCACCGCGGACGATCTCGGTGAAGTACGCCGCGGCGTAGATCCCGAGGACGATACAGCCGACGGCAAAGGCGCTGAGGTTCAGGCCGGCGATGCTCTTGAGGGAGTTGAACAGCACGAACTGGATCAGCAGCGGCACACTGCGAAACACGTCCAGCAGCCAGGCCAGCGGCAGGCTGGCCCGCGGCAACAGCGCCCGCAACAGACCGAACAGCAACCCGGCGAAGGTGCCCAGCAGGATCGACCACACGGTCAGTTGCAGCGTGACCCAGGCCCCCTCGAGCAAATACAGCAGGTCGTTGACGCTGAGGCTTGTAGAAAACATGACCCACCCTCCTCAGTAACGAAACAACCGCCAGGACAACAGCCGGGCCAACCCGACGATCAGCTTGGCGATCAGGTAATACAGCACCGCCGCGAGGGCGAAGTATTCGAAGGTGCGGAAGGTCTTGACGTTGTATTCCTGGGTGACACCGGTGAGGTCATTGTTCAGGCCGACCACCACCCCCAGGGACGTCATCAGCACCGCCCAGACCATCTGGTTGGTCAGCGGGTAGAAGACGATGCGCAACAGTTGCGGGACGATGATCATCCGGTAGGCCTGGAAGGCACTCATCCCCAACGAACGGGCGGCGCGCATTTGCGTACCGGGCACGGCCTTGAGGCCGCCGCGAAAGTTTTCCGCCAGGTAGCCGGCGTTGTTGAAGGTGATTCCGGCCAGCAAGGCCAGCCAGGAACTGACGTGCAGCCCGAGGGAGCCGAGGCCGAAGTAGAGGATGTAGATCTGGAACAGCGAGGGCGTGTTGCGGGCGATGGACACCCAGCCATTGCCTACGCCTCGCAGCAAGCGATTCGGGGCCTGGCGCATCACGGTCAGCACCAGGGCGATCAGCACGCCGAAAATCATCGACAGCGCGGCGGTCTCGAAGGTCACCCAGGCCCCGGCGAGCATGTCGGGCAGGGCGCGCAAGGCCGGGCGCCATTGGAAGCTGTAGTCAAACATGGGTCGGGCTCCCGGTGCGGGTGGGTTGCAGCCATGTGGGCGGCTGGCCGCGAGTGGCGGCGGTGCACGCGGCCTCGACGCAGTCGGCGAGGGCGGCAAAGTGCACCCCGCGACCGACCAGGCCGGGTGCGTAGTGGGCGTATTTACCGGAGTTGGTCATCAGCGTGGTGGCGTGGGGCGGGATCACCGGCTCACCCAGCATGCACCAGCAGGTGTCGGTCACCAGCACCGCGCCGAAGGCCTCGATGGCGGTCAGATACCCGGCTTTGCGGGCCTGCTCCAGCACCGCCCGACCGCAGGTGATTGCCAGCACCACATAGGGATGCTTGACCCGGCCCGCGCACAAGGTCGCGAGGGCGGCGAATTCGCTGAGGGAGAAATGCGGATTGCCCAGGGACACCACGTCCACCCAGTTGTCTCGGGCGCTGTTGAGTTCGCGCCAACTGGCAAGCAGGCCTGTGGCGTCGACGCTTTCCTGTGGCAACGCGACGTCGCGCTCCAGGACATCGGCCGGGTCGAGCGCTTCCGGTGTCACACCGGCGATGTGGAACAGCGGCGCGGCGCTGGTGGTGGCGAACGCGGCGCCGAAGGCCTTGAGGTCGTCCAGGCTCGGTGCGGCGTGTTCCAGGCCGCGTATCAGCGGAATACGCCGGCCGGCCAGACTACCGATGTGATAGCCCAGCAGCGGATAGAAACTGTCATCGACCTTGCCCAGTGCCGGCACGTCGACGATCAGCCGGGCCTTGCGCGGGTCGTCGAGATGGCAGCCGGTCAACGGTGCCCGCCCGCACAGGGCGATGCAGATGTCGAGGAAGTCCGGGTACTTTTGCGTGCGCGCGCCCAACACGCTGTTGGCATAGACCACCGCATTGGATTCGGCCCAGACGATTTGCTCGCCGGCTTTTGGCGCGGTGTCCAGCAGGTAGGGCGCACAAGTGAAACTCAGCTGGGCGCCCATCGCCATGTAGGCGTCGCCCAAGGCACTGGCCGGCTCGCCCAGCGCCGGGTCGACACCCAGCTCGCGCCAGCGACGCTGGTCCACGGAGATGGAATTGAGGGTGGTGGGCACGCGAACTTTCGCGCCCCATTGCACCAGTTGCTCGGCAAAGCGCAGGCTGGCGGGACCGGTGTAGATGCAGCCGTCGATGTGGGCCTGGGTCACGTCTAGCAATTGCGTGGCGCCCTGGATCTCGGCCATGCGCAGCACGATGTGCATCGCCACTTGGGCAGCCTTGCCATGGCTGCCGTCGAGCAATGCCCGGTCTTGTTCGGTCAGTTCCAGGGTTGAGAACGTGGGCGGCTGCGACGCCGCGTACGAACCTTGCCAGCCGTCGTCCAGGGGCCGGCCAGACAATGTCAGGACATCGCTTTCCAGACGGACAAAACCCTGGCCGCGCAGCCCATTGAAGGCCTCGTGTCCCACGCACAACACCGGCAGCGAACGCTGGAAAATCACCTGCGCCACCAGCACGCCCAGGGTCAGGATTTCATCGGCTTCGGCCAGCACCAGGGCTGCGGGGGCGTGGCCATTGCTGATCAGTTCCATCAAGACGCTGCTGCCGGTACAGGAGCCGCGTCCGCTGGGAATCGCCAATACGCGTCCGGCCAGGTGCTGGCCACTCAAGGGATGGTGCCGGTCGATGACCTCGCCACTGGCTGGATCGACGCCGCCCCAGAAACTCAGCCCCACCTCGGCGAACAACAGGGCGCCCTGGGCGGCACCCTCCACCAGGCTGCGGCCTTTCACACGGACAGGCGTGCTTGGCATGCGCCGATCCTCAGTAGTAGACCTGGGGAACGGTCAGGTTGGCCGGCGGGATGTCGGTGCCGACCCATTTGACGAACAACTCCTTGTAGCGGCCGGTGCGCACCTGCTGGTTGACGAACAGGTTGAGGTAGTTGAGCAGGCCGTACTCGCTGCGCTTGGCGCCGAGGGACACGTAGTCGATGACGTAGGGCGCGTCACCGGCGATCTTCAGGCTCTTGTACTTGCCCGACTTGATGGTCGCGGCGGCCACGGTGTTGGTCACCACGGTGGCATCGATGTGCCCCTGGGCGACGGCCAGCAGGGTGTCGTTCTGCGACTGGTAGGCGCGGAAGCTGCCGCTGCCCCAGCTCTTCTGGTCCTTCTCCAGGGCGATGGCTTCGTAGGTGCTACTGGTGTTGCCCAAGGCCTTGCCCTTGAGGTCGGCGTAGCTGTTGATGCCGGTGTTGTCGCGGGTCAGCACCACCATCTGGAAGGCGAAGTAGGGCACGGTCAGGCCGACGGTCTTGGCTCGCTCCAAGGTGTCCGACGTAGAGGCGACGATGACGTCGGCGCGACCGGACAGCAGCGCGGGGATTCGATCGGAGAACGGCGTTTCCACCACTTCGGCGTCTACGCCGAGGACCTTCGCCAGGTCTTGGCAATAGTCCACGTCGAATCCCGCCGGTTTGTTGCTTTCGTCGCGAAAGCCCATGGGCGGGAAGTCCAGGGTCACGGCGCAGCGCAGTTTGCCGGAACCGATGATGTCGTCGAGTTTGTCGGCGTGGGCCGGGGCGATGAAAAGCGGGGTGAGGACAACGCTGAGGGCTACGGCCAATGCAGGGTTTTTCATAAATGCCTCGCTGTCGAATAAATGCGGTGAGATATCGTATTGAGGATTTCGTATACGATATTAGATAAGCAATCGGCATGCCTGTTTCGGGTTGAGTCGCAGTAATTGTGTGGGAGGACTGACCTAGAGGCTTTCCAGGCGGGCGGTGGCGTATGAGGGCAGGGTGCTACGTTGGCCTGTGGTGTTACAGATGGGAGCAGCCACGGGATCCGACGCCCCATCAGGGAACATGGATCAGCGCTGATTCTCGCGATATTGGCTGGGCGACAGGCTGGTCAGGGCGCGGAACTGGCGACTGAAGGCGCTGTGATCGGTGTAACCGCAGCGCAGGGCGATCTCGGTGATCGGCAGGTCCTGGTCGAGCAACAGCCGCGAGGCTTCCTCCAACCTTGCCTTGTGAATCATCTGCCGTGGTGTGAGTTGGAAGATGCGCTTGCAGTGCCGTTCCAGTTGCGCCACCGACAATTCGGCGATGGCGGTCAGCTCGGCAAGGCTGATGGGGCGGGCGAAGTGCTGCTTGATATGGGCGTCCACCGCCGCCAGTTTGTGAAACGCCGGATGGCTCGATTGCGGCAGTTGCAGGTCGCGGGAAATGCCGGCCAGGCCGACGATCCGGCCCTCCGGATCGTGCAGGGCGAGCTTGTGGGTCAGGCACCATACGGGCTGGTTGCCGTAATACAAATGCAGTTCGAGCTGGTCGGCCAACTCCCGCCCGCTGGCCAGCACCCGGCGATCCTGTTCGGTGTACAGCGGGCCGAAGCGTTCGGGGAACACCTGGTCGGCGGTGAGGCCGAGCAGGTCGCTGCGGTGTTTGAAGCCGCAACGCCGGGCCAGGGTCTGGTTGACGAAGGCGTAGCGGGCCTGCGGGTCCTTGATGAAAAACACCACGTCCGCGAGGGTGTCCAGCAGCGGGGCGATGGGCTGCAGGCTGCGCAGCAGGGTGTCGAGGTCGCAAGGGGCTAGGGCGGTGAGCGAGGGGTACATGGCCGGCGTCGTCTTTTTTGTGGGGCGATGGCGCAGTGTCAGTTGAAAATGTGCTGCCTGTCACGCCGCCTTCGCGAGCAGGCTCGCTCCCACATTGGGGGCCGCGGCGTCTCCTGCGAACCTTCTGTGGGAGCGAGCTTGCTCGCGATGGCGTCAGTGCATCCGACATCGATGCAAGCTGACCCACCGCTATCGCGAGCAAGCTCACTCCCACAGGGGATTGGGGTGAGTGCAGATCGGTCAGGTGGGCGGGGTTTCTGCCAGGTTCAGCAAGGTCTCGATCCGCGCCGGGCTGAAGGGCGGGCGCGGCAGGGGCGCAGTCCAGCCGAACAGGTGTTCCAGGGCGGCGCCGCACACTCGGCCCTGGCAGGCGCCCATGCCGCAGCGGCTGGCCAGTTTCGCTTCGCGCCAGTTGGCATGGCCGGCCAGTTCGCCATACGGCACGTCCTCGCAGCGGCAGACCAGGGTGTCCGCCGTGGCCAGGGTCTTGAGTCGTGGATCGAGGGCGAAGGCCGTGTTCAAGGCCCGGGCGAACCCCTGCCAACGTGCGCGACGGGGCCACAGCTGTTGGGCGGCGGTGCTATTGCCGACGGCGGCATGGCCGGCGATGGTGCCTTCCACCAGCGCCAGTTCGCTGCCGCCGAAACCGGTGCACTCACCGGCGGCGTAATGTTCGCGGCGAGAGGTGGCTTGCCACGCGTCCACCGCCAGCGCCTGGTCTTCGACCGCGCAGCCCAGGGCCTGGCCCAACTGGGTATTGGGAATGAGCCCGAAACCGCAGGCGAGCCGATCGCAGGCCAATTCAATCGTCTTGCCTTGCTGTTGCAGGCGCACGCCCTCCAGCCGGTCCCGGCCGAGGGCTTCCACCACATGGGTGTCGGTGCGGTAGTGCCGGTCGAACAGACTGAACGATTGGAAAAGCTTCCCCGGCCAGCGTGGCAATTGCGCGGCGAAACCGACGACGGCGCCGCGACGGGCCTGCTCGGCGATGCGTACCACCTGTGCGCCCTGATGTTTTGCCGTGGCGGCGCTGGCCAGCAGCAAGGGGCCGCTACCGGCGATGACCAACCGTTCGCCGCGCACTGGCAAGCCGCCCTTGATCAACGCCTGCAACCCGCCGGCGCCGGTCACGCCGGGCAGTGTCCAGCCGGGAAACGGCAGCAGCAGCTCACGGGCACCCGTGCAGAGGATCAAGCGCTCGTAGCTGATCTGCCAGCCGCGCTCGGCATCTTCCACCAGCAAGGTTTTATCCGCCGCGCAGGCGATTACGCGAGTACCGGCATGGCAGCGTACGTTGGCGCAGGTGTGCAGTTGATCGCGCAGGCGTCGGGCGGCGGCGGGCAGGTTGGCCTGGGGGCCGTCGCGCCAGATCTGCCCGCCGGGCAGCGGGTTGTCGTCCAGCAGCACGATGCGTGCACCGCTGCTTGCCGCGGCGAGGGCAGCGGCCATGCCCGCGGGGCCGGCGCCGATGATCAGCAGGTCGGTGGTTTCGTTCATGGTCGGGTCTGCACATGCATGCCATCGAGGCACAAGGTCTGGCAGGCCAGGCGGCGCCGGCCATCGATCAACACCCGGCACTCCTGGCAGATGCCCATGCCGCACAAGGGCGCCCGTCGCTGGCCGCTGACCGAGGTGCGGCTGCAACCGTCCGCGCCCAGCGCCAATGCCGCCGCGACGCTGGTGCCGTTGGCCACTGACAAGGGGTGGCCGTCGAGGAATAGATCAGGCATAGGAACAATCCCCCAAGGGTAAATGGATATCAGCACCAAACGCCCATCCCGTGGCGAGGGAGCTTGCTCCCGCTGGGGCGCGCAGCGGCCCCGACAACGATCTGACAACTCGGTGTGTCGGGCCAATCCAGGGGACTGCTGCGCCATCCAGCGGGAGCAAGCTCCCTCGCCACAAGAACTTGTGTCGGGCTTCAGGCATGGGCCGGCTCTCCAAGGAAACGCTGCGGCAGGTAAGCTTGAGGCGCCAGCGGCGAGGTTTCGTCGAACAGCTGGGCCACCAGCAAGTCGGCCGTCGCGGGCGCAGTGGTGACGCCCAGGCCTTCGTGACCGACCGCCAGCCACAGCCCCTTGCGCTGTGGATGTTGCCCCACCAGCGGCAAGCCGTCGGGGCTCGCCGCGCGAAAACCGGTCCAGGCCCTGATGCCGTTCAGATGCGCCAACCCTGGCATGTATTCGACGGCGCGCTTGAGCATCTTCGCCAGCATCCAGCCTTCCACCTGCGGATCGACGCTGCCGAACTGCCGTGAGGCGCCGATGAACAATTGTCCGGTCGGGCGTGGTTGGATATTGCACGCCACCGACGGCCCGTTGGCGTTATGGGCGCTGGTGACGTAGCCCAGTTCCACCAGGGTGTGAGTGACGGTGGCGGGGTAGCGGTCGGTGATCAGCAGGTGGCCCTTCTTCGGCTCGATCGGCAGTTCCGGGCATAACTCGGTGGCCTGGATGCCATTGGCGAGGACCACCGCGTCGGCGCTCAGCCAGCGACCGTCGTCGAGGCGCACGCGGTGACCGTCGACTTCGCTGACCTGTGCCCGCTGCTGGCGAATGTTAGGCGCGTCCAGCATCCAGCGGGCGGCTGCCGGAGCGTAGAGGATGCCGTCGCCCTTGATCAGCAGCCCGCCTTCCAACCCTGGGCGTAGCTCGGGTTCCCGCTGATGCAGAGCGGCTTGGCCGATCAATTCGCAGGCTTCGCCATGGGCCAGCAGGTTCAGGTATTTGCTCTGGGCCACGGCCATTTCTTCGGCATTTGCCGCCAGCCACAAGGTGCCGTTGTTGCGCCAGGCACAACCCTCGGGCAGGGCCGGTGCCAGTTCGCGCCAGCGTTGCAGGGAGTATTGACTGAGGGCCAGTTCCGCCGGGTTGTCATCCAGCACCAGCAGATGCCCCATGCCGGCCGCCGTGGCGCCGTGCCAACCGGCGTCCAGCACCAACACGTTGACGTTGCGCCGGGCCAATGCCTGGGCACAGGCCGCGCCAATGATGCCCGCGCCGATGACGATCACGTCGGCGACATGGCCCTTGCTCACGGGCGAATGCCCCAGGCGAACGGGTCGTCGGTTTCGATGATCAGGGTGGTTTCGGCACTGATGTAGGCGCGACCGCGAATGGTTGGCACGATGCGCTCGCCCGAGTGTTCGTAGGAGCCTTCGAACTCGCTGCCAATGACACTGGCCTGGCGCCAGATCTGCCCAGGCTGCAGTTTTCCATCGGCCGCCAGGCACGCCAGTTTGGCGCTGGTGCCGGTGCCGCAAGGGGAGCGGTCATAGGCCTTGCCCGGGCAGAGCACGAAGTTGCGGCTGTCGGCTTGCGGGTCATCGGCAAACAGTTCGATATGGTCGATCAGGCCGCCGTCCTCGCCGCGAAAGCCCTGTTGCTCCAAGGCTTGCTGTACGGCGTAGGTGTAGGCGGTCAATGCGTCGAGGTTATCGCCGGCCACGCGCTGGCCATGTTCGGCGATCAGGAAAAACCAGTTGCCGCCCCAGGCCACATCGCCCACCACCTGGCCGATGCCGGGCACTTCCAGGGCCAGTGCCTTGCGGTAACGATAGGCCGGCACGTTGCGCACGCTGACCGAGCGGTCTTCGTGCAAGGTTGCCTGTACCGTGCCCACCGGGGTTTCGATGCTGTGCACGCCGGGGCCGATCCTGCCCAGGTGGGCCAATGACGCCACCAGGCCGATGGTGCCGTGGCCGCACATGCCCAGGTAGCCGCTGTTGTTGAAAAAGATCACGCCGGCACAGGCGCTCGGGTCCACCGGCTCGCAGAGCAGCGCCCCCACCAGCACATCGCTGCCCCGGGGTTCCAGCACGCAGGCGGTGCGCCAGGTGTCATGCTCGGCGGCCAGGCGTTGCTTGCGCTCGGCCATGCTGCCCTGGCCCAGGTCAGGAAAACCGTCGGTGACCAGTCGGGTCGGTTCGCCGCCGGTATGGGAATCGATCACGGTGATGCGTTTCATGGGAGGGCCACGTCCGTTCAGGTGAGTGACGGTAAGCGTGGCTCGCGCCCAGGGGTGGCGGCTTGATGGTTTTATCTGTCGCCGATGACGAAATCGGCACAACGTTGGCCGATCAATGGCTGGAAGGCAGGAACTTGAACAAGGTCTCGCAGACCCCGGCGATGTGCTCGTCCAGCAGCGCCACGGCCCGCTCGACATCACCGGCGCGGCAGGCCTTGATGATTTCCCGGTGCTCGTGATCGGCACGGTCCTTACCGGCCGAAAGGCTCATCTGCATGCGCAAGTAACGCTCCAGCTTGTCGTGGACCGAGCGAATCAGGCTCACCATGAACGGCCGTTGCGCCGGTTCGTAGAGACAGGCGTGCAGTTGCCAGTTCAGTTCGGCCCAACGCCCGACGTCGTCTTCACCGACGAACTCCCGGCAGATGCTTTCGGCGCGGGCGAAGGTGTCTTCGGTCATGTTGGGAATCGCCAGGCGCAGCACTTTGTCTTCCAGGAGCATGCGCACCTCGAACATCTGCGCCAGCTCCGCCTCGGAAATGCGCGTCACCATCGCCCCGCGATTGCGCTGGAACATCACCAGGCCCTCGGCCTCCAGGCGCTTGAGGGCTTCGCGCACGGGGATCTTGCTGACGTTGAACTGCCGGGCGATGTCATCCTGGCGAATCGGCTCGTCCTCGGCAAAATGCCCAGCCACGATGGCATCGCGCAGGTGGCGGGTGATGATTTCCGAGGTGGAAGGGGTGTTGCCCAGGTCAGGCAGGTTGAACTTGGATAAAGTCACGGCGGCGGGTCGTTCGGCTTAGGTGGGGATATGGTATACGACTTTGCCGAGCGCAGTGTCGAGCTGTCCAAGGCTTCCCCCAATCCTTCAGCCAGCCCCCTGTGGCGAGGGAGCAAGCTCCCTCGCCACAGGTTGGTGTGTTCAGCCGTGGGACAGGTGGCTCACATAAGCCTCAGTCCGGACGATGCGCCATCCGGTAACAGACACCCCAGCCAACAACGCCAGGCCGAATACGATCAACGCCACGTCCGCGCCGAAATGATCGGCCAGCAACCCGGTCACCACCACCGGGATGCTGAACCCGACATAGGCGAACAGGAAAAAACCGGCACTGACCCGAGCCTTTTCCGCGCCGGCCATGGCCGTGACGGCCGACAACCCACCCAGGTACAGAAAACCGTAGCAAGCGCTGCTGGCGCCCAGCGCTCCCAGCAACACGGCGAGCAGGGAGCCGGCGCTCGCGCCCCAGGCCAGCAAGGCATAGCTCACCGGCAGGATCAACAACCCCAGGCCCGTGGCCCTGGCCGGCGACATGCGCCGCACCCAAGGCTGGAAGAGCAAGCCGCAACTGATGACCGTGAAGGTCGACAGGCCCGACCAACGCTGCAAGTCGTGGGTTGCCAGCACCGACGGCAATATGGCGATGACCAGGCCCGAAGTCGCCCAGGCCAATAGCATGGAAAAGCTGTAGGGCAGGCTGCCGGCGGGAAACAAAGGCAGGCGCAGCAGCCGCGCGTCTTTGATTTTCAGCGCCGGGTCCGGCAGCCGCCAGACCACGACAATCGCCAGGGCGGCCAACAGCAGCTGCAGCCAGAAGCTGCCGGGCGTGGCGCTGGGATGGACGAACAGGAACAGACTGGTCAACGCCGCGCCCAGGCCAAAACCCAGGGAGGTGCTGGCGGTGACCCGGTTGGCCGGCGAGCGGGTATCGCGGGTTGCCATGAGCTCTGTCATATAGGCGGTCGACGTGGCCGAGGCCAGCCCGGTGCCGACCCCCATCATCAAGCGCGCGACACCCAGCGCCACCAGGCTCGGCCAGAGCAACGTCACCAGCGTCGCCAACATCGACAGCCCGAGCGCCACCAGGATCAACGGCTTGCGGCCCACCCGGTCGGCCAACCCACCGAACGCCAGCAGGACCGGCAGCACGCCCAGCACATAACCGGAAAACGCCACCGCCGTGGCCCCGGCCCCGGAGCCGGACAATTGCGCGTAGGTGGTGTACAGCGGCGCCTGCAGGTTGACCGCGAGGGTGATCAGGCAGAGGCCGAAAGCCAGCCCCCAGGCATGTCGATGCTGTGGGTTCAAGAGTGTTCCTTAAAGGGTGCGCATGAAGTCCCGGGGACTATCGCCGCCGGGCACAACGCAAACAAGGAACAGACGCCGGTCATTTGTGTTTAACTGTTTTCTAGAAAATCGAGAACACTTGGCCAAGAGTGCCCGCCGTGGACCTGAAGATTGATCGCAACACTGCCGAGCCCATGATCCGGCAGCTCGTGACGCACCTCACGGGCTGGATCAACGCCCATGGCATTCGCCCCGGCGCGCGAATGCCGTCCATTCGCCAGCTGGCCCGGGAAAATGGCCTGAGCCTGTCGAGCGTGATCAAGGCCTATGACCAACTGGTTGCCAGCGGGGTGCTGGAGTCTCGGCATGGCGCGGGCTTTTTTGTCGCGCAACAGGTGGTCCTGCCGGTGGAGCCGATAGCTGAAACGGATAACCCGTCGTGGCGGTTGTTCGACAATGAATCGACGCAGCTCAAGCTCGGTTGCGGCTGGCTGCCCGACGCCTGGCGCGACGACACCGACCTGGGCCAGGCGATCCGCCAGGTGGTGCGCAGCGACAACCACGCGTTGTTCAACTACAGCACCCCGTTGGGTTCGCCTCATCTGCGCCTGCACCTTCAAAAACGCCTGGGCCTGATCGACATTCACGTCGACCCGGCACAGATCATCACCACCCAAGGCGCCAGCCAGGGCCTCGATCTGCTGGTGCGAACCCTGCTCAAGCCCGGTGACCTGGTGCTGGTGGAAAGCCCCGGCTACTACAACCTGTTCAATCTGCTGAGGCTGCAGGGGGTCAAGACCGTGGCGGTGCCGAGGACTGCCCAGGGCCCGGACATCGCCCGCCTGGAACAGCTTCTCGGCGAGCACAAACCCTCGTATTTCTTCATCAACAGCATGTACCAGAATCCCACCGGCACCAGTCTGGCGCCGAGCGTGGCCTATCGTCTGCTGCAACTGGCGACGGCCCATGACTTTCGCCTCATCGAGGACGACATCTACGCCGATTTCCAGAATGGCCCGACGTCCCGCCTGGCTTCCCTGGATGCCTTGGACCGGGTGATCTACCTGGCGAGTTTTTCCAAGACCTTGTCCAGTTCGCTGCGCATTGGTTATGTCGTCGCCCAGCCCGACATCATCCGGCGCTTGGCCGAAGTCAAGATGATTACCGGCATCGGTTGTTCGCTGCTGGCGGAAAACGTGGTAGCGACGTTGCTGGCCAACGGTGCTTATCGCAAGCTGATCCAACGCTTGCGCCAACGCCTGAACAAGCAGATGGCAAGTACGCTGCGCCAACTGGACCCGGCCCACTGGGAGGTGTTTGCCGAGCCGATGGGGGGGATGTTCGTCTGGGCCAGGCCTCGGTGCCTGGCGGCACAACGGGTGCAGCAGATCGCCCGGGAGTTGCAGATCCAACTGTCCCAGGGCTCGACGTTCCTGCCCCAGGGGGAGGCGTGCGATTGGTTGCGGTTGAATGTGGCGTATACCCAGGATGTTCGGGCGCAGACGTTTTTCCAGCGGGTCGCACAGGAGTCGATTGTGGCGGGCCTGTAGGGCATGGGGAGATTGTTCTGGCGCCATCGCGAGCAAGCTCGCTCCCACACAGGGGATAGCGGGGCCAATCACAAGGCTTGTAGCCACCGAAGATCCCTGTGGGAGCGAGCTTGCTCGCGATGACGGACTGAGCGGTCACAAAAATATCGATACTAATGGGAATAAATATCAAACAATAATGAGTTGCTGTATCTTTCGCGACACATTCTTGTCAGCCTCCCGATGTGGAGGCTTTTTTCCATTAGGATTGTGCATCGATGCGTCGGATTCTCGTTTCACTGTGTGTGCTCCAGGCTTACTCCGTTTCCACCTGGGCCGAACAGCCAGTCCCAGCCAAGCCGGCCTCCCTTGAGTTGCAAGCCACGGATATCGTCGGTAACGCCGACTATGAATCAGCACAGGGACCGGTGAAGGGCTATCACGCCACCCGTTCGGCCAGTGCCACCCGTACCGACACGGCGATCCATGAAACCCCGCAATCCATTTCCGTGGTGTCCCGCGACGTGGTCGAAGACCTTGGCGCCACGCGCCTGCAAGATGCCCTCGATTACGCCGGCGGCGTAGGCCGGGCCAACAACTTTGGCGGCCAGGGCCTGACCACTTTTACTGTTCGCGGTTTCACCACCGGGGAGTTCTACCGCAACGGTTTCCCGATCAACCGTGGCTACCCGAACATGCCGGACGCCAACACCATCGAGCGGCTGGAAGTCCTGCGTGGCCCGGCCACCATGCTCTATGGCCGTGGCGATCCGGGCGGTACCTTCAACGTGGTGTCCAAGCAGCCGTTGGCCGAGCGCACGGTGACCCTGGGCAGCCAGGTCAGCGACCAGGGGATGCGTCGCGGTACGCTGGATGCGTCCGGCCCATTGGACGAAGAAGGGCGCCTGGCTTATCGCCTGAACGTGATCGGCGAGGGCGGCGATACGTTCCGCGACCACGTCGAGACCGAACGCTACGGCGTCGCGCCGGTGGTCTCCTGGCAGGTCAACGACACCACGCGCCTGACCTTCGAAGGCGATTTCATGCGCAACAACCATCCGCTGGACCGTGGCTTGACCCATTACGCCGGCCAGCGTGGCACCGCCTCGCGCGATACGTTCTTCGGCGAAAAAGACGCCGGCAAGCTGCACAACGACAACAACATGCTGCAGGTGCGCTTCGAGCACATGCTCAACGACGACTGGACCCTGGCTGGCGGTACCCAGTGGCTCGACGGCACCCTGCAGGGCAATGCCGTCGAAGGCAACGGCATCGCCGCCGATGGCCGCACCCTGGGGCGCAACTTCAACTACCGCAAATTGGAGTGGACCGACCGTGACACCCAACTCAACCTCACCGGGCATTTTTCCACCGGCGGGTTCGAGCACACGTTGTTGACGGGCATCGAGTATGAAAACTACGACTACCAGTCCATCATCCAGCGTTCCGCCGCGGGCACCGGTGCCTACCCGATCGATATCTTCGACCCGGTGTATGGCCAGCCACGCCCGGCATTGACGCGCACGCCCACCGATGACCAGGAAAACCTCAAGACGTTTGGCGTGTTCGTCCAGGATCAGGTGGCGCTGACGGAGCGTTTGAAGTTGTTGGCGGGGGCGCGTTTCGAGCGATTCGAGCATCAGTATGAGAGTTTCGTCCCCCAGAACCCGCCTGGTAGTCGGAACTGGGACGTCACCGACAGTGCCGTCACCCCACGCCTGGGTATGATCTACGACCTGACTGACACCGTGGCGGTCTATGCCAATACCGCACGCTCGTTCAAGCCCAACACCGGTGCCAGACTCCAGGGTGGAGGGTTCAAGCCGGAAGAAGGCAAGTCCTACGAAATGGGTGTCAAGTGGGAAGCGCTGGATCGCCAGTTGAGCGTCGACGCGGCGATCTACCAGATTGAAAAGCGCAACGTCCTCACGCCCGACCCACAGGATGCAACATTCAACGTGGCTGCTGGCGAAGTGCGCAGCCGTGGCTTTGACCTGAACGTGGCGGGCAACCTGACGCCGCAATGGCGGGTGATCGGTGGCTATGCCTATGTAGATGCCGAAGTGACCAAGGACATCAGCATCCCGTCCGGCACCCGCTTGCTCAACGTGCCCAAGAACACCTTCAGCCTGTTGAACGTCTACGAGTTCCAGGACGGTGGCCTCAAGGGCCTCGGTCTTGGCGTAGGTGCCAAGTACGTCGATGAGCGGGCCGGCAATACCGCGGCCAGCACCTTTACCATGGACAGCTACACCGTCGTGGACTTGCTCGGTTACTACAAGGTCAACGAGCGAATCCGCCTCAACCTGGACCTGAAGAACCTGTTTGACGCCGACTACGAAGAGGGTGCATTCGGTGGGGTCTATGCTTATCCAGGTGCGCCGCGGACGGTACAGGCTGGGATTTCCTACACCCTTTGAGGCCGCGGGCAGTCGCAGTCCAAGTGGGAGCGAGCTTGCTCGCGATGGCGGTGTGTCAGTCAACATCAATCCCGACTGACCTGACGCCATCGCGAGCAAGCTCGCTCCCACAGTTTTTTCCTACCACTTACCGGTGCTCATCCCGCCGTCCACCGGCAGTATCGCGCCAGTCGTGAAATCAGCGCCCGCCAGGTACAACACGGCCTCGGCAATTTCCTCGATGGTGCCCACGCGACCGGCCGGGGCCAGGTTGTCGAGGAAGTCGCGGTGCGCCGGGTCATGCATGGGTGTGTCGATGATGCCGGGGGCGACCGCGTTGACCTTGATGTTGTGGGGCGACAGTTCCAGGGCCAGCGCACGGGTCATCTGGTTGACGCCGCCCTTGATCAACACGGGCAGCGCAGCCGGCACCTGGATGTTCGGTTGCAGCGCCACGGCGGCTGAAATGTTGATGATGAAGCCGCGCTGGCGCCCGATCATGTGCGCCGCTGCGGCCTGGCTGGCGTAGACGAGGCCCTTGAGGTTGGTGTCCAGCAGCGCGTCCAGGTCCTGGGGGCTGTATTCGACGAAGGGTTTCGGCAGGAAGAAACCGGCGTTGTTCACCAGCCCGTCAACGGCGCCAAACGCCTCGACAGCTTGGGCGATGAGGGCGGTTGAAGTGGCCGGGTCAGCGATGTCGCCGGCCACGGCCATGAAACCGGCCGGGTGGCCGAGCTGGGCGGCGGCAGCGTCCAGCCCGGACTGAGAGCGGGCATTGCCCACCACGTTATACCCCCGGGCCAGGAACGCCTTGACCAAACCCAGGCCGATCCCGCTGGAAGCGCCGGTGATGATGACGGTTTTGTTGAGGCTCATGATTGACTCCTGATCATTGAATGGAACCGATGCGCCTGTATGGCGGTGGTTGAGATCAGGGTATTGATGCCTCAGGGTTTGATAAATAAGGCTTCTGGTACTTGAGTTGATACTTCATGTAATCAATGGCAAGGGCAGCACATAACCCCTGTGGGAGCGAGCTTGCTCGCGATAGCGTCAGGTCGGTCGGGAGTGATGTTGACTGACACGCCGCCATCGCGAGCAAGCTCGCTCCCACAGTGTTGTTGGGTTGTCGGATTGGCAGGCAGAAAAAAGCCCGGTCAATCGGACCGGGCTCGCAAGGGTGGGAGATTATTCCTTGGGAAGACTTCGATACTCGGTGGTCGTCATCCCCGCATAACCCCAGTTATCCGTATCCACTTCCTCGATCACGATATGGGTCAAGTGAGGGTCCTTGCCCAGCACGCGCTGGAGGGTTTCGGTGATTTCGGCAATCACCTGGGTTTTCTGTTCACGGGTGACGCCATCTCGGGTAATTCGCACATTGACGAAAGGCATGTTGCACTCCAGCTGATGGGAAATGGACGCAGGACAACGCCCGCGTGTTGCAAGGCCACTGTATTTATACGCCACGGGCTGATAAACAGGCCTTTGGAAACTTCAGTTGATACGCGGTGTAACGAATCATGAAGCGGCATTTCGAAGACCTGCAGTTGGGTAGCATAGAACTGTTCTGCCTCGCGGCGGAGGCGGGCAGTTTCACGGCCGCGGCGCAGTTGGCGGGGGTTACCCCGGCGGCGGTGAGCCGCTCGATCTTTCGCCTGGAAGAGCGCCTGGGCTCACGGCTTTTCGTGCGCACCACCCGCAGCATCCGCCTGACCGAAGCCGGCAAGACCTATTTCGAACAATGTCGACAAGCGCTGACGCAATTGGTCGAGGCGCAACAGGAAATGATGGGCGCGCAATCGGTGCCGTCCGGGCAACTGCGCATCAGCTTGCCCACCACCTACGGTCATCACCGCATCCTGCCCTTGCTCCCGGCTTTTCGGGCGCTGTACCCGCAGGTCAGCGTGGACCTGCACCTGAGCAATCGAAACATCGATTT
This sequence comes from Pseudomonas fluorescens, assembly GCF_001307275.1. Lineage (NCBI taxonomy): Bacteria > Pseudomonadati > Pseudomonadota > Gammaproteobacteria > Pseudomonadales > Pseudomonadaceae > Pseudomonas > Pseudomonas fluorescens. The sequence continues at coordinate 5,663,368 of NZ_CP012831.1, forward strand.
CGTTGCCGAAGGTTATGACCTCGCCATCCGGGTACGGGCCCAGCCGGACTCATCGATGATCGCCCGGCTGCTGGAAGACGCGAAACTGGTGGTGGTCGCCTCCCCGGATTACCTGCGCAAGGCCGGCACGCCGCAGGTTCTTGAAGACCTGGACGACCACGAGTGCATCCAGTTCGAATTGCCCAGCAGCGGACGACGGATATCCTGGTTGTTCAATGTCGAGGGCAAGGAAAAGGAGGTGTTCGGCGAAGGAGGGTATTGCTGTTCCGACGATGTGCTCGGCGGCGTGACGCTGGCCAAACATGGCGCCGGCTTGTTCCAGACCTACAAATTCATCGTGGAGCAGGAGCTGGCCAATGGGCAATTGGTGGAGGTACTTGCGCCTTTTTCGGGGCGCTCGCGTCCGTTTACCTTGCTGTATCCCCATGGCCGGTATGTGCCGCAACGGGTGCGTGCCTTCGTGGACTTCCTGTTGGAGTACCGGCAGCACTGGTCCGGAGCCTGACAAAACCCCCTCCCCACAATGAATCACATCAGTTTTGCGTTCAGCCAGCGATCAGAACCGAAACGCCTGACGGCCGATCAACAGCCACTTGCCATCTTTCTGCTTCTGCCAGATCTGGAAGTTCTCGATTTCCGTTGGCACCACTTCCGTGCCTTTGAGCGCCTGTGCCGAGAAGTGATTGCGCACCAGCGCAGTGTCCCCGGACAAGGTGATTTTCTGGTTCTGCATTTCCAGGGTCTTGAATGCGCTCTTGCCCGTTTCGATGTCGGCGATGAAGGCTTTCTTATCCTGGATGTTGCCGCTGGAGTGCCCGTAGGTGAGGTTCTCGGCGGCCAGGGCCTGGAGTTGGGGGATGTCTTTATGCAGCATGGCCTGGGTCAGGTGGTCGACGGCCTGGGCCACTTCCTGCTCGGCCGATGACGTGGCTGCCGCTGCGTAACCGCTGAACAGGCACAAGAAGCTGACGATCAATGTCGCTTTTTTCATGGGGATTTCCTTGTTGTTGTAGGTATCCGGAGCGTATGAGGGCTTGGTCGCTCTCGTCTGTCATCGTACAACTTGTCGAAGATAACGGGAATAGCCGAGTCGTTGGGCAATGTGCGAAATCAACCTGGCCTGGTCAAAAGCACCTCGGGGGATCGACAACAATGTGGCGAGGGAGCTTGCTCCCGCTGGGCTGCGCAGCAGCCCCAAAAAAACAACTCAATGAACCTGACACGCCTCGGCACCCATTCCAGGGGCTGCTTCGCAGCCCAGCGGGAGCAAGCTCCCTCGCCACAGGAGACTCTTTAGCCGTGATGGCGCATTCACAACCCTTCGCGCACCGCCCCACGAATCCCCTCCAGCAACATGGTAAACGCCGGATTATCGTTGTCCTCGCGCCACACCAGGTGCAACTCGCTCTGGACCCCTTCGCCCAGGTCGATCTCACGAAACACCACCTGCTTGAACACCACGCTGGTGGCGCACCGCGGTACCAAGGCCAGGCCCATGCCGGCGTTGACCAGGGCCAGGATCGTCAGCGACGATCCCAACCATTGGACGAATTGTGGCGCGACCCGGGCCGAGCGGAGCATGCCGGTGAGCAGTTCGTTGAAGGGCGGGTAGGCGGAGTGCGAGTACATGAGGAACGGCTGGGCGTCCAGGTCCTGGACGCTCACCGTGTCGGCAGTCGCCAGGGGATGTCCGGCGGGTACCGCCAGCACGAAGGGCTCGCGCACCAGGCACTCGGTGGCATAGCCGGTTTCCAGCAGCGGCGAGCGGACGATGCCCAGGTCGATGCGCCGGGCACGCAGGGCTTCGTGCTGCTGGTAGGTGTTCATCTCCGCCAGGACGATTTTGACTTGGGGCTGTTTCAGCCGGGCCTCGGCAATCACTTTGGGCAAGAACTCGTACACCGCGCTGCCGACGAAGCTGATGGTCACCGAACCGATGTCGCCCTGGGCGAAACGCCGGGCCGCCACGGCGGCTTGTTGTGCCTGTTCCAACAGGTTCTGCGCTTCGATGAAAAACGCCCGGCCGGCGGCGGTGAGTGCCACGCTGCGGGTGCTGCGGGTGAACAGTTCGACGCCCAGGTGATGTTCCAGCAATTGGATCTGCCGGCTCAGCGGTGGCTGGGTCATGTTCAGGCGTTCGGCGGCGCGACGGAAGTTGAGTTCGGTCGCCACGGTGGTGAAGCAGCGCAACTGGGCCAGTTCAAACATTGATTCAATCCAGGTATCAATCAAGTGCCAAGTTAGATTAGACGGGAACAATCCACCGCGTCCATCATCGTCCCGTTCCCCACAAAAACAATGATCGGGAGGCACCCCTTGAATAACGTAACGGACTCCACCCATGACAGCACCCTGGCGCTCGCGGCGGCCAAGGTCAAACGTCATGTACTGCCGTTGGTGGTGGTGATGTTCATCGTCAACTACATCGACCGGGTCAACATCGGTTTCGTGCGCAGTCACCTGGAAACCGACCTGGGCATCGGCGCTGCCGCCTATGGGCTTGGCGCCGGGTTGTTCTTTGTCGGCTACGCGCTGTTCGAAGTCCCGTCCAACATGCTGTTGCAACGCTACGGCGCGCGGGCCTGGCTGACGCGCATCATGTTCACCTGGGGCGCGGCGGCGATGGCCATGGCCTTTGTGCAAGGTGAAACCAGCTTCTATGTGCTGCGCTTCATTCTCGGCGCCGCGGAGGCGGGCTTCTTTCCCGGCATCATCTACTACTTCACCCAATGGCTGCCTGCCAACGAGCGCGGCAAGGCGATGGCGATCTTTCTCAGTGGTTCGGCCATCGCCTCGGTGATTTCCGGCCCGGTGTCTGGCGCCTTGCTGCACATCAGCGGGATGGGCCTGCATGGCTGGCAATGGATGTTCCTGATCGAAGGTTTTGCCTCCATCGTGCTGTGCGGGTTTGTCTGGTTCTGGCTGCAATCGCACCCGAGCCAGGCCAAATGGCTGACGGCTGAAGAGAAAGCCGTATTGATCGCCGCCATCGCCGAAGAGCAGCGGGCCCGGGAGGCCGCGCAAGTGATCAAGCCGTCGATGTTCAAGTTGTTGGCCGACCGACAGATCGCGCTGTTCTGTTTCATCTACTTTTCCATCGCTCTGACCATCTACGGCGCCACGTTCTGGCTACCGAGCATGATCAAGAAAATGGGGGGGCTGGGGGACTTCCAGGTCGGTTTGCTCAATTCCATTCCGTGGATCATTTCCATCGTCGCGATGTACGGCTTTGCCGCCCTGGCCGGCAAATGGAAATTCCAGCAGGCCTGGGTCGCGGTGACGCTGGTGATCGCTGCGTTCGGCATGTTCATGTCCACCACTGGCGGGCCGATCTTTGCCTTCGTGGCGATCTGTTTCGCGGCCATCGGTTTCAAGGCGGCCTCGGCGTTGTTCTGGCCGATTCCCCAAAGTTACCTGGATGCCCGTGTCGCGGCGGCGGTGATCGCCTTGATCAACTCCATCGGCAACCTCGGCGGCTTCGTCGCGCCCACGGCTTTCGGTTTCCTGGAACAGACCACGGGCTCCATCGAGGGCGGCCTGTATGGGCTGGCCGCGACCTCGCTTGTCGCCGCCGTGGTGATCTTTTTCGCCCGCACCGCGCCGAAGCGCGACACCCCGAACTCACTGTCCGGTCGGCCCGAAACCGTTGCCGAAGCGAATCAGCTGGAAAAATCGCAAGCCTTGAAACCTGGCCCATCGGGAGCCGCTGTATGAAGATCAAACGCGTCACCGTGACACCCATCGCTTTTCGCGATCCACCCTTGCTCAACGCCAGCGGTATCCATGAGCCGTTCGCGCTGCGCTCGATTATCGAGATCGAGAGCGACAACGGTTACATAGGCTTGGGGGAGAGCTACGGCGATGCCCCGGCCCTGGCAATCCAGCAGCAGTTGCAGAGCCAGTTGATCGGCCTGGACCCGTTCAACCTCAATCAGTTGCGGGCCATTGTCCAGGCGACCGTCGCCGCGCAGAAACCGGCCAGCGTTGCCGGTGCCGAACTGGCACCGGGCTCCCATGCGAGCAAGGCGGTGAGCAATGCCTACTCGGCGTTCGAAGTGGCCTGCCTGGATTTGCAGGCCCATTACCTGAACGTGCCGCTGGTGGACCTGCTGGGCGGCGCGATTCGCGATGAGATCCCGTTCAGTGCCTACCTGTTTTTCAAGTACGCCGAGCACATCGATTCGCCGTACCCGCCCGACAGTTGGGGCGAGGCGCTCAACGAACAGCAGATCGTCGCCCAGGCCCGGCGGATGATCCAGGACTACGGCTTCAAGAGCATCAAGCTCAAGGCCGGCGCCCTCGATCCGGAACATGAAGTGGCGTGCATCAAGGCGCTGAAACAGGCCTTTCCCGGCTACCCGTTGCGCATCGATCCCAATGCCAACTGGTCCCTGGAAACCTCGATTCGCATGGCCGAGCTGCTGGGGGATGACCTGCAGTATTACGAAGACCCGACGCCAGGGCTGGAAGGCATGGCCGAGCTGCACAAGCGCACGGGGCTGCCGCTGGCGACCAATATGGTGGTCACCGATTTCGATGAGTTCCGCCGCAGCGTGGCCCTGGACAGCGTGCAGATCGTCTTGGCCGACCACCATTACTGGGGTGGTCTGCGGGATACCCAGGCCCTGGCGAAAATGTGCAGCACCTTCGGCCTGGGCGTATCGATGCATTCGAACTCGCACTTGGGCATCAGCCTCATGGCCATGGCCCACGTGGCGGCCGCGGTGCCGAACCTGGACTACGCCTGCGACACCCATTACCCGTGGCAGGAGCCGGATGAAGAAGTGATCAAGGGCGGCAAACTGCCGATTGTCGACGGCTGCGTGAAGATCACCCGGGCGCCTGGCCTTGGCTTGGAACTGGACCGGGATCAGCTGGGCAAGCTGCATGACCAGTTTCTCAGTTGCGGTATCCGTCAGCGCGACGATGTGCGGCAGATGCAGCGCTACCGGCCGGAGTGGAAGACCGTCAAGCCGAGGTTCTGAGCTGATAGCGAGGGGGCCTGCTGCGCAGGCCAGCGGGAGCAAGCTCCCTCGCCACAAAAGCTACACGGTGCAAACCTGTGGGAGCGAGCTTGCTCGCGATAGCGGTGAGTCAGCTTGCATCGATGTTGGATGCACTGTCGCCATCGCGAGCAAGCTCGCTCCCACAATAAGCAGGACAACCGGCCCACACCCAAAGTATCGCACCCGTCGGCAAGGCAGTCTTACACCCAAGCTGTCGCGCCCCTCGACCTCGCCGTCTTACACCCAAACTGCCGCGCCGGGCCGGCGCTGCCAAAGCATTCGCCAATTGCCTCCAAGGCAGCGTATGACGCGCCCTGGCACCTTTCGATAATCGCCTCCGACATCCCGTCCCCTGTTGCGGAGCGCGCCATGCACAACAATAAAAATACCTGCCTGCGTTTTTTGCCTGCGGTCATCGCCGGTCTTTCCAGTCTGGGCCTGACGTCTTGGGCCAACGCTGAAATCATGCTGTACGACAAGGACCAGACCACTTTTTCCACCGACGGCTACATCAACGCCTTTTACGTCAACAGCGACGTGGACCGCGCGGGTGAGCAGTACGACCGTCGGCAGGCGCGGGTCAAGATGGGCTTTTTGCCCAACTACCTGGGCTTCAACATGGGCAAGCAGGTCGATGACCTCAAGCTCGGCGCCCGGGCTTCGTTCTGGGTGACCATCAACGACAGTGAAACCAATGGCACCGACACCGCCATCGACGTGCGCCAGTTCTACGGCACCGTGGCCAACCCGGAGTGGGGCGAAGTGCTGATCGGCAAGGACTTCGGCCTGTTTGCCCGCTCCAACATCCTGCTGGACGAACTGCTCGCCGGTTATGGTCAGGTCAGCGATACCCTGGGGCTGGTGGACGGCGGTGGCGTGTCGTTCGGCAACATCGGCAGCGGTTACCCGTACCCGTTCCCGACCTCGCAGATCACCTACCGCACACCCGTGATGGACGGGCTGCGGGTGGCGGTGGGGATCATGGACCCGGTGGACACCAACGACAACAGCGCTACCGGCAAGGCCTATCAGGAAAACCCGCGCACCGAGAGCGAGATCACCTACCAGTTCGACCTGGGCGGGGCGAAGATCTACAGCTGGCTCAACGGCAGCTACCAGACCTCGGACAACACCGATTCCACCGTCGAGTCGGTAACTTCCAAAGGCCTGGGGTATGGCGTGCAGGCGAAGATGGGTGGGTTGTCGCTCACCGGTTCGGGGTTCCAGGCCAAGGGCATCAACCCGTTCTTCACCAACAACGCCGGCGAAGCCACCCTGCGCAATGTCGACAGCAAGGGCTACCTGTTGCAGGGCTCGTACAAGCTGGGCAAGAACCGTCTGGCGCTGTCCTACGGCAAGACCGATGACGACGGCAACGGCGTGGTAGGCAGTGGCGCCGATTACGAAACCCGGGGCATCGCGCTGTTCCACGATATCAACGACAACCTCAAGCTCGTGGCCGAGTACAACCAGTTCGAAATCAACGGCCACGACACCAGTGCGCAGAACGAAGACACCGACACCTTTGCGGTAGGTGCGGTGCTCACCTGGTAAGGGTGACCCCCTGGCTGCGCACATAACCCTGTGGGAGCTAGCTTGCTCGCGATGGGGTCAAGTCAGTCGGCATGGATGTTGACTGACCCGCCGCTATCGCGAGCAAGCTCGCTCCCACAGGATGTTTCACTGATGTACCCCTCCGATCGCTTTTGTGGCGAGGGCGCTTGCTCCCGCTGGGCTGCGCAGCAGCCCTGAGGCCTGGTGCCTCGGGTCGATTGATATTGGGGCTGCGCATCAGCCCCCTTTTTTCAGTGGGATGTCCCCTCGGCGAATTCGATCTTGTTGCCGACGTTGTACTTGCCCGAAGGCTTGTTCATGGGCAGGCGCTTGATTTCCTTGAGGGTGTTGCTGTCGTAGACGATCAGCGCGCCATCGGTGTCCCAGATACTCAGCAGCAAGTAGCGCCCGTCGCGGGTGAACTCGACGTGGGCGGCGGTCTTGCCGGGCATGGGCCGCAGGGTGTGGGCGATTTCCAGGGTCTGTTTGTCGATCAGGTGGATGGCATCGTTGTCGAGGCCGAAGAACACATCGGTCCAGGCGTAACGAGAGTTGGCATGGCTGCGCAGGAAGAAACCCGGCCCCAGGGTGGGGATCTGCTTGATGACTTTCCAGGTGTCGAAGTCGATCACCGAGATCAGCCCCTTGCTGATGTTGGGTGTGGCGAACACCCAGTGCCCATCGCGTTTCCAATAGGTCCCCGAGCCCAGGTGCGGCATGCCTGGCAGCGCGATGTCGGTGACGATCCGCCCTTTGTCGAGGTCGATCACCTGGCCGCCCTGGGCCTTGCGTGAGGTGGCGAGCAACTGCCGGTAGTCGGGCGAGAAGGAAAAGTCGTCGAGATAATCCTCGGCTTCGATCCGCCTGGGCACGAAGTCCGGGTTCGGCCCGGTGGACAGCTCCCAGACCTCCTTCACGTCCTTCAAGGCCACGATGAAGCTGTTGCGCGGCGGCGCGGTATAGACCGCACTGACCCGCGAGGCCTGGCCGTCCAGCCCCACCGTTGCAACCGTCTTGACCAGCGACAGGTCGCGGGCATCCAGCACCACCACGTTGCCCGGCAGGGTGTTGCCCACCAGCACCCAGCGCCCGTCCTTGCTCACCGCCAGGTTGCGGGTATTGAGCCCGGCCCGCACCTCGGCGATGAGCGTGAGGTTGTGCAAGTCATACAGACTGATCCAGCCGTCCCGGGAGGCGAAATAGACGAAGCGTCCGTCCGGCGAAAATTTCGGTCCGCCATGTAGCGCGAAGTGTGAGGCGAAGCGCGCCAGGACCTCGAAGCGATCCCCGTCGACGATATCGACGTGATGGTCGCCAGCCTCCACCACCACGAACAGGTTCAGCGGATCGGCGTGATGCTGGGGTTTGTCGGGCAGGGTGGCGACATCCGCCAGCAGGCGATGGCTGCGGCGAGTGTCGTCCTCGCTCCAGGTCGGTTCGACGGCAGGCGGACGTTGGAGATAGTGGGTCAGGCCATCGATCTGCGCGGGCTCCAGCACCGCGCCGAATGCCGCCATCTGGCTGGCCGGGCGTCCATGCTCGATCACCTGGCGAATCTCGTCGGGCTTGATCCGGCTCAGGCTCTGGGGCAACAGCGCCGGCCCGGCAGCGCCGATGCGATTGACCCCGTGGCACTGCTGGCAGTGTTGCTGGTAGTTGCGTTCGGCCAATGCCAGGTCCGGTTCAGGCGCCGTGGCAGCGTGGACGGCACCGATCCACAGCAACGGGGCAAGCCAGCCGATTCTCATGATGCCACCCTCGCGATACCGGGCTGGAGCGGTATGCCCGGGTGCAGGCGCGCCGGATGCTCCAGCAGTTGATGGGCAAACAGGCCGACCACCTTGCCGATCACCGTCAAGGTCGGCAGGCCTTCGGCGCACGTCAGTGCCATCTCCGGCAATTGCTGGAGGGTGCCACGCAGGACCTGCTGGTCGGGTCGCGTGCCGTTGCTGATCAAGGCCGCCGGCGTGTCGGCCGCCAGGCCCGCTGCGATCAGCCGCGTGGCGATGGTGCCGAGGTTCGACAAGCCCATGTAGAACACCAGGGTCTGGCTGTCATCCGCCAGGCTTTGCCAGGGCAGGTTCAAGTCGCCTTCGCGTTGCAGATGACCGGTGATGAAACGACAGGAATTGACCATGTCGCGATGGGTCAGGGGAATCCCGGCATAGGTGCTGCAACCGGCTGCGGCGGTGATGCCGGGCACCACCTGGCAATCGATACCCCGGGCCAGCAGATACTCCAGCTCCTCGGCACCGCGACCGAAGATGAACGGATCACCGCCCTTGAGCCGCACCACCCGTTGGCCCTGGTCGGCCAGGTCGGCCAGCAGTTCGTTGATTTGTGGCTGGGGCAGGCTGTGGCAGCCGGCGGCCTTGCCGACGTAGTGCCGGGCGCAGGGCAGGGGGATCAGGTTGAGCAGTTGCGGGCTGATCAAGCGGTCGTAGACCACCGCGTCGGCCTGCATCAACAGGCTCCAGGCGCGCAAGGTCAGCAGGCCCGGATCACCGGGGCCGGCGCCGACCAGGGCGACTTCACCCGGTCTGAAGGGTGATTGCAGGGCAGCGGGCAAAACGATGGAGGCAGGCATGGGACTTCCTTGGTTCGTCATCAGGTTCGCCGTCGGTTTATCAGGCGCAGGGCATCGCAACGCTGGGAATCGCGTGCAGGCCAATTTCGTCATCGTTGAGGTGGCAGCCGGGGTCCTGGCCCCACAGGTCGCCGTCGGCCCAGGCGCGGGTGCGGGTATTGCCGTTGCAGATGTCCAGCCAGCGGCATTGCCCACAACGGCCGCCCACGGCCCGTGGATGTTCGCGCAGCTTCAGCAGCAGGGTATCGGGGCGGTCTGACCAGAGTGTCTTGAACGGCGTCTGGCGCACGTTGCCCACCGAATGCTGCCACCAGTACGTGTCGGGGTGGACCTCGCCGGTATTGTCGATGTTGGCGATGCCGCTGCCCGACGCATTGCCGCCCCAGGCCCGCAGCATCTGCTCCAGTGCGGCGTAGTGCTGGGGCATGCGCCGGGATACCCACTGCAGCAACAGGATCGCATCGGCGTCGTTGTTGCCGCTGACGAAGTCACTGTCGCGGCCCTGTTCGATGTCGTGCCAGGCTCGCTCGAAGATCAGGGTCATGGCCTCGCGACCCATCTGCTGGTGGGCATCGAGCTTGCGACTGCGCTTGCCCCGGCCGCTGTAGTTCAGATGCGACAGATAGAATTTCTGTACGTCGTACTCATCCATCAAGTCCAGCAAGCGCGGCAACTGGGCGTGGTTGTGCTGGGTGAGGGTGGTGCGCAATCCGACCCGGATGCCTTGCTCGCGGCAGAGCCGGATGGCCGCCATGGAGCTGGCGAAGCTGCCCTTGAGCTGGCGGAACTCATCGTGGGTCGCTTCCAGGCCGTCGATGCTGATGCCGACGTAATCGAAGTTCGCCGCGGCAATCTGTTGGATATTGGAGGCGTCGATCAGTGTGCCGTTGGTGGATAGGGCCAGGAAAAAGCCCTTGCTGCGGGCATAGGCACTGAGTTGGAACAGGTCGTCGCGCAGCAGCGGTTCGCCGCCGGACAGGATCAGCACACGCACCCCGGCGTCATGCAAGTCATCGATGACCTTGAGCGCCGCCGCGGTGTCCAGTTCGTCGCGAAACACGCTGTCGGCCGACGTTGCATAGCAGTGCTTGCAGGTCAGGTTGCAACGCCTGAGCAGGTTCCAGATCACCACCGGCGGGCGGTGCTTGCCCGGTGGCGCGACGCGTGGGGCAGGGCATTGCCCGGCCAGGGCTCGCAGGTAGTGGCTGATCCTCAACATAAAGCGCTCCTTCGATTTCGATCGACGTGCGGGTTCAGCGCGGCTTGCTCCCGCGTTGTGGGAGCAAGGGTTGGTGGGAGCAAGGCTTGCCCGCGATGAAGCCGATGCGCTCCTTCATAAAACCGACGCCCCTGTTTCGCGAGCAAGCTTTGCTCCCACAGGCGTCAGGCGCAGGCCGGTTTTCTTCAGGATGCGGCTGCTCACCAGCATGTCGTCGGCGGCGCAGGCGTCCCCCAGCAGGTAGCGCAGGTGTTCGCGGTAGCTGTCGATTTCTTCGCGGCTGCGGCCGTGGACCATGGCGAACAGGTTGTAGCGCCAGCCGGGCCGGCGCGGCCGCCGATAGCAGTGGCTGACGAAGGGCTGCGCCCCCAGCAGCGCGCCGAGGCGCGAGATGTCGGCGTCGGCCACGTCCCAGACCGTCATGCCGTTGTGGCGATAACCCAGGCGGTAGTGATTGGGCACGGCGGCGATCCGCCGGATCGCCCCTTCGGCCTGCAGGCGCTTGAGCAGGTCGAGGGTGGATTCCACGCTCAAGCCCAGTTGCTCGGCCAGCCAGGCCCAAGGGTCTTCGAGCAAGGGCAGGCCGGCCTGGGTCAGTTCCACCAGGCGCAACGCCAAGGGCGTTTCATCCAGCCGTGGTGGCGCTTGCCACGCAACCTCAGACGGGGAAATACAGGCCGACATGGTAGGTCTCCTCTTTGGGCAGGTTCAGTGGCACCAGGCCGGTCAGGTGTTCGATGCGCCGCAGGGTGTCGTCGATCGCCTGTTCGCTGGGGCAGGCGAGCACGAACCACATGTTCCAGGTGTGCTCGCGGCGGTAGTTGTGGGCCACTTCGGGCATGTCGGCGAGCAGCTCGGCAATGGCTTCGAAGCGCGGTTCGGGCACCGCCAGCGCCGCCAGGGTGAACGCGCCACCCAGGCGGTCGATGTCGAACATCGGGCCGAAGCGGGTGAGTACGCCGTCGTTGAGCAGTTCGTGCAGGCGGTCGAGCAATTCAGCGCTGCTGCTGTCCAGTTCCTGGGCCAGGGCTTGCCAAGGATGGCGGACCAGCGGCAGGCCCAGTTGCAGGCGATTGATCAGGCGGCGGTCGAGGTCATCCATCGATACGGGCTCCGACCGGTGCGGCGTAACGTGCGCCGCATTGCTTGAACAGGTGCGTGCTGAACAGTAATTGATGGGGCAGGTCGTCCAGCAAGTGTTCTTCCAGCAGCGCCTGGACCTGGGCTTCGACGCGGTCGCGCTGGCGACCGTGGATCATGCAGAACAGGTTGTATTGCCACTGTGGCAGGCGCCGCGGGCGCTGGTAGCAAAGGTTGATGCCGGGGGCCTGGCCGAGGCGCCGACCGACTTCATCGACCAAGGCGTCCGGCACGTCCAGCACCAGCATGGCGTTGGCGGCAAACCCCAGGGCGCGATGGTTGACCACCAGGCCGACGCGCCGGAACAGGCCCTGTTCGTGCCAGCGCTGCACCTGCTCGAGCACCTCGGGCTCGCTGGCCTCGATCTGCTCGGCCAGGGCCTGGAAGGGCCGCGATGTCAGGGGCAGGCCGGTTTCCAGCAGACGGCGCAGCGCCAGTGACTGTTGCTCGCTCAGGGCGTTTTTCATGGGGTGGCCTCCAGGGCAAAGCCCAGGTCGATGCGGTAGGCGGTGAGCATGGGCAGGTCCAGTGGCGTGAGACCGGTGTCGTGTTCCAGTTCCTGGAGGATGTTGTCCAGGTGGGGCCGATTGGGGCCAGTCAGTACGAACCAGAGGTTGTAGCGATGCTCCCGGGCATAGTTGTGATTGACTTCCGGGTATTGGCTGACGCGTGCCGCCACCTGGTGCAAGCGGTCTTCGGGCACGGCCAGGGCGGCGAGGGTGCTGGCTCCGGCCCGGGTGTGTTCGAACACCGGGCCGACGCGCGATAAGGTCCCGGCCACGTGCAGGTGGTGCAGGCAGTCGATGACCTGGGTTTCGCTGCAGCCCAAGGCCTCGGCCATGGCTTGATAGGGCTCGGCGCACAACGGCAGGCCATGCTGGAATCGATCGATCAGGCGCCGGGCCAGTGAGTTGATTGTCATGGTCAGTACCCCGGCTTGTGGGCGCGGCTGCTGAAGAAAATGCCGCTGGGGCTCAGGGCCGGGAGGCTGCCCAGGCGTTCGAGGCGATAAGGGTCCCAGACCTGCACCTGACCGCCATCCCGGGCGGACAGCCACAGTTGGTCGCCTCGGGCGGTGAACTCCATGTGCAGCACTGCCGGACCCGGCCGCAGGTCGGCGACGATGGCGTGGGTCTGGGTGTCGATGACCTGGACGCGGTCGTTGTCCGGGTAGGCGAAGTTGACCCACAACTGCCGGCCATCCGGTCGCGCTGTGACGAACACCGGTTGACCGGCCACGGCGATGGCGTCGGTCTGTTGCCAGTCCTGGGCGTTCATCACCAACACTTGGTGATGCCCGACGGCGGGCACGAAGGCTTGCCGGTCGGCGATGGCCCAGCCTTCCAGGTGCGGCATCTTGTACACCGGGAGCCGCTCCTGGCCGCGCCCGTAATGCCCCAGTACCCGTTTCACCCCGCGTTCCGGGTGCCAGAGATCGAGTTGGGCCATGCCGTCTTCACCGAACAGACCGGCCATGTAATAACGCCCGTCCGGGGTGATCAGGGCGTCGTAGGGTTGTTGGCCAATGGCGGTGAAACGCTCGATGCGCGGGGTGAGGCCCAGGCTGAAATCGACGCTCCAGATTTCGCCGGTGTCGAACAGACTGAACACGAAGCGTTGTCCCGGCGCATCCACCAAGCCAACCACCCGTGAGCGCTTCTGGCCGCCCTGCAACGGCGTGGCCGGGATGTCGGCGATCTGTTCCAGGGTCCGGGCATCGAACACCTTGACGCCGCCGGGCTCGTAGTTGGAAACGGCGATCAGTTTGCCGTCCTGGCTGATCGCGCCGCCGATGCTGTTGCCGCCCTGGATGATCCGGCGTTCGACGCGCGCACTCAGCAGGTCGACCTTGCTCAGGCCGCCATCACGGCCGAAGACATAGGCGTAGCGCTGGTCGCGGGAAAACACCACCGAGGCGTGGGACAAGTCGCCCAGGCCTTCGACGCGGCCCAGGGCGGTGCGGGTGTCGCTTTCGATGATTTGCAGGCTGCCGCTGGCGCGCTCCACCACCACGCCCAAATCGCCGGTACCGCGCAACGGTGTCTGGGCGCAACCGCAGAGCAGCAGGGCGATGGCGGTGGAGGACAGGAAGGAACGGATCATGAGGCGGGTTTTCCTTGAAGGAGCCGGTCCACCAGCCAGCGAATGTCGTCGGGCGCAAGCAACGCTGCCCAACCGGGCATGGCGCTGCCGGGCCGTCCGAGGGTGACGGTGGCGATGAGGCTGTCGCGGGATTTTCCGGCCAGGGCTTCGTGGGTCAGGGGCGGACCGAGGCCGCCGGTCAGGTACAGGCCGTGGCAGGCGCCACAGTCCTGGTCCAGCAGATGTTGCAATTGGGCCTGGCGCTGGCTGTCGGGAGCGGCCAGCACGCAGGAAGAGAAAGCGAAGAGGAGGGTGGTCATCGAGATTGCGGTGTTGTGTCGTTCCATGACGCCTCCTGATCAAGAAATAAAGTTGAGCGCGGTCCCTGTAGTGAGGGAATTTATGTGGGAGCAAAGCTTGCTCGCGAAACAGCCGCCTTGATCTCTGAAGGACCGCACCGCCCCCATCGCGGGCAAGCCTTGCTCCTACATACAACCCCTTGCCACAGAGCTGGACTCCTTGAGCGTTATTTAAGGGTCAAGACCCACGCAGCCAGGATCTTGGCTTCCTCTTCCGTCACGGGGTTGGCCGGCATCGGCATCGGTCCCCAATTGCCTTGCGTGCCTTCCTTGATGTGCTTGGCGAGCAGATCCTGGGCCCCGGCGACGCCAGCGTTTTTCGCCGCGACCTCCTTGAGCGCCGGGCCCACCACCTTGGTGTCGATGGAATGGCAGGCGGCGCAGGGCTTGCTCTTGAACAGCGTCGGGCCGTCTTGCGCCAACGCCGGCAGGCTGTAGGCGGCAGTCAAGGCCAGGGCAATCAGAATAGGCTTCATGGTTTTTCCTCTTATTGATGGGGCTCAATAGATGTCGTGTTGGGTGTTGTAGACGTTGAATTTCCCGGTCGGGGTGATCAGGCGCTTGTCCTTGATCACGTTCTTGACCTTGAGGGTCTTGTCGTCGATCACCACCAGCGCCGACTCGTCTTCCTGGCCACTCCAGACCGAGAACCAGACCTCGTCGCCGGCCTTGTTGTATTCCGGTTGCACCACGCGTAGCGCGCCTTTCTCGATGCCGGCGTATTCGGCGATCGGCAGCACGGTGTAGCCGGCGTCGAGCTTGTCGATGTTGAACACCGCCACCGACTGGCTGAGCTTGGCGTCCGGGCTGAGGGTGGTGTCGACATACAGGTGGCGCGAGGCGGGGTGGGTCTTGATGAACAGCGAGCCGCCACCCTGGCCCTGGAGCGAACCGACCTGCTTCCAGGCGTATTGCGGATGCTTGATCGGGTCGGTGCCGATCATGGAAACCCCGGCATCGCCCAGGTGGCTGGTGGCCCAGACCGGTCCGTAGAGTGGATGGTTGAAGTTGGCGCCGCGCCCCGGGTGCGGGGTCTTGCCGACATCCACCAGGGCGGTGAGCTTGCGTTCCTTGGAGTCGATCACCGCGACCTTGTTGGAGTTGTTGGCGGCCGTCATGAAGTAGCGGTGGCTGCTGTCCCAACCGCCGTCATGGAGGAACGGCGCGGCGTCGATGCTGGTGATGGTGAGGTTCTTGATGTCCTGGTAGTTGACCAGCATCACCTTGCCGGTTTCCTTGACGTTGACGATGAACTCCGGCCATTCGTGAGAGGCGATGATGGCCGCGACCCGTGGCTCGGGATGGTATTGCTGGGTATCGACGGTCATGCCCCGGGTCGAGACGATCTGCCTGGGCTCCAGGGTCTCGCCGTCCATGATGGTGAACTGCGGCGGCCAGTAGGAACCGGCGATGGTGTACTTGTCCTCGTAGCCCTTGAACTTGGAGGTCTCCACCGAGCGGGCTTCGATGCCCACCTTGATTTCCGCCACCTTGGTCGGCTCTTTCGGCCACAGGTCGATCATGTCGATCTTGGCATCGCGGCCGATCACCAGCAGGTAGCGCCCCGATGCGGAGATGCGCGAGATGTGCACCGCATAACCGGTGTCGATCAGCTTGACGATCTTCTTGGTATCGCCGTCGATCAAGGCGATCTTGCCATCGTCGCGCAGGGTGACTGAAAACAGGTTTTGCAGATTGAGGTTGTTGAGCTGCCGGGTCGGACGGTCTCCGGGTTTGACCAGGACCTTCCAGGTCTTGAGGGTTTCGGCCATGCCCCATTCAGGTGGTGTCGGCGGGGTGTGCTGGATGAACTTGGCCATCACCGTGATCTGGTCTTTGGTCAGGGCGTTGGAGGTGCCCCAGTTCGGCATGCCGGCGGCGGAGCCGTAGGTGATCAGCGCCTCCAGGTAGGCCTGGCCGCGGGACTGGGTGATGTCGGGTGTCAGCGGTTTGCCGGTGGCGCCTTTGCGCAAGACCCCGTGGCAGCCGGCGCAGCGCTGGAAATAGATTTCCTTGGCCGAGTCGAAGTCGGCCTGGCTCAGGTCCGGTGCGCCTTCGGTCTTGACCACGCGGGACGGTTCCGGCGTGGTGGGTTGGTCGGCGAAGGCGTAGGGAGCAACCAGCGCTGTACACAGCGCCGTCACCCTCAGGGCCCACGTTTTTTTGTGGCTGATCAGCATTCCATTTCTCCTCAGGCATGACCCGCGCTGCGCTGTAATTGACGTTCGGCGCGCAGGTTCTTGGTGCGATGCAAGGCTATGCCCAGGGCGGTGGTGAGCCGCTTGACGGCGATCAAGTTTGCTGGCCGCCGGCCTTGCCAGGTTGTCGCAGGGCGCCGTAGCGTGGCCGGCAATCGTGTTGTCTGATCAGGCCCTCGCCATGAACGCTATCCACACTTTGCAGCACCCCGACGAACCCTTTTATCAACCCCAGGACAACGAGCAGGCGCTGTTCGAACAGGCCTGGCATCACGGCATGCCGGTGCTGATCAAAGGCCCCACCGGCTGCGGCAAGACCCGTTTCGTCCAGCACATGGCTCACCGTCTGAAACTACCGCTGTACACCGTCGCCTGCCACGATGATTTGAGTGCGGCTGACCTGGTGGGCCGTCACCTGATCGGCGCCCAGGGCACCTGGTGGCAGGACGGCCCCTTGACCCGGGCGGTGCGTGAGGGCGGCATTTGCTATCTGGATGAGGTGGTCGAAGCGCGCCAGGACACGGCGGTGGTGCTGCACCCGCTGGCCGATGATCGCCGGCAGCTGTACCTGGAACGCACCGGTGAAGTGCTGCAGGCGCCGCCGTCCTTCATGCTGGTGGTGTCGTACAACCCCGGTTACCAGAACCTGCTCAAGGGTATGAAGCCCAGCACGCGCCAGCGTTTCGTGGCGCTGCGCTTTGGCTATCCGGCGGTGGCCGATGAAGAGCGCATCGTCGCCCGCGAGGCGGGTGTGGACCTGGCCCTTGCGGCCCAGGTGGTGCGGCTGGGGCAGGCGCTGCGCCGGCTCGATCAACATGACCTGGAGGAAGTCGCCTCAACGCGCCTGTTGATTTTCGCCGCGCGCATGATCGGCTCCGGCATGGACCCGCGCCAATCCTGTCTGGCCTGCCTGGCCGAGCCGTTGAGTGACGACCCGCAGACCGTTGCCGCTTTGATGGATGTGGTCGATGTCCACTTCGGCTGAAACCGCTGGCGTGCCCCGGCGGTTGCCCGGGGATCTGGCGATGTGGTTTTTCATCCTCGCCGAGTTGTCGGTGTTCGCGCTGTTGATCCTGGCATTCACTGTCGCCCAGGCGTTGCACCCGCAGATGTTCAGCGAGGGCCGGCAATTGCTGGACCGCTCCACGGGCCTGGCGATGACCCTGAGCCTGCTGACCGCCGGGCTGTTCGCCGCCCTGGCCCAGGAGCAAGTCAGGCGGGACCGGCCGCGTCGCGCCGCGCTGTTGTTGTGCGGGGCGTTGTTGCTCGCCTGCGGTTATGTGGCGATCAAGCTCACTGAGTATGCCCATCTGCTGGCGAACGGTTTGGGGATGGAGCGCGACACGTTCTTCACCTTGTACTGGATCCTCACCGCGTTTCATTTTCTCCATGTGCTGCTGGGCATGGTGATCCTCGCCTGGCTGGCCGAGGGTTGCCGGCGTCGGCGCTACGGTGCGCAGGAACACAGCGGGTTGGAGTCCGGCGTGCTGTATTGGCACATGGTCGATCTGGTCTGGGTGCTGCTGTTCCCGGTTGTCTACATTCTCGGTTGAGCGGAGGTGCTCATGTCGGCTTCCCGTGTCTTGATCACCTGCTGGATGGCGCTGGCCGTGCTGAGCACCGGCACCGTCGCCCTGGGCCAGGTCGCCGCCAGCGCACTGGTGTCCATCGCCATCCTGGCGGTCGCGGTGACCAAGGCCTGGCTGATCGCCGACGGCTTCATGGAACTGCGCCATGCGCCGCGCCTGTGGCGGCGGTTGATATTGAGTTGGGCCGCACTATTGGCCGTGCTGATTGCCTCGACACTCATGTCTGGCACATAACCGTGGCGAGGGAGCTTGCTCCCGCTGGGCTGCGCAGCAGCCCCAAGGCCAGGCATCCCGGTGTATCAGGCTGACCGCGATCAACTTGCCTGGGGCCGCTTCGCGCCCCGGCGGGAGCAAGCTCCCTCGCCACAAAAGCTCATCTGCCTTTTGGGCTGTGTTGGAACAACCTACCAAAACCATCGGAGATTCTTGATCGCCATCAAGCGGTTTCAGCCCCCTCGGTTCCTAGAATGGTCACGCCAAGCAATGAGGAAGTGACCATGTCAGATACCTTCACCAAAGGCATGGCCAGGAATATTTATTTCGGGGGAAGCATCTTCTTCTTCCTGATATTCCTGGCCCTGACCTACCACACGGAACAGACCTTTCCCGAACGCAGCAACCAGGCGCAATTGACGGAGTCGGTGATACGCGGCAAGGGCGTCTGGGAGCGCAACAACTGCATCGGCTGCCATACGCTGTTGGGCGAGGGCGCGTATTTTGCGCCGGAGCTGGGCAACGTCGTGAACCGGCGTGGTGGCGACGAGGCCTTCAAGCCGTTCCTGCAGGCGTGGATGAAAATGCAGCCGCTGAACGTTCCGGGGCGGCGGGCCATGCCTCAGTTCAACCTGAGCGAGCAGGAGGTCGACGACATCGCCGAGTTCCTCAAGTGGAGTTCGAAAATCAATACCAATGGCTGGCCGCCAAACAAGGAGGGCTGAGAGATGAGCATGGCTAATCCGCATCTGAAATTCGCCTCGCAGGCTGTCGCCAAACCCTATTTCGTGTTTGCCCTGATGCTGTTCCTCGGGCAGGTGCTGTTCGGTTTGATCATGGGCCTGCAATACGTGGTCGGCGACTTCCTGTTCCCGCTGATCCCCTTCAACGTGGCCCGCATGGTCCACACCAACCTGCTGATCGTCTGGCTGCTGTTCGGCTTCATGGGCGCGGCGTATTACCTGATACCGGAGGAGGCCGACCGCGAACTGCACAGCCCGAAACTGGCGCTCGTGTTGTTCTGGGTATTCGCCGCCGCAGGCGTGGCGACGATCCTGGGTTACCTCTCGGTGCCTTATGCCACGCTGGCGAAATTCACCGGCAACGACCTGCTACCGACCATGGGCCGCGAGTTCCTGGAACAGCCGACCATCACCAAGATGGGCATCGTCGTGGTATGCCTGGGGTTCCTCTACAACATCGGCATGACCCTGCTCAAAGGTCGCAAGACCACGGTCAGCATGGTGATGATGACCGGGCTGATCGGCCTGGCGGTGTTCTTCCTGTTCTCCTTCTACAACCCGGAAAACCTCGCACGCGACAAGTTCTACTGGTGGTGGGTGGTGCATCTTTGGGTGGAAGGCGTCTGGGAACTGATCATGGGTTCGATGCTCGCCTTCGTCCTGATCAAGATCACCGGCGTGGACCGGGAAGTGGTGGAAAAATGGCTCTACGTGATTATCGCCATGGCGTTGATCACCGGGATCATCGGCACCGGTCACCACTTCTTCTGGATCGGCGCGCCCGAGGTCTGGTTGTGGGTCGGCTCGATCTTCTCGGCGATGGAACCGCTGCCGTTCCTGGCGATGGTGGTCTTCGCCTTCAGCATGGTGAAAAACCGCCGTCGGCAGCATCCGAACCGTGCCGCCACGTTGTGGGCCAAGGGCACCACGGTCACCGCGTTCTTCGGCGCGGGTGTCTGGGGTTTCCTGCACACCCTGGCACCGGTCAACTACTACACCCACGGTTCGCAACTGACCGCGGCCCACGGTCACCTGGCTTTCTACGGGGCCTACGCGATGATCGTGATGACGCTGATCAGCTACGCCATGCCGCGCTTGCGGGGCTTGGGTGAAGCGGCGGACGAACGCTCCCAGCGCCTGGAGATCTGGGGCTTCTGGTTGATGACCCTGTCGATGGTGATGATCACCTTGTTCCTCACCGCCGCCGGTGTGGTCCAGGTGTGGTTGCAGCGGTGGATGCCGGATGGCAGTGCCTTGCCGTTCATGGCGACGATGGACCATTTGAAGCCGCTGTTCTGGGCGCGACTGGTCAGCGGCGTCGGGTTCCTGGCCGGGTTGCTCTGCTACCTGTTCAGCTTCCGTCAACGTGGTCGTGCGGCCCTTCGCGCACCGGCGGCGGTGGTGCCGTCATGAGTCGCCACAACGACTAAGCCGAACTCATTTGTGGTGAGGGGATTTATGTGGGAGCAAGGCTTGCCCGCGATGGGGCGATGCGGTCTTCCAGAGATCAAGGCGCCTGTTTCGCGAGCAAGCTTTGCTCCCACATAAATCCCCTCGCCACAATGGGTTCGGCTTAAGAGGAGAACAACCATGGCATTCACCCTCGAGCTGGAAGAATGGGTCGGCAGTGTCTGGCACCGTTTCATCACCCGTCGGGCCAGCGCCGATTTTCCTGAAGCACGGGTCGAACTGATTCCCCGGCAACGCGCCCTCCAGGTACTGTTCCGCGCCACCGGCGGTGCGCCTCACCTGGGGGTGGAAGCGGTCAGCGACCGCGACCTGCTGCTGCGTCGCAACCTGTTGCAGCAGATCGCCGGCACCTGCAAGCAAGTGCCCCTGGCCTGCTGCGACGGCGACAACCTGCGTCTGCCAGCGAGCCTGGCGGCGTTCCCCGATGTCGGCCTGAACGAAGAGCTGTATCGCTGGCTCGCGTTGCTGGCCGCGCAGTCGGGACCGATGAAGCATTGGGGACGGGACAATCAGCGCTGGACCCAAGCGGTGTTGACGCGCTACCCGGCGCTGCGCCCTCGCTACCGGCGGCTGGTGGACGCGCACCTGTCCCTGCGCCCCGATCCCGCCACGCTCAACCCGGTCGAAGCCGCCCTGGAGCGGGCGTTGTGCCAAGCCTTGCGCGAACCGGGCAGTGTCGAACATTTTCCCCGCAGCGAGCGGGCCGTCTGGCCGTTGCCGCTGTGGCTCTACCCACCCCAACACCTGGCCAATCCCCAGGCCGCCAATCTCGAAGAGTCCGAGCAATACCTGGCGATGCCACCCGGTGAACAGCAAGGTGGGCGCAAGCGCGCCGAGCGAATCGATGACACCACCCGTGACGGTGGGCTGCTGATCGTGCGCCTGGAAAACCTGTTCAGTTGGACCGAACACGTGGACCTGGATCGCTGGGCCGATGACAGCGAAGACCCGGACGCCGCTCGCGTCGCCGAGGACCTGGACCAGTTGACCTTGTCACGCACCCGCATACGCAAGGGCGGTGGCTTGAAACTGCACCTGGACCTGCCCCCGGCCGATGTGGACGACATCCCGTTGGGCGCGGGCATCCTGTTGCCGGAATGGGATTACCGTAAGCAACGCCTGCAGGACGACTTCGTCAGCCTGCAAACCTTCACCCCCCGCGATTGCCAGCCCCAGCCGTTGCCCGCACGCCTGCGAAGCTCGGCCCAGCGCCTGCGTCGCCAGTTCGAACACTTGCGCAACGATCGCCAGTGGTTGCGCCAGCAAACCCAAGGTTCGGAGCTGGACCTGCAAGCCTGGCTGGATTTTCATGTCGAACGCCAGCACGGCCAGTGCAGCGAACGCGGACTGTTCATGGACCAGCGCCAGACCCGCCGCGACCTGGCCTGCCTGCTGCTGGCCGACCTGTCGATGTCCACCGATGCTCACCTCAATGACGAGCACCGGGTGATCGATGTGATCCGCGACAGCCTGTTGCTGTTCGGCGAAACCCTGTCGGTGCTGGGGGATGATTTCGCTCTGTACGGGTTCTCTTCCCTGCGCCGCCAGCAGGTGCGCATGCATGAACTCAAGGCTTTCAACCAGCGTTACGACGATCACACCCGCGGACGCATCCAGGGCCTCAAGCCTGGTTACTACACGCGCATGGGCGCAGCGATCCGCCAGGCCACGCAACAGTTGGCTGGCTGCAAACGCCGGCGCAAATTGTTGTTGCTGCTCAGTGACGGCAAGCCCAATGACCTGGACCTCTACGAGGGACGCTACGGCGTGGAAGACACCCGCCAGGCGGTGCTCGAGGCGCGGCGCCAAGGGTTGACACCGTTCTGTATCACCATCGACCGCGAAGCGGGGGATTACCTGCCGTACATGTTCGGGGCCAACGGCTACACCTTGATTCGCCAGCCCGAGCAACTGCCGCTGCGTCTACCGCAGTTGTACCGGCAATTGACTCAGGATTGAGGGTTCAGACGATGCTGCGAGGCAGCCAGAAGAACATGACGATGCAGAAGATCGTCAGCCCGCCACAGAACCAACCGAAGCGCCGTAGCCGGCGCTCGTCGGCCCTTGCCGCCTCGGCTGGCAACGGCATGCCGCACTGGCGGCATTCGGTGGTATCGACAGGGTTGGCCAGTTGGCAATACAGGCAAGTGGGCTGCGCGCTCATTCGAATTGCTCCAGGCGCAGGCGATCGAGAATGGCGATCTGGCGACCGTCCTGGGTGATGATTTTTTCATCGATCAGGCGCCGGATGATCCGCGAAAAGGTTTCCGGCTGGATCGACAAGTGCCCGGCGATCAGTTGCTTGGCCATCGGCAGTTCGAACTGACTGTCCACGGTTTGCAGGCGCACCAGTTGCGTCAGCAGGTAGCGCACCACGCGATGGGTGGCGTTTTTCAGCGACAGGGTTTCAATCTCGTTGACCCGCTGGTGCAGGCGTACGCAGAGCTTGCCGAGCAGGGCGAAGGTCAGCCGGCTATTGCTTTGCAACAGGCGCATGTAGGTGGCGTTGGACAGCCGATACAGCTGGGTCGGGCCCACGGCTTCGGCGGACGCGACGTAGTTGGGCGTGTCCATCAGCATCATCGCTTCGGCGAAGGTCTGGCGCTCGCCGATGACCTCGAAGACTTTTTCCTGGCCGTCCGGGGTCAGCCGGTAGATTTTCACCGCGCCGGAAATCACGAAGTAAAACGCCTGCGCCGGCTCTCCCTGACGGAACAACGGGTCGCCCTTGTCGATGCTCAGCAGTTGGCTGTTGCTCATCAATTCGTCGAGCTGTTCTTCGTTCAAGGGCTCGAACAGATGATGGCTGCGCAGAATCTGGTGATGGACACGGTGGAGCACCATGGCATGGATCCTTGTAATGGCTAAAGAGGGGGCGGGGTCAGACCAGGCTCAGGGACAGGCCGCTGGCAAGCGCCACGACGCAGGAGAGCACGACGAACCAGGTGAGCGGCAGAACGACGGATTTCATGGATGGCCCCGGCAAGAAAGGTGATGCCGTGGCTGAGCAAGAGCCGGGCCAGGGCTGGAGGCTTTGATTGGTGGGGCGTTGGGGCTGGGGAGGGTAGAAATGACCCTGGCGCAATAGGGTTAAAACAACCACGAAAGGGTCATAAATACCCTATTCAGCTACAGTCCTTGTGGGAGCGAGCTTTTGTGGGAGCCGAGCTTGCTCGCGATGAAGGCGCCACGGTCTACAGCAGGACCGCGATAGCGCGCATCGCGAGCAAGCTCGGCTCCCACAACGGCAAGCCCCTTGCAAGTGCCTGTTCGAGGCGGGAGGTTGCCGATGCGCTGGCTTGATCTGAGACAAGGCCTGCCAGCGTCGATAGCCGATCATTCGAACCCTGGTTTGTCGTACCTCGCTGACGGTTCAGCGAGGCAAAGGAGTGGTGTATGCAAGTGCTTGACCGTCGCAAGGCCATGGCCATCGCGCCGCTGTGGCGCCTGGCGTTTCGGCCGTTCTTTCTGGCCGGTTGCGTGCTGGCGCTGCTGGCCATTCCCTTTTGGCTCGCCGCGTTTACCGGGCGCTTGTCGGCCTGGCAGCCAGCCGGCGGTTGGTTGGCCTGGCACCGGCATGAACTGTTGTTCGGTTTCGGCCTGGCGATCATCGCCGGGTTCCTGCTGACGGCGGTGCAGACCTGGACCGGCACCCCGGGGCTCAGCGGCAAGCGCTTGGCCACGCTGGCGCTGCTGTGGCTGGGCGCGCGGTTGGCTTGGCTGGTCGATGCACCCTGGCCGTTGCTGACGCTGCTGGAACTGGGGTTTGCCCTGGCGGTCGCCGCGTTGATGGGGCTGACGTTGTGGCGTGTGCGGCAGAAGCGCAATTACCCGATTGTCCTGGTATTGCTGCTGTTGGCTGCCGCTGATGGGTTATCCGTGTACGGCCTGGTGCAGCACAACGAGGGCTTGCAGCGCCAGAGCGTGCTCACCGGTCTGTGGCTGGTAGCGGCGATGATGGGGTTGATCGGCGGGCGCGTGATTCCATTCTTTACCCAGCGTGGCCTCGGTCGAGTCGAGGGCGTGGCCCCTTGGCCGTGGCTCGATCGCCTGTTGCTGGCGGGGTCGGCGCTGGTGGCGGTGTTGTATGCCTTCGGCCCGGCACTGGTGGCTAGCGCCTGGGTCGGCCTGTTGTTCGCTGCATTGGCGGTGGGGCATGGGATTCGACTGGTGCGTTGGCATGATCGTGACTTGTGGCGGGTGCCGCTGCTGTGGTCGTTGCACCTGGCCTACGCTTGGCTGGCGGTGGCCTGCCTGGGCATGGCGCTGTGGCACTTCGGCGTGCCGGTGAACCCGAGCCTGGCGGTGCACGGCCTGACCATCGGCGCCATGGCCGGGTTGATCCTGGCGATGATTGCCCGCGTCAGCCTGGGCCATACCGGGCGAGCCCTGGAGCCACCGACGGGCATGACCCTGGCGTTCATCCTGCTGAACCTGGCGTGCCTGAGCCGCGTGCTGTTGGTGCTGCTGTTGCCGTTGGCCGGGCTGTGGCTCGCGGGGCTGTGCTGGACATTGGCGTTCGGTCTATACGCCTGGCGCTACGGGCCGATGCTGCTGAAGGCCCGGGTGGATGGGCATCCGGGATGAGTCGTGGGGGCGCAGGGGATCGATGATGTACGGAGTCTTGCTGGTCACGCATCTGTTGGCGGCCATCGCCTTCATTGGCACGTTGTTTTTCGAGGTTTTTATCTGGCATGCCGCCCGCCGGCCCCTGGCCCAAGGTGTCAAGGACGCCGCCGACCAGGCCATCGCCAAGCGCTCGCGACACGTCCTGCACGGCGTGGTGCTGTTGCTGTACGGCGCCGGCATGGCCCTGGCCTGGCAGCATCGCGGCGCATTGAGCCAGCCGCTGAGCAACAGCTTCGGCCTGCTGCTGAGCCTGAAGATCCTGCTGGCGCTGAGCATCATCGGTCACTATTTGTGGCTGGCGTACTGGCTCAAGAGCGGCCGCCTGACGCCGAACCGAGCCTGCTGGTTGCGCCGCAGTATCCTGGGGCACATGGTGTTGATCGTGGTGCTGGCCAAGGCGATGTTCTATTGGCAGTTTTGAGTAGGGATGAGAGCAACGAATGCCTGTGGGAGCAAAGCTTGCTCGCGATGGCGCAGTGTCAGTCGATATCAATGTTGACTGATCCATCGCTATCGCGAGCAAGCTTTGCTCCCACAGGCGTAATGGGCAATGTTTGAGGCTTAGCGAGTGGGCTTCATCGCATTGACGAACAGCACATTGTTTTCCAGGTGGATGTGCTGCATCAGGTCGTCGCGAAACTCCACCAGCCCGCGATACAGGGCGCGCCAGGTGTTGCAGGCGTCGGCGGGCGGGGTGATCTGGTCGGTCAGGGCGAGCATGGTTTCCAGGGCTTCACCGTGCTGGTCGTGTTCGTAGCGCAGCACCTGGATCGGCGCCGAGGCCCGTTCGCCCAGGCCCTGTTGCAGCATCGGGAACAGCACCTGTTCTTCCTTGAGCATGTGGCCTTCGAGTTCCTGATACATGTCCTGCAAGTGATCGGCCAGGCCGTTGGGGCAACTGGGCCGCGCACCATGGACCTGCTCGACGCGACGGGCCAGGCGGATCAGTTCCGGCAGTTGGTCGCGATGGCGGGCGTGGTAGCGTTCCAGGATGTGGGCAATCAACAGTGCCTGGGGTTCGTCGCGCCAGTCATGGCCCAGTTCGCCGGCGGCTTGCAGGGTGCGCAGGGCGTCGGCGATCAGCAGCGGGTTCAGGCCTTTGACCAGGGCGGCTTCGCGCAGGGATTTTTGCCCGCCGCAACAGAAGTCGAGGTTGTAATGATGGAAGGTACGGGTGGCACCGGGAATGTCGCAGGCCAGTTGGCCGAGGCTTTGGTCCAGCAATTCGAGGCTCATCATGTTTCCTTGGGTTGAATCCCGGGAGGGACAGACGAGTGGACTTTGCAGCCGGCGTGCCAGATTTAACTGGCTGAAAGTAAACGAATAATTTTTTTCAGGGTGATTGTCACCCTGACTGCGAAGGGTCAAACGAACCCTGGAGGGTCATCACAACCATGCTGCGTGAAAGCCTGGCCGCCGACCTGATCGTCGAGCTGCCCAATGCGGTGCGATTGCAGCGCCTGGTGCAGACCCTGCGCGAATACTTCAACAGTGGCGCCGTGGGGTTGCTGCGCCTGGACGATGACAGCCTCAGGCCCGTGGCGACCGTGGGCCTGGTCCACGAGGCGCTGGGACGGCGCTTCGTGATTGCCCAGCACCCGCGCCTGGCAGCGATCATGGCCTCGCGCGAGCCCACCTGGTTCGAGCCTGACAGTCGCTTGCCCGATCCTTATGACGGCTTGCTCGACAACCACGTTGGTGAACCGCTGCCGGTGCATGACTGCATGGGCGTAAGCCTGTACGTGGAAGGCCGGCTGTGGGGCGCGATCACCCTGGATGCGCTGCATGCCGGCACCTTCGACAGCCGCGCCCGGGAGGAACTCAAGCGCTGTACCTTGCAGATCGAGGCGGCGGTGCGGGTCACTCGACTTGAACAGGAAAACCGTAGCCTGCGGGCATCGCGCAGCGACCAGACGGACCTGCGCTTGCCAGCCGAGGAGGGCGAGATCCTTGGGCGCAGTGAAGGTTTGCAGCAACTGCTCAACGAGCTGGATGTGCTGGCCGACTCCGAACTGCCGGTGTTGTTGCTGGGGGAAACCGGTGTGGGCAAGGAGCTGTTTGCCCGCCGCTTGCATCGCCTGTCCCGGCGCGGTCACAAGCCGCTGGTCCAGGTCAACTGCGCGGCGTTGCCCGAGTCCCTGGCCGAAAGCGAGTTGTTCGGCCACGTCAAAGGCGCGTTCTCCGGGGCGACCACCGACCGCGCCGGGCGTTTCGATGCGGCCAACGGTGGCACGCTGTTTCTCGATGAGGTCGGTGAATTGCCGTTGAGCGTACAGGCCAAGTTGCTGCGCACTCTGCAGAACGGCGAGATCCAGCGCCTGGGGGCGGACAAGCCGCTGCACGTCGATGTGCGGATCATCGCCGCCACCAACCGGCACTTGCCCGACAGCATTCGCGACGGGCTGTTTCGCGCCGACCTGTACCACCGGCTTTCGGTCTACCCGGTGCCGATCCCGCCGTTGCGCGAGCGCGGCCACGATGTGTTGATGTTGGCCGGGCACTTTCTCGAACTGAACCGCACGCGACTGGGCCTGCGCGGCTTGCGCCTGTCACCGGCGGCCGAACAGGCGCTATTGGCGTACAGCTGGCCGGGTAATGTGCGGGAACTGGAACACGTGATCAGTCGCGCCGCGTTGAAGCAACTGAGTCGTGGTGCCAGTCGCAGCCTGATCATGACCCTGGAGCCGCAGGTGCTGGACCTGGATGTCAACGCCAATACCGCCACGGTCCATGCACTGCTGGAGGCACCCCTGGAGGCGCCCGATGCACCGATCCAGCCGTTGAGCGAAGCGGTCGATGGTTGCCAGCGACAGGCGATCCTCAACGCCCTGGAGCGTTGCGGGCAGAACTGGGCGGGGGCGGCGCGGCTGTTGGAAGTGGATCCGAGCAACTTGCATAAGCTGGCGCGGCGGTTGGGGCTCAAGTAGCCGTTGATCTGTTGGACCGCGTTGTCTTCATCGCGAGCAAGCTCGCTCCCACAGGGATCTTGTGAACACAGCAGATCACCTGTGGGAGCGAGCTTGCTCGCGATAGCGCCCTACAACTCACCACAAGAACCGGCATTGACAACGATCAAGGCCCGCCAACGCAGTCGACTCCACACTGGCCCAAACCCATAGTGGAGATCACCCTCATGCCCCTTTCCCTGGCCAAAATGCGCCGCCAGTACACCCTCGACGGCCTGGATGAAGCCCAGGCACCGGACGATCCCCTGATCCTGTTCGGGCTCTGGATGCAACAAGCCCGCGAGACCGAAAGCCCGCCGGTGGAAGCCAACAGCATGGCCCTGGCGACGGTGGACGAGCAGGGCCGGCCCCATTGTCGGGTGCTGTTGCTCAAGGGTTTCGACGCCCAGGGTTTTTCGTTTTTCGGCAACTATGAAAGCGCCAAGGGACAGGACCTGGCGACGAATCCCTGGGCGGCCATGACGTTTTTCTGGCCGGGGCTGGAGCGGCAAGTACGCATCGAAGGGCCGGTCGAAAAACTCGATCCGGCGCTGTCGGATGCCTATTTCGAGTCCCGTTCCGCAGGCAGTCGCCTGGGTGCCTGGGCGTCGCCACAAAGTCGCCCACTGGCAGATCGGGCCGCGCTGGAAACCTTGCTGGCGCAGACGGAACAACGCTTCGCCGATCACCCCGTGCCGCGTCCCGACCATTGGGGCGGTTATTGCCTGCGGCCCGAACGCCTGGAGTTCTGGCAGGGCCGCGCCGACCGTTTGCACGATCGCCTCGACTACCGCCTGCGCGATGGCGCCTGGCAGCGTAGCCGCCTGGCACCCTGACGCCAAGGGAGGTACCTCCAAGGAGGAATAGGCCCGGCAACGATTGCGGTTCAGGCTGGGCCATCTTTTCTGACAGGACGGCTGATCATGGCCCATCTGACGCAACGCCTCTTTCAACCGCTGAACATCGCGGTCCTTACCATCAGCGATACACGAACCTTCGACACCGACACCTCGGGCCAGACCCTGGCGGACCTGCTGCAAACAGCTGGGCACGTGCTCATCGACCGCGGGCTGGTGAAGGACGATATCTACCAGATCCGCGCCCAGGTCTCCCAATGGATCGCCGACCCCAAGGTGCAGGTGGTGTTGATGACCGGCGGCACTGGTTTCACCCCGCGCGACAACACCCCCCAAGCCGTGGCGCCGTTGCTGGACAAGCAGGTGGACGGTTTCGGCGAGCTGTTCCGCCAGGTGTCGCTGGCGCAGATCGGCATGTCCACCCTGCAATCGCGGGCATTGGCGGGCATGAGCAATGGCGTGCTGGTGTGTTGCTTGCCAGGCTCGCCGGGGGCTTGTCGGACCGGTTGGGAGCAGATCCTGGCCGGACAACTGGACAGTCGCACCGGCCCGTGCAATTTCACTCCGCACCTCAAGCCCCAGGACGGCATCGCCCCTGCCGCATGCGAGACGCGCTCGTGAGCGGTCGGGTGTGCGACAGCGGCGTGCTGATGCCGGTGGATGAGGCGATCCGGCATTTGCTCGACCAGGCACCGCCGCCACCGCCCGTGCAACGGGTCGGCCTGGACCAGGCCCTGGCGCGTGTGTTGGCTGCCGATATCCTGTGCCCGATGAATCTGCCGGCCTGGGACAACAGCGCGATGGACGGCTATGCCCTGCGGGCCGCTGACCTGCCGGTTGACGGCGGCTACCTGGCGTTGGCCGGGCGCATCGCCGCCGGTGACGAGCCGGGCGAACCGTTGCAGGACGGGCAGGTCGTGCGGATTTTTACCGGTGCGCCGCTGCCACCGGGGGCCGACACGGTGGTGCCACAGGAGCGCTGCCAGGTCGATGGCGAGCGGGTCTGGTTGCCGTCGGTCAACGGCGGTGAGCATGTGCGAAAGGAAGGTGAGGAGCTGCGTCGAGGAGACCGGCTGCTTGAAGCCGGCACGCGCCTGCGCGCCCAGGAGTTGGGTTTGCTCGCCGGTGCCGGAGTCCCTCAGGTGGACGTCTATCGCCCCTTGCAAGTGGGCTTGCTCAGCAGCGGCGATGAGCTGCGCGAGCCGGGCGAGCCACTGGCGCCGGGGCAGATCTACAACAGCAATCGCCATAGCCTCGCCGCGCTGTTGCGCGGCTGGGGCGTCGAGGTGCATGACTTCGGGGTCATGCCCGACCAGTTATTGGCCAGTCGGCAAGCGTTGCGCCTGGCCGCGGCCGAATGCGATGTGCTGATCACATCGGGCGGTGTTTCGGTGGGTGAAGAGGACCACCTCAAGCAAGCCATCGAAGCCTTGGGCAGCATCGACCTCTGGCGCCTGGCGATCCAGCCGGGCAAGCCCCTGGCCTTTGGCGATGTGGAAGGCAAGCCTTGGCTCGGGCTGCCGGGCAATCCGTCGGCGGCGTTGATTACCGCGCTGATCGTCGTACGGCCGTTCCTGTTTCGGGCCCAGGGCATGGGGAATGTCCTGCCGGTGCCGTTGCAACTGCCGGCGGGGTTCGACTGGCTCAAGCGCAACCGGCGTCGACAGTACTTGCGCGCCAGGTTGGTGGCGGATGCCAACGGTCACCTGTGCGTGACGCTGCACCCGCAGCAAAGTTCGGCGATGCTGACGGCCGCGTGCTGGGCCGATGGGCTGGCGGTGGTGGAGTGCGAGGCGCAGTTGCACAAGCACGACAAGGTGCTGTACCTGCCATTCACTGACCTGATGCATTGACGGCAATTGATTGCCGTCAAGGTCGCCGGCCGAGGGCTGGCTAGACTGGCGGCGGCCTTAGTTTTCTCACGAGGATGCCCCATGCAACTGGTTTGCCCGGCAGGGAATCTGCCTGCCCTCAAAGCGGCGGTGCGCCAAGGCGCCGATGCCGTCTATGTCGGCTTTCGCGATGACACCAATGCCCGGCACTTCGCCGGGCTGAATATGGACGACAAACAGTTCGACGCCGCAGTCGCGCATATCCGTCAGCACCAACGCAAACTGTACGTGGCGGTCAATACTTACCCGCAACCCAAGGGCTGGGAGCGCTGGCAACGGGCCGTGGACCGTGCCGCCGATTTCGGCGTGGACGCCCTGATCGCCGCCGACCCCGGCGTGCTCGGCTACGCCAGCCAGCGCCATCCGAAACTGGCGCTGCACCTGTCGGTACAAGGCTCGGCGACCCACGCCGCGGCCCTGGCTTTTTACGCCCAGCGCTATGACATCCGTCGCGCGGTGCTGCCGCGGGTACTGTCCCTGGCCCAGGTGCGGCAGGTGGCGGCGGGCAGCCCGGTGCCTATCGAAGTCTTCGGTTTCGGCAGCCTGTGCATCATGGCCGAGGGCCGTTGCCACTTGTCTTCCTACATCACCGGCGAATCGCCGAACTTGTGCGGCGTCTGCTCGCCCGCCAAGGCGGTGCGCTGGAGCGAGGACGCCCAAGGCCTCAGCGCACGCTTGAGCGAGGTGCTGATCGACCGCTACACCCCCGAAGAACCGGCCGGTTACCCGACCCTGTGCAAGGGCCGCTTCCTGGTGGGTGGCAAACGCTTCCATGCGCTGGAAGAACCCACCAGCCTCGACACCCTCGACCTGCTGCCGGAACTGACCGCCATCGGCGTTGAAGCGGTGAAAATCGAAGGCCGTCAACGCAGCCCGGCCTACGTTGAACAGGTGACCCGGGTCTGGCGCGCCGCGCTGGATGCCCACCAGGCCGCGCCGCAGCGGTTCCGGGTGCGGGAAGAATGGCGCCAGGTGCTGGCTGGTCTGTCCGAAGGCAGCCAGACCACCCTGGGCGCCTACCATCGATCATGGCAATGAAGGAGGTCAGATGAAACTCAGCCTGGGACCGGTCCTGTTTTATTGGGACAAAGCGCAACTGGGGAATTTCTATGCCGAGATGTCGGCCTTGCCGCTGGACGTGATTTACCTGGGGGAAACCGTGTGCTCGAAGCGCCGGGCGTTTTCCCTGGATCAATGGCTGGGCCTGGGGCGCGAGCTGCAAACGTGTAGCCAGGCGCAGATCGTGTTGTCGAGCCTGACGCTGATCGAAGCGGCCTCGGAGCTTTCTTCGCTACGACGCCTGTGTGACAACGGCCAATTGTTGGTGGAGGCGAACGACATGGGTGCGGTGCAGCTCCTGGCCGAACGCAAGCTGCCCTTTGTCGGCGGCCCGGCGCTGAACCTGTACAACGGCCATGCCCTGGGGCAATTGCTCGACAGCGGCATGATCCGCTGGGTGCCACCCGTGGAGTGCTCGGCGGCGCTGATCGGCGACGTGCTGGAGCAGGTGCTGGAGATGGACCGCGAGGTGCCTGAAGTGGAGATTTTTTCCTATGGTCATCTGCCCTTGGCGTACTCGGCGCGCTGCTTTACCGCCCGGGCCGAAAACCGACCCAAGGACGACTGTCAGTTCTGTTGCATCAACTACCCCGACGGCCTGGCGTTGAGCAGTCAGGAAGGCCAACAGTTGTTCACCCTCAACGGCATCCAGACGATGTCCGGCGAGGTGACCAACCTGCTGGCCGATTACCACGCGCTGCTGGCCTGCGGTGCCGACCTGCTGCGGCTGAGCCCGCGCGCCCAGGGCATGGCCGAGGTGGTCGCGGCCTTCGACAAGGTTCGCCAGGGCGAGGCACCGCCGCTGTTCGTCGAAGGGTGCAACGGTTACTGGCACGGCCATGCCGGCATGTTGAAGGTAGAGGAGGCAGGCCTGTGTTGAGTCCGAAGAAGTGGGTGCTCAAGGGTGCTGACCGCTTGCTGCCCCTGGTGGGCAAAGTGCCGTTCGTGGTGCAGCGCCTGGCGTTGCAGCAGGCGCTCAATCGCTGCCTGGCCGAGCCGCTGCGCGATGGCGGGTTCGATGTGCTGCGTGGGCGCTGGTTGTGCCTGCGGGTGCCCGACTTGAAATTGTGTTGGTACCTGACTCTGGCGCGGGATGGATTGCGCATCGCCGAGCGCGCCGAGGCCCAGGTCACCATCAGTGGCAACTGGCGTGAGTTTCTGTTGCTGGCCAGCCGTCAGGAGGACCCCGATACGTTGTTCTTCCGGCGGCGGTTGGTGATCGAGGGCGACACCGAACTGGGGCTGGCTTTGAAGAACCTGATCGACAGCCTCGACCCGGACGTATTGCCGCCGTGGTTATGGCGCAATCTGGAACGGGCGGGCAAGGGGTTGGCAGCAGTGTGATGAAAGCCCCAAGCGTATTGCCCTTGGTGTACTCCTGTTCCGGTTGCTCCAACGTGGCGCAACTGGCCAACACCGTCGCCCTGCGCCTGGACCGCGCCGGCCTGGCCGAGATGTCCTGCATCGTTGGCGTGGGTGGGCATGTGGCGCCACTGGTCAACAAGGCACGATCGGGGCGACGGATCATTGCCCTGGACGGTTGCCCGTTACAGTGCGTGCAGGCGTGTTTGCAGCAGCATGACCTGGAGGCGGATGTGCATGTGATTTTGAGTCAGTTGGGCTGGCGCAAGCGTTTTGGGGTCGATTGCTCGCAAGAGGAGGGGGATGTGTTGTTCGAGCGGTTGATAGCGATGATAGGGGGTGATCAAAGCCCCTGAGCCAAACACCGATCCCGTGGCGAGGGAGCTTGCTCCCGCTGGGGGGCGAAGCACCCCCAGGTTTGCCACAGCGATGCGTCAGGTTGATTGCGTCTGGCCTGTTTGGGGCTGCTGCGCAGCCCAGCGGGAGCAAGCTCCCTCGCCACAGAGGGGCACTTGCTCGGGCTATTGCTGGTAAGCCTCCAGCGCCTCTTCGGCCAGGATGCGAATGTTGCGCCGCTCCATGGCGATCAGGCCGCCGTCCACCAGACGATGAAGAATCCGCGAAAAGGTTTCCGGCTGGATCCCCAGTTTGGAGGCCACCAGGCGTTTGGAAACCTGCAGGACCACCTGGCCGTCCCGTGGGTCGCGCTCCTGGAGCAAAAAGTTGATGACCCGCCGACTGGCACTGGCCAGGGTCAGGTTATCGATATCCTTGAGGCGCTGGTGCAGGTGGATGCTCATGCTCGCCAGGATCGCCAGGCAGACCTTGGGCTGGTCCTCCAGGGCCTTGCGGTAATGGGTGCCTTCGATACTCACCAGCACACTCTCCTTGATCGCCGATGCGCTGACCGGGTAGCAACGGGCCTGGCTGAACAGCAGGGCCTCGGCGAAGGTCTGCCCGGGCTGGATGATTTCCACCAGGTTCTCCTGGCCCTCGCCAGTGACCCGGAACAGCTTGATCTGGCCGCTGACCAGCAAGAAAAACCGCTTGGCCGGGTCGCCCTGGTGCATGAGCGTGCTGTTGCAGGCCAGGCGCTTGAGCACGGCGAGGTTGCAGACATCTTCAAAGACCCGCTCCGGCAACTGGCTGAACAGGTGATGACGACGCAACAGTAAAACGATGGAAGGGTGGGTCAGCATGGCGTACCTCCGCGTGCCGTCATGGTAGGGCCCAATACGCCGCCGGCCTATGCCTCCGCAGGCCTACCTCGGAAGAGGGAGGGCCTCTCGATCAAGGCACAAACTCCTGTGGGAGCGAGCTTGCTCGCGATGACGACGGCACAGGCGACATCGCCGTAGGCTGACCCACCGCTATCGCGAGCAAGCTCGCTCCCACAGGGGGAAATGTGTTGAGTTGATCTAACCGGCCCCGCGCAAATGTTCCATCGCCCACACCGCCGCCTCCACCCGCGAGCGCAGGCCGAGCTTGTGCAGCAGGTTCTTCACATGGACCTTGACCGTGCCTTCGGTGATGCCCAGCTTGTGGCCGATGACCTTGTTGCTGTAGCCGCCGGCGATGGTCTTGAGCACCTGGCGTTCGCGTTCGGTCAGTTCCACATCGGCCTGGCGCGGTGGCGAGCGCAGGGCCTGGGCCATGACGCGGGTCAGCCCGGGGCTGATCACCAGGGCACCGTTGAGGGCGTCGCGGATGTACTGGATCAGCAGCTCCGGCTCCATATCCTTGAGCAGGTAACCGTTGGCGTCCAGGCGCAGGGCATCGCGGATGTCGTCCTCGGCATCGGACACGGTGAACAACAGCACCTTGCCGGTGTAGTGCATGGCGCGCAGCCGGCGCAGGGTCTCGATGCCGTTCATCTGCGGCATGTTGTTGTCCAGCAACACCAGGTCGGGCTGGAGCGGTTCGATCAGGCTCAGGGCTTCTTCGCCGTGGCTGGCTTCGCCAACGATCTGCAAGTCGTCTTCGAGCTCGAGCATCTGGCGGATCCCGCGACGCATCATCGGGTGATCGTCGACCAGTAGCAGGGTGTGACGCAGGGGGGCGTTCATGTTGCGATGCCTTCGGTGGGTTGGCCCAGGAATTCCGGTTGGAAATGCACCTGGATACGGGTGCCCTGGGGTGTACGGGAGTGAATCTGCAGTTGGCCGTGCAGGCTGCGGGCCCGCTCGTTCATGATGTTCAGGCCATGGTGTTCGCGCTGGTCGACCTCGCCACTGAAGCCCCGGCCATCGTCTTCGATCGACAGGCGTACGGTCTCGCCTTCCTGGCGCAATTCGAGCCAGGCGTTCTCGGCATGGGCGTGGCGCAGGCAGTTGGACAGGGCTTCGCGGGTGATCTGCAGGATGTGGATCTGCTCGCTGGCCGACAGCTCGAAGGCCAGGGTGTCGACGAACAGGTGCACCTGGAAGTCCCCGCGGTTGGAGAACTCTTCGGCGGTGTCCTTGAGTTCCTCGACCAGGCCGTCGTCGTGGATTTGCAGGCGGAAGGTGGTGAGCAGCTCACGCAGTTGCCGATAAGCATTGTTCAGCCCCTCGCGCAGCTCGCCGGTGACGGTCTCCAGGGTTTGCACCGGTTCGCCCCGGCGCATCAGGGTCTGCATGCGGCTGACTTGCAGCTTCATGTACGACAAGGCCTGGGCCAGGGAGTCGTGCAGCTCGCGGGCAATGATCGTGCGTTCGTCGAGCAGCAGCAGGCGATGGTCCTGTTCGCGCTGGCGCTTGAGGGACAGCGACGTGCCGATCAGGTTGGCCAGGGCCTGGATCAATGCGGTTTCCCAGGGTTGCGCCGCGTGGCCATCGACGAAATGCGCCTTGAGCTCACCCAGTTCGGTGCCCTGGTTGCTGATGCTGAAGGCCTGCGGGCGGGCGGCGTTATGCCGGTGGCAACTGGCGCAATCGCTGCTGGCGCAGACCTGGCGGCTGGCGGCGCCATGCAGGGCCAGCAGGTGCCTGGCCGGGGCCTGCAATTGCCCTTGCAGGCACAGCGTCAGGCGCAACCCCGGCAAGCGCTGCTGGAATCGGCGGATCAGCTCATCCAGGCCTTCGGCATTGGCCTGTCGCGTCGCCAGGCTGCGACTGCTCTGGTACAGCAGTTCGAGGGCAGCGTTGGCCTGTTGCAGGTTCAGGGTCTTTTGCTGGACCTGGTTTTCCAGGGTGCGGTGGGATTGCTCGATGGTCTCGGCCATGGTGTTGAAACTGGTCGCCAACTGCCCCAGTTCATCCTCGGACTGATGGTTGACCCGCACCTGGAATTCGCCACGGCGAAAGCGCTGGGTGGCGTCCACCAGTTCCTGCAAGGGCGTGACCACGCCGTACTGCAATTCATACAGGCCGATCAGCAGGATGATCATGGTGCTGAACAGCGCCATGCCCTGGATCGTCTGTTGCCAGCCTTGTTTGTGTTCGCTCTGGCGTTGCAGCAGGGTGACGAACTGGTCCAGTTGCTCAACGAAAGACGGGGCGCTGCTTTGGAAAAACGCCGAATCGCCGCGCTCGATGGCCGGGCGCAAGGTCTGGTTCCAGCGCTGGATGAGGTCGCGATAGCTCTTGTGCAGGGAGGTTTCCGGCCCATCTTCCAGCACGGCGCGCAGGGCCGGGCTGTCGAGGCGTTGTTGCAGGCTGTCGATGATCGCCGGGATGTCGTCGTTGGCCCCTGCCGCCAGTTTCCAGCTCAGGTGGTAGGTCTCCATGCGCACGGAGCCGGCGGTGTTGATGGCGGCGGCGTCGCCCTGGCTGAACCAGGCGATCAACCCGGCGCTCAAGGAACTGGCCAGGGCCAGGATGGCGATCAGGATCACCGCCAGCCCGGCGCGAGCGGGCAGGGAACTGCGCAGCCAACCCATCATCGACGTGGGCCGGGAAGGCAAAACGGTGAACCGAACATAGGGGGCGCCCTGGACCTGGGGGTGTAGCAGCCGATCCTGGGCGCACTACCTCTAAAGAGTTGCTGGCCGTTCCGTTTCCATAAAAGCCTCGGCCAACTGGATCAAGATATTGATAAACAAGGGGTTTCATCGATATCCAGGTCTACCTCCTTGGAGGTAGACGGGCCAAGCATAGGCCTGTACCGCCCCGAGGCACGTTGACCCAGGTCAAGTTTTCGCGGGGTTCCTGTCACTAGGCTGCGCTCAATCGAACTGACGGAGTGCATCGTGATGCGAGCGCAAGTGCAACAAGGGCTGGTACTAGGGATGAGTACCCTGGCCTTCACCGTGTGCTTCATGGTCTGGATGATGTTTGCCGTGCTCGGCGTTCCGATCAAGGAACTGCTGGCCCTCAACGAAACCCAATTCGGCCTGCTGGCCGCCACGCCGGTGCTGACCGGTTCGCTGGTGCGCTTGCCCCTGGGGCTTCTGACCGACCGCTTCGGCGGACGGATCGTGTTCTTCCTGCTGATGCTGGCCTGTGTGTTGCCGCTGTACTTGATCACTCTAGCCACGGCCTTCTGGCAATTCCTGGTGCTGGGCCTGTTCGTCGGCCTGGCCGGCGGGTCGTTCTCGGTGGGCATCGCCTACGTCGCCAAGTGGTTCGACAAGCAGAACCAGGGTTTCGCCATGGGCGTCTTCGGTGCCGGCAACGCTGGTGCGGCGGTGACCAAGTTCCTCGCCCCGGCCCTGATCGCGTTCGGCTCCTGGCACCTGGTGCCCAAGGTGTTCAGCGCCATCCTGTTCATCACCGCGCTGTTGTTCTGGTTTCTCACCACCGAGAAAAAGGAACACAGCGGCACCGGCGGCGCCACCTTGCGCGAGCAGTTGAAAACCCTGAAAGAGCCGGCCGTGTGGCGCTACTGCCAGTACTACTCGATCGTGTTCGGCGGCTACGTGGCCCTGGCCTTGTGGATGACCAAGTACTACGTGCAGGAATACGGCTTCAGCCTGCAAAGCGCCGCGCTGTTGGCGGCGTGTTTCTCCCTGCCTGGCGGCGTGCTGCGGGCGGTCGGTGGCTGGATGTCCGACCGCTGGGGCGCCCAGAGCGTGACCTGGTGGGTGTTGTGGGTGAGCTGGATCTGTCTGTTCCTGCTGTCCTACCCCCAGACCCAACTGCAAGTGCAAACCGTCAACGGCATCGTCGACTTCCATATCGGCCTTAACGCCACGCTGTTCACCGTGCTGCTGTTCGTGATGGGCATCGCCTTCGCGTTCGGCAAGGCCTCGGTCTTCAA
This sequence comes from Pseudomonas fluorescens, assembly GCF_001307275.1. Taxonomy (NCBI): domain Bacteria; kingdom Pseudomonadati; phylum Pseudomonadota; class Gammaproteobacteria; order Pseudomonadales; family Pseudomonadaceae; genus Pseudomonas; species Pseudomonas fluorescens. The sequence continues at coordinate 5,701,450 of NZ_CP012831.1, forward strand.
GTACATCGCCAATGATTACCCGAAAAACATGGGCGCAGTGTCCGGCATCGTCGGCCTGGCCGGCGGCTTGGGCGGGTTCGTGCTGCCCATCATGTTCGGCGCCCTGGTGGACCTCACCGGCGTGCGCTCGTCCTGCTTCATGTTGATGTACGGCGTGGTCTGGGTCTCCCTGACCTGGATGTACTTCAGCGAAATGCGCAAGCGCCCGCTGCTGGGTAAACAGTCGCCGGCCAGCCAATCCCCGTTTTCCAGCATTGCCCAAGGAGAAGAACATGTCCGTTCTGCAAACGCCTGAAAAAGGCCCGGTCATTCATGACTGGCGTCCGGAAGACCCTGCTTTCTGGGGCAGTAGCGGCAAGCTGACCGCCCGGCGCAACCTGTGGATCTCGATTCCTGCGCTGCTCTTGGCCTTCGCGGTCTGGATGGTCTGGAGCACGGTGATCGTGCGCCTCAACGCCATCGGCTTCAGCTTCACCACTGACCAGTTATTCTGGCTGGCGGCGCTGCCGGGGCTGTCCGGCGCGACCTTGCGCATCTTCTATTCGTTCATGGTGCCGATCTTCGGTGGCCGTCGCTGGACGGCCCTGAGCACCGCGTCGTTGCTGCTGCCGGCGCTGTGGATGGGCTTCGCGGTGCAGAACCCGGCCACGCCCTACAGCGTGTTCGTGCTGATCGCGCTGCTCTGCGGTTTTGGTGGCGGCAACTTCGCCTCGAGCATGTCCAACATCAGCTTCTTCTACCCCAAGTCTCAACAGGGCACCGCCCTGGGCCTGAACGCCGGGCTGGGTAATCTGGGCGTGTCGGTGATGCAGTTCAGCGTGCCCCTGGTGATCTCTTTCGGTGTGTTCGGCTTCATGGGCGGCCAGCCTCAGGTGCTGGCCGATGGCAGCTCGCTGTGGCTGCAGAACGCCGGTTTCATCTGGGTACCGTTCATCCTCGCCGTCACCTTGATTGCCTGGTTCGGCATGAACGATTTGTCCAGCGCTCGCGCGTCGTTCAGCGAGCAGGCGGTGATCTTCAAGCGCAAGCACAACTGGCTGATGTGCTGGTTGTACCTGGCGACCTTCGGTTCGTTCATCGGTTTCTCCGCCGCGTTCCCGCTGTTGATCAAGACCTCGTTCCCGGACGTCATCGCCCTGAAATTCGCCTTCCTTGGCCCGCTGGTGGGCGCGCTGGTACGGCCGCTGGGCGGTTGGCTGGCGGACAAGCTCGGCGGTGCGAAGGTTACCCTGTGGAACTTCGTGCTGATGATCGTGATGGTGTTCGGCGTCTTGCACTTCCTGCCACAAGGCGGCCAGGGCGGCAGCTTCTACGGCTTCCTGGGCATGTTCATGTTGCTGTTCATCACCACCGGCGTGGGCAACGGTTCCACATTCCGCATGATCCCGGTGATCTTCCGCACCCTGCATGAAAAAGCCGCCCCGGGGAAAAAGCCCGAGGTGCGCGAGCAAGCCATCAAGGACGCGGGCAAGGAATCAGCCGCGGTGCTGGGTTTCAGCTCGGCCATGGGCGCCTTCGGTGCGTTCTTCATTCCTAAATCATTCGGCTCTTCGATGGCCCTGACCGGCGGCCCGGAGATGGCCTTCTACATGTTCGTCGGCTTCTACCTGAGCTGCATCGTGGTGACCTGGTGGTGGTACGCCCGCAAAGGCGCGGCGACACCCTGCTAAGACGAATTCAACTATTGCGTGGGCGGGGCGCAGACCCCGCGGAGCAAGCCTGAGAGGAAGACACTGTGAGTCATTTACTGGATCAACTGCGGTTCTTCAACCGCAAGCAAGGCGAGTTTTCAGACGGCCATGGCGAGACCCGCAAGGAGTCCCGCGACTGGGAAAACGTCTACCGTTCCCGCTGGCAGTACGACAAGATCGTGCGCTCCACCCATGGGGTGAACTGCACCGGTTCCTGCTCATGGAAAATCTACGTCAAGAACGGCCTGATTACCTGGGAAACCCAGCAGACCGACTACCCGCGCACCCGCAATGACCTGCCCAACCACGAACCACGGGGCTGCCCGCGTGGCGCGAGCTACAGCTGGTACATCTACAGCGCCAACCGGCTCAAGTACCCGAAGATCCGCAAGCCATTGCTCAAACTGTGGCGCGAAGCCCGGCAGACCCTGCCGCCAGTGGAAGCCTGGGCCAGCATCGTCGAGAACAAGGCCAAGGCCGACTCGTACAAGAGCAAGCGTGGCATGGGTGGCTTCATCCGTTCCAACTGGGAAGAAGTCAACGAGATCATCGCCGCCGCCAACGTCTACACCGTCAAGACGCACGGCCCGGACCGGGTGGTGGGTTTCTCGCCGATCCCGGCCATGTCGATGGTCAGTTATGCCGCCGGCTCGCGTTACCTGTCGCTGATCGGTGGCGTGTGCCTGAGCTTCTATGACTGGTACTGCGACTTGCCGCCCGCTTCGCCAATGGTGTGGGGCGAGCAGACCGACGTGCCGGAGTCGGCCGACTGGTACAACTCCAACTACATCATCGCCTGGGGCTCCAACGTCCCGCAGACCCGTACCCCCGACGCCCACTTCTTCACCGAGGTGCGCTACAAGGGCACCAAGACCGTGGCGATCACCCCGGACTACTCGGAAGTCGCCAAGCTCACCGACCTGTGGCTCAACCCCAAGCAGGGCACCGACGCTGCGCTGGCCCAGGCCTTCAACCATGTGATCTTCAAAGAATTCCACCTGGACAAGCCCAGCGCCTATTTCACCGAGTACGCCAAGCGCTACACCGACCTGCCAGTGCTGGTGATGCTCAAGCCGATGCTTGGCGCGGCGCCGGGCGCGGGTTACCAGCCAGACCGTTTCCTGCGGGCCAGTGACTTGACCGACAACCTCGGCCAAGAGAACAACCCGGAATGGAAAACCATCGCCCTGGATGCCAGCGGCGAACTGGTCTCGCCCCAAGGCTCCATCGGCTATCGCTGGGGCGAGAAGGGCAAGTGGAACATCCTCCCCCGTGAAGGCGGCGAGGGGCGTGAGATCGACCTCAAGCTGAGCCTGATCGGCGGCGACGTCGCCGAGGTGGCGTTCCCGTACTTCGCCGGCGAAGCCCAGGAGTACTTCCAGCATGTGGCCGGTGACGCGGTGCAGTTCCGGCGGGTACCGGTGCACAGCGTGGTGCTGGCCGACGGCAGCGTGGCGAAAGTCGCCACCGTGTTCGACCTGTCGGCGGCCAACCTGGCCATCGACCGTGGCCTGGGTGGCGCCAACGTCGCCAAGGACTACGACGACGCCTCGGTGCCCGGCACCCCGGCCTGGCAGGAGCAGATCACCGGTGTGAGCCGCGAGAAGGCGATCCAGATCGCCCGCGAGTTCGCCGACAACGCCGACAAGACCCGTGGACGCTCGATGATCATCGTCGGTGCGGCGATGAACCACTGGTACCACATGGACATGAACTACCGCGGGCTGATCAACATGCTCATGCTCTGCGGTTGCGTCGGTCAGACCGGCGGTGGCTGGGCCCACTATGTGGGCCAGGAAAAACTCCGTCCGCAATGCGGCTGGCTGCCCCTGGCCTTCGGCCTGGACTGGAACCGTCCGCCACGGCAGATGAACGGCACCAGCTTCTTCTATGGCCACAGTTCGCAATGGCGCCACGAGAAGATGAGCATGCACGACGTGCTCTCGCCCCTGGCCGACAAATCGCAGTTCCCCGAGCACGCCCTGGACTACAACATCCGCGCCGAACGGGCCGGCTGGTTGCCGAGCGCGCCGCAACTCAACACCAACCCGCTGCACATCTGCCGCGAGGCCGCCGCCGCGGGCCTGGAACCCAAGGACTACGTGGTCAAGTCGCTGCAGGACGGTTCCCTGCGCTTTGCCTGCGAACAGCCGGACAGCCCGGCGAACTTCCCGCGCAACATGTTCATCTGGCGTTCCAACTTGCTGGGCTCCTCGGGCAAGGGCCACGAGTACATGCTCAAGTACTTGCTGGGCACCAAGAACGGTGTGATGAACGAAGACATCGGCCATAGCACCGAGTGCAAGCCCACCGAAGCCGAGTGGGTCGACGAAGGCGCCATCGGCAAGCTCGACCTGGTGACCACCCTGGACTTCCGCATGTCCTCGACCTGCGTGTATTCCGACATCGTCTTGCCGACCGCGACCTGGTACGAAAAAGACGACATGAACACCTCGGACATGCACCCGTTCATCCACCCACTGTCGGCCGCCATCGATCCGGCCTGGGAGTCGCGTTCGGACTGGGAAATCTACAAAGGCATCGCCAAGGCGTTTTCCGCCATGTCGGTCGGCCACCTGGGCGTCGAAAAAGACCTGGTCACCGTACCGTTGATGCACGACAGCGTCGGCGAGCTGGCCCAACCCTTTGGCGGCACCGACTGGAAAAGTGCCGGTGTGGCGCCGGTCCCGGGCAAGAACGCACCGAACCTGCAGGTGGTGGAGCGCGACTATCCGAACATCTACAAGCAGTTCACCTCCCTGGGCCCAATGCTCGAGAAGCTCGGCAATGGCGGCAAGGGCATCAACTGGAACACCGAGACTGAAGTGAAATTCCTCGGCGAACTGAACCACAAGGAAGTCGAGGCCGGCATCAGCCAAGGGCGGCCAAAAATCGACAGCGCCATCGACGCCGCCGAAGTGATCCTGTCCCTGGCCCCGGAAACCAACGGCCATGTCGCGGTGAAAGCCTGGGCGGCGCTGTCGGAATTCACCGGTATCGACCACAGCCACCTGGCCGTCTCCAAGGAGCACGAGGCCATTCGTTTCCGCGACATTCAAGCCCAGCCGCGCAAGATCATTTCCAGCCCGACCTGGTCCGGCCTGGAAGACGATCACGTGAGCTACAACGCCGGCTACACCAACGTCCATGAGTCGATCCCATGGCGCACCATCACCGGTCGCCAGCAGTTCTATCAGGATCACCCGTGGATGCAGGCGTTCGGCGAACAGCTTATGAGCTACCGGCCACCAGTCAACACCCGCACCATCGCCGGCGTGAAGGGCAAGCGCAGCAATGGCGAGACCGAGATCGTCCTGAACTGGATCACCCCGCACCAGAAGTGGGGCATCCACAGCACCTACAGCGACAACCTGCTGATGCTGACCTTGAGCCGTGGCGGGCCGATTGTCTGGCTCTCGGAAATCGACGCCAAGCGTGCCGGTATCGAGGACAACGACTGGATCGAATGCTTCAACGTCAACGGCGCATTGACCGCTCGTGCGGTGGTCAGCCAGCGGGTCAAGGAAGGCATGGTGATGATGTATCACGCCCAGGAACGGATCGTGAATGTACCCGGTTCTGAAACCACCAAGACCCGTGGCGGCCACCACAACTCGGTGACCCGTGTGGTGCTCAAGCCTACCCACATGATTGGTGGCTACGCCCAACAGGCCTATGGCTTCAACTATTACGGCACGGTCGGATGCAACCGCGACGAGTTCGTCGTGGTGCGCAAGATGTCCAAGGTCGATTGGCTCGACGGTTCCAGTGGCGATGATCTGCCGCGTCCACTGCCGACTGATATCGAGGAGAACTGAGATGAAGATTCGCTCACAAATCGGCATGGTCCTGAACCTGGACAAATGCATCGGCTGCCACACCTGCTCGATCACCTGCAAGAACGTCTGGACCAGCCGCGAAGGCATGGAATACGCCTGGTTCAACAACGTCGAATCCAAGCCGGGCATCGGCTATCCCAAGGAGTGGGAAAACCAGGACAAGTGGAAGGGCGGCTGGGTCCGTAACGCCGACGGTTCGATCAACCCGCGCATCGGCGGCAAGTTCCGCGTGTTGGCGAACATCTTCGCCAACCCGGACCTGCCCAGCCTGGACGATTACTACGAACCGTTCGACTTCGACTATCAGCACCTGCACACCGCGCCACTGGGCGAGCATCAACCCACCGCCCGCCCGCGTTCGCTGGTGTCTGGCAAGCGCATGCAGAAAATCGAATGGGGCCCGAACTGGGAGGAAATCCTCGGTACCGAGTTCGCCAAGCGGCGCAAGGACAAGAACTTCGACAAGATCCAGGCAGACATCTACGGCGAGTACGAAAACACTTTCATGATGTACCTGCCGCGCCTGTGCGAGCACTGCCTGAACCCGGCGTGCGCCGCATCGTGCCCGAGCGGCGCGATCTACAAGCGCGAAGAGGACGGCATCGTCCTGATCGACCAGGAGAAGTGCCGTGGCTGGCGCATGTGCATCAGTGGCTGCCCGTACAAGAAGATCTATTTCAACTGGAAGAGCGGCAAGTCGGAAAAATGCATCTTCTGCTACCCGCGTATCGAAGCCGGGATGCCGACGGTCTGCGCTGAAACCTGCGTCGGCCGGATCCGTTACCTCGGCGTGCTGCTGTATGACGCCGACCGCATCAGCGAAGTGGCGAGCACCGCCGATGAGAAGGACCTGTACGAGAAGCAACTGGAGATTTTCCTCGACCCCAACGACCCGGCGGTGATTCGCCAGGCCCTGGCCGATGGCGTGCCACAGTCGGTGATCGATTCGGCGCAACGTTCGCCGGTCTACAAAATGGCCGTGGATTGGAAACTTGCGCTGCCGCTGCACCCGGAATACCGCACCTTGCCAATGGTCTGGTACGTGCCGCCACTGTCACCGATCCAGAACGCTGCCGCCGCCGGTACCGTGGGCATGAACGGGGTGATCCCGGATGTCGACAGCCTGCGCATTCCGCTGCGTTACCTGGCGAACATGCTCACTGCCGGCGACGAAAAACCGGTCAAACGCGCCCTCAAGCGTCTGTTGGCGATGCGGGCCTACAAGCGCTCCGAACAGGTCGATGGTGTGCAGGACCTGCAAGTGCTGGCCGACGTCGGCTTGAGCGTGAACCAGGTGGAAGAGATGTACCGCTACCTGGCCATCGCCAACTACGAAGACCGTTTCGTCGTACCGAGCGCCCACCGTGAAGACGCCATGAGCGATGCGTTCGCCGAACGCTCCGGTTGTGGTTTCAGCTTCGGCAGCGGCTGCAGCGGCAGCTCCGACACCAACATGTTCGGCGGCAAGAAGGCCAATCGTCGCGACGTGATCAAAACCGTGCAGTTGTGGGAGGAATGAACATGCGCATTCTCAAGGTGATTTCGTTGCTGCTCGATTATCCGACCGAGACCCTGGTGGCCGGTCGCGACGAGCTGGAGCAGGCCATTGCGCAAGCGCGGGAGATCAGTCCCCAGCAGCGCGCCGGGCTGTTCGAATTGCTGGAAGTGATCTGCGGCAAGGACTTGATGGACGGCCAGGAACACTACGGCGCGCTGTTCGGCCGGGGCCGTTCGCTGTCGCTGCTGTTGTTCGAACATGTCCACGGTGAGTCCCGTGATCGGGGCCAGGCCATGGTGGACATGATGGCCCAGTACGAAGAGGCTGGTTTCGCCATCGGCGTCAAAGAGTTGCCTGACTACATCCCGCTGTACCTGGAGTTTCTCTCCACCCGCGAAGACCTCGAGGCCCGCGAGGGCCTGGCGGATGTGGCGTACCTGCTGGCCTTGCTCGCGGCGCGCCTGGACGAGCGTGAAAGCGTCTACGCCAGTTGCTTCCGGGCCTTGTTGCAAATCGCCGGGGCCGAACCCCAGGTGGCGGTGGCCGAGTTGCGTGAGCAAGTGAAGGCCGAGCCCCGGGACGACTCCCTCGAAGCCCTGGACAAGATCTGGGAAGAAGAGCAGGTGGATTTCATGAAGGCCGAACAGCAGGACCGTTGCAGTTCACTGCCCAGCGCGCCAGGCAAGGCGCGGGACGAAAGTGCAGTGCCGTTGCACTGGGTGGATTTTCAGCATGAAGGGCGGGCCGCAGCGCCAGCCGGGGAGGTGGGCAATGTCTAAATGGGATCTGTTGTTGTTCGGGGTCTACCCCTATGTCGCTTTGGCGATTTGCCTGCTCGGCAGCTGGGCACGGTTCGATCTGTCCCAGTACACCTGGAAGGCCGGTTCCAGCCAGATGCTGAACAAGCGCGGCATGCGCGTGGCGAGCAACCTGTTTCACGTTGGCGTGCTGTTCGTGTTGGCCGGGCACTTCGTCGGCCTGCTGACGCCGGCGGCGATCTACCACCATGTGCTGAGCACTGAGAACAAGCAGTTGCTGGCGATGGTTTCCGGTGGGTTCTTCGGCGTGCTGGGCCTGATCGGCCTGGTGATGCTGCTCAACCGCCGCCTGACCGACCCACGGGTGCGCGCCACCTCCAATGTCTCGGACATCCTCGTGTTGGTGGTGTTGCTGGTGCAACTGGTGCTGGGGCTGATGACCATCGTCGCATCCACCGCCCATATGGATGGCTCGGTGATGGTGATGCTGGCCGACTGGGCCCAGAACACTGTGCTGTTGCGGCCGGTGGAAGCCGCTACCGCGATAGCGCCGGTGGGCCTGGTCTACAAGCTCCACGTGGTGCTGGGCTTGACCCTGTTCGTGCTGTTCCCGTTCACCCGTCTCGTGCACATCGTCAGTGCGCCGGTCTGGTACCTGGGGCGTCGTTATCAAATCGTTCGGCAGAAGTTCTGAGGAGAAGATCATGGCGAGTGGATGCGGATGTGGCGGTGGTAGCGGTGGCGGTGGTTGCGGCTCCTCGGCAAAAGTGCCGCCGGTGGTCGATGTGGAACCCGTAGGGGCGGTGCAGTTCGAGCCGGCCCAGGCCGGGCCGGTGGTGGAAGATCAAGCGCCAGAGTTGATTGCCAGCAGTGAGCAGGAGTGGCCGATCATCAGCGTCAACGGGGTGTCGATCACCCCGCAGGCGATGGCCCAGGAGCTGCAATATCACCCGGCCGACAGTCGCGAGGACGCGGTGTACCAGGCCGCTCGGGCCCTGGTGATTCGCCAATTGCTCCAGCAGCGTATCGGCGAGCTGGGCCTGGCGTTGCAGGTCGGTGCCGGTGAAAACGAAGAAGAGGCAGCCACGCGGCTGTTGCTCGAACGCGAGGTGCAGGTGCCGCAGTGTGACGAGGCCACCTGCCTGCGTTACTACGAAAGCAACCGGGCGCGCTTCCACAGCGCGCCGTTGCTGGCGGTGCGGCACATCCTGCTCGAATGCGCGCCGGACGATGCCGAGGCCCGCAGCCTGGCCCATGTCCAGGCCGAGTTGCTGCTGGAGCGGCTGGACCAGTTCCCGGGCAGCTTCGCCGAGCTGGCGCTGAAGTATTCGGCGTGTCCGTCCAAGGAGCAGGGCGGGTCGCTGGGGCAGATCAGCAAGGGCCAGACCGTGCCTGAACTGGAGCGCCAATTGTTCACCCTGCCGGCGGGCCTGGCGGGCAAGCCGCTGGAAAGTCGCTACGGCTGGCATGTGATCAGCATCGACCAGCGCATCGATGGCCAGCCGTTGCCGTATGAGGCCGTGGCGACAGCGATTCGCACCCAACTGCAGCAGGGCGTTTGGCAAAGGGCGCTGGTGCAGTACCTGCAAACCCTGATTGGTGCGGCGGATATTCGCGGCATTCACCTTCAGGGCGCCGACTCGCCGCTGGTGCAGTGAGCGCTGGCCCAACCGGGAGATTTCCATGAACGCGGTGTTGCAGGACGGGTTTGGGCGCCAGATCGATTATTTGCGGATGTCGGTGACCGATCGTTGTGATTTTCGCTGTGTGTATTGCATGGCGAAAAACATGACCTTCCTGCCGCGTCAGCAGGTGTTGACCCTGGAAGAGTTGCAGCGCCTGGCGCGGCTGTTCGTCGGCCTGGGGGTGAAGAAAATCCGCCTGACCGGTGGCGAGCCGCTGATCCGCCCGGGCATCGTCGGGCTATGTCGCGACATCGCGGCACTGCCCGGCCTGCGGGAACTGGTGATGACCAGCAACGGCTCGCAGTTGGGGCGTCTGGCCCAGCCGCTGGTCGAGGCTGGGGTCAAGCGCATGAACATCAGCCTCGACAGCCTCGACGGTGAGCGTTTTCGGGCGATCACCCGTAACGGCAACCTCGATCAAGTGCTGGCAGGGATTGAAGCGGCGAAGGTCGCCGGGTTCGAGCGGGTCAAGTTGAATTGCGTGGTGATGAAAGGACGCAACTTCGATGAGGTCCCGGCGCTGGTGCAGTACGCCATCGATCAACGCATCGACATCAGTTTTATCGAGGAGATGCCGTTGGGGGAGGTGGGGCGTTCCCGGGGTGAGTCGTTCTGTTCCAGCGATGAGGTCCGGGCCGAGATCGCTCGCCATCACCGGCTGCTGGACAGCACCGAAAACAGCGGCGGGCCGGCGCGCTATGTGCGCCTGGAGCGTCATCCGAATACCCGGATCGGTTTCATTTCGCCCAACACCCATAACTTCTGCGCCAGTTGCAACCGCGTGCGCATGACTGTCGAAGGGCGCTTGCTGTTGTGCCTGGGGCAAGAAGACTCTCTTGACCTGCGTGGCTTGCTGCGACGTTATCCGCTGGACGATCAACCGGTGATCCAGGCGGTGCAGCAGGCGTTGCGCGGCAAGCCATTGCGGCATGACTTCAACCCGGGTGGGGAGGTGCAGATTGTGCGGTTCATGAATATGAGTGGGGGGTAAGGGTTTACGCGGACCCCGTGGCGAGGGAGCTTGCTCACGCTGGGTTGCGTAGCAGTCCTGTTCTGGGTGCTGGGGTGCTGGGGTGTTGGGGTGTTGGGGACATATCCGTTTCTGCGGTAACGGCCACTTAGGGTTCCGCCCTGACGGCGGGTCACTTTCGAAAAGCGCGAAAGTAACCAAAGCGCTCATGCCCCACCACTCGGCACCTCGCCTAGGCTCGGTGTGCCCTCACTCCGGCATTGCTCCGTGGGCCGCCGCGAAGGGCCATCCATGGCCCAGCGCGGCTATCCCGGCATCCATGCCGGGATGCCCACTCCACAATGCCTGCGTTCGGCCGTCGTGGTTAACGGGGCGCCGAAATCAACGACCACCGCGAGGCGGCCTTATAGCCGACCTGATTCTCACGGTCATACCCCGATCCAACTGTGGGAGCGAGCTCGCTCGCGAAGGCGGCCTTATAGCCGACCTGATTCTCACGGTCATACCCCGATCCAACTGTGGGAGCGAGCTTGCTCGCGAAGGCGGCCTTATAGCCGACCTGATTCTCACGGTCATACCCCGATCCAACTGTGGGAGCGAGCCTGCTCGCGAAGGCGACCTGCCAGCCGACCTGGTTCTCACGGTCATACCCCGATCCAACTGTGGGAGCGAGCCTGCTCGCGAAGGCGGCCTTATAGCCGACCTGATTCTCACGGTCATACCCCGATCCAACTGTGGGAGCGAGCTCGCTCGCGAAGGCGGCCTTATAGCCGACCTGACTCTCACGGTCATACCCCGATCCAACTGTTGGAGCGAGCCTGCTCGCGAAGGCGGCCTTATAGCCGACCTGGTTCTCACGGTCGTGCTCCGATCCAACTGTGGGAGCGAGCTCGCTCGCGAAGGCGGCCTGCCAGCCGACCTGACTCTCACAGTCATACCCCGATCCAACTGTGGGAGCGAGCCTGCTCGCGAAGGCGACCTGCCAGCCAACCTGGTTCTCTCAGCCATACTCCCATCCCCTTGTGCGAGGCGCATTGCTCCTTTCCAAGCGGGTTGGTCGTCGCCCCCGATTCTTGATATCGATCAATTGCAACTCGATCATTTGGCCGTACTCTCCACTGCATATTGTGTTTTTAAAAATTAAAAAGCCTATATGTAGTGTCTGGAGCCAAAATGCAGAGCACGTTGATCTCAGTAGGGTGTAACCGCTTGCACAAGCGCGATGGCAGTGTGGTCGCCTTTGATGCGGACAAGATCCGCCAGGCGCTGATCGCCGCCGGCAAGGCCACCGGTGAGTATGCCGAAGCCGAGGCCGAAGGGTTGCTCGAGGCGGTATTGGCAAGGCTGGAAGGGCAGTCGCGGTTGAACGTCGAGCAGATCCAGGACCGCGTCGAGCGCGTTCTGATGGACGCCGGGTATTTCCTGTCCATGCGCGCCTACATCGTCTATCGCGAGCAACACGGACGCCTGCGTCGGGATCGTCGTACGCTGGTGGAAGTCGCCACTTCGATGAACGAATACCTGGATCGCGAAGACTGGCGCGTGCAGGCCAACGCCAACCAGGGCTATTCCCTCGGCGGGCTGATTCTCAACGTATCGGGCAAGGTCACCGCCAATTACTGGCTCGACGAAGTCTACAGCCAGGCCATCGGCGAGGCGCACCGCGAGGCGGACCTGCATATCCACGACCTGGACATGCTCGCCGGCTACTGTGCCGGCTGGTCCTTGCGCACCCTCTTGCATGAAGGCCTCAACGGCGTGCCAGGGCGGGTCGAGGCCGGGCCGCCCAAGCACCTGAGCAGCGCCCTGGGGCAGATGGTGAATTTCCTCGGCACCCTGCAAAACGAATGGGCCGGCGCCCAGGCGTTCAGCTCGTTCGACACCTACCTGGCGCCCTATGTGCGCAAGGACCGGCTCAGCTACGACCAGGTTCGCCAGTCGTTGCAGGAGTTCATCTACAACCTCAACGTGCCGTCGCGCTGGGGCACGCAAACCCCGTTCACCAACCTGACGTTCGACTGGGTCTGCCCCCAGGATCTGCGCGAACAGATCCCGGTCATCGGCGGTGAAGAAATGCCGTTTGCCTACGGTGATCTGCAAGCGGAAATGGAGTTGATCAACCGCGCCTACATCGAGGTGATGCAGGCTGGCGATGCGAAAGGGCGGGTGTTCACCTTCCCGATCCCGACCTACAACATCACCCATGACTTCCCGTGGGACAGCGAGAACGCCGACCGGCTGTTCGAAATGACCGCCCGCTACGGCTTGCCGTATTTCCAGAACTTCCTCAACTCGGACATGCAACCCAACCAAGTGCGGTCGATGTGCTGCCGCCTGCAACTGGACGTGCGCGAGCTGCTCAAGCGCGGCGGCGGCCTGTTCGGCTCGGCGGAGCAGACCGGGTCCCTGGGCGTGGTGACGATCAACTGCGCGCGCCTGGGCTACCTGTACAAAGGCAACACCAGCGGGTTACTGCAACGCATCGATACCCTGATGGAACTGGCGAAAGAGAGCCTGGAGGTCAAGCGCAAGGTCATCCAGCATCACATGGATGCCGGTTTGTACCCCTACACCAAGCGCTACCTCGGCACGTTGCGCAACCACTTCTCCACCATCGGCGTGAACGGCCTGCATGAAATGCTGCGCAATTTCACCGACGACCAGCAAGGCCTGCACACCGAGCAGGGCCGGGCATTCGCCCTGAAACTGCTGGATCACGTGCGGGCCACGTTGCTGCGTTTCCAGGAGGAAACCGGCCACCTCTACAACCTCGAAGCCACGCCCGCCGAAGGCACCACGTACCGCTTCGCCAAGGAAGACCTCAAGCGCTACCCGGATATCCTGCAGGCTGGCAGCCCGGTCGCGCCGTACTACACCAACTCGTCGCAACTGCCGGTGGGCTTCACCGACGATCCGTTCGAAGCCCTGGAGTTGCAAGACGAACTGCAGTGCAAATACACCGGCGGGACCGTGTTGCACCTGTACATGGCCGAGCAGATTTCCTCGACACAGGCCTGCAAGCAACTGGTGCGCAAGGCCCTGGGACGTTTCCGCCTGCCGTACCTGACCATCACACCGACCTTTTCCATCTGCCCGGTGCACGGCTACCTGGCCGGCGAACACGAGTTCTGCCCCAAATGCGACGAGGCCTTGCTGCTGCAACAGCAGTTGGCAGGCAGCGTTCACTGATCCGATCCATCGACCGCAAGGAGCTTCACCCATGAATGCATCACAAAGCCTTCCACAAGCACAGCGTCAACGTTGTGAAGTCTGGACCCGGGTGATGGGGTATCACCGCCCGGTGGCGGCCTTCAACCCCGGTAAGCAATCCGAGCATCGTGAGCGGGTGCACTTCACCGAACGCGCGGCCGGGCGTCCATGAGTCGAGTGCTACGGGTTGGGGGCATGGTGCCCCTGACCACCCTCGATTATCCGGGCCAACTGGCCTGTGTGCTGTTTTGCCAGGGGTGTGCCTGGCGTTGTCGTTATTGCCATAACCCGCAACTGATCCCGCCACGCGGCAGCGAGGAGGTGGATTGGTGTCGGGTGTTGGCGTTCCTGCAACGCCGTCAGGACCTGCTCGACGCCGTGGTGTTCAGCGGCGGCGAGCCGACCTTGCAGGACGGCCTGGCGCCGGCCATGGAGCAAGTGCGGCAGATGGGTTTTCGCATCGGCCTGCACAGCGCCGGCATCAAGCCGGCGGCCTTCGCCAAAGTGGTCGGGCTTGCCGACTGGGTGGGGTTCGACATCAAGGCCTTGCCCGAAGATGCCCTGGAGGTGACCCGGGTCGAAGGCAGCGGCGCCGCCAACTGGCGCAGCCTCGACCACCTGCTGGACAGCGGCGTTGATTATGAATGTCGCACGACGGTGCACTGGCATCTGTTCGACCCCGAACGCCTGTTGACCCTGGCCAGACGCTTGAGCGAACGCGGTGTCAACCGGTTTGCCGTGCAACTGGTGCGCACCGCGCGGATGCTCGACCCGCATCTTTCCAGTGTCTCGGCGCAGGCCTCGCAGCCGGAGCTGTGGGCCACGATGCGCGAGTTGTTTCCTTCGTTCGTGTTGCGTAGTTGAGGGATTGCAGGTTTGAGTGCCTGCCTGCCAAACCCCTGTGGGAGCGAGCTTGCTCGCGATAGCGGTGGGTCAGCTGCAGTGATGTTGGCTGTGCAACGTCATCGCGAGCAAGCTCGCTCCCACCGGATTTAGTGTGTTACCACCCCCAAAACTGCAACCACCACCCATAACCCACCAGACCGCTGGCCACTATCAGGCAGGCCATGGCGGGCAGTCGCTGAACGGGCGATGCAGACGTCTGTTCCAGGCGTTTCCAACCCAGCCACAGGCTCCAGGCTATCGCCGCCACCAACAATCCGGCTCGAGCCGGTTGCACCCACTCGAGCAACAACCCTTCATAGCGCAGTAACTTGACGGTGGTGGCCGACAGGCCGAGGAACAGGCCTGCGCCGCCAAGGGGCGTCAGGGTGACGGCCAGGGGCAAATACTCTGCGCAATCGCCGGCGAGTCGTGCCGCCAGGCGCATCAGCAGCATCAGCGAAGTCCCCAGCAACAGGGCGCTCATGCCCAAATAGGCGACGATGCAAAAGCCATCGAGCCAACTGAAGCTGTCGTTGAGTTGCGGATAGTGCGTCAGCAGCCACCAGGGCGCGTTGTCTTGCAGCGGCCAGAACCGGTCGTGTGCCACCAGCCATTGCGCCAGTGCCTGCTTCAGGGTGATGAACCAGGGGCTGACGGTCCATTGAAAGGCCCCCATGGCCAGGCCGATGACGCCGAACAGCAGCAAGCGCACATCCCAGGGCGAGAGCGTGGTGGGCGTTGACTGAAGGATTTCCTGGTTGCTGGAGCGGGCGATCAGGCGCACCGCATCGCGCTGGCCGCTGCAGCGACCACAGGCGTGGCAATCGGTGGCGCCGCGCATTCGGCGGATGTCCAGCAAGGGCGCGCAGTTGGGTGCGGGGCGACGCGGCGCAGGGTTTTCCAGCCAGCGTTGTTCGTCTACTTGAAAGTGCATCGGTGCCAGGCGGGCGAGGAGGGCGAAGACGCCACTGACCGGACACAGGTAACGGCACCACACTCGCTTGCCACGGGCGAACAGCAGGCCAACGATCACTGCCGCGACGGTCGAGCCACCCAGGATCAGCAGCGCCGCCTGGGCATAGTCGTAGACGCTGATGAGTTGGCCATAAATCGTCGTCAGGCAGAACGCCAGGGTCGGCCAGCCGGCCCAGCGCACGCTTCTCGGCACACCCAGGCCTTTGCCGTAGCGACTGGCCCATTCACTCAAGGCGCCTTCGGGGCACAGCACGCCACACCAGAGCCGACCGAACAAGACGATCGAGAGCAATACGAACGGCCACCACAGGCCCCAGAACAGGAACTGCGCCAACAGCGTGAGGTTGTCGAACAGGTGCGCCTGACTGCTGGGCAATGGCAACAGGGCGGGTATCACCAGCAGCACCGCGTAGAACAGCACCACCGCCCATTGCACGGCACGAATGGTCGCGCCGTGGCGCCGCATGCCGTCGCCCAGGCGCTGGAGCCAGGGGTTCAGGTGGGGCATGGCAGGTTTTCCTCCTTGGGTGTCCGCAACCATCCTGCGACGGCCAGCCAATAGCCAAGCCATACCAGCAAGGTCAGCGCGCTGGGACTGGCGCGATACCCGGCGAAATCGGCGAGGAATCCGCCCAGGCCATGGCCGTCGTCCAGTATCGCGCTACTGTTCCACAGTGCATCGCCAATGCCACGGTACACCGGCTCGGGCCAATCCATCGCGAGCAATTGCCCGCCGATCCGCTCGATGCCGCTGACCAGCAACGCCGCACCCAACAGCAGCAGGATCGCTTCGCTGATGGCGAAGAAACGCCGCCAGGAGATGAACCGGCGACTGCCGTGGAGCAAGGAAACGCTCAACAGCGCCAGCACCAGGCCAGCGATTGCACCCACGGCGAACAGGCCCAGTGACGGCCCTTGCAAGCGGGCGCCGGCGCCGTACAGGAAGACCACGGTTTCACTGCCTTCGCGGCTGACCGCCAGTAGCGCCAGCACCATCAGGCCCAGGCCACCCTGGCGGTTCAGGCGCTGGTCGGCTTGGCGCGACAGGTTCTGCTTCAGTGTCCCCGCGTTGCGATGCATCCAGCCGACCATTTGCACGATCAACAGACTCGCGATCAACGCCAGCGAAGCCTGGAACCATTCATTGGCGCTGCCGCTCATGGCTTCGCCGGCCAGCAGGATCAAACCGGCCAATACGCCCGACAACAGCAAGCCGAGCAGTGCGCCGCTCCATAGGTACCGCAACAGATGGCTGGCCTGTTGTTGCCGGCTGACCCAGGCCTGGAGGATACCGATCACCAACAACGCCTCGACGCTTTCGCGCCAGACAATAAACATCGATTGAGTCATGCAAATGCCTCCTGCAGGCCGATCATTGGGCGAGAATCCCGCCCTCGGGCAGTTGCGGGTTGAATTCATCGAAAAACGGATAGTGCCCGGGGCGCAGCGGATGGATGACCACGAAGGTCGTGACGCCGGGCGAGAGCACTTTTTCGACGCGCAATGGCGTGCTTTCGAATTCCGCCGGACCCTGGCCGACATTCTTCAGCACGATCTTGAAGCGTTGCCCGGCCGGCACTTCCAGCTGCGACGGCGTGAAATGCCCGTCGCGCATGCTCAACTCATAGGTGGGCAGTTCGGCCTGGGCGATTGACGGCAGCAGCAGACCGGCCAGCATCAGCCAGGCCAGGCATGACGGCCAGGATCGGCGGCGCATGTTCAGTACCCGCCTTTTTTACCGATCCCGGCGTAGACGAATTCGTAATGCAGCTCGCAGCGTTCGAACCACGGCGCCACGCCGGTTTCCTTGTCGGTATGACGACCGAGGGACCCGTGGCCACCCGGTGGCAGGACGGTGAAGGTCAATTGGTATTTGCCAGGGCCGAGCAACTTGACGTTGTCGCCGTAGTGCGGCCCGTCATTGGCGACCATGGCGTGGAAGTCGCCCTTGAGTTCGGTGTCGTTGCCTTGTTTTTTCAGCTGGAACGACACGTTGAGATAGGGTACGAAACTGCCTTCCTGAAAGCCTTGCTGGTTGTCCGCCGTGGCGCGGATGTCGGCTTCCAGGTGCACATCCGAATCTGCGGTGGCGCGCATCATGCCGGCGGGGGCCATTTCGATCGGTTGCAGGTACACCGCACCGACTTCCAGCCCCGGGCACAGTTGCGGTTCGCCGATGGGGTATTCCTTGGCCTGGGCCAGCGGTGCGAGCAACAGCAGGGCGAGGGACAACGGAGCAACGGGGCGCATGATGACTTCCTGGTTGGCTAAATGATGGCGCCGAGTCTAGGAAGCTTCGCTGCGAATAATAATGATTCTTGTCAATTTTCAGCGCGAAATTTTGCTCGGGGAGCATTTGTTGCTCGCGCGCGGCTGTTCTTGATCGGGATCAAGGGTGGCGCTGTCCCGACGGGGTAGGGTACGGGCACACCCATCTGTTATGCGGGGTCGCCATGGCAAAGCCTTTTCCCATCAGTCCCAAACATCCCGAGCGCATTTGCTGGGGCTGTGATCGTTACTGTCCGACCACTGCGTTGGCCTGTGGGAATGGTGCCGATCGAACCATGCACCCGGCCGAGATGATTGGGGACGATTGGTACTTGCATGGTGATTGGGGGCTGGAGCTGGTCGATATTACCGCCAAGGTCATCGATCCCAGCGCCACTCACATGAAGGAATGAAGCAACCCTGTGGCGAGGGAGCAAGCTCCCTCGCCACAGGAACCAAGCAAGCCTCAGGGGCAAGCAAGCTTCAAGTGAACGGTGTGGCTCGGACAATCACAACTTCGGCAACTGCCCGATCCGCCCCATCATCTCGGTCACGATCTGCAAGTCCAACAGGAACTGCTCCACCGTCTTGAACTCGTTGTCGTTATGGCCGGTGTACTTGACGTCGGGCATCGCCAGGCCGAATTGCACGCCATTGGGCAAGTCATGGACCGAGGTGGCGCCGGCGGAGGTGCCGTATTTGTGTTCCATGCCCAGGTTCTCACTGGCCACGGCCAGCAGCGCCTTGACCCATTCACCCTCGGGGTTGCGGTACATCGGCTCGTCGATGGAGTAATCGAAGGCCACGGCGACCTTGGATTTCTTGCTCCAGGCGGCCAATTTATCGGCAATGTCAGTCTTGATCGCTTCGGTGGGCTTGCCGACCGGTACCCGCAGGTTGACCGCAAGCTTGAAGGTCTTCTCATCCATCCCGACGAAGGTCAGGGACGCGGTCAGCGGGCCCATGAAGGCATCGGAAAAGCCAATCCCCAGTTTGCTGCCCAGATAGTCCAGGCCCCAGTTGTCGGCGGCGTAGCGGGCGGCGTCGGTGATGTGGTTGTGCTTGAGCGCGACCTTGCCGTCCAGGCCATTGATGAAGTCCAGCATCCGCGCGACCGGGTTGACGCCTGACTCGGGCTCGGAGGAGTGGGCGGATACGCCGGTGAAGGTCAGTTGCACGTCCTTGCCGACGACTTGGGTGCCCACTTCGAAATTGCCGCCGTTGCGCTTGGCATAGTCGGTAGCGGCCTTGAGCAGGTCGGCGGCCAGTTCGGCAGGCTTGTCGCCGGTAAAGGTGGCCACGGAGGTCGACGGAATCTGATTGGTCGCCAGGCCGCCGGTCAATGCGGTGATTTGCGCGCCCTTGCCCTGTGCGGTACGCCGGGCGAAGTTCGCCATGACCGTGCCGTAGCCTTTCTCGGCAATCACCACCGGGTAGCCGCCATCCAGTGCCAGGTTGTAGTTGGGCGTCGGGTTGCGTTCGAAATAATAGGGGATGGCGTCACCGGTGGTTTCCTCGGTGGTGTCGACCAGCAGCTTGAAGTTGCGCGCCAGTGGCAGTTTTTCTTCCTTGATGATCTTCATGGCGTAGAGCGCCACGACGATGCCGTTCTTGTCGTCCTCGGTGCCCCGGCCATACATGCGGTCGCCCACCAGGGTGACCTTGAACGGATCGAGGCGGGTGCCGTCTTTCAACACCCAGTTTTGCGGCGTGACCGGCACCACGTCGGCATGGGCATGGATACCGACGACTTCGTCACCGCTGCCTTCGAGGGAAATCTCATAGACGCGGTTGTCGATGTTGCGGAAGTTCAGCTTGAACGCCTCGGCCAGGCTTTTGATCTTGTCGGCGATCTTGAGGAATTCCGGATTCTCGTGCTGGGCTACACCGTCCTTGCGAAAGGTCGGGATGGCGACCAGTTCCTTCAGCGTCTCGGTGGCGGCTGTGCCGTATTTCACTCGGGCGTAGAGGCCCAGCAGGCGATGGATTTCGTTCTGTTGTTCAGCCGACAGGGTTTTGTTGTCCTGGAAGGCGCTGATGGCCGGGCCGAGGTTCGCGGTTTTGGCGAGGTCGTTTTTGGCTACTTCCGCGAGGAACTGCCGGAAATCGGTGACGGAGGTGTCGGAAAAGGTTTTGACGAGGGTCGCGCTTTGTTGTGCGGTGATATTGGCGTTGGCCGACATCGCGAATGACGACAGGCTGGACAGTACGAGGGTGGCGACGGCAAGACGCTTGAACGGGAAGTTCATGGTGGCAGGCATTCCTTTGCAGGGGAGAAGTGTCGTGTGATGAAACAATCACTTACAACCTAACACCATGAACCCGCGGCGGGGGAGCCCTTGAACAGAATTTGTCGCCCGGAAAAGCGAAAACGGCGCAGAAATGAAAAATCCATTCCAACCAGCCGACACTCAGTGTGGGAGCGGGGCACACGCTTTGTGAACGCCCGCAACCCAATGTGGGAGCGAGCTTGCTCGCGATAGCGGTGGGTCAGCTTGCATCCATGCTGATCCTGTTGACGCCATCGCGAGCAAGCTCGCTCCCACAGGGGAACTGTGGTGGACACACGCTTTGTGAACACCCACTCCCACAGGGGATGCGGGTGGATATTGTTTAATGTGGCGCGCGTGGAATCGTCTTGAGAAGGTCTTCAGGGCTGATATGACCTACCACAGGCTGCGCCGTGCTGCCGGGCAATGGCAGGTCAAGGATGTGCCCCTTGATCTTGCCGACCACATGCATCTCGCAGGGTTTGCAGTCGAACTTCAGCGTCAGCACTTCATCGCCGTGTATCAGTTGCATCGGCGCGACCTTGGTGCGCACGCCGGTGACACCCTTGGCCTGCTTGGGGCAGAGGTTGAACGAGAAGCGCAGGCAGTGCTTGGTGATCATCACCGGCACTTCACCGGTTTCCTCGTGGGCCTCGAACGCCGCATCGATCAGCTTGACCCCGTGGCGATGATAGAAGTCCCGGGCCTTCTGGTTGTAGACGTTGGCCAGGAACGACAGGTGAGACTCCGGGTACACCGGCGGCGGGCTGGTTTCGGCCTTGCGGCCACCCCGTGGATGAGCCGCCACACGAGCAGCGGTCAGGGCCTCGATGGCTTCGCGGCGCAACGCCTTGAGCTGCGAGTTGGGGATGAAGAACGCCTGGGGCGCATCCAGCTCGATGGCGGTGGCGTGGTATTCGGTGGTGCCCAATTGGCCGAGCAGGTCGTGCAGTTGCTCCAGGGCCTGTTCCGGCTTGTTGGCCAGGCCGAACGGCCCGTCCAGGGTGATGCTGGCGCTGATGCCTTCCTCGCTGGTGGCGGTCAGCTCCAGGTGCTCTTCGCGCAGGCGCGCGACCCAGGCCAGGCCGACGCGGCGCTCGGAGGAGGTCTTGAGCAACGCTTGCTGCCAGTTGTGATCCAGGTTGCGGCTCAACGGGTGGTTGGGACGCAACTGGTACATGCCGGCCGGCATTTCGTTGGGTTCGACGCGGTAACGGTAGCGCTTCTGGCCGTCCTCTTCGAATTCACCCTTGGGCTCGGCGATGTTGGCGCGGAAACCGACGACTTCGCGCTTGACCAGTACGTTGAGACCGTCGCCGTTGGACAGCGGATCGAAGGTCACCACTTGCAGGTCGCGCTTGCCGACTTTTTCCACCACGCCCACCGGCACGCCGGTAAAGGTTGGCGAATCAAAGGCGCCGATGTCGATCTTGCGCTCGCTGACGAAATAGTCGGTGCTGCCACGGTGGAAGGTCTTGTCCGGGTCGGGGACGAAGAAGTGTGCGGTACGGCCGCTGGACGCGCGGGCCAGGTCCGGGCGGTCTTCGAGGACATCGTCCAGGCGCTGGCGGTAATAGGCGGTGATGTTCTTCACATAGCCCATGTCCTTGTAGCGCCCTTCGATCTTGAACGAACGCACGCCGGCTTCGACCAGGGCACGGATGTTGGCGCTCTGGTTGTTGTCTTTCATCGACAGCAGGTGTTTTTCATAGGCGACCACCCGACCCTGGTCATCCTTGAGGGTGTAGGGCAGGCGGCAGGCCTGGGAGCAGTCGCCACGGTTGGCGCTGCGGCCGTTCTGGGCGTGGGAGATGTTGCACTGGCCGGAAAACGCCACGCACAGCGCACCGTGGATGAAGAACTCGATGGCCGCATCGGTCTCGTCGGCGATGGCACGGATTTCCTGCAGGTTCAGCTCACGGGCCAGGACCAGTTGCGAGAAACCGGCCTGGTCGAGAAACTTTGCCCGGGCCAGGGTGCGGATGTCGGTCTGGGTGCTGGCGTGCAACTCGATGGGCGGGATATCCAGCTCCATCACCCCCAGGTCCTGGACGATCAACGCGTCGACGCCAGCGTCGTACAACTGGTGGATCAGCTGGCGGGCCGGCTCCAGTTCGTTGTCGTGCAGGATGGTGTTGATGGTCGTGAACACACGGGCGTGGTAGCGGTGGGCGAACTCCACCAGCCGGGCAATATCGCCCACCTCGTTGCAGGCGTTGTGACGCGCGCCGAAACTCGGGCCACCGATGTACACGGCGTCTGCGCCATGCAGGATGGCCTCGCGGGCGATGGTCACGTCGCGGGCGGGGCTGAGCAATTCCAGATGATGTTTGGGCAAGGACATTTGTTTTTAGTCAGGCTGGTCACGGTCGAAGCGCGCATTGTAGCCGCCAGGCGCCTCGCCGGCACCTGTGGACTTGGGTTTGCACGATTCTGACCGATGCGCGGCACTCCCGCGGGTTCACCCCGGCGTCGAGTCGGCGCTGCACCAGCGGTTCCGCCCGGTGTTCTTGGCCAGGTACAAGAAGGCATCGGCGGCCCTGATCAGCATGGCCGGGGTGACGTCCTCGCCGCTCGGCTGGCAGGTGGTGATGCCCGCGCTGATGGTCACAATGCCCAAGGGGTGGTCGCCATGTTCAATGTTCAAGGCCCTGACCGCTTCGAGGATTTGCTGCGCGACCTTGGTGGCGCCGGCGCTGTCGGTGTTTGGCAGCAGCACGGTGAACTCTTCACCGCCATAGCGGATCGCCAGGTCGCCCGGCCTTTTGATGGTCTGCCCGAGCGCGGTTGCAATCGCCCGCAGGCAATCGTCCCCGGCGGCATGGCCGTATTTGTCGTTGAAACGCTTGAAGTAATCGACGTCGAGCATGATCAGGGCCAGGGACGAACCCTGGCGCCTGGCCAGGCGGATCTCATCGGCCAGGGCGATATCCAGCCGCCTGCGGTTGCCCAGCCCGGTCAGGCTGTCGGTCAGCGCCATGTCGCGCATGGCCTGGTGGGCGCTGCGAATCTGCTTCTCCATGGCCATGCGGTAACGCAGCTGGCTCAACACGATGAGCCCGAAGCCCACCAGGATCGCGATCAGGAAAATCAGCACCAAACCGGTCTTGAACAGGTCGCGGCGCCAGGGCGCGATGATCGATTCGCGGGACAGGCCGGCTTCCACCACCAGCGGGTAAGTGGTCAGGGCCCGGTAGCCGTACAGGCGCTCGGTGTCGTCGACGACGGCCTTGGCTTCGGCAACCCCTTGGTTGGAGGTGGGTAAATGTTCCCTGAAAATCACGCTGTTGACGAGGCTCTTGCCAATCACCGAAGCGACGAAGGGGCGTCGGACCAGGATCGTTCCGCTGCGCTTGGCCAGGACCAGTGCGCCTTTGCCATCGATTTTGAAGTCGCCGTAGTAGTCGACGAAATAGCTCACCTTCACGGTCCCCAGCAATACGCCGGCAAACGAGCCATCAGGGTTGTTCAGGCGGCGGGAAATGGGAATGATCAGGTCGTTGGTGGAGCGGCTATTGACGACGTCACCGATGCGCACGCCTTGATCCTCGTGGGTACGGTGGTATTGGAAGTAGTCGCGGTCGGCGTTGTTCGCCATTTCCGGGATCGCCTCCTTGTCCGTCACCAGCCATTGGCCATCCGGGCCATAGATAAACAACCCGTGCAGTTGCGGCATGATGGCAGCCTGCTGCACCAATAGCTTATGGATGCGTGGGATGTCCATGTTCTGCAGGCCATCGCCTTCCACCCGTTCGGCGAGGGCGGCGGTGACCACATCCACTTGTCGAATGGTATCTTCAGCGTGTTGGGCCGTCGCCCGCGCCAGGTTCGTCACCGAATCCCGGGCAGACGCAAAAGCGGCGCGGTAGTCGCGCCAGGTCCGCCAGCCTTCGACGGCCAGGAAGGCGATGACGACCACGAGCATGAAACTCACGGTCAGCCGGAATGCCGCACCGGCCCGCCCAGCTTGCTGGGTCTCGTCGGGGCTTTCGATCTTGGGCTCCGGCTGCTTGCGTCCGAGCATTGACGTATCCTTTCCATGACGGGTCTGCACTTTTCACGGCGCAGCCTATCCTATTCGAATTCAGCATGTTAGCTGACTGCGACGAGGCAGGTACGAGCGGCGACACACGATTGGAGAGAAAGGTTTCATGAAAGTCGGCGTCATTTCCGATACCCACGGCCTGTTGCGTCCCGAAGCACTTGCCGCGCTGCAAGGCTGTGAGCGGATCATTCATGCCGGCGACATCGGCAGCCCCGATATCCTGGCGCAATTGGCATGCCTCGCTCCGTTGTACGTGGTACGGGGCAATAACGACCTGGGTGCCGAGTGGGCGGCGGAGCTTGCCGATCGCCTGCAATTCGACCTGGACGGCTGGCCAGTCCTGTTGGTGCATGACATCGCCGATGTCCAGGCTGCGCTGGACCCGGCCGTGAAGTGGGTGATCACCGGCCATTCCCACAAGCCGAGCATCGAATGGCGCGGCGAACGGCTTTACCTCAACCCCGGCAGCGCTGGTCGGCGGCGTTTCAAGCTGCCGGTGACACTGGCGTTGGTTGAGGTGGAGGCCGCAGTGATCGAGCCGCGGATCGTTCAGTTGCTGGAATGACCGGCGTGTAGCCCTCGTCTTTTCTCGTTGGCATAGAAAAGCTGTACAAATACATATCTCTGTACAATTATTGGGGCGTCCTTGAGAAACCGGTGGCGTGTCCATGATCAGGTCGTTCGCGTTCAGGAAAAGCCTGGCCCGATGCATGGTTGGCCTGCTTGTACTGTATTGCGCCCACGTCTGGTCCGATTGGCGACTCGCACTGCCGGGCACACGGCTGGTCGGGCAGGCCGATTTCACCTGGTTCGGGTTCGAGGTGTATCAGGCGCGATTATGGAGCGCAGCCTTGCTACCCGGCCTTGAAACGGCGTTTGCCTTGGAACTCGATTACCGGCGCGCCATCAGCGCGCAAACCCTGGTCGAGACCAGCCTTGCAGAAATGCAACGCATCAGGGGAGCGCCCTTGGACGCTGGGCGTCTGGATGCGTGGCGAGGTCACATGCAGCAGGCCTTTGTCGACGTAAAGCCGGGAAGTCGCATTACCGGCGTCAACCTGCCGGGGCGTGGTTGTCGTTTCTATGTGAATGGGCAGCTGTCCCACGAGGTGATGGACCCGGCATTCGCCCGAGCCTTCTTCGCCATCTGGCTGGACCCGGGAACCAAGGATAAAAAACTCAGGAATCAACTGCTTGGGCTTAAAAGTTCACGTGATGCAGGAGTTCGCCCATGAGCCGTTTTCTATTGGCGTTGCTGGTGATATTGGGTCTGACCAGTTGCGGTAATGTCGATGTCGACCACTACGCCGACCAGCAACCCCGGTTGGACCTGGAGCGTTTTTTCAGTCAGCCCGTCAAGGCCTGGGGCATTTATCAAAAACGCTCGGGTGAAGTGATCAAGCGTTTCGAGGTGGACATCTCCAGCCGCCACGAGGGTGATCGATTGATCCTGGATGAGCGTTTCCTCTACAGCGACGGCACGCGTCAGCGGCGGGTCTGGACGTTGACCCCCGAGGGGGCCGGACGCTGGCGCGGGCGTGCCGACGACGTGATCGGCGAAGCCCGGGGAGAAGTGGCCGGCAATGCACTGCGCTGGCAGTATCGGTTGAACCTGCCGGTGGACGGTTCGACCTATGAAGTGACCTTCGATGATTGGATGTACCTGATGGATGACGACACGCTGATCAACCGTTCGAGCATGAGCAAGCTGGGTGTCGAACTGGGCCAGGTCACGTTGTTTTTCCGGCGTCAGGCCGGGGGCATGCCATGACTTTGCAGGACTTGACCGACCTGGCCGTTGATGGCCGGATCCACGAACTGGAACTCTTGTCCCTGGAAGGCGGGCTCTACGTATTGCGCGCTCGGCTGGACAACGGATGGCATACGCTGCTCGACGCATCGGACAAGACATTGCCGGTACGCTCCACCACCCACCTGCGGGAACTGCTGCGTTTCGTGCCGCGCCTGCCGTGCATGTTGGTGCAGCAGGTGGTTCATGATGAGATGTGTGGTCAGCGTGAGGGCGTCGTCGAGCCGTTGCGCATCCCGCTGTTTCTGGACGAGCCCTGGTAGCGTCTCGCTGGCGTCCTGCGGTCAGCGCGATTCGGCCAGGCGCAACGCCAGCGGCAGCCATAAGCCCCACAGTGGCGCCAGGAGCAGCGCGGTTGCGAGTGAGCCGAGGGGGAGCGTCACCCCGGCCAGCGGTGCGCCCGCGCAATAGGCCAGCGGCCCGCCAGCCATCCCCGCCAGCACACCGCGCCAGGCCGGTCTTGTGGCCCAGGCCAGGCTATGGCGCAAACCAGTGGCGAAGACCAGCCAGAGCAGCGCCAGCCAAAGTGGCAACGGACCTTGCTCGAACACGAACACGCCCAGCGCACCCAGGCTCCAGTCGAGCAACATGCCGCAGAGGCCGACGCTGATCACCGCATGGCACTCGGCCCTGGGCGCCGGGCTGAATGCCAGGTGGGCGAGCAGGCCGCCGGCTACCGCCAGCAGCCAGCCCGGCTGATGGGCACCGGCCACGCAGCCCCACCAGCCCAGTTGCAGCCAGAGCGCGTTGATCAGCAGGCCGCTGCGGCTCATCGGACTTACCGTTGTTCCGGCAGGAACGACGGGCGGGCGGCGGGACCGGCGAACAACAACTGGGCAACGCCGATGGCACGCTCCTGGAATCCCCCTTCGCAGTAGCACAGGTAGAACTCCCACAGGCGCTGGAAGGTTTCGTCATAGCCCAACTCCGACAAAGCCTGGCGCGATTGGCGGAAGTTCTCGTGCCAGTGCCGCAGCGTACGGGCGTAGTGTGCACCGAAATCCTCGAGGTGCAGCAGGTTGAGTGACGTCTGTGTGCTGGCGGTGTTCAACAGGATCGACAGCGATGGCAGGGCGCCGCCGGGAAAGACATGGCGTTGGATAAAATCCACCGAGCGCCGGGCTTGGGCATAGCGCTGGTCACGGATGGTGATCGATTGCAGCAACATCAAACCATCATCCTTGAGTCGTGCGGCGCAGCAGCGGAAATACTCAGGCAGGTAGCGATGCCCGACCGCCTCGATCATTTCGATGGACACCAGCTTGTCGTAGCGTCCCTGCAAGTCGCGGTAGTCCTGGCGCAGCACCTGGACACGCGCTTGCAGGCCCAGCGCCTCGACACGCTGCAGCGTATGGCGGTACTGCTCGTCGGACAAGGTCGTGGTGGTGACCTGGCAACCGTAGTGTGTCGCCGCATGGATGGCGAGGCTGCCCCAGCCCGTACCGATTTCCAGCAAGTGGTCGCCGGGGCGCAGGTCAAGCTTGCGACAAATGCGTTCCAGTTTGTTGCGCTGGGCGTCTTCCAGGCTCTGTTCGGGGCTTTCGAACAGCGCGGCGGAATACATCATGGTGGGATCGAGCAGTCGCTCGAACAGCTCATTGCCCAAGTCGTAGTGAGCCATGATATTGCGCCGCGAGCCTTTGCGATTGTTGCGGTTGAGCCAGTGCAAGCCACGCATCAGCGGGCGGCTGAGGCGAGCCAGGCCGCTGTCCATGGCGTCGAGCACTTCCAGGTTGGCCACGAACAGGCGTGTCACGGCGGTCAGGTCGGTGCTGCGCCAGTAGCCGCGGATATAAGCCTCTCCAGCACCGATGGAACCGTTGCCGGCGACCATGCCCCAGGCCGCGTCGTCGAGAATCTCGACCTCGGCCACCAACGGGCTGGCGAGGTCGCCGAAGCTCAACGGCGCGCCATCGACCGTCAGGCACAGGTGGCCGTGACGCAGGCGGCGCAATTGGCCGAGCACGGCCTGCTTGAAGAAGCCGCCGTTGAACAGGCAGGAGCTGCTGGCCTTAGTGACGCTCAGGGTGGGTTCGGGCATGGTCGGAGTCCTTGTGGGCGGTTTCGCCAATACTCAGGTCGCCTTGGCTGGCCTGGTGTGCGTGCAGGGGTGTGCGTTTGAACAGCAGGCGCAGGGCCTGCCAGTAGATGGCGCTGACAGTGCGCAGGCTCATCCATGGGAAGGCCAGGACATGACGGCGCAGCGACCGGCCATCGAGAGGCTGGCGCTCGAGCGCGAGGTGGGCCTCGAACACTTTGTGCCCGGCGCGCCAGTTCTCCATGTGCACACGGATACTGGCGTCCTGGACCAGGAAACGCATGCGATAGTCCATGTCCCGGGGCAGGAACGGTGAAACATGGAACGCCTTGGCCACCCGGAACGCCTGGGGTTCGCCCGGACGCACGGGCAGCACATAGTGGTAACGTTCGCGCCATGGGGTATTACGCACTTCGCAGAGGATCGCCGACAGGCGTCCGTCGGTTTCGTGGCAGAAATAAAAACTCACCGGGTTGAACGACAGGCCCCAACTGCGTGGCTGGGTCAGCAGGTGGATCGCACCTTGCGGAGCCGTGCCCAGGCTTTCGGCGAGGATCTCGCGCACGGCGTCGACCAGGGGCACGCCCAGATGGGTGCGCGCCGGCAGGTAATCGCGCTCGCGCCAGCACAGCGGCGCCAGGGTCCATGGCCGCAGCAGGCGCGACAGGCCCAGCACGTGCTGCTGTTCGGCGAGGTCCAGGTACAGCATGCCGATCGGATAACGAAAGGCGTGGACGCGTGGGGCATGACGCCGATGGTCGATCCAGCCGCGACACAGGCTGCTGTTCACAGGTGCTCTCCGAAATGCTCCGCGACGTGGAGTGCGCTGACCACACCGTCTTCATGAAAACCGTTGGCCCAATAGGCTCCGCAGAAATAGCTGTGCCGCTGCCCTTGCAACTCACCCTGGCGGGCCTGTGCGGCGACGCCGGCGAGGCTGTACTGGGGATGGGCGTAATCGAAGCGTGCAAGCACCAGGGCCGGGTCGACCGCATCGCTCTGGTTCAGGCTCACGCAAAAGGTCACCGGCGCGTCCAGGCCCTGGAGGATGTTCATGTTGTACGTCAGCGCGGCCGGTGCCTGGGGTGGTCCACCGAGGCGGTAGTTCCAGCTTGCCCAGGCCTGGCGCCGCCGTGGCAGTAGTCGGGTATCGGTGTGCAGCAGCACTTCGTTGCTGGCGTAGGCCAAGGCACCGAGGACCTCGGTCTCTTCGGCGCTGGGAGCCTCGAGCAGGGCGAGGGCCTGGTCGCTGTGGCAGGCGAACACCACTTTATCGAAGTGCTCGATGCCAACTGCGCTGGTCACGCTGACCCCGCTGGCGTCCCGGCTGACGCGTTGCACCGGGCAGTCGAGTCGGATGTGCTGGCGGAACCCGGCGCACAACGGGGTGATATAACCGCAAGAGCCGCCTTCGATCACGCGCCATTGCGGACGGTGGTTGACTGACAGCAGACCGTGGTTGTGGCAGAAGCGCACGAAGAACTGCAGCGGAAACTCCAGCATCCTGGCCGGCGACATCGACCAGATCGCCGAACCCATAGGCACGATGTAGTGATCGATGAAACGCTGGCCGTAACCGTGGCTGTGCAGGTAGTCACCGAGCCGCGTGGCAGCGTCGATGCGTTGCGCCTGCAGATCGGCTGTCGCCTGCCGGTTGAACCGCAGGATGTCTCGCAGCATGCCCCAGAAACCGGGTGACAGCAGGTTGCGCCGGCGGGCGAACAGGCTGCGCAAGGTGTGGCCCTTGTATTCTTGCCCGGTGGCCGGTTCATGCACCGAGAAACTCATTTCCGTAGGGCGCGAAGCGACACCCAATTGGTCCAGCAGGCGAATGAAGTTCGGGTAGGTCCAGTCGTTGTACACGATGAAACCGGTATCCACGCCATAGCGTCGGCCTTGCCAATCGACCTCCACGGTATGGGTGTGGCCCCCGATCCGGTCGTCGGCCTCGAAGAGGGTGATCTGATGGCGACGGTTCAACAGGTAGGCGCAGGTCAACCCGGAAATGCCACTGCCGATGATTGCGATGCGCATGTCTCAAGATTCCTTGTTGGGGCGTGCCAGGCGCCGGCCCAGGGCCAGCCGCCAGCGGGCGGGCAACTGTCCGAGCAGGCGTAGAACGGCGGTGAAGGCCCAGGGAAATGCGATGTCCAGCGGCCGTGCCGGCAAGCACCGGGCGATATGCCGTGCCGCCTGTTGCGCTGACCAGCGCATGGGCATGGGGAAGTCGTTGCGCCGGGTCAGCGGGGTATCGACGAAACCGGGGCTCACCAGAGTGACGTCGATGCCTTCGGCGGCCAGGTCGATACGCAGGGATTCCACCAGGTAGCGCAATGCCGCCTTCGAGGCTCCGTAAGCCCCGGCACGCGGCAGGGCCAGCCAGGTGACCGCGCTGCCCACCACCACCAGATGCGGGCGTTGGCCCCGGCGTAGCAAGGGCAAGGCCGCCTCCAGGCAATGGCTGGTACCGAGCAGGTTGGTGGTGATGACACGCTCGACGAGGTGGGTGTCGAAATGCCCGGATTCCAGGTATTCACAGGTCCCGGCATTGAGGATCACCACGTCCAGCGCCAACCATTCACGCTCGATCTGCTGGCAGACCAGGGCGACCTGGCGCGGGTCGGTCAGGTCGCCCGGCAGTGCCAGCACCTGGTCTGGATAGCGGGCCGCCAACGCCTGCAAGGGTTCTGCCTGGCGTGCGCTCAATGCCAGGTGATGGCCTTGTTCCAGCAACTGTGCCGCGAGGGCCGCGCCAATGCCGCTGCTGGCCCCGGTCAGCCAGATGCGGCTCATGCCAGCCTCCGCTTGAGCCAGCGGACCGCCGGTCCCAGCAACGGCAGGTGTTCGTAGAGCAGGGCGCCGGCGTCGAAGAAATCCTGGTGATGGTAGACACGGTCGGTCCAGCGCAAATGGCTGCAACCCTGCAAGGCAATGGGGGCGCCGCCTGCCAGGCGTGGGTGCCGAAAGTGCAAGGTCCAGCGCAGATAACCTTCACCGGGAGCGACCTCATCGAACGCGTGGAAGTCGTAGCGCACGTCATGGGCGTTGGCATACAACTGCGCAAAGTACTCGCGCAAGGCGGTCAGGCCTTCGATCCGGTGCAACGGGTCCTGGAAATGGATGTCGACGCTGTAGAGCTCATCGAGCTCGCCGAGGCGACTGGCGTCCAGCTTGGCGAAAGCCTGGGCGAAACGCTGGAGATAGGCGGACATGCTAGGCTCCGAAATATTGTACAGAAAACTGTTTCTGTACAAGTTTTGAAGCCTACTTCAGGAGTTATACATTTGAAAGTTTTTTGTACAAGAAAATGTGAATTTGTACAATTTTAGTCGAGGCAAGAGCAGGGCGTCGCAAGCCCTGCTTTGCGTCTTGCTGGCTCACGTCTCCTGGATCATTGCGCCCGGGCTTCGGCCAGGGTCGGATAATCCGTGTAGCCCCGTTCTTCGCCTTGGTAGAAGGTCGCTGCGTCGGGTGTGTTCAACGCCTCACCCTGTTTGAAGCGCTCCACCAGGTCCGGGTTCGCCAGGAATGGCGTTCCGAACGCCACCAGGTCCGCTTCGCCACGACCGATGGCATTGCCCGCACGTTCCGCGCTGTAACCGCCGTTGGCAATGTAGGGGCCACCGAAGCGGCGCTTGAGTTCGAGGAAGTCGAACGGGCCTTCACCCAGTTCCACGATGTGCAGGTAGGCCAGGCCATAACGGCTGAGCATCCGGGCTGCGTATTCGAATGTCGCCTGCGGGTTGCTGTCGCTCATCGAGAAATAACTGAAGATCGGCGACAGGCGCACGCCCACCCGGCTGGCCCCGAAGACTTCGATCACCGACTCGACCACCTCCTTGAGGAAACGCGCGCGGTTCTCGATCGAGCCGCCGTAGGCATCGGTGCGTTGGTTGGTGCCGTCACGCAGGAACTGGTCGATCAGGTAGCCATTGGCACCGTGGATCTCTACGCCGTCGAAGCCAGCCAGCTTCGCGTTGACAGCGGCCTGGCGGAAGTCGGCGACCACGCCCGGGATCTCGTCGAGTTCCAGCGCCCGTGGCAGTTCATAAGGCTTGAGGCCTTCGGGGGTGTAGATCTCGCCATCGGCCTTGATCGCCGAGGGTGCTACCGGTTGGGCGCCGTTGACTTGCACCAGGGGATGGGACAGACGGCCCACGTGCCAGAGCTGCAAAAAGATTTGCCCACCCTCGGCATGGACCGCGTCGGTCACCTGTTTCCAGCCGGTGATTTGCTCAGGGGTAAAAATCCCCGGCGTTCTCAGGTAACCCTTGCCCTGGGCCGACACCTGGGAGCCTTCGCTGATGATCAAGCCGGCGCTGGCGCGTTGGCTGTAGTACTCGGCCATCAGGGCCGTGGCCGCATCGCCTGTTCCTGCGCGGCTGCGGGTCATCGGCGCCATGATCATGCGGTTTTTCAGGGACAGCTTGCCGACCTGGGCGCGGGACAGCAGAAGGTCGAGACCGATGTTGGTCATGATGTTCACCTCTATGGGATTCGGACAGTGGATCAGGGTTGAGTCGAGGAGCGGCTAGGCCAGCCGACCCTCTTGCTGCAAAACGGTGCCGATGCGCTGGATTTCCTTCTCGCCTTTTTCCAGTGCGGCTTTGCTGGTGTGCACGGAGTAGTAGCCCATCACCAGGTCGTGGGGATGCTTGACCGCCGAACCGAGCACGAAGGAGGTCGCGCCCTGGGCAACGATGTCGATGGCTCCGCCGGATTCTTCGAACACCACCATTTCCCCGGCATTGACGTTGCCGCCAGCGTCGAGGCTGCCGTCGTTGACCGCCAGCCAGGCAACGGTGTGCCCAGCCGGTGGCGTATAGCGCCAGCGTTCCTGGTCTTTCAATTGCACAGCCAAGTAGTTCATGCCCGCCGGGGCTGCAACGCTGCTGCGAGCCGCGCCATGTTGGCCGAGCAACACCAGCGCCGGACCCTCCCGGCGGATAGCGGAGGGCGCCAGGTAGACACTGTGGGCCGGGGCATTCTCTTCATCGGCCGGCAGCGCGACCCAAAGCTGGAAGCCTTTGATCGGCGAGCCCTCCACTGGCCTGCCGTCATGCCATACGCCATTGCCTGCGTGCATCCATTCCATGCCGCCGGAGGGCAACACGCCCGATTGACCGGTGGTGTCTTCGTAAGTCACCTGGCCGTCGATCATGTAGGTCAGCGTGGCGATACCGGAGTGGGGGTGCATGCCGAAACCTTTTGGCATGACGTTGTCCGTGAAAGCGAAGAGGTCGAGAAACACAAAGGGCTTGCAGAGTTGGCCGAGGTCGCCCGGGCTCATGAGGCGCGTGATCGGCCCGTGGCGGTTGCCCCGGGTGCGGTGGACGATGGTACGCGGTGGCGCTGCGACGATGCTGTTCATGGATGACCTCGGATTCTTGAGCGTTGGTGGCCTCGATGCGAGAAGGATAAGTGCCTGGCAATAGATTGATTAGTCGATACAATCGGATTGAACTCATCCAAAAAATGAAGGAATCGCGACCTGATGCTCGATCTGAATGATGTCGCACTGTTTGTCCAGGTGGTGCGCAGCGGCAGCTTTGCCGAAGCAGCCAGGCGACTGGGCATGCCTTCCAATACCGTGAGCCGGCGGGTCCAGCAGTTGGAGGCGCAATTGGGGAAGCGACTGTTGCAACGCTCCACTCGCAAACTCACGCTGACTCAGGTGGGGCAGGGGTTCTATGAACGCTGCGTCAGCGCCGTGGATGGGCTGACCGAGGCGGGGCAGGAACTGATGAAGGGCAGCGATGAACCCAGTGGCCTGGTGCGTATCGCGGCGATGGCGGATTTCTTCGATTTTTTCCCGATGCAATGGGTGGCCGACTTTCTCGTCGCGCATCCTCGGGTGCAGCTTGATTTCGTGCTCAGCGATGCCAAAGTCGACCTGATTGCCGACCGCATCGACGTGGCCTTTCGCGGCGGTGCGCTACAGGACTCCGGGTATGTCGGGCGCCAACTCATCAAGAACGAAGGTGATGGGATGGTCGCCAGCCCCGCCTACATCGCCAAGCGCGGTGCGCCGAGTTCGCTGCAGGAGTTGGCTCACCACGACAGCGTGGCCTTTGCCCATCCCAGCGGCTTGAGTCACTGGCGGCTCATCGGCCCGGACGGCACCGAGGAAGAGGTGCAGGTTCCCAGCCGCTTCAACGCCAACACCGCTCAAGCGTTGCGCAAGGCTGCCGTGGCGGGCCTGGGCATCGCCGTGCTGCCCTCGGCGCTGAGCAGCGTGGACCTGGACGCTGGAAGGCTGGTACGTGTGTTGCCGCAGTACCAGCGTATTGGCTTCGGCCTCAATGTGCTCTATCCGAGCCGGCGCCAATTGCCGCTGGCGGTCTCGGCGTTCATTGCGTTGGTGATGGAAAAGCTGGAGCTCAAGGCGTTTCCGGCGCGGTTGAACTGAGCTGGCCATTACGATCCGAGTCTGTGCCCACCGTTTGATCCTGGTTCAGCGAAGTGCATCGCAGAATCCGCGAATCGCTTCGCAGGCCTGGCGCAAGGACGCATCATCCAGGGCGTAGGCAATGCGAATGTAAGGGCCAAGTCCGAACGCGCTGCCGTGTACCACTGCCACGTCTGCTTCATCGAGCAGCGCGTGAGCGACATCTTCATCGGTGTGCAGCACCCGTCCTCCGGATGAGGTCCGGCCGATCAAGCCGGCACAGGAGGCGAACGCATAGAAGGCGCCACCCGGGCTTGCGCAGGCAAGACCCGGCGTGGCATTCAGCAGCGCCACCATCAAGTCGCGACGACGCTGAAACACGGCACGGCTTTCGCGAATGAAGTCCTTGGGGCCGTCCAATGCAGCCAAGGCTGCTTGTTGGGAGATTGAGCTGGCGCCCGAAGTCTGCTGCCCTTGGAGTTTTTCCATGGCCTCCAGCAGCCAGCGTGGCCCGGTGGCAAACCCGATGCGCCAGCCCGTCATGGCATAGGCCTTGGAAACCCCGTTCATGGTCAGGGTGCGCGAAGCCAGCCGTGGTTCGACTTGGGCAAGGGTATAGAACACCTGATCATCGAAGATCAAATGCTCGTAGATGTCGTCCGCCAGGATCAGCACGTGAGGATGGGCCAGCAACACGTCGGCCAGGGCTTGCAGTTCTTCCCGGCTATACACCGCACCGGTCGGGTTGGACGGCGAGTTGAGGATCAACCAGCGGGTCTGCGGGGTGATCGCCGCATCCAGCGCGGCGGGCGTCAACTTGAAGCCGCTGTCGGCATCGCAGGTGACAATCCGGGACTCGCCGCCACAGAGCTGGACCATCTCCGGATAACTGACCCAATAGGGCGCCGGCACGATGACCTGATCCCCCTCGTCAAGGGTCGCGGCCAGGGCGTTGTAGATGACTTGCTTGCCACCGTTGCAGACCAGGGTGTCCTGCCAGGTGACGTCAAGGCCGTTTTCCTGGCGGAACTTGGCGGCCACGGCTTCACGCAGGGACCGTACGCCGGCGACCTGGGTGTAGCGGGTGTGACCCTGTCCGATGGCCTCGATCGCCGCCTCGCGAATGTGCTTGGGCGTATCGAAATCAGGCTCGCCGGCGCACAGCGAAATGATCTTCGCCCCCTGTGCGCGACGTTCGGCCACCCGGTCCATGATCCGATAGGTCGCCGAGGATTGCGCACGCGCCAGGCGCCGATTCAGTCGTTGGATGTCGACGCTCATGCGCGGGTTCTCCACTCGGTCAGGTTCATCAGTTCCAAGGTTGAGCGGCCTTCGGTCAACGCTTGCATCATCTGGGCTTCCTTGTTGGCGCGGGCTTCGCCTTCGGCCAGGGTTCGTGCGACATCCGCCTTGGGAATGATGATCACACCGTCTTCGTCGGCCACCACCAGGTCGCCTTGGGCAACATGGGCACCGTTGAAATTGAACGGCTGGCCCACCGACGGCGCGCTGGCCTTGACCGTGCCTTTGACCGAAATGCCGCGGGCAAACACCGGGAACCGGCGTCTTTTCAGCGCCGCGATGTCGCGCACGCCACCATCGATGACCAGGCCGACCACGCCCGCTGTTTCAGCCGCCACGGTGAGCACTTCGCCCCAGTAGCCGGCGATGAAACTACCCGTGCCCACGACCAGCACGCTGCCACGGGGTACGCGTTCCATGGCCAGGTGCAGGGCCAGGTTGTCACCCGGCGAGCATTCCAGTGGGTAAGCGGGTGCAGCGATGAAGGCACCGTCCCAGACCGGGCGGATCGCGCTGTCGACCGCGCAGGGCTGGTGGCAGGCTTCATACAGGGTCGAGCTGCCCAAAACCTTGGCCCGGGCGTGAAAATCCTTGGGGAACAGGAGCGTGGTCATCAGACTTTCCTCTGCAGGCTGTGGTAGCCCAGTGCGGCGCGGGCTTCTTTCAAGGTCTTGCCTTGGGCGATCAGGGCACGGATGTCGGCTTCGACCGATTCGATCTGCCGGGCGCAGGCCGCCACTTCCGCGGCCCGGTCACGGGGGACGACCACCACGCCGTTGGCGTCGGCGACCACGATGTCACGGGCACAGACCCGGGCGGTGCCGATGGACACCGGCTGGTTCACCGACTGCACCTGCACGCGGTCCTTGCCGGTGCGCATGAAGCGGCCTTTGCTGAAGATCGGATAGCCGTCGCCCAGGGCCTTGTTCACGTCACGGCAGACACCGTCGATGACGGTGGCGGCGATCTGCCGCGAGCCTGCGTACTGGGTCATGATGTCGCCCCACACGGTGCAGTCGGTGCGGCCGCCATTGTCGATGACCACCACGTCGCCAGCAGCCACGTCTTCGATGAAGTCGCCCACCGTGCCCGGCGGAGTGCTGGCCGAGACGTATTGCACGGTAAATGCCGGCCCGACGATGACTTGGTTGTAGTTGTCCAGGGGCGCTACGCCGAGGCATTGGCCGGGCAGGCCGAGTTTATCCAGTGCGTCGGAGATGCCTGGGGTGTCCAGGCCTTCGAACAAGGCGACCAGGCTTTTATCTTCAAGGTTCATCAGGAGTGCTCCACGTGGATGGCTTCGAACTGGGTGTCATGCATCACTTCGGCGACCGAGCGACCGCTGCGCACCGCCTCGACCATGCCGTCCTGGCGGCGGGCGATGCGCTCGCCCAGGTCGAGCACCTTGTCGATGTGGGTCTGGGGAATGAAGACGGTCCCGCAGTTGTCGGCAATGACAAAGTCGTCTTCGCTGACATCGACGCCAGCGACGGGGATGGTCACTGCCGCGTCGATTTGAATGACGCGGTTGCGGGCACTGACCATGGTCACGCCGCGGCCAAACACCGGATAGCCAATGGCTTCGCTGCCGTCGATGTCGCGGCTGAAACCGTCGATCACCGTACCGCGCACCTGCTTGCCGACCGCGGCGTTGGCGAGAATGTCGCCCCAGCAAGAGACGCCTTCGATTCCACCTGCGATCACCAAGACGCGATCATCGCTGTCGATCTGCTCCACCACCGGGGTGATCAGATGGACCGTGGGGACGTTGTCGGATTTAGCGGCCAGCAGCACGGTGCTGGCGCGGCCGACGATCTTCGGGCAATTCCATAGTGGGCGCAGCCCAACGGTGGCTCCCGGCAACCCGAGGAAATCCAGGGCGTCGGACACCGTGTTGGTGTCCAGCGCCGCCAAGCGGTCCAGCAAACTCATAGCATTCATGGGCAAATCCCAAAGGTGGCGGAGGGGCCCAGTGTCGAGGAGGAAGTTTCATAGGTATATTACTGATCACGTAACCCACAGATACGCTGAACCTATGGATCGCCCATGATCAATTTCCGTTTGATTCGTCATCTCTGGCTGTTCCTGGCGGTTGCCGAGGAACAGAATTTCGGGCGCGCGGCCAAGCGCCTGGGCATGTCCCAGCCACCGCTGAGCGAGCAGATCCAGGTGCTTGAGCAGGCGCTCAAGGTCAAGTTGTTCGAGCGTTCGCGACGTGGGGCGCAACTGACCCCGGTGGGGGCGGCGATCCTGCCGGCGGTGCGTAAATTCGCTGATCAACTGGAGCGCCTGGAACTGGCCGTGGAAGAAGCCGTGGCGGGGCAGTCGGGCATGCTGACCATCGGTGCGATCTCCACCGCCATGTTCGATGTGTTGCCAGGGTTGATCGAGCAACTGAAGGCCGAGCATCCGCACCTCACCGTGTCTGTCCGGGAGATCGACAGTGTCGAAGCCGTGCCGGCATTGGAAGCCGGAGACATCGACCTGGCCTTCGCCCGGCTGGACGGGGACCTGGGCCATTCGATCAGGTCATTGCCGTTGAGGGAAGATCGCCTGGTGGTGGCCTTGCCCAGCGATCATCCCCTGGCTTCGCGGACACGGATCAGCCTGTCGAGCCTGTCCACCGAGCCCTTGGTGATGTTTTCCCGCAAGGTCAGCCCGGTGTACTTCGATAACCTGATCGCGACCTGCCGGGCCAGCGGCTTTTCGCCTCGGGTACTGCATGAAGTGCGCTCCGTTGCCTCGCAAATTGCCTTCGTCAGCTATGGCCAGGGCATTGCGCTGGTGCCGGCGTCGTTGAAGAAAATGGCGCCGCAGAACGTGGTGTTCCGACCACTCAGCCAGAAGCTCAACGTCGTGACCACCGCCGTGGCCTGGAATGCCGGACGGCTCAATCCGCTGGTGGAGGAGGTGGTGGCACGTTTGCAGGGGCGGGGACGAACAGAGGGTTGATCGATAGGTTTGGCATATCAAGGCAATCCCGAATCAGGAATTTACACAACCCTGGATTGCCCCGACATTGCGAGCCTGATTGCCGGCAATGCGTCCTGGCATACTCTGTTCACTCAAGGAATGACTCACGTGCCCCCAGTCGAAATGTTCTCTGAACTGAAACTCCCCCTGACCGTGGAGGGTGTTGCACTGAACGTCGCCACTCTGCGGCGTGAGGGCGAGCGTGCCCCTATCCTGTTCCTGCATGGATTTGGTTCGACCAAGGAAGACTATGCCGACATCGTGCTGCACCCGGCATTCAATGGTCATCCGTTTGTCGCCTATGACGCTCCGGGTTGCGGCGAAACCCAGTGCGCCGACCTTTCCCGGATCAGCATTGTGTTCCTGCTGGAAACGGCCTTGCAGGTACTGGCGCATTTCGACATCGAACGCTTCCATCTGGTGGGCCATTCCATGGGCGGGTTGACCGCACTGATGCTGGCCCATCACTTCCCTGGCCGGGTGCTCAGCTTTGTCGATATCGAAGGCAACGTGGCCCCGGAAGACTGTTTCCTCAGTCGACAGATCGTGGACTATCCGAGCGGCGATCCCGAGGCGTTTTTCACCGCCTTCATCGAGCGTGCCCGCCACGCGCCGGCCTACGCCAGTGGTCTTTATTCGGCGAGTCTCAGGCATAAGGTCCGCGCCGGTGCCGTGCCGGGGATTTTCCACTCCATGGTCGAGCTCTCCGACAATGCCGACCTGATGGGCAAGTTTCTCGGCTTGCCGTGCCCGAGGATGTTTATGTTCGGCGAGCAGAATGCCTCGCTGTCCTACCTGTCGCACCTCCAGGCCGAAGGCATCCGGCTGGCGTCGATCGCCGATTGCGGGCATTTCCCGATGTACTCCAACCCCGTGGCGATGTGGCAACAGATCGCCGATTTCCAGGCCGGCGTCGTGGCGGAATAAGCCCGTTGTGCCGCACCTCGCCACAAAGGCATCCCCTCTCCAGGGTGTGGATGTCAGGGGTGGCGCCTACCGCGTGCATCGACCTTCTTGCCACACCGCCAAACCGCTCTTGTGGCGAGGGAGCTTGCTCCCGCTGGCTGCGCAGCAGCCTAAAAGCTGAACGCAATCCGCCTGACAGATCTCGGTAACGGGTCTGGGGCCGCTGCGCAGCCCAGCGGGAGCAAGCTCCCTCGCCACAAAGACATTCCCTATCCAGGATGTGGACGTCAGGGGGGCGCCTACCGCATGCATCGACCTTCTTGCCACACCGCTAAACCGCTCTTGTGGCGAGGGAGCTTGCTCCCGCTGGCTGCGCAGCAGCCTAAAAGCTGAGCGCAATCTGCCTGAGAGACCTCGGTGACGGGGCTGGGGCCGCTGCGCAGCCCAGCGGGAGCAAGCTCCCTCGCCACAAAGGCATTCCCTCTCCAGGATGTGGATGTCAGGGGTGGCGCCTACCGCGTGCATCGACCTTCTTGCCACACCGCCAAACCGCTCTTGTGGCGAGGGAGCTTGCTCCCGCTGGCTGCGCAGCAGCCTAAAAGCTGAGCGCAATCCGCCTGAAAGATCTCGGTAACGGGGCTGGGGCCGCTGCGCAGCCCAGCGGGAGCAAGCTCCCTCGCCACAAAGGCATCCCCTCTCCAGGGTGTGGATGTCAGGGGTGGCGCCTACCGCGTGCATCGACCTTCTTGCCACACCGCTAAACCGCTCTTGTGGCGAGGGAGCTTGCTCCCGCTGGCTGCGCAGCAGCCTAAAAGCTGAACGCAATCAGCCTGAGAGATCTCGGTAACGGGTCTGGGGCCGCTGCGCAGCCCAGCGGGAGCAAGCTCCCTCGCCACAAAGGCATTCCCTCTCGCCACAGGTTTCGCATACCTCAGGTCCAAACAAGACTCGCCTTGTTCCCTTGGGCATCACGCTCGGGCAGTAGCCCATTTTTTTCCTTCCCAGCAACGACAAAAACCCTCGTTTCGCAAATCCCCGCCTGCCAACACAATCGCCTCGACACCTCATCCCGATAACCGCAACCGCAGAACAACAAGAAAACCGAACCCGAGGCGGCGCCATGCCGGCCTGAATCAAACCTAATGCCGGAAGTGCACAGACATGCCTGTTGAAACCCTACGCATCGATACGCTTGTTATAGGCGCCGGCCAGGCCGGCGTGGCCATGAGTGAGCACTTGAGCCGACAAGGCGTGCCTCATCTTGTCGTGGAGCGCAGCCGCATTGCCGAGGCCTGGCGCACGGCTCGTTGGGATTCGCTGGTGGCCAACGGGCCGGCCTGGCACGACCGCTTTCCGGGGTTGGAATTCGAAGGGCTCGACCCGGATGCCTTCGCGACGAAGGACCAGGTGGCCGATTACTTCGAAGCCTATGCCCGCCAGTTCAACGCACCGATCCGTACTGGCGTGGAGGTCCGGGGCGTCGAGCGCAATATCGGGCGTCCGGGCTTCACCGTTGAAACCTCCGACGGCCTGATCGAAGCGATCCACGTGGTCGTCGCCACCGGGCCCTTCCAGCGGCCGGTGATTCCACCGATTGCGCCGGACATGGCAACGGTCACCCAGCTTCACTCGGCTCAGTATCGCAACCCCGGGCAATTGCCCGAGGGGGCTGTGTTAGTGGTGGGCGCCGGGTCATCGGGGGTGCAGATCGCCGATGAACTGCAGCGCGCCGGCAAGCAGGTCTATCTCTCGGTGGGGGCCCACGATCGTCCGCCCCGGGCCTATCGCAACCGCGATTTCTGCTGGTGGCTGGGCGTGCTGGGCGAGTGGGATGCGGAGGCGGTCCAGCCGGGCAAGGAGCACGTCACCATCGCGGTGAGCGGTGCCCGTGGTGGCCATACCGTGGATTTTCGCCGGTTGGCCCACGAGGGCATCACCCTGGTGGGGCTGACGAAATCGTTCAATGGCAGCGTGGTGACCTTTGAACCGAATCTGGCCGAAAACATCGCCCGCGGCGACGAAAACTACCTGGCGCTGCTGGATGCCGCCGACGCCTACATCGCCCGCAACGGCTTGGACCTGCCGCCCGAACCTGAAGCTCGCCACCGGCTGCCTGATCCGCAATGCCTGACCCAACCGATTCTGGAACTGGACCTGGTCGCCGCCGGCGTGACCAGTGTCATCTGGGCCACCGGCTACTCGGTGGATTACAGCTGGCTGAAAGTCGATGCCCTCGGCGCCAATGGCAAGCCTCGGCATCAGCGTGGCGTTTCCAGTGAACCGGGCCTGTATTTCGTCGGCTTGCCCTGGCTGTCGCGACGGGGCTCGGCGTTCATCTGGGGTGTCTGGCATGACGCCCGGCATATTGCCGACCACATCGTGAAGCAACGCATTTACCTCACCTATCAAGATGCTGCCCAACGCCAGGCCCCGGCACTCGACAGCGATTCACACCGTTCGAAAACCAGTCTCACGGGAGTTCGTTGATGCCTACTCACACGCGCATTCGCATGTTCAACACCAAGGACACCTACCCGAACCAGACGCTGGACAACGACCTGTGCCAGGCCGTACGAGCCGGCAACACCGTCTACGTGCGTGGTCAGGTCGGTACCGATTTCAATGGTCAGCTGGTGGGTCTCGGCGATCCTCGCGCCCAGGCCGAGCAGGCCATGCGCAACGTCAAGCAATTGCTGGAAGAGGCCGGCAGCGACCTGAGCCACATCGTCAAGACCACGACGTACCTGATCGACCCGCGCTATCGCGAGCCGGTGTACCAGGAGGTCGGCAAGTGGCTCAAGGGCGTGTTTCCGATCTCCACCGGCTTGGTGGTCAGTGCCCTGGGCCAGCCGCAGTGGCTGATGGAAATCGACGTGATCGCGGTGATCCCTGAATAAGGAACGGAACATGACCTTTTCCATCGTTGGACGCTGTGCCGAAACCGGCCAGTTGGGCATCGCCATCAGTTCCTCGAGCATTGCCGTCGGCGCCCGTTGCCCCTGGTTGCGCGCGGGCGTCGGCGCGGTGTCGAGCCAGAACATTACCCTGCCGGCCCTGGGCCCGCAGGTTCTCGATGAACTGGCGGGTGGCCTGGCGGCGCAAGCGGCACTGGAGCGGACCCTGGCGCGCAACGGCTACAGCCAATACCGGCAAGTGGCGGTGATCGATGCCGAGGGCCGCACGGCGATTTTCAGCGGCGAGCATACCCTGGGCACCCACAACGCAGTGGCCGGTGAGCAATGCGTGGCGGCCGGCAATCTGTTGGCCAACGCTGGGGTGATCGAGGCCATGGTCACGGCCTTCGAGCAGGGCGGTGGTTGTCTTGCGTCGCGTTTGATGAGCGCGTTGCAGGCCGGGCAGGCGGCGGGCGGGGAGGCCGGGGCGGTGCATTCGGCGGCGCTGTCGGTGGTCGATGACCTGACCTGGCCCATCGTCGATCTGCGGGTGGATTGGGCCGAGGAAAATCCCATCGGCGAGCTGGAAAAACTCTGGCTCGCCTATCAGCCGCAATTGCAGGATTACCTGACCCGCGCGCTCAACCCGACCCTGGCGCCGAGTTATGGAGTGCCGGGTGATGAGTGAGCTGCGCAGTCGCGCGCTGCTTGCCGAACTGGTGAGCTTTGCCACGGTCAGCCGCGATTCGAACCTGGCCTTGATCGAGTTCGTGCGCGACTACTTGCAAGGGCTGGGTGTGAACAGCGAGCTGATCTACAACGCCGAGCGAACCAAGGCCAACCTGCTGGCGAGCATTGGCCCGGCGCTGCCCGGTGGCGTGGTGTTGTCCGGGCACACCGATGTGGTGCCGGTGGACGGGCAAGCCTGGACGGTCGAGCCGTTCTGCCTGACCGAGATGGACGGTAAATGGTTCGGGCGCGGCACGGCGGACATGAAGGGATACCTGGCCTCGGTGCTCGCGGCGGTGCCGGTGTTCTTGTCCAGCCCGCTTCGGCGACCGGTGCACCTGGCGTTTTCCTATGACGAAGAGGTGGGTTGCCTGGGCGTGCGCAGTTTGCTGGAAGTGCTGCCGCAGCGTATTGCGCAACCGGCGCTGTGCCTGATCGGCGAACCCACCGAACTCCAACCGGTGCTGGGCCACAAAGGCAAGCTCGCCATGCGTTGCCATGTCAAAGGGGCGGCTTGCCATTCGGCCTATGCGCCTTACGGGGTCAACGCTATCGAACAGGCGGCGCGCCTGATCGGGCGGTTGGGCGAGATCGGCGCGCAACTGGCCGAACCCTCGCGGCACGACCCGCGCTTCGACCCGGCGTTTTCCACAGTGCAGGTCGGGGTGGTCCACGGCGGCACGGCGCTGAACATCGTCCCGGCGGACTGTCGTTTCGATTTCGAGGTACGCGCCTTGCCGGATTTCGATCCCCTCGTGGTGGCTGAGCAATTGCAAGGTTATGCCGAGCAGACCCTGCTGCCGGCAATGCAGGCGGTGGCGGGGGATACAGCGATCCGCTTCGAACCGTTGTCGGCCTACCCGGGCTTGGCCACTTCGCCGGACAGCGCGGCCGCCCAACTGGTTGCACGGCTGTGCGGCAGCGACGCTTTCAGCACCGTCGCTTTTGGCACCGAAGGCGGCCTGTTCCATCAGGCCGGGGTGCCGACGGTGGTCTGTGGCCCCGGCAGCATGGACCAGGGGCACAAGCCCGACGAATACGTGAGCGTTGAACAAATGGCTGCCTGCGACCGCTTGATGGATCGGCTGGCGAGCTATCTCTGTGAACCCAATGATTGCTGACCGCAAGGTGCCTGAGGAGGACGATTTCAATGGAAGGAGATTCCTCGCGGTCAGCCAGGCGACACCCATGAACAGGCCGACAAGAGCCTTTGCTGTAGACCTTGCCGCCCGTATTTACGGTCACTTTTGAGTCCCGTCACCGGCTCGTGCGGGCGAGCCGGTATTTTCGAGGAACCGCTTCATGTCCAGATCCTTGCGTTGCAATATTGCGTGTGCCCTGGCGTTGCTGAGTACCAGTGTCCTGGCCGCGCCACAGAGCCTGACCGTGATTTCCTTCGGCGGCGCCACCAAGCAGGCCCAGGACAAGGCCTACTTCCAACCTTTCAATGCCAGCGGTGCGGGAAACATCGTGGCCGGCGAATACAACGGTGAGTTGTCGAAGATCAAGGCCATGGTCGCAGCCGGCCATACCAGCTGGGACGTGGTCGAAGTGGAGAGCCCCGAGCTGTTGCGTGGTTGTGAAGAGGGGCTGTTCGAGAAGCTTGACCTGGGGCGCCTGGGCGACCCGGCGAACTATGTGCCGGGA
Organism: Pseudomonas fluorescens; assembly: GCF_001307275.1. Classification (NCBI taxonomy): domain Bacteria; kingdom Pseudomonadati; phylum Pseudomonadota; class Gammaproteobacteria; order Pseudomonadales; family Pseudomonadaceae; genus Pseudomonas; species Pseudomonas fluorescens. The sequence goes on from NZ_CP012831.1 coordinate 5,746,231, forward strand.
GCGCTCAATGAGTGTGGGGTCGCCACCTACGTGTGGTCGATGGTCCTGGCCTATGACCAGAGCAAGCTCGCCAAGGCACCCAAGTCCTGGGCGGACTTCTGGAACGTGGCCGAGTACCCGGGCAAGCGCGGCCTGCGCAAGGGTGCCAAGTACACCTTGGAAATCGCGTTGCTAGCCGATGGGGTCAAGGCGCAAGACTTGTACAAGGTGTTGAACACGCCCGAAGGTGTGTCCCGGGCCTTCGCCAAACTCGACCAGATCAAGACGAATATCCAGTGGTGGGAGGCCGGCGCGCAACCGGCGCAGTGGCTGGTGGCGGGGGATGTGGCGATGAGCGCCGCCTACAACGGCCGCATCGCTTCGGCGCAAAAGGAAGGCATGAAGCTGAGCATTGTCTGGCCGCAGAGCCTGTACGATCCGGAGTACTGGGCGGTGGTCAAGGGCACGCCGAACAAGGCCCTGGCCGAGCAGTTCATTGCCTTTGCCAGCCAGCCGCAGACCCAGAAAGTGTTTTCGGAAAACATCCCTTATGGGCCGGTGCACCGCAAGACACTGGCGCTGTTGCCGACGGCGGTACAGGAACAGTTGCCCACCGCCGAGGCCAACCTGGCTGAAGCCCAAGCCGTGGACGCGGAGTTCTGGGTCGACCATGGCGAGGAACTGGAACAACGCTTCAACGCCTGGGCCGCTCGCTAGACATATCCCTTGTGGCGAGGGAGCTTGCTCCCTCGCCACGGGGTTGGTGTTTTACTTACAGGCCGGGGCGGGCAGTTGTGCCTGGCCTGCCGTGGCTCAAGGCAGCCATTGCTTGAACTGTTCCTTGCAATAGTCGACAAACAACTGCGCCGGTTTGGTGAGGTGCGCGCGCTTGAGCCAGCCTGCCACCAGTGCCGAACCGGTCACGTCCTCGGCGATGTCGACGCATACCAGGTGTTGCCCATCGTAGGTGCAGGTGGAGTGCGGGCGGGTCACCAATACGGCAAAACCAAAGGACTGGCCGACCATGCCCCGCACCATCTCGATGGACGGCGAGCTGAAGACAATGTTGGGCGTCAGGCCCAGCTCCTCGAAGATGCTCACGAAATAGGTGCGACTGGGCTGCACGTCCAGCAGGATCATCGGCTCGAGGGCCAGGTCGCGCAGCGACACCTGGGCCTGGTCGGCGAAGCGATGCCCCGCCGGCAACAACGCGTAGGGGCGTTGCGGCGCCGTCAGTGCTTCGGTCTCGATGGTACTGTCGAGGTCGTGTTCATAGAAAATCGCCAGGTCGAAACGCCCTCCCGTGAGGCCTTGCACCAGCTCCTGTTGCTCGCCATCCTGCACGCGGATTTCCACCCCCGGGAAGCGCTCGCGAAAGCCTGCGATCAACCGCGGCAGGTAGAGCGGGGCGACGGTTTCGAAGCAGCCGATGTCGATCTGCCCGCTGACCACATCGTTATCGGCCAGCGCGTTCTGCTCGAACTCCCGGGCCATGCGCAACAGCTCCTGGGCCTTGCGATAGAAGCGTGCGCCACCGGGCGTCAGCGATACCCCCTGGGCGTGATGCCGAATGAGCAATTGCACACCGAAACTGTCTTCCAAGCCCTTGATGGCGGAGGCGATCGACGGCTGGGCGATGTACAGCTTGCGGGAGGCTTCGGCGACGCTGCCACATTCGACGGTGGTGACGAAGTACTTCAGCTGACGCAAGGAATAGGACGCCACGGCACACCTCGATCCGGATGATTTCTGCCTACCTTACCTTGTGCACGGAGGGCGGTGGGCGGGCATTGATACGGATTTTGCTGGGCAGTGACGATATTCAGGCTGGCTTGGTGAAGAGCGCCGGAAAAAAACGCCTGCCCAAGGATCGTTGGCAGGCGTCTGGGAAAGACCGGCGCAGAAAGGAGGGACTGGCCGGGGGCGGAAACGGCTTTCAGGCTACCGGGATCAACGGGTCGGCGGCGGCCAGGGCGGTTGCGCGATCAGCCGCGGGCGGGTAGATCCACACTGTGTTGATCTGGGTCTTGAGCTCCTTGGCTTCCTGCCCGACCAACTTGAGCTGGCGATCCCAGCCTTCGGTGTACACCGCGCCCCAGGCACCCAGGTCCAGGCAGGTCACATACTTGGGTTGGCTGTAGGCCATTGGCGCCACACCCAGCAAGTCGGCCGCGACGTTGTTGCCGGCATAGCGGCCCAGGGCGATGGCGTGCTGGCAGGACATCGCCGCATAGTTGCCCAGCGTGTCGGTGGCGGCGTAGGCCACGTCACCGCTGGCGAATATGTCGTTCTGGCCCAGGACTTTCAGGTTGGCATCGACGTGCAGGCGCCCCTGGCGATCGCGGGTAGCGGGTACCTGCTGGGTCAACGGACTGGCGCGGAACCCCACGGTCCAGATCACGGTATGGGACTCGATACGCTGGCCGCTCGACAGGGTGACGCCACCGGCATCCACCGATTCGACCGAGGCGTTGAGAATCCACTCGATACCCAGGTGTTCGGACGCTTCGACAATGGATGGGCTTATGCCGTCGCCCAACGCTGCACCAATCTGCGGCCCGCGATCCACCACGATAACCCGGATGTCCGCATCCTCGCCGAGGACGGCGCGCAGGCGTGCGGGCATTTCGGTGGCGGTTTCGATCCCGGTAAAGCCGCCGCCGGCCACCACCACGGTGTTGCGGGCCGGGCTGTCCGGCAGATGTTTCAGCGACTTGATATGGGCTTCGAGACGGCTTGCCTGTTCGATTTCATCAACGTCGAAGGCATGCTCGATCATGCCCTCAAGGTCGGGGCGAACCAGTTGGCTGCCCGCCGCGAGCACCAGGCGGTCATAGCCCAGGGTGCCCTGGGTACCGAACGCATCCACGTAGCCCACCCGTTTGTTGTCGACATCGATACTGCTCGCCGAGCCTTGTACGAAGTTCACGCCCACTGCGTCGAACAGACTACCCAGCGGCGCAGCCATGGTATGGACGTCCGGCTCGTAGAAACGAGGACGAATGCGCAGTTCAGCCTGGGGGGCCAGGACGCTGATCTGCACGTCATGACGATCGTGTTGGTCCAGCAGCCGGGCCGCGCTCAATGCGCTCCAGACCCCGCCGAAACCTGCGCCAACAACCAGAATATGTTGTTTCATGATGAGCTCCCGAAGACAAAATCGATACGTTGAATTGTTTAACTGTTTCAGCGTGACCGTGTCGCGAAGTACTCCAAAAGCGCCTGACTGCAATGAGTTGCCATCGAGCACATTCAGTTTCGGTTCGCTGTAGGGAAGCTTATTGGCAGGACCTGTGTTTAACACTTCTACATAAGGTCATCGCGCCTATGCCTGGGTAGGGGAGATCTATACGAAGGTATGAGGGCGCGACGCAGTCAAGCAGACCGGGCCAGTACCGATTCGATGCAGGCGATCAATTCGGCGCAGTCGAAGGGTTTCGGGAAAAACGCCACCGGCTCGGGCGTACCGGCGCTGATACGGGGGGGCACGCCAGGGTATCCGGTGATGAAGATGATCGGGGGATGAATGCCCAGGGTCGATAGTCGATCGTACATCTGAATGCCCGTCATGCCAGGCATTTGAATATCCGATATCAGGCACGCCGTGTTTTCAAGTTCGCAGGAAGATAAAAAATCCAGGGCGCTGGCATATGTTTTAACCCGATATCCGTGGGAGCGTAACAAACCATCCAATGCAATTCGAACTGACTCATCGTCATCAATGATTGAAATGATTGCAGTGCTGGACATGTCGATACCTGGAGTTTGATATCAGGTAGCCATAAAGGCGCCCGTGTCACTGCAAGATACGCTGTCCAATGGCCCCGCCAAGTATACGTGTGTATGAACTTTCCACCGTGTCGCGGGGCAACGACAGGGAGGGAACCTCACCGGAATGCTTAAATCGCTGCCCGCAGTTCACGTGGCGACAGGCCATAGTGTGAGCGAAAGCGCACCGCAAAACGTGAGGCCGAGGCGTAACCGCAGGCACCGGCAATTTCACCGATGGGACGAGACGTTGTTTGCAACCATTGCAACGCTGTCGCCAGTCGAACGCCCTCCAGAATGCTCCGGAAACTGTCCCCCTCATTCGCCAGTTGGCGGCGCAACGTCGACTCACCCAGGTTAAGTTGCTGGGCAACGCTCGCCACCGTCCAGTCTCTCTCCGGGCTGCCCATCACCATCTGCTGCACACGTTCGCAAATGGGATCGTTGCGCCCCATCAGCAGGGGGCCGATCTGGCCACCAAGGCACAGGCTCAGAAGAACCGCTTCCCCATAGAGCGTGCGTAACGCGTCCGGCGCGTTCGCATTGATAGAGGCCAGCAGCTGATTCCATGCCTGTGTTGTGTGCTTGTCCAGAGGGACGCATAGATCGGTCTTCAGTGCACCGCGACGGCTCATGATCTGTTGGCTATATCGGCTGCTGAAGTTACGCAGTGTCGAGAGGGGAAAGGTGACCGCATCGGCGATGTAGTGACCGTGAGGGCCGGGGAAGTTCGAGATACCAAGCTCGCGTCCGGCCGGCATCAGAATCAGATGTTGCGGCCCCGCGCGCATCTCCCGGTCATCCCATTGCAACAGTTTCTCCCCCTGTCGCACTCGACACAGGGTGGTCACGAACACCGGTACCCTTGATAAGGTCAGGGGCTGTCGCGCCTGTATGACACACGCATCGATAATGTTTTCCCGGTGCTGTATGCCGTCACAAGGGCGCATCGTTTTTAACGTCCGTAAGTTGAAGTGATCGTCGCTTTGGCCAGGACGTTGGCATTGAGCATGTACCCAACCAAGGCGCCACTGGCCTCGCCGTCGAGTGGTAGCTTATCGACTTTCAATGCCCATACGGTGAATTGATAGCGATGGGGCTTATCCCCTACAGGTGGGCAAGCCCCGCCAAATCCTGGCTGGCCATAATCGGTTCGCCCTTGTACGGCACCGGCAGGCAGGTTCGCTCCCACTCCGCTTGGCAAGCTATGGGTAGAAGTGGGTAAGTTAACCACCGTCCAATGCCACCAACCGCTACCCGTCGGGGCATCGGGATCATAGACCGTGATCGCGTAGCTTTTAGTCCCAGCGGGAGCGTTTGTCCAGGAAAGCTCAGGGGACGTGTTGCCACCTTCGCAACCGAAGCCTTGGAACACTTCGCGGCTGGTCAGCGGACGGTTGTCAGCAATATCCCGGCTGGTCAGTGAGAAGTCGGCAGCGTATCCACTGAATGCTACGGCCATGGTGAGTGCAGGCAGGATTGACCTGATTTTCATCGTGATTCCATCTGGGGCTTGAAGTGAAGCTCGAGTCTAGGTTGAACGAAGAGTGGTTACTGTGCCGAAACGCTCGGCCAAAGTGCCGAAATGCTCGATTGACTATCGGCCTGTGTCAGCCAGACACCATTCCAGCACCTGGGCCATGCGCACCAGATCGGCAAACGAGTGTGCGCACATCTTGCGCATGGCCTGGCCACGGTGAATCTTGACCGTGATTTCACTCAAGCCCAGTTCCCCGGCGATCTGCTTGTTCATCAGGCCTGACACCGCCAGCGCCATGACCTGCCGCTCCCGGGGCGTCAAGGTGGTGTAGCGGTCAAGTACTTGCTGATGGCCGCGTTCGGCGTCGCGCCGCTGGCGGTCCTGGTGATGGGCGGCGGTCACGGCGTCGATCAGGTCTTGTTCGCGGAACGGTTTGGCGAGGAAGTCCACGGCACCGGCCTTCATCGCCCGCACGGTCATGGCGATGTCACCGTGACCGGTCATGAACACAATCGGCAGTTGAACGTTGGCCGCTGCCAGCTCCCGTTGGCAATCCAGGCCGCTGGTGCCTTGTAGCCGTACATCCAGGACCAGGCAACTGGGCTGCTCGGGCCTGGGATAGTTCATGAACTGCGCGACCGAACCGAACAGATGGACCTGCAAGCCGATGGAGCGCAGCAGGCTGCCGAGGGATTGGCACAGCGGTGCGTCGTCATCAACGATATAGACGATGGGGGCGTTGTCGATGATCGGGCTTGAGGGCGGTATGGAGGTCATTGCCCGCTCCCCGACAGAGCGGTGCCCGTGAGCCGCGGCAGCGCGAACCTGAACGAGGTGCCTTGGCCGACCTCGCTGGTTGCCCAGATCCTGCCGGCATGGAAGTCGATGATGGACCGGCAGATGGAAAGGCCCATGCCCAGGCCGTTTTCCTTGGTGGTGAAAAACGCATTGAACAAGGACGGCAGGATCTCGGGGGCAATGCCGGTTCCGTGGTCAGTCACCTCCAGCAGCACTTCGTCACTCTCGGTCCAGGTGCGTATGCGCAGGGTTCGTGCGTGTACCTTGACCCCGTCCATGGCGTGACAGGCATTGATGATCAGGTTGATGATCACTTGCTGCAGTTGCACCCGGTCTGCGCTGACCTGGCCCTCGGTCGCTGCCAGCTCCACCTTGGCCCGGACTTTATGATGAGCCAGTTGCTGCTGGACCAGGTTCAGGGTCTCGCGGACGATGTCGTCCAGTCGCTCGGGCTGGCGCAACGGGTCGCACTTGCGCGACAGCGCCCTGATACCGCTGATGACCTCGCTGGCGCGACAGCCGTTGGCGACGATTCGGTCGAGGCAATCCAGGGCTTCCCGGAGATCGGGTTGCGGGCGTTTGAGCCAGCGGCGACAGGCCTCGCCGCTGCTGGTGATGGCCGTCAGTGGCTGGTTGACCTCGTGGGCAATGGACGCGGCCATTTCCCCCAGGGAGGTCAAGCGAGTGACGTGGGCCAGTTGGCTCTGGGCGCGAAACAACGCTTCTTCGGCCTGCTTGCTGGCAGTCACGTCCATGAGTGCGCCGAGATACTGGAAACGGCCATGCTGGACGAGCAGGGGGCTGGCGATCATATGGATGTGCTTGATGCGCCCATCAGGCATCAGCAGCCGCAGCTTGACCTCGATCTGCGGTTCGCCAGCGGTGGCCTGTTGGAAAATCCCGCGTGCCAACTCCAGGTCTTCAGGATGGGTGCGCTCCAGCATCATCGACACCGTTGGCGTCTTGCTGGGCGGGTACTCGAAAATCCGTGCCGACTCCTCCGACCAGGACAACGCTTGTCGATCACCGCGAAAGCCCATGCTGCCGGTCTGGCTCAGACGCTGGGCGCCGGTCAGGTAAGCCTCGTTGCGCCGCAGGCTGTCGGAAGCCTGCTTGCTGCGCAGGGCCAGGAAAGCAATGGCGGACAGTGCGGTCAGGCAGCGGAAGAAGCCGGTGGTCGATTCCCAGCGGTGATAGCCGCCGTTGTACAAGAACATCGCGGTGAGCAAGCCCATGCACATCAGCGCGACGGTGATCACCAGATTGATGGAGAACAGGTTGGCCGCCATCAACAACAAGGTGATGTACAGCAGGGTCGGCGCCAGGTCGGAATGGGTTTCGGAGTTGATGATGACAATGCCGCAGGCCACCACCAGGCCCACCGCCCAGCCGAGGGCGTTGACCAGTGGGTGGGTGCTGATTCCCATCGACGGCAAAGGCCCGCTCTGGCTTGGGCTGTATCGAAGGCTGTCATAGACGTTCTTGAGCATCGCGGAGGGTAGGGGCACGCTGGCAGACCTTTGGTTTTTTACGTGGTCTCGCTCTGGGATGTCGGGGCGACAGAGCATCGGTTCGTATCTTAGAAGCGCCGCTTTGCCTGAGGTAGGACATAAAACCCTGAAATCCCGCCAAGCCGTGCCAAGGAGAGGGGGTCGCTGCGCAGCCCGGCGGGAGCAAGCTCCCTCGCCACAAAGGCGGTGTTTGCCTGGGCCTGGATATATACCGAAGTATCGATGACGTTGCCCAAAGGGTGAGTCGAGTGTCCCCACGTACAACAGACCTGGCGCGCCTCGGGGATTACGCTTTCAACACCTCGTCGCCGCAGGCCTTGATGGAGGACGCAGGCGATGTTCTTGTCCACTCCCGACTCAATGGCCTGGCGCCTGAGGCGACGACTATGATGAACAGAAATGACCTGCGTCGTGCTGACATCAATCTGCTGGTGGTCTTCGAAACCATGATGCACGAGCGAAACGTGACCCGTGTCAGCGAAAAGCTGTTTCTCGGCCAGCCAACGATCAGCAGTGCCCTGGCGCGCTTGCGGTTGATGTTCGATGATCCCTTGTTCATCCGTTCGGGGCGGTTGATGGAACCGACCTCCCGGGCGCGGGAAATCTTCTCCAACCTGTCCCCGGCCCTGGACGGCATCGCCGCCGCCTTGAGCCACTGCCAGGCGTTCGAGCCGGCCACCAGCGAGGCGACCTTCCATATCGGCCTTTGCGATGACGTCGAGTACGCCCTGCTGCCGGAGCTGTTGCGACGCCTGCGGGTCGAGGCCCCGGGCACCACCTTGGTGGTGCGCCGGACCGATCAATGGCAGGTCTCCCAACTGTTGGCCAGTGGCGAGATTTCCCTGGGCATCAGCCCGACGCTGGAGTTGCCGGCCAATGCCCGGCGCAAGACCCTGCGGCCGATTCGACCGATGCTGTTGCGCGCCGATTCGCAGCCCGGCGAGCTGACCCTGGACGAATTCTGCCGTAGGCCCCATGCCGTCGTATCGTCCATGGGCAATGTCATCGATGATTCGGACCGCGCGTTATGCCTGATGGGCCGACAGCGCCGGGTGGTGTTGACCGTGCCGCAGTTCAGCGCCTTGCCCGTGCTGTTGGCCCAGAGCGACATGATTGCCATCGTGCCGGATTACGTTGCCCAGGCGATGGCCGGGGTGACCGGCATGCGGGCGCAAGCGGCCCCGATCTGCTTGCCCCGGCACGAGCTTTCCATGGTCTGGCGCGGCGCTTCGCACAATGATCCGGGGGAGCGTTGGTTGCGTTCCCGTTGCTGCGCGCTGCTGGCCGAACAGGCCGACCCTCAGGAGCAATCCAGGCGAGTGGCCTGACGGACAGTTGCGCAAGGGTTTCGCACTCAGCGAGAAAACCGGCTGCGGTACTCCCGGGGGGATATCGAGAGATGGCGCTGAAACGTGTGGCGCATTCGTTCCTCGTCACCGAAACCGCAGGATCGGGCGATCTGGTCGATGTTGCGCGGGGAGTCTTCGAGCATTCGACGCGCCGCTTCAAGGCGGAACATCTCGATGGCTTTGGCCGGGGTTCGGCCGGTCTGGCGTTTATAGACCCGGGCAAAATTGCGCGGGCTCATCCTGGCCTGGCGGGCCAGCCGTTCGACGGTGAGGTTGTTGTCGTCCAGGTGCTCGGAAATCCACACGTGCAGTTCATCGAAGCCGGCGCTCTCTTGCATCTGCAATTGCAACAGTTGGCTGAACTGCGCCTGCCCGCCGGGGCGCTTGAGAAACACCACCAGCTCACGGGCCACCTGCAAGGCCACATCGCGACCACAGTCGGCTTCGACCAATGCCAGGGCCATGTCGATGCCGGCGCTGACACCGGCCGAGGTCCACACGTTGCCCTGCTGGATGAAGATCGCATCGAGGTCCACCTCAACCGCTGGGAAACCGCTCTTGAGCATCTCGCACATGGCCCAATGGGTGGCGGCCCGGCGTCCGTCCAGCAAGCCGGCCTGGGCCATGAGGAAGGTGCCGCTGCACACCGATGCCGTGCGCCTGGCCTGGACCGAGGCCTTGCGCAGCCAGTGCACCAGGTCGACACAGTCGATCATCGCCTGCCGAATGTCCGGTGCGCCGGGGACGATCAGCGTGTCGATGAGCGTCCCGTCGAGCTCATGCAGGGCACGGGTATCCACGACCAGGCCTTCGGCGCTTTGCATCAACCCGCCAGCCAGGCTCGCGGTGTGCATGGCGTAGCCGGGCAGGCCGCGTTCGGTCATGGCTTTGGTGGCGGCCCAGAACACGGTCTGGGCCCCGGTCAGGTCCAGCAAACCCATCTGCGGGTAGGCCAGGAATACCAGGGTGCGCGGTTGGGAAACGGACTCGGCGGCGATGCCGATATCCAGGCTCATCTCGTTCATGTTCGCTTCGCGCAGGTGTTCGTCAGGGGAGGTCTGCAAGGTTATCAAGGGAACGTGCCGGTGAGGGCGATTTCATGGGCTTGGATGCCGAACATTTAGGTGCTATTGATATGCTATTAAGGTATTTAAATTAATATTCTTATAGCTTTAAAGTCGTGGCCTTCAGTCTTTCACCTACTGTGAGGTTCAACAGGCCATGGCTTTCAAGCGTTCTGCGCGCACCTTGTTGGTTTCCCTGGCGGCCACTGCGCTGCTCAATCCCTTGGCCCACGCCGAGGGCAAGATCAGCATCGCCCAGCAATTCGGTATCGGCTACCTGATCCTGGATGTGGTGCGTGACCAGCAGCTCATCGAGAAGCATGGCAAGGCCCAGGGCCTGGATATCAAAGTGGACTGGAACAGCATCTCCGGCGCGACGGCGATGAACGAGGCCTTGCTGACCGGCGCCCTGGATGTGGTGTCGGCGGGCGTTCCGCCGATGCTGACGATCTGGGATCGGACCCGTGGCAAGCAGAACGTCAAGGCCATCGCCTCGCTGGGGTCGATGCCCAATTACCTGCTGACCAACAACCCGAACGTGAAGAGCCTCAAGGACTTCACCGACAAGGACCGGATCGCTGTCCCGGCGGCGGGTGTCGGATTCCAGTCGCGCACGTTGCAGATCGAAACCGCCAAGGTGTTCGGCAACGATCACTTCAAGAAATTCGACGACATCTCGGTCAGCCTTCCGCACCCGGATGCGACGGCGGCGCTGATCGCCGGCCAGTCGGAGATCAACTCGCACTTCTCCAGCCCGCCGTTCCAGTACCAGGCCCTGCAAAGCCCCAATGTGCACAAGGTGCTCAGTTCCTATGATGTGCTGGGCGGCCCGGCGACGTTCAACGTGCTCTACACCACGGAAAAATTCCACGACGAAAATCCCAAGACCTACAAGGCGTTCTACGATGCCTTGGTGGAGGCGCAAGGCATCATCAAGGCCGACAAGCCGGCCGCTGCCCAGACCTACATCCGCGTAGAACAGTCCAAGTTGCCGCTGGCGCTGGTGGAAAAAATCGTCACCGACCCCGAAATCGACTTCACCGTCGTTCCGCAACGCACCTACATCTATGCCGAAAAACTGCATGAACTGGGCGTGTTGAAAAACAAGGCCGACAGCTGGAAGGACTATTTCTTCGAAGAGGCCCATGCCGACGCCGGCAGCTAAATCCGGGCCGGTTATCCGTTTTCGGCACAATTGCGCGACCGGTCCACGGGGCGGAATGGAACTTGCCTGAGCTTTGACCCATAAGCCCTGGAATCATCAAAGGTCGGGTCAATGAACAATGACAACATGGCGCAGCCAGCGGTCTCGTCGGATGGGTTGCCGATGCTGCCGATCAATCGGTTTCGTACCACGGACATCGACGAGCACGCCCGCAACATGGGAGGCTGGCAGGTCTGCTATGACCAGTTGACCCCCGGTCGCTTCGACGGCGAGTTGATCGAGTTCCGCTCGGATTGGATGCAGTTGGTGCGCGACCGCTCTAATCAGGCCCTGACCAAGCAAGGCATGGCCTGGGAGGGCGCCATCACCTTCAGCGTACCGCTGAGTGCGGATGGGCCGGTCTTTTGCTCCGGGCACCCGATTGTCGAACCCAGCCTATTGGTCGCCCATGGGCATAACCTGCCTGAGTTGCGCACGCCCCAGCATCTGGATCTGCTCGGTGTCGCCATCGACGAGCAGGCGTTGGAGCATGTGCTGGAGCGACAAGGCAGTCGCTTTCGAATTACCGATCTTCCCAAGTGTTACCGTCTTGGCAACTCGACGCTGCCCGCCGAGCTTGCGGCGTTGTTCGATGAGCTTGAAGGGGGCGAGCAGGGGCGTGACTCGTTGCTGGGGTACGAGTCGATTCGCCGGGGCCTGCGGGACACGGTGATGCTGCACATACTGGAACTGGTGGCGCCGGACGAAGCACCACCGCTCAGTCCCACGGCGCGCAAACGCATGGTCGACCGCGCCCGGGAGTACGCCCTGGCCCATGTCGATGAGCCGCTGTCGATCCTCGACCTGTGCAATCACATCGGTGCCAGCCGACGCAAACTGCAGTATTGCTTCCAAGAAACCCTAGGCATCAATCCGGTGGCTTATCTGCGGGCGTTGCGCCTCAATGCGGTGCGCCGTGAGCTGCGCAATGGCGATCAGGTGCTGGGGGTGCAGGAGGTGGCGGCACGCTGGGGGTTCTGGCATTTGAGCCGGTTTTCCAGTGATTACCGGACCCTGTTTGGCGAAACCCCGTCACACACCTTGCGTCGCACGCATCTGTGCTGAAAACGGATAACGGCTGACCGGCCGGCTCCCTAGGATGACCCCAACACCACATGGTCGGAGGGGCATTCGATGTACCAAAACAAAAAAACAAACGTCTGGCACTGTACGTGGTTAACCCTGGGGCTGATCGGTGCCTGCACCGCTGCCCATGGCACCGAAAACGGCGCGCCGACCACGGCGGTCGGGGTCTATGATTTCGGCGCGGGCATGATGCCGCCGGCCACGCCCTTTGGCACCGTCGGCCTGCGTACTGCGTTCTATTCGGCCAACGTGCAGAAGGATCGCCACGGCAAGTCCGTGGACAACAATTTCTCCCTGGATGTCTTGTCCATCGGCGTCGCCTACATGCGCATGACCGATTACACCGTGCTGGGCGCCAAGTATGGCTTCGGTGCCGTCGTACCGTTCTTCCAGATGGACGCGTCGCTGCAGGTGCAGACCCCTGTCGGCCCACTGAACCTGGAGGCCGATCCGTTTCGCATGGCCGACATGCAGGTGCTGCCGGTGATCCTGCAGTGGACCCTTTCGCCGAACCTGTTCGTCAATGCCCAGTTCCAGATCCAGGCCCCCACCGGCGACTACGACAAGGATCGCTTGATCTCGCCGGGTCTCAACCACTGGACCTTCTCGCCGATCCTCAACGCCACGTACATCTCCGACAGCGGCTTCGAGGTGTCTTCGAGCTTTGAAGCCGACATCAACACCCGCAACCACGCCACCGACTACAAGAACGGCGTCGAGTACCGTCACGAATTTGCCGTGGGCCAGCACGTCGGGCCATGGACCTTGGGCGTGGGCGGGTACTACTACCGTCAGTTCACCGATGACGACGCGCCGGGGCTGGAAACCGGCAATCGCGCCCGGGTGCTGGCTGTCGGGCCGGCGGTGAGCTACTTCAAGCCCGGCATTCCACCGGTGTGGCTGCATGTCTACAAGGAGCTCGATGCGCGCAACCGCGCCGAGGGCTATACCGCGGCGCTGCGTATTTCCCACAGTTTCTAGAAGGGGCTCGTCATGAACCAATCAAGTTCCGTTTCAACGGCGGCCACCCCGTCGCGCCAGGCCAGTTGGCGCGAAGGCGGGGTGCTGATGCTGGGTAGCAGCCTGACGATCATGGGCGCGGTGATGGTCACGCCCATCCTGCCCCGGTTGGGTGCCGAATTCGGTCCCTTGGAACCGCGCGCCGATCTGCTGGTGCCGTTGGCGATTACCGGTCCGGCCCTGGCGATTGCCGTGTGCGCGCCGTTGGCTGGCTGGTTGGCCGACCGGGTGGGACGCAAGGCGTTGCTGGTGATTGCCACGGTGCTCTACGCCTTGCTCGGCGCCTTGCCGGCCCTGCTCGATAGCCTGCCTTCGATTGTCGGTGTGCGGCTGTTGTTCGGGTGCACGGAGGCGGCGGTGATGACCTGCTGCGCGACGCTGATCGCCGACTATTGGCAGGGCGAGGAGCGACTGCGCTACGTCAACCGGCAGGTGGTGACCATCGGCCTGGTGGGGGCGCTGTTTTTTGTGGTGGGCGGTGTGCTCGGGGAGCACTCGTGGCGTGCGCCATTCCTGTTGTATCTGCTGCCACTGCTGCTGGTGCCGGCCATGATGAAAGTGCTCTGGGAACCGCCGGTGACGAAGCGCCGGAGGGTCGAGCAGCGCGTCGATGAGTCGGCTCCGGCCAAGGTCGCCGTGCTGCCACTGCTGGTCGGCTACCTGATGATCCTGGGCGGCATGGTCCTGACGTTCATCATGCCGATCCAGGCGCCGACGCTGTTGGTCAGCTTGGGCATCACCTCCAGCACGATGATCGGCCTGGCGGCGGGACTGAGCCTGTTGGCGACCTTGGGCGGTTCGCTGATGTGGCCGTTGCTGCGCCGTCGCTTCGGCATCGCCGGGTGCAACGCATTGTTGCTCGGCCTGATGGGCCTGGGGCTGTGGTTGCTGATGCGCGGGCAAAGCTACAACGCTGTGCTGGTGGCGGTGTTCATCCAGGGCCTGGGGGCTGGGTTGCTGGTGCCCAACGTGATGGCGCCGGTGATGAATGCCTTGACCGCCAGCACCCGCGGCCGGGGCTTGGGCGGGTTTACCTCGTGCCTGTACATCGGCCAATTCGTCAGTCCGCTGGTGGTGGCGTTGGTGGTTGTCTTCGCCGGTGACCTGCGTCACGCCATTCAGTGGCTGGCCCTGGCCAGTTTTGCCTTGGCACTGCTCTGGGTCATTGCCGGCCTGCGCGCACGGGGCCAGGGGCAGGCGAGCACCGTCGGATCACATCAATCGTCGTGACATAAGGAATCTGAAACATGGGTATGCAAGACATCCACCATCTGATGGACAGTGAAGACGCCACGGCGCTGGCCGAGTGGGTCAGGCGTGGCGAAGTCCAGCCCGGCGAACTGCTGGAAACCGCCATCGAGCGCCTGGAGCGGGTCGAGCCGCAGCTCAATGCGGTGGCCGAGCGGCTGTACGATTCGGCCCGACAAGCAGCGCGCACGCCACAGGTTGGCCAGGGCCTGTTGGCCGGTGTGCCGACCTTGATCAAAGACCTGTTTTCGCCGGTCCACGGCGCGGCGATGACCAACGGCTCGCGTGCACTGGGCGACTTCCGGGCGGATTTCGAATCGGAAGTCGTGACGCGCCTGCGCCGTGCCGGATGCCAAGTGATGGGCACCAGCACTTCGCCGGAGTTCGGCACGTCGTACTCCACCGAGTCCGCGCGTTTCGGTGCCACCCGCAACCCTTGGAGCAGCGAGCACAGTGCCGGTGGCTCCAGTGGCGGCGCGGCGGCGTTGGTGGCGGCCCGGGTGGTGCCGTTCGCCCATGGCAACGACGGCGGCGGTTCATTGCGGGTGCCGGCATCATGCTGTGGTGTGTTCGGGTTCAAGCCCAGCCGTGGCCTGATGCCGTCGGGGCCGATAGTGGGCGAGGGCTGGGCGGGGATGGGCACGCCCCATGCGATTACCTTGTCGGTGCGTGACAGTGCGGCGTTGCTGGACGCCACCGCCGGCATGGACCTGGGTGCGCCCTATGCCGCGCCGGTCCAGGCGTTGCCGTATACGATGGCGGTGCAAGCTGATCCCAAACCGCTGCGCATTGCCCTGGTCGAACAGCTCGGCCCTTGGCCCACCGCGCCGCAAAGTCTCCAGGCCGTGGGCGAGGCGGCCCGGTTGTGCGAGGCCCTGGGGCATCGTGTCGAACCGGTGAACCTGCCGGTGGGGTTGCTGGAGTTTCTCGACCACGTGTTCACCATCATTGGCGCCAGCTCTCGTCACTATGTCGACCTGCTGGGCCAGATGCGTGGGTTTGCCGTGCAGGCCGAAGAACTGGAGGTGCGCACCCGGATCATCTTGCGGGACAAGGGCAACGTCAGCGGCGCCCAATATGCCGCGGCGGTGGAATGGATTCATGCCCTCGGCCGGCAGTTGGCGGTGTTCATGCAGGATTACGACGTGATCCTGACCCCGGTCCTGACTCGCGAACCGGTGCTGATTGGCGAGCTGGATTTGCAGGATGTGTGCATGAGCCTGGATCAACTGATCGAGCGCTACCACAGCTATTCGCCGTTCACCGCGCTGTTCAATGCCAGCGGCCAGCCGGCGATGTCAGTGCCGTTGTCCTGGAGTGCCAATGGGTTGCCGATGGGGGCGCATTTTGCCGGACGCTTTGGCGAGGAAAACACCTTGCTGGCCCTGGCCGCCCAACTGGAACGCGCCCAGCCCTGGCGTGGCCGAGTTCCAGCGGTCAACGCCTGCCGGCGGTGAAAACTGTGGGAGCGAGCTTGCTCGCGAAGGCGTTGGGTCAGTCGGCATCATCATTGCTGACGCTCCACTATCGCGAGCAAGCTCGCTCCCACAGGGGATTTTGTAGTGGTCGCGGATGGCTTGGACGACTCGAAAAAAACTGTGGGAGCGAGCTTGCTCGCGATGGCGTAGTGTCAGTCGACATCATCATTAACTGACGGTCCGCTATCGCGAGCAAGCTCGCTCCCACAAAGGGGATTTTGGCTGGGTAGGGCTCTGGGGTGTCGCTCCAGAGCCCTTTTGTTGCTCAGTAGCGGATCATCACCGATTTCAGTTCGGTGTAGTCGTCGATGAATGCACTGCCGAATTCACGGCCCACCCCGGAAGACTTGCTGCCACCAAAAGGCACGGCTGGGTCGAGCAGGGTGTGCATGTTCACCCATACCGTGCCGGCTTCGATGGCGGGGACCATGCGCAGGGCCTTGCCCAGGTCGTTGGTCCAGAGGCTGGCGCTCAGGCCATAGGGCGTGTCGTTCATCAGTTCCAGCAGTTCCTCCTCAGTGTCGTAAGGAAAGAACGTGGCGATCGGGCCGAAGGTTTCTTCGTTGAGCAAGGCGTCGTCGCGGCGATTGGCGAGGATGATGGTCGGCTCGACGTAGCAACCCGGCCCATCGATCAGCTTGCCGCCGTGGATGATGGTGTTGTTCTGCGCACGGGCCTTGGCGAAGAACTCCGCGAGTTTGTGCTGGTGCTGGCGGTTGGTTACCGGGCCGAATTCGGTGCGTTCGTCCAGGGGCGAGCCGATGGTGAGTTTGCTCAGGCGCTGGGCCAGTTTGTCCATGATCGACTCGATCTGCGAGCGGTGGACGAAGAACCGTTCCGCCGCCGCGCAGATTTGTCCCGAATGCAGAAAACCCGCCTCGATGATGCCGTTGACCGCCACCTCAGGGTCGATGTCACGCAGGAACCCCGCCGCATTCTTCCCGCCCAATTCCAGGGTTGCCCGGGTCAACCCGGCCCCCATGGCCGCCTGGCCCACCGCCAGGCCGGTGGGCACGGAGCCGGTGAATGAAACCTTGTTGGTGCCCGGGTGTTCGATCAGCCCTTTGCCCACCTGGCCGCCGCCCGTCAACACATTCAGGGCACCGGCCGGCAGGCCGGCCTCCATGGCCAGTTCGGCGATGCGCAGAATGGTCAGGGGGGTGAACTCGCTGGGCTTGATGATGACGCTGCAACCGGTCACCAGGGCTGAGGCCAGTTTCCAGATGGCGATCATGGTGGAAAAATTCCACGGCACGATACCGACCACCACCCCAACCGGTTCGCGCAAGGTGAACGCGGTGTAGCGTTCGCCAGCGAAGGAGGGCAACGAGGGCGTGATCGTCTCGCCATTGATCTTGGTCGCCCAGCCGGCGTAGTAACGCAGGAAGTGCGCGGCCTGGTCGACTTCGAAGGCCCGCGAGATGTGGATGATCTTCCCTGACTGGCAGGTTTCGATCTGCGCCAGCTCTTCGCGGTTGCGCTCCAACAGGTCCGCCAGCTTGAGCAGCACATGGCCGCGCACCGCCGGCGCGGTTTGGGACCACTGCTTGAAGCCGCGACGGGACGACTCCACCGCCGCATCGATATCGCTGGGGCTGGCGTCGCTGACCTGGGCGATGACCTGGCCGGTGGCGGGGTTGACCACGTCCAGCGTCTGGCGGCTCTGGCTTTCGACATAACCTCCGTCGATGAACAGGGCGTGGCGTCGACCGAGAAAGGCTTCGACCTGAGGCAGCAGGGCAATATCGCTCATGAGGGTTTCCTGATCGCGAACAAGGGAAAGCCCGAGAGTAATCCCGGCACGACCGCCCGGCTTGACTGTGCCTGCCGCGCGCTATGTCTGTGGCTGCCAGCCCGTGGGGCTGGCAGCCAGGAGCAAGGCCCGTGCAGGCAGGGACAAGCCAGCCTGGCCGGTTTGCGATCAGATCCGGTTTCGACTTGATAGGCAAAGGGGCGGGCGATGTTTCTCCAGACCAACAAACAGAAACTGGCGTTGATCGTACAGGTGCAGCGTGTGCTGGCCGGTGAAACGGAGGGCACGCCGACGCTCGACGCCTATGCGCCCCTGCGGACCGTCCTTGAGCAGCATGCGCGGGAGATGGCGAACACCACTGCGCAGTTGCACCAGGCCGAGGCACAGGTAGAGGCGCAAACCCTGCGCTGGCAGCACAGCGAGCAGGCGTTGCACCAGGCTCGCCAGCAACTGGAGCAAGCCCACGAGCGCGAGCAGGTGCTTGAGCGTCGTCTGGGCGAACACGACCAGCAACTGCAGCAACATCGCCAGGATGCGCAGATCTGGGAGCTGCTGCAGTCGACCCTGACGGAAGGTTGCTGGGACATTACCGTGGTCGACGGTGATCTCCAGCACCCGGCCAGTGCCATGCGCTTTTCCAGTCAGTTCCGGTCGCTGCTAGGTTACGGGCCCGACGACTTGCCCGATGGCTGGGATGCCCAGGTTGGCATCACTCACCCGGATGACTTGCCAAAGATCATGGCCATATTCGAGCGGGAGATCCTCGGTCCCCAGGGCAGCGGTGAATATGTCTTCGAATACCGCATGCGCCACAAGCGCCGGGATTACATCTGGTGCCGCGAGCGCGGGCGGGCGGTACGCGATTCGCACGGGCAACTGGTCCGGGTCATTGGTGCGGTGCGTGATATCAGCGATGAGCGCTCGGCCCAGTCCACCCATCAGCGCATGCTGGAGCAGAACCAGGTGACCTACGCCCAGATTGCCACGGTGGTAGGGGTGATCAAGGGCATCGCCGACCAGACCAATCTGCTCGCCTTGAACGCCGCGATTGAGGCGGCCCGGGCCGGTGAGGTCGGACGCGGTTTCTCGGTGGTGGCCGATGAGGTGCGCAAGCTGGCGCAAAGCACCCGGCAGGCGACCCATCAGATCCAGACCATGTTGCACCAGCACAGGTAAACAAGGTGATCGCTACCCCGTAGGAGCTGACGAGCGGAGTGAGGCTGCGATCTTTCCCCCGGCACTTGAGTCCCAAGGGAAAGATCAAAGGATCACAGCCTGCGGCAGTTGGCTGTCAGAACGGAACCGCCACCACCAACTGGCTGTAGACGTTGGTGCCGTTGCCGCCGACCTGATTGCCACCGTTGTCCGCATCCTTCTGCGGCTTGTACAAACCTACCAGCGGCGTGACGATCAGGTGTTCGTTCACCGCCCATTCCACGTACAGGTCCAGTTCCTGCGCGTCGAGGTTCAACGCTTGGCGGCCGTGCAGGGTCTGGTAGTCGAAGAACAGCGCACCAAGGGTCACGGTTTCTGCGGGCTTGAGCTTGAGGCCGACGTGCTGGATGGCGGTGTTGCTGTTGAACGGGCCGGCATAGTTGCCCGCCACTTCACCCTGGAACCAGGTGCCATAGCCGCGGCTCTGGCCGTTGAACATCGAGTCCCAGTCTTTGGAATAACGGCTGTAGCGATAAGTCAGGTCCGGCGTCCAGGGCAGGTCGGCGAAGGTGTAGCCGGCTTCGGCGTACCAGGCTTTCTCCGGGCCCGCGTCCTTGTCCTGCCAGGCGTACTCGAAGGCGAAGTGGGCATTTTCGATGCCAGCATTGCCGGCGCCGCGCAGGCTGTAGATATCCATGCCTTCGCGTTGCTTCTGGAAATCGCTGGCGTAGCGGTCATCGACATCGATGCCATGGATATAGGTCAGCCCCAGGGTACCAGGCGCCGCGGTGTATTCCAGGGTGCCGGCAGCCATTTCGGTGTTGGCCTGGGCGCGGTTGTCGGACTTGAGCCACATCAGGCTGCCATGCACGCCTTCCTTGCCGCCCAGGCGCAGCACAGCGGTCTCGTCGAAGGCATGCCGGGCCGCCAGGTAATAGGCGCCGCCGCGGTTGAACTCGCCATCGGCCACGCCTTTGCCCAGGTTCAGGCCATCGTCGTTGATGATGAAACCATCGCCGAGGGTAATCACTTGGCGGCCGTAGGACAGGTCGACCCCGTCCTTGCCCAGTGCCGGGAACAGATCCCCCGAGCGCCAGCCGGCAAAGGCTTCGTCGAACTTCGTGGTGCGTTCGGAGCCATCGCTCAGGCCGGCCGCATCGCCGTCGCCCCAGGTCCCGGAACTGACCAGGTTGGCCGTCCCGTAGACACTGCCCAGGCTGCCGAGTGTCTGGTCGATACTCAGGCCATACTTGATGAAGCCTTCGCGCCAGCTCGAACCACCGGCGGTGCCGTCGTAGTTCTTGCGGCTGTTGAACAGCCCGTAGACTGCCAGGAAGTTGCCGGTGACGGTGGTGTCTTCGTCGGCGTAAAGCTCATAAGCCTGGGCCGATGAATCGGCGACCAGCAGGGCGATGCCCAGGCCGATGGCATTGCGCAGCAAAGGTGTACGGCGTGTGTGCTCCATGGTGGATTCCCCAGTGTGATAGGACAGCAGAGCGCGCATTAAAGGGAGCGGCACCCGGGGAAGTCTTTCACCTGCCTGCCATGGAGTTGATCCAGGCCGCCAGCGTGGCAGCGTTGGCAGGCAGCAACAAAACCGGCGGCAGACACGGGCAAGACGCCCGGGGCGGGGCGGCGCAGAGTAAGGCTGCACGCAACGCCGTTTCGATCAGGGACCGGTTGGGGAAGGCATGATCGCCGGCTCCTGGACGGCTGTGGCATCCATACTAAAAATCCGCTTTCGAGGATCTGCACGATGTCGATCAATGACAGGCTCACCGAGCACTTGAACCGGGGTTCGGTGGGTTTTCCCACCGCGTTGGCCAGCACCATTGGCCTGATCATGGCAAGCCCCGTGATTCTCACCGCGACCATGGGCTTTGGCATCGGCGGCAGCGCCTTTGCCGTGGCGATGCTAATCGCCGTGGTGATGATGCTGGCCCAGGCGACGACGTTCGCCGAGGCAGCGTCGATTCTTCCGACCACTGGCTCGGTCTATGACTACATCAACTGTGGCATGGGGCGTTTCTTCGCGATCACCGGCACCTTGTCGGCCTATCTGATTGTCCATGTGTTCGCCGGTACTGCCGAAACCATCCTGGCCGGCGTCATGGCCCTGGTGAACTTCGAACACCTCAACACCCTGGCCGAATCGGCAGGCGGTTCCTGGTTGCTGGGCGTGGGGTTCGTGGTGGTGTTTGGCGTGCTCAATGCGTTTGGTGTCAGTGCTTTTGGCCGGGCCGAAATCATCCTGACGTTCGGCATGTGGACCACCTTGATGGTGTTCGGCGTGTTGGGCCTGATCGCCGCGCCGGCGGTGGAGCTGGAGGGCTGGTTCGGCGCGTCCGTGGTGGGTACCGACCTGGTCACGGTGCTGTCGCTGGTGGGCATGGCCATGTTCATGTTTGTCGGCTGCGAATTCGTCACGCCGCTGGCGCCGGACCTGCGCCACTCCGCCCGGACCATGCCCCGGGCGATGATGCTGGGCTTGTTCAGCGTTGCCACCTGCATGTTCATCTACGGCGCGGCGATGAAGCGCCAGGTGGAAAACGTGTTGCTCGATGCCACCAGCGGCGTGCATCTGCTGGACACCCCCATGGCGATTCCACGGTTCGCCGAACAGGTCATGGGCGATATCGGCCCGATGTGGCTGGGCATCGGTTTTCTGTTTGCCGGTGCGGCGACCATTAACACCCTGATGGCCGGCGTGCCGCGGATTCTCTATGGCATGGCGGTGGACGGCGCGTTGCCGAAGGTCTTCACTTATCTGCATCCACGCTTCAAGACGCCGCTGGTGTGCATCCTGGTGGCAATGCTGATTCCTTGCCTGCATGCGCTGTGGCTGGGCGGCAATCCCGACAACATCATGCACCTGGTGTTGGCTGCGGTGTGCGCCTGGAGTTTTGCCTACCTGTTGGTGACCGTGTCGGTGGTCAGCCTGCGGATTCGTCGCCCTGATCTGCCGCGGGCCTATCGCTCGCCGTGGTTCCCGTTGCCACAGATCCTGTCCAGTGTCGGCATTGTGTTGGGCATGTGGTTCATCACCCCACCCGGCATGAATCCGGCGGACATCTACGTGCCCTTCGCGGTGATGCTCGGTGGCACTGCGGCGTACGCCTTGTTCTGGACCCTGGTGGTGCAGAAGGTCAATCCATTCAAGCCAGCGTCGGTGGAAGACGTGCTGGCCAAGGAGTTTTCCCATGAGCCAGGGCAATCTGCGGGCGAGTTTATCGACCCTGCTGCAAAAGCTGTCTGAGTTGTTCAGCTCCCAGCGCGCCCCGGCCGGTTATCGGCCCGGGGTGACCCTGGAGCACCTGCGGCGCAACCTCGCATTGGCACGATTCGAGGTCGCGGGCCCGGCCATGGCCACGGCAGTCACCGACGACGGCAGCTTGCACTTGGAGATCATCGAACGCACCGAGTCGCAGTTGTTGATGCACTTGGTGATGACCGAGTTCGTCCTGCGCGTGCCTGCTTCCCGAGAGGGCACGGCATGCCTGGAACTGCACCACGGCGGGGCTTTGCGGCGCAGTGGCATTCGTTGCCGGCAGCGGGACGGGCGCAGTGACCTGGCGACTCGGTTGCAGGCGGCCGTGGAGACGGATCCTGCGTTGTATCAGGCCCTCATGCCGCTGGATTTCAAGCGGCTGCGCATCGATCTGCAGGGGCGCCAGTGGTGCGTGCGCCTGGAACACATGGGCGGTAGCGAAGTGGTCAATCGCATGCCGGCCTTTCGACGTTACATCCCGTTGAGCCGCGAGCAGCGCGGCGCCTTGCTGGCAACCTTGAGCGGCCTGCAGCGGGTGCTGGCAACGCTCTGATGCTGTTGTGCTGTCCTGGCATCATTCCTGCTACTGCTCTGGCGATCAGGTACTTGTTGCGCGCATATAGATAACATGTTAACTATTGCCGCACAAAAACAAAAAGCCACTGCGGAGAATGCCATGAGCATGCAACAAGTTGGGCAGGACGGTCTGGACATCTGGAACCGGGATCTGCGGGCGACTTGCGGCCACTTCGATACCGAGCTGGCCTTCAATCGCGCCTTGTTCATTGGTGAGGTGTCGAACTTCCATCGGGGTGGCCTTGCCCTGGCGAACCTGCGCACCAATGCCGGCAGCATCAAGCGTCACTCACCCAGCGCCGATCACGATGATGACCAGGATTGCCTTCTGGTCAGCCAGCGCAGTGGCTACTGCCGCATTACCCAGAACGGTCGGAGCATCCAGTTGGCGCCCGGTGAATTGTTGTTGATGGATTCCGTTGGCGCGCTTGAGATCACCCCGTTCGGCCTGATCGAGCACGCGGTGCTGTCCTTGTCTCGCCAGGACGTGTCGCGTCAATTGGGTGGGGAAACCAAGACCTTCGGCAAGGTTTCGTCCAGCAAGGCGTGCGGACGGATGCTGCATGTGTTGATGGACCAACTGTGCAAGGACACACCGGACGGCGAGGGCGCGGCGGGCGAGGGTGAAGCCTTGCAGAGTGCCTTCGTTTCACTGTTGGGCTCGGCCCTGGAACAGGGGAGCGATGGCCGTGACGAAGGGGTGGCCTTGCAGGGCAGTCACTTGCGCAGCTACGTGCAGAAGGTCATCGACGAATCACTCACCCAGCCCGGCCTCAGCCCGGTGGGCCTGGCCAATCGACTGAATATCTCGGTGCGGCATCTGTATCGCTTGTTCGAAGAGCAGGATGACAGCGTTTGCCGCTACATCCAGCGGGCCCGCCTCAAGCGCAGCGCCGATGACCTGACCAACCCGTTCCTGCGGGACGAGTCCATTACTTCGATCGCCTACAAGTGGGGCTTTACCGATTCGGCGCACTTCAGCCGTTCGTTCAAGAAGCAGTTTGAGCTGTCGCCCAAGGAGTTTCGGTCCAGCCGTTTGCAGGTGGGGCAGGGGGTGGCTTGAATGAGGTCGTCGTTGACTGGACGGTCGCTATCGCGAGCAAGCTCGCTCTCACAAAGGGATTTGTGCTGAACATGAGTTTTGCGGGTGACACTGGAAAGTGTGGGAGCGAGCTTGCTCGCGAAGGCGGCGGTACATTCACCACCATCGTCAGCGAGGCACCGCTCCCATAGGTTCAAACCTCCGGCAACGTCGAACCCCCATCGACCACCAACGTCTGCCCGGTCACATAACTGGCCAGGCTCGACGCCAGGAACAGCATGGCGCCGGCGATGTCGCTCGGTTGACCCAATCGACCCAGCGGCACCCGGCGGGCAATGTCCTGGTTGACTTCATCGTCGCCCAGGTTGGCCATGGCCGGTGTCGCGATCATGCCCGGCTCGACCCCGTTGACGCGGACATTCTCGGCCGCCAGTTCCAGCGCGGCGTTGCGAATGAAACCATTGACCCCGGCCTTGGAGGCCGCGTAGTGGCTGAGCCCCGGATACGCCACCCGCGGGCCGGTGACCGAGGAGGTCACCAGCACGCAGCCTCGGCCCTGGCGCCGGAACATCGGCAGCGCCGCCTGGGTCAGCCAGAACAGCGCCGACAGGTTCACCGCCAGCGTTCGCTCGAGCATCGCCGGGGTGATCTCGGCGAACGGCGTCAACGGAAAATACCCGGCGTTGTGCACCAGGGTATCCAGCCTCCCCAAGCGCTGTTCCAGCGCGCTCATCATTTCGAAGATCGCCGTCGCGTCGGCCAGGTCAACGCCCACCGCCTGCACCTGACAACCCACGGCCGTCAGTTCGTCGGCTACCGCCTCGGCGCGGGCCAGGCCCAGGTCGGCGATGACCACGCGTGCCCCGCGCAGGGCAAACGCTTCGACGATGGCCCGGCCGATGCCCTGGGCGCCGCCCGTGACCAGTACGGTCTGGCCGCTGAAATCCAGATCCTCAGACATCGCTGGCCTCCATCCGGCTGAAGGCCAGTGTCGGCACGTCGACGATGCTGGAGCCGCCATCGGCGACCAGCGTCGCCCCGGTGATGATCGATGCATCGGGCGAGGCCAGGAAGCGGCAGACGTTGGCGATTTCCTCCGCACTGGCAGCCTTGCGCAACGGCACGTCGGCGCAGACCCGGTCATAGGCCTGCTGCAACGTTTCGCCATGGAACTGCATCAATGCCTGCATTTCTTCATCGGCCATAGGCGTGCGGACCCAGCCAGGGCAGACCGTATTGACTCGCACGCCATGAGGCCCGTAATCCCTTGCCAGGGAGCGGTTGAGGCCCAGCAGGGCGTGTTTGGCGGTGGTGTAGCCGCACACGTGGGGGCCTGCCGCCAATGAAGCGATGGAGGCGATCAGCACAATATTGCCGGCGTTTTCCTGCAGCAGTGGCAGGCATGCCCGGGCGCTGTAGAAGGCGCTGTCGAGGTTGCTGCGCAGGGCCGCTTCCCAGGCCGATGGCTGAGTCTCAGTGGCGCTGCCCATTCCCAAGCCACCGGCACAGGCGAGCAGCACGTCGAGTCGGCCATGACGCGCGCGAATCTGCTCGACGAAGCCGTCCCAGGTGTCCGGACAGGCCGCGTCGCCCACCAGCACCAGGCCGCCGATGTCCGCGGCGAGTGCTTCCAGGGGCTCGCGACGGCGGCCGATCAGCACCAGGTTGGCGCCTTCGGCGGCATACAGGCGAGCGCAGGCGGCGCCGATGCCGGTACCGGCACCGGTGATCACCACGGTACGTGATTCAGGCATCGGGATACTCCGTCTGATTGAGCACCTGGCAGTAGGAACTGACCGGGAAATTGGAAAACTCATCGAAGGACTCACCGGCATAGCCGAAGATCTTGCCGTCACTGCGGTGCTGCTGCAGGTCGATCAGCACCAACCCCAGGGTCGGGATGATCTTTTCTCGCCACACGAACAGGTACAACTGATCGGCGATCTTGTAGGTGTCGCAGCGATCGGTGTCGCACAGGCCTTGCTCAACGCCTTTGAGGCACTGCCAGGAGTAGAACTGGTCGTTGAGGTAAATGTGTTCGTAGACTTCACTCGGGCTGTAGCGATACAGGTTGCGCAGCCCCACCAGCTCGGTGGTCGGTGCGTGCGGGCACAGGCCAGGCTGCCAGGGACGGTCGAGGCTGCCGTGCAGGAACTGCGCTTGAACCGAGGTCAATGGTTTGCCGGCCAATGCCCGGCTGTAGAGGCCTTCGCCGGTTTCCGGCTGGCTTGGCATGCGGCCGATCACGGCGGTGAAGGCGGCGCTGGCGGTATCGAGCACGAGGCTTATCGATGAGGTCAGCTCGCCTTCGCGCTTGATGAAGTCCACCAGGTACAGGCCCGGTCGTACGGATGTGGCCCGGTAGGTGGCGGTGCCGCTGGAATGCCCATCGGCGGCGTTCCAGGTCAGGGTGTCCTGCTCGAATCGGTGCTCGATCTGCCAGCCGTTGGCGAAGTGCAGGGTGAACGTCTTGCCGTCCAGGTCGGCCAGGTTTGGCAGGATGAAGGCTTCGGGGGCAAAGCCATCGGCCAGGGCGCCGACGGTGATCCAGTCTGTAGATGTGCTCATTTGCAAGGCTCCGGTGGTTGAATTAGCCACTCGGATCATGCGGCGCCGCGCAGTGGCGGCCTATCAACCAGATGGTTGATCAGAGGAACAGTGCGCTGACCAGCTCGGTGCGACTGCTCACACCGACTTTGCGGAACAGGTGGATCAGGTGAGTCTTGATGGTCGGCAAGCCCACCCCCAGTTCCCGGGCCAGTTGCTTGTTGCTGACGCCTTGACGTAACAGCCAGGCGATCTGGCGCTCCTTGGGCGTCAAGTCGCCCAGTGCATCCTCATGGGCCGGCAAATGGGCCACGGCCAATTGCAACAAGGCCTGCAACGCGCTGAGCTGGCTCAACTGCTGATGGGTGAAGACGCCTTGCTCGGCGGTGCGCAACAACGAAACCGCGGCTTGGGGCTGACCATCGCGATGGGCGAAGACTTCCACCACGTCGACCACGCCATAGCGTTGCAGGAAGTCGCGATAACGATGGTTGTCACGCAACGGTTGGCGGGCCATCGCCAGGCCCAACGGCACCACGGCCAGTTCGCTGGGCGCGCAGTGGCGCGGGTGCAGGGGGTCGAACTGGCGGTAATTGTCCAGGTAGTCGCGGTGCATCTCGCCGCTCATCCCATGGAGGCTGAAGTCGTGGGCTTGCAACTGCCGATCCACGCAGTAGAACGCCGCCCGGCTGACGGGAACCAGTTGGGTGAAGGCGTGCAGGCAATGGCCGGCGATGTCCTGGGCGATGACGTTCATGGTCGCAACCTTCGCAAGCGGGCTGCCGGGTGGGCCGGCAGCCCTGTCCGGTCAGACTACCGCGAAGTAGTGCTTGACGAAACTTTCGCTGACCACTTCCCACAACACCGGTGTGCCCTTGGTCACGAACCAGCTGTCGCCGGCCTTGTAGCGGGTGCTCTGGCCGGTGGCTTCGTCGGTGAGGACCACTTCACCGGTGACCACGGTGGCTTGTTCGGCGAAGGGGTAGACCATCCGGAACTTGCCCTGGGTGGTGCCGAAGTAGGCGCTGCTGACGGGGTCGGTGGGGGCGCCGAAGGTCATCTTGCCGAAGGCCTTGACTTCGCCTTCGAGAATCTGCGAACCCAGGTCGGCGACGGTGCCCCAGGCGTCCAGGTCGGACAGCTGGATGTCTTTTTCGAGGGTGATGAGGGGCATGGCAGGTGACTCCTGATGATTGAAAGGAAGAAGGAGGTTGGCCGTCAGCGACGGCCGTTCCAGTAGCCCGACAGCTGATGCCAGGACTTGCCGGCGGTCAGCAGCAATGGGCGAATGGCGTCTTTGCCGATGATGGTCGGGCGGTGGATCGAACTGACCAGGTCGTAGCGCGCCGAGCCTTCGCTCATGCCTTCGGCCAGCACCTTGCAGATGATGTGGCTCGGGGTGACGCCAAAGCCTGAGTAACCCTGGACGAAAAACGCGTTGCTGCGCCCGGGCAGGGTGCCGATCTGCGGGAACAGGTTCGGGCTGCAGGCCATCGGGCCGCCCCAGGCCAGGTCGATCTTCACGTCCTTGAGGTACGGGAAGATCTTCAGCATCAGGCGCCGGTTCCAGGCCTTGAGATCCTGGGGAATGTGCTCCACCAATGGCGTGGCGGCACCGAACAGCAGGCGGTTTTCGTTGGTGACGCGGTAGTAGTCGATCACCGGGCGAATGTCGCTGTAGGCACCGCGAATCGGGCTGATGCGCTGGATCAGTTCGTCCGACAGTGGCTCGGTCATCATCTGGAAGGCGTAGGTGTTGATGGTCGAGCGGTGCAGTTCCGGTTCCAGTTTGTTGAGGAAACTGTCGCAGGCCCAGAGCAGCTTGCTGGCCCTGACCGAGCCGCGTCCGGTGCGCACGGTGATGCGCTCGCCATAGCTGACTTCCAGCGCCGGGCTGTTTTCGAAGATCCGTACGCCGTGGCTGACTACCGCCTTGGCTTCACCCAGCAGCAGGTTCAGCGAGTGCACATGCCCGCCGCCCATGTGCAGCAATGCACTGCTGTAGGCCTTGGAGCCAATGATCTGCTGCACGTCGGAGCCGCCGAGGAAGCGGATCTCATGTTTGCTGTTGATCGACTTGAAGTCTTTTTCCCAGGCCCGCAGGGTTTTTTCCTGGCGGGCGTTGAAACCCATGTAGCCGTAGCCGTGGCAGAAATCGGCATCGATAGCGTACTTGGCGATACGGTCCTTGATGATGTCGGCGCCCAGGTCGCTGATCTCGAAGACCTGGCGCAGGCCGTCTTCACCGACGTCCTTCTTGATCTTTTCCAGGTCATGGCCGATGCCGGCCATGATCTGCCCGCCATTGCGCCCGGTGCCGCCGAACCCAAGGTAACGCGCCTCCAGCACCACGATGTTGGTGATGCCTTTTTCAGCGAGCTCCAGCGCGGTATTGATGCCGGAAAAACCACCGCCAATGACCACGACGTCGGCTTCCACGTCCTGTTCCAGCGTGGGGAAGCTGAGGTTGTATTTCTTGGTGGCCGTGTAATAGGTGGGCGTTTCGATATTGATCATGACGCAACCTGACAAAGTGAAAGGAAACTCCGTTGCCACGCCTACGCAAGGCATTGCAGGGGATGGCCCTATTAAGAGCCTTGGCGGGGCGCTTGTCTTGATCATCCGTGCCGGGGGATTTGACCGAGCGCGCCATGGCGTCGAAACCTGCCCCATGAAAAGTACAATCTTGGATCTGGAAGGTGCATTTTTCACCTGCCCGCGATTGCCCATACTGGACCGGCCTTAATCACGGATCCCGCTGTTTGTGCAACCTGAGGTTGCCGGGCAAAGGCGGGATCGGCAGATGCCAATAATAAAAGAGCCCGTCCATGAAAAAGCCAAACCCGCTGCTCGAAGACCTCAAGCCCCTCCTGCCGGCCATCGCCGCCAACGCCTTCCAGGCGGAGAAAGACCGTAGCGTGCCTGCCGAGAATATCGCCTTGCTCAAAAGCATCGGCATGCACCGGGCCTTCCAGCCGAAACCTTACGGTGGCCTGGAGATTTCCCTGCCGCAGTTCGCCGATTGCATCGCGCTGCTGGCCGGTGCCTGCGCCAGCACGGCCTGGGCCATGAGCCTGTTGTGCACCCACAGCCATCAGTTGGCGATGTTCCCGGCCAAGGCCCAGCAAGAGGTCTGGGGCGATGACCCGGATGCCACCGCCAGCAGCAGCATCGCACCGTTTGGCCGCACCGAGGAAGTCGACGGCGGTGTGATGTTCAGCGGTGAAATGGGTTGGAGCAGCGGCTGCGATCACGCCGAATGGGCGATCGTGGGGTTTCGCCGGAAAAACGCCGAAGGCACCCAGGACTATTGCTTCGCGGTGCTGCCGCGCAGCGACTATGAAATTCGCGATGACTGGTTCGCGGTGGGCATGCGCGGCAGTGGCAGCAAGACGCTGATCATCGACAACGCTTTCGTGCCGGAACACCGGATCCAGAAGGCCAAGGACATGATGGAAGGCAAGTCCGGTGGATTCGGCTTGTATCCCGACAGCAAGATTTTCTACTCGCCGTACCGGCCGTACTTCGCCAGTGGTTTCTCCACGGTCAGCCTGGGCGTGGCCGAACGCATGCTGGAGGTCTTTCGCGAGAAAACCAGGAACCGTGTGCGGGCCTACACCGGCGCGGCCGTCGGTGCCGCCACCCCGGCGTTGATGCGCCTGGCCGAGTCCACCCACCAGGTGGCGGCGGCCCGTGCCTTCCTCGAGAAAACCTGGCAGGAGCACGCCGAACATGGCGAGCGCCACGAGTACCCCAGCCGGGAAACCCTGGCGTTCTGGCGGACCAACCAGGGGTATGCCACCAAGCTGTGCATCCAGGCCGTCGACCGCTTGATGGAGGCGGCCGGCGGCGGCTCCTGGTTCGAGAACAACGAGTTGCAACGGCTGTTCCGCGATGCCCACCTGACCGGCGCCCATGCCTACACCGACTACGACGTCTGCGCGCAGATCCTCGGTCGTGAGCTGATGGGGCTCGAACCCGATCCGTCCATGGTTTGACCGCCTGTTCGCTGAACCCTAGAACAATAATCGAGGCCGCCCCTTGAGGCGGCCGGGAGTCTTGCATGTCCAGTCTTTGTGATACCGCTTTCGACACCCGCGCGTTCCGCCGGGCCCTGGGTAACTTCGCCACCGGCGTGACCGTGGTCACCGCCGCCACTGAAGATGGCCGCAAGGTTGGTGTGACGGCCAACAGTTTCAACTCGGTGTCCCTGGATCCGCCGCTGATTTTGTGGAGCATCGACAAGCGCTCCAGCAGCCACGAAGTGTTCGAAGCCGCCAGCCATTTCGCGGTGAACGTGCTGGCTGCCGACCAGATCGACCTGTCGAACAACTTCGCCCGCCCCAAGGAGGACCGCTTCGCTGACATCCAGTTCGAGACCGGCGAAGGTGGCGCTCCGGTGTTTGTCGATTGCTCGGCGCGTTTTCACTGTGAAAAATTCCAGCAGGTCGACGGTGGCGATCACTGGATCATGATCGGCAAGGTCGTGGCCTTTGACGATTTCGGACGCTCGCCCTTGCTCTATCACCAGGGCGCCTACTCGATGGTGTTGCCCCACACTCGCATGACCAAGCGGGAAGAGGGCCAGTCCCCCAGCAGTCATTTCCAGGGCCGCTTGAGCCATAACCTGTATTACCTGATGACCCAGGCGCTGCGGGCCTATCAGGCCAGCTACCAGCCGCGTCAGTTGTCCACTGGGTTGCGTACCAGCGAAGCGCGGATGTTGATGGTGCTGGAGAACGACGCCGGGCTGAACCTGTGCGACCTGCAGCGGGAGGTGGCGATGCCGGTGCGCGAGATCGAAGAGGCCGTGGCCAACCTCAAGCGCAAGGGGCTGGTGAGCGATGAAGGCGAGCGGGTACGCCTGACCGCCAAGGGCATCGATGAGACCGAAGGGCTCTGGGCCATCGCCAAGGAACAGCAGGACAAGGTGTTCGGCCAGTTCAGCGAGGAACAGGTCGAGCATTTCAAACAAGTGCTCAAGGGGGTGATCAAGGGCGCTTGAGCGACATGACTGGCATCCACCCCTGGTCAAGCCGATGCATTTCTGTGGGAGCGAGCTTGCTCGCGATGGCGGTGGCCCCGTCGATACTGATGTTGACTGACAGGCCCCTATCGCGAGCAAGCTCGCTCCCACAGGGTTATGTGCGCAGTCCAGCGGGAGCAAGGACCATCGCTGGATCCAGATTCTGTGAACGGATGGTCCGGCATGGGTGGAAGCTGTTAAGATTTAGTTAACTCATTAACTAAATCTTCTCGCGAACCCACTCCATGCCCAAGCCGCGCCAATCCTTGACCCTGACCCTGCTACAAGCCCGTGAAGCGGCCATGGGGTTTTTCCGGCCTTCCCTCAATCAACACGGCTTGACCGAGCAGCAATGGCGGGTCATCCGGATTCTCAGCCAGCACGACGAGCTGGAGATCAATCGCCTGGCCGAACTGGCCTGCATCCTCAAGCCCAGCATGACCGGCGTGTTGGTGCGCATGGAAGCGGCGGGCATGGTGGTGCGGCGCAAGGCCGAACAGGATCAGCGGCGGGTGCTGGTGCGCCTGGCGCCGCAAGGGCAGGCGAGCTTCGATTCGATGAGCCAGAGCATGGAAGAGAATTACCAGCGTTTGCAGGACCAGCTAGGGGAGGAAAAACTGCAGACGTTGCTGGGGTTGCTCAATGAGCTGAAGATGATCAGGCGCTGAGATCCCGGGCTGGTTGTTTTCTGTGGGAGCAAGGCTTGCCCGCGATGAAGACGCTGCGGTCTTTCAGAGACCGAGGTGCCTGTTTCGCGAGCAAGCTTTGCTCCCACAGATCCCCTTGCCACAAGGTATTTGATAACGATCAGTACACGCCGCCAGCCGCAGGCTTTGGCGTGTCCTTGAACGTCGCCGCCAATGTCTGCAAGCCCCGCATCAACACCGTCGTATCCACGCCCACCGCGACAAACGCCGCGCCAAGTTCGATGTAGCGCCGGGCCAGTTTTTCATCGGCGCTGAGAATCCCGGCGGCCTTGCCGGCCTGGCGGATGCGGGCGATGGCGTCCTCGATGGCCGCTTGCACCTGCGGGTGGCCGGGGTTGCCGCGAAAGCCCATGGACGCGCTCAGGTCCGCCGGGCCGATAAAGACCCCATCCACACCTTCCACCGCGGCAATGGCATCCAGGTTGGCCAGGCCTTCGCGGCTCTCGATCTGCACCAGCAGGCACATCTGTTCATCGGCCTTGTCGAGGTAGCCGGGGATGCTGTTCCAGCGTGACGCCCGGGCCAGCGCGCTGCCGACGCCACGTACACCCTGGGGCGGGTAGTGGATGGCGCGCACCAGTTCACGCGCCTGCTCGGCGCTTTCCACCATGGGCACCAGCAGGGTTTGCACGCCGATGTCGAGCACCTGCTTGATCAGCGCCGTGTCACCGACCACCGGGCGTATCACCGGCTGGCCGGGGTAGGGCGCCACGGCCTGGAGTTGGCCGAGCAAGGTGCGCAAGTCGTTCGGCGCGTGTTCACCGTCGATCAGCAGCCAATCGAAGCCGGCATTGGCCGCCAGTTCCGCACAGTAGGCATCGGCCAAACCCAGCCACAGGCCGATCTGTGCCTCGCCGCTGCGCAGGCGTTGCTTGAAGGTATTGATGGGCATGTCCATGAGGCGGTCTCCGATCAGACGAAACGGCAGGCGATGGAACCGAGCATGTCGTAGTCGACATGGAAGGTATCGCCGGGGTTGGCGGCCACGGGGCGGGTGAAGGAGCCGCCGAGGATGATCTGTCCCGGTTGCAGGGTGACGTCATAGGCCGCCAGCTTGTTCGCCAGCCAGGCCACGCCTTTGGCCGGGTGATTGAGCACCGCCGCCGAGACGCCGGACTCTTCGATCACACCGTTGCGGTAAAGCACCGCCGGCACTTTGCGCAGGTCGATCTCGGTCGGGCGTACGGCGCGACCGCCCATGACCACCCCGGCATTGGCGGCGTTGTCGGAAATGGTGTCGAACACCTTGCGGGTCGCCTTGGTCTGCGGGTCGATCTGCTGGATACGCGCATCGATGATTTCCAGTGCCGGGATCACCCATTCGGTGGCATCGAGCACGTCGAACACCGTCACGTTGGGGCCTTTCAAGGGCTTGCCGAGGATGAACGCCAGCTCGACTTCCACCCGCGGCACGATGAAGCGCTCGAAGGGGATGTCGGTGCCTTCGTCGAAGAACATGTCGTCCAGCAGCGCGCCGTAGTCCGGTTCGGTGATGTTCGACGACACCTGCATGGCGCGGGAGGTCAGGCCGATCTTGTGGCCGACCAGCTTGCGTCCGTCCTGGATTTTTTGTGCCACCCAGGCACGCTGGATGGCGTAGGCATCTTCAATGGTGATGTCCGGGTGATCGAGGGAAAACTGCCGCACCTGTTCGCGGGAGCGTTCGGCACGGTCGAGGCGGGCAGCGGCTTGCTGGATGAAAGTCTGGTCAAGCATGGCAAGGGTCTCTTATTGAGGATTGACGATGGCCGCCCGGGTGCGCAGCACCAGCAAGCCGCCAAGGGTAATGAACAGTGCCAGTACGTACAGGGCGAGGCTGGCGCTCTGGGTGGTGTCGCGCATCCAGCCGATCAGGTAGGGCGCGAAGAACGAGGCGATGCTGCCGAAGGAGCTGATCAGGGCGATGCCGGCGGCCTGGGTGCCGTTGGACAGGAAGGCCGGCGGCAATTGCCAGAACATCGGCAGCGCCGCACTGGCGCCCATGCCGGCGACGATCAGCCCAGTCAGCACCAGGGTCGGGTCGGTGGGTGAGAGTCCGGCGACGGCAATGCCTGCCGCTGCCATCAGCAGCGGCACGCACAGATGCCAACGGCGTTCGCGATGGCGGTCGGAAGAGCGCCCGCAACCGATCATGAAAAAGCAGCCAGCCAGGTAGGGCACCGCGCTGAGTAGCCCGACCTTGCCGTCGCTGCCGATGCCGGCGCCGTGGATCAGGGTCGGCATCCAGAAGGCCAGGGTGTTCACCGCCAGCATCACCGCGAAATACACCGCCACCAGCAGCCAGACCTGTGGGTTGTTGAGGATCGCCGAGAACGACGTAATGGATTTGCGCTGTTCTTCAAGGCTCAGTTGTTCACGCAATTGCTGCTTGGCGTGCGGTGTGAGCCAGTTGACCGTCTCGAAACTGTCCGGCAGGCACTTGAGCACCACGAGGCCGAGCAGGATCACCGGCAGCCCTTCGATGACGAACATCCACTGCCAGCCACGCAGGCCGCCAAGGTCATGGAAATGCTCGAGAATGCCACCGGACAATGGCCCGCCAATCACCCCGGCCATCGGCACGGCGATGGCAAACAAGGCGGTCACCTGGGCCCGGCGCCGGGCCGGATACCAGCGATTGAGAAAGACCAGGATGCCAGGAAAGAAACCCGCCTCGGCCACGCCGAGCAGGAAGCGCAACACGTAGAAACCAGCGGCGCTCTCGACGAGGAACATGCCGGTGGACAGGGCGCCCCAGACCACCATCAGGGTGGCGATCCAGCGCCGCGGACCGACCCGGTCCAGGGCCATGTTGCTGGGTACGCCAAACAGCGCGTACGCGATGAAAAACAGGCCGGCGCCGAAGCCGTAGACCGTATCGCTGAATTGCAGGTCGGCGCTCATCTGCATCTTCGCGAAGCCGATGTTGATGCGATCCAGGTGGGCGAAGAGGTAACAGACCAGCAGCAACGGCATCAGCCGCCAGGTGATGGTGGCATGGGTGCGGTCGTGGGCGACGGTGCCGGCAGTGTTGGCGGTATTGGCTGTGCTCATGATCTTGTACTTTTTGTCAGAGAGGCCGATGGGGAGTGCGGGGTAGGCGGATTCAGGTGGCTTGGGCCTTGAGAAAGGCGTGGACGTTGTTGGCCTTGAAGTTGAGTTGCTCGTGCAGCTCGATCATCTCGAACGACAGGGCCAGCAGGCGTTGGGCCTGGAGTTCGGCGAAGTGCGCGGTGATCACCTCGAAGAGTTTTTCCGCGACGTTCTGACGGGTGGCCAGGTCGCGACCATGGCCGACTTTCAAGGTCATGTGCACGAAGGCGTAGTCATGCTTGCCGTCGGCCATGCGCCAGGTGTCCAGGCGCACGCCACGGCTGCGGATACCGCCCAGGGGGAACACGCCGCTGTCGCCCAGCAAGGCGTGGACCTTTTCAAACAGGCCGGGCAGATCGGCTTGTCGTTCGATGTTGTCGGTGTATTCAGCGATGAAATGCGGCATGGGAGCCTCCTGCGTCGGCAGCTTCGAGGGGTGAGCTACAAGCGGCAAGTTGCAAGCGATCCGCTTGCAACGTGTGGCTGTTTCTCAGACTGGGAAAATGGCGTTGATCTGGCCGGTGCCGGAGCTGCCGAAAGGTTCGGTGATGATTTCGGCGGGCTTGTCGTAGTCCGGTCCGCCGAGCAACCCCAGCAGCATCGCCGTGTCATGCATCTTGCCTTCGCCGAAGCAGTGTTCGGCGTAGTCCGGGAGCATCGCGCAGAACTCTTTCCAGCGGCCCTGGCGCCACATCTCGACGACGTGCAGGTCGACCTGCTTGTCGAATTCCCGTGTCCAGTTGTGGATGTTGGCTTCCGCGTTGCGATCATCGGAGAAACGGTGCGACAGCGAACCGGACGCCAGCACCAGCACCTTGCGATCGCTTTTCTCGATGGCCCGGCGCACGGCGGCGCCGAAGGTGAAGCTGTCTTGCAGGCGATGCCAGGCGCACCAGGCGGCAATCGACACGACGTTGAATTTCTGGTCTTGGGCGATATCCATGTGCATGTAGCGCATGGGCACCAGCGTGCCGTATTCCAGTTCAAGGCTTGGGATGTTGTGGGCCAGTGTGCGCACATCGACGGCATTGGCCTCGGCGGCGATCAGTTCGCCCAGCTCCGGGGCGCCCGAGTATTCGTACTCCATGTTCTTGATGAAGTGCGGCAGCTCGTTGCTGGTGTAGACGCCCTTGAAGTGCTCGCCGCTGTTGACGTGATAGGCGCTGTTGACCAGCCAGTGCACGTCGAACACCACGGCGGTATCGGCCCCCAGCTCACGGGCGCGACGGCCGATTTCCTTGTGGCCGGCAATCGCGGCGGCGCGGCAACCGTGGTGCTTGCCGGGCAGCTCCGACAGGTACATCGAGGGAACGTGGCAGATTTTCGCCGCCAGGACGACTTCGCCCATGATGATTCTCCTGAAAAATTGTTCTTGTTGGATCTCGGGACAGCGGGTGAATCAAGTATCGATGATGAACCTTGTGGCGAGGGAGCTTGCTCCCGCTCGATTGCGCAGCACTCGCCAGGAACAGCGGGGGCCGCTTCGCAGCCCAGCGGGAGCACGCTCCCTCGCCACAGGGTGTATCACTTGCCATAGGTGCACGGGGTATCAATCGGTGCGGGTCATACCCCCCACCGCGGTATGTGATGACTGCCCATGGAAATGCAAACGTTCTTGATCTCGGCAAACACTTCAAAGCTGTACTGTCCACCTTCGCGGCCGGTTCCGGAACCCTTCACGCCGCCGAAAGGCTGGCGCAGGTCGCGCACGTTCTGGCTGTTGATGAAGACCATGCCGGCCTCGATGCCATGGGCCAGGCGATGAGCCTTGCCGATGTCCTGGGTCCAGATGTACGAAGCCAGGCCATATTCGGTGTCGTTGGCCAGTTGCAAGGCTTCGGCTTCATCCTTGAACGGGATCAGGCAGACCACCGGGCCGAAGATTTCTTCCTGGGCGATGCGCATCTTGTTGTTCACATCGGCGAACACCGTTGGCTGAATGAACTGGCCGTGGCTCAAGTGTGCCGGCAGGTTGGCCGGGCGTTCCAGGCCACCGGCCAGGAGGGTGGCGCCTTCTTCGAGGCCGATCTTGATGTAGCCGGTGACCTTGTCGTAATGGGCCTGGGTGATCATCGAGCCGACCTGGGTTTTCGGGTCTTGCGGGTCGCCGACGATCAGGCGTTTGGCGCGGGCGGCAAACTCGGCCACGAATTGCGGGTAGACGCTTTCCTGGATGAAGATCCGGCTGCCGGCGGTGCAGCGTTCGCCATTGAGGGAAAAAATGGTGAACAGCGCGGCATCGAGTGCCCGTTCCAGGTCGGCGTCTTCGAAAATCAGCACCGGCGACTTGCCGCCCAGTTCCATCGAGTACTTTTTCAACCCGGCGGTCTGCATGATTTTCTTGCCGGTGGCGGTGCCGCCGGTGAAGGAGATCGCCCGCACATCCGGGTGGCGCACCAGCGCATCGCCGGCGGTGGCGCCGTAACCCTGGATCACGTTCAACACGCCATTGGGAATGCCGGCCTCGACGGCCAGGCGCCCCAGCTCGTTGGCGGTCAACGGCGACAGCTCGGACATCTTCAGCACGGCCGTGTTGCCCAGGGCCAGGCACGGCGCGGTCTTCCAGGTCGCGGTCATGAACGGCACGTTCCAGGGCGATACCAGTGCGCAGACACCCACCGGTTGGTACAGGGTGTAGTTGAGCATCTGGTCGTCGACCGGGTAGGTATGGCCGTCCATCCGCGTGCAGACTTCAGCAAAGAAATCGAAGTTGTGGGAGGCCCGGGGGATCAGCACGTTCTTGGTCTGGTGGATCGGCAAACCGGTGTCGAGGGTTTCCAGTTCGGCCAGCTTCGGCACGTTCTGCTCGATCAGTTCACCGAGCTTGCGCATCAGCCGGGCGCGCTCCTTGGCCGGGGTGTTGGCCCATTTCGGAAACGCTTCCTTGGCCGCCGCGACCGCTTGGGCCACTTCCTCGGCGCCGCCGCTGGCGACTTCGCCGATGGCCTCGCCGGTGGCCGGATTGTAGTTGACGAAGACGTCTTTGCTTTCGACCTCACGGCCGTCGATCCAGTGTTTGATCATGCTGCTCACGCCTCTTTACGGGATGCGAAGAACTCGGCTTCGCTGACAATTCGATTGACCAGGCGACCGACGCCTTCCACTTCCACTACCACTTCATCGCCGGGCACCACGTCCGCCAGGCCTTCCGGCGTGCCGGTGGCGATCATGTCGCCGGGCTGCAGGGTCATGAAGCTGGACAGGTATTCGATCAGGTAGGGGATGTCGAAAATCATGTCCTTCGTGCTGCCTTCCTGGCGCAACTGGCCGTTGATCCAGGTGCGCAGCTTCAGGTTGCCCGGGTCCGGCACATCGGCCACGTCGACGATCCAGGGGCCGACGGGCGTCGTCGCGTCACGGTTCTTCACCCGCAGGTTGGGGCGGTAGTAGTTTTCCAGGAAGTCGCGGATCGCATAGTCGTTGCACACGGTGTAGCCGGCCAGGTAGCCCAGTGCATCCTCGCGCTTGACGTTGCGCGCGGCTTTGCCGATGACCGCCACCAGCTCGCACTCGTAATGCATGTAGGCGACGTTGTCGGGACGCCACGTCACCTGGTTATGGCCGGTGTAGGTGCCGGGCGACTTGATGAACGCCAGGGGTTCGGTCGGCGGCTTGAACGCCAACTCGGCGGCGTGATCGGCATAGTTCAGGCCCAGGGCGAACATGCTGCCGGTGGCCGGGGGCAGCCACTGGACCTGGTCCTCGGCCAGCAGGCGACCGTCCGCCAGGCGTACGGCGTTGTGGGCTTCAACGGTGACGGCGTGATCCTGGCCTTCAAAACGAATGCGCGCGTGCTTCATGAACCTGCTCCTGTTTCCTCGGCCACGACGGTATTGACCAGACGGCCCAGGCCGCTGATGTCCACTTCGACACGGTCACCGGGCAATACGTCGACCCGGCCCTCAGGCGTGCCGGTGATCAAGACGTCGCCGGCATGCAGGGTCATGAACTCGCTGATTTCGGCAATCAACTGGGGAATGTTGCGAACGAAATTGGCCGTGCTGTTTTGCTGGCACACCTCGCCATTGACGTACAGCGTGATCGCCAGGCTGTGGGGGTCAGCCACCTGGGCTATCGGCACCAGTTCCGGGCCGATGGCGCAGAAGCCGTCCCGGCACTTGGCCTTGACGGCGGGGCGGTAATAGCTGTCTTCCGGGAGGCTGAATTCATTGACGACGGTGTAGCCGGCCACGTAGTCCAAGGCTTCGGCGGCGCTGACGCGGCTGGCCGACTTGCCCATCACCACGCCCAGGGCCGGTCCGGGTTGCAGCCTTTCGCCATGACCCGGATGAACCACTGCGGCGCCGTGCCGGTTGCGGGTATTGGGCGTCTTGATGAACAGCACGGGCTTGAGCGGCGGCTTCTGGTAGGGCGGTTGCTCGAACTCGGCGAGGCGCTGCTTCAGCAGCCCCTGATAGTTCAGTGCGACCCCGAACAGGGTGCCGGTCGCGACGTCATGCAGGGCACGGCTCATGCTTGTCTCCTGGCGATGGCAGAGTGATGAGGCTCTGCGATTATTGTTAATGTGTTAACAGTTATAATTAAGATGTTAACTATCGTCAAGCGTGACAGAATGACCGGCACTGGTTGCCTCGTCGGATTCGGTGCAGGATGAGTGCGACAGGTACCTGAATCAGAATAAAAACGAGCCCTGCGTGATGACCGACCGCCAGCCGATCCCGAACATCAACATTGGTCAGGTGTATGACCAGCGCTACAGCGACGCCGAGGTGCATTACGACCGGCTCGCCAACCTGGCGGGTTTTTTCGGCCGCAACATGCCGGTGCATCGCCACGACCGGTTCTTCCAGGTGCACTACGTCAAGAGCGGCACCGTGCGCGTGTACCTCGATGACCAGCAGTACGTCGAATCCGGTCCGATGTTCTTCCTCACTCCGCCGACCATTCCCCATGCCTTCGTGACCGAAGCCGACAGTGACGGGCATGTGCTGACGGTGCGCCAGCAATTGGTGTGGCAGTTGATCGACGCCGATCCGAGCCTGGCGCCGGCTGGCGTGCAAATGCCGGCCGCCTGCGTGGCCTTGGCGCAACTGGGGCCTGGGCACTCGGGGGAGGTGCGACGGTTGGAATACTTGTTCGAGGAGCTGAGCGAGGAGGTAGTGGCGGGGCGTCCGGGGCGCAGTGCGGCGCTGGATGGGTTGACGCGCTTGATCATGATCAGCCTGTTGCGGCTGTGTTCCAATTCCCTGGAAGCCAGGCCGGCACGGCATGAAGACCTGAAGATCTTTCATCGATTCAACGAGCTGATCGAAGCCCACTACCTGCAACATTGGCCGCTGTCGCGTTACGCCGAGGGTATCGGCGTGACCGAGGCGCGCCTCAACGACGTGTGCCGACGCATCGCCGACCTGCCTTCCAAGCGCCTGATCATGGAGCGGCTGATGCAGGAAGCCAAGCGACTGCTGTTGTTCACCGGCAGCTCGGCCAATGAAATCTGCTACCAGCTCGGGTTCAAGGACCCGGCGTATTTCAGTCGGTTTTTCCAGCGTTACGCCCAACTCACGCCGGGGGAGTATCGCCAACGGCAATCGGGGTTGCGTTGAGCGCTTGCAGCCCTGTGACAGCGACACTAAGCTGCCGACTCGCCCATCCACACAGTTCGAACATGGCTAACCCCAGACCTTCTTTGACCCTGACCCTGTTGCAAGCCCGCGAAGCGGCGATGGCTTTTTTCCGCCCGGCGCTGAACCAGCATGACCTCACGGAACAGCAGTGGCGAGTGATCCGCATCCTCCATCAGCAAGGTGAGTTGGAAAGCCACCAGCTCGCCCATCAGGCCTGCATTCTCAAGCCGAGCATGACCGGTGTGCTCAGTCGCCTGGAGCGCGATGGCCTGGTGCGGCGACAGAAGTCCAGCCAGGACCAGCGCCGGGTTTTCGTCGGCCTGACCGAACGCGGCCAGCAGTGCTTCGTGTCGATGAGCGAGGGCATGGAAGGCAACTACCGGCGGATCGAAGAACAGTTCGGCGAGGAAAAGATGCAGCAACTGCTCGCCTTGCTCAATGAACTGAAGAACATCAAGCCCTGATCAAGGCGTGGCCAGGGCTTGCTTCAGCTGGTCCACCAATGCAGGTGTCATGTAGTGCGGGCCATCGAACAGGTAGAGCGGGTAGCTCGAATAGGCCGCCAGTTGTGGCTTGAGCTCGGCGACGGTGGCGGCGCGGAAACCACCACCGTATTGGGGGCGGAAGGCTTCGACGATGATCCGCACACGATCCTTGCCAAGCCGATCGCGCAGGGCATCGGCGTAGCTTCGGGCCACCGGGGCGGTGCGGGCGTAGACGCCGACGCCGTCCTGGAAAAACACGCCGATATCGTTTGGCAGCCATTGCTTGAGCCAGTCTGCGGTGGCGGCGGGGCCAATGTTGGCACCGTCGTAGACGCTGATCCACAGCGGCCGCGGCAGCTTGGCGAGCAGGGCCGGTAATTCCGTGGCGCCTGACCAACTGGGGTCGACTTCAGCCGGAAAGTACCAACCGGTGACATGCAATGGCGTGGGTAACCCGGCGATGCGCTCCGACAGCGCCGCCAGTTGCTCGATATCGTCCCGAGAGCGGTTCTCGCTGAAATAGCCGGCCAGCCCGAGGATGACATCCTGGGCCCAGGGCGTTTTGGCGATGCGCGCCCAATCCGGCAGTACCGGCACGCTGGTCAGGCCGGTGCCGGGCACGAAGGCCTGGTCGTCCACCACCGTCCATTGCACCAGCAGTTCATGCACGCCCAGTTTTTCCCAATTGCCGCTGATGCCGACGGTCTGGTTGTCCGGCTGCCAGACGATGCCGACGATGTTCGGTGCCGTGCGGGTGGTCATGTAGTACGTCCCTGTACCTGCGGCGAGGAGCGCGGCCAGTAACAGCGCCGCGACAGTCTTGCGATGGATGAACGTTGCGAAGCTTTTCAAACAAGTTCCTTCTGGATGCAGTGTAGTCGCGGCTCGGCAAGACGAGCCGCTTTTCGTAACGATGGACCGACTGGTACACCCACCGGATCAATAGGAGTAGGTCAAGCGCGCGAACACCCCTTTGGCGCGATCCTCGCCGAACACCCTGGCTCGGTATTGCAGGGAAAAATCCACATAGGAACGTGGCGAGTTGTAGGCGTCTTCCCGGAACCAATAGCGTACGTTGTTTCCTATCCCGATGCCTCCGGCGTCGCCGGAAGAAAAGCCGCCACCGGCTTCGCTCTTCATCTTCGAATCGTAGTCGATCGCCGCGACGACATGGGGGAAGGTCACCCAGCGCGAACCGGTCCCGCCGATGGCGTAGCTGCGGCCCACTTGCCATTCGCTGTTGAAGTAATTGCGCGAGTCATTGATGTAATGGCCGACCTCGGCATACAACTGCGAGGTCCACCAGCTCGGCACATCGACCCGCAGGTCGGTACCGATGCTCGAACCGTAGCCCAGGCGCACCAGCCAGTCGCCGTCGACATTGGAAGAGCCGAGCGGGAACGTGCGCTCAAGGGCGGCCATGATGTTGACCGAACTGAAGGGTTTGACCCGTACGCCAACGGCGCCCTGCAGGGCATCGGCACCGGTGTCCGAGTCGCTGTTCTTGCTCCACAGGGTGTCGGTGATACGCCCGTAGAGTTCGACAAAGCGGGCGTTGCGATAACCCAATGGGCGCCAGGACAGTTCGGTGCTGTTTTGCAGCAGGTCGTTGCTTTCGCTGCCGCCGCTGTTATTGGTGCTCGGCGCTCCGCTCAGGCCACTGGAGCCGCGATAGCTGGTGGTACTGGTCAGGCCCATCCTGCGCGAAACGTCACCCACGGTGCGACGGGTATCGAACAGTTGTTGCGCGGACATGGGCGTTTCTGCAGTTTTTTGCCCATCGATCACGCGCTTGAAGTATGCGACGGATTCGTCGTCCTCATGGACACGCATGGCGTTGTAGGCGGCGTCCTGGGCTGCCGCCGGCTTCAGT
The DNA here is from genome assembly GCF_001307275.1 of Pseudomonas fluorescens. Taxonomy (NCBI): domain Bacteria; kingdom Pseudomonadati; phylum Pseudomonadota; class Gammaproteobacteria; order Pseudomonadales; family Pseudomonadaceae; genus Pseudomonas; species Pseudomonas fluorescens. Next base: position 5,789,305 of record NZ_CP012831.1, read on the forward strand.
GGCGTGGCCGCATCGGCCTTGCGGAACGCATCGTGGGCGGCTTCATCGTCGCCGGCCTGCATCGAGAGGTAAGCGAGCTGCAGGTCACTGACCGAGGCCAGCTCGCCGCTGCTGCGTGCCTCTTGCAGACGCTCACGAGCCGTGCGGCGCTGGCCGATGGCGGCATACAGCCCGGCTTCTTCATAGGCCGGCAGGGTGCCCAGCGCGAGGGCATGGGTAAAGTCGTCGCGGGCGCCGGCATCGTCCCCGGTTTGTTGGCGCAGGCGTCCACGCATGACCAACAGTCGGGCGTCGTCGCCATTGGCCTGCAGGCCTTGGCTGGCCGCCGCGATGGCTTCGGGCAAGCGTTTCTGATCCGTCAGTGCGCTGACCAGCAGGTAGCGATAGGACGGATTCCGTGGCGCACGGGCAATGGCCTGGTTCGTCAAGCCGACCGCGGTTGCCGGGTCTTTGCGACCGAGGGCGGCATAGGCCAGGGAGGCCAGCGCCGTGCCTGCATCGTGGGCGCTGCCAGGCCAGATGGCGCAGGTCAGGCCGAAAGTGCTTTCCTGGCATTCCAGGGGCGGTGGCGCAAATTGCACGACGGTGGCGAACCCTTTGTTTTTCTGGCGCAGTGCCATGCTTGCGGCGGTACGCCGGCGGGTCACTTCATCACTGTCGTCACCGCCCAAGGCTTGCAACTGGTTCAGGGCTTGCTGAGGTTCGCCTCGGGCCAGCGTAGCGTCGACGGCAAAGAGGCGCAGGTCACGGCGTTCACCGGCCGTCACTCCGGGCAGGGCCAAGGCGTGGTTCAGGTCGGCCTGGGCCGCCGGAGTCTTGCCTTGACGCTCGCGAGCATAGCTGCGCAGGACCCACGGGGCGGTCTTGCTGTCGTCCAGTGCCAGGGCGTTTGTCGCGGCCTGTTCGGCGGCGGGGTAGTCCTTGGCCGCGAGCAGGGCGCTGATGAGCAGTTGCTGATTGGCGGAAACTTCCGGAGCCAAGGTCACCGCTTTACGGGCGCGGTCCACGGCCATGGCCGCCTTGCCTTGCTCCAGGGCGCGGTAGCCCTGGGTCGCCACCGGCACCGCCAGTTGACGGCGAATCGCTTGGCGACGCAGCAGCAATGTGTTGTCGTTGGCGAAGGTCCGGAGGGCATCCGTGGTGGCCTGGTCGGCTTCTTCCAAGTGTTGCTGGCGCTGCAAGGAATCGATCAGCAGCAATCGATACTCGCGACGACGGGGTGCCTGGGTGATGGCCTTGCGGGCCGATTGCGCGGCCAGGCCGAATTGTTCGCGATCATAGGCTTTGAAGCCCTGGGACGCGGCGGCGAAGCCCGGTGCTGCCGGCGCGGCGCGGGATGACCGGGCGGTCTGCGGCTGGTCGCGCAGTTTCTTGTCCCGTTCGGCCAGCTCGATCAGTGTGTTCAAGCGCGTCACGTCGGCGCGCTGGCGCAGGGCTTCGCGTGCCTTGGCGATGGCCAGGTCGTAGTCCTTGCGCCCGTAGGCGCTGTAGGCCTCGTTGGCGGCGGTGTAGGCCGGCCCTGTCAACGGCAGCGGCAATGTCTCGGCAGACGCCAGCACGGGAATCAGGCTCAGCCCCGCGGCCAAGAGGGTCAGAAGGGGGCGGTTCATGCCGGAAGCTCCATTGGGTAGAGGCTGTGCTGGCGTGCCACCACCTGTTCGATCGTTGCCCGGGGCAATACACCGCTGTCGACCAGGTAGTCGCCAATCCGGCCGTGATGCTGCGGACGATACTGCAGCATGGCGTGGCTGAACTGATCGCGATCGAGCAGGCCCATTTCGATCAGCAGGTCGCCCAGCAGCGGCGCGCGGGCATTCGGTACGGCATGGCCGTTGTTCGCTGGCAATCGGCGCAACAACGCGAGAATTTCACTCTCCCGGGCGATCAATTGCACCGGCTCGCTGCCCAATTCGGCGCTGATCTGTTGCAGACCTTCAGCGGAAAGTGGGTTGGCGACGGCGATCTGTTCACGTCCTTCGCCGTTGCGCCCCAAGGGAATGACGCGCCAGCGCAAAGCAAACTCGCTGGCCAGCGACGACGTCGAGGCTGCTGCTTTCTGGGCCACTTCAAAGACCCGCGGCAGGTCATTCTGGAACGCAATGGCTTCGGCCAGGGTTTCGTCGTCCAGCCAGCCGTTATTGAGCAGAATCCGACCCAGCGGTACATTGCGCGACTGCTGTTCGTCGAGTGCGCTTTGCAGGTGGGTGTCGGTAATGGCTTGCCAGGACAGCAATACACTGCCCAGGCGGCGTGGTGCGGTGGCGACCAGGTCGGTGGACGGGAAGTCATGCATGGTCTTGTCCCAGACCAGCTTGCGGTTCATGACCTTGCCCACCAGGAACATGCGCCAGGCGCGAGAGGCGGCCATGAAGTTGACGAAGTTGCCCACCAGCATGCGCGGGATCGACAGCAAACCGTGCTGCCAGCCGTACAGTACCGTGGTGAAGTAATAGCGGTGCACGATCCGCCAGGCCAAGGCAACGCCGTTGGCCAGCAACAGGTATTTGATCACGCCATTGGTTTCAAAGGGCGTAGGGAAGCTGACGTCCCACAAGCCGCTGTTGCGCAGGATAATCAGGCCCAGCAGTTGTACCAGAATCACGTAGGCAATGATGCTGATGAACGCTGTCACCACACCCTTGCGGTCGCGAAACAGCAGGTATCGGTTGGCCAGCGAGCCATTCCAGCCCATCTGTTCCCAGCCTTGCAGGCCGATGCCCAGGGTCCAGCGGGCCTTTTGCCGGAAGGCGGTGCGGAAGGTGTCGGGGAAGAACTCACGCACGCACAACGGCATCGTCAGGGTCGATTCATAGGGTTTGCGGAACCAGGATTTGCGCAGCACCCGGAACTGCACCGGGAAGCGTACGAAGATCGCGTTCATGCCGACCTTGGCCAATCGTGCGCCAACGTCGTAGTCCTCGGTCAGGCTGTCGGTGTTGAACGGTTGGTTTTCGGTTTCACCGGCCAGCACCCGCAGGGCACGATGGGAAAAACAGGTGCCGACGCCGGCGGAGGGCACAGTGTCGGTCATGCTTTCACGCACCACCAGGTCCTTGCCGTGCCATTCGGCGAACTCGTCCATGTAGACGCCCGCCACCCATTCGTACCAGTTGCGTTCCAGCGAGACCACCGGCAACTGGATCATGTCCTTGCGCGGTAACAGGTAGTTGAACAGGCGCAATTCCAGCGGATGCAGCACGTCTTCGCTGTCGTGCAACACGACGCCGGCGAAGGTCATGCCATGGGTTTTCTCGTGCAGGAAAATCGCCTGGATCACCCAGTTCAAACAGTCAGCCTTGCAGGTCGGCCCGGCATGGGGCACTTCCACGCGGTGCAACTGCTTGTAACGCCGGCGCATCCGCTCGACTTCGTCGATGGTGCGCTGGTCGTTGACATAGGTGCCGACGAAAACCACGTAGTTCTGGTAGTCGAGCGTCGACACCATGTTTTCGATCATCGGCGCGATGACGTCGTATTCCAGCCAGGCCGGGACCATGATCGCCAGGGGCTGTTCGTCCCGGGCCAGCAATTGCTCGACGGTCAGCGGCCGATAGCGGCGGTCCACGGTGAATTTGCGGTACAGGCGACGAGACCAGTACCACACGTCAATGATCAGATCGTCCAGGCTGGAGATCAGGATCAGTACCGCGACCACAATGGTCGCGGCTTCCAAGTAGTTGTAGTAGTGGGCCAGCCAATAGGGCCAATAAAGCGACGTCATCAAAGGTTACCGTTACTGGCGATTGCGACGGGCGCTACGGCCAGCCAGCAACAAGATAAGGAACAAGGCAATGCCACCGGGGATCAGCCAAAGCAGTGACGGTTTGCGCCAGGCATCTAGGCCCTTGGGTTCTTCCTCGCCGATCAACTGGCTGCCGTTGGGATCCTGGGTATCGAAGACCGCCACGGCACCGTTGTCGCCCAGGATCGCCACATCGCCACGAGTCAGTACGACCGGCTTGGCCAGGCTCGGGGGCTGGTCGCCCAGGGCCCGATAGACCAGGCCGTGCTGGCCCGAGGTCTGCACCACTTGCAACGATGCCAACTGGTTGAGGCGCTGCACATCCAGCATCACCTGGTCCTTGTGGTTGATCCGCAGGTGACCCTGCTCGTCGACCTGGACCGACTCCTTGCTGTCCTTGAGCGGCAGTTCGAAAGCCAGGAACGCTTTGTCCGGGCTGACGGCGGCTTTCGGATCGGTGCTGACTTTCAACTGCGCGCGCAGCGGCGAAACACCCGAGGCGTCGGCCACCGAGATCACCTGGGCCAGGCTGCTGGCCGGATGGTCAAGGTATGCCTGGGGAACGAGCACTTGGGTGTCTACGGCGAAGCGTGCGGCGATGCCGGCGAAATCATCACCCAGTGAAGTTTTATCCAGCACGATATGGCTGGTAGGCAGTACGGACACCGGGAACGCCTGAGGCGTTTCGAGGCAACGGTCGCTGACCGGTTGGCGCTGGAACGAGACGCGCAGTACGTTTTTCGAACCCAGGGCGTAGCGTGGGATGTGAGCCTGGATGCGTTGTGGTTCGCCATCGGTGGTCAGTTGCTGGGCACCGATCAGGAAGTCATTGAAAAACAGCGAGGCCACGGGCGCGGTGTCCGAAGCGCCGGGTGCGGCGGAGACGTCGACCACTGCGGTGACGGGCAGGCGACCGTCATACGCCACGCTGCCCAGAGGGAACGAAGTGCTCCAGTCGAATCGCGAGGCCACGTCGAAGTTACCGGGAGCGCCGCCCAATCGCGACAGGGCCACGCGGCCATCTTCGCTCAACGGCGTTTGCGCTTCGTTCACGGTCAACTGGCGGCTGCGTGCCAGTTTGGTCCAGGCAGAGCCGAGCAAGGACAGGGCTTTGCCGGTCGCATCCGGGGCGATCGTCAGCACCGGGCGAGTGCCCAGCAGCGCCAGGCGCACGTTGTCAGTGCCGGTGCCCACCAGGGCGGCGTTGACGTGCGCATTGCGCCATTGGGTCAAGGCCGCTGCCGCCGTGGCGTCGACGCCTTGGACCTGGTTCTGCAAGGCATCCATGGACTGGTTGATGGCCTGGAGCAGTTGCGGGTCGCTGATGGCCAGGTCGGCCTGCAGGTTCGGCACTTGGCCAAGCATCAGCAGCGCACCGATTTCGGCTGGGTTGGCCAAGGTATGCTGGCCCTTGCCATTGAGGCTGGCGAAGGCGGGAATGTTCAACAGTTCGGCCGGGACGCGCAGATTGCTCAGGTCGACGCTGTCCTGCAGGGCAGGGAAGGGCAGGATACGGGCATGCTTGCCGATCCGCTCCAGGGCCACGCCCAATCGCCAGGCAGCATCATAGCTGCCGGCCGACAACGAGCCCGGTGCGACCAGAATGCCAGGGTTGGCCGGCAGTGTCGCCCAGGCGGCGCCGACATCCTTCAGTTGGCTGGCATCGTAGCTGTAGTTCAGGCGGGTATTGGGCTGAATGCGCAGCACGTTGCCGATGACCCGGTCTTCTTCGCACAGCGGCCGGGAGACCACCGACGACCAGGCAATGCCCAGGCGTACCAGGCCGTTGTCCCGTGGGGCCTGGTCTACGCCCAGCTTGACGCTGGCATCGCCCTGCGCCTCGCTGAGGCCTTCGGCGCGCACCGGATAGCCATCGAGCGACAGCAGCATGGTATTGCGGCCGCCTTCGCCATTGAGATAGCTGGCGTCCAGTTGCAGTGTCGCATCGCTCAGGGTCACGCCGGCGGGTACCGGCAAATACAGTTCGCGTCGAGCGTCGCTGGCACCCAGCAGGATTGGCGCGGTGATGCCCAGGTCGCTCAAGCGAATCTCACGCTCCTGGCGGGTATCGGCGTTGAGTCGGTTGATTGCCTGGGTGAGCGGGCTATCCGCAGCCAGGGCAAAGTTTGGCATGAGCGCGAGCAGGCTCAGGCCACAGGCAAGGGCGCTGAGCGCGCCCGTAGGGATGGCAACGGAAGGCTTCATTCAGGCAAATCTCGATCTGATAAGGGTGGGTAGCAGTTATGAGGTGAAATCGGCGAGCAACTCGCGTGGCTCGGACAGCGGCGTGTGTGACGGCTCGTGGGCCGCTTGCACCTGACCCACGACAAAGTCGTCGACTGCACGCCCCATCAGGGTGTCGACGATGCGCTGGCTGGCCTTGCCATCGCCGTAGGGGTTGATCGCCTGAGAGGTACGACGCCACAAGGCCACGTCGTCGAACAGCGCGTTCACACCAGCGATGATCGAGGCCGGGGACGTGCCCACCAGGCGCACGGTACCGGCGGCCACGGCTTCGGGGCGCTCGGTGACGTCGCGCATCACCAGGACGGGTTTGCCCAGGGACGGCGCCTCCTCCTGCACACCGCCGGAGTCCGTGAGGATGACGTGGGCATGTTGCATCAGGCGCACGAACGCCAGGTAATCCAGGGGCTTGATCAAGTGCACGTTGGGCAGGTCACCCAGTTGTTCGGTCACCGGCCCCAGTACGTTGGGATTGAGATGCACCGGGTAGACGATCTGGATATCAGTGCGCTGGGCCAGCTCGCGCAAGGCCTTGCAGATGTCCAGGAAACCCTCGCCGAAGTTTTCCCGACGATGACCGGTCACCAGTAGCAGCTTGCGTCCGGTTTGCAGGAACGGGAACTGTTGGTCCAGATCACCGCGCAACCGGGCATCGTCATTGATACGTTGGGCAGTCAGTTGCAGTGCATCGATCACCGTGTTGCCGGTCACCAGGCAGCGGCCCTGCAGGCGTTCGCCCAGCAGGTTGTCCCGTGATTGGCCGGTAGGGGCAAACAGCAGGTCGGCACTGAGATCGATGCAGCGACGGTTCATTTCTTCCGGCCATGGGCTGTAGATATCACCGGTGCGCAGCCCGGCTTCGACATGGCCTACGGGGATGCGCCGGTGGAAGGCGGCCATCGAGGCCACCATGGCCGAAGTGGTGTCGCCATGGACCAGCACCCGATCCGGCCGGGTCTGTTCCAGCACCGGGTCGATGGCGCTATAGAGGGCGGCAGTCAGGGAGTTGAGCGTCTGGTGCGGCGTCATCACATCAAGGGTGAAATCAGCCTTGAGATCGAACAGATCCAACACCTGCTTGAGCATGCTTTGATGCTGGCCGGTGACGCAGATCAGCGATTCAATGCCTGGTTCGGCGGCGAGGGCCTTGACCAAAGGAGCCATCTTGATGGCTTCGGGACGGGTACCGAAGATCGAAAGGATCTTGATCCGTGAGTCTTGAGTTGCGATGACGCCTTCCTCGCGCAGTTTTCTGCGCCGCACAACAGCCATCCAGGCACGGTAGGTGACTGGCCAGGCAAGCGGTTTAAGTTAGTAAATCTGAAAGTCAGGCAAATACCTGCGTGCACAGGACGTGACGGTAGTGGCATCTTGCGATCTGAACCGTCAAATTAATAACATTAAAGATCGCTGCCGCAAAGTTTTATATGTGAAGTTTCAATAAATTTTTTTAAAGCGTTTATTAAAGGCTGGAGGAAGGTGCTGGGCATTGATTTTATTTCGTTTGTTACTGTTTGATTAATAAGGATTTTTATAGGCTTTCTGGCTTCGTTAATCGCCATTGGCTCAGCAATGCGCGTGGCTGTCGATTTTTTGACAGAAAGCGCCAACGTTTATGTAAGTCTTGGGTTCGTCATTAGAATGACGCCTGTATATTGTCAAGTTGGGCGCAAGCTTTAGTACCTAAGTGCCAAGTCTTACAAGTTGATGAAAGTTCAATTTAGTTTGAGTTTTTGTTTAAGTAGTTCAGGGGCTGCGATACGCATTATTAGTCTTCGCAAAACAGCGCGATCCTTAAGTAAGCCACCCGCCTTGAGGCCTGCCTTAAACCCATCGGGTGTCGCGGAAATCGATTGTCCCTCTAGCCGATAATCGCACGCTTTGTAATACGTTCGTGCCTGGGATATTGACCGAACTAACCGGGTGGTACATTTTAGGCGCCACATACGTCTTGCGACGCATTGCCAAGACCATAATAAAAAATAGAGGAACACCTCATGCGAACCTGTCTGCAAACGCCCGACACCTCTCCCTCGGTCTGGCGCTCCTGGCCTGAAGCCCCTCGGAACACCTCCATTTGGATTCGATAGCGGACACCGTCGCCGTTCTATCGCTCCGGTTTGGAACCCGGCACTCGACACCCCGAGAGGTCTTCAAGATGGCAAAAGTCGTCGATTTGTATTTCAAGCTGCTGAAGCTGCTGATCGTGCTGTGCGTGCTCGCAATGATCGTGCTGGTGTTCGGCAATGTGGTGCTGCGCTATGCCTTCAACTCCGGCATCAGTGTGTCGGAGGAGCTGTCGCGCTGGTTCTTCGTCTGGATGATTTTTCTCGGTGCCCTGGTGGCGCTCAAGGACCGTGCCCACCTGGGCATGGACAGCCTGGTCAAGCGCTTGCCGTCGGCAGGCAAGCGGATCTGCCTGGTCATCGGGCATCTGCTGATGTTGTACATCTGCTGGCTGATCTTCAGTGGCAGTTGGCAACAGGCGGCGATCAACCTGAACGTAGTCGCCCCGGCATCGGGATTGTCCATGGCGCTGTTCTATGGCGCCGGCCTGGTGTTCGGCGCCAGTGCCGCACCGATCCTGCTCTACGAGCTCTACCTGGCGTTGTTTGGCAAGCTCGGGGATGACGAGCTGGTGATGGTCAAGGACAACGACGCCGAGGCGATCACTCATCACCCCGGCATCCCTGATTCCATCAAGAGTACCCGCCCATGACGCTGGTTATTTTCCTCGGGTCCTTGATCGGCAGCATGGCACTGGGCATGCCCATCGCGTTTGCCTTGCTGGTGGTCAGCGTGGCGTTGATGGTTTACCTGGATCTGTTCGATGCGCAAATCATTGCCCAGAACCTGCTCAACGGCGCGGACAGTTTTCCGCTGATGGCCGTGCCGTTCTTCATGCTGGCCGGCGAAATCATGAACGTCGGTGGCCTGTCCAAGCGCATCGTCAACATCGCCATGGCGCTGGTAGGGCACAAGCGCGGTGGCCTCGGTTACGTGGCGATCATCGCTTCCTGCCTGCTGGCATCGTTGTCCGGTTCGGCCGTGGCCGATGCGGCGGCGCTGGCGGCGTTGTTGGTACCAATGATGGTCTTGGCTGGGCACAACCGAGGGCGCTCGGCCGGGCTGATCGCCGCCGGTAGCATCATTGCGCCGGTCATTCCGCCGAGCATTGGCTTCATCGTCTTTGGTGTGGCATCCGGGGTGTCGATTTCCAAGCTGTTCCTGGCCGGGATCGTACCGGGCTTGATGCTGGGGGCTTCGCTGGCCGTTGCCTGGTGGTACATCTCCCGCAGCGAGAACGTCGAGACGCCGCCCAAACGTTCCCGTGCCGAAGTGCTGCGCACGTTGCTCGATGGCAGTTGGGCGATGGGCCTGCCCTTGATCATTATCCTGGGCCTCAAATTCGGCATCTTCACGCCCACGGAAGCGGCGGTGGTCGCGGCGGTCTATTCGCTGTTCGTGTCCCTGGTGATCTACCGGGAAATGAAGGTCAGCCAGTTGTACGAAGTGATCCTGTCCTCGGCCAAGACCACTTCGGTGGTGATGCTGCTGGTGGCGGCGGCCATGGTTTCATCGTGGCTGGTGACCATCGCCGACCTGCCGGGCCAACTGGCGGAGCTGCTGGCGCCGTTCATGGACAACCAGACCGTTCTGTTGCTGGTGATGATGGTGCTGATCATCCTGGTAGGGACGGTGATGGACATGACCCCGACCATCCTGATCCTCACCCCGGTACTGATGCCGGCCGTCATCCAGGCGGGGATCGACCCGGTGTACTTTGGCGTGCTGTTCCTGATCAACACGGCCATCGGCCTGATCACGCCGCCCGTGGGCACGGTGCTCAATGTGGTTTGCGGAGTGGCCAAGCTGGACTTCGAGGAAATCGTGCGCGGGGTGTGGCCGTTCATGTTTGCGCAGTTTGTGGTGCTGTTCCTGTTGGTCCTGTTCCCGCAATTGGTCCTGGGGCCGTTGAAATTCTTCACCGGCTAACACCGGTGCTGTTAGCTCGACCTTAAAAACAATAACGATCGGAGAGTGACATGGGAAAACTGATGAAAACCCTGCTGGCCGGGGCGTGCGCGACGGGCTTGCTGTTGACCGGCGTGGCCAGCCACGCGGACGAAATCCGCGAACGGACCTTGCGATTCGCCTTCCAGAACGTCAAGGAACACCCCCAGGGCCAGGGCGCGCAGAAGTTCGCCGACCTGCTCAGCGAGAAGAGCGGCGGCAAGATCAAGGTCCGCCTGTTCCCCGGCGGTACGTTGGGTGGTGATGTGCAAACGGTGTCGGCGTTGCAGGGCGGCACACTGGACATCACGGTGCTCAACTCCGGCATCCTGGCCGCCCAGGCACCGGATTACGCCATGCTCGATTTCCCGTTCCTGTTCAACAACGTCGAGGAAGCCCATGCGGTCATCGATGGGCCGGTCGGGCAGAAACTGGCGGCGCAACTGGACAGCAAAGGGCTGGTAGGGTTGGGTTATTGGGACCTGGGCTTTCGCAACCTGACCAACAGCAAGCATCCGGTGACCAAGCTTGAAGACATGCAGGGCCTGAAGATTCGCGTGATCCAGTCGCCGATCTACTTGGAGACCTTCTCCGCCCTGGGCGCCAACCCCGTGCCGATGGCGTTCCCCGAGGTCTACACTGGCCTTGAGCAGCACACCATCGACGGCCAGGAAAACCCTTTCACGGTGATTGAGGGCAACAAGTTCTACGAGGTGCAGAAGTACCTTTCCGTCACGGGGCACATCTTCAATCCGCAATCGTTGATCATCAGCCAGAAAACCTGGAACCGCCTCAACGATGATGAAAAAGCGATGATTCGCGCGGCCGCGGCCGAGGCGCAAGCATTCCAGCGTGAAGTCACGGCGGCGAGCATGGACAAGGCCAAGGCCACGTTGGCCGCCGCGATGACCGTCAATGAAATCACCCCAGCCGAGAAAGATCGCTTGCGTGAGCGGGTAAAACCGGTGGTCGACAAGTTCGCCAAATCCTTGGATGGCGACCTGGTGAAGACGATGTACGAGGAAATCGCCAAGGTGCGCGCGGCACAGTGAGGTGAATGGGTCTGTCCGGAACAGACCCCGTCACAGGAGGTCCTCCGTGGGAGCGAGCCTGCTCGCGATGGCGGTGTGTCAGCCAACCTCAATGCGGTTGACCTGACGCCATCGCGAGCAGGCTCGCTCCCACAGTTGTTTTGGGGTAGCCCCAGGATGCGCATACGCCACAATTCCCCTTGTGGGAGCGAGCTTGCTCGCGATAGCGGTGTGTCAGCCAAGATCAATGCGGCTGACCTGACGCCATCGCGAGCAAGCTCGCTCCCACAGTTGTTTTGGGGTAGCCCCAGGATTCGCATACGCCACAATTCCCCTGTGGGAGCGAGCTTGCTCGCGATTGCAGTGTGTCAGCCAAGATCAATGCGGCTGACCTGACGCCATCGCGAGCAAGCTCGCTCCCACAGGGGGGGGGTCAGCCAATGGTTACTGGGTGGCTGGAACGGCCAGCCACTGGCCAATCACCTTCTGGTAGCTGCCATTGGCCTTGCTCAGGTGCAGCCACTGATCCACGTACATCTTCCAGGTGTTGTCATCCCGTGGCAGCAGGTAGGCCTTCTCGCCATATTGCAGGTAGCGGGTCGGGTTGACGGCGCACAGGCCGGGCTTGAGTTTTTGCTGGTAGAGCGCTTCCGAGGCGTCGGTAATCATCACGTCGGCTTTCTTGTCCAGCAGTTGCTGGAAGATGGTCACGTTGTCATGGAAGCTGAGCTGGCCGTTGGGCAGGAACGCCCGGACGAAGGCTTCGTTGGTGCCGCCGGCCGGCTCGACAAGGCGTACCGAAGGCTGGTTCATCTGCTCGAGGGTCTGGTAACGCTCCTTGTCTTCGCAACGCACCAGGGGGATCTTGCCGTCCACGTCCAGGGTGGTGCTGAAATAGGCTTTCTTCTGACGCTCCAGCGTCACCGAAATCCCACCCATGCCGATGTCGCATTGGCCTGCAACCATATCCGGCATCAGGGTTTTCCAGGTGGTCTGCACCCATTGCACCTTGACGCCGAGGCTGGCGGCCAGGGAGCGCGCCATGTCGATGTCGATGCCTTCGTATTCGCCTGCTTCGGTTTTAAAGGTATAGGGCTTGTAGTCGCCGGTGGTGCACACCTTCAGTTCGCCGCGTTGCAGGACCTGGTCCAGCAGCGAAGGTGCCGGTTCGGCCAAGGCGCCGCAAGAGAGCGCCAACAGGCCACAGAACGTCATCGAGCTTGTTATGGTTTTCATTGTGAGGGGACGTCTCGTAGCGGAGGGAAACAAGATCGGGGAGTGTAGTAAAAGTGTTGGCAGGCTGTCACTGGAGCATGGCTGACGAACCGTCAGCAGACAGCGGTCTCAAAGGGGCGTCGCTGCAAACTTCCCAGGTAGGCGCAGAACATATCGGCCATGGCGTCGCTGTAGATGGCAACGTCCGCAGGAGAGCGGGGCGCTGATGAAAAGCGCTTACCCACGGCACTGAGCGTGCTGATGACCAGGTCACCTGCCAGGGTACGAGTTTGGGCCGGTGCGTCTGGCAATGCTTGCAGCATGAAAGCGTCCACCGACTGTTGCACCGACATCCGCGCGGCCTGGTGCTCGGGAGCGTCGCGGTAGAGCGGGGCGGCGTCGTTGAGGGCGACGCGTATCTGGGCTTCGTCACATTCGGACTGGATGAACGCCTGCACCAGGATACGCAGGCGCTCGAAGGGCGGCTTGAGGGTGTCTTCAAGAATCTCGCGCAGCATGTCGCTGGTTTGCCGCCATTCATCACTTTGCAGGCGGAACAGGATCGCCGCTTTGTTCGGAAAGTATTGATACACCGAACCGACGCTGACGCCCGCCCGCTCGGCAACCCGGGCCACCGTGAAACGTGCCGCGCCCTGGGTCGCCAAAACCTGAACAGCCGCTTCCAGAACCGCGGCGACGAGCTCGGTGGAGCGTGCCTGTTTCGGCTGTTTACGCGAGGAAATCTGCGGGCTTGGGCGTTCGGACATGTGGGCTTGAACCTCGGCAGGGAATGCGAATAGGAAATGCGACGGATTATTCGTATCTTGAATGCGACGAATTGATCGCATTCTAGTCGCCTCCGCAGGCAGCGTTCAACGTCACATCGCATCCTTTCCGTGGGTAGGGTTATGACACAAGACAATATTCATCTCGGCGCTTCTTCGGCGCCTCAGGCTGCCGTCGAGGCCCATCCGGCGCTCAAGCTGTTGCCGCTCACACTGACCGTATTCATCGGTTTTCTCACGATCGGCATGCAACTGCCTGTCTTGCCCCTCCATCTGCATGACGCGCTGGGCATGGGCACGCTGGTGATTGGCCTGGTGATCGGGGCACAGTTCGCCGCGGCGCTGTTGTCACGGGCCTGGGCCGGCAATTTTGCCGATATGCGCGGTGGCAAACGCGCGGTCATGACCGGGTTGGTGACCGCCGCGGCTTCAGGGCTGGTCTATCTGCTTTCCCTGGCGTTCGTTGCCGCGCCGGTCATGTCGGTCTGGCTCTTGTCCGGCGGTCGGGTGCTGCTGGCAATTGGCGAAAGCCTCATTGTCACCGGTGCGCTGGGGTGGGGCATCGGCCTGGTGGGGGCGCAGCATGCCGGCAAGGTCATGGCCTGGAACGGCATCGCCATGTACGGGGCCTACGCACTGGGTGCTCCGCTCGGCGTGGTGCTCAACGGCGCCTGGGGGTTCACCGGCATTGCCATGGCCTCGATGTTCATTCCGCTACTGGCCTTGCCGATTGTCGCGGGCGTGCGCGCTGTCGCCCCTACGGCGACCCGGCGTACACCGTTCTACACGATGCTCGGGGCTGTATGGGTTCCCGGCATGGGGTTGGCGTTTTGCAGCGTCGGCTTTGGTGTCCTCACGGCGTTCATTGCCCTGTTGTTCGCGGCCAGGGATTGGGGCAACGCTTCCTTGGCGTTCACGGCGTTCGGTGTGGCTTTCATCGCTGCGCGCCTGCTTTTCGGGCACCTTCCGGACAAGATTGGCGGCGCTCGCGTCGCCCTGGTCTGCGTATTGATCGAAACCGTTGGGTTGCTGCTGATCTGGAGCGCCGACACCGCGACCATGGCTTATGTGGGCGCGGCTTTCACCGGCTTCGGTTACTCCCTGGCGTTTCCCGGCTTCGGCGTGGAAGCGGTACGGCGTGCGCCACCGCAGGCACGCGGTCTCGCCATGGGGGCCTACGTCGCGTTTCTTGATATTTCCCTGGGCATCACCAGTCCGCTGGCCGGTTTGTTGGCCAGTGGCTGGGGCATCGGTGCGGTTTACCTGGGCGGCGCCATTGCCGTTGGGATGTCCTTCGGGGTGGCCTTGATGCTGCTCAGAGGACGGCAAGCACAAGTTCAATACAAATCCTGAGTCTTCGCTGGGTTATAGAAGATTTTCGGTCTCGTTTTTTTAGAACAGGAGCGTTGCATATGCACGTATTCGTTACCGGTGCCACGGGTTGGGTTGGGGCGTCCGTGGTACAGGATCTGATCGCCGCCGGGCATCGGGTCACGGGCCTGGCCCGCTGTGAAGAAAAAGGCGCGACACTGGCTGCGACAGGCGCGAAGGTGATTCCAGGCACGTTGGATGATCTCGAGATCTTGCACAGCGCAGCCTCGGCGGCGGACGCGGTGATCCACACGGCGTTCAATCATGACTTCTCGCGATTTGCCGAAAATGCCCAGCAGGACCGCCGCGCCATCGAAACGTTGGGCGATGCGTTGCGCGGCTCCGACCGGCCGTTGCTGGTGACGTCGGGCCTGTTTGGATTGACGCGGGGCGCGAGTGAACTGGAAGTGGTGAGCCCGGCTTCGCCCCGCAAGTCCGAAGCCGCCGCCCGGGACCTGGCCGAGCGTGGGGGGCGTGTGGCGACGGTGCGACTGGCGCCCTCGGTCCATGGCCTCGGCGACCATGGCTTCGTGCCGATCCTGATTCGCCTTGCCCGGCAAAGCGGCGTATCGGCTTACCCAGGCGACGGCAGCCATTGCTGGTCGGGTGTGCATCGACAGGATGCCGCGCGGGTTTATCGGCTTGCCTTGGAGCAGGGGGTGACGCAATCCGTCTACCACGCCGTCGCCGACGAGGCCGTGCCGTTCAAGGACATTGCCCAGGCGATCGGTCGTGGCCTGGGGTTGCCGGTCGAATCCCGGGAGCGCGAGCATTTCGGCTGGTTCGCCCACATGGCGGGGGCGAACATGGCGGTGTCCAGCGAATACACCCGTGCCTTGCTGGGCTGGACGCCAAGCGGCCCGGGGTTGTTGGATGATCTTGAACACCCTGGTTATTACGCTGGATAAGGGGCACCTGTGGCGAGGGAGCAAACTCCCTCGCCACAATGGTTTCTCTAGCGGGAAATGATCCCGTGGTCGATCGCGTATTTCACCAGGGCCGCGGGCTTGTCGATGTTCAGCTTGCGGCGGATGCTCAGGCGATGGGTTTCGACGGTGCGTACGCTGATGTCCAGTTCACGGGCCATTTCCTTGTTGTTCAGGCCCTGGACCATTTTGTACAGCACCTGGCTTTCCCGTGGCGTCAGCTCGTTGTCGGTGTGTGGGTCGGTGGCGAGCCGCTGGGCGATCTCGGCACTGTAGAAGGTGCCGCCGCTGATGATGGCTTCGATGGCCGCGATGATTTCCCGCGATGGCGCGTTCTTGAGTACGTAGCCGCTGGCGCCGGAACGCACGGACTCGCTCACGTACTCATAATTGTCGTACATGCTGAGGATCAGGATCTTGAGGCTGGGGTATTGCTTGCCCAGCAGCCGGGTCAGCTCGAGCCCGTTCTTATCCTTGAGGCCGATGTCCATCAGCAGCAGGTCCGGTTGGCAGCGACCGACCATTTCGATCGCTTGCGCACCGTTCTCGGCTTCACCCACCACATCCAGTTGCGGCATCACTGACAGCAGGGCCCTGATGCCGTCGCGGACCAGGGAATGGTCATCGACCAGTGCGACGCGAATCACGGGAGGCAGGTTCATCGACGAGTGCTCTTGTTGGCGTGGGCGTGCATCAGTTTTCCGTGACCGAGAGGTTCATGGGCAGCAGGATGTCCAGTTCGCTGCGGCCCGGTACGGACGTCACTTCCAGGCGTCCGCCGAAATGCTCGACCCGTTCGCGGATATTACGCAGGCCGATGCCGGCATGGCCGCGTTCCACTTGCGGGACGTTGAACCCCATCCCGTCGTCGACCACCGTCAGTCGCAAGGATTGGCTGGAACCGAACAGGGTAATGCCGACGCTTTTCGCCCCGGCATGGCGCTCGATATTGGTCAGGGCTTCCTGGGCAATGCGAAACAGCGAGACAGGGGCGCCATTTTCGAGGCGGCAATCGAATTCGTTGCTTCGATAGGACACTTCCAGCCCGCTGCGCTGCTGGAATTCGGTGGCGAGCTGGCCGATGGCGGCGGGCAGGCCCAAGGTATCGAGCAGGGACGAGCGCAAGTCGTGGGAGATATTACGGATCTCGCCGATGGCTTCGCCGAGCCGGTCAGTGGCGTTCTTCAGGATGCCCAGGCCGTTTTCCTGGCCATTCTCCAACACGTGGCTGGCCAGCTCGAACTGGAATTTTATCGACACCAGCAGTTGGCTGATGCCGTCATGCAGCTCGCGCGAAACCCGCGAGCGTTCTTCTTCCTGCAAGCTGACGATGCGCTGGTTCAAGCGCTGCAGTTTTTTGTCGGCCAGGCGATGTTCGCTGACATTGAGGGTCATGCCGCCGGCAAACACCAGCAGGACCGCCACCAACGCGATCGCGGCGATGGCTTGCATGGTGGTGTGGATGCCATGGGCGACCTCGTCACGGGCCTGCTGGGTGGCGCGCTCGACATCTTCCAGGTAAATCCCGGTGCCGAGCATCCAGCCCCATTTGTCCAGCATCACGACATAGGCCAGCTTGTCGGTCACCTGGCCGGAGGAGGGCTTGTTCCAGGCATAGCGCTGGAACCCTTCGCCTGACTCGGCGCTTTTGATCAGTGCCTGGATGACCGGCAGGCCGTGGGGGTCCTTCATGTCCCAGAGGTATTGCCCCACCAACTCCGACTGGCGGGCATGCATGAGGCTGCGGCCCTGGCGGTCGTAGACGAAGAAGTAACCGTTGATGCCGAAGCTGAGCTTGCGCAGTTCTTCCAGGACCTGCTGTTGCGCCCGCGCGTCTCCCTGGCCGTTGTCATACAGCGGGGCGATCAGGCTCTGCGCCATCTCGACATAGTTCTTCAACTCGGCGCGCTTGCTCGCCAGGATGCTGTCTTCGATCAGTTGTGCCTGTTGATCGCCCAACTGGCGGTTGAGCGAGATCACCAGGGCGCAGATGACGGCGATGGCCAGGACCAGCGGCAAAATCCCGAGGGCGACGATTTTGTGTTTGAGCAGCATCTGTACTCCTGTCCGGGCTCGGCGGGGAGGCGAATGGCGGCATCATATGCCAAACCCATGGGTGAGGCATAAAACCTGTGGGAGCGAGCTTGCTCGCGATGACGTCGGATCAGCCAGAGGGGATGTCGCCTGACACAATGCCATCGCGAGCAAGCTCGCTCCCACAGGGGATGGGTGTCTACGTAGAACTACGTAGATGGCCTGTACGTAGTACTGCGCATTTATTTATTGACGACTTGCAGGGATATTGGGCCGGCTCCGAATAGCCGGGGCACACTATAAAAACAATCGCCGCAATCCACTGGATATCGGCAGGAGACACGCAATGACAACCCGTCTGGTTAAACACCTCGCCTGGTTTGCCGTGGCTGTTCTGGGAGCTTGTGCGTTGAGTGTCGTGGCCTTGCGCCGCGGCGAACCCATCAATGCCCTCTGGATCGTCGTCGCCGCCGTGGCCATCTACCTGGTCGCCTACCGCTACTACAGCCTCTTCATCGCCAACAACGTGATGCAACTCGATGCGCGCCGGGCCACCCCCGCCGTGCTCAACAACGATGGCCTGGACTACGTCCCGACCAACAAACACATCCTTTTCGGCCACCACTTCGCGGCCATTGCCGGTGCGGGGCCGCTGGTCGGGCCGGTGCTGGCGGCGCAGATGGGCTACCTGCCCGGCACGCTCTGGCTGATCGCCGGCGTGGTGCTGGCCGGTGCGGTGCAGGACTTCATGGTCCTGTTCCTGTCCACCCGCCGCAACGGTCGCTCCCTGGGTGACATGGTGCGCGAGGAAATGGGCCGCATCCCCGGCACCATCGCGCTGTTCGGCTGCTTCCTGATCATGATCATCATCCTCGCGGTGCTGGCGCTGATCGTGGTCAAGGCCCTGGCCGAGAGCCCGTGGGGGATCTTCACGGTGATGGCGACCATCCCGATCGCGATGTTCATGGGCATCTACATGCGCTACATCCGCCCGGGCCGCATCGGTGAAATCTCGATCATCGGCGTGCTGTTGCTGCTGGGGTCGATCTGGTTGGGCGGGCAAATCGCCGCCGACCCGGTCTGGGCCAAGGCTTTCACCTTCACCGGGATCCAGATCACCTGGATGCTGATCGGCTACGGTTTCGTCGCGGCGGTACTGCCGGTGTGGCTGATCCTGGCCCCGCGGGACTACCTGTCGACCTTCCTCAAGATCGGCACCATCGTCGCCCTGGCGATCGGCATCCTGGTCACCATGCCCGAGCTGAAAATGCCGGCGCTGACCCAGTTCACCGACGGCACCGGGCCGGTGTGGAAGGGCGGGCTGTTCCCGTTCCTGTTCATCACCATCGCCTGCGGCGCGGTCTCGGGCTTCCATGCGCTGATCTCCTCGGGCACCACGCCCAAGCTTTTGGATAATGAAACCAACGCCCGCTACATCGGTTACGGCGGCATGCTGATGGAGTCCTTCGTGGCGATCATGGCCATGGTCGCCGCTTCGGTGATCGAGCCGGGCGTGTACTTCGCCATGAACAGCCCGGCGGCCATCGTCGGCGGTGACGTGGTGGCCGTGGCGCAGACCGTCAGCAGTTGGGGTTTTGCCATCACGCCCGAGGCGCTGCAAGCGGTGGCCAAGGACATCGGCGAGACCACCGTGCTGGCCCGTGCCGGCGGTGCGCCGACCCTGGCGGTGGGGATCGCGCAGATCCTGCACTCGGTGCTGCCGGGTGAGAACACCATGGCGTTCTGGTACCACTTCGCGATCCTGTTCGAAGCGTTGTTCATCCTCACCGCCGTGGACGCCGGCACCCGTGCCGGGCGGTTCATGCTCCAGGACCTGCTCGGCTCGTTCGTGCCGGCCCTCAAGCGCACCGAATCGTGGACCGCCAACCTGATCGCCACCGCCGGTTGCGTGGCACTGTGGGGTTACCTGCTGTACCAAGGCGTGATCGATCCGCTGGGCGGCATCAACACCTTGTGGCCACTGTTCGGCATCTCCAACCAGATGCTGGCCGGTATCGCCCTGATGCTCGCCACCGTGGTGCTGATCAAGATGAAGCGCCAGCGCTACGTCTGGGTCACGCTGCTGCCGGCGTCCTGGCTGCTGATCTGCACCACCACCGCGGGCCTGATCAAGCTGTTCGACGCCAACCCGGCGATCGGCTTCCTGGCCCTGGCGCGCAAATACAACGATGCCCTGGCCGCCGGCCAGATCCTGGCCCCGGCCAAGAGCATCGAGCAGATGCAGCACGTGGTGTTCAACGCCTACACCAACGCAACACTGACGGTGTTGTTCCTGTTCGTGGTCTTCAGCATCCTGTTCTACGCGCTCAAGGTCGGCATCGCCGCCTGGGGCACCAAGGAACGCACGGACAAAGAAGCGCCATTCCAGGCCCTGCCGGACGCTTGATAGAGGATTGCAACGATGTTCAATGACTTGAGTCGCCTGGGTAAATACCTCGGTCAGGCCGCCCGCCTGATGGTCGGCATGCCCGACTACGACAACTACGTCGAGCACATGCAAACCCAGCACCCGGACAAACCGATGATGGACTACGAGGCGTTCTTTCGCGAACGCCAGGAGGCCCGTTACGGCGGCAAGGGTGGGCCCAAGTGCTGTTGAACTGCTGATGGCCAGTGGATGATGTAACCCTTGTGGGAGCGAGCTTGCTCGCGATGGCGGAGTGTCAGTTAACGATGATGTCGACTGATCCACCGCCATCGCGAGCAAGCTCGCTCCCACAGTTGTTTTTGGGGGGCTCAGAATTTGTATGCGCCACAAAATCCCTTGTGGCGAGGGAGCTTGCTCCCGCTGGCGTGCGAAGCAGGCCCCGGCGGTTCTTCAGGCCGACCGTATCAGCCGGTTTTGCGACTGCTGCGCAGCCGAGCGGGAGCAAGCTCCCTCGCCACAGGGTAGTTGTCTGGCTTGATTCCGCTGTTGATCACTCCGCCAGCAGCACCGCCGCATCGAAGCCCACCCGCAAGTTGCCCCAATGGCGACCGCCGAAGAAGAACGGTACGTCGATCTCGGTCATGATTTCCCCGGTATCGCGCAGGTAGGTCTGCAGCAGGAAGCGCTGGACGTTGCCCGCCGCGCGCAGGCCGATCGGGTCGTTGAAGATTCGCTTGTTGCGGCACACCGGCAAATCCACCGCCCGGTCGCCGGTTGGCGGCTTGGAGACCCAGCTGTTGTTCACCGGGCAGTAGCCCTTGCTGTCGACAATGAACGACACCTTGCCCCCCGGCGTGCTGCGGGTGAGTTTGTCGCATTCTTCCTGGCAGACCTGGGCAAAGCGTTCGGTGTAGCTGGCCATGTACTGTTTGGGATCGGTACCGGGAATCAGTTGATAATTCTGATCGAACAGGTTCAGGCCTTCGCGTTGCAGCGTTTCCAGGCGAACCTGGAGCGTGTCGCGGCACTCGCTGGCGCGGGTAATGGCGGCGTCCAGCTTGCCGTGGCCGAGCACGAACCGGCCCAGCAGCGCCTGGACCTTTTCGGCCACGCCGGACAGGTCGCGGGTGGCCGTTGCTGAATGCTGCATGCGCTGGTCGATCAACTGGCTGTCGGCGTGAATCTGGGTCACCCGGTCGTTGATCCCGGTGTTGCTGTCGGCGAACTGCTGGATGTGGGTCGCGATGTCCGCCAGCTTGCCGTTGGTGGATTCGAAGTCGACGATCATGCTTTCGAAATGGCCGGAGGCGCGTTCCACCACTTTCTGGGTTTCCCGGGCGCTGTGGCTGATCTGCGTGGTCTGCTCGTGGGTGGAGCTGACTTCCTCGAGCATGGCGTCGATGTTGCGCGAGATATCGTCGGTGGCCCGGCTGACATTCTGTGCCAAGGTGCGCACTTCATCGGCCACCACCGCGAAGCCGCGGCCACTTTCGCCGGCCCGGGCGGCTTCGATGGCGGCATTGAGGGCCAGCAGGTTGGTCTGGGCAGAGATCTGCTGGATCAACCCGACAATCGACTTGATGCTCGAGGAACGTTGGTTCAAGGCGCTCACCAAGGTGGCAAATTCACCGAGGTTGCTGGAAATCTCACTGATGTTGCCGGTTACTTCCAGTAGCTCGGCGTAGGAGTCGCGGGCCATGCTCAGGTTCTGGGCGGTGGTGCTGGAGATGCCCTGGGTCTGGCGCGAGACTTCTTCGATGCGGCCCACGGCGGTGTTGCTCTGGTCCATCACTTCCTTGGCGAAGCGGGCCTGGTGGGTGGCACTGTCGCTGGAGTCGCTGATGTTCTTCAGCGAGCGGGCCGACTCGACGGCGATGTGCACAGTCAGCGCCTGGACATTGCTGATGATCTCCCGCTGCTTGGCCAGGAAACGGTTGCAGGTGCCGGCCAGCACGCGGATCTCGTCGTGGGTCACCAGTGGCAGGTCCTTGGACAGGTCGCCTTCGCCGTTGGCGATCTCTTCCAGGGCCTTGGTCATGGCGGTGACGGGGCGCACGATGAGGTGGCGGAAATACCAGACCATGAAACTGATCATGCCCAGCGTCAGGACCGCGCCGAAGAGCAGGGCATGGGTAAGGCTGTCGAGCCGGCCTTCGATCTGCCCCAGCAAGGCACCGTCCAACTGCGCGTTGCGCAACAGCAGCAGGATCTCGGCGCGGGCGCTGACGGCCACCCAGTACAACAAGCCACTGACCAGCACCAACAGGAAAAGACTCGAGAGCTTTTTGGTGAGGGTATCGAAAAACTGCATCTCGATAGACTCGTACAAGTCCTTTAACGTCTGCATGCCGCTGCTCCTGGGCAAAAAAATCTCTTAATGGAATACATTCGACCGCGAGCGGCAAAGCTTTAGGGCGGTGGGGCGATTTGATATCGCCTATGGGAGCAAGCCCCACAGAGGTTTGGGGCGATCATCACTTGATACAAAAGATTTACTGGGAATGATTCTCAAAGTATATTTGCTCTCATTAACGTCCCTTCCATGAGTGCGCGTCTTGAATCGTTCCACCCCCCTCGTAAATCGCAACGTCTTCATCAAGTGTGTGTTGCCAACCCTGTCCTGCTGCTTCATTGCAAACCCGTTGTGGGCACAGGACGCTGTCGAACTGCCGGCCACGGATATCCAGGGCAGTCGTGTCACTCAGGACGAGGGCTATACGACGTCGCAAGCCAGCACGGCGAGCAAGAGCGATGTACCGATCAAGGAAGAGGCGCAGTCGATCAACGTGGTGACCCAGCAGACCCTGGCGGACTACCAGGTGCGCTCGCTGAACGACGCGATGAAGTTCGTCAGCGGCGTCAGCCAGGGCAACACCCTGGGCGGCTCGAGGGACTCGTTGGTCAAGCGCGGGTTCGGCACCAACGACGACGGCTCGATCCTGCGCGACGGCGTGCGTTCGAACCTGGGCCACAACTTCAGCGCCACCACCGACCGCGTCGAAGTGCTCAAGGGCCCGGCCTCGATGCTGTACGGCGCGCTGGAGCCCGGCGGCCTGATCAACGTCATCAGCAAGAAACCGGAATACACCCAAAGCACCACGCTGAGCGGCTCGGCCTACAGCGAAGGTGGCGGCACCATGGCCCTGGACACCACCGGGCCGCTGGGCGATACCGGCCTGGCCTATCGCCTGATCGCCGAGCGCGGCCACGAGGACTACTGGCGCAACTACGGCGTCAATGAGAGCACGCTGGTGGCGCCGTCCCTGGCTTGGACGGGTGAGCGGGCCTCGTTGAACCTGAGTTATGAGTACAACGAATACTCCAATCCGTTTGACCGGGGTACGATGTTCACCAACGGGCATCCGGCTGACATCGATTACGACAAGCGTCTTGATGAGCCTTGGGCCAAGAGCGTGGGGATTCGCGAAACGGCGACGGCGCGGTTCGAGTATGAGTTGAGCGATGCGTGGAAAACGCGGGTTACCTATGGTTGGAACAATGATCGGTACAGTCTTTCGATTGCGCAGCCCGATGATTTGACGGGAAATCAACTGAGCAGAAAATCCAACGGCGCTCATTACGATGACGAAACGCGCTACGCCAGTTGGGATTTCATCGGTAAGCAGGAGTTGTTCGGCCAGCGCCATGACCTGTTGGTTGGCGTCGATAATCAAGTGTCCGATCAGTTTCGTGGCAAGACCTACCGTGGGGATGCGCAAGGAGGGTTCGACATCACTGCGCCGGTTTATGGTGGGTTGGCAGAACCCAGCAAGCTGAATGCAAAACAGAGCAACCTGAGTAACCAACTGACCTCCAGCTCCATTTATCTCAAGGACAACTGGCATCTGGATGATCGCTGGATACTGGTCTTCGGTGGTCGCTACCAGCATTACGACCAATTCGCCGAACAAGGCATGATCAAGCGAGAGGGGGTTCGCGACGATAATGGCGACGCCTTCGTTCCATTCCTCGGATTGGTTTATAAAGCTGCCGAGACCCTTTCTCTTTATGGTAATTACAGCCGTTCATTCAAGCCCAACGATACCGTCGACGACAACCTCAGCACCTTCAAACCGGAAGAAGGGCGTAGCTATGAAGTGGGTGCCAAATACGACCCGATGCCTGGGCTGAATATCAACCTCGCCTTGTTCGATATCGTCAAAAAGAATGTAGTAACAACCACTGTAGTCGGCGGAAAGAACATCGCAGAAGCCGCTGGCAAGGTGGGTTCCCAAGGCCTGGAGCTCGACATCACTGGCCGCCTGGCCGACCGTTGGGACTTGATCGGCACTTACGCCTACACCCACACAGAAATATTGGACGATCCGGACGACGAAGGTCATCGCCTACCCGACGCTCCCAAACACACCGCGAGCCTGTACCTCACTCACCACCTGAACATCCCAGCCGAATTCGGCGCCTGGCACGCCGGTGCCGGTGCGCGTTACGTCGGCGAACGCGCCGCCAACAAGGCCAACGAATTCTGGCTCAGCAGCTACACTGTCGCCGACGCCTTCCTGCGCTGGGAGGCGCCGGTGATGGGGCACAAGACCTCGTTGCAGTTGAACGTCGACAACCTGTTCGACAAGCAGTACTACCCGTCCTCCACCGGCAGCGAGTTGCAGGTCAACGTCGGCGAGCCGCGTACCGCCAAGCTGAGCGCCAGCGTGACGTTCTAATTCGGCTGCGCTGGAATACAAAATGCCCGGGACCTGCGTCCCGGGCATTTTTTGTACGGCAGCCAGAGGCTAAGCCACCGTGCTGCCAACGGGAGCCGTGGCACCGTACTTAACGCCCGCCCTGAGGGCATGACGAAGCTTCAGCGCCGGTCGCTCGACCCCATAGTACGAAACGCCACTCAACGCGAACGACAGTACCAGCACTGCTGTGATGATCAGGGCGCTGTACTCCACCGGCCAGAACGCACGCAACACATACATCACCACAAAATGGTTGAGGAACACGCCATAGCTGATGTTGCCCAGGAACTCATCGAGCCGGTGATGCTTCATTCTGCCGAGCAGAAACACCGCCGGCAGGCCCAGGGCGATGCCCAGGGTTACCTCGGCGTTGAACGGCCGACGGGGAATGATCCCGACGACAATGGCCAGGAACATCAAGGCGGCAACGAACAGGGTGATGGACACGATCCACAGCCCTTTGGCCTGCGCCCGATACAGGTAGCTGCCGCAGAGGAAAATGAACAGCACGCCCGGCAGCAGGCGATAGCCGTAGATGTCCGTGTCGAGGTAGCCCAGGGAAGCGACCATGAACACCGTCACGGACACGGCAAAGGCGACACCCCGTGTCTTATAGAGGATCAGGAACGGGATCAGCAGGTAAAAGCACATTTCCAGTCCCAGGGACCAACCGGGAGGCAGGATCTCGGGCACGGTGATGCCGAACATGTAGAAGCCCAACGGCACGATCGGCAGGCTGGTGGCGATGTTTTCCAGGGTCAGGGCGGCTGCCTGGGGCGTTCCAGGCAAGAGGAAATGGATCACCGCGCAGGACATGACGAAATACACCAGGAACTGCGGGTACAGCCTCAACAGTCGATCGATGTAGAACAGGCCGATCTGGCCCGGGGTGTTGTAGGTCCTCTCGATCAGCGAGGTCATCACGAAGCCGCTGATGATCAAAAAGGACACCACGGCAACGACGCCGGGGTTCAAACCCATGAACGTCACACCCATATGAGAAACTGCCACCAACATGGCCAGCAGCAACCGATAAACCCCCACGCGCATCATCCTTAATCAGAGTTGATCCTTTTGCGCGGTACGTTATGCGGCTTTGCGAGCCGTTAATAGTGGTTTGCGGGGCAGCGGCGAGGTAGTGGGGGCAATTGTCACATTTGACACATTTGACACATATGTTTCAGGTGAACGAAAGCCTTGTGGGAGCGAGCTTGCTCGCGATTGGGCCAATACATGCCCAATCTTTTTGACAAACACACCGCCATCGCGAGCAAACTTGCGATGGCGGTGCAACGGATCACCGAAACGCCGGCACCACCTGTTGGATAAACAGCTCCAGGGATTTTTTCTTCTCGGTATGGGGCAAACTGTTGTCGCACCAGAAGCTGAATTCATCCACGCCCAGTTCCTGGTAGTACTTGATCCGCTCGATGATTTCCTGCGGTGTACCAATCATGGTGTTCTTGCGGATGTTCTCCAATTGGAACTCCGGACGCTCGGCGAATTTCTCTTCCGGGCTTGGCGCCAGGAAGCCGTTGACCGGCACCTGCTTGTTGCCGAACCAGGCATCGAAAGTGCGATAGAACTTCGAGATGGCCTGGGCGCCGACTTTCCAGCCTTCGGGATCGTCCACCGCATGGACATGGGTGTGCCGCAGCACCATCAGTTGCGGGCGTGGCACGTCGGGGTTGTTGTCCAGGGCGGCCTGGAACTTGTTCTTCAGGTCGAGGACTTCCTCATCGCCTTTCATCAGCGGCGTGACCATTACGTTGCAGCCGTTAGCGACGGCGAAGTTGTGGGAGTCCGGGTCGCGGGCGGCGATCCACATTGGCGGGTGAGGCTTGCGTATTGGCTTGGGCACGCAGGTGGAGGTGGGGAATTTCCAGATCTCGCCATCATGGGCGTAGTCGCCTTGCCATAGGGCGCGCACCACCGGGACCATTTCCCGCAGGGCCTGGCCGCCGGAGGAGGCTGGCATGCCGCCGGCCATGCGGTCGAACTCCACCTGGTAGGCGCCCCGGGCCAGGCCGACTTCCATGCGGCCATTGCTGATCACGTCCAGCAGCGCGCATTCACCGGCGACCCGCAGCGGGTGCCAGAACGGCGCGATGATGGTGCCGGCGCCCAGGTGGATGGTGGTGGTCTTGCCGGCCAGGTACGCCAGCAGCGGCATCGGGCTTGGCGAAATGGTGTATTCCATGGCGTGGTGTTCGCCGATCCACACGGTGCTGAAGCCGCCGGCCTCGGCCAACAGGGTCAACTCGCTCAGGTCTTCGAACAACTGGCGATGGCTGACGCTTTCGTCCCAGCGCTCCATGTGTACGAACAGGGAAAATTTCATGGCGCTTTCTCTTTATTGTTGACGATCGGTTCAGGCGAGGACGGGCAGGGCGCCCATCTTGCCGTGGCAATAAACCAGCGGCCCCGGTGTGTGCTGCGGGACGATCAGGTTCTTCACGGCGCCGACCATGATGGCGTGGTCGCCGCCTTCGTATTCGCGCCACAGTTCGCACTCGATGATGGCGGTGGCGTTGCTCAGCAACGGGTTACCCCGTTCGCTCAAAGTCCATGCGATGCCCTGGGCCTTGTCCTTGCCTTTGCGGGCGAAGGCGTAGGCTTCGTTCTGCTGGCCGCCGGAGAGGAGGTGGATGGCGAAGCGCTTGTTCTTGATCAGCACAGGATAGGAGTCGGAGCTGTAGTTGGGGCAGAACAGCACCAGGGCCGGGTCCATCGACAGGGAGCTGAAGGCACTGGCGGTGAGGCCGACTACCTGGCCGTCGTCATCGAGGGTGGTGATCACCGTCACGCCGGACGGGAACGAGCCCATGACTTGTTTGTAGACGCTGGCATCGATCATCGGACGATCCTCGGGTTTTATCGGTTGTGGGCGCGCAATGTTCATCAATGAGCTCCCGCGGCCTTGTTCAGGTCGCTCTCGGCCCATTGGGTGTAGACACAGGCGTCGGCGGTGGCCCAACGCACGCGCACCGGGTCGCCGGCCTTGAGCGGCATGCCGGCGGCGGACAGCGCCTTGACGGTCATGGCCGTGCCGCCGGACGTCACCACGCTGCAAGTCTGGCTTTCACCGAGGAACAGCACTTCGACGACCTTGGCCGACACCTCATTCCAACCGGCCGCCAAGGGTTCCTGGGCCGCTTGCTCGACGCTCAGGGCGAGGGCTTTTTCCGGGCGCACCATCAGCAGCACGTCCTGGTCCGTTTGCAGGCCGGCAGTCAGGCGGATCGACAGCGACTGGCCTTCGAAGGTCGCCACTGCGTTGCCCTGGGCCTTGAGCTTGAGGAAATTGGAGTTGCCCAGGAACGAGGCGACGAAAGCGTTCGGTGGATTCTGGTAGAGGTCGTAGCCGCTGCCCAGACCGACGATCTTGCCGTGGCTGAAAATCGCGATGCGCTGGGACAGGCGCATGGCCTCTTCCTGGTCATGGGTGACGTAGACGATGGTGATGCCCAGGCGCCGATGCAATTGGCGCAGTTCATCCTGCAAGTCTTCACGGAGCTTTTTATCCAGGGCTCCAAGGGGTTCGTCCATCAGCAGGATGCGGGGTTCATAGACCAGTGCCCGGGCAATCGCCACGCGCTGCTGCTGACCGCCGGACAGTTGCGAAGGGCGACGATGAGCGAACTCTCCCAGTTGCACCAGCTTGAGCATGGCGTCGACCCGGCGTTCGCGCTCGGCGCTGGCCAGTTTGCGGATCGCCAGGGGGAAGGCAATGTTGTCGCGCACCGACAGGTGCGGGAACAGTGAGTAGCGCTGGAACACCATGCCGATGTCGCGTTTGTGCGGCGGTACGTTGACCAGGGATTTGCCGCCCACCAGGATCTCGCCGCTGCTGGGGGTTTCGAACCCGGCCAGCATCGACAGCGTGGTGCTCTTGCCCGAGCCGCTGGAACCGAGGAAGGTCAGGAATTCGCCGTCCTGGATCTCCAGGGAAATATCGTCCACGGCGGCAAAGTCGCCGTAGTGTTTGTTCAGGTTGCGCAGGCTGACCAGGGTCTTGTTGTTCTGTTGTGCGGGGTCTTTGACGGCACTCATCGTGTTCTCCTAGGCGCTCAGGCGCTGATTTCATTGCGCCGACGCAAGGCGGCGGCGATCACCATCACCAAGACCGAGAGGCCGATCAGCAACGTCGAAGCGACGGCGATCACAGGCGTCAGGTCCTGGCGCAGGGTGGTCCACATCTTGACGGGCAAGGTTTGCAGGGTCGGGCTGGCCATCATCACGCTCAGCACCACCTCGTCCCACGACACCAGGAACGCGAACAGGGCACCGGCGACCATGCCCGGGCGAATGGCCGGGAAGGTCACCTTGAACACCGCTTGCAGGCGTGAGGCGCCGCAGATCACTGCAGCGTCCTCGATGGATTGGTCGAACAGCTTGAGCGAGTTGATGATCGAGATGATGGTGAACGGCAGTGCGACGATGACGTGGCTGACCACGAACGCGAACATCGTCCCGGTGTAGCCGAGCTTGAGGAACAGCGCATACACCGCCACGGCGATGATCACCAGCGGCACGATCATCGGCAGGGTGAACAGGCCATAGAGCATTTCCCGGCCCGGGAAGCGCCCGCGCACCAGGGCAAACGCTGTCGGCAGGCCCAGTGCCACGGCGCAGACGGTGGTCAGCACCGCGACCTTGAGGCTGGTCAGTGCCGCGTTCATCCAGTCAGGGTTGGAAAAGAACTGGCCGTACCATTTGAGTGTCCAGCCCGGCGGTGGGAAGACCAGCCATTGGGACGAACCGAACGACAGCAGCACGATGAACACGATGGGCAACAGCAGGAACAGCGCGATCAGGCCGGTGGTGAAATACAGGCCGAACCGCATGCGCCGGCTCATGGCATTGGGAGTCAGGAGCATGGCGGCTTACCTCGCGTTGCTGGCGCCCACCGGGGATTCCGGCTGGAGCTTCAGGTAGAAGTAGAACAGCACCAGGGTGATCGCCACCAACAAGGCGGCGCCGGCACTGGCCAGGCCCCAGTTGAGGAACGATTGCACCTGCTGGATGATGAATTCCGGCAGCATCATGTTCTGCGCACCGCCCAGCAGTGCCGGGGTCACGTAGTAACCGAGGGACATCACGAACACCATCAGCCCGCCGGAGAACAGCCCCGGCCGGCACAGCGGCAGGAATACCCGGAAGAAGTTGGTCCAGGGACTGGCGCCGCAGATGGAGCCGGCCTGCAGGATCATCGGGTCGATGGCCTGCATGGTCGCCTGCAACGGCAGGACGATGAACGGGATCATGATGTAGCTCATGCCGATCACCACGCCGGTGAGGTTGTGCACCATCTCCAGCGGCTGGTCGATGATGCCCAGCGCCATCAACGCCTTGTTCACCACCCCGGAGGCTTGCAGCAGCACCAGCCAGGAGTAGGTGCGGGCCAGCAGACTGGTCCACATCGACAGCAGCACGATGTTCAGCATCCAGCGGCCCCAGCCACGGGGCACCAGGGTGATGGCCCAGGCCAGGGGAAAACCCAGCAGAAGGCTGAACAGTGTGACCAGCCCGGCCACCGAAAAGGTGTTGAATAGCACTCGGGCATAGGCCGAGTTGGCGAACAATTGCTCGTAGTTGCCCAACCCGGGCACCGGCTCCAGCACACCGCGCAGCAGCAGGCCGATCAACGGCGCCAGGAAGAACAGACCGAGGAACAGCAGGGCAGGGACCAGGTTACCGGCCCCGCGCCAGCGCTGTGCCAGCGACGGGGTGTGCGTCGCCGCCTTGGCCTGTACCGCACCGGCAGCGCCAATGGCGCTCCCGGTGCGAGGGGAGGTCGTTGCCGACATTTTCATTTGACCAGCCATTCGTTCCACCGTGTCGCGATGTCCTGACCGTTCTTGGCCCAGTACGCGAAATCAAGCGTGATCTGATCCTTGGCGTAGGCGGTCGGCAAGTTGGGGGCGAGCACCGAATCCAGGCGTGCAACGCTGTCGACGTTGACCGGGGCGTAGGCGGTCAGGTTGGAAAAGTCGGCCTGGCCCTTGGCGCTGCTGGCGTTGGCCAGGAATTTCATGGCGGCGGCCTTGTTTTTCGAACCCTTCGGGATGACCAGGATGTCGGCCATGACCAGGTTCTGCTTCCAGCTTACGCCGACCGGAGCGCCGTCTTGTTGCAAGGCATAGATCCGGCCGTTCCAGAACTGCCCGATGCTGGCTTCGCCGGACGCGAGCAACTGTTGGGACTGAGCGCCGCCGCCCCACCAGACGATGTCTTTCTTGATGGTGTCGAGTTTCTTGAAGGCGCGGTCCAGGTCCAGCGGATAGAGCTTGTCTGCCGCGACGCCGTCGGCCAGCAACGCCAGCTCCAGCACGCCTGGGCTTGGCCATTTGTACAGGGCGCGTTTGCCGGGATAGGTCTTGGTGTCGAACAGCGCGGACCAGTCCGTCGGCTTGCCGGCGCCGAGCTTGCCTTCGTTGTAACCGAGGACGAAAGAGAAGTAGAACGAGCCGACGCCATGGTCGGAGACGAAGCGCGGGTCGATCTTGTCGCGCTGCACCACTGAGAAATCGAGGGGTTCGAGCAGGCCTTCGGCCGCGGCACGCAGAGCGAAGTCCGCCTCGACGTCGACCACGTCCCACTGCACGTTACCGCTTTCGACCATGGCCTTGAGCTTGCCGTAGTCGGTGGGGCCGTCCTGGACCACGGTGATGCCGCTGGCCTTGCTGAACGGGTCGGCCCAAGCCTGCTTCTGCGCGTCCTGGGTGCTGCCGCCCCAACTGACGAAGTTGACGCTTTCAGCGGCCATCGTCGCCTGGCTGGTGACACTCAGCAAGCCGGCAAAAAGAATTGCGGCTGCACTTTTCTTCAACACCATTTTCACGCCCTCATTTGTTGTGTTTTTGAGCGGGCTTGGTAATGCCCGCCTATCGGGAGCAGTAGGTCCATCTGGCCTCTAAAGGCGACCGTGCCAAGGGCTGTTATTGGTGCTTTCCCTTGTGGGCGCACTTGGCTGAATCATTCGGTCTATGGAATATCATATTATGGTATTCCAAACTTTCTGCAAGCATTTTGCCGTACCGGCTATCTGTCCGAGGGCAGATTTTTCCTTGTCATTGCTGGGGCGAACCCTGTGGGTGCGCGCTTGCCCGCGATAGCGGTGTGTCAGTCAACATTCAGGTTGGCAGGTCCATTGCTATCGCGAGCAAGCTCGCTCTCACAGGAGATTTGGGTGGGCCTCAGGCTTATCCGGTGAAGGGAATGCTCTCCACCACTTCCAAGTCATACCCCGTCAGCCCCGCGTACTTGAGTGGTGGTCCCAAGTGCCGCAATTTGCCGACGCCCAGGTCCTGGAGAATCTGCGCGCCGGTGCCCACTTCAGAATAGATGCGCGACTGGGAGCGGCTGAATTGTCGTGGCGGCTGGGTCAGTTGCGGTACGCGCTCGAGCAGCGCCTGGGAGGATTCGTGGTTGGCCAGCACGACCACCACGCCGCGACCTTCCTCGGCCACCCGCTGCAAGGCCGCCCACAACGTCCAATTGGACGGGCCGTTGTATTCGGCACCCACCAGGTCCCGCAACGGATCGATCACATGCACCCGTACCAGGGTCGGTTCTTCCCGGCGAATGTCGCCCATCACCATCGCCATGTGCACGCCGCCTTCGATGCGATCTTCGAAGGTGAACAGGCGGAAGGTGCCGTGTACCGTGGGCAGTTCCCGTTCGCCGATACGCACCACGGTGTGCTCGGTACTCAGGCGATAGTGGATCAGGTCGGCGATGGTGCCGATCTTGATCCCGTGCTTGCGGGCGAAAATCTCCAGGTCCGGCCGGCGGGCCATGGTGCCGTCATCGTTCATCACTTCGACGATCACCGACGCCGGCGTGAAACCTGCCAGGCGCGCCAGGTCGCAACCGGCTTCGGTGTGCCCGGCACGGGTCAGGACACCGCCTTCCTTGGCCCGCAGCGGGAAGATATGCCCCGGCTGCACAATGTCGTTGGGCCCCGCATCGATGGCCACGGCGGCGGCGACGGTGCGAGCCCGGTCGGCGGCGGAAATACCGGTGGTCACGCCAGTGGCGGCCTCGATGGAAACCGTGAACGCGGTGCTGAACACGCTGCCATTGCTCGGCACCATCTGCTCAAGCCCCAGGCGCTGGCAGTGCTCGTCAGTCAACGTCAGACAGATCAACCCACGGGCTTCGCGGGCCATGAAGCTGATCGTTTGGGCGTCGCAGCAGTCGGCGGCCAGCAGCAGATCGCCTTCGTTTTCCCGGTCTTCGTCATCCACCAGCAATACCATCTTGCCCTGGCGGTAGTCTTCGATGATTTCCTGAATGCTGTTAAAGGCCATGACGGGCTCTCTGTGTTTTGATGAAGGCTTGCTGGAGATCTATTGTGGTATACCATAATACAAAATAAACCGAGAGGTCACTATGAAGGCGTACTGGATTGCTCACGTGGATGTCACCGACCCCGATCAATACAGCCAATACACCCAGCGGGCACCGGCGGCCTTCGCGTTATATGGCGGACGAATGCTGGCCAGGGGCGGGCGCAGCGAAGCGATGGAAGGCCGGGCCACGCCGCAGCGCAGCGTGGTGATCGAGTTCGACTCTTACGAACAGGCGCTGGCCTGCTATCACTCGGCGCAGTATCAGGCGGCCAGGCATCATCGCGAAGGCGTGGCCCGGGCCGAGGTGATCATTGTCGAGGGCGTGGCGCCCGTCAGCGGATGAAGTGAATCTTGCCGCTGTCGTCGTTGCCCATGTAGATGCCATAGACCCCGGCCTGGCGTTCCTCGATATAACGTTCGAGGATCTGCCGGATGGCCGGGTAGTAGATGCTGTCCCAAGGAATGTCCTCGGGGGCGAAGAACTGGCAGGCGAGGGTTTCCGGGCCGAACTGACCGGTGATCTCCACCGCGGTGGCGCGGAAGATGATGTACACCTCGCTGATCTTCGGCACGCTGAAGATCGAGTAGGGCGAGACGATTTCAGCGCGTACGCCGGTTTCTTCCCAGACTTCGCGCAGCGCCGCCTGTTCGGTGGTTTCACCGCCTTCCATGAAGCCGGCCGGCAGAGTCCAGGTGCCCGGGCGTGGCGGGATGGCGCGCTGGCACAGCAGGTACTTGCCGTCCTGCTCGATGATGCAGCCGGCAATGATCTTCGGGTTGACGTAGTGGATGTAGCCGCAACCGCCACACATCAGTCGCTCATGGGTATCGCCCGCTGGCAGGCGGTGATCGAGGTCACTGCCGCCGCACTTTGGACAAAAGCTCGGGCTGAACATGGCTAGCGACCTATGCGCGGTTCTTTGAGGGCGATGGGCGGGATGATCTCGGGGATTTCACCGGTCTCTTCCTGTTTGCGCTTGAGGTAATCCAGGGCGACCTTGGCCGCGGCGCGCACGTGATCGACGCAGGCCTGGTGGGCCGCCAGGGGATCGCCGCTCTTGATCGCCTCGACCATGCGTTCCATCTCCTGGTTGCTGTCGCCGCGACGGTTTTCCTGGGACACCGAGGTCGCCCGCAAATAGCTGATGCGTGCCTGCAACTGGCGCAGCTGGGTGGCGGCGACATGGTTGCCGGAGCCTTCGAGCAGCACGTCGTAGAAGCCTTGTACCGAATCGATGACTTGTTGCAGTTCGCCTTCCTTGAGGGCCTTGCGGTTCTCCGCGAGGGCTTTTTCCAGGGCCTTGATGTCCTTGGCCTTGGCGCGCAGGGTGAACAGCTGGACGATCAGGCCTTCGAGCACGCAACGCAGCTCATAGATATCGACGGCGTCGGCCAAAGTGATAATGGCGACCCGCGGCCCCTTGGCATCGGCAAACTCCACCAGACCTTCGGATTCCAGGTGGCGCAGCGCTTCGCGTACCGACGTGCGGCTCACACCCAGGCGATCGCACAGATCGCGTTCGACCAGGCGATCGCCCGGCAGAAGCTGGAAGTTCATGATGGCGCTTCGCAGTTTATCCAGCACGATCTCGCGCAGGGTAACGGGGTTGCGATTGACCTTGAAGCTGTCGTCGAGTGGCAGGCGTTTCATGGGGTCCGCTCTGTAATATGGCTGTCCATGCCAAACGGGCAACATCCGTGCACGTTCAGATCAAACAGCCGAGGGTTGACTGGGGGCCTCGGCATCGGCTTCGGCGAAGGCTTCACGGGCAAGCCGGAAACTGTCCACGGCAGCGGGGACGCCACAATAGATACCGACCTGAAGCAGAATTTCGCGTATTTGCTCACGACTCAGGCCGTTACGCAAGGCGCCGCGCACATGCAGCTTGAGTTCATGCGGGCGATTGAGCGCCGAGATCATTGCCAGGTTGATCATGCTGCGCTCCTTGAGCGACAAGCCCTCGCGACTCCAGACGTGGCCCCAGCAATACTCGGTGACCATTTCCTGCAGTGGCCGGGTGAAATCGTCGGCGTTCTCGATGGAACGGTTGACGTAGTCCTGGCCCAGTACCTGGGTGCGGATCTTCAGGCCTTGTTCGTATTTTTCATTGCTCATGGGGGCTCCCTGAAAAGTTGATGGACCTGTGGGAGCGAGCTTGCTCGCGATGGCGGCAGCACCTCCAACATGACTGTGACTGACACACCGCTATCGCGAGCAAGCTCGCTCCCACAGGAGAGGGTATGGCCATCAGGCCAGCGTGGGCAGCGGGCCCAGCTTGCCTTTGTGGTAGATCATCGGCGTCACCGGCTGCTCGGGCAGGATCAGGTTTTTCACTGCGCCGACGATGATCGCGTGGTCGCCGCCGTCGTATTCGCGCCACAGTTCGCACTCGATGATCGCCGTGGCTTTGCTCAGCAACGGATTGCCCCGTTCGCTCAGGTGCCAATCGATGCCTTTGGCCTTGTCCTTGCCTTTACCGGCAAAGGCATAGGCTTCGGCGGTCTGGTCGGCGGACAGCAGGTGGATCGCGAACTGTTTGCTGTCGCGCAGGACCGGGTAGGTGTCGGAGCCGTAGTTGGGGCAGAACAGCACCAGCGCCGGGTCGATCGACAGCGCGCTGAACGCACTGGCGGTGATGCCGACGATATTGCCGTCCGGGTCCAAGGTGGTGACCACCGTGACGCCGGATGGGAAGGAGCTCATGACTTCTTTGTAGATGCCGGGTTCGATCATTTCTCAGGACTCCTAGCGCATCACGAACGGATCAGGCATGGGCGCCTGGGACAGGTTGATCCACACCGTTTTCAGTTCGGTATAGGCCAGCACCGAGTCGATGCCGCTCTCGCGTCCATAGCCGCTGTTCTTGAAACCACCGATGGGTGCCATGGCCGACACCGCACGGTAAGTGTTGACCCAGATGATCCCGGAGCGCACATCCCGGGCCAGTCGATGGGCACGGCCCAGGTCGCGGGTCCAGATGCCGGCGGCGAGGCCGAACTGCGAGTCGTTGGCGATCGCCAGGGCTTCGGCTTCGTCCTTGAATCGAATCACCGAGGCCACTGGGCCGAAGACTTCTTCCTGCATGATCTTCATCGAGTTGCGGTCGCATTCGAACAGGGTCGGTTCATAGAACCAACCGTCGCCCAGGTTCTGTGGACGCTTGCCACCCAGGCGCAGGCGCGCCCCTTCGGCGATGGCGTCGGCCACCAGGCCTTCGACCACGGCCAGTTGCTGCGCGGTGGCCATGGGGCCCATTTCGCTGGCGTCTTCCTGTGGGTTGCCGATGCGGATGCGTTGGGCCCGTTCGACCAGGCGCGAGACGAATTCGTCATAGATTTCGTCCTGCACCAGCAAGCGCGAACCGGACACGCAGCTTTGGCCGGATGCCGCATAAATCCCGGCAATCGCCCCGTTGATCGCACTGTCCAGGTCGGCGTCGGCAAAGATAATGTTCGGTGACTTGCCACCCAGTTCCAGTGACAGCTTGGCGAAGTTTTCGGCGCTGCTGCGCACCACATGCCGCGCCGTGGCAGCGCCGCCGGTGAAGGCGATCTTGCGCACCAGCGGATGGCGGGTAAGGGCCGCGCCGGTACTGGGGCCGTAACCGGTGACGACGTTGACCACCCCCGGTGGAATGCCGGCTTCCAAGGCGAGACGGGCCAGCTCCAGGACCGTGGCCGAGGCGTGCTCGGACGGTTTGATCACGATGGTGTTGCCAGCCGCCAGGGCCGGGGCAAGCTTGATCGCGGTCAGGTACAGCGGGCTGTTCCAGGGAATGATCGCCGCGACCACGCCCATGGCTTCGTGCACGGTATAGGCGAACAGGTCCGGCTTATCGAGGGGCAGGGTGCCGCCTTCGAGCTTGTCGGCCAGGCCTGCGGTGTAGTGGAAGAACTCCGGCAGGTAGCCGACCTGGCCGCGGGTTTCGCGAATCAGTTTGCCGTTGTCGCGGCTTTCCAATTGGGCCAATTGTTCCTTGTTCTCGGCGATCAGGTCTCCGAGTCGACGCAGCAACTTGCCCCGTGCGGTGGCCGTCAAGCCGCGCCAGGCCGGGCTGTCGAAAGCGCTCTGTGCCGCCTGGACGGCGCGCTCGACATCGGCTTCGTCGGCGTCGGGCAATTCGGCCCAGGGTTGAGCCAGGGCCGGGTTCAGGCTTTCGAAGGTCTTGCCGGAGAGCGCATCGACCCATTCACCGCCGATGCACATCGAAAAACGTGCGAGTGTCATGCAACGATCCCCTTTATTTGGTTTTGCCGGGCGTTTGCGGTGTCGAGAAACTCCAGCAACAGCTGGTTGACCAGGCGCGGCGACTCTACTGGCATCATATGCCGTTGTTCGGCGAGCACGGCAACGCTGGCGCCGGGAATGCGCTCGGCCAATTGCCGGGCCATTTCCGGTGTCGAGCCAGGGTCCAGTTCGCCGGTGGCGATCAGCGTCGGCACCTGGATATTGCCCAGGTCATCGGCGCGGTACATGTCCTGGGTGGCGAACAATTCATAGGTGGTCAGGTAGCCCTGGGGATCATTCTGCGCCAGGGTCTGGCGCAACGCGGCAATCTGTGCCGGGTTGGCGGCCTGGTATTCACGGCTGAACCAGCGTGACAACGCCGCCTCGGCATTGGCGTCCGGCCCATGCTCGGCGGCCTGGGCGGTGCGGGCGATGACCCCGGCGCGCTGTTCGGCGCTGCGGTTGAACACGCTGTTGAGCACTACCAGGCCTTGCAGGCGCTGCGGGTAATGCAAGGCAAACGCACGGGCCACCAGGCCACCCATGGAAAAGCCGATCACCGTTGCCTGGGGCAGTTGCAAATGGTCGAGCAGCTCCAGCAACTGGTCGGCGTAGCCCAGCAGCGCGGTACCGCTTTGCGGACGGGGGCTGGCGCCATGGCCGAGCATGTCGTAGGCAATCACCCGGTATTGCGTGGCCAGGCCAACGACCTGGCCACCCCACATTTCTTTGTTCAGGCCCACGCCATGGATCAAGACCACGGGTTGGCCTTGGCCGGTTGCCAGGTAGCTGGTGCCGGCCGGGGTGAGTTCAGCGGTGAGCCGAATCATGGAGCGCTCCTGCATGCCTTTTTATTGTGGTTGCCCAGGCTGGATCACTGCGCATTCTCGGCGGCCAGCTCTTCCAGGTCGATGTAGCGGTTGCCGATGCGCGGGTGCAGGCGGCCGCCATCGGCGCAGCCCAGCACCACGACGATTTCGGCGGTGCGTGGGGCGTCTTCAATCTGCATTTCCAGGGTGATGTAGTGCGAACGCAGGCCTTCGTCGTCCTTGTGCATCATCGGGATCTGAATCGAAGTGCCAGGGCCGCCGCGCTTGTTGGTGAAGCTCAGGTAGCTCTTGGCCTTGACCGCTTCACGGTAATGGTTGCCAAAGCGCAGGGTGTGGATCACGGCGGAGGCATGCTCGATTTCGCCATCGGCACCGACCACCGCGGCCTTGCCGTAGGCTTGGATCTTCTCGGCGCCGCCGATGATACCCACCAGGCGCTCGACCATCAGTGCGCCGAGGTCGGAACAGTTGGCGCGGATTTCCGGTTTCAGGTCTTCGACGAAACCGCGACCCAGCCAGGGATTTTTCATCACGACCGCCAGCCCGACCATGGTCACAGGCTTGTCCGCAGCCTTGCCGCCTTCGATAAAGGTTTCTTCGACATAGCTGACGATCTTACGAATTTCGAAACTCATGAGCTGCTCCGTTGTGAGGGTAAGAGTGTCTGTGCGTATGATGGTATACCATAATACTGATGGCGCAAATCCCCACGGCGAGTTTGTGCTCGGGAGGCGACCGAAGGCAGCTTGCCCGCGACCCCAAGGGGAATTGGTCTACGCTTGGTGCGCGGACACCCGTTTGTTTTCGGATAACCCTGCAACGTGTCCCGGGGGAGGAAGGATGCCCTTCAAAGTCGCCGATAACTCAATCTCAGCCTGGTCGTTGATGGGCCAAACTTACGTGATGCTCAAACCCCACGAAGCCCTTATCAAGCGCTTCCTGGGGAGCGATCTGGAGGTTTGCTTTCCGACGACCGAGGCGGCCGTGCAGGCGCTGTCGCAGCCCACTCAAGCCTTTCCCCTCAAGTGGCGGGTGGGGCCCCCTCCATTGGTCGAGGCCAATCAAAGCATCAACCAGTGTCTGGATGCCCTGGCGCTTTATTTGCGGGACCAGGACAAACGCAAGTACCAGGACATGCTGGACGAGGCGAATGCCACAGGTGGCTCGCTGTTCACCGATGCGCGGAAAAACACACCGGCGCAATTCGTCGGCCAGAAGTGCACTTATTACTACCAGGGCGCGTACATGTCGGGTGATCAGTTCGCTGTCGGCGCCGCATTGCGCCATGACCTCAGCTCACGACTGATCTTGCTCTACGCGGCCGCTGACGAGGCGGCGGCCAAGCGGCTGGTCAAGTTCTATGGCACTTCCTGTGGGGTAAAGGCCGCTCGGTTGTTGCCGGTGTTGGTCACCGATGCCAAGGCTGCCTGCGAGACGTGTCGCCTGGTGGTCGACGCCAGGATCAATAAAAGTGCGCTGCCACCCTTCACCGACGCGGTACTGGGATTCCTGGCCGGCGTCGCCAACGGCGCAAAACTGTGCCCCGTGGGCGGCGCCACCACCGATGTCGCAGCGTCGGTGCTCAGTGGCGACGGCAAGGGCAGCATCGCCAAGTGGGACAATGTCGATCCCAATACCAATCGCTACTGGGCGTATCGCCTCGACAAGTTCCTGGCGCTCAAAGGGGTGGTCAAGGGCCAGAGCTACGTCATTGTCTGGACCCGCTTCAGCGGCAAGGACGGCGGCGCCCATCCCGAGTTGGACGACAGTTGGACGGGGTTGGGGCAGGTGTGTCACCGGCTGTTGAAAAAAGGTTGTAACGTCATCGTGGTCGGACGCCCGAGGACCAACCGGGACCTCAACGAGAAGCTGACGACCCACCTGGGGCAACTCGACCAAGCTGACGGTCCCGTGTCCCGAGCCAAACTTCAGGTCTGGGGGGAGTATTGGAAGTTGGACAACGGCAACCCCAACCAGAAAATAATCGGGCCGAACCGTGCTGCCGAATATGCCATTTTCCTGCGCATGAAAAGTGCCGAATGGAATTGCAAACTGGTGCACCTGGGCATGCGCAGCGGTGCGATGGATGCCGCGGCTTTGCTGGGCATGCGCACTCGATTCATCGAAAACGCCGGCAATGAACAGATCGCGCGAACGACCAAATGGACCGGGGCGACCAATACCAATCTTCTCTACCAGCGCATCCCGGTGGCTGAACTGCCTACTTGGAGGGCGCGAGGCCGAGAGGAAAACCTGGTGGTCAAGCGAGGTTACCTGCCCACAGACCTGGAGATGATCGTCGCCAGTGTCGAGGGCGCATTGACTTGAGGTGAACGGCCGTGCTGCTTCAAGCTGGGGCGACGGTATGAATCCGTGCATTTTCCTGCAACGTTGCAGTGCGTTCAGGTTTTCACTGCTTGGGGTTGAGTGCGGCGCGTGAAGGGTTAGCCGTGGATGAATGAGTAAAAACTTCCCTCTTGTGGGGCACGGCTGTCTCCTTCCACCCCCTCAAGAGCCTTTCAAGCCCCGTTCGAGAGAAAGGGCGCCCGCATTTATGGTCGTTAATGTCGCTAGATCGAAAAATAATTTCGCCTTTTTGCGGTTTTGCAATACTTCTTCTATCCAGTACGTGACACCGTCACGCTTAGGCACACCCTTTGCTAAGTATTGAAAACCCGGCCTTTCAGGCCAGGACACGCCATCCATCAAGAGCAACAGAGGGCAATTCCAGGACCGTACGCAATCAAGCAGGGTTTAAAGCAAGGCAAGGCCGAACCGTCGGAATGACGAAGTGATAAGAAATGCCGTGTAGAACGCGGCTGGGAGTTGGCTATGCCCCACGCTTTTTTTAATGAAATGTATGACGCAAAGGGTGACTGCCGCCCGCATTACCAAGCCTTCTCGCGCTGGCTGGCGGACACCCCGCTTGAACTGCTGGAGCAACGCCGCCGCGAAGCCGACCTGCTGTTCCATCGGGCTGGCATCACCTTCACCCTCTACGGGGACGAGCAGGGCACCGAGCGCCTGATCCCCTTCGATATCATTCCCCGCAGCATCAAGGCCAGTGAATGGCAGATGGTCGAGCGTGGCTGCATCCAGCGGGTCCAGGCCCTGAACATGTTCCTGGCCGACATCTACCATGGGCAGCACATCCTCAAGGAAGGGATCATCCCGCCCGAGCAGGTGCTCGCCAACGAGGGCTACCAGATCGCGATGCAGGGCCTGAACCTGCACCGGGGCATCTACGCCCATATCGCCGGTGTCGACCTGGTTCGCGACGGTGACGGCAGCTATTACGTGCTGGAAGACAACCTGCGCACGCCCAGCGGCGTGAGCTACATGCTCGAAGACCGCAAGATGATGATGCGCCTGTTCCCCGAGCTCTTCGCCGCCCAGCGCGTGGCCCCCATCGATCATTACCCGAACCTGCTTCTCGACACCCTCAAGAGCTCAAGCCCCCTGGAAAACCCCACCGCCGTGGTGCTGACGCCGGGACGCTTCAACAGTGCCTATTTCGAACACGCCTTCCTGGCCCGTGAAATGGGCGTGGAGCTGGTGGAGGGGGCCGATCTGTTCGTGCGGGACGACCACGTGTATATGCGCACCACCGCCGGGCCTCGGCAGGTGGACGTGATTTACCGTCGCCTTGACGACGCCTACC
Organism: Pseudomonas fluorescens; assembly: GCF_001307275.1. Classification (NCBI taxonomy): domain Bacteria; kingdom Pseudomonadati; phylum Pseudomonadota; class Gammaproteobacteria; order Pseudomonadales; family Pseudomonadaceae; genus Pseudomonas; species Pseudomonas fluorescens. The sequence continues at coordinate 5,830,832 of NZ_CP012831.1, forward strand.
TCGACCCGCTGTCGTTCAACCCCGATTCGATGCTGGGCGTGCCCGGGCTGATCGCTGTTTACCGTGCGGGCAACGTGGTGCTGGCGAACGCAGTCGGCACAGGCGTGGCCGATGACAAGTCGATCTACCCTTATGTCGACGAGATGATCCGCTTCTACCTCACCGAAGAACCGATCCTGAAGAACGTGCCCACCTGGCAGTGCCGCAAGCCCCAGGACCTGTCCCATGTGCTGGCCAACCTGCCGGATCTGGTGGTCAAGGAAACCCAGGGCTCCGGCGGCTACGGCATGTTGGTCGGGCCGGCCGCCAGCGCGGCGGAGATCGAAGATTTCCGCGCGCGCCTCAAGGCCCGTCCCGAAGCCTATATCGCCCAGCCGACCTTGAGCCTGTCCACGTGCCCGACCTTTGTCGAGAGCGGCATCGCGCCGCGCCATATCGACCTGCGTCCGTTCGTGCTGTCGGGCAAGGAAACCCGCCTGGTACCCGGCGGGCTGACCCGCGTGGCGCTGCGCGAAGGCTCGCTGGTGGTGAACTCGTCCCAGGGCGGCGGCACCAAAGACACTTGGGTAGTGGAGGACTAAGACATGCTTTCAAGAACTGCTTCGGACCTCTATTGGATGTCCCGCTACCTGGAGCGCGCCGAGAACCTGGCGCGCATGCTCGAAGTCAGCTATTCGCTGTCGCTGATGCCCCAGGCCGGACGCAGCGATGGCCATGCCGAGCTGGCGATGTCGCTGCTGGCGGCCGGTACGCTGGACGACTACAACGCCCGTTATGACGCGCTCAACACCGAGCGCATGCTGCATTTCTTCGCCTTGGACGAAACCAACCCCGGCAGTATCTATAGCTGCCTGCGAGCCGCGCGGACCAATGCCCATGCCGTGCGCGGGCGCATCACCGCCGACATGTGGGAAAACATCAACGCCACCTGGCTGGAAATGCGCAACATCGCCAGCAATGGCCTGGGGCGCTACGGCATCAGCCATTTCTGTGAATGGGTCAAGGAGCGTTCGCACCTGTTCCGCGGCGCGACATCGGGCACCATCATGCGCAACGATGCCTACTGTTTTATCCGCCTGGGGACCTTTATCGAACGGGCCGACAACACCCTGCGCCTGCTGGATGCTCGCTATGAAATGTTCGGCGAGGAATCGGAGGAGGTCAGCGACAACTCGGCCCGTGGCTATTACCAGTGGAGTGCCTTGTTGCGCGCGTTGTCTTCGTTCGAGGCGTTCAACGAGATCTACCGCAACGCGCCCAATGCCGAGCAAGTGTCCGAGATGTTGCTGTTGCGGGCCGACGTCCCACGCTCGCTGCATGCGTGTATCGAGGAACTGGACCATATCCTCGCCAGTTTGCCGGGCAACAACGGCCGGCCGGCACAACGCCTGGCCGCCGAGCTGAATGCGCGCCTGCGCTATTCCGGAATCGACGAAATCCTGGCGTCGGGCTTGCACCAATGGTTGACCGACCTGATTGGTCAGATCCGCCACTTGGGCCAGACCGTCCATGAGTCTTACCTGGAGGTCGTATGAAACTGTCCATACGCCACGACACGACTTACAGCTACGCCGATGAAGTCTGCACCAGCATCCAGTTCCTGCGCCTGACGCCCCGGGACACCCAGCGCCAGCGCATCTTGCAATGGCATCTGGAACTGCCGAGACTGGTGCGCAGCCAGATTGACCCCTATGGCAACATCCTCCACGTGATGACCATGGACGAGCCCCACGGTGCCTTGGTGCTGACGGCGTATGGCGAGGTGGAAATCCATCAGTCCATCGCGATGGAACCGGACACTCAGTCACCGCTGCCGTTTCTGCGCACCAGCCGCCTCACCCAGGCGGATGAGAACCTCAGCGCCTTCGCGGTCGAACAATGTGCCGGCCGACGCGATCGGTCGGCCTTGACCGACCTGATGAACGGCCTGGCGGCGCGGATGCCCTACAGCCCCGGCACGACCGCGGTCAACAGCACCGCCGCCGAGGCGTTTGCCGGTGGAACGGGGGTTTGCCAGGACCATACCCACGCCTTCCTGGCCTGCGCGCGCAGCCTGGGTATTCCAGCGCGCTATGTTTCCGGCTATCTGTGCACCGAAGATGAAAGCCACCTGGCAAGCCACGCCTGGGCCGAAGCCTGGCTGGACGATGGCTGGTACAGCTTCGACGTGACCAACCGCCTGACCCTTCCCGATCGCCACCTGAAACTGGCGATCGGCCTGGACTACCTCGACGCCTGCCCGGTACGCGGCATGCGCCGGGGTGGCGGGGCGGAACAGATGCAGGCGCGGGTGCAGGTGAGCTCGATGGTGCAGGTGCAGCACCAGTAAAGGCACAGGCTTTCTCGCCAACACCCGAGCTCCCACACTGGAATGAGTGGTGGACGCAAACCCTGTCTCCACCCGAGCACCTCTGTGGGAGCCGAGCTTGCTCGCGATGACGGCTGCCCAGCCGACATCACCGCCAACAGACCCACCGCCATCGCGAGCAAGCTCGCTCCCACACTGGAATGGGTAGTGGACGCAAACCCTGTCTCCACCCGAGCACCCCTGTGGGAGCCGAGCTTGCTCGCGATGACGGCTGCCCAGCCGACATCATCGCCAACAGACCCACCGCCATCGCGAGCAAGCTCGGCTCCCACACTGAAATGGGGGTGGACACAAACCCTGTCTCCACCCGAGAACCCCTGTGGGAGCGAGCTTGCTCGCGATGACGGCTGCCCAGCCGACATCATCGCCAACAGACCCACCGCCATCGCGAGCAAGCTCGGCTCCCACACTGAAATGGGGGTGGACGCAAACCCTGTCTCCACCCGAGAACCCTTGTGGGAGCGAGCTTGCTCGCGATGACGGCTGCCCAGCTGGCATCACCGCCAACTGATCCACTGCTATCGCGAGCAAGCTCGCTCCCACAAAAAGCGTACGCCCTCCTTACCCTCCAAAATGAAGCTTTCATGACAAAAGTTCGGTAGCACATCGCCATTCCCGTCATGCCTGTGTGACGTGTTCGAGGGGACCTTTCAGGTCGTTTGGAGCCGGGGCGCGAAGCCGGGAGTGAGGCGATGGGGACTATGGAACGTTATTCGAAAGTGGGCATGCAGGAGCTTGACCAACGGTTGTCGAAGATCGTCGAGGCGGCGCGCAAGCAGCCGGTTTCGGTGTATCGCTACGGCGCGCCGTGGGTCTGGATCGTTTCCCAGGATGACTGGCAGGGCGCGCTCAAGGAGGTGTCCAGCTACATTCCGCAAGGCCATTCACTGGTCTTGCTGCGTCCGCAGATCGACGATCTGCTGGATGACCATCGCGATGTGCTGCAGGGCCTCAACGCCAGTGCCCAGATGCTGATCGCACCGCAAACCGCCATGCACATCCTCCTGCTGCAACTGCTCTATTCGGTGCCCAGCGAGCAGCAACTCTACGAACAACTCAATTACAACCTGCTGTTCCGCTGGTTCGTCGGCCTGGACCTGAACCAGAAGGTCTGGAGCTTCAACGTCCTGAGCAAAGACCTCGCCACGCTGCTGGGCGATGCGCGGGCGGTGCGGCTCATCGAGAAAATCATCGGTGAAGTGTTCTGTGGCGCCTTGCTGCAAATGCCGGAGTTCTCCTTGAACTTCGCGCTTCTGCACACCTGGCTGGCCCGGCACGCCACGACATCGACCATAAGCAATTGAGCCGTACTTTGAATTCAGGGGGTGGTGTGGAGCATTTCTTCAAATCGCGGCCGGCGCTGTGGGGCTGGCTGCTGCTGGCGGTCGGGGGGCCGTCGGCCTTTGCCGCCGAAGGCGGGCAGGAGGCCGACGCGGCGCCGACGCGCCTGGTGGATGTGAACGAGTATTTCGTGCGCGGCAACACCGTGCTCGATGCCCGGGCCATCGAGGAAGCGGTGTACCCGTTCCTGGGGCCGCAAAAGGCCTTGAGCGACATCGAAGGCGCCCGGGAAGCCTTGCAAAAAGTCTATCAGGCCCGCGGTTATCAATCGGTATTCGTCGAGCTGCCAGAGCAGAAAGTCGAAGACGGCATCGTCTACCTGCAGGTCAGCGAAACCAAGATCGGTCGGGTGCGCGTGGTAGGGGCCAAGCACTATTCGCCCGTTGAAATCCGTGACGACGTGCCGGCGCTGAAGGAAGGCGAGGTGCCCGATTTCGCCCGGGTCCAGGCAGAGCTGGCGCAGTTGAACAAGACCCCGGGACGCCAGGTCATGCCGCTGGTGCGCGAAGGCCAGCGCCCCGGGACCATGGACGTGGATTTGCAAGTCGAAGACCAGGACCCCTGGCAGGCCAGCCTGGGGCTGAACAACGACTACAGTGCCGACACCGAAAAGCTGCGCACGGTCGCCAGCCTGGGCTACAACAACCTCTGGCAACTGGGCCACAGCGTTTCGCTGACTTTCTTCACCGCGCCCCAGGACACCGAAAACGCCAAGGTCTGGTCGGGTTCCTACACCGCGCCGCTGAGCGAACGCTGGAGTGTGCAGTTCTCGGGGTACCAATCCGACAGCAACGTGGCGACCGTCGGCGGCAGTAACGTGTTGGGCAAAGGGCATTCCTACGGGGTGTCGGCGATCTACAGCCTGCCGTCCACGGGGGCATGGGCCAACAGCTTTTCGGTCGGGGTGGATTTCAAGGACTTCGAGGAAGAGCTGAACCTGGGCGGTGCCAGCGACAAGGCGCCACTCAAGTACGCGCCGTTCACCTTCGCCTATAACGGCTTTCGCTACACCGAAAACAGCCAGTTGGGCCTCGGCCTGAGCCTGGTGGCGGGTACCCGGAGCCTGCTGGGCTATGGCAGCTCCGACGAAGCGTTCGACTACAAGCGCTATCGCGCCAGTCCCAGCTTCGCGGTGCTCAAGGGCGACGGCAATTACACCTTCACCTTCGGCAACGACTGGCAGACCGCCTCCAAGGCCGCCTTCCAACTGGCCTCCGGTCCGCTGGTTTCCAACGAGCAATTCTCCGCCGGTGGCGCCACCTCGGTGCGCGGTTACCTGGCCGCCGAGCGCACCGGCGACGACGGCTACCTGCTGTCCCAGGAGCTGCGTACCCCGTCCCTGGCCAAGTTCCTCGGCAGTTATGTCCAGGAGTGGCGTTTCTATGCCTTCGCCGAAGGCGCGCAGTTGTATTTGCGTGACGAACTGCCCGACCAGGAAGCCGACTACAGCCTCGCCAGCGTCGGCCTCGGCACCCGCGCGAGCCTGAGCAAATGGCTGTCCGGCAGCCTCGATTGGGGCTATCCGCTGCTCGAAGGGCCGAACACCTCGAAACAGGAATCGCGCCTGCACTTCAACCTGCAAGCGACGTTTTGAACCCAGGAGTCATGTCCATGCAACGCTTATTGTTATCCCTGTTGATCTGCCTGGGGCTGGTGCTTCCGGCGACCGCCAACGCCTGGTGGCAGGACGACTGGCACTATCGCAAACAGATTTCGGTGGACACCACCCCCCAGGGCGCCGCCATCGCCCAGGCCTTGGGCCGCACCGCGTTGCTGGTGCGCTTGCACACCGGCAACTTCACCTTCGACGGGGTCAAGGACGACGGCTCGGACTTGCGTTTCGTCAGTGCCGACGACAAGACCGTGCTCAATCACCAGATCGAAAGCTTCGACCCGCTGATGGGCATGGCGCTGATCTGGGTCGACGTGCCGAGCGTGGAGGGCGGTCAACGCCAGGACGTGTGGATGTATTACGGCAACCAGAAGGCGCCGGCCACGAGCAGCGGCCAGTTGACTTTCGACCCGGACTACACCGCGCTGTACCACTTCGACGGCGCCACCGGCGTACCGCCCCGGGATACCACGGCCTACGGCAACAATGCCCAGGGCGCGACCGGCGTGAGTATCGACGGCGTGATCGGGCGGGCCTTGCAGTTCAACGGCCAGCCGTTGTTGTTGCCGGCCAGTCCGTCGTTGCAACACAGTGCCGGTGCGGCGTTCACCTTCAGCACCTGGCTGCGCCAGGACCAGGCCAGTGGTGAACAGGTGATCCTGGCCCGTCGCGAAGCCGCCACCAGCCTGTTGGTCGGGGTCAACCAGGGGGTGCCGTTCGTGGCGATCAATGACCAGCGCGCGGTCTCGACCCAGCCGCTGAACCCCGGTCAGTGGCAGCACCTGGCGTTGACCGCCTCGGGCGACCGGGTCGTGCTGTACGTCAACGGGCGTGAGACCGCGAGCCTGGCGGTGGCGATGCCGGCGTTCAATTCGCCGATCGCCCTGGGTGCCGATGTCTCCGCCGGAGCCTTCGCGCCTTTCAGCGGCGCCATGGACGAAGCGCGCCTGTCCAAGGTGGCTCGCCCGGCGCCGTTGCTGTTGGCCGACGCCAATGCCCAGGGCGCCGAATCGAAACTGGTGGCCTACGGCGTCGATGAAGAACAATCCGGCTTCGGTTTCGGCAGCCTGGGATTCCTGCTCAACGCCGTGCCGCTCGACGCTTGGGTGATCATCGGGGTGCTGGTGCTGATGATGTTCCAGTCGTGGATCATCATGATCCGCAAGAACCGCATGGTCAGTCGCCTCAGTGCCGCCAACGAAGTTTTCCGCGAGCAGTTCGCCAAGATCGGCACGCGCCTGGAAATGTTCGCCGACGACCAGGACCTCGCCCAGCGCCTGCAACATTCATCGCTGTGGTGCTTGTACTTGGTGGCCGTCAAGGAAATCCGCACCCGCCGTGAACAGGGTGCTGACACCTCGTCGGTGTCGGCGGCCACCATCGAAGCGATCCGTTGCTCGATGGACGGCGTGCGCACCCGCGAGAACCAAGCGCTGAGTTCGAAGCTCTCGACCCTGTCCAACGCCATCGCCGGCGGGCCGTACATCGGCCTGCTCGGCACTGTGCTGGGGATCATGGTGGTGTTCCTCGGCACGGCCATGGCCGGCGACGTGAACATCAACGCTATCGCCCCGGGCATGGCCGCGGCATTGCTCGCCACTGCCATGGGCCTGTTCGTCGCGATCCCGGCGTTGTTTGGCTACAACCGCCTGATCACCCGTAACAAGGAAGTCAGCGCCGACATGCGGGTCTTTGTCGACGAGTTCATCACGCGCCTGGCGGAGATGCACGGCGAAGGCCAGTCCGGTGAAGCGGCCCCTCGTCGCGGTCATCACGTCCAATCGTCCGTACCGGCCTGAGGGAATCGCCATGGCTAGCGTAAACGCTTCACACGATGACGACGATGATGCAGCGGTCGACAGCATCAACATCACGCCGCTGGTGGATGTGCTCATGGTGGTGCTGGTGATGTTCATCCTCACGGCCACGGCCCAGGTGTCAGGTATCCAGATCAACCTGCCCAAGGCCAGTGCCTCGGTGTCGTTGTCCGAGGCCAAGACCAAGGCGATTTCGGTGAACGATGGCGGGCAGGTGTTCCTCGATGCCTATCCGGTGACCCTGGCCGAGCTGGAAGAGCGCCTGCGCATCGAAAAGGCGCAGAGCCCGGACTTCCCGGTGATCGTGCGCGGCGATGCGACGGTGCAGTACCAGAAAGTCATTGAAGTGCTGGATCTGTTGCGGCGCCTGGAACTGTCCCAGGTCGGTCTCGTGACCGGCAAACCGAGCCAGGGCTGATCATGACCGCCAGACTTCCCATCGATCCGCCCCCGGTGAAGACTTCGCCGCTGCGCCTGCTCAAGTGGGCCGCCGGCCTGCTGCTGGGCGCCGTCGCGGCCTGGCTGCTGTGGCAGTGGGCCAATGACATGAGTGGCGTGCGCCGCGAAGCCCCGAAGGTGCCGACCATCATCCCGCTGCCGCCTCCGCCCCCACCACCGCCAGAGAAGCCCAAGGAGCCGGAACCCCAGGTCGAGGAGAAAGTGGTCGAGCCAGAGCCGACCCCGGAACCCGAAGAGGTCAAGCCCGAAGAAGAAGCGCCGCCGTCGCCGGTGGATGACCTGGCGAACCCGATGCAAATGGACGGCGATGCCCAGTCCGGCAACGACGCATTCAACATCGGTGCCGGCAAGGGCGGCGGCATGGCCGGGGCAGGGGGCGGGCGCCTGGGCAATGGCACTTACAGCCAGTTCCTGGCGTTCACCTTCCAGCGTTTGCTGCGGGAAAACCCCGACTTGCGCAGCCTGGCGTTCTCGCTGCAGGCCGATGTCTGGCTCAGCGCGGTGGGGGAGATCACCCGGGTCGAGCTGGTCAAGTCCAGCGGCAACCCGCAGGTGGACGAGCAAGTGATTTCCGCCCTGCGTACCGCGCCCCATTTGAGTGAACGGCCACCGGCCTCCCTGACTTTGCCCGTGCGCCTGTCCTTGCAGGGACGACGGCCGGGTTAACCGACTATTTGAAAGTTTGCCAACAGGAGTTGTGTGCAGATGATTTCCAATGTGAATCGATTGTCGTGGGCGATCGGCCTGGTGGTCCTGAGCCTGGCCGGCCACGCGGCGGCCGCCCCGGCGCCTTCGGAAAACGCCACGATCAATCTGATCCGCCTGCTGGTGCAGCAGGGCGTGTTGAAACAGGACCAGGCCGATGGCTTGATCGCCCAGGCCGAACGGGAAGCCGTGCAGGCCCGTCAAGCCGCCACGGCAGTCGCCGCCACGCCGGCCGGTGCGCCGGGGGACGTGCGGGTGCAATACGTGCCGAATATCGTGCGTGAGCAGATCCGCGACCAGGTCAAGGCCGAAGTCATGGCCACCGCCAAGCAGGAAAACTGGGCCCAGCCCAACACCTTCCCGGATTGGGTCTCGCGCATCAGTTTCGATGGCGACATTCGCCTGCGGGACGAGTCGCGCTATTACTCTGGCACCAACAGCAACGAAATCGTCGATTTCGCCCGGCTCAATGACAAGGGGCCTTACGACGTCAACCCCAACAGCAGTTCGAGCCTGCCGCCATTGCTCAATACCCGCGAAGACCGGGAAAACCTGTTCCGCCTGCGTGCCCGCCTGGGCATGAAGGCCGTGATTGCCCCGCAATGGACGGCGGGCATCCGCATCGGCACCGGCTCGGACAACAACCCGGTGTCCACCACCCAGACCCTCGGTGGCGGCTTTGGCAAAAAAGACATCTGGCTCGACCAGGGCTATCTGACCTGGAAACCCTCGGACGAATTGACCCTGACCGGCGGGCGTTTCGCCAACCCGTTCTTCTCCACCGACCTGTTGTATTCCGGCGACCTGAACTTCGATGGCGTGGCGGCGAATTTCAACCACAAGCTCAATCAGGACTGGGGCGTGTTCGGTACCGTCGGCGCGTTCCCGGTGGAGTACACCAACGACACCAGCACCAGCAATGGCAGCGACAAGGAAGAGAGCGACAACAAGTGGCTGTACGGTGCGCAAGTGGGGGCCAACTGGGCCATCAACGACAGCAACCGGATCAAGGGCGCGTTGGCCTATTACCGCTTCGACGACATCGAAGGCCAGCGTTCTTCGCCGTGCCAGCCCTGGGCCGGTGATCCAGGCTGTGACAGCGACGGTTCGCGGGTAGCGTTCATGCAGAAAGGCAACACCGTGTTCCTGCTGCGCGACATCACGCCCAACCCCCTCAACCCGTCGACCACGCCACAGCCGCAATATGTCGGCCTGGCCTCGGAGTTCAACCTGCTGGACCTGAACTTCGCGTGGGACACCGATCTGCCCGAAGACCTGAAACTGCGCAGCCAGGCCCATTACGTTCACAACCTGGGCTACGACGAAGGCGAGATGCGCAAGCGCTCCGCGGGGCAGTTCGCCAACAACCTGGACAGCGATGGCGAGGTGGAAAGCGGCGCCAACGCCTGGATGCTCCAGTTCACCCTTGGCAACTCCCTGGAGCTCAAGCGCGAGGGCGACTGGAACCTGTTCGCCGGCTACAAGTACATCCAGCCGGACGCCTTGCCGGACGGCTTCAACGATTCGTCATTCCATCTGGGTGGCACCAATGCCAAGGGTTATTTCCTGGGCGGCAACTATGGCCTGGCGAGCAACGTCTTCGCCACCGGTCGCTGGTTGAGTTCCGAAGCGGTGTACGGCGCGCCGTACGACATCGATGTCTTGCAGCTTGAAATCAACACGCGCTTCTAAGCGCAGGGAGGCCTCATGAAAAGGCGTGCCATCTACCAATGTCCGGCCGCGTTACTGGTGCTGGGCCTGCTTCTGAGCGGCGGCGCCCACGGCGAAGGCCTGGAAGAACGCCTGCGGGCGCAACTGCGCAGCACCACCGCCCAGTTGCAAACCCTGCAAAGCGAACAGGCCCAGGCCAGTGCCGCCCGGCAGGCCGCGGAGACCCAGGCCAAGGAGGCCCAGGCGCAGATCAAGCAATTGACCGCGCAATTGAGCAAGGCCCAGGCCCTGAATGAGCAACTGGCCGGGCATCAGCAAAACCTGCAAAGCCAGGCCCAGGCCCAGGTAGCGGCCAGCAACGAGCAAATGGGCAAGTTCAAGAAAGCCTACGACGAGCTGCTGGTGCTGGCTCGCGGCAAAGAGGCCGAGCGCGCGCGCCTGGAGGCGCAATTGACCGAGCGTGACACACAAGTGCAGCAATGTTCGGTCAAGAATCAGCAGATGTACGAAGTCGCCAAGACGCTGCTGCATGCCTACGAAACCATTGATGTGACCGACATCGTGAAGATCCGCCAGCCGTTCGCGGCCAAGGCCCGGGTGCGTTTCGAAGAGCTGGCCCAAGGGTTTGGCGATGATCTCTACAAGAACCGTTTCGATGCGCCCCAGGCCTCGATCACTCACTGAACAGAACAAGGAGGAATCGAACATGACCTCAATGATTGAAAACGTCGATGCAAAATCCCTGACCGAGTTGTTGCAGGCCGCGGGTTATCGGGTCAACGAAACCGAGCAGAACGGCATTGTGCAGCTGCTCAGTGCCAGCCAGGGCATCGGCTTTGCCGTGCGTTTCGGCAATCCGGCGGCGACTGCAGGCGAGTACCTGGACTTCACCTTCAGCTGTGCCTTGCGGGTGCAGGGCCAATTGCCGGCCGGGTTGGCAGAACTGTGGAACGCCTCGCGACGTTTTGCCCGGTTGTCGCTGCAAGGCGAATTCCTTGTGATGGAAATGGACGTCGTGGTTGCCGCGGGCGTGAGTGCCAATCATCTGCGCAGTCACCTGGAACTGTGGGACCGCCTGTTGCAGGAATTCATTGTCTACCTGCGTGAGTACAGCCAGAACGCGGCGCGGGCGCAAACCCCGGCCGAGCCCGTCGAGGCGCCCTTGGAGGAGGCCGTCGCATCGTGAAAAAGCCGACCTTCGTCATCAGCGCCGCGGCGCTGGGCCTGATCGCCGTGGCGCTGGTGCTGGGCCTGCGGCCGGGCAGCGATCCGGTCGCCGCGGTGCAGACCGCCAGCGTTGTTTCGGCCGACTCGCCGAGTTTGGCCCGACTGGGCAACCAGCAGGTCAGCCCCGAAGAACTCAAGACCTTGCTGGCCGCACTGGCCCCCGAGGTTCGTCAGCAAATGCGGGGTAATCGGGCTGCGCTGGAGGGCTGGATCCGTGCCCGCCTGGCGGAAAAAGCCGTGTTGGAGCAGGCCGATGCCCAGGGTTGGCGTCAGCGGCCCGAGGTGGAGCGGCAGACACGAGCGGCGGCTGAGCAGATTGTGTTTCGCGATTACTTGCAGTCGGTGAGCCAGGTGCCGGCCGGGTATCCCAGTGAAGACGAGTTGAAGCAGGCTTACGACGCCGGGAAAGCCAACTGGACCGCACCGGCGTTGTACCGCGTCAGCCAGATTTTCCTGGCAGCCACTGAACCGCAAACCGTGGAGGCGGTGCGCCGGCAAGCGCTGGAGTTGAGCAAGAAAGCCCAGGCCTCACCCGCTGAGTTCGGCGTCCTGGCCAGTCGTTTTTCCCAGGACCGCGCCAGTGCCGAGCGCGGCGGTGACAGTGGTTACCAGTCGTTGCAGCAATTGGTGCCGCCGGTGCGCGAGGCGGTGGCACGCTTGAAGGTCGGCGCGGTATCGGACCCGGTGCAGAGCCCGGCAGGGTTCCATGTCATCAAGCTCACCGAGCAACAACCGGCCCGAGAGGCGACCCTGGATGAAGTCCGCGAGCGCCTGACCCAGGCCCTGCGTGCCCAGCGCCAGGAACAGATCGCCAAGGCGTACCTGGACGGCATGCTCGACACGGCGACGTTGAGCATCGATGGCGCGCAGTTGAGCAAGGTGTTGGAGGAGGGGCTTTAGGCAGGTCCACATCAGACCCGTGGCGAGGGAGCTTGCTCCCGCTGGGCTCTGTAGGAGCTGGCGAAGCCTGCGATCTTTTGATCTTTCGTTTGAGACTCAAGTGTCTGGGGAAAGATCGCAGCCTCGTTGCACTCGACAGCTCCTACATGCTCCTACACAGTTTCTACACAGCTCCACGTATTCGTACAACCGACAGGGAGTCACCCATGACCTTCATCGAGCCCGCAGGACGCCAGGCTGTCACCGCATACCGCACACCGTTGCGTGCCCCCGACCCGTGGCTGGCCATGGCCGGTGGTATCGAGCCGCAGGTGGCGCAGTGCTTCCTGGTCAGTGCCCGTTGCGGCTGTTTCATGCAAGCGGCCCGCAGCCTCAACGTCAAGGCGACCTGGCTGCGCAAGCAGTTGGCGCAATTGGAGGCGCGGCTGCAGCGTTCGCTATTCAGCTTCCAGGGCAGCGCCTTGACCCTCAGTCGCGAGGGCCGGCAGTTGCAGGCGCGCTTGATCAGCCTGGCCCACGAAAGCGCGCCGCCCTTGAACGATCAACCCTTGATTCGCCTGGCCGTGGCCGAGTCGATACTGCATGACATCCTGGGCCGTGACCTGATTTCATTGCTGCGACGCAACGCCAGCGTGCGACTGCAGATCATCACCCTGGACAGTGACCTGGCGCTGCAAGCCGTCAGCGCCGACCTGGTGCTGTGGTTGAGCGATGCCCACACGTTGGGGCAGGGGCCGAGTTTCGCCACGTTGCCCGCGGATCGACTGGCGCGGCTGGACTATGTGCCGCACATCGCCAAGCGCTACTCACGTCCGGCCACGCGCCCGGACTGCCTGGACGACCTGAACGATTACATGCTGGTGCAATGGCAGGCGGACCGACACGTGGACGGCTTCGCACCGTGGAACGCCTTGATAGAACAACGCCGGGCTGGCGTGGTGCAGGTGCAATCCTACGAACTGATGCTGGAAATGATTCGCTGCAGCGCCTGCATCGGCCTGTTGCCGCAGTACATGAGCCGCTTCGACCGAGGCCTGGTGGCGTTGCCGCAAGTGTTTGGCCTGTCGATGCAACGGCACGTGTGGATGGCCGTCAATGCCCAGGCCGAAGGCTCGCCGGAGGTGCAGATGCTGCGTGAACTGATCCACCACACGCTGGATGAGCGGCGGGATTGGTTCCAGGCCTGACCGAAGCCGGAAGTAGTCCCTCTGTGGGAGCGAGCTTGCTCGCGATAGCGGTGGTTCAGCTTGCATTGATATTGAATGTGCCGCCGTCATCGCGAGCAAGCTCGCTCCCACATGGGGTCTTGGGTGTCCACAGATTCAGCATCCAGCAACAATTCCCTGTGGGAGCTGAGCTTGCTCGCGATAGCGGTGGTTCAGCTTGCATTGATATTGAATGTGCCGCGGTCATCGCGAGCAAGCTCGCTCCCACATGGGTTCTTGGGTGTCCACAGATTCAGCATCCAGCAACAATTCCCTGTGGGAGCTGAGCTTGCTCGCGATAGCGGTGGTTCAGCTTGCATTGATATTGAATGTGCCGCCGTCATCGCGAGCAAGCTCGCTCCCACATGGGTTCTTGGGCGCCCACAGATTCAGCATCCAGCAACAATTCCCTGTGGGAGCTGAGCTTGCTCGCGATAGCGGTGGTTCAGCTTGCATTGATATTGAATGTGCCGCGGTCATCGCGAGCAAGCTCGGCTCCCACATGGGTTCTTGGGCGCCCACAGATTCAGCATCCAGCAACAATTCCCTGTGGGAGCTGAGCTTGCTCGCGATAGCGGTGGTTCAGCTTGCATTGATATTGAATGTGCCGCGGTCATCGCGAGCAAGCTCGGCTCCCACATGGGTTCTTGGGTGTCCACAGATTCAGCATCCAGCAACAATTCCCTGTGGGAGCTGAGCTTGCTCGCGATAGCGGTGGTTCAGCTTGCATTGATATTGAATGTGCCGCGGTCATCGCGAGCAAGCTCGGCTCCCACATGGGGTCTTGGGTGTCCACAGATTCAGCATCCACCAACAATTCCCTGTGGGAGCTGAGCTTGCTCGCGATAGCGGTGGTTCAGCTTGCATTGATATTGAATGTGCCGCCGTCATCGCGAGCAAGCTCGCTCCCACATGGGTTCTTGGGTGTCCACAGATTCAGCATCCACCAGCAACTCCCACTGGTTCCCGATATAACCTGACGCGGCTTATAGTGGTCGGCCTTGTCACGCCTCCAGGAAGGAGCCCCATGTCCGAGTCTTCGATTACCCTCGCACGCTTCACTGAAGCCCACATCGCCGGTGTCACCGCGCTCTACAACGACCCGGCGGTGACTCGCCAGGTGCTGCAAATGCCTTTCCAGTCCACCGAAGTCTGGCGCAAGCGCTTGGCGACGGATGACGAGCGCTTGTTGAAACTGGTGGCCCTGCACACGGGTGACGTCATCGGCAATCTGGGGCTGGAGCAGTTTTCGCGGGTGCGTCGGGCCCATTGCGGCAGCCTCGGCATGGGGGTGGCTGTCGCCTGGCAGGGCAAAGGCGTGGGGTCGATGCTGCTGGCCGCCGCGCTGGACGTCGCCGACAACTGGATGAACCTGCGCCGGGTCGAGCTGACGGTGTACGCCGACAATGAAGCGGCCATCGGGTTGTACCGCAAGTTCGGCTTCGAAAGCGAAGGCCTGATGCGCGACTATGCCGTGCGTGACGGACGTTGGGTGGACACCCTCGCCATGGCGCGACTGCGCTGAAGGATCAGTCACGCAGGTAAAGTGGCTTTTACGTACGCCGACGTCTTGGACCTGTCATCATCCAGCTTCGCAGTACTCCCTAACCGAGGAACGGGCCATGGACGATGTACAGCAATTGGGCGAGATGCTTCGTCACTACGCCGACAGCGAAGCGCACAAGAAACAACTGCACCAGGCCCAGTCGGCGGTTTGGACGCAACAGATCAAGGCGCTGTACGGGCAAATCGAGCAATGGCTGGCGCCGGTCATGGCGCTCGGCCTGCTGGAACTGAACCGTGAGACGTATGTGGCCCACGGGGCGAACGTTCCTGTAGAAACATCCGCTTTCAAGACCGAAAAACTGACCTTGGCCATTACCGGTAAACCGGTGGAGTTCGTGCCGGATGTGATGGGTGTGGGCGGCTTGGTTTCTTTGTCGATCATCGGCCTGGCCGCGACCCGTCACGGCAGCATTTCCCTGGTGTGCCAGCCGCCATCGACGCAATGGCAATGGCGCCGGACCAATGGGTTGAAGGACCCCGACACGTTTGCCTTCGATGCAAACTTCCTCGCCCAACAATTGCAGAGCCTGATACCTCGCGAGCGCGGCTGAATCACTTGTTCTTTTCAGGGCAGGCAAAAAACTGCCCATTGGCTATACCTGTAGTTCCGGCCCCGCCTCGTGTGGCTTACAGGAGTGACAGCATGAAGTTCGCGTCAATGATTGGCAGCATCTGCATAGCCTCGCTTGCCTTGGCGGGTTGTTCGAGCAAAGTCACCCAGCCGGATGAGTATTCCGGGTTCCTGGGGGATTACAGCCGCCTCAAGGAAGAGAAGTCGCCGTCGGGGGCCGAGGTGATGCGTTGGGTCGATCCGAAGATCGATCTGAACAAATACACCAGCCTCTATATCGAGCCGACGCAGCTTTACCCCAAACCGCAGCCGACCGTGAAGATCCCCCAGGCCACGCTGTCGGGCATCACCGCGTATTACGATCAGGCCCTCATGCGGGAGGCGGGGAAGTCCTTGCCCCTGGCGACCGTCCCTGGGCCGGGTGTATTGGTGATACGGGCGGCGATCACGGCTGTCAGTAGCAAGACCGAAGGCTTGAAACCGTATGAGGTGGTCCCGATTGCGCTGGTGGCGGCCGCTGTCAGCACCGCCAGCGGTATTCGCGACCAGGAAACCACCTTGGGCACCGAAGCGGTTTTTCTCGACGGAGGCAATAACGCGGTGGTCGCCCAGGTGGTGCGCAAGGGCACGGGCAAGCCACTGTCCAACGAATCCCAGGTCATGAAGCCCGATGACGTCAAAGGGGTCATCGATGGTTGGGCGGCAGATTTGCATCAGTCGTTTCTGCAGCTCAAGGCCAAATAGCCATCACCGTCGCCGGGGTGTCGACGCCACGTCTTTTTATGTCCGGCCATAGGTCGCGCGAGCATTTCGTGGTTAACTCCGGCCTCACCATTTTCAAACTGTCAGAAGGAATCCGTTCATGGCTCAAGTCACCCTCAAAGGCAACCCGGTCCAAGTCAACGGTCAGTTGCCACAAGCCGGTTCCAAGGCACCAGCCTTTTCCCTGGTCGCCGGCAATCTGTCGGACGTTTCCCTGAAGGACTTTGCCGGCAAGCGCAAAGTGCTGAACATTTTCCCAAGCGTCGACACGCCGACCTGCGCCACCTCCGTGCGCAAATTCAATGCTCAGGCCAACGAACTGAACAACACCGTGGTGCTGTGCATCTCCGCCGACCTGCCATTTGCCCAGGCGCGCTTCTGCGGTGCCGAAGGCCTGGAAAACGTCCAGAACCTGTCCACCTTGCGCGGTGCCGAGTTCATCCAGGACTACGGCGTGGCGATTGCCGACGGCCCACTGAAAGGCCTGACCGCCCGTGCCGTGGTGGTGCTGGACGAAAATGACACCGTGCTGCACAGCGAGCTGGTCAAGGAAATCGCTGAAGAGCCGAACTACGATGCGGCCCTGGCTGTTCTGAAATAAGTGGAATGAAATAAGGTATTTATTACAATTGTTAACGGTCTGGCCCTGTCCAGGCCGTTTTCTTTTGTGCTTCAAGGCTTTAGCTGACTATTCGAAAGGTAAGCCCAACGTAAATTGCCGGTAAAGGCGCTTTGCTAAATACCCGCCAGTGCTTATCGTTCAGCCTCCCGTAAAAGAAGTCCACGCGCCCAATGGTTGATCACTCCATGCAATCGTCTGTTTCCCGCAATTCCCGTCGCTGGCTGCTCGGCCTGTTCGTCCTGTTGGTCGTCGCGGCGCTGGCCTGGAAGTTCTGGCCCAGTGGTTCGGCCCAGAAGCCGGGGGCGGGGGACAAGGCCGCGACGGGGCACGTGGGACGTTCGGGTGGCATGCGCCCGGGGTTCGGTGGGGCGACGGGGCCGGTCCCGGTGCGGGTGGCGCCGGCGGTGACCGGGGATTTCCCGCTGTACTTCAAGGCGCTGGGTACGGTCACGGCCCTCAACACCATCAACGTGCGTAGCCGCGTGGGTGGCGAACTGGTCAAGATCGCCTTCGAAGAGGGCCAAATGGTCAAGGCTGGGGACTTGCTGGCCGAGATCGATCCACGCCCGTACCAGAACGCTTTGCTCCAGGCCGAAGGCACGCTGTTGCAGAACCAGGCCCAACTGAAAAATGCCCAGGTCGACCTTGAGCGGTATCGCGGCCTGTACGCCGAAGACAGTATTGCCAAGCAGACCCTCGACACCGCCGCGGCGTTGGTGGGCCAGTACCAGGGCACGGTCAAGACCAACCAGGCGGCGGTCAACGACGCCAAGCTCAACCTGGAATTCACCAGGATCCGCGCGCCGATTACCGGCCGCGTGGGCTTGCGCCAACTGGACATCGGCAATCTGGTGTCGGCCAACGACACCACGGCCCTGGCGGTCATTACCCAGACTCAACCCATCAGCGTCGTGTTCACCTTGCCGGAGAACAACCTCGACACCGTGCTCGCCCGTTATCGCAGCGGGGCGAAGCTGCCCGTCGAAGCCTGGGACCGGGGCGACGTGAAGCGCCAGGCCAGTGGCCTGCTGCAAAGCCTGGACAACCAGATCGATGTCACCACCGGCACCTTGAAGTTCAAGGCTCGCTACGATAACCGCGACCAGTCGCTGTTCCCCAACCAGTTCGTCAACGTCCACCTGCTGGCCGACACTCTCAAAGGCGTAGTCCTGGCGCCGACGGCGGCCATCCAGTTCGGCACCAACGGCACCTTCGTCTACGCCCTGGAGGGCGACAAGAAGGTCTCTATCAAGAAGCTGAAGATCGGGGCCAGCGACGGTACGAACACCGTGGTCACCGAAGGCCTGGCCGCAGGCGATAGGGTGGTGCTCGAAGGCACCGATCGCCTGAAGGAAGGCAGCGAAGTGGAGGTGGTCAACGACAGCCAGGAGGTGCCTACCACGCCGACCGAGCACTTGCAGGGCAAGTCTGCGGCGGTGCCTGAGCCGGCTGAGGCCGACAAGGCGAACAAGGGCGGCGCATGAATCTCTCGCGGCTGTTCATCCTTCGCCCGGTCGCCACCACCCTGAGCATGCTGGCGATTATCCTCGCCGGCCTGATCGCCTACCGGTTGCTGCCGGTGTCGGCACTGCCCCAGGTCGACTACCCGACCATCCGTGTGATGACCCTGTACCCGGGCGCCAGCCCCGATGTGATGACCAGTGCGGTCACCGCCCCCCTGGAGCGGCAGTTCGGGCAGATGCCGGGCTTGACGCAAATGGCCTCCACCAGTTCCGGTGGCGCGTCGGTGATTACCCTGCGCTTCAACCTCGACATCAACATGGATGTCGCCGAGCAGCAGGTGCAGGCCGCGATCAATGCGGCCACCAATTTGCTGCCCAAGGACCTGCCGGCGCCGCCGGTGTACAACAAGGTCAATCCGGCTGACACCCCGGTGCTGACCCTGGCGATTACCTCCAAGACCATGCTGCTGCCCAAGCTCAATGACTTGGTGGACACCCGCATGGCGCAGAAAATCGCCCAGATCAGCGGCGTCGGCATGGTCACCATCGCCGGTGGCCAGCGCCAGGCCGTGCGAATCAAGGTCAACCCCGAGGCCCTGGCGGCCAACGGCCTGAACCTGGCGGATGTGCGTACGCTGATCGGTGCTTCCAACGTCAACCAGCCCAAGGGCAACTTCGACGGCCCGACCCGGGTCTCGATGCTCGATGCCAACGACCAGTTGACCTCGCCCAAGGATTACGCCGAGCTGATCCTGGCCTACGCCAATGGCTCGCCGTTGCGGCTCAAGGACGTGGCACAGATCGTCGACGGGGCCGAAAACGAACGCCTTGCCGCCTGGGCCAACGAAAACCAGGCCGTGCTGCTGAACATCCAGCGCCAGCCGGGGGCCAATGTCATCGAGGTGGTGGACCGGATCAAGGCCTTGCTGCCGAGCATCACCGATAACCTGCCGGCTGGCCTGGACGTCACCGTGCTGACCGACCGCACCCAGACCATCCGCGCCTCGGTCACCGACGTGCAGCATGAGTTGCTGATCGCCATCGCCCTGGTGGTCATGGTGACGTTCCTGTTCCTGCGTCGCGTCAGTGCCACGATCATCCCGTCGGTGGCCGTGCCGTTGTCGTTGATCGGCACCTTCGGCGTGATGTACCTGGCGGGTTTCTCCATCAATAACCTGACCCTGATGGCCCTGACCATCGCCACCGGTTTCGTGGTGGACGACGCCATCGTCATGCTGGAGAACATCGCCCGCTTCATCGAGGAGGGCGACAGCCCGTTGCAGGCTGCGCTCAAGGGTGCGAAGCAGATCGGTTTCACGCTGATTTCCCTGACCCTGTCGCTGATCGCCGTGCTGATCCCGCTGCTGTTCATGGCCGATGTGGTCGGGCGCTTGTTTCGCGAGTTCGCCATCACCCTGGCGGTGGCGATCCTGATTTCCCTGGTGGTGTCCCTGACCCTGACGCCGATGATGTGCGCCCGCTTGCTCAAGCGCGAGCCCAAGGAAGCAGAACAGGGCCGTTTCTACCGCGCCAGCGGCGCCTGGATCGACTGGTTGATCGCCGCCTACGGGCGCAAGTTGCAGTGGGTGCTCAAGCATCAGCCACTGACCCTGCTGGTGGCGGTGGGCAGCCTGGTGCTGACGGTGGTGCTGTACCTGGCCGTGCCCAAGGGCTTTTTCCCGGTGCAGGACACCGGGGTGATCCAGGGCATTTCCGAGGCGCCGCAATCGATCTCCTTTGCCGCCATGAGCGAGCGCCAGCAGCAGTTGGCCAAGGTGATCCTTGCCGACCCGGCGGTGCAGAGCCTGTCGTCCTACATCGGCGTGGACGGCGACAACGCCACGCTCAACAGCGGTCGCCTGCTGATCAACCTCAAACCCCACAGCGAACGGGACGACAGCGCCACCGAGATCATTGCCCGCTTGCAGCCACAGCTGGATCGACTGGTGGGCATTCGCCTGTTCATGCAGCCGGTGCAGGACCTGACCATCGAAGACCGGGTCAGCCGTACCCAATACCAGTTCAGCCTGTCATCGCCGGACGCCGAATTGCTCAGCCTCTGGAGCGGGCGCCTGGTCGAGGCCCTGGGCCGCCAGCCGGAACTGACCGACGTGGCCAGCGACCTGCAGGACAAGGGCTTGCAGGTCTACTTGGTGATCGACCGCGACGCGGCTTCACGCCTGGGCGTCTCGGTGTCGAACATCACCGATGCGCTGTATGACGCCTTCGGCCAGCGGCAGATCTCCACCATCTACACCCAGGCCAGCCAGTACCGCGTGGTGTTGCAGGCCCAGGCCGGGGAGCGGATCGGACCGAAGGCGCTGGACCAGATCCATGTCAAGACCACCGATGGAGGGCAGGTGCGCTTGTCGAGCCTGGCCCGGGTCGAAGAGCGCCAGGCGCAACTGGCGATAGCCCACATCGGCCAGTTTCCGGCGGTGATGATGTCGTTCAACCTCGCGCCGGGCGTGGCCCTCGGGCATGCGGTGGACATGATCGAAAAGGTCCAGCAGGACATCGGCATGCCGGTGGGCGTGCAGACCGAATTCCAAGGCGCGGCCGAGGCGTTCCAGGCGTCGTTGTCGAGTACCTTGCTGCTGATCCTGGCGGCGGTGGTGACCATGTACATCGTCCTGGGTGTGCTGTACGAAAGCTACATCCATCCGATCACCATCCTTTCCACCTTGCCCTCGGCGGCTATCGGCGCCTTGCTGGCGTTGATCCTCAGCGGCAATGACCTGGGCATGATCGCGATCATCGGCATCATCCTGCTGATCGGCATCGTCAAGAAGAACGCGATCATGATGATCGACTTCGCCCTCGACGCTGAACGCAACCAGGGCATGGACCCGCAGACGGCGATCTACCAGGCGGCGTTGCTGCGCTTCCGCCCGATCCTGATGACCACCCTGGCGGCGTTGTTCGGTGCCATACCGCTGATGTTCGCCACCGGTTCCGGTGCCGAATTGCGCCAGCCCCTGGGCTTGGTGATGGTGGGCGGGTTGTTGGTGAGCCAGGTCTTGACGCTGTTCACCACGCCGGTGATCTACCTGTATTTCGATCGCCTGGGCCGCCGGTTTGCCAGGCCGGAAGGGAAAGAGGTGCGGGTATGACGGCGAAGCCCGGAAACCTGGGCAGGACGGGCTTTCTGTGGCGAGGGAGCTTGCTCCCGCTGGGCTGCGCAGCGGCCCCCTTTGTGAGCGCTGCGCACTCAAGCGGGAGCAAGCTCCCTCGCCACAAAAGCTCGGTCATTCTTTTCGGTCTTTGGTCTGAAGCCCGGAGCGGTGGCCGATGAACCTCTCCGGCCCCTTCATCCGCCGCCCCGTCGCGACCATGCTCCTGAGCTTCGCCATCATGCTGCTCGGTGGCGTGTGCTTCGGCCTGCTGCCGGTTTCGCCGTTGCCGCAGATGGATTTTCCGGTGATCGTGGTCCAGGCCAGCCTGCCGGGCGCTAGCCCCGAGGTCATGGCCTCCACCGTGGCCACGCCCCTGGAACGCTCCTTCGGCGCTATCGCCGGGGTCAACACCATGAGCAGTCGCTCCAGCCAGGGTTCTACGCGGGTCATCCTGCAATTCGATCTGGATCGCGACATCAACGGCGCCGCCCGGGAAGTGCAGGCGGCCATTAACGCGTCGCGCAACCTGTTGCCCAGCGGCATGCGCAGCATGCCCACCTACAAGAAGGTCAACCCGTCCCAGGCGCCGATCATGGTGCTGTCGCTGACCTCGGATGTGTTGGAAAAAGGCCAGCTCTACGACCTGGCGTCCACCATCCTGTCCCAGAGCCTGTCCCAGGTGTCGGGCGTCGGCGAGGTACAGATCGGCGGCAGTTCGTTGCCAGCGGTGCGCATCGAACTGGAGCCACAGTTGCTCAATCAGTACGGCGTGGCCCTGGACGATGTGCGCAATGCCATCGCCGACAGCAACGTACGCCGGCCCAAGGGTTCGGTGGAGGACGACCGGCGTATGTGGCAGGTGCAGGCCAATGACCAGTTGGAGAAGGCCAAGGACTACGAAACGCTGATCATCCGCTACCAGGACGGCTCGGTGCTGCGGCTCAAGGACGTGGCGAAAGTCACCGACAGCGTCGAGGATCGCTACAACAGCGGTTTCTTCAACGACGATGCCGCCGTGCTGCTGGTGATCAACCGCCAGGCCGGGGCCAACATCATCGAGACGGTCAACGAGATCAAGGCGCAACTGCCGGCGTTGCAGGCGGTACTGCCGGCCAGCGTCAAGCTGAACCTGGCGATGGACCGCTCGCCGGTGATCAAGGCCACCCTGCATGAAGCGGAAATGACCTTGCTGATCGCCGTGGCCCTGGTAGTGCTGGTCGTGTTCCTGTTCCTCGGCAACTTCCGCGCCTCGCTGATCCCGACCCTGGCGGTGCCGGTGTCCCTGGTGGGCACGTTTGCGGTGATGTACCTGTACGGTTTCTCCTTGAACAACCTGTCGCTGATGGCGTTGATCCTGGCGACCGGGTTGGTGGTGGACGATGCCATCGTGGTGCTGGAGAACATTTCCCGGCATATCGACGAAGGCGTTCCCCCTATGACGGCGGCGTATAGGGGGGCCGAAGAGGTGGGTTTCACCTTGCTGTCGATGAACGTCTCGCTGGTAGCAGTATTCCTGTCGATCCTGTTCATGGGCGGCATCATCGAGAGCCTGTTCCGCGAATTTTCCATCACCCTGGCGGCCTCCATCGTGGTTTCGCTGGTGGTCTCGCTGACGCTCACGCCGATGCTCTGCGCCCGCTGGCTCAAGCCTCACGTACCGGGGCAGGAAAACCGCTTGCAGCGCTGGAGCCAGGGGCTCAATGAGCGGATGGTCCGTGGTTACGCCACCAGCCTGGACTGGGTGCTGCGCCATCGGCGCCTGACCTTGCTCAGCCTGCTGGTGACCATCGGCGTGAACGTCGCGTTGTATGTGGTGGTGCCGAAAACCTTCATGCCACAGCAGGACACCGGTCAACTGATCGGTTTCGTGCGTGGCGACGACGGGCTGTCGTTCAATGTGATGCAGCCGAAGATGGAAATCTTCCGCCGTGCCGTGCTCAAGGACGAGGCCGTGCAAAGCGTCGCCGGTTTCATCGGCGGCAACAACGGTACCAACAACGCCTTCATGCTGGTGCGCCTCAAGCCGATCAAGGAGCGGGGGATTTCCGCACAGAAAGTCATCGAGCGCCTGCGCAAGGAAATGCCCAAGGTCCCCGGCGGCCAATTGATGCTGATGGCCGACCAGGACCTGCAATTCGGTGGCGGTCGCGAGCAGACCACTTCGCAGTATTCCTACATCCTGCAAAGCGCCGACCTGGCGTCACTGCGCACCTGGTACCCCAAGGTCGTGGCGGCCTTCCGGGCCTTGCCGGAGCTGACCGCCATCGATGCCCGCGACGGTGGCGGGGCGCAGCAGGTGACGCTGGTGGTGGACCGCGACCAGGCCAAGCGCCTGGGTATCGACATGGACATGGTTACCGCAGTGCTCAACAACGCCTACAGCCAGCGGCAGATTTCCACCATCTACGACAGCCTCAACCAATATCAGGTGGTGATGGAGGTCAATCCCAAGTATGCCCAGGACCCGAGCACTCTCGAGCAGGTCCAGGTGATCACCGCCGACGGCGCGCGGGTACCGCTGTCAGCCATTGCCCATTACGAGAACAGCCTGGAGGACGACCGGGTCAGCCATGAAGGCCAGTTCGCTTCCGAGGGCATTTCCTTCGACATGGCCGAAGGCGTCACGGTGGAGCAGGGCACCGCGGCTATCGAGCGGGCGATTGCCAAGCTCGGGATGCCCGAGGATGTCATCGCGAAAATGGCCGGTACCGCCGACGCGTTCGCCGCCACCCAGAAGAGCCAGCCGTTCATGATCCTCGGCGCGTTGCTGGCGGTGTACCTGGTGCTGGGCGTGCTGTACGAAAGCTACATCCATCCGCTGACCATCCTGTCCACCTTGCCATCGGCCGGGGTCGGCGCCTTGTTGTCGATCTATGCACTGGGCAGCGAGTTCAGCCTGATCTCGCTGTTGGGACTGTTCCTGCTGATCGGCGTGGTGAAGAAAAACGCCATCCTGATGATCGATCTGGCGCTGCAACTGGAACGTGCCGGGCAGACGCCGCTGGAATCGATCCGCAGCGCTTGCCTGCTGCGATTGCGGCCAATCCTGATGACCACGCTGGCGGCGATCCTGGGGGCCTTGCCGCTGCTGCTCGGCGCCGCCGAAGGCGCGGAAATGCGCCAGCCGCTGGGCCTGACCATTATCGGCGGGCTGGTGTTCAGCCAGGTGCTGACGCTCTATACCACGCCGGTGGTTTACCTTTATCTCGACAAGCTGCGCCATCGCTTCAACCGCTGGCGTGGCGTGCGCACTGATGCTGCCCTGGAAACTCCGCTATGACCGACCGTTCGCCTTTCAATCTTGCCGCAACGCTGGCGACCGCCCGTGGTTCGCGGGTACTGAGCCTGGTGCTGTGTGTGGCGATGCTCAGCGCCTGCGCCGTCGGCCCGGATTACCAGCGCCCCGCGGCGGCGGCCCCGGTGCAGTACAAGGAGGCCCAGGGCTGGCGCCAGGCCAACCCCAGCGATGCGCTGGCCCGGGGCGCCTGGTGGGAGCTCTACGGCGATACGCAACTCAACGGCCTGGTGGACAAACTCAACGCCTCCAACCAGACCGTGGCCCAGGCCGAAGCCCAGTACCGGCAGGCCCGGGCACTGGTGCGCAATGCTCGTGGCGCGTTTTTCCCCACCGTGGACCTGACCGTTGGCAAGACGCGCTCCAGCCAGGGCACCGGCAGCAGCAGTTCGAGCTTGAGCAGTTCGTCCAGCGGCATTCGCGACACCTACAACGCCCAGGCTGGCGTCAGCTGGGAGGCGGACGTGTGGGGCAAGTTGCGCCGCACCCTGGAAGCTGACGAGGCGAGCGCGCAAGCCAGTTTCGCCGACCTGGCGGCGATGCGCCTGAGCCAGCAATCGGAACTGGTGCAGAACTACTTGCAACTGCGGGTGATCGATGAGCAGAAGCGTTTGTTGCAAACCACCGTCGACAACTATCAGCGCTCGCTGAAAATGACCGAAAACCAGTACCGTGCCGGGGTCTCCGGCAAGGACGCGGTGGCCCAGGCGCAAAACCAGCTCAAGACCACCCAGGGCGACCTGATCGACCTGATCTGGCAGCGAGCCCAGTTCGAAAACGCCATCGCCGTGCTTATCGGCCTGCCGCCGGCGGAATTCAACCTGGCGGAGGTCCAGGACATCCCAAGCCTGCCGCAGATCCCGGTGGCGCTGCCCTCCCAACTGCTCGAGCGCCGGCCGGACATCGCCTCGGCAGAGCGCTCGGTGATGGCCGCCAATGCCAACATCGGCGTTGCCAAGGCCGCGTATTACCCGGACCTGACCCTGAGCCTCAGCGGCGGCTACAGCAGCAGTACCTACGACAACTGGGTGAGCGTGCCGAACCGCTTCTGGTCGGTAGGTCCGCAACTGGCGATGACGCTGTTCGATGGCGGCCAGCGATCGGCGGAAGTCGACCGCACCGTCGCGGCGTATGACCAGACCGTCGCCACCTATCGCCAGACCGTGCTCGATGGCTTGCGCGAGGTGGAGAACTACATGATCCAGCTCAAGGTGCTGGAAGACGAAGCCCGCGTGCGCCAGGAAGCCCTGGACGCCGCCCGGGAATCCCTGCGCCTGACGCAGAACCAATACCGGGCCGGATTGATTGCCTACCTCGACGTGGTCACTGTCCAGGCCACCGCGCTGAGCAACGAACGCAGCATGCTGAGCCTGCAACAGAGCCGCTTGATTGCCAGCGTGCAACTGATTGCGGCGTTGGGCGGTGGTTGGGATGGGCAAATGGAGGCGCGCGAGTAATCACACATCGATGCCCCCACCTGTGGGAGCCGAGCTTGCTCGCGATGGCGGTGGGTCAGCTTGCATCAATATTGAATGTTCAGCCGTCATCGCGAGCAAGCTCGGCTCCCACAATGAATCCTGTGGTACGCAAGTCCCGCTTTTGGCCGATGCACTGCCTACGTCCTGTCGCGATGGCTTGTTATAGTTCAGGCCTCTTTTCAGCCGGTAAAGGATCACTGCCATGTCGAAATACCAAGCGTTCAACGTCGAACTTGCCGACAACATCGCCCATGTGCAGATCAATCGCCCGGAAAAGATCAATGCGATGAACGTTGATTTCTGGCGCGAGATCATCGAGATCTTCCAATGGATCGACGACACCGATGAGGCGCGGGTGGTGGTGCTCAGCGGTGCCGGCAAGCATTTTTCCTCCGGCATCGACCTGATGATGCTGGCGGGCGTGGCCAACGAGCTGGGCAAGGACGTGGGACGCAATGCACGGCTGTTGCGGCGCAAGATCCTGCAACTGCAAGCCTCGTTCAACGCCGTGGACAATTGTCGCAAGCCGGTGCTCGCGGCCATTCAAGGCTATTGCCTGGGCGGTGCCATTGACCTGATCGCCGCATGCGACATGCGTTATGCCGCCGAGGACGCCCAGTTCTCCATCAAGGAAATCGATATCGGCATGGCTGCCGATGTTGGCACATTGCAACGCTTGCCGCGGATCATCGGGGACGGCATGCTGCGTGAACTCGCTTATACGGGGCGTACCTTCGGTGCCGAAGAAGCGCGCAGCATCGGCCTGGTCAATCGTGTCTACAGCGACACCGCCAGCCTGCTCGACGGCGTGATGGGCATTGCCCGGGAAATCGCCGCCAAGTCGCCGATTGCTGTGACCGGCACCAAGGCAATGATCAGCTACATGCGCGACCACAGCATTGACGACGGCCTGGAATACGTCGCCACCTGGAACGCCGCCATGCTGCAATCGACCGACCTGCGCGTGGCCATGGCCGCCCATATGAGCAAACAGAAACCCGAATTTCTGGATTGACTGACCATGATTTCACGCTGGACCACCGCAGTACTCGATACCGATCTTCCTGGCGGCTGGGCCGTGGCCCGTAGCCCGGAAGGCTTTCTGTTCGATGACAACGGCGCGCTGTTCCCCCGCGAGTGGCTCAAGCGCCAAGACCTGTCGATCCTCGCCGAACACGGCATCGGTCACCTGGATGGCGAGCCGGTCTACCTGTTGGAGTTGCACAGCCCGCTGGAGATTCCTGGCTGCAACTGGAAAGGCCTGCGGGCGTTCATGCTCGAGGACGACCACACGCTGTACAAGGTGTTGGGCTATGCGGCACAAATCGGCACCTGGGCCCGGGAGCATCGCTTTTGTGGCAGTTGCGGCAAGCGCATGAGCCAGATTCCGTTGGAGCGGGCCATGTATTGCGACGCCTGTGACCTGCGCCACTACCCGCGGATTTCACCGAGCATGATCGTGTTGATTACCCGCGGCGATGAAGTCCTGCTGGCCCGTTCGCCGCGTTTCGTCACGGGCGTCTACAGCACCCTGGCGGGGTTTGCCGAGCCTGGCGAGTCGGCCGAGGATTGCCTGGTACGGGAGGTGCGTGAAGAAGTCAGTATCGAAGTGAAGAACATCCAGTACGTGGGCAGCCAGTGCTGGCCGTTCCCCCATTCGATGATGCTCGGTTTTCACGCTGAATATGCCGGCGGCGACATCGTGCCCCAGGAAGATGAAATCGAGGACGCCCAATGGTTCAACGTCCACGACCTGCCACCGTTGCCGGCCTCGCGCTCGATCGCCCGCTACCTGATCGACCTTTATGTGGCGCGGCGCTTAGGCCACGCTGAACCAGTGCTGCCAGGCTAGGCGCACGGTCAAGCCCAGCACCACGGTGATGAACACCGGGCGGATGAACTTCGCGCCGCCGCTGATGGCGGTGCGAGCGCCGAAGAACGCGCCGATCATCACCGACAGGCCCATGCTCAGGCCGATCACCCAGTCCACCTGCCCGGAAAAGATGAACACCGACAGCGCCGCGATGTTGCTGACGAAATTCATGCTGCGCGCCACGCCACTGGCCTTCACCAGGTCGATGGGGTAGAGCAGCAGGCTGCTGACCGTCCAGAACGCACCAGTACCGGGCCCGGCCACGCCGTCATAGAAACCCAGGCTGAAGCCCTGGGGTGACTGCCAGGTCTTCTTGATCGGTGCATTGCTGTCCAGAGGCGCCTTGGGCGTGCCGCCAAACAACAGGTACAGGCCGCAGGCAAAGACGATCACCGGCAGCATCTTGTTCAGCCACTCGGCAGGCAGGTAATGGGCGACGATGGCGCCGGTCAGGGCCCCGACCAGCGTGCCGACGAGGGCGTGGGTCCATTGCCTTGGGTGGAACAGCTTGCGCTTGTAGAAAGTGAAACTGGCCGTCGCCGAGCCGAAGGTCGAGCTGAGTTTGTTGGTTCCCAGGACCAGGTGAGGCGGCAAACCTGCGGTCAGCAACGCCGGCGTGGTCAGCAGCCCACCACCACCGGCGATGGCATCGATGAAACCGGCAATGAAGGCGACAACGGCAAGGATAGCGAGGGTAGTGAGGTCAACGCTGAGTTCGAAAGGCATGGAATGGGCTTATTTTGGCAGGTCGCAGAAGGACTGCGGGAAGGCCGGTATGTTACCCATAATGGTGCAGGGCTGCGACTGTCTCTAAGGCCTGTGACGTTCGCCGTGGCGAGGGAACTTGCTCCCACTGGGTTGCGCAGCAACTCCAAAAGCCTGCCACCCTCCACCTGGCACCCCAATGCAGCTGTCTGGCGGAAGCTGGCCGTTGGACGAATTTTTTTTGAAATCAAGGGGTTGTCAGCCTAGGCAAATGAGTACATAATTGCGCCCATCGAACGCACTGGGACGTAAAAAATCTCAATGTTTTCAAGGAGATAGCGCTGAGTCAGTGGCTTGTTTCCTGATCAGGTTTGTACCGCGGTTGATGTGGCTGTATCGCATCAAGCGTCTTGAGGCCGAATAGCAAAATGGTTATGCAGTGGATTGCAAATCCACCTACGCCGGTTCGATTCCGACTTCGGCCTCCACTTTTAAAAAGCTCTGTAGATCTATGATTTACGGAGCTTTTTTATTTCTGGAGCATTGAAAGGTTTTGTCTTGAAAAGGGCATGAGCTACCTTGCTTCACAGAGGAGGGATGTATATATTCCCCCTCTTGCTGCACCAGCCAGGACTTCGGCCATTGGATTTTTGCCGACGTTCCCATGGCTAACCGCGCTACCGCCCGAATGGCGAAACTGGTAGACGCATGGGACTTAAAATCCCCCGCTCGTAAGGGCGTGCCGGTTCGATTCCGGCTTCGGGCACCATCTAAAATCAAGGGTTTGCGAGCGAAAGCTAATGCAAACCCTTGTTCGTTTCAGTTCCCCCGCTTGTACCGACTCATCACAACCGCCGGCGAAATGCCTCGAGAATATCCCGCGTGCCCTTTTTCATTTGCAGTTGGGCAATGGCATCCAGCGGGTGCCAGAGGCAATCACTGATTTCATTCTGTGGCCGGGCCGCCGACGAGTCGCTGACTGAGGCTTCGAACACGTGGTGCTCGGTCTGCCCGTCATTGATTCGCATCAGGTAGAGCAGGTTCTCGACGTCCAGGCCAGTTTCCTCCGCCAGTTCCCGGATGGCTGCTCCCGCGTGGGTTTCCCCGCGTTCGACAGTACCGCCGGGTAGCGCCCAGCGGCTATTGGCTTTGCGAACCAGCAGGACGTGGCGATTGTCCTCGCAGATGACGGTCGCTCGAATTTTCATGGTGGTGTTCGATCCGTGACTGTCATTAAACTGAAATATATCTGCAATATTTGAGCCTGGCATTAGTTGCTCGTTCAAATATCGATTTTTCAGGGTCCTATCCGTACGACCATGACGGGGTGGGAAAAGCTGAGTTCATTTGAGCTTGTCATCGCTCCAGTCGATCTTCCCTACCGTCAGCACCGGGCTTTCGACCGGCTATCGCCTCAAAGGGAATCAGCTTCGAAAAAATGAATCTATGTTGGGTGCAATGGCTGGCCCCGGTAGGGGAAGGACAGACAGATGACCACCGTTGAAGACTTCAAGATCAAATCCCACGAGCTCTTGGTGGAGCTCGATACGGCAACAGCGGAAATGATGAAGCTCATATGTGTCCATCAGATGAGCGGATCGACTTGGGATGAGGCGGTTCAGCGTCAACATGAAGCCTATGAGCGGTGGGTCGCTTATCTGAATGAGCGGGGGTAGCGGCCATGCACGCGCCATGGGCAAAAATTCTTTGATTTGCCCCGATGCCTATCCATTTCGAGGCGCAAAAAATGCCCGCGTTCCATCGGTTTTCCAACCGGTAGAACTCAAGGGGGAACCTCTGACGTGGTGCGTCAGCGGAACTTGGGCAGCGGCGGCTCGGCGGGCTTGAGTGACGTCAGCGCGCTCTGGATCGACGGAGCGTCCTTGTCGATGTCGTTGAGCCGGTCGCGGATACGCACCGCGGTAGGGTGCCCACCTTGGTGGTCGACCCAATCGGCGATTTCCTTGCAGGCTGCCGTGAGCCTGGCCTGACGTGATTCCAGCAGGGTGAGCAGGGTGGTGATGGACTCTTTTTCGGACATGTCACACCTCCATTCAGGGTTGATGAGGCAGCACGAAACCCGCCAGGGGCGGGTCATGCTGTGGTTTAAGCGTAGTTGAGTTATTTCGGATCTGTCGAAGAATCCGGCGCCCGGCCAGACAACCGGCGCGCCGGAAGCGGTACACGTTATTTCAGCCGGACTCCTTGACCCAGGTCGGCGCGACGCTCGCCCGCCAGCGTACATCGGTAATGCCGTATTTTTCCGCCAGGGGCTTGGAAACCCGCTTGACCTTCTCCCTGCCGAATTTCGGTATGCGCCCGACCCCCGCGTCGCAACTGGCCCAATGCCAAGCCTCGGAGTTATTCATCACTTCTGCGCGAATAATGAATGACTTGGGTTCGCCATGGAGTATGTAGTCAATGATGTAAAGCGATGGCCCGCCCATAAATCCTCCCTAATATAGTCCTATACGGATGGATGCAAAGGCATTGGGAAAATTCCATCGAATTTCCAGACGGTCGAATTAATGCCGCTCAAGCTCAAGCGCGAGGCAACAACAAATTTTGCGAACAGCCATTGTTTACAGGAAGGAACCAAACCCGGTTACCCTTCTCCAAGGTGGGCTTCAACACCGTCGGCCAGGGATCAAAGGCGAAGCAACGCGGCATCAACTAAAGGCAAAACATGAAAAAAATCGCCAGGGTCCTGTCCATCGCAGCCCTCGCCATCGGTTTATCGGGTTGCATTGGTGCTCCCATCGAACTGACGCCGCAAACCGAACAACGCTTGCACGAACAACCTCCGATCCGTTTCCTGCTGACATTCGATGACGGTCCCAGCGCTTCGTCTATCTGGAACCCTAGCCTGGAGGTGCTGGACGCACTCGCAGACAACGCGGTACAACCCGGCATCAAGGCCGTGTTTTTCCTACAGACCCGCGGACCGCGGGCTGGCGGCAGCGATATCGGCCGCTCAGTGATGCGTCGTCAGCAGCAGGAAGGCCATGTGCTGGGTTTCCATACGGCGACCTACTGGCACACCAATCATCGGTTCCTGAGCCCTGATGAGCTGGAGCAATCGCTCACCCGCGGCGGGAGTGATATTGCCGTCATGACCGGCTCGGCACCGTCCCTGGTCAGGCCACCTTTCTGGAGTTTCGACAGGCGTACCGCAGCTGCCTACCGGCAACATGGCCTGCACATCTTGTTGACCGACCTGAGCGCCAATGACGGCAAGGTCTGGGGCATCACGATGAGCCCTCGGCGGCGGATCAACCTGACCCGACAACTCTCCGAGGTGCGCGAGCGCATCGCCGCCGGACAACTGCCAGCGGTGGATGGGGTTATCCCGGTGGTGGTGACCTTTCACGACATCAATCGTTATACCGCCCGACATGCCCGCGAATACCTGCAGATCCTGCTCGACAGCGCCCAGGCGACCGGCATGAGGACCGCCGCCAGGCCGTTCTACGATGACCACCAGGCATTGGAGCGAGCGGCCTTGGCCCGGACGGTCGATCACAGCGCAGAGCCCGTCCATTTGCCGGGGTTGTGGGACTGGTTGTGGGATTCGGATTCCCACTGAGGGCACCACGGGTGCAGTCGGCGTCGCGACGTCCGGTCGGCACCGCGGGTAATCAGCGTGTATGGTAGGTGATGCACCCTTGTTAAAGTCGGAGGTGATCATGAGTACTGCGATGATGACGAAAATGCACATCAACGGTTATGACGTGCTCAGCGTAAACAGTGGCCCATGGCGAGTCTGTACCCAGGCTGACCGGTTGGGTTCCTTTGCTTCCCGGGAGGAAGCGCTGGCCTACGCGGCGGCATTGCCGACCCGGAGAAGCCGTAGCGGCCGGCCTGGGAACACGAAATAAGGGGTAACGAGCCTGCTCGCGATGCGGTCAGCAGATTCAAATTCTGGGTGACAGGCACACCGCTATCGCGAGCAAGCTCGCTCCCACAGTTTTTCCCGGGTGCCCATCAAGAGTGCGTCCATCATAGATCCCCTGTGGGAGCGAGCTTGCTCGCGATCTCGTTGGGTCAGCCTGCATCAGGCGCGCGCCAGCTCCAACGGGATCTCTAGGGTAAACAGGGCACCTTGCCCGGGGCCGTCGCTATGAACATGGAGGCGGCCGTTCATTTCGACCGCTGCCAGGGCGCAGCTGTGCAGGCCAAAGCCATGACCGTCCTTGCGGGTGGTGAAACCATGGTTGAAGATGCGCGCCAGGTTCTCGGGGGAAATGCCTTCTCCGCGGTCCTTGACGCTCAGGCTCAGCTGGGTTTCGTCGAGGATACGGATCCCCAGGGTCATTTCACGCGGATGTTCGCTGATGTGCGACATGGCGAATTTGGCGTTGCTGATCAAGTTGATCAGGATCAGCAATAACCTGTGCTTGTCCCCCATGATCGCGGGTACGTCCTGGTAATCCTTGATGACGGTGACGTGATGCCGGCTCAGGGCGCCCGAGTTCATGCGCAGCGCATCTTCGAACAGGTCGCTGACATTGAGCGGTTCGATCAGCCTGGCGGCCCCTGCGTAAGTCTGTTGAGTCGTGACGATTTCCTTGATGTGATCGATGCTCTTGGTCAACTGTGCCAGTTCATCGATAAGCAGTCTCTGTTCGGCGGCAATGGAGTCGACCAACTCGTTGAAGTAACGCGGCAGCAACCGACCTTTTTCATCAAGGGTAATGAACCGGCCAAGGTCCTCGGCATGTTCGTTCATCATGTTGACCGCTTTCGTGAGCCCGAGCGTCTTGCTGCTCCTCAACTTGCGGGTCACCAGCTCGGCGGAAATATTGACGCTGTTGAGTACATTGCCGACGTTGTGCAACACATTCGTCGCGATTTCGGCCATGCCCGCCATTCGGGCCGCATCCACCAGTTCGCGTTCGGCTTCCTTCAACTCGCGGGTACGCTCCTGCACGCGCTCTTCCAGGCGTTCGTTGGACGATTGCAACGCTTGGTTGATCTGATTGATCACGGCATAGCTGCGCACCAGGCGCACCGCCAGGTAGATCATCAGCAGTGCCATCAGGCTGGCGCACACAGCCAGGTAGATGTGGTATTGACGGTCGGTTGCGGCAGTCCTGCGCTGTGTCTCGTTCAACAGCTCATTGATGTTGTCCAGTTCCTGGGCAACCGGAATGACGCTGATGCGGTCAAGCAGGTCATTGACCACCGGTTGCTCCTGGACGATGGTTTTGACGTGCTGGATGAGGCTGATGAAGGGCGCCTGATAGGCGGCGGGCAACTGGTGAATGTACGGCTCCAGCTCAGTCAACTTGCCTTGTATTTCCCGGGCTTTGTCCGTCGTGACATAAAGCCCGAACTCCAGTGTCGTCAGGCTCAACTCAAGCACATTGGACGCCACGGTCAGGCGCTCCGTGGGGCTTTCGATATGCATGTCCTTGAGCAGCGTTTGAATCTGGTCTTCGGCCTGCGGCAGCGCATCCAGGGACGTGCGCAGCCGGGCGTTGTGTTGTTCGAACTGCTCCACCAGCAAGGTCTTGTTTTTGACGGCATCCACATAACCGTTGCGCCGGGACGCCCAAAGCGCCGCCAAGGGGCCGGAGTTATTGAGTCGTTCCAATTGCTGCCAGCGACTGTCGGCCTCCGGGGGCGGGGCCAGTGACAGGTTGTTGTTGATGCCGATCTTTTTCCTCAGGATCTTGCCGTTCCAGTTCGCGTCGGATTGTTTGAGTTGACGAATGAAGTCGCGGGACTCGAAGTAGGTCGATGAGTCGTACGTGTATGACTTGATCAAAAAGAATATCAGTGCGGAAAACACAATAAGCGCGACGGCCAACAGGGCGGGCCATTTATATTTTTTGATAAGAGTGGTCACGCGACTCTCCTGTCCAGGGTGCTTATCGAATGCGTCGGTGAATTGCCGAGGGGGGGGAGTTGCTCAAGGCATGAGCCGAAGGGGAGGCGAGATAAACGTCGTGCGGTGGAGCGTGTCGGTCTGCTTTTGCCTGGGTACACGTTGAGCTCCCTGCTAACGATGAACGTCGGGTTCATTGCCGAGTGTAGCGCTAACGAGAGGGGCGGTGCTTGGTGAGGGCGCTTCGGGATGAAGCAGGCGCGGCCAGGCAGGCCGCGCCAGGGGGATTACTTGATGTCGATGAAGGGCATGGCGCTGTTCGGCAGCACGGTGGTGGGCAGCACACCATTCCAGCGCTCGGCCTTGGTCAGCTCCACCAGGTTCTGGTTGCTGGCCAGGGCCTGGGCCCGCGCCTTGATGGCCTCGGCTTCGGCTTTGCCGCGCAGCTCGGTTGCCAGTGCGTCTGCCTTGGCCTGGGCCACTTGCGAATCGGCTTCCGCCTGGGCCTGGGTCACCCGGATCTGCGCCTGGACCTGCTCGGTGGCGAGTTGTTGTTCGCGGGTCTTGACCTGGACTTCAGCGGCCATGCGCGCTTCGATGGCTTTTTCGTAGGCATCACTGAAATCGATGTTTTCGACCTGGACGCTGTCGATGATCACGGGCCCGGTAATGGTGGCCTTGATGGCCGTGGAAATATCGTTGACCAGTTGGACGCGGTTCTGCACGGCAGCCACGGCGTTGAACTTGCCAAAGACGTTTTCCACCTGGGTCGGCACCTGGCGGCTGATCATCCGGTCGCGGATGCCTTCAAGGTCCTTGAACTGGGTATAGACCTTCGCCACGTCGGAAGGGGCGATATGCCAGGACACGGACACCTTGAGCTGAGCGGATTGTTGATCCTTGCTGTAGGCCTGCAGGTCTTCGTAAGCGGTGACTTGGCTCTGGACGCTGATCATGCGTACGGATTCGATGAAGGGCGTCTTGAAGGACAATCCCGGTTCAACCACCCCGACCAGTGCCCCGTTGCGCAGCAGCACGCCGCGCTCGGTCTCGTCGACCGTGTACCAACTGCCGAACAGTACGCACAACAAGACGATGCCGATGATTGCAGCACCGATGGAGCCGATGGTTTTACTGGTCACTTTTCTTTCCTTGATTGGCTTGGGAGGGTTTGCCATAGCGGTGTCCAATGTTGAAGCTGCAATTGGCGTTCTGAATGCCAGACACGAAAAAGCCCTGAATAATCAGGGCTTTAACGTTAGAAGATGGCGGAGGCGATGGGATTCGAACTCATGGACCTGTTACAGTCGACGGTTTTCAAGACCGTTGCCTTAAACCACTCGGCCACACCTCCGTATTGCGTTGCGGGCGCCATAATACCCGAATGAAACACACTGTCAAACTCTCTACGTAGCTTGTTACAGAGCGTCTGTTATGATCCTTGCCACTGAATGTTTCAAAACCGGAGGAGTGTCGCCATGCGCGAACAGGATTACGCAGTGAACAACAGCGTGCAGGCTGAGCAGCTAGAGGTTAGCCGCGTCCTGCGCAACACTTATGGCCTGCTGGCACTCACGCTCGCTTTCAGCGGTGTGATGGCCTACGTCGCACAACAGATGCGGGTGGGTTACCCGAACATCTTCGTCGTGCTGATCGGTTTCTATGGCCTTTTCTTCCTCACCAACAAACTCCGTGATTCGGCCTGGGGCCTGGTGTCGGCTTTCGCCCTGACCGGCTTCATGGGCTTCCTGCTCGGCCCGATCCTCAATCGCTACCTGCAAATGCAGGGCGGCGCTGAAGTGGTCAGCTCGGCCTTTGCAATGACCGCCCTGGTATTCGGTGGCCTGTCGGCCTACGTGCTGATTTCCCGCAAGGACATGAGTTTCCTCGGCGGTTTCATCACCGCAGGTTTCTTCGTCCTGATGGGGGCCGTGCTGGCCAGCTTCTTCTTCCAGATCAGCGGCCTGCAACTGGCGATCAGCGCCGGCTTCGTGCTGTTCTCGTCGGTCTGCATCCTGTATCAGACCAGCGCCATCATCCACGGCGGCGAGCGCAACTACATCATGGCGACTGTCAGCCTGTATGTATCGATCTACAACCTGTTCGTCAGCTTGCTGCAGCTGTTCGGCCTGATGGGTCGTGACGACTGATTGCATCCACGATGAACGAAAAGCCCGCTTCGGCGGGCTTTTTTTCGCCCGTGTTTCGAGTTGTGGCCAATGGCCAACAAAAAACCTGAAACAGATGGCACCTTTGAATAAATGATCTACACCTATGGACATGGAAGCGTAGTGCCATGGGAGGCAAGAAGTGGATCGCTTGGTTACCTGCCTGAATTTTCCCCCCATTACGTATTCGGCCACCGAGCCTGGTCTGGTCGTGGCCGTTCGTTGGGATTGAGAGGCTATCAAGGCGACTCGCAGGACCGTGAGCAGGCTTGGGCATCGTGCTGCAGCCTGATAACAGAAGGAGGCCCTGCACATCGGCCAGGAATCCGATGCGATAGCAGGCGTTTCCCTATAAGGAGATATTGATGAAGCAGCCTCAAGGAAAGATCATCGCGTGGTTGGCCCTGACGGGGGTATTGTCCACCGCTAGCGTTCATGCCGGAGTCTTCCCCGATTTCGGCTACGCCCCGCCCAAGAGTGCATACTCCGGAGCGCCGTTCCAGCTCAGCCAGGATTATCCGAAGGTGGCCCCGGGCGCAGCGTCGGTACCGGCATTCTTCCAACATTTGCCCAAGACATTCTCCAATGACTTTGAAACCTGGCGCCCGTACATGGAGGAAGTGAAGAAGTATTGCTTGGAAGGCAATACTGAAATTGGTTGGAAGGTACAGAAGAACAAGGTTCGCCAGTGGTATCACATGCCTTGGCAGCATTACGGTCCCAACGGTCGTGAAGGCATCAGCGGGCTGACCAAGGAGGCACCGATTCAGCCCGGGCAACTGGCAAGTACGCAGACCGACAGCGGGCAGACCTACGCAGTGGGGATCTATAACGATATAGGGGCCTACACCATCGGCCAGGTCTGGAAAGACCCGGATAATCCAGACCCAAGCCATACCTCCAAACCCAAGAGTTTTGCCAACGGCACGGTGGTCTGCAAGGCGCTGTTCGCCGATATAGACGTCAAGACGGTGCCGTTCCTGGCGAACCCATTGCTCTGGAACGCCTACACCGCCGAAACCTTCACTTCGACCAAACGGCACGTCACTAAGGTGGCGTTGATTCAGATGGACATTGCCGTGCGCGACACCCGTGTGAGCGATACCGGCTGGCTGTTCGGCACGTTCCAATACAACGGCGCCAAGACCGGCAAGGCGAACTGGAACAACCTGGTGCCGGTGGGGATCATGTGGGGCAATGATCCCAAGGTAACTGGCAACGACTTTACCAACCCCAAGCCGGTGGTCACCAAGATCAACCCGGCCCTGAAACAGACCGCGATCAACGCCAACACCCAGGAACTGCCACCGACCCACCTGGGTTGGAACGGGCGACTCAATGGGCCGGTGGACAACCCCCAGGCGTCCTGCCTGAGTTGCCACATGACCGCCGAGTACCAGCAACTGGCGATCATGAACCCGACGTTCCAGGCCAACCCGCCACCTGTGGGAGGCGATGTCTGGATGCAATGGTTCCAGAACATTCCAGCCGGCCAACCGTTCAGCCCGGGCACGCAAAGCACGGACTACAGCCTGCAACTGTCCGGAGCCCTGGCCAATTTCTATGATTGGAAGTGCAACCACAGCGGCGTCTATGCGGATGGCGTCAATGCCTGCACCAAGCTCCAGACGCTCAGGTTGATCAAAGCGAGCAACGCGCCTGAGGAACAAGTGCACAAAGTGCAGCGCAGTCCCGAGTTGGAAGAGCTCGAGTAACCCGCTTTCCCGGCCTCGGGCGATCCGAGGCCGGTTTCCACTCACGCCATCGGCGGCAACCGCCGCTTGACCGGGGTCTTCTTGACGATGGCCGTATTGGTCTCGGCGTGGACATTGAGCTTGTCCAGCAAGGTATCCAGCTGTTCCATCGAGCGCACATGCAGGCGCGCGATGAAACAGTCGTCGCCGGTGACCTTGTCGCATTCGGTGAATTCAGCGATGGCCTGGATCTGCCGCTCCACTTCCTGCAACTGTCCCGGTAGCGGGCGGATGCGCACGATGGCCTGGAGTTGATAGCCGAAGCACTTGGGGTCCACTTCGACGGTGTAGCCCCTGAGCACGCCGCGTTCCTCGAGCCGGCGAAGACGTTCGGCGACACTGGGGGAGGACAGGCCGCTGAGGTTTGCCAGGGCCTTGAGGGAGCGTCGGGAGTCTTCCATCAGGGCGCTGATGAGGATCTGGTCAATATCGTCAGTCATTTCAGCTCCATTAGGCGAATGCGTGAAGTTGCCTTGATAAAAAAGGTCGAAACGCAGTTTAGCCTTTTTCAAGCCATGGAGAAGGTTCGGGTCGGCTCGGCATACTGTGCCCACTTGCTGAAGGAGCCTGAAGATGGACAAGACCTTACGCCGCGGTTCGCTGGAAATGACCGCCGCCATGCTGATCTCCGGAACCATTGGTTGGTTCGTGCTGGTTTCCGGTTTGCCGGTGCTGGATGTGGTGTTCTGGCGCTGCGTGTTCGGTGCCGTGACTTTGCTGCTGATCTGCGCCGGTTTCGGCTTTTTGCGGCCCGGCATCCTCACCCGTGCCACCTTCCTGCTGGCGGTGCTCAGTGGAGTGGCGATCGTCGGTAACTGGGTGTTGTTATTTGCCTCTTACTCCCGTGCTTCGATCGCCATTGGCACGGCGGTGTACAACGTCCAGCCGTTCATGTTGGTAGGCCTGGCGGCGTTGTTCCTGGGGGAGAAAATAACTGCGCAAAAACTGTTCTGGCTGGCGGTGTCGTTTCTCGGAATGCTGGCCATCGTCAGTGCCCATGGTGAGCAAGGGCAGGGTGGCGGTGACTATCTGCTGGGCATTGCGTTGGCGTTGGGGGCGGCGCTGCTGTACGCCGTCGCGGCGTTGATCATCAAGCGTCTGACGGGCACACCACCCCATCTGATCGCCCTGATCCAGGTCAGCACCGGCGTGTTGCTGCTGGCGCCCTGGGCGAACTTCTCGGCGTTACCGCAACACGCCCAGGCCTGGGCCAGCCTGTTGACCCTGGGCATGGTGCACACCGGCGTGATGTACGTGCTGCTG
This sequence comes from Pseudomonas fluorescens, assembly GCF_001307275.1. Taxonomy (NCBI): domain Bacteria; kingdom Pseudomonadati; phylum Pseudomonadota; class Gammaproteobacteria; order Pseudomonadales; family Pseudomonadaceae; genus Pseudomonas; species Pseudomonas fluorescens. The sequence continues at coordinate 5,870,603 of NZ_CP012831.1, forward strand.
TACAGCGCCATCCAGCGGTTGCCGACCGCGTTGACCGGGGCTTTGTCGTTCATCTATCCGATCGCGGCGATCTTCGTCGACTGGTTCGCCTTCGGCCATCGCCTCGAACCGCTGCAATGGCTGGGGGTGGCGGCGATCCTGCTGGCGGCTGCCGGCATGCAACAGGGCTGGGGCATCAAGTGGCGTCGCCCAGCCCTGTCGTAGCCCTCCGGGCGTGGATCAGAAGATGTAGTCCGTGGTCAGGAAGTTGGAATCCCGCTCACGGATGATGTCGCTGATCAACGCCTTGTTGCTCTCCTGGAACTTGGTCGCCACCAGCGTGCGGATGGAAAAGGTGCGCAGCGCATCGTGGACGGACAAGGTGCCCTCGGCCGAGTTCTTCCGGCCATTGAACGGGAAGGTGTCCGGGCCACGCTGGCACTGGGCGTTGATGTTGATGCGGCCGACCTGGTTGGCGAAGGTGTCCACCAGCTTGCCGACTTGTGCCGGGTCGGTGCCGAAAATGCTGAGTTGCTGGCCGAAGTCGGACTCCAGTACGTAATCGACCACGGTGTTGAGGTCGCGGTACGGCACGATGGGCACGACCGGGCCGAACTGTTCTTCGTGGTAGACCCGCATCGCCGTGTTCACCGGATACAGCACCGCCGGATAGAAGAACGAATTGCGCGATTCGCCACCGTGGACATTCTTCACTTCCGCGCCCTTGGCGACCGCATCGGCGACCAGTGAATGCAGGTAGTCGACCTTGCCCGCCTCGGGCAGCGGCGTCAGCGCCACACCCTCTTCCCACGGCATGCCGGGTTTCAGGCCGGCCAGCTTGGCGTTGAATTTCTCGATGAATGCCGGTGCCACGTCTTCATGGACAAACAGGATTTTCAGCGCCGTGCAGCGTTGGCCGTTGAAGGACAGCGAGCCGGTCAGCGCCTCGCTGACCGCGTTGTCCAGGTCCACATCCGGCAGCACCAGCCCGGGATTCTTCGCATCCAACCCCAGGGCGGCACGCAAGCGGTGCGGGCGCGGGTGGAGTTTCTTCAGGTCGCTGGCGGCTTTGTTGGTGCCAATGAAGGCGAAGATGTCGATCTTGCCGCTGGCCATCAGCGCGCTGACGGTTTCCCGGCCGCTGCCGTAGATCACGTTGATCACACCCGCCGGGAAGCTGTCGCGGAAGGCTTCGAGCAGCGGCCGTACCAGCAGCACACCGAGCTTGGCCGGCTTGAACACGACGGTGTTGCCCATGATCAAGGCCGGAATCAGGGTGGTGAAGGTTTCGTTCAGCGGATAGTTGTAGGGCCCCATGCACAAGGCCACGCCCAAGGGAACGCGACGGATCTGCCCGAGGGTGTCCTGTTCCAGCTCGAAACGGCTGGAGCGGCGGTCCAGTTCCTTGAGGGCATTGATGGTGTCGACGATGTAATCGCAGGTGCGGTCGAATTCCTTCTGGGAGTCCTTGAGGTTCTTGCCGATCTCCCACATCAGCAACTTGACCACGGCTTCGCGCTGCTCGCGCATGCGCGCCAGGAAGGTTTCCACATGGCGGATGCGCTCGGCGACGCGCATCGTCGGCCACTGGCCCTGGCCGCGATCGTAAGCCCGGACGGCGGCGTCCAGGGCGGTGAGGGCGGTCTCGGCATCCAGCAGGGGCGTGCTGCCGAGAATCACTTGTTCATCACCCAGCTCGCCGGTCAGGTAGACGGGGCTGCGGACGACGGCCAGCGGCCCTTGCCAGGTTTGCAGGACGCCGTCGACCAGGTATTCGCGCTGCTCGATCCGACCTTCGAGGCGGTAGGCGTCGGGGATGTCGGCGGCACCGGGGAACAGGTTGGCGAGGAAGGGGGCTGTGGTCATGTCGTTACTCCATCAATGAAATGAGCCATGGGCGAACGGCTTGCAGGCATGAAACGCTTTTAGCGTTATACGCCTTAATGGAGGTGTTTTTTAAGTGGCAGCAGATCGCTTGCGCCGGACGACGTTGTAGGAGCTGCCGAGCGAAGCGAGGCTGCGATCTTTCCCTAGACACTTGAGTCTCAAGCGAAAGATCAAAAGATCGCAGCCTCGCTTCGCTCGGCAGCTCCTACACGGTTCCGGGATCACCAGCGCATCCGCACCCCCATGCTGGTAATGATGCCGTTGAGATCGTTGTCGTCGACGTCACTGCTGTAATCGGCGCTGACATACAGGCTGACCGCCGGTGTGACACGGGCCACCAGGCCCAGGCCGACTTCGACGGTGGAGGATTTTCGGCTGCTGCTGATCTTGTCGACCTTATCCAGGGACACCGTGCTGGCGTCCTGGACGGTGTGCCACAGGTTGGTTCGCAGGTAAGGCTCCACACCGAGGCCGTTGACCTGGTAGTTACCTTTGAGGCGTGCACCAACGCGGCCGCTCCAACTGCTCAATTCATCGCCGGAGCCGCTTTCGGCATTTGGCGTATCGAGGGTGACGCGCTGATTGATCAGTTGCGCCTGGGGTTCGACCACCCAGTGGGTGCTGATGCCAATAGGGAAGCCACCTTCGACCGACAGCGTCACCGCATGGCCTTCGGTGGCCTGGCGCTGGCCTTGTTCGGTGCGGCTGTAGCCATTGACCCGGCCACCGCTGGCACTCAGGTCGACGTGCCAGCCCGCGGGACCGGTCAGGCTCCAATAGGCGCCGAGGCTCGAACCTTTCAGATTGAGGGCATCTTTGTCCGGGTCGGCCAGCGCGGGCATCACCAGCAGGCCGCCGCCGGTTGAAGTGATCTGGTGTTGCCCACTGATCAGTCCCATGCGCTGGGTATGACCGTCGCCGTTGCGCAATGTGAACAGGGCGGGGCTTTTGCCGGAAGGAGGTTCACTTCCAACAAGTGCGGTATCGAGGTGGGTGGATGATGTTCGGTCGTACCAGGGCTGCACGGTCTCCTCGGCAGGCCAGGCCTGGACCTCCATGGATGAAAGCAGCAGCAACGATGTCGAGACGGTATGGAGAGTGGTGGTGAACTCTTGTGGACGGAGGGAAGTTTTCATGGGGGCCTGCCTTGCAATCGCATGCGTTTCTCGCTTTTCTGGCGTCTCTCCTACCCCGAATGAGGGGCGACCGAATGGATTGGGGCAAGCCTCTGGCGGCCCGTCTTGACGGGTTCCAGAGGCCTGCCCCTGACTGTATTTCCGGGGGTAGTATGGTGTAGTCAAGAAGACTGATGGCGGCGCGTCAAGAAAATGAACGATGAATGGCATGCTGAAATCAGCGCTAATAAAGCGCTGATTTCAATTGGTTATTGTGGTGGATATTCGGGCGTCAAGCCTCTGTCGTAGACCCTGCCTACCAACTGATTCGAAAACCGACGTTGCCCATGACACTGTGTTGCTGGTTGCTGTCGAGGTTTTGGCTGTAGTTCGCGCCGGCGTACAGGGCGACGCTGGGCGCCAGGCTCACGTTGACGCCAATCCCGAGGTCGCCGGTGGAGGCGCGCTGCTGGGTCTCGACCCGTTCGGTGTCGTCGAATATCACCGAGTCGGTGCCGGAAAACGTATGCCAGAGATTGGCGCGCAAGTACGGTTCCACAGGCATGCCGCTGACCTGATAGCGGCCCTTGAGCCGCGCACCGAGGCGGCCGGTCCAGGCACCGTCGGAATCGAATTCGACCTTGGAGACCCCATCGTTTTGCGTATCCAGGGAGACCTTTTGGTAGATGATCTGGGCCTGGGGTTCAAAGTCCCAGTCAGTGGTCACCTTGAAGGGATAGCCGGTCTCTGCCGAAGCGGTCAAGGCGTGCCCGCGATTGTCGATTTTCAGGCCGCGCTCGGAACGGTTGTCGCCGTTCAATCGCGTGCCCATCACCACGGCGTCGACGTAGCCGCCGTTGGGGTCGGTGAGCGTCCAGTAGAGCCCGTAGCTGTCGCCGTCGAGTTCTATCTTGCCGGCGCGCCGGCCTTCGAAACCCAGGTTGAAGCCTTTGACATTGCCGTTCAATTCCGTGTGCCCGACGAAGAAGCCAATGCGCTGGGTCTGGCCGCCGGACAGAAGCGAGCTGTACAGGTCGTTGCCCACCTGGAACCCCTTGATCGACCCATCGAACTGCGGCGTCACCGTACCGGCCCAGGTTTTATCCAGGTCTACGCCATAGACCCGGCCCCAACCCGCGCCGAACGCGCCGGTTTCCGTGAGCAGGCGCTGGTCACCCTGACGGTCATGGAACGTACCGAGGGCCATTAACGTCAATTGCGCCGCCGCCGGAGGCAGTACCGACCAGGTCGGCACTTCCGGGCGATACAACGGGATGGGGGCCGCGCCGGGCACTGCGGTTGGCAAGGGCGGCAGCGTCGGCACGGGGGGCGCGCCCGGCGCGGGAGGCACCGTCGGGATGGGCGCCGCTACCGGTCCGGCGACCACGGTGGAGCGCAGGTACCAGTTGTTTTGATTACCGCTCACGCCACCTTTGAACAGGCGGTAATCGAACGCGCCGGCCGAGACGGACTGCGCCAGGGAAAAGGCATCGATGTTACTGACCGCGCCTCCCTGGGCCTGGACCACTTCGATGCCGTCCTGGGTCGTCTGTGCGCCCGTGCCGCCCAGGTTCGTGACCGTGATGGCGGTATTACCGGTGAGCGTCCCGCCATTGACCACGAGTTTGTCGCTGGCGGAGCCATCGGCACCGACGGCCGTTTGCACATGCAACTGGCCATTGTTGCCGACGTAATTGCCTTGGACGGTAAGCGTGTCGTTGGTGCGAGTATTGCCCTGGGTAAGGTCTATCGTGCCGGCGTTGTTGAGCGTCGCCAGTTGACCGGCAGTAAAAGGGGCGATGACGCCTTGGGTCGCCGTCAGCGTGCTGCCGCTCTCGATGTTGAGCGTCCCGGTGCCGGTGGCGCTGTCACCCAACGTCAGCGTGTCGTTAAGGTCCAGTTGCGAGCCTTGGGTGAGGTTGACCGTTTCCCAATTGAGGTAGCGGGCGCCGGTGCTGGAGGTGCTGCCTTCAAAGGTCAGGATGTCTTGGCCCAATCCGCCATTCACGCTGGGGGTGATGCTCAGTCCGGCTTCATCGAGGTTGCTCAACAGCGCCGTGTCGTTGCCGTCACCCATCAGGATGGCCGAGTGAATGAGGCCGCCGCTCCACTGAAACTGGTCATCGCCGGCACTGGCCCGGACCTCACCGAGGATTTCGCCGCCGCTGACGGTAATGCTGTCGTTGCCGCCGCTGACACTGACATTGCCGCCGATGCGTCCCGCGGAGAGGATGATGGTGTCCTGGCCGAAACCGGTCACCAGGTTACCGATGATATTGCCGCCGGACATATCGAAAACGTTGTCATCGAGCTTCATGTCGACCCGGCCGATGGTACCGCCCGTCATCTTGGCGATGTCGCCGTCTTCGAATGCATCGACGATGGTGCCACCGGTCATCAGGAATTGATCGAGGCCGTCGCCTTGGGCCAGGGAGAGGACCCTGCCGCCGTTCATGACGAAAGAGTCGGCTTCCGAGCCTTGCTCGACATCACCGTCAATCACGCCGTTGGCGTTGATCTCGAGGGTGTCGACGCCGGTGCCGAACGTGACGTCGCCGGTAATGACGCCGCTGCCGTTGGCGGGCATGGTCAGGCTGTTGTTGCCTGAAAGGTCCGTCAGCCCGGGGCTGGTGCCGCTGTCGCAGACATAGGTGTCATTGCCGGCGGTTGGCGCCAGCGTGCAGGCTGCCATGGCGGCGGGTGCGGGTAACAGGAAGGGAGCCGATACCCACAAGGCGTTGAACAGCCGATTGAATCCTTTATCGTGCCGAATCATGTGCTATCCCTCTGCATCGGCATCCCCATGGATACCGGTTTCAGCATCGGTTGCACAACAGATGGCACACAGGGCCTGGCAACGCTCGCTGTATGGAATGGCACCGTAGCAACGAATAAAGGGCGTCGCTACTGTCAGAACTTACAGGTCCACGGGCAGAAAGCCTGAGGAAATGCCTGCTCTACAAATGCACTTCCACCGAAAGCGGCAGATGATCGCTCAGGTGGGTCCAGGGTTTGTTACCCAGTATTTGCGGGGAATGACTGCTGGCGTTGCGCAAGTAGATGCGGTCCAGGCGCAACAGCGGGAAGCGGGCCGGATAGGTCCTGGCGGGGCGGCCCAAGTGGTGTTCGAAGGCTTCGTGCAAGTAACCTCGACGGGCGAGGGCGAGGTTGCCGCGCAGTTGCCAGTCGTTGAAGTCACCGGCAATGATCACCGGTGCGTCCGCAGGCAGCGAGTCGAGCAATTGGCAGAGCAGCTTGAGCTGTAACTGGCGATGGCTTTCCAACAGGCTCAAATGCACGCAGATCCCGTGGACCGCGGCGTGGCCTGGCACATCCAGCACGCAATGCAACAACCCGCGCCGCTCGGGGCCGGTGATGGACACGTCGAGATTGCGGAACTGGCGGATCGGGTACTTGGAAAGCAAGGCGTTGCCATGGTGGCCATCGGGGTAGACCGCATTACGGCCGTAGGCGAAGTCGCTCCACATGCTGTCGGCGAGGAATTCGTACTGGGACGTCTGGGGCCAGTTGTCGTAGCGTGACGCGTGGCGGTCATGTTCGCCGAGCACTTCTTGCAGGAACACCAGATCGGCACCGGTACTGCGCACCGCTTCGCGCAATTCCGGCAGGATGAAGCGCCGGTTGAGGGCGGTGAAGCCCTTATGAGTGTTGACCGTCAGGACCCGCAGCCGATGAACCGCCGCAGGCGCGTCCGATGGCATTGGTTCGACAGCTCGCCAATCGGGATCTTGAGTCACGTTCACTCCTGAATCAGACGTACTTGTTCATGCGACTGATCCAAAGCGCCGGCAGTTCCGGATTTTTCGTGTCCGCGCCGGGTTCATCGCACCTGGCCTGCCGCTATCGCGAGCAAGCTCGCTCCCACAGGGGAGGCGCAAATCCAATGTGGGAGCGAGCTTGCTCGCGATAGCGGTGTATCTGAATCACCGCCATCGCGAACAAGTCCAGTTCCTACAGGCAGGCGTTCAGATGAAGACAATCTCATAGGGCAAGCCCATCCGGTCAAGGATGACCCTGGGCAACAGCGGGGCGATGCCGCTCGCCGGTTCGCCGCTGAGTTGGCTGACGTAGGCGTGCATGGCGTGACGTTTGCGGGCGGTGGTCCAGACGTCGAGGCGCAGTTTGCGGGCCCGGTGCCAGGGGATTTTATTCTGCTCGCGGACCGGCCAGTGCCAGGCCCACACCGGCAGCTCGTTGAACGCCACTCCGATCCTGTCGGCGGCCAGGGCCCCAGCGCGTCCGACAGTGTCGTGGTCGCTGTCGCCGTCCTGGCGCCAGGTGCTGAACACCACGTCACCGGGGCGCAGGTGACGGGCAATAAACGTGGCCAGTTCGGTTTCGTGTTCGGCCAGGTTTTTTTCCGGAAAACCGCCGCGCACCCATTGCAGGCCATGGGCGGCGATGCCCAGGCGATGCAGGGCGTCGACGCTTTCCTGGGGGTGAGGGCGGTGCACACGCAGGCGTTCGTCGTTCCACAGCGGTGAGCCGGGGTGGGCCAGGGCGCCATCGGTGACCGAGATCAGCAACATGGGCTGGTCCAGGTTGTTCAGCAATTGCAGCAATCCGCCACAGGCGCCGACCTCATCGCCCGGGTGCGGGGCAAGGATGACGGCGCGAGCGCCGGCGGGAATGAGTGTCTGGGTACTGATGATCGGAATATCGGCCAATTGCGCAGCACTGTTCCAGATTTGCGGGTGCTGCCGGCCAGGCAGGCGAGAGGCGGGCTTCATAAGCGACATCCTTGTTATGTGTTCAATCTTTCAGCCATGCACCGTGCCTACTGTCCGATGGCACCGATGGGGCATGACTGCGATTCACAGCGCTCCGAATCCTGGAGACTACCGCAGGGGGAAGTATTGACCATGTCAGCCGATCCGTCTCGTGACATGTGCATCTGAGCTGCATTTTTTTCTTGAAACTGGACGGTGTGGAACAAAAAACCGCGTCCTTGCGGTTCCTTATGGCTGTTCACAGCAGGTATTTCAATCCTCTTCTTCGCGTTGCAGTTCGAACAGCAGCAGCGAGCGCCCGGTGACAGAGTATTCGGAATCGAAATCGAAGCGCTCCTGCCCACGAACGGTCGGCTGGTTGGTGTCGACCATGCAGGTCCAGAAACTGCCCTCCGGGACTTCCGGCAAGCGGAAGTTGACGATGTCATGATGCGCGTTGACCACCAGCAGCAGCGTCGCATCGCCCCCCTTGCGCCGAATGCCGGTTTCCTGGGCACGGCCGTCCATCAGCATGCCGAGGCAGCGACCATGGCTGTCCTGCCATTGTTCGATGGTCATTTCGCTGCCGTCCGGGGCCAGCCAAGTCACGTCCTTGACGCCGATGTCCTCGTTGTAATTACCCACCAGGAAGCGTCCGCGTCGCAGGATCGGGTAGGTCAGGCGCAACTTGATCAGGCGCTTGACGAACTTGAGCAGCGTCGCGCCATCCTCGCTCAGGTCCCAGTTGACCCAGCCAATCTCGCTGTCCTGGCAATAGGCATTGTTGTTGCCGTGCTGGGTACGGGCAAACTCGTCGCCGGCGACGATCATCGGCGTGCCTTGGGCCAGCAGCAGGGTGGCGAAGAAGTTGCGCATCTGCCGATGGCGCAGCGCGTTGATCTGCGGATCATCCGTCGGGCCTTCGACGCCATGGTTCCAGGACAGGTTGTTATTGCTGCCGTCCTGATTGTTCTCGTCGTTGGCTTCGTTGTGCTTGTCGTTGTACGACACCAGGTCATGCAAGGTGAAACCGTCGTGGGCAGTGACGAAGTTCACCGAGGCATACGGCCGCCGGCCACGCTGGTTGAACATCTCGCCCGAGGCGGTCATTCGGCTGGCAAAGTCGGCGAGTTGGCCGTCATCACCCTTCCAGAAGGCGCGTACCGTGTCGCGGAACTTGTCGTTCCACTCGACCCAGCCTGGCGGGAAATGTCCCACCTGGTAGCCCCCGGGGCCACAGTCCCAAGGCTCGGCGATCATTTTCACCTGGCGCAGCACCGGATCCTGGCGGCAGGCGACAAGGAAGCTGTGGCGCTCGTCGAAACCGTCATGGTAACGGCCGAGAATGGTCGCCAGGTCGAAGCGGAAGCCATCGACGTGCATTTCCGTGGCCCAGTAGCGCAGGGAGTCGGTGACCATCTGCAGCACGCAGGGATGGCTCAGGTCCAAGGTGTTGCCGGTTCCGGAGTCGTTGATGTAGTAGCGTTTGTCGTCGGGCATCAGCCGGTAGTAGGAGGCGTTATCGATGCCGCGCATGGACAGGGTGGGGCCCTGTTCGTTGCCCTCGGCGGTGTGGTTGTAGACCACGTCGAGGATGACTTCCAGGTTGGCCTCGTGCAGGTGGGCGACCATCTCCTTGAACTCGGCGATCTTGCCGCTGGCCAGGTAGCGCGGGTCGGGCGCGAAGAAGGCAATGCTGTTGTAGCCCCAGTAATTGGTCATGCCTTTGTGCAGCAAGTGCTGGTCATTGACGAAGGCATGGATGGGCAGCAGTTCCACCGAAGAGACACCCAGCTTGCGGATATGCTCCAGCACATCGTCGACCATCAGCCCGGCGAACGTACCGCGCAGGTTCTCGGGCACCGACGGGTGACGCATGGTGATGCCGCGCACATGGGTTTCATACAGGATGGTCTTGTCCCAGGGCACGCTGACGCGATGGTCGTGGCCCCAGGTGTGGGCGGGGTCGATGACTTTGCACTTGGGAACGAACGGGGCGCTGTCGCGCTCATCGAAACTGAGGTCGCCGTCGGGGTGGCCGATGGTGTAGCCGAACAGGGCTTCGGACCACTTCAATTGGCCGACCAGTTGCTTGGCGTAGGGGTCGATCAGCAGCTTGTTCGGGTTGAAACGATGACCGTTCGCCGGGTCATATGGGCCATAGACCCGGTAGCCATAGATCAATCCCGGGTGGGCATCGGGCAGATAACCGTGGTAAATCTCGTCGGTGTACTCCGGCAGCTCGATGCGTTCGAGTTCGACTTCGCCGGCATCATCGAAAATGCACAGTTCGACCTTGGTGGCATTGGCTGAAAACAGCGCGAAATTGACCCCGAGGCCATCCCAGGTTGCACCCAGTGGAAAAGGCAGCCCTTCACGAATCCGCGAAGCCTCGATAACGGGCGGCGGCGTGGTTTTGTTTGGACGGGTCATAGTTGCTCCTGCAAAAAAACAGACAGATACAGCGATGCGGTTCACTTGAAAGGGATGGCATCACCCTTCACCTGTGGCGAGGGGATTCATCCCGTTACGTGGGACAAAGTTGCTTTTCTGTGGGAGCAAGGCTTGTCCGCGATAAAGCGATGCGTTCCTCCGGACATCGAGGCGCCTGTTTCGCGAGCAAGCGTTGCTCCCACCTGACGAGGAGACCGATAGGAGGAATCAAACCGCCGGCGGCTTGCGCGGTGCCCGCGGCTTTTTGTCGGTAGTCTTGCTCGCCGGTGGCACGATCGCTGCGGCAGGCTTGGCCGCCGGCTTGACCTTGGGCGTGGTACTTTTCGCGGCGGTCTTGGCCGTGGTGGCCTTGGTTGCAGCAGGCTTGGCGCCATCGGTCTTGCTGGTCGTCGATTTACTCGCGGCCTTGGCTGGCTTGCTGGGTGCCAGGGCTTCGGCTTCAGCCAGCTTGCGCGCCATCTCCCAGTGGCGTTTTTCCTGCCCGGCAGGCTTACCTTCGGACTCCCAGATCTGATAGGCGAATTCGCGAATGCGTTTATCGTCGGTACTCATCGCAGTGCTCCTGATTCAACTCAAGGTTGGATAAAGACATTGACCGGGAAATCCCCCAGCGCGGTGCTGATCAGCAGCTCCCTTTGGGGTGTGACTGTTGCGCTTGAAAAAAGTCCCTTCAGTTTTTCATCCTTGGCGGCGAACGGTAACGATACGCGGGTATCGCCCCAATCCGACGCAGTCACCAGCGGCACGGCACTGTTTTCCAGCAAGTGCGCCGCATGGACAGGTACCACAATGATCGCCCGTTGTTGCGAGTCCTCGCGCATGAAGGCCAGTACCCGATAGGCCTGCTCACCGAGCACTTCCAGCGGTTGGTAGCGGCCCTGGCGCCACAACTGCGGATACTCGGCTCGCACGGCCAGTGTCCGGGCGATCAATGCCTGTTTGATCCGGCCGTCACGCCAATCGCGTACCAACGCGGCTGGGGTGCTGTCGGCCTGCATCGCTTCGCGGCGTGCCTGGAAATCCACCGGGCGACGGTTGTCCGGGTCCACGAGACTGAAGTCCCAGAACTCGTTGCCTTGGTACAGGTCCGGTACGCCGGGTACGGTCATGCGCAGCAAAGTTTGCGCCAGACTGTTGAGGGCGCCCGCCGGCGCGACGGCCTGGACCGCCTCGGCGATGGCGTTGCGCAAGGGCAGCCCCTCATCGCCCAGCAGCAGGCGTTCGAGGAACATCTGGGTGGCTTGCTCATAAGCGTCGTTGACCGCCGCCCAGCTGCTTTGCAACTTGGCTTCGCGCAGGGCCTTGCGTTGCCATTGCCACAGGCGCTCGTTGTAGGCGGCCAGCGCCTGGTGGTCCTGGAGGTCGAGGTCCAGCGGCCAACTGCCTAGCAACGCCTGGTACAGGATCAGTTCATCACCGGCCGAGGGCGCCGCCGGGTCGCTGTGCAGCGAAGGCGAGAGGATGCGCCATTGTTCCACGCAGGCGGCGTACCAGTCGGCGCGCTCGCTGAGCACGGCCAGCCTGGCGCGGGTGTCTTCGCCGCGCTTGTGGTCGTGGGTGGCGGTGGTCATCAGGTTGTCGGGAAAGTGCTCGAGGCGTTCGAGGCACACCTGGTGGAACGCCTGCGCCGGGGCGCTGAAACGCTCGGTGTCATAGCCCACGTCATTGCGCGACAGCAGCACCGCCGAGCGATAGAGAGCGGTGTCCTCCACGGCCTTGGCGGCGGCCGGCGAGGTCAGTTGCTGGAAGCGTACGCAGGCGTGGCGCAGGCGTTTGCGCTGGCTGCCGCGGGGGCGATGCCGCCAAGGCATGCCACCGAGCCAGCCGGCCAGGCAGTCGAGCACCGGCCAGTCGGCTTCGCTGAGGGTTTGCCGGGCGCCTTCCAGGGCCTGGTTGAAAAACACCTGGTCTTCAGCAGAGCGCCCCAACGGCGTGATGTAGGTGCGATACACCGGGAAATGCACGACCAATTCCTGCAAGGCCCGCCGAATCGCGCCCAGGGTCAGGTCGCGGGTCATCACATCGTCCCGGGCCACCTGCAGCAGGGCCTGGGCAACGCTTTCGAAATCCCCGGCCAAGGAGCCATTGAGTATCTGCTGGCGAGCCAGGCGGGCTTCTTCGATGAAGTGCGCCGGCCGCTCACTGTGCCGGCTCCAGAATTCGGCAAGGGGGGCGGCACCGGCCGGGTCATGCTGCAACAGCGAGACCTGGTTCATGAACTCGTAGCCGGTACTGCCGTCGATGTTCCAGTCCCGCCGCAACGTCTCGCCATCGCCGAGGATCTTCTCGACGAAAATCGGCAGGTGTCGGCTCGGCGACAGCGAGTTCACGCGTCGGCGCAATTTGCGGCAGTAACCACGAGGGTCGGCAAGACCGTCGATGTGATCGATCCGCAGCCCATCCACCAACCCTTCGCCGATCAATTCGAAGATCTTGGCATGGGTGGCTTCGAATACCGCCGGACGCTCGACCCGCAGCCCGCCCAGTTCATTGACATCGAAAAAGCGCCGCCAATTGATGTCGTCCGCCGCGGTGCGCCAGCTGGCGAGCCGGTAGCTCTGGCGCTCCAGCAACTGATGCAGGCGTTCGAAACCCTGGGGCTGGGTAGCGTCGTAGCCAGCCAGGTTGGCCTCGATGGCGGCCAGGATGCCGGCGTGTGCCGCCAGGTCCCGCAACTCCGTTTGCAACGGGCGAGCGAGGGCGTGGGCATCGGTCTGGTAATTCAGCGTGGTGAAGCGCTCAGCCAGGATCTTGAGCGATTCGGCCTGTTCGACGGGCAGGGTTTCGGCGGGTTTGAGCAGCTCGCCGTAGTGCATCGGGCAAATCGGGAAGCGGTGTTCATAGTGCTCGACGTAGAAGCTGCCGTGGGTGGCATCGAAGCGCAGTTGCAAGGTGCCTTCCTGCAAGGCCACGCCGTAGTCGCTGCCCAGGAACGGCAGCAACAACTGGCCTTCCATCAGCGGGTCGGGGGAATGCCACTGGATGTCGAAGAACTCGCCGTACGGGCTGAGTCGACCCCATTCCAGCAGATCCAGCCACCAGGGATTGTCATTGCCGCCGACGGCCATGTGATTGGAGACGATGTCCAGGATCAAGCCCATCCGGTGCTCGCGCAAGGCTGCAACCAGGCGCTTGAGCGCGGCTTCGCCACCCAGCTCGGGGTTGACCAGGGTCGGATCGACCACGTCGTAGCCGTGCATGGAGCCGGCCCGGGCCTTGAGCAGCGGAGAGGCATAAATGTGGCTGATGCCCAACGCGGCGAAGTACGGTACCTGGGGTATGGCGTCGTCCAGGGTGAAGCCTTTATGGAACTGCAGGCGCAACGTTGCCCGCAGAGGTTGGATCAATGGTTGTTTCATCGGTCACGCTCGTTCGCCTGAAGTCTGGCGCAGGCGAGTATTTCCAGACGCCGGGCGGCGTCCGGGTGATCCAGCAACGCCTGGCTCTGCCGGGCCAGGCGGCGGCGCCAATTGGGATGGGTGTCGATGGTGCCGGGCAGGTTGGCCTGCTCCTCGATGCCCAGAGCATCTTCGAGCGGCAACAACACCAGCGGTGCGCGGGTGTGACCGAGGAAACGCACGCTGGCATCCAGCACCTGGTCGGTCTCGCGGTGTTCTTCGCGAAAATTCTGCGGATCCTGATTCAGCGCATGGCGCAGACCTTCGCGTTCGCGCTCGCGGTGCTTGCGCCAGTCCATTTCGGTGTGGGAGTCGATCAGGTCCAGCCGGGCGTTCCAGTCGATGTCGTGACCGTGCCACCAGCCGTTGAGCGTTGGCAAGTCATGGGTGCTGGTGGTGGCGAGGGCGTTGTCCGGCCAGTCGAGGATGGGTTTGAAATGGGTGTTGTCCTGTTCGAACAGCAGCACGCGCATGCCGAGGATCGAGCGGGCGCTGAGTTTGTCCCGCAAGCCATCCGGCACGGTACCGAGGTCTTCGCCCAGCACGATGGCCTGGTGCCGATGGGATTCCAGCGCCAGCAGGCGCAACAGGTCGTCCACCGGGTAATACAGGTAGGCACCGTCGCTGGGTGGGGCGTCGTTGGGAATCACCCAGAGCCGTTGCAAGCCCATGACATGATCGATGCGCAAGCCACCGGCGTGGGCAAAGTTGGCCCTTAGCATTTCAATGAAGGCGCGAAAGCCGTTGCGCACCAGGCCTTCCGGGGAAAACGCCGAAATGCCCCAGCCTTGGCCGGAGCGATTGAGAATGTCCGGCGGTGCGCCTACGGTCAACGAGGCGAGCAGTTCGTCCTGCCGGCTCCAGGCCTGGCTGCCAGCGCCATCGGCACCTACCGCCAGGTCGGCGATCAGGCCGATGCCCATGCCGCTGGATTTGGCTGCGCTCTGGGCGCGTTCCAGGCAGCGGGCGATCAACCATTGGCAAAAGGCGTAGAAACCGATTTCGTCGGCATTTTCTTCGGCGAAATGGGCCAGGACCGCGCTGCGCGGATCGCGCCATTCTTCCGGCCACTGCCGCCAGTCGAGGCTTTCGCCACGGGCGGCGCGTTCGGCCTGCAAGGCCTCGAAGCGGCAATGGTTTTCCAGGGCTTCGCCGCTGGTGTGGCGGAAACTGCTGAAGTCTTCATGCAGCGGATGCGCGCCCTGGCTGAACCCGTCGTACAGGGCGCGGAGGATTTTCTGCTTGGCCTGGGCGGCGACTGGCCAATCGATCAGCGGCTGCTCTTCCAGGTTGCGCAGTTGGTTGGTCAAGCCGGTGGCGTCGATGGCGGTGCGCAGGGCGCGTTCACCGAGGATGGTGCCGGGGGCGGCGTACAGGCTGTTGAGGAACAGTCGGCTGGAAGGCGAGTAAGGGCTGTAGCGCCCGGTGTCGCTGCTGAACATCGCGTGCATCGGGCTGATGGCAATGGCCTCGGCGCCGCGCTCGCCAGCCACCCGAGCCAGCTCTTCCAGGGCTTGGGTATCACCGAAGCCGCCGTCACCGGAGCGTCGCAAGGCATACAGCTGCGCGCTCAGGCCCCAGGCCCGGGGCGTCGGGTCGTCCACCGCATCGGCCACGCTGTAGCAGCGGGCGGGCGCCACGGCCAGGGTGAAATGCTGGTCCCGGATGCTGACATGCTGATAACCCACGGGGACCATGCCCGGCAGCCTGCCGTCGGCATCGAGGTTCAGATTCAGTGTCGCGCCGTCTTCGAGCTTGATTTCGCAGGGTATCCCGGCCTCGAAGTAGCGGCTCAAGTCCAGGCTGGCCCCGACGTCGGCGGTGATCAGCGGTGGCAGTTGATGGTTCTGTTGATCTTCCTGCAGCTGCAGCAGGCTGGCATCGATTTCCTGGGCGCTGCCGGCTGGATGGCCCAGGCCCGTGAGGACTGAACGCAAGACCGCCGGCGAGACTTTCTGGGCCCGGCCATTGGCATCGATCCAATCCACCGCCAGGCCCGCTCGGCCGGCGAGGATTTCCAGTTGCGCATCGCTCATTGGCGCTCTCCAGTGATGTTGGGCAAGGTTGTCGCCTGCGTCAGACTGACCAGCGCGCTGTAGGGCGCAAGGACGCCCTGTTGCAACAGACCCACGACCTGCTGCGGATGTTCGAAAAGAATGCGTGCCTCTTCCGGGGCGTGGTGTTCGACGGGCTGGTCGCCAAGGTTCAGGTCGATGCGCAACACACTGCCATCGCCCAGTCGCCAGCGTGCGCTGACAGCACCACGGCCCAGCACATCGGCCCCCAGGGCCTGGGTACCGGGCAGGCGCGGGACGATCTCTTCACGGCGGATTTTCAGCAGTTGGCGATACAGCGCCTCGCTGGCTTGCTGCTCCGCGCGTTGCGATTCCAGGCTTGGACGTGAAGCCTCGAAGGTGCTGGCCGCGTTGGGGTCGGGAATCCGCTCGCGTTTCTGCGGATCGGCAAAGGCGCTGAACGCCTTGAACTCGTTGCGTCGGCCTTCGCGCACGAGTTCTGCCAGTTCGCCGTGATGACTGGTAAAAAACAGGAACGGTTGTTCGGCGGCCACCTCATCGCCCATGAACAGCAGCGGGATCATCGGTGACAACAGCAACAAGGCTGTCGCCGCTTGCAAGGCCTGGGGCGCGGCGAGCTGATGCAGGCGTTCGCCCAGGGCACGGTTGCCGATCTGGTCATGGTTCTGCAGGAACAGCACGAATGCGCTCGGTGGCAGGTGACCGCTGGGTTCGCCCCGGGATTCGCCGTGGCGATTGGTGTGACCCTGGAAGACGAAACCCTGGCTCAGGCAACGTGCCAGTTGTTCCGTCGGCTGCTCGGCATAGTCGGCGTAGTAGGCGTCGGTCTCGCCAGTCAGCAGTACGTGCAAGGCATTGTGGCCATCGTCGTTCCACTGGGCGTCGTAGCCCTGTTCCAGCAGGCTGGCCTGGTTGTGTTCGTTTTCCACGGTCAGCCAGACATGCCGGACCGGGTCCACCTGTTCGCGCACCCTGGCCGCCAGCTCCTGGAGAAAGTCCGGGTCTTCGATGGCGTGTACCGCGTCGAGGCGCAGGCCGTCGAAGCGGTATTCCAGCAGCCACATGAGCGCATTGTCGATGAAGAAGTCCCGCACTTCGCGGCGGCGGAAATCGATCGCCGCGCCCCAGGGCGTGTGCTTGTCTTCGCGGAAGAAGCCCTTGGCATAGCGGTGCAGGTAGTTGCCGTCGGGGCCGAAGTGGTTGTAGACCACATCCAGGATGACGGACAGCCCATGGCCGTGGGCGCTGTCGATCAGATGCTTGAGCTGTTCAGGCGTGCCGTAGGAGGCTTGGGGCGCGTAGGGCAGGACCCCGTCGTAGCCCCAGTTGCGATCGCCGGGAAACTGCGCCAGCGGCATCAGCTCGATGGCGGTGACGCCCAGCCCGGCCAGGCGGGCCAAATGCTGTTCGACACCGTTGAAACCGCCCAGGGCGCCCACGTGCAATTCGTAGATCACGGCTTCGTGCCAGGGGCGGCCGGACCATTGGGTATGCCGCCATGGGTAGGCATGGGGGTCGACCACCACGCTGTGGCGGTCGATGTCGCCGGCCTGGGCGCGAGAGGCCGGATCGGGCACCTCCAGCTCGCCATCGATGTTGTAGCGGTAGCGGGTGCCGGCGGGGCAACGGGTCTGGATCATGAACCAGCCGTCGGCTTGGGGCAGTAGCGGTATCGAATCTCCAGTGTCGAGTTCGACACTGACAAAAAAGGCATCCGGGGCCCAGAGGGTGAAGCGGGCGTGCTCGTCATCCAGCATGACCGCCCCGTGGGTCCATGTCTCAGGCGTCCTTGACGTCATTGTTACCTCATTGTCTGGCCGATTTTCCCAGTGACTTCGCCACCAGCTGTTCGTAGAGTTCGGCGTAGGGTTCCACGGCCTGGCACCAGTTGAACGGTGCCGACATGGCCCGGCAGCGCATGGCGTTGAGCAGGTCGGGGAACTCGAAGACCTTGAAGGCCCGGCTCAAGGCCTGCTGGTAGCTCTCCACGGTGGACTCATCGAACAGGAAACCGGTGACGCCATCTTCGATGGTGTCCGCCAGGCCTCCGGTATTGCGCGCCACCGGCAGCGAGCCGAAACGTTGGGCGTACATCTGGCTCAAGCCGCAGGGCTCGTAGCGCGAGGGCATCAGCAGGAAATCGCTGCCGGCGAACATCCGCCGCGCATCGGTTTCGTTGAAGCCGATACGCACGCCGATGCGGCCGGGGAAGCGCAGTGCCAGTTCGCGCATGGCCTGTTCTTCCTCCGGTTCGCCGCGGCCGATGATGGCGATCTGGCCGCCAGATTCGACGATGAACTCGGCGACCGCTTCGGTCAGGTCCAGGCCTTTCTGGTAGACCAGGCGCGACACCACGGCGAACAGCGGGCCAGGGGAGTCGTCGAGGCCAAACAGTTCACGCACATGGCTGGCGTTGACGGCCTTGCCTTCCCAGTCGCCCATGGCGAACTGACGGAACAGGTGGGTGTCGGTGGCCGAGTCCCAGCTTTCATCAATGCCGTTGGGGATGCCGCTGAGCAAGCCTTGTTGGGTCTTGGCAGCCAGGAAACCGTCGAGTCCGCAACCAAACGCCGGGGTGGTGATCTCCTGGGCGTAGGTGGCGCTGACTGTGGTGATGTGGCTGGAGTAGGCCATCCCGGCCTTGAGGAACGACAGTTTGCCGTAGAACTCCATGCCTTCCTGTTGCAGGGCGTGCTCGGGGATGCCCAGTTCCGGGCAGGATGCCAGGCTGACCACGCCCTGGTACGCCAGGTTGTGGATGGTGAACAGGGTCGGGGTGCGTTGCCCGCGCCAGTGCATGTAGGCCGGCGCCAGTCCTGCTGGCCAGTCGTGGGCGTGGACCAGGTCCGGGCACCAGTGGATCTGTGCCAGGTTGGCGGCGATGTCGGCGGCGGCCAGGCCCAGGCGGGCGAAGCGAATGTGGTTGTCCGGCCAGTCGCGACCGTTGTTGGCACCGTAGGGAGAGCCTTCGCGGGCAAACAGTTCCGGGCAGATGAGTACGTAGATCACCAGGCCGTCGGCCATGTCCATGCGCCCGATCTTGCAGGGCGGCAGTGCTGCGTGGCCGCCCAGTTCGCCGACGATGTGGATCGGATTGCCGCTGTTCATCACTTG
Source organism: Pseudomonas fluorescens (assembly GCF_001307275.1). Lineage (NCBI taxonomy): Bacteria > Pseudomonadati > Pseudomonadota > Gammaproteobacteria > Pseudomonadales > Pseudomonadaceae > Pseudomonas > Pseudomonas fluorescens. The sequence goes on from NZ_CP012831.1 coordinate 5,889,316, forward strand.
CGGATAGCCAGGGATCAGCACCCGGACATCATGCAGCCCGGCCATGGCCCGGGGCAGTGCCGAGGACACATCGCCCAGGCCGCCGGTCTTGACCAGGTCGGCGATTTCCGAGGTGACGAACAAGACTTTCTTGCGATTGGGATTCTGTCGAACGACGGGGAGCAGTGCCTTGCCGCCGGTGGCCAGCACCGGAGCCGTCGGCGATTCGGCCGCCGGCGGTAATTGAGAACGGACTTGTTGTGGTTCCAAGGCAGCACTGATCATAAATATCTCCCATTTTCTCGATCTGTTTCCGGCAAGCGCCAGAGCTGTTGTTTCATTGGCCAAATCCTGCGGCCAGGCGCACAAGCGCTACGCAAGGAAAGCGACGGCTACCCAAACGCGGCGAAGCGAATCAGCTGAAGGAGCTGTTGCAATGACCAGTGCAAGGACTGCACCAGTCGCTGTTGCCCTACCTCTAACCTGACCTGTCGCCGTTGCGAAAAGTTTCGACTTTTTTTCGTCTGGATGACCGGTCGGTTTTCCCCCCGGTTAGGCAGTCTAGGTCATATCCTAGAGCGGTGCGCCTCGGTTCGTCGCATTGTCCGACAATCACGTTTTTTAGCGGCAATGTCTTACACGACGAAGGGGAATACGCACCGACGAAGTGCAGTTTCCTGCAAAGAAAAAAGTGTAGGGGGAGGGCGTTGGTTCATTGGCGTGCGCGATGGAATGGCGCGATGCACCATTGGAGGGCGGGCGAGATAGAGGCGTTTTGATGGCTAATAGCATCCTTGGAAGCACGCTGTTTCCTGTGGGAGCGAGCTCGTGATAGAGGTGTGTCAGGCACAAACCTGCAACTGATCCTCCGCTATCGCGAGCAAGCTCGCTCCCACAGAAAAAGTGGGGATGCTCCTCCGGTTCAGCCCGGCGGCGTCAGCAACCGAATCGGTTGGCCCGCCGCCCAGGCCAGCAGGTCTTCGATCATCAGGGAATAGAACTGCTGGTAATTCTGTCGGCTGACATAACCCACATGAGGCGTGGCCAGCACGTTCTCCAGGGTGCGGAATGGATGGGCCAGAGGCAAGGGCTCCTGGGCGAAGACGTCCAGGGCGGCACCGGCCAGGCGCCGGTGCCGGAGGGCGTCGATCAGGGCGGCTTCATCGACGATCGGCCCGCGGGAGGTGTTGACCAGCAGCGCCTCGGGTTTCATCCAGCCCAGCGCCTGGGCATCCACCAGGCCGCGGGTGCGTTCGCCGAGCACCAGGTGGATCGAGAGGATGTCGGCCTGTTCGAACAACGCCTGCTTGCTGACGTAGGTCACGCCCACTTCGGCGGCCCGCTCGGCGCTGAGGTTCTGGCTCCAGGCGATGACCCGCATGCCGAACACCTGGCCGAACTGCGCCACCCGTGTACCGATGCTGCCCAGGCCGAGGATCGCCAGCGTCTTGCCGTGCAGGTCGCCACCCAGGCCTTGCTGCCACAGACCGGCGCGCAAGGCGTTGGCTTCCTGCACCAGGTTGCGGGCCAGGGCCATGATCAGCGTCCAGGTCAGTTCGGGCGCGGCGTGCTTGTAGCTGTCGGTGCCGCACACCTGGATGCCCAGCTCGGCGGCGGCCTTCAGGTCCAGGGCGGCATTGCGCATGCCGCCGGTGAGCAGCAGCTTGAGATTGGGCAGGCGGCGCAGCAGGCCTTCGTCGAACACGGTGCGTTCGCGCATCACGCAGATCACCTCGAAGTGCTGCAAGCGTTCGGCGAGGGTGTCGCGGTCGGCGGGATAGTCGTGAAGAAAGGTCACTTGGCCGACGCCGTCCAGCACCGACCAGTCCACCACACCGCGTGCCACATCTTGCCAATCGTCTATGACTGCTATTTGCACCGCCATGGAACACCTCGTCAGGGAATGGGTTTGTCCAGCCAGCCCAGCAGGGCCTTGTGGAACCGATCCGGCTCTTCCATCTGCGGGGCATGCCCCAGATTGGGGAACTCCACCAGGGTCGAGCGGGGAATCAGCCCGGCAGTCTGTTTGCCCAATACCTCGTAATGGCCCAGTTTGGCCTTTACCGCCGGCGGCGCGATGTCGCTGCCGATGGCGGTAGTGTCGGAGGTACCGATCAACAGCAGGGTGGGTACGGTCAGGTCCTTGAACTCGTAATAGACCGGCTGGGTGAAGATCATGTCGTAGATCAGCGCCGAGTTCCACGCCACTTGTGTATGCCCCGGGCCCTTGTTCAAGCCGGCGAGCATGTCCACCCAGCGGTCGAACTCAGGTTTCCAGCGGCCGGCGTAATAGGTCGTGCGCTCGTAATTGCGAATGCCCTCGGCGGTGACTTTCAGCTCACGGGCGTACCATTGGTCCACGGTGCGGTAGGGCACGCCCAAGGCTTTCCAGTCTTCCAGGCCAATGGGATTGACCATCGCCAGGCGCTCGACCTGATCGGGGAACTGCAAGGCGTAACGAGTGGCGAGCATGCCGCCGGTGGAATGGCCGAGAACGATGGCTTTCTGTACACCGAGGGCCTTGAGCAAGGCCTGGGTGTTGGTCGCCAGTTGCTGGAAGCTGTACTGGTAATGCTCGGGTTTGCTCGAGGTGCAGAAACCGACTTGGTCTGCGGCGATGACCCGGTAGCCGGCTTCGCTCAGCACCTTGATCGAATCGCCCCAGGTGGCGGCGCAGAAATTCTTGCCGTGCATCAGCACCACGGTGCGGCCATTGACCTTGCCCTGGGCCGGCACGTCCATATAGCCCATCTGCAACGATTGGCCCTGGGACTGGAAGGCGAAGTGCTTGAGGGTATAGGGGTATTCGAAGCCCTCCAACTGGGCGCCGTAGGCCGGGCCTTCCGGCGGGCTGGCGGCCTGGGCGAGCAGGGGCAGGGCGGCGCTGAGCAAGAGGCTGGGTAACCAGCGCGTGGGGGTTCGGGACATGGTCAATCTCCTTGTGGCCGCGGCTGATCCTGGCGCGACCCGATTATGGCGACATTAACCACAGGCAACCGAACGGCCCGAATGTTCAACCCATCCAGCCCAGCGTGGCCAGGGCGAGGACGCCATAGCGCAAGCCTTTGGCAACGGTCACGATCAGCAGGAAGCGGCGCCACGGCTCACCCATCACCCCGGCCACCAGGGTCAACGGATCGCCGATGATCGGCAACCAACTGAGCAGCAGCGACCAGCGGCCGAAGCGCTGGTAATGCACGCGAGCCTTGTCCAGGTGTGTCGGGCTGACCGGAAACCAGCGCCGGTCCTTGAAGTGTTCCAGGCGCGTGCCCAGCCACCAGTTCACCAGCGAACCCAGGACGTTGCCGAGCGTGGCGACCCCCAGCAACAGCCAGATAACGTGGCGCTCGCTGAGCAACAGGCCGACCAGCAAGGCCTCCGATTGCAGCGGCAACAAGGTCGCCGCGCCAAATGCCGCCAGGAACAAGCCGATATAGGCTTGGCCCATCAGTGGGCCGGGTAATCCGCCACTACGGTTTGGGTCCCGTCTTTTTTCAGGCCGATCACTTGATAAGCGTCGCTCATGCCGTCCATCTCCATGCCGGGCGAGCCCATGGGCATGCCCGGGGCGGCCACACCGAGCAAGTCATCGCGCTTGCTCAGTGCCAGCACCTGGTCGGCCGGGACGTGGCCCTCGACGAATTTGCCGTTGATTTCGGCGGTGTGGCAGGAGCGCAGGTTTGGCGCCACGCCGAGGCGTTGCTTGACTGAACTCATGTCGGCTTCGACATGGTCGTTGACCTTGAAGCCGTTTTCTTGCAAATGCGAGATCCACTTTTTGCAGCAGCCGCAATTGGCGTCACGGTGCACATCGATGGTGACCGGTTCGGCGGCCTGGGCCAGGGTGGTCATGAACAGGGCGCTCAAGGCGAGCAGGTGCAGGGGATTGGCCATGAAGGAGGTCTCGTGTCGAACGGTTTGGCGCAAGGATAACAGAGTAGCGAGCACGAGCTGACAGGGGGCTGAGGTGGGGATTACAGAATTGTCAGGTTGAGAGGGCGAATACAGTCCTGTGGGAGCGAGGCTTTGTGGGGGAAATGCTCTGTGGGAGCAAGGCTTGCCCGCGATAGCAGCGCCTCGGTAGCAATTTGACCCCGAGTCGCCTGCATCGCGAGCAAACTCAACTCCCACAGAAACTCAACTCCCACAGGGGGAGGGTGAGGTTTTAGCGAACCTTGAACCGACCCATGATCGCATTCACCCGTGTGTTGGCGTCCAGCAGTTGCCGGGTGTTGGTTTCGCTGGCCAGGCCACTTTCCACCAGTTCCTCCACCATGTGGCGGATTTGCACCATGCTGCGATTGATCTCTTCGGTCACCGCGCTTTGTTGCTCGGCGGCCGTGGCGATCTGGGTGCTCAGGCTGTTGATCTGGCTGACCGAGCCGGCCATTTCGTCCAGGCCCGAGTTGACGCGCGAGGTCGCGTCGGCGGCCGACTGGCAGCTGGCCTGGGTGTTTTCCATGGCCGAGACCGACGAACTCACGCCTTGGGTCAGGCGGGTCAGCATTTCGTTGATTTCCGAGGTGCTGGCCTGGGTGCGGGCGGCGAGGGCGCGGACTTCGTCGGCCACCACGGCAAAACCACGGCCTTGCTCGCCAGCCCGGGCGGCTTCAATGGCGGCGTTGAGCGCCAGCAGGTTGGTCTGCCCGGCGATGGCGCCGATCACACCCAGGATCTCGGTGATGCGCTGAGCGTCCTGTTGCATGCTCTCGACCTTGCGGGTGGCGCTGGCCACTTCATCGATCAAGGCCACCACGCTGTTGGAGGCCTCACCGACCACCACGCGGGAGCGATCGGCATGCTCGTTGGCGCGTTGAGTGAACGCCGCGGTCTCGGCCGCGTTTTGGGCGACGCTTTCAGCCGTGGAGCTCATCTGGGTGATGGCGGTCACGGTCTGGTCGGTTTCCGAGGCGTGGCGCATCAGGATTTCGCTGGTGTGGGCCGAGGTCCGCTGCAGATCGCCCAGGCTCGACGCCATGGCGCCAGTGGCCTGGGTGACTTCACCGATCATATCTTGCAGGTAAGCGATGAAGCGGTTGACCGAGTGACCGATCGCTCCCAATTCATCCTCGGCCCGGATGGTGATGCGTCGGGTCAGGTCGGCATCGCCGGTGGACAAGGCGTCGATGTTGCCTTTGAGGACTTTCATGCGATTGGTTAATTGGCGGATCGCGTATAGCTGCATCAAGACCAGCAGGATCACCATCGGGATCTGCAGCAGGCTCAGCGTGCTCAGTACATCATCGCGCTGGGCCGTGATCAGGCGAGTCGGCAATGCGGTGGCAAGGAACCACGGCGAACCTTCGATAGGGCGCATGAAGAAGGTACTGGCCTCGCCCTTGTTGTCGAACTCCACACGTTGCAGCGGCTGATCGCGCTTGGCCAGGCCCGCCTTGACCTGGGCGGCGAATGGCGAAGTGGCCGCCAGTTCACTGATGTTCTTCAGCACGATCGGACCGCTGATGCGCGAACTGTTGCTGATGATCTTGCCGTCGCCTTCGACGATCAGCATCTCGGCGCTCAGGTCGGCTTCCTTGCGTGCCACCAGCTCATTGAAGAAGCCCAGGGTCACATCAATGGTGGAAACGCCGTAAGGCACGCCGTTTTTCTGGATGGCCATGGCGCAGTTGGTGCGTGGTTCGGCACTGGCGTCGTCTTTATAGGCCGCGGCCCAGGCGCATTTGCCCGGAGGGGTAGCCATGCCGCCCTTGTGCCAGGGTTGTTCGTAATAGTTGGGCGCGGCGTCACTGTTCCAGAAGGTATTGACCACCAGTTTGCCGGACGCGTCGCGGTGCCAGAACGTGCTGAATTTACTGCGTCCCTCGGCCCGCTGGTTGGGCAAGGGCCAGATCCCGCCGCCGAAGACTTTCAGCTCGCCGTACTGATCCACCAGCCCCGGCAATACTTTGTCGATGGCATCGCTGTCGAGCAGCGGGATGGTCTGGGTAATGCTGCGTTGCTGCGCCTGCACCTTGTTCAGTTCGCCCTGGATCTGCTCGGCAACCTCGGCGATGCGGTTAAGTGCCACTTGCTCTTCCGTCTGGCGCAGCTTGGGCGCGACCAGGTAACTGATGCCCACCACGGTCAGGAGGGACAACACCAGCATGAAAATAACCAGAAACAGGGTATAGCGAGCCTGGATCGTTCGGAGTGAGGGCATACGAGGAATCCTTGCACGAAGGCGATTTTCTGGAACTGGCGAATGGGCAGTTCCGTATATATCGGCCTGGCGGGACGCAGCTTTAGGTGTCGGTAGCCAAGGAATAAAACGAGCGGATTGCACGAAGACGCGCCTTCGGCTGTACCATGGGGCCCCGTTGGTGAGTCGTCATTCCGGTAGATGAGGTATGGATCGGCAAGCCTTCGGATACAGAACGGATACATTCAGGAAATTGGCAATGACTCATTCGCAACGTTTGAAATACTCGATTCTGATCGTCCTCGTCGTCCTGGCAATCATGCTCGGGCTGTCCTGGATGCAGGGCAAGGGCATGATCAGCGAGCAGCTGTTTCAATACATCGCCATTGCCGTGGCGGTCATCGTGGTGGTGATCAACGGCGTGATGCGGCGCAAGGTCAAGCCCTGAGCGCCGCCTTCATTCCTCGGCCTCGAGCACGGCCATCGCGCTGGGGTGCAGGCGATAGCTTTTATCGGGGTTGAGGGTCACGACGCCCTCGCTGCACAGGCGCTTCAACACCTCGCGTACGCTGAGAAAGGACAACGGAATGTCCAGCCCCAGTAACTGGCTGTGCACACCACGCACGCCCAGGCAGCGGTTTTCGTGGGCGGCCTTGAGCAACGCGTCGATGACTTTGAGGCGAATCAGGCTGGTCCTCAGCCCGAAGCTCTTGAGCAGGCGCCTGATGTGGTCATTGCCGCCGCGCTCTGGCGGCCTCTCGAATTCACGGTGGGTGGCGCTCAGCGAGACGCCGGTCGGCCTTGGCTTGCCCTCCATGGGCAGTTGCGCGTTACGCATGCAGAAACTCCTTACCAGCCAGATCAGAAAAGGTCACGAATACTCTCCTGTTATAGGACGAACGAGGGCGCGCAATCATGAGGGTGGCGATGTGAAAAAATTGCCCCTGCTTCGTCAAACCCCCGTGTTCAAGCGGTATCCAGCCATTAATTTTTTTTCATCCGGTTCGTTTTCAAGGTAGGCACATTCCGGTTCAGCACACGGTGTGTGATTTCCCAGGCGGGCCGAGTGCTGTCTACTGGCGCACCGGTAGCCGTCCTGGTTTCTGCAGTTTTCATCAGGAGTGAACGTGAGAATGTCCGGGCAGTTATCGAGGGTTGGCCTTGCAGGTGCTTTTCTAGGGATCGCCCTCGGGCTCAGCCCCGTGGTCAGTGCACAGGACGATGGGCAACAGGCCAGTGCCGAGATCCGTCGCACCCGTTTTGGCGTGCCACATATCCGGGCTCAGGACGAGCGTGGGCTGGGTTATGGCATCGGGTATGCCTACGCCCAGGATAATTTGTGCCTGCTGGCCAATGAGATCGTCACGGTCAATGCCCAGCGCTCGCGTTATTTCGGGCCCGAGCAGGTCACGGTCGAGCAGCGGCAGAACCGCGTCAGCGATCTGTTTTTCAGCTGGCTCAACACGCCGCAAGCGGTCTCCGGTTTCTGGCAGGCCCAGCCGCCTCAAGTGCAACAACTGGTCGAAGGTTATGCGGCGGGTTACAACCGCGCGTTGGCCGAGCGCAAGGCCAAGGGCCTGCCCGAGCAATGCGCCAGCGATTGGGTGCGGCCGATCACTGCGCTGGACCTGGTCAAATTGACCCGTCGGTTGTTGGTGGAAGGCGGCGTCGGCCAGTTCGCCGAAGCCCTGGCTGGCGCGCAACCGCCCCAGGCGACGGCACGCGCGGACGCCCCGGTCGCCGGTTTCGCCGCCGCCGCGACCCGGCAGCAGCGTTTTGCCCTGGAGCGCGGCAGCAATGCCCTGGCCATTGGCAGCGAGCGCTCGTTCAACGGTCGCGGGATGCTGCTGGCGAATCCGCATTTTCCGTGGGTAGGCGGCATGCGTTTCTACCAGATGCACCTGACCATCCCCGGCAAGCTGGACGTCATGGGCGCGGCGCTGCCAGGCCTGCCGATGATCAACATCGGTTTCAGCCAGCACCTGGCCTGGACCCACACCGTCGACAGTTCCAAGCATTTCACCCTGTACCGGCTGCAGCTCGACCCGAAAGATCCGACCCGCTACCTGCTCGATGGCAAATCCGTGCCGATGAGCCAGCAGACGGTCGCGGTGGACATCAGGCAGCCCGACGGCCAGGTACAGACGGTTTCCCGCGTGGTCTATGGCTCGCAGTTCGGCCCGATCGTGCAATGGCCCGGCCGGCTGGACTGGGACAACCAGTTCGCCTACAGCCTGCGTGATGCGAACCTGGAAAACGATCGCGTGCTGGCCCAGTGGTACGCCATGAACAAGGCCGTCACCCTCAAGGATTTGCAGGACGCTGTCCATAAAATCCAGGGCATTCCCTGGGTCAATACCCTGGCGGTGGACGACCAGGGGCAAAGCCTCTACATGAACGTGTCGGTGGTGCCGAACGTCGACGCCGACAAGCTGGCCCGGTGCAGCGATCCCAGGGCCGGATTGCAGCTGATCGTGCTGGATGGCAGCCGCAGCGAATGTGCCTGGGGCAGCGATTCCAGCGCGGTGCAAAAGGGTATTTATGCCGCCGACAAGCTCCCGCAGCTGCTGCGCCGCGATTATGTGCAGAACTCCAACGATTCGGCCTGGATGGTCAACCCCGCTCAGCCGTTGTCCGGTTATTCCCCGGTGATCAGCCAGCAAGGCCAGCCGCTGGGCCTGCGGGCGCGTTTTGCGCTGGAGCGGGTGGGCCAGTTGGCCAAGGGTGGGCCGGTGAAGGTGGAGGATTTGCAGGGTATGGTCATGGACGATCAGGTTTACCTGGCTGACCAGGTGATGCCGGACCTGCTCGGCGTTTGCGCCGGAGACCTGGGGGGCGATGCTTCGGCATTGGCCGAGGCCTGTACCAGCCTCAAGGCCTGGGATCGCAAGGCCGGCTTGAACAGCGGTCTGGGGTTCGTGTACTTCCAGCAGATCATGGAACGGCTGCAGGCGGTGCCGGATTCATGGCGTGTTGCGTTCGATCCCAAAGACCCGCAACGCACCCCGCGCGGCCTGGCGATCGAGCGACCGCCGGTGTTCAAGGCTGTGCGCGAGGCCATGCTGGCTTCGGTGGAGGCGGTGAAGGTTGCGGGGTTGTCGAAGGACAGCCTGTGGCAAGACGTCCAGGTGGCCAGCAGCGGCAGCCGACAGACGCCGATCCACGGCGGCCCCGGGGAGTTGGGCATCTATAACGCGATCCAGAGCGTGCCGGGAGCGAACGGCAAGCGGGAGGTGGTCAGCGGTACCAGCTACCTGCAAGTGGTCACGTTCGACGGTAAAGGTCCGCAAGCCCAGGGGTTGTTGGCGTTTTCCATTTCCAGCGACCCCGCTTCACCGTACTCGGCCGACCAGACCCAGGCGTTTTCGCAGAAGCAGTGGAGTGTGCTGCCCTTCACCGAACAGCAGATCAAGGCCGATCCGTATTATCAGGCCGTGATTATCCGTGAGCGTGATGAGGCGGGCAGGGTGGCGACGCAGTAACCGCTGTTGTGCCTGCAGGCGTCATCGCGAGCAAGCTCGCTCCCACAGGGGGGCGGCCCACACTTCCAATGTGGGAGCGAGCTTGCTCGCGATGAAGGCGGTACATCCCAGATCGAGTCAGGCTGATCCACCGCTATCGCGAGCAAGCTTTGCTCCCACAGGGAGACTTTCAGTTCTTTCAGTTATTGGACCGGCCGCTGCCCGATGGAATTGAGCACCGGGTTGCCGTCCTTGTTCTGGGTCAGGTAGACCGGCAGGACTTTGGGCAACGAAGCCACGAGGTTCTGTACTTCGCTGATGTTGTAGACACCGCCGACACGCAGGCCGCCGGTACTGTTGTCAGCGAGCATGACGGGACGCTCGAGGTAGCGGTTGATCAGTGGCAGCGCATCGCTCAGGGCGAGGTCATCCAGTACCAGCTTGCCGTTGCGCCACGCCAGCGAGCTGTCGTTCGGGGGCGTCTCGCGGACTTGGGGCTGATGATCGCCCGCCTTGTAGCTCGCCTGCATGCCCGGCGAAAGTTGCAGGCCGTTACGGGTCAGGGCTTGGTTGCTGGTGACCCTGACCGAGCCTTCCACCAGCGTGACCCACACCTGGTCCTGGTACATCCAGACGTTGAAGCGAGTACCGGTCACACGCACCTGGCCTTGGCCCGCGCGTACGACAAACGGATGCTGTTTGTCATGGCTGACGTCAAAAAACGCCTCGCCCTTTTCCAGGGTTACCCGGCGCTCGTTCTTGTAGTTGGCGAAGGTCAGCTCGCTGCCCAGGTTGAGTTCCACCTGGCTGCCGTCGCTCAGGGTGATATGGCGCACGCTCGTGCCGGCTTCGAACCGCTGATAGGAATTGGCGATCCAGTCCAGGTTCCAGCCGGTGTAGGCGGCCAGGGGCAGGCCGACGACGAACACCGCGGCAGCGACAGCCAACCGGCTCCAGCGCGACCGGGGCCTGGGCGCTGGAGTGGCGGCTGCGGCCTCGATACGCGGCAGATGATCGGCAACATCCCAGATTTCCAGCATGGCTTCGTATTCGAAAGCATGCAGGGGATCGGCATCGTGCCACTGCTTGAATGCCTGCCGTTCGGCATCGGTGCAGTCGACGGCATGCAGTCGCATGCACCAATGGGCTGCGGCATCGGTAATGGCGTCGTATTCGGCTTCCGAGAGGGTATGTTCGGTCATTGATTCGTCCTGGTTTGCCGCATTCTAACCTTCGGCATGAGCTGCCGAGAACTGCCGTCATGGCGTTTGCGCATCAATGAGCCTGTTTTTTTCGCTCAAACATCAGTCCTAGCCTACCGTCGCATACTTTGCGTGAAAAAAAGATCAACAACCCCCTCTTGTGCAACTCACGGCACGGCAAGTTGCCGGGAGGGACTCACGTCGAGTTGCCGTCCTAATTCACAAATCAATAGCGTGATCGAGTCGGCGTTGCGGAGTATGACGTCGATGCGCTTGCCCGGCAAAATCGGATCCAGAAAATCATCGCGGGCGATGTCCATGGTTTTGGCGCCAGTGATCTTCAGGATCTCCCGGGTTGTTTCTTTGTACAAAGGCAGTTGCTCAAACTTCTTGTAGGTGTTGTCTGCGCTGTCCCATTGCATGAACAGTTTGGATTTTGGGGTGGTCAACGAAAGTCCGTTGAGTTGCAGGTCATTTTGCTTGGCGTATTGCACTTGCCCTGGATAAGTCACTGTTGAAATCAAGTCGAGGAAGGGCAGTACCGCGTCCAGATAGATGATATCGAGGGTATCGAACAGCTGATGGGAGACTTCATGGATGAAGGTCGCTGCCTGGGCATGGGCGTCGACATTAAAGGTATCGGGGACGACGGCCCTGTACCAATCCAATTCCATGTCGAAGAAGAATTGTGTGAGATAGATTCTTCCAATGGCGGCCGGTTCGAGCACAAATGCAGTGGCTCTATCCTCCAGGTGTTTGAGGTGGCCGACAACGATGCGGTTCGCGTTTTGCAGTTCCCAGGTGGGATCGGCCAATGCCCGGCATATTGGCGATATCGCTGTCTCTAGTTTGCTTAGCAGACTGGCGTCGACGTTGCTGACACCAAAAAACAATTTAAGGTAGCTGTCCAGTCGGGAGCCCGGAAGAACCTGTTGTTTGAGTTGATGGAGGTTGTGGAGGGCGTTGAATGAGTAAAACCGCGCAGTCTCCAGCGCTTGCACGATTGCATTTGCCCGGTGCGGATATTTCCGGCGTATTTCCGTCATGCCTCGCGCTTCAATATTCAATGAACCTTTGGCTTTGAAGTCGCTATAGGTGATGGCCATCTTCGACCCGGCCTTGCCAAAGCGGATGGTATGGCGTTGTGGGTCGATTCCCCATGTCCGGCCATCCGGGGACTTTTTCAATAACGGTCCCTCGCCGTGTTCATGGATGATTCGCCAGGTTTGGTCGGCTTTTGCCACTTGAAAGACTTTGCCGGCCAAGGGGATATAAAGCTTGCCGTTTTCCATGGCCTTGTAAGTTCCATCAGCCAGGTTTTTTTGCAGGTTGGACAGGCTGACCCCCGTGGCTTCGAATACGCCCAGGTCGGTACGCAGTTGGCCGGTGGACGCGATGTCCTTCCAGTTGAGCGTCGACGGGACAGTTGGCAAGGCGGGTTCAACGGGATCGAGCAGGCCGAATGTATCGTCGCGATTGAGCAGGCCCAGTGAGACCATCTCGGCGGCACCGGCGATGAAGTTGTGCAAGCCGGCTTTCCAGTCATGCGCTTGCAGGGCCTCGGAAGAAGCCTTGAAGTCCTGGTAACTGTCCCACAGCGTTTCTATGAACGTCAGTTTGCCTGGCAACTGTCTTCCCACTAACCGGATGCCCGAGCTGAACAGGTGCAGGACGGTACTCCAGTCGAATTGGCGCTTGTCCTGTGCCTGGGAACCCAACAGCTCTGCCAGCAACCTCGTGTTGTCATCGAACAGCGTGTCGAGCAGGTTTGAGCGGATAGGGTTGGACCCCAGGGTCATCTCCGAAAGGCGCCCGAGTGTCGAAGCGAACAGGTTCTTGAAAATGGCTTGCTGGTCCTCGGGAAGTCGGTGGACCAGCAAATCCTGGAGCGCGCCGGGCGTGTTGAAGGCTGCGACCACACTCGCTTCGTCCTTGAATTCGGTAAAGCAATGACCTGAGTGATAAGGGGCATACAGGACAAGGGGGTTGGTTGCCTGGGCGCTCGAACCCACCAGGTAAAGCCCAAGGGCCTTGACCGCCGCCGCGCCGCCGGTCTTGATCAGTTCCACTGGGCGAAACACTGCGCTGGCGCCTTCGACCGCGCTACGGGCGATGGCGTCCGGCATGTCCAGTACCTGGCGAATCAGGTCGAATGCCTTGCTGGAGAGATGTTGCTGCAGGTGCCGGGCGTGAGCGTGTTGCAGCAGTTGCCAGGGGAGTTGTCGGCGGAACCGTCGCTTCCTTTGCAAGACCGGCGCGGCAGAGCCGGACAGCGTGTCCATGACCTGTGCTTTATAGGCGGTGGAAATATCCAATGACGATAATATTTGCCTGACCGCCATCTCGTTCAAGCCGTCAGGCAGTTTGTGCGTGGAGGTTGACGAAATCTTGAAGCCGTTTCGGGTCACATCGACATGATGCAAGGCAAAGTCGGTCAACGCGCTGGCCGGCCCCACGACGGCAAGGTTCGGTGTGATCTGGAGGGTGTCGGGGTCGAGGTTTTTTCCAGGGAAACGTGCGTCCAGTAACGCTTTGAGCTTTTTATGCACGTAGGTGCGCAATGGCTCGATACCGTCGAGATAGTCCTTGGCATCGGCATCGACCACGCTGTTCTTGTACTGTTCGAGCAGTTCGATATGCAGGCGTCGATCTTCCAGGGACGCCGTCCCGAGCCAGGCGGGCAGTGTCTGTTGTTGCCTGTTGGCTTGGGCGATGCCCACGGCGCGCTTCAGGTTGGTGGGCGCGCCTTTAGCCAGCAAGGCGTCGAGACTGTTGCGCAACGCCGATCCGCTGAGTTTCCAATCCCCGACCTTCAACGTGCTCAAGTAATTGCGCTCGCTCTTGAACTGTTCGATGAACGAATTCATCCGATTCACCAGCACATTGTCTTCCAGCAGTTCATAGGCTTGGAGTTGGTAGCGTCCGTGGGGCATGCGGTGAGCGGGCGCCAGGTTCGAGAGCCAGGCAAAGCGTTTGCGAGTGTCCAGCAGGTTTTTGTTCAGTTGCTCCGTGGCCAGGTCGACGCTCGCAAAAGCCTGTAGGCCGCCGGTGGGGGACCAAAGGATGGCCATGCCCGAGTAGGGGGTATCCAGGCCGCCGCGCTCGGTCATTAAAAAACAGTTGGGCAGGCGTAGGGAAATCACGCGCTCTTCAGTACGGCACGTCAGTTTCAACGAATAGACATCCGGTCGAAAGCCTCTGACGCCCAGGCGCTGGGTGCGGTCCGGGTAGTCGGCGTCGTAGGCGAAAACGTTCCTGATCAAGTCATGGGCGGCGGCCGGCAGCGTTGCGTCACGCTCCCTGAGTTCGGCCTCGGCGCGCAGGCCCAGTGAGAAGACGTTGGTCAGTTCAGGCAGCAGCTTGTCCAGCCCGCTGTGCAGCGAGGCCGTGTTGGCGGGCGGCAGCTTGATGAAGTGGGTGTGAAAAGCGTCTTCGACATCGGTGTAGCTCTTGATCTTCCTTTCCAGTTGGTCGGCCATGAAGTTGGACGGTCGCAGGTCTCCGTAAAACACCGGTCGTGTGCCCCAATGCCCATCGGTTTTCTGATCCAGCAGGCTTTTGTTGATCAAGGCGCGGATATCCAGCGTCTTGTCGATGAGTGAATGGAGGTTGACGTCGCCCTGGCGGGACATTTCCAACGCGTAGTGCAAGTTGTCCAGCTGTTTGGCAATGATCGCGTCAGCCAGGGATTCGGCCACTGGCAAGTTCACCGATTCGCCCGACACTTGCGGTTGGTTGAAGCGCAGAAAACGGTTGCGTTCTTCCAGGCTCAAGAGGTTGTAGAGCGCTTGCCCGGGCTCGACTGTGGCGGCGGGCTTGAGTAGCGCATCCTTGAAACCCAGGTAGTTGGCGACCTTCTGCAGGCCGTGGCTGGGGGTGTAGAGATAATGATCCTTGCCGCTGATCATTAACGAACCCGCCAGCTCGACAAAACGCGGTGCATATTCCCAGAGGCGAATCGTTTCGATGAACAGCAGTGGCTCTTCCCGGCGCGAAGGCCTGAACAGTCGAAGCAGCTCCTGGCTTTGGGCTTGGGTCAGTTGTCCTTTTTCGCGCTCGATCAGGATCGCGGCCCGCAGCGCGTCACGAATGACCCGGGCAAGAAAGTGGCGGCGCGACAGGTGGAAGGGGCTGTTCGCCTCCCAGTAGGCACTGATGCATTGGCTGAGTTTGGGGATCAGGTTCCTGGCCGTGGCCTTGATGATGTCTTCCCATTGTTGCGCCGTGTGCGCGCTCGTACCGGGGTGCGTCAGGTCGACGTCATGGCCGGCAGGCCAACCCTGATGGTGGAAGTACACCAGCACGGCGTCGCTCAGCGCAATGCTCTCAGTCACCGGGATTGCCAGGGTGTCGCCCAGTGGGGGCCCCTTGCGCAACGCCACGCGGGCCTGTCGTTGATCGAAGTTGGGAAGCCGCTCGTTCAATGCCTGGTCAAGCATCGAGGTCAGTGTGGGCAGTTTGATCAGCTCATCCACCATGGCCAGGGCATTGAGGCGCTGGGCGTATTCGATGGACTCGATATGCGCCTTGAAAACGTCTTCGTTGATGATCTGGCTGGTTCGTGTGATGTCGGTCGTGCTGTTCAGTTCGCTGCGCTGGGAAATCGACAGGTAGCGAAACAGATCGTCGCGCCCCGCGGTGTCCTGCAGCATTTCATCGATCTTGTTTTCGAGGGCTTGCGGGTCGTTGAACTGGGTGATCCCCCCGTCCGGCGTGTAAAGGAACGCAGACTTGTGGTCGGTTCCGTCGGTATCTGGCAGGGCCCTGAGGGTAAAGCAGCCGGCCAATGGAATCGGCGCCTTGTTCTCGGCCTGGAGCAGAATCGTTTCGGCGGACATCGGCGGTATCTGCGCCGCGCGTTGCGCATGGCTGGGCAGGGAGACATGGTGCAACCAGTCGAGATCGGCCTGGGTCAGCCCGTGGGGAGCGGTCAATTGGTCCAGGCGAGTGGCGTTCAATACCTCGGGAAATAGCAGTGGCGTGGTTTCAGTGGTCATCGTTGCTTCTCGATCAAGGCGCCGTGAAAGGGGCGCAAGCGCTCAGACTAGGCAGCGATGGATGGGCAAAGGTGGTACATAGTTATTGCACGCCGGGCTTCTTTGATCGGCAGTGGGGAAGGATTGACAGTGCGCGCCTGAAACAGTGTTTAATCACCGGGCGGGTCCTTTACGCTGTTGCTACCTCCAACAATCATTCCGGAGCTTCAGATGTCTGCGCCATCCGATCATGCCGCTTCTTGCACCCTGTCCTTCGATGCTCTGGTGAGCTTGCTGGAGAAAATTTTCCTGCGTCATGGCACGTCGACCGAAGTCGCCCGGTGCCTGGCTGAAAACTGCGCCGGGGCCGAGCGCGACGGTGCCCATAGCCATGGGGTGTTTCGCCTTCCCGGTTACGTCTCGACGCTGAACAGCGGCTGGGTCAACGGCAAGGCCGTGCCGGTAGTCGAAGACGTGGCGTCAGGGTTCGTCGCGGTGGATGCCGGGAATGGCTTTGCCCAGCCAGCCCTGGCTGCCGCGCGGCCACTGCTGGTGGAAAAGGCCCGCAGCGCCGGTATCGCCGTCCTGGCCATTCGCAACTCCCATCACTTTGCGGCGCTCTGGCCGGATGTCGAGCCGTTTGCCTACGAAGGCCTGGTGGCGTTGAGCGTGGTCAACAGCATGACCTGCGTGGTGCCCCATGGCGCGGACCGGCCACTGTTCGGCACCAATCCCATTGCCTTCGCCGCACCACGGGCCGACGGTGAGCCGATTGTCTTCGACCTGGCCACCAGCGCCATCGCCCACGGTGACGTACAGATTGCTGCGCGCAAGGGCGAGTTGTTGCCGCCAGGCATGGGCGTGGACAGCCTTGGCCAACCGACCCGCGACCCCAAGGCGATTCTCGAAGGCGGAGCGCTCCTGCCGTTCGGCGGGCACAAGGGCTCGGCGCTGTCGATGATGGTCGAGTTGCTGGCGGCGGCCCTGACCGGGGGTAACTTTTCCTTCGAGTTCGACTGGAGCAATCATCCGGGCGCCAAGACGCCGTGGACTGGCCAGTTGTTGATCGTGATCGACCCCAGCAAGACCGCCGGGCAAGACTTCGCCGAGCGCAGCCGGGAACTGGTCAGGCAGATGCATGGCGTCGGGCTGCGGCGGTTGCCGGGAGATCGTCGTCATCGCGAGCGCAGCAAGGCCAATGAGCAGGGGATTAGCCTGGACGAGCAGACTTTGGCGCAGTTGCGGGAACTGGCGGGCATTTGAGAACCACCGGCTTTTATCAAGGCCTTGCACTGCCGTGACACGTTGCGCCAAGCCTTCTACTATGACGGCTTCTTTTCTCTGGAATCGCCTGGATGAGTAAGCCCGGCCAAACGGTGCTGGTTGCGCTGCGCAAGATGATCGCCTCGGGTGAGCTGGCCGCTGGCGAGCGCTTGATGGAAATTCCCACGGCTGAGTTGTTCGGCGTGTCGCGCATGCCGGTGCGCATGGCGTTTCGCACCCTGGAGCAGGAAGGGCTGCTGGTGCGCTTTGGCGGGCGAGGTTTTCAGGTGCGTTCGGTCAGTGCCGAGCAAATCGCCGGGGCTGTGGAGGTACGTGGCGTGCTGGAGGGCCTGGCGGCACGGCAGACGGCCGAGCATGGCTTGTCTGAAGAAGCGCGCGCGATACTCGAGCAATGCCTGGTGCAGGGGGATGAACTGTTCGCCAAGGGTTATGTGACCGAGGATGACCTGGAGGTCTATCACGATCTCAACATGCGCTTTCATCAGGTGATCGTCGAAGGTAGCCACAACCCGGCGATCGCCGACGCCCTGGCTCGCAACGATCATCTGCCTTTCGCTTCAGTCACCGCCCTGGCGGTGGATCGCCAGAACATGGCCGGCGAGTTTCGCCGCTTCAACTATGCCCACATGCAACACCATTCGGTGTTCGACGCATTGATCAATCGCCAGAGCGGCCGTGCCGAGGCGATCATGCGCGAGCATGCCAATGCGACCCTGCGCTACGCCGAAGTGTTCGGCTCGACGCTGGCTGACGAGCGGATGACAGTGATTCTGCGTTCGGAGTAGCTCGCCCGGCAGAATTTCTCTTACCCAGATCCCTTGTGGGAGCGAGCTTGCTCGCGATAGTGGTGTGTCAGCCAACATCAATGCGGCTGACCTGACGCCATCGCGAGCAAGCTCGCTCCCACAGTTGTTTTGGGGTGGCCCCAGGATTCGCATACGCCACGGATCTCCTGTGGGAGCGAGCCTGCTCGCGATAGCGGTGTGTCAGCCAACATCAATGCGGCTGACCTGACGCCATCGCGAGCAGGCTCGCTCCCACAATGGTTTTGGGGTAGCCCCAGGATTCGCATACGCCACAGATCTCCTGTGGGAGCGAGCTTGCTCGCGATAGTGGTGGGTCAGTTTGCATCAATGCTGGCTGACAGTCTGCCATCGCGAGCAAGCTCGCTCCCACAGTATTCGGCGTCAGAGATCCAGCACCAGCACCGGGGTCTTCGATCTGGAGCAACACGGTGTGAACTGGTCGTTGAGGGCCTGTTCAGCCTCGGTCAGGAACATGTCCCGATGCTCCGGCACGCCTTCCAGCACGCGGGTCAGGCAGGTTCCGCACACGCCTTGTTCGCAGGAGATCGGGATCTCGATGCCATGGCTCTCCAGCACCTGAACCACGCTGCGGTCCGCCGGCACTTCGAACACCTGGCCAGTGCGGGCGAGCTTGACTGAAAAGCTGCCGTCGGCACGGGTGTCGGCAGGGGCGGCGGCGAAGTATTCGCGGTGCAGGCGGTCTTCCTGCCACCCCTGGCCCTTGGCGGTGTCGAGGATATGCTGCATGAAACCACCGGGCCCGCACACGTAGAGGTGCAGGTCGTTATCGGGTGCGGCCAGCACCCTGGCGGCGTCCAGCAGGGTTTCTGGCTCTTCATCGAAATGCAGGAACACCCGGTCAGCGTAAGGGGCCTGGCGCAGGCGTTCGACAAAGGCAGCACGGTCTCGGGAGCGGGCGCAGTAATGCAGCTCGAACGCTGCACCGCTCTGGGCCAGGTGCTCGGCCATGCACAGGATCGGCGTAATGCCGATGCCTCCGGCAAACAGCAGGCTGCGCCGGGCGTGGGGCGCAAGGGCGAACAGGTTGCGTGGTTCGCTGATGCGCAAGCGCATGCCTGGCTGGATCAGCTCATGGAGGCTGCGCGAACCACCGCGGGACGCCGGGTCCTTGAGCACGCCAATGAGGTAGCGATGCCGTTCTTCGGGATGATTGCACAGCGAGTATTGGCGAATCAGCCCGTCGGGCAAGTGCACATCGATATGGGCGCCAGCGGTGAAGGCCGGTAATGGTTCACCGTCGACACGGATCAGCTCGTAGCTGCAGATATCGAGGGCTTCGCGGTGTCGCGCCGTGACCTGGACTTCGATCATGGCCGTTGCTCCGCCAGTTGCGGCTGTTGGCTGCTGGCGATCAAGCCGGCTTGAGGTTCGCGCTCACGTGCGATCCAGCGTTCCAGCACCCGCCGGGACTGCACGCCGCCCGCATCGATGTTGAGCTTGAGCAAGTTGCGCTGCGGATGGTCCAGCAGGTTGCGCTGCTGGCGCTCGAGCATTTCCAGGTCTTCGCTGAAAATTTTGCCTTGGCCTTCGCGAATGGACGCGGTGAGGGCTTCATCCTGCGGCTGGAAGTGCCGGGCCATACCCCAGAAATACCAGATCGAGGTCTCGGTTTCCGGTGTGATGAAATCCACCACGATGCTCGACGCCTTGAATTGCGGCGCAGCGTGATAACCGCCGTTGCCGGCATGGGCCACGCCCACTTCGATCAGCACATGGCTGGGCGGGGTGAAGCGGCAGATCTGCCAGCGGTCCACCGGCACGTCATCGGCCAGGTTGTTGCCGCGCAGGGCCATGCGCCAGAACGGCGGGGCCATGATGTTTTCCATATGGCGGGCGGTGACCACTTCATCGCCTTCGACGGTGGTCACTGGCGGCGCCTCGTCGATTTCCTTCTGGCCGATGCTCGAGGCGTGGACGTAGGTTTCGTGGGTCAGGTCCATCAGGTTGTCGATCATCAGGCGATAGTCGCACTGGATGTGAAACAGGCCGCCACCGTAAGCCCATTCATCGCTTTCAGCCCATTCCAGATGATGGATCAATGCCGGGTCGGCCAGCGCCTGGTCACCGGGCCAGACCCAGATGAAGCCATGTCGTTCCTGCACCGCGAAGGTCTTGTTGCAGGGAAATCCCCGTACCCGTTGCCCCGGCATTTCGACGGTCTTGCCATCAGCGCCCATCACCAAGCCGTGATAGCCGCACACCAGGTTGCCGTTTTCGACGTAGCCCAGGGAGAGCGGGGCGCCGCGATGGGGGCAGAAGTCTTCCACGGCTGCGACCTTGCCTTCATGGCCCCGGTAAAAAACCAACTTTTCACCGCAAATCTGCCGGCCCAGGGGTTTGTCGGCGATTTCATCGGGGGTGCAGGCAACGTACCAGGCGTTTTTGGGGTACATGACGGATCTCCAGGCGGATGTTGTTCTTGTCTGTGGATCCATTAACTCTCTTAACTAATTTCATTGTCAACGGTTTTGCTGGATAAATGGATGATTGGCTTGTTCAGTGGATCCATTGATTGCCGGTTTACGAGCGCGTCAGAACCGGTAGGCCGCCGGCACCTGCGCCTCAATGAATCGCTGCATGTGCTCCAGGAAGCTGGCTTGCAGCCTGGAAACCGGCCCCTGGATGGGCAGGAGCATGCTGAAGTCCATTTCTATCGCCGGTTCGAAGGCCCGGAAGACGATGCCCTGGCCGCGGTACTCGACGGCACTGATGGCGTCCACCAACGCCACGCCCAAGCCTTGTTCGACGAATGCGCACATGGGCAGCGAGAGTTGGGTTTCCAGCCGCAGCTCTCGGTCCACGCCATGGGCGGCGAAGATCGCATCGATGTGTTGGCGCGAGGCAATCGACTGCGGGTAGGAAATGAACGGTTCGCCTTGCAAGTCTTCCGGGCGGATCGTCGCCTGGTCCTGCAAGCGATGGCCAGCGGGCAGGGCGCAGAGCATGCGCGTTGCCAGCAGTTTTTCGGCGCGGGGGCTTGGGTACGTATTAGGCAATACGATCAGGCCCAGGTCGCAGCGCTGACCCACCACCAGGTCCACGACTTCCCGGGACGAATGCACCACCAGCGAGATCTGTACCTGATCGTGTTCGGCCATGAACGCGGCAATCGCCCGAGGTAGGAATGACAGGCCCATGGCCGGTGCACAGGCAATGTGCAGCGAACCGCGCTTGAGCGTGCGAATGTCCTGGGCGGTGCGCGCGATGCGTTCCACGCCCAGTAACGAACGTTGCACTTCCTGATACAGCGTCATGGCCTCGGCGGTGGGTTGCAACCGTCCCTTGACCCGGTCGAACAGGCTGAAACCGATGTCCTCCTCCAGGCTGGCGATCAGCCGGGTCGCCGCCGGTTGTGAGATGTGCAGCATTTCGGCGGCGCGGGTCACGGTCTGGCCCAGGATGACGGCGCGAAAGGCTTCCAACTGACGGAGATTCATGGTGCGGACCAACCCATAACAAAAAGACATGAGGTTGCCAAAATAAAGCATTTTTCAAGGCGTTGTCATCGCCCTAGGATCGACCGAAAGCACTTGAACCAGCCATGGGCCGGCACCTGATTGAATCATCGGCGCCGAAAACAGCGATCCTAAAGCCATGCTAAAAACTGATGTCATTGTCGTAGGGGGTGGCCTGGTGGGCATGTCCATCGCCTATGGACTGGCTTTGCTCGGGCGCCAGGTGAGCGTGCTCGACGAGGGCGATGACGCTATTCGTGCCGCCCGGGGCAACTTTGGTTTGCTCTGGGTCCAGGGCAAGGGCTACCGCATGAGTCCGTATGCCCGGTGGACGCGGGAGTCGGTGGCGCTCTGGCCTCGGTTTGCCGCGGCGTTGCAAGCCGATACCGGCATCGACATTCATCTGCGCCAACGGGGTGGCTTCCAGTTGTGCCTGAGCGACGCGGAAATGGCCGAAGAAAGCCGTCGGCTGGATTGGCTGCGCGATGCCTTTGCCGGCGACTACCCCTTTGAACAGCTGGACGCCGCGCAACTGCGCGCGCGCTTACCCGGCATTGGGCCGGATGTGGTGGGCGGCTGTTTTTCACCCATGGACGGTCACGTCAACCCGCTCAAGCTGCTGCGCTCGCTTTTTGCCGCCTGCCAGTCTCGCGGGGTCAGGCTCATCAACGGCCATCGTGTCGATGCGATCGACGCGATTGCCAAGGGGTTCGAGCTGCGGGCTGGAGCGCAGTGCTGGTCTGCCCGCCAGGTCGTGCTGGCCGCCGGCCTCGGCAATCGGGCGCTGGGGGCCATGGTGGGGTTGGATGTACCGGTGCAGCCGAATCGTGGCCAGATCCTGGTCACCGAACGGCTCGAGCCATTTCTGCATTACCCCACCACCTATGTCCGCCAGACCGACGAGGGCACGCTGCAGCTGGGTGATTCTCACGAGTCGACGGGCTTGGATGACGGCACCGGCAGCCAGGTCATGGCCGCCATTGCCCGGCGCGCGGTGCAGTGCTTCCCGCGCTTGGGCCAGGTACGACTGGTGCGGGCCTGGGGGGCGCTGCGAGTGATGAGTTCCGATGGCTTTCCAATCTACGAAACACCGCCAAGCTGCCCGGGGCTGTCGGTTGTCAGCTGCCACAGCGGCGTGACGCTGGCCGCTGTCCATGCCTTGCGCCTGGCGCCGTGGATCGCCGGCGAATTCGATGATTCGGCGGTGAAGCCATTCGGGCTGCAACGTTTCAACTTGCCAACAGAGGCGCGCCATGTCGGCTGACAGTCTGTTCCGGCCATTGGCCTCGGAAGATCACACCGTGCAAATCGAATTCGAAGGCACGCCCTTCACGGTACCCGCCGAGGTATCCCTGGCGGCGGCGCTGCTGGGTTGCGGCATCCGACACACCCGCGAGAGCGCCATCAACGGCCGCCCCGGCGCGCCTTATTGCATGATGGGGGTGTGCTTCGAATGCCTGGTGGAGGTGAACGGACAAGCCAATACCCAGGCCTGCCTGGTGCCGGTGCGTGCCGGCATGCGCGTGCGTCGTCAACGCGGGGCCGTTTGCCTGGCACCGTGGGAGGAGGAGGGCGATGAGTAACGCGGTCATCGACCTGATCATCATCGGCGCTGGCCCGGCGGGAATGAGTGCTGCGCTCGAAGCCAGGCGCCACGGCCTGTCGGTGGTCGTGCTGGATGAGCAGGCCAGTCCAGGCGGGCAGATTTATCGCCAGGTGCTCCAGGCTGACGCACGTCGCCGCGCCGTATTGGGTGACGACTACGGGGCCGGGGCGACATTGGCCACCGACTTTCTCCAATGCGGTGCTCGCTATTTGCCCAATGCGGCGATCTGGCAGGTGACGCCGCAGTGCCAGGTGCATTACCTGGTCGAGGGGCGCGCCGAAGTCTTGCAAGGGCGCCACCTGTTGATTGCCACGGGGGCTTTCGAACGGCCGATGCCGATTCCCGGCTGGACCTTGCCGGGCGTCATGACCGCTGGCGCCGGGCAGATCCTGCTCAAAGGCGCGGCCATGGTGCCGGCCACGCCCGTGGTACTGGCCGGGTGTGGTCCATTGCTTTACCTGCTGGCGGTGCAATACCTGCGTGCCGGCATCGTCCTTGAAGCCCTGGTGGATACCAGCCACCGAAGCGATCTGCTGCGGGCCTGGCGACACATCCCCGCTGCGCTGCGCGGTTGGCGCGACCTGCTCAAAGGGCTGGGGCTGCTGACGGAACTCAAGCGGGCCGGCGTCCGGCATTTTCGCGGCGCGCGCAACCTGCAGATTGAAGGCGCGGATCGGGCCTGCGCCTTGAGCTTCGACAGCCAAGGCCGTTCGCAGCGCATTCGCGCCGATTTGATCCTGCTGCATCAAGGCGTGGTGCCGAACACCCAGGTCAGTTGGTCGTTGCGCCTGGAGCATGATTGGAGCGAGCAGCAGCTGTGCTGGGTGACCCGCCGCGACCAATGGGGTGAAAGCAGCATGCCGGGCATTTTCATCGCCGGTGACGGTGGCGCCATCGGCGGAGCCCAGGTGGCGCGACTGGAAGGACGCCTGGCCGCGTTGGCCATTGCCGGCCAGCAGGCGCAAGCGCGGCCCCTGCAATACGCACTACGCCGCGCCTGCGCCGCACGGCCACTGCTCGACGCCCTGTATCGCCCCCAGGTCGGCAATCGTATCCCTGCCGACGACGTCACCGTGTGCCGCTGCGAAGAAGTCAGCGCCGGGGACATCCGCCGCTACGTCGACCTGGGTTGCCTGGGGCCCAACCAGGCCAAGGCCTTCGGCCGTTGCGGCATGGGCCCGTGCCAGGGACGCCAGTGTGGTCTGAGCGTCACCGAAATCATCGCCGAACGCCGTCACGTCTCACCCACCGAGGTGGGCTATTACCGCATCCGTTCGCCCCTCAAACCCATCACGCTCGCCCAATTGGCGGGCGAGCGTCTCTCTGTCGAGGAACCCTCATGAGTATTCAACGCATCGAAAGCAACCCACGCCTGAGCCGCAGCGTCGTGCACAACGGCGTGGCCTGGCTCAGCGGTGTCGTCGCCGCCGATTGCAGCCAGGACATCCAGGGCCAGACCCGCCAGGTGTTGCAGCGGGTTGATGAACTGCTGGCCGCGTCCGGCAGTGACAAGCACAGGCTGCTCAGTGTGCAGATCTGGATGAAAGACATGGTCCGGGATTTCGCGGCGATGAACGCGTTGTGGAGTGACTGGGTCGATGCCGCGCACACCCCGGCGCGGGCCACCGCCCAAGTGGCCTTCGACGATCCCGAGATTTTGCTGGAGTTGATTGTCACGGCGGCGGTCTGAGGCCGCCGGCCGGATCACCGTGGTGCTGTCACCGGGTAGGCAACCGCCAGAGTCGCCGCCCGGGCTTGTTCACATTGCTGCTGCCATAACGGGCGACTTCTGTGGAGCGCCCGAACTCAATAACATCGCACCTGGAGCAAATGAATGAACGTTAAACGCATTGCCCTGAACCTGGGTTTCATCTCGCTGCTGGCGTTTGGCGCGAGCCTGCAAGCCGCCGAATCATCACTGCGTATCGGCATCGAGGCGGCTTACCCGCCATTCGCCTCGAAAACCCCGGACAACGCCATCGTCGGCTTCGACTATGACATCGGCCAGGCATTGTGCGCCGAGATGAAGGTCCGCTGTGTCTGGCAGGAGCAAGAGTTCGATGGCTTGATCCCGGCGCTGAAGGTGAAGAAGGTCGATGCGGTGATTTCCTCCATGTCCATCACCCCGGAGCGCTTGAAGTCGGTGGATTTCACCGACCGCTACTACCGGATCCCGGCGCGCCTGGTGTTTCGCAAGGGCAGTGCTATCAGCGACATCCCGGCACAACTCAAGGGCAAGCGGATCGGCGTGCAGCGGGCGACTAACTTCGATCGCTATGTCACCGATCACTTTGCCCCGGCGGGTGCCGAAGTAGTGCGCTATGGTTCGCAGAATGAAATTTTCCTCGACCTGCTGGGCGGACGCCTGGATGCGACCATGGCCAGTTCGGTGGTGATCGATGAAAGTCTGCTCAAGCGTCCCGAGGGCAAGGATTTTGAATTTGTCGGGCCCAATTTCACCGAAGAACAATACTTCGGCACGGGTATCGGCATTGCGGTACGCAAGAACGATGCGCTGGCGGGTCGCTTCAATCAGGCACTGGCGACCATTCGCGCCAACGGCACCTACGACAGGATTCGCCAGAAGTACTTCGATTTCGATATCTACGGTGAATGACATTCGAGGCTGTTTTTTGGCCCGCAGGTCTAGCCTGCGGGCTTCCTGTGACACAGCACGGAGTGATCCATGAAAAGCAAAGCGGTACTCACTGAACAGGATGTCGCGCAGTTGCTGGTGGCGGCCAAGGAACTGGCGCACCAGCGCCAATGGGCCGTTTCGGTCTGCGTGGTGGACGACGGTGGTCATCCCCTCGGGTTGTTGCGCCTGGACGATGCCTCGCCGTTATCGGCCTACATCGCGACGGAAAAAGCCCGCACCGCCGCGATGGGCCGGCGCGACAGCAAGGTTTTCGAAGACATGATCAATGGTGGTCGCTACGCGTTTCTCAGCGCTCCGCACCTGCAGGGTATGCTTGAAGGTGGGGTGACCATTCGTCATGACGGGCAGTGCATCGGCGCTATCGGGGTGTCCGGGGTCAAGGCCGAGCAAGATGCCGAATTGGCCCGACTGGCGGTGGAAGCGGTATTGCCGATGATCACTCCGGATGCCTGAGACGGCCATAAACCGTGGGAAGGAAGATGTGCAGGGGAATGGGATCTTGTGAGCACCACAAGAAACGGTGGGAGCGAGCTTGCTCGCGATGGCGGTAGGTCAGTCGCCCGGTGTATCTACAGACTGCGCGCCTTCGCGAGCAAGCCTGCTCCCCACAGGGTTTGCACAAATCTTCCAGACACACCCCTCATCAGCGGTTAATCTGCCAAGAGCACATTCGTTAAACGGGGCAGGGCATGACAGCGCGTAACTGGATCGATCTCAAGCAGGACGCCACGTCCGGTATCGAGACCGTGCGCGCGCATTTCGAGGGGCATGCCTATGACCCTCATTGGCATGACAGCTACCTGGTGGGCGTGACCGAGCAGGGTGTGCAGCAGTTTCATTGCCGCCGCCAGCAGCACAACAGCACGCCGGGCAAGGTGTTCCTGCTCGAGCCCGGTGAGTTGCATGACGGCAACGCGCCCCACGACCACGGGTTTACCTACCGCACGTTGTACCTGGAGCCCCAATGGCTGGAGCGCGAGTTGCGCTCCTTGTTCGACGGGGCGCCGGACAACGCCCAATTGGGATTCGCCGCCACCCTCACCGACGATGCGCGGCTGGCGAGTGCCACGGCCCTGGCCTTCCAGAGCCTGCATGAGCAGGAAATCCGCATCGTGCGCCAGACGGCCCTCGATACCTTGTTGGCCAACCTGACCCAACACCTGCACTGGCGCGCGCGGATCAACCCCGACCCACGCTTGCCATTGGTGGCGCAACAGGCCCGGGATTATCTGCACAGTCACCTGAGCGACGACATCGGTCTGGACGATCTGGCGCAGGTTACCGGTGTGGATCGTTTTCGCCTGAGCCGTGCATTCAAGGCGGCTTTCGGCCTGGCCCCACATGCCTATCTGATCCAATTGCGCCTGGCCCGGGCCCGGCGCTTGCTGGCCGCTGGCGAGAGCGCCGGGGCGGTGGCGGCCATGCTTGGTTTTGCCGACCAGAGCCACTTGGGCCGCTGGTTCCAGCGTGCCTATCGCCTGAGCCCGGCGGACTACCGCAAGCGCTGCTCAATTGTTCCAGACTGAGCGGGCCTTCGTGGGGATGATCGAATGACGATCATTCACCGAGACGTTGCTCCATGGACCAGTTACTGCCGTTTGCCTTGTTCGCCTTTGTCGCATCCATTACCCCGGGCCCGACCAATATCCTGGTGCTGAGCCATAGCTCGCGCTTTGGCCTGACCACCACCTTGCCGATCATTCTGGGGGCCTGCGCCGCGGCGGCTTTGCTGGTGTTGCTGGTGGGCACTGGATTGGGCGACGTGCTGGCGCGCCACGCCAGGGTGCAGACCCTGCTGTCATGGGCCGGCATTGCCTGGTTGAGCTGGATGGCCTGGCAGATTTTCCGCGCCCCGGCCCAGGCCATCGATCCGGAGCGTCCGGTTGAGGGCCCGCGACTGGGCCTGGCGGGGGCCGCCGGGTTGCAATTGGTGAACCCCAAGACCTGGATGATGGCGCTGGCGGTGGTCAGTGTGTTTGCCGGCGCCGAGGCCGACCGGACGGTCCGGGTCCTTTGGTTGTCCCTGGCCTTTTTCGCGATTTCCATTCCGTGCATGACCCTGTGGGCCTATCTGGGCCTCGGCGCTGCCCGGTTCTGCCGTTCCGCTGTGGCGATGGGCCGGTTCAATCGGACCATGGCGGTGTTGTTATTGGCATCGGCGTGGTTGACCTTGGTGGTCTGAGAGATAGGAGGACTGGGAAGAGTCGTTGTAGCGAGGGGGCTTGCTCCCGCTGGGTGCGAAGCGCCCCCAGACAGGCAGCGCTTCGCCAAGCCTCGGTCTATCGCAAGTCAGCTTTGCAAGTACACCGCATGGGTATGGGTGTACTCATACAAACCATGCTTGCCATCGGCCCCACCAATCCCGGATTTACGCACGCCGGCATGGAACCCCTGCATGGCTTCGAAGTTTTCGCGGTTGACGTAGGTCTCGCCAAAGTCGAGGCCACGAATGGCGTGCATGGCCCGGCTCAGGTCCCGGGTGTAGATCGAAGAAGTCAGGCCGTAGTCGCAGTCGTTGGCCAGGGCGATGGCCTCGTCCAGGTCGTCAATGATCTGGATCGGCAGCACCGGACCGAAGATTTCCTCACGCATGATGTCCATTGATGCGTTGCAACCGGCCAGTACCGTGGGTTGGAAGTGAAAGCCGCTGGAGCGATCCGCCACGCTGCCGCCGCTCACCAGGCTGGCGCCTTGGCTGAGGGCGGTTCGAACCTTGTGTTCAACGCTGTCCAGGCCCTGGCGGTTGATCAGCGGGCCCATCTCCACATCGGCTTCGGCGATCGGGTCGCCGTAGCGGGTGGCAGACATCGCCGCGCTGATCCGCTCGATGAATTGATCGGCGACCTTGCGTTCCACGTAGACGCGTTCGGCACAGTTGCAGACTTGCCCGGTGTTGATGATCCGTGAATCGCGAATGGCTTTCACCGCCAGCGCCAGATCGGCATCCGCCAGCACAATGGCCGGGGCCTTGCCGCCCAGTTCCAGGTTGAGCTTGGTAATGTTCGGCGCCGCCGCCGTCATGATCCGTGAGCCGGTGGCGACGCTGCCGGTGAAGCTGATCATGTCCACGCCTTTGTGACCGCTCAGGGCAGCGCCCACCTGGCCGTCGCCGCATACGACATTGAACACGCCGGGTGGCAGGTCGGTCGCGGCGACCAACCGGGCGAATTCGAAGCAGTTGTTCGGGGTTTCTTCGCTGGGCTTGATGACGATGGTGTTGCCGGTCAACAGCGCCGGGGCCATCTTGCGAGCGATCAGGAAAAACGGAAAATTCCACGGCAGGATCCCGGCCACCACGCCCAGGGGCTTGCGGAACAGGAAGATGTTTTCACCGGGGCGGTCGCTGGTGATGATCTCGCCTTCGATGCGCCGGGCCCATTCGGCCATATAGTCGAGATAGTCGGCGGTGAAATGGACCTCCACCTCGGCCAGGGCACTGATCTTGCCTTGCTCCAGGGTAATGGTGTGCGCCAGGTGGGCGACGTTTTCCCGCAGTTTGGCAGCGATGCGGCGCAGGTATCCGGCGCGTTCGATGGCCGGTTTGGCCGACCAGTCTTTCTGCGCGGCACGGGCGGTAGCCAGGGCCTGATCGACGTCGGCGGCGTTGGAAGCCGGGACCCGGGACAGCAGCGCCCCGGTAGCCGGGTTGAACACGTCCAGGTGTGCCTCGCTGTGGGTGAACTGGCCGTTGATGAAGTTCTGGAACACAGGAACGGATGACATGGCGGTGTCCTTCAGTAAGTGCGCGACGGCGTTTGAGCGGTGGCGGGTTCGCGGTAGAGGGCAAGGGTGGCAAGGGCACTCTGGCGCAGCAGGCTGATGTCGATGGCCACGGCGATGAACTGGCAACCCCAGCCCTGATAACGGCGGGCGTCTTCTGCGTTGGGTGCGAGGATGCCGCAAGCCTTGCCGGCCGCGAGGGTGGCATTGACCGCGAACTGGATACGTTCCTGGACTTCGGGGTGACCAGGATTGCCCGCATGGCCAAGTCCGATGGACAGGTCGGCGGGGCCGATGAACACCGCGTCCACCCCTTCGACGGCGGCGATGGCCTCGACGTTCTCCACACCGGTGCGCGACTCCACCTGGACGATCAGGCACAGCTCTTCATGGGCCGTGGTGAGGTAGTTGGCGACGCCATCCCAGCGGGTGGCGCGGGTCAGGCCTCCGCCGACACCACGCATGCCGTGGGGCGGATAACGCATGGCGCGCACCAGGGCCTGGGCTTGTTCAGCGGTCTCGACCATGGGAATCATCAGGGTCTGGGCGCCGACGTCCAACAGCTGCTTGATGAGGTTGGCATCGCCGGTCACCGCTCGCACCACTGGCGCGGTGGCATAGGGCGCTACGGCCTGGAGCTGGCTGAGCACGCTGGGCACGGTGTTGGGGGCGTGTTCGCCGTCGATCAGCATCCAGTCGTAACCGGTGCCAGCGACGATTTCGGCGGCGTAACCGCTGGCGAAACCGG
The DNA here is from genome assembly GCF_001307275.1 of Pseudomonas fluorescens. NCBI lineage: Bacteria > Pseudomonadati > Pseudomonadota > Gammaproteobacteria > Pseudomonadales > Pseudomonadaceae > Pseudomonas > Pseudomonas fluorescens. The sequence goes on from NZ_CP012831.1 coordinate 5,919,372, forward strand.
CCCAGATGCCGTACTGCGTATGCTTGGAGGTCAGCGCGGCCTTGAAGGCGTTGTGGGGCATGGTCATGGTGGACTCCTCTAGCGGTTATAAGGCCTATGCAGTTGGCACTCAGGGTTCAGCGTCACGCCGAAGCCGGGCTGATCGAGGACCGACAGCCGCATGCGGCCTTGCACCGGTACCGGCTCGCCCAGCAATTGCGGGTGGAACATCGGCACCACTTCGTCCGCCTTGGGCGCCATCATCAGGAACTCGGCGAACGGGCTGTTATGCCGGGTGGCGACGAAGTGGTAGCTATAGACCGAAGAGCCGTGGGGGATCACCAGCGCGTTGTGGGCGTCGGCCAAAGCCGAGATTTTCACCAGTTCGGTGAGCCCGCCACACCAGCCGACGTCGGGCTGGATAATGTCGCAGCAGCCCATTTCCAGGAGCATGCGGAAGCCCCAGCGGGTGGCCTCGTGCTCGCCGGTGGTCACCAGCATGCCCTTGGGGACGTTTTTGCGCAGCGCCGCGTAGCCCCAGTAGTCGTCGGGCGGCAGGGCCTCTTCGATCCATTTCAAGCCGTGCTCATGGGCGCCGACCGCGAGTTTGGTGGCGTAGTTGAGGTCCAGGCTCATCCAGCAATCGAGCATCAGCCAAAAGTCCGGACCGACCCGTTCGCGCATCGTCGCCAGTGCCTCGAGATTCTTGCGCAGGCCTTCTTCGCCTTCGGCCGGGCCGTGATGCAAAGGCATCTTGCCGCCGATGAAGCCCATTTTCTGCGCCAGGTCAGGCCGTGCACCGGTGGCGTAGAACTGCAACTCATCGCGCACCGCGCCGCCGAGCAGTTGATGCACCGGTTCCTGGCGGATCTTGCCGAGCAAGTCCCAGAGCGCCAGGTCCACGCCGGAAATCGTGTTGATCACCAGGCCCTTTCGGCCGTAATAGAGTGTCGATTGGTACATCTGGTCCCAGATCTTTTCGATGTCGGTGACCCGGGCTCCCTCGACGAATCGCGCTAGGTGCTTCTCAACGATGTAAGCCGCCGGCTCGCCGCCGGTGGTCACGGCAAACCCGACCGTGCCATCGTTGGCCTCGATCTCTACCACCAGGGTGCCGAGTACGTTGATGCCGAAGCTGCGGCGACTCTGGCGGTAGTCCGGGTATTTGCTCATCGGTGTGGCGATGTGATCGTCGATCCAGTGGCCGTCCGCCTGGTCGTGATAATCCGCGCCGCCGCCTCGCAGGACGAAGGCGCGGACGTGTTTGATCGTGGGGATACCCATTGTGCAGCTCCTTGAGTTAAACCGTGGCCGGTGTGTTCGAAGCGCGTTGGCCGGGGGAGTGGATGCCCAGTACCAGCAACGCGGCGATGACGGTGGTGGCGGCGAGCAGGTAAAGGCCGGCCGCAGGAGAGTGGAAGGCGCCTTCGGCCCAATTCTTCAGCACCGGGGCAATGAAGCCGCCGAGGGCACCGAAGGAGTTGATCAGCGCAATGCCTGCCGCAGCGGCACTGCCAGCCAGGTAACTGGAGGGGAAGGTCCAGAATACCGGCTGCACGGCGATGAAGCCGGAAGCGGCGAAGCACAGGGCGATGATGCCCAGAAGTGGGCTGGACACACTGACCGAGCAGGCGATCCCGGCGGCGGCCATCAATAGGGTCAACGTAGCCGTGCGGCGACGCTGGCCAGTGCGGTCGCTGTAACCGGGAATCAGGTAGGCCGCGCACAGCGCACAAACCCACGGAATAGCCGTGACCAGACCCACCAACAAGCCAACCTTGCTGCCCAGCAACCCGGCCACTTGGCTCGGCAGGTAAAACACTACGCCGTAGACGCTGGCCTGGATCAGCAGGTAGATCAGGCACAGGTAGAGCACCGAAGGCTGGCACAACACGCTGAGCAGGCTGCGGCCATGGGATTGTTTGTGTTGGTCCTCGGCATCAAGCAGTTCCTGGACCTGGCGGCGCTCTTCGAGCGTCAGCCATTTCGCATCGGCGGGGCGGTTGTCCAGGTACCAGTAGGCCCACACGCCCACCGCCGACGCCATCAGGCCTTCCACGGCGAACAGCCATTGCCAGCCGTGAACACCGACGAAACCGTCCAGCTCCAACAACAGTCCCGACAGCGGGCTGCCGAAAATGAACGCCAGCGGCGCACCGAAATAGAAGAAGCCCATGGCCTTGCCCCGGGCCGCCGAGGGGAACCAATAGGTGAGGTAGAGGATCACGCCGGGGAAGAATCCGGCTTCGGCCACGCCCAGCAGGAAGCGCAGCACGTAGAAACTGGTTTCGTTGTGGGCGAAGACCATGGCCGCCGACACCAGGCCCCAGGTGACCATGATCCGGCACATCCACAACCGCGCGCCGACGCGGTGCAGGATCAGGTTGCTGGGCACTTCCAGCAGTGCGTAACCGGCGAAGAACACGCCCGCACCAAACGCGAATGCGGCGTCGCCGATACCGGTGTCGGCCTGGAAGGCCTGTTTGGCGAAGCCAACGTTGGCCCGGTCGAGAAAAGCCATGATGTACATCAGCAACAGGAAGGGCAGCAGGCGCCAGGAAATCTTGGCCAGCACAGACACAGGAAGAGTCTTCATCGCGGGAGTCCTTTAGCAGGTATTTGTTCTTATGGGCTGGACTGTACGGCGGGCGATTGATGCGTTACAAATCGAATCTCGCTAACAATCGATACCCTCAAGGTATCGGTAATCAGAGGCCAATCCATGACCCATCCCGTGCTGTCACGCAGCCTGTTCAACCGTCTGCGCTACAAACATTTGCACATGCTGGTGGCCTTGAGCGCCAGTCAGAACCTGCACCGGGCTTCCCAGAGCCTGAACATGTCGCAACCGGCAGCGACCCGGATGCTGCACGAGATCGAGGACATGTTCGGTTGCGACCTGTTCGAGCGCATGCCCCGGGGCATGCGCCCGACCGCCCTGGGCCAGGAGCTGATTCGCTTCGCCGAATTGGCCCTCAGCGGTCTGGACCGCTGCGCCGAAGACCTGCTGGCCCGTCAGCAGGGCGGTTATGGCTACCTGTCCATCGGCACCATCATGGGGGCAGCGCCGGACCTGGTCATGGACTCCATCGCCCGGATCAAGGCGCTCAATCCGCAGCTGCGGATCCGCATCATGGGGGACACCAGCGACCAGGTGATCCAGTTGCTGGAGCAGGGCCGCATCGACCTGGCCATCGCCCGGCGCAACGCCTCCACCGACAGCGAGCACTATGACTTCGAGCAACTGGGCAATGAACGACTGCTGGTGGTGGTCCACGCCGGCCATCCCCTGGCCCGGCGCAAAAAACTGGACCTGGCCGAACTGGTCAGCGACTGGCCGTGGATCCTGCAGCCGGAAACCAGCCCGGCGCGCATCGGCCTCGATCAAGCGTTGCAACGTCTTGCGCTGCCGACGCCCGCAGACATCATCGAATGTAGCTCGGTGTATTCCATGCAACAGCTGATTCAACTGACCGACGCGATCATGGTGCTCTCGGAAACCGCCTTGCGCGATTACCTGAAGATGGGCCTTGTGGTGGCGCTCCCGGTGGCGCTGGACGTGCAATTGGCGCCGTTTGGCTTGTTGCGGCGCAAGGGGGAGCCGGTGAGCCGGGAGCTGGGGTTGTTCATTGATCTGCTGCGCACGCAGGCCGCGGCGGGAAGGTAGCGCCTGAGCGCTTGCTGCGCTGACGCCCGCAACCCCTTGCAACGGTTGCGCGGTTTCAAAAACCGATCGGTTTGGAGAGCATCGGCCACGTCAACGCACTCAATCGCCCCCAAGGATGGAGGTCCACCATGTCTACCCTCGATACCCATGTCGAGTTTATCCAGGCCAGGCTGCCCGCCTGGCTGAAACGAGCCCCACGGCCCCAGCAGGAGCGCTTCAGGGTGCTCACCCGGCAACTGCAACACGACAGCGATGCACTCAACGCATTGCTCAAGGACCTGCCCACGCCCTATGCCTTTACCCTCGACCTGCTCAAGGAGCAGCCGCAGGTGCAAGGCTGGAGCCAGGTCAATGGCCGCGGCGATGTCGCGGATGCGCTACGTCGGGCAAGGGTCCGGCGCAGTTCGTTCGTCACGGACCCCGCGCTATCGGTCGTCGAGGCGGCCATGCGCAACTATCCTCCCGACGATGCAGTCACCGGCAGCGCGTTCGATCGAAAAGGCGAACTTTTCATCAAGGGCAAGCCCGGGGAGTTCTATCGTTGGGGCGCCCCAGCGGATACCGCGCCGCTGCCCATGACCCCGGCCAGCTTCGCTCGCCTGTGCCGCAGCGTGGATGTGGGCGGGGCCTACCGGCGCTCGCTCGAGTGGCGGCTGCCGCGTATCGGCCATCAGGTGCCCATCGTCGCCACGGCCTACATGGCCTATGCACGCAGCCAGCTCGCCTATGACGCCTACGAGGCGAAGCTGGATGGACGTCTGGACAACACCGGTGAGCGCTTGCTGGCCCACGTCGGCGTGCAGTTGGAAGATCGGCCCGTGGCGCCGCTGGCCTGCGAGGTCAAGGCGCTGGCGTTGCTGTCGGCGCCGTTGTTCGGCGTTCGGGTGTACTGGGGACTGGAAGGAGATGCCAATGGTGTTCGCCCGATCGTGCTGCACATGCCCCATGATGCAGTGGCACCGCTCAAGCAGTTTCCCAGCTTGCAGGCACTGTCGGCCGAGCTGACTGAGCGGGTCCGCAAACGCAGTTACCGCCAGACCCTGTTGCGTTATCTGCCGCTGCGTCTACAGGCCAGCCTGGGATCGGCCCTGCACGATCAGGTGGAGTGGAAGGTCACGGACAACCTCAACCTCTTCCAGGAAATCCATGCCCGCATCACCGGTTGGCGCGAGGGTGAGCGAGGCGAGGACGACAACCCTCGACGCATTCGGATCCCCACGCCCAAGGTGGCCTGGGGCCTGGATGACCTGCGCGAGGATCCCTGGCACTCCACCTACCATGAATGGCGCGGTCATACCTTGGCCAACGCCTCGGCGTTGATGGTCCCGACCCGGGACCAGGACTGGCGGGCGCTGCTGGCCCGCCTCGAATACTGGGAAGGCCTGGTCGAGCGTTCGCTGATGGTCGCCGCGACCTTTTTCCCGTTCTGCGCGCCGGTGGGCATGGTTGCCGCCGCGGTGGGCGGGGTGCGCCTGGTGTATGAAATATTCGAAGGGATCCAGGCGTTCAATGAAGGTCACGCGCAAGAAGGTATCGAGCATATCTTCAACGCCTTGTTCGGGGTTGCCCAGGGCGCTTACCTGGGTTTCATTGGCGCAGCCATCGAGCCCATGCCCGTCGCTGACGGCACCACCCGCCTGTGGAATGGCGACGTGCGCGCCTTCGAAGCACAGCGCTTGCCTCCGGTGGAGGCCGAGCAGGACGCCTGGGGTGTCTGGCGCACCGCTGACGAGGCCTGGGTGTGGATCGAGGATCGTTACTTCGAGGTCCAAGGCACGCGGGACAAGGTGAATCTGCGCCTGCCTCCCGGGCATAGGGGCGTTGCACCGCCGCTGGAATGGAACCGCACGCGAGGCTGGCAGTGGGCGCATCGCAACCCCTTGCAGCGAAGTGGCCTGGAGCTGTTGCGAACCTTCGCCGAGACGCCCGCCGAACTTGACGACTCTACGATCCTGGCCTTGCAACGCCAGGTCGGTATCAGCGAAGCGCATCTGCGCTACCTGCAAGTGGAGGCGCGGCCAATGCCGGCCATACTGGCCGATGCCCTGGACGAGGTGCGGAACTGGCAATGGGTGCGGCGCACCATCGAACGCCTGCGCCGTGGCGAAGCACCGCAAGGGATGCATTTTCGCATCGTCCAGACCCTCGTGGAGTTGCCGGGCTGGCCGGAAGACATGACCTTGCGCTACCACGATGGCGTCAATCTCTACCCGGTAGGCGATACGGCCGACACCCGTTCCATCCTCCTGACCAAAACCGACCTGGCCCACGACGCCTGGGCCGCTCGCATCCTGGAAGGCCTGAGCAGCGATGAGCAAACCGTACTGTTGGGGCAAAGCAGTATCGGTTTGCAACCCTTGGAGCAAAGTCGCCTGTTGGCCAGCCGTTGGGCCACCCGCCTGGAGCGTGACGCCAGGCGGGTGACGATGGCCATGGGCAGGTCCACCCGACTCGATCCACTGGCAGTTCCCTTGGTCCAGGCATTCCCCAGCCTGCCTGAATCCATCGCCAACGAGCTCGTTCGCGACGTGACAGGCAAAGACCGGCTGCGCTTGCTCGAGGGGCGGGTGGCTGGGGACCTCGGCAGGCGGGCGGCCGAAGCGTTGCGCGAGCTGCGCTTGAGCCGTGCGCTGCGCGCCCTGGAACGTGGCGAAAGCAGCGTCGATCGGGATCGCATCGTCATGGGCCTGCTGGCGGATATGCCCAGGCTCCGCGGTCGCCTGCACCTGCGCCTGTGGTTGCGCGAGCTGGCGGATCCGGTCGAGTTGGGGGACGCCGGGCCGCTGAAAGTCATCCGCCAGGAAGGTGAACTGTACCGCCCCTTCGACGAAACCGGCGAAGAACTGGCGAACGCCGTCGCCCTGGAGGCTGCGCTGCTAAGTGCCATGCCGGATGAGGCTCGCAGCGCCCTGGGCCTGAACATCTGGGAGGCGGACCGGCTGCGCAGCCAACTGCTGGCACAGGCCCTGGAAGACCGGCAAGCCCTGCGTCCGTACTTGGCGATGCGTCGCCTGGGCAGCCTCGGGTCTCGTCCGCAATGGCTGAACGGACACTTGGTTTACCCGCTCAGCGGCCGTGGCCGGCTGCCGTTGCAGGAGTGGCAAGGCAGCACGCGTCAGCGTCTGGAGCGGCTCTATCCCGCCCACGCGGGCAATGCACTGGAACGGCTGCAGCTTGGCCTGACTGAACAGGCCGGACTCGAGGGCATCAGCCTCAACGATGTGATCACCCGCCTGGAGCACGAATGGACCACCCTGGACCAGGGGCTGCGCCAATGGGTCGACCAGGAAGGCTTTCATCACCCCGCCGAACAGATACTGGACCGTGAGGCACTGGTCGCGCAGCGCCAGGTCATCGCGAGGGAAATTCGCCGGGCCTGGCAGCGCGCGCCTGACCCGGGCCGGGAGGGCGCAGAGTTGGTATTGCGGATAGAAAACATCAACGTCGGCCGGCTGCCCCCCGTCAATGTTCGTTTCGAGCACATCGAATCAGTGGTGCTGGCCAACCTGGAGCTGGTCGAGGATCCTTCAGATTTCCTGCGCATGTTCCCCGGCATCGAATCGCTTAGCCTGCGGGGCAATCACCTCACCGCCGTCCCCGTTGCGGTAACTGAGTTGCGGGCGCTGGTGGATCTGTCGTTGGCCCGCAACCCGTTGCACCTGAACGCGGAGGTGTTTGCGCCGCTGCTGGGCGACGATCCCACGATCCCGTTATGGACCCTGGACCTGTCCGGGATCAGCAGCGGCGCGGCTTCGGGAACCAACGCCGAGGTGCTTGCCGCCATTGGCAGCCTGGCTTCGCTACCGTCCCTGCGTGAAGTCATATGGGCCGACAACCTGGATTTCACGCCCGAGCAGTTGCAGGCCCTGACGGCCACATTGCCCGACCTGCGAGCGCTGAACCTGGCGCGCTGTGGCTTGCGGCTGGACGAGGAGGGCAGCACCTTCCTGCGCAGTGCCACCGCTTTGCAGGAACTGCGCCTGAGTGGAAACAACTGCCGGGACCTGCCGGAGCTCCCCGAGCTTGCAAACCTGATGACGCTGGAACTGGGCAGGACCGGCCTGGATCGGGTGCCCTCGTTGGCCTTGGCGGTGCTGGCCAGGCATTCCGATGTGTTCATCTCCGATACGTTCGTCGTCGATCTCAGCGGCAACCGTATCACCTCTATCCAGGATGACCTGCTCCCGGCGCTCAACCGTTTGCCGAGCCTTGACACACTTGGGGTCTGGCTTGACGACAATCCCTTGCCCAGCGCCCAGATCAATGCCCTGCGCAATGTGTTTCCCGAGGCGTTTCGCTACACCGTCGACGAGTGGCTTTACATTTCTGCCTCGCTCCAAAGGGCACTGGAGGTCGCCCGTGACGATCCCGGGATGCGGGGTTTCATCGATTGGTTTTCTGGCCGTGTCCGCGAAGCCGACGAGGATTCCCCCGCTGGACTGGCGTTTGGCGTTCGCCAGAGGGCCGGGGCGGTTCTGCAGCACTTTATCGGCTATGGAAACGTCTATGGCCGCCTGCCTACCTTGATTGGCGATTTCGATGTGCAACTTCGCCAACTGCGCACGCGCTTGCAAATCCGCAGCCAGGACAGGCAGCAGCCAGACATCGGCGAGCTGGAGCTGCACTTCACGATGTTCGAGTCGGTGATGCGTGCACGACTGGCTCGGGACGGGGCGCCGTTTTCGAGTTTCCTGGCGGAACATCTCTCCCATTGGGACTTCGCGTTGATGGACCGCTTTATCGATCCGGTGCAACGCCAGGCGCAAATGAGCCGGGAGGCGTTCATCGATTGGCTCAGCGACGCTCAGGATACGTTCAATAGCAACGATCAAACCCCACGTACCGGCGAGATGACCTGGCGACCTTACCTGGGGTTGATGTCCCGCGACTGGCCCGAAGGACTGGCGATCTGGGAAACCGTCGATGACGATTTGGTGAATGCCTTCAGCGAGCCCATCGATCCGTCCCGCTGGCCCCAGGTCATGCTGGATAATCTGGTTTCGCCGGACCCCGAATTACCCAGCCCCTTGGAGCCGGTCACCGAAGGCGAGCGGATCGTCTGGCGTCGCGCGGGGCTCGAAGCCGTCGCCGATGTGGATTGGAGGGGTGGCCAGCCGGTGACGCTCAACGAGGATCAGTTGCGCCGCACCATGGCCATCTACCGTTCGGTCAAGAGCCGGGAGGTCGAGGCCTTGGTGCGCCGGGTGACCAGGAGCCTGGTTACCGCCTGGTGGCCGGTGCTGCCGCTGTGAAGACCAGCGCCTTCAGGCCACATTGCACGTCGGCATCGGGAAACTCCGGTGGGTTGGCCAGGCGCTGCTCGAACGTCAGGCCGGGGGCTTCGCGGGTGACGCCGTCGATGAGGAAGTCCGGGCCGGTGGCTGGGTCATTGCTGCAGGCCAGGACCGTGCCGTCGGCCGTCAGCAGTTCCGGCAGGCGGCGCAGGACCCGCTGGTAGTCCTTGGTCAGCAGGAAGCTGCCTTTCTGGAAAGTCGGCGGATCGATGATCACCAGGTCATAGGGTCCGCCGTTGATCACTTTGCCCCAGGATTTGAACAGGTCATGGCCGAGGAAACTCACCTGGCCAAGGTCATGGCCGTTCAGGCGATGGTTGTCACGGCCTCGACTCAGGGCCGCCCGCGACATGTCCAGGTTGACCACGTGCCGCGCACCGCCGGCGATGGCCGCCACCGAGAAGCCGCAGGTATAGGCGAACAGGTTCAGCACGCGCTTGCCGGCGGCATTGGTTCGGACCCAGTCACGGCCGTAGCGCATGTCGAGGAACAGGCCGTTGTTCTGTTTCTTGCCCAAGTCGATCCGATAGCGCAGGCCACCTTCGGTCAGGGTCCATTCGTCGATGGGGTCGCCCACCAGCCATTGGGTGAGGCTCTGGGGCAGGTAGCGGTGTTGCACGGCGAGGGTACGGGCGCCGCTGTTTTTCCAGGCGGGCGCGGCGGCAAGGGCGAGCAGCATGGACATCAAGTCATCCAACTGCGTCGGTTCCGGTTCCTTGAACAACGATACCAGCACAATCCCTTGCAGCCAGTCGACGGTGATCTGCTCCAACCCCGGCCAGCAGCGGCCGCGACCATGGAACAAACGGCGGGTTTCTTCCGGCGGGGACGCCAGGGCTGTCAGCAAATGGGTCTGCAGGTCATGTAGAACTTGAGGGGTCATCAGGCAAGGCCAGCGATTCGAAAGGCCGGCATTTTAACCTGTGGCGAGACAGCTTGCTCCCGCTCAGTTACGCAGCGACGGCCTGTTCAGCCACCGCTGGTAGCCAGAATGCTCGCCACCTGTTGCGGCTGGCAGTTGAGATAGGCCGAACGCTTGAGCCAGCCCGGGTCCGGGTACCAGGAAAACATGAATTGGCCGCCCTTGAGCTTGTCGATCACCTGCCGCGCCACTTGCGGGCGCACGGCCGGGCAACCCTGACTGCGGCCGATACGTCCCTGGCGCACGCTCCACAGCGGATTCACGTAGTCGGCGGCATGGATCACGATGGCCCGGTCACGGGCCTGGTCATTGAAGCCCGGCTCCAGGCCGTCCATGCGCAGTGAATAGCCGTGGGTGCCCTGGTAGCTTTCCTGGGTGCGGAACAGGCCCAGGCTCGACTGATAGCTGCCCAGGCGATTGGAGAATTGCGTGGCGAAATTTTCCCCGGATTTCTGCCCATGGGCCACCAGGTCGCGCAGCACCAGCTTCTTCTGGCGCAAGTCGAAGATCCACAAGCGCCGGGCCGTGGACGGTTGCGAGTAGTCGATCACCGCCAGGTGACGGGCCTGGCCAGCGCCATTGGCGACCGCGCATTGCATGGCGCTCAAGGCACTTTTGAGCGCCAGGGGATTGAGTTCCGGCGCTGCCTGGGCGAGGCTGTGGTAAAGCGTTTGCGACTTTGCCTTTTTTTCGGCCAGCGCCGGGCTGCAAATGATGCCCAGGCCCAGCATGAGCAGGCAGAATCGGCGCAAAAAGCCCGATACAGGCGAAGGGGTTCCAACGTGGTGTTCGTTCGCGGCATCCCGTCCGATTTCGTTTGTCTGCATGATGGCGGGTCGTACCTGTCGCAAAATTCACCGTCAACGAGACGGCCATGGATTGGAGTAAAGCAGTTGTTCAAAAAGTCCGCATGTTACCTGAGCCTTTTATTGCTCACTGCGCCATTGGTCGCCACAGCCGAAGACAGCGATCCGGCACTGGTGCAGACCACCCTGGCGCAATTGGCGGCCGCGTGCCCGGACGTCGCGGTGGGTGCCGACTTTCCGACACTGCTCGACTTGCAGGCGTTCTATCAGCAAAACGCAGGCCAGGAAGTCTGGTCGGACGACGAACGACGGGGGGCGTTGCAGGTCCAGTTGCAACAACTGGCCGATGACGGTCTGGATCCCGCGCGCTATGGCTTGCCGGGCGAGGGGGTAACCCAAGTCCCTCATTGTGCCGACATCGCCATCAGCCGGCGCTACCTGCAAGCCTTGCATGACCTGCGTTTCGGCTACCTGCCTCAAGACCGGCTGGAACCGGTGTGGAAGGCCAACCCACCGCCACAGGACCACCCGGCCGTGGTACTGGCCATCGCCGGGCTGGGTCTGCAGAACCTGGCCGACGCTTTTGAACAGGCGCGGCCGAACCTGGACCTCTACCGCAACCTGCGCGGCCTCTATGCCCGGCTGCGGCAACAGCCTTTGGCCGAATGGCAAGCGGTGCCGGGCGGGCCGTTGCTGCAACCGGACAAACAGGACGCCCGCGTACCCGCCCTGGCCCAACGACTGTTCAACGAGGGTTACCTGAGTACGCCGCCGCAGGTGAGCGACGAGCACTACAGCCCCATGCTGGTGGAGGCGATGAAGAGCTTCCAGGCCCAGCATTCGTTGCAGGCCGATGGCGTGGTGGGGCCGTGGACCGTTACCGAGCTGAACATCAGCCCGGCCATGCGCCGCGAGCAGTTGCGCATCAACCTGGAGCGCATGCGCTGGCTGGCCCAGGACGTGGAGACCGATAGCGTCCTGGTCAACGTGGCGGCGGCGCAGTTGACGGTCTACCAGGGCGGCGCGCCGGTCTGGCAAACCCGCACCCAGGTGGGCCGTGCGCAACGGCAGACGCCGTTGCTCAAATCCCACGTCACCCGACTGACACTCAACCCGACCTGGACCATTCCGCCGACCATCATGCGCGAAGACAAACTGCCCGAGATCCGTCGCGATCCGGAGTTTCTCAGCCGCCACAACCTGCGGATCCTCGATGGCGATGGCCTGCCGTTGCTGGCGGAAAATATCGACTGGGAGCACCCGGGCAATCTCATGTTGCGCCAGGATCCAGGTCCGAAGAACCCGTTGGGCAAAATGGCGATCCGTTTTCCCAATCCGTTTTCGGTGTACCTGCATGACACACCGAGCCAGGCGTTGTTCAGCAAAGGCCCGCGGGCCTTCAGTTCAGGCTGCGTGCGGATCGAGCAAGTGATGCACTTGCGCGACCTGCTGGTAAGCCCGGCCGAACGCGCGCGCACCGACACGTTGCTGGCCAGTGAGTCGACCCACGAGTTCAGGCTGGCCCGGCCCGTGCCGATCCTGCTGGGCTACTGGACAGCACAAGCGGACAGCCAGGGCCAGGCGGTGTATATCCCGGATATCTACGGGCGTGACGCGACACTGTCTGCCGCCCGTGGTCGTGCGCTCTGACCTCAGGCGCATGCGGTCGCGGGCGCGTGGGTGGTTTCGTCGAGCGTTGCGAATAACCGCTGGCCGATAACGCCGGCGGCCTGCAAATGCTGTTGCGGATCGGCGGTTTCCGAGTCGAGCAAACGCTGGGAACTCACTACCCGGGCACCGCAATAACCGAAAATGCCATGGTCGATCTGCGTGGTCATCGCCTCACCGTAGCCATGGCGTTGGAAGCTGTCGGCATCGGCGCCACCGACTTCCACCAAATGGACCTGCAGGTGCTGCAGCTTCTGGATAAACGGCTTGTCGAGGCTGAAATCGAACGCCCAGCCGTTGGAAAACACCCGGTCGATCCAGCCTTTGAGCAGTGCCGGCATGGACCACCAATAAATCGGATAGACCAACACCAACGCGTCGGCACGGTCGATTCTGGCTTGCTCGGCCAGCACATCCGCGGGTGGCAAGGCCTCGCGGTGGTGCACGGCGTGGTCGGCAAAGCTGAAGCGCGGATCGAAGCCTTCGGCAGCCAGGTCGGCGATCTCGAACGTATTTGCAGGGTTGGCGCGGGTGATGCCCTCGGCGATTTTCCCGGCCAGGCTGTGGGTGAGGGAGCGCGGATCGTGGTGGGCCACAACGATGAGTGCATGCATGGCGAAACTCCTTCTGGTCACGAGGTCTTGATGACAGGTATGCTTAAGTTACGCTTAGTAAGTTACGGTTGGTAAAGTTAGCATGTCAAGCACTGACGAACATTCGCAGGCTTCACCTCGGCGTCGTTTATCCCGGCACGACCGGCAGCGCCAATTGCTGGATGCCGCCTGGCGACTGGTGCGCGAGGAGGGCAGTGACGCCCTGACCCTGGCCCGGCTGGCGGATCAGGCGGGGGTGACCAAACCCATCGTCTACAACCACTTCATTACCCGGTCTGGGCTGCTGGCGGCGCTTTACCAGGATTTCGATGCCCGCCAGACCGCGCTGATGGAGGCGGCCCTGGATGCCAGTGACGCCACCTTGCAAAGCCGGGCAGCGGTGATCGCTTCTTCCTACGTCGAATGCGTGTTGTTGCAAGGGCGAGAGATTCCCGGGGTGATTGCAGCGTTGACCAGCTCGCCGGAGCTGGAACGTATCAAGCGCGAATACGAGGGCATTTTCCTCGACAAGTGCCGCGCGGTGCTGGCGCCGTTCGCCGGCACGAAGGGCATCACCCAGGCCGGTTTGCGGGCGATGCTGGGAGCGGCGGAAGCACTGTCCAATGCCGCCGCTACTGGGGAAATCAGCGCTGACGAGGCGAAGGAAGAGTTGTTGGCCAGTATCGTGGCGATGGTGACCAGGACCGCCGATACCCCTTCGAGTTGACCCACCGCTATCGCGAGCAAGCTCGCTCCCACATTGGTTATTGGATGGACTCAAGTTCGGAATTCACCGCAACTCCCCTGTGGGAGCGAGCTTGCTCGCGATGACGGTCCTACGGTGAACGACTGCACTTTTATGAAGCCGCAGGCGGGGTGATCGCACCATCGCAAGGCAGTTGGCGGTGCCTGCGAAACGGCGCAGGAGGCTGGTCAGCTTGCGGTGACTGAGCCGGCGGTTTCGCGGCCAGGCCCGCTCCCACAGGGGATCGTCGGCGAATTCGAGGTTGTGAATCCATTGCGGATGAGGTTTGGCACGCTCGCTGCAAGAGGCTATTCAGGCCCACCGTGAACACAGTCGAGTGGGCAGCCCCGTCGGTCAACGAAGATCGAGCGCCAGCAGGCCGGGGGACAACGGTAGGTCAGGGCGCAGTCGCCGGGCCGATACCGCACAGAACAGGCAAAGACGCCTGGAACCGCAAGGTTTCAGGCGTCTTTTTTTTTGCTTTCAAAATCGTGATGGGCTTTTGTCGGGTGCTTTTTATGAATTCCAACGTTGCTTCTCTGAACAAGCTGCAAACGCTGATCGTGATCGGCAATGGCATGGTCGGCCATCACTGCGTCGAGCAACTGATCGAACGCGGTGCCCTCAATCATTACCACGTGCATGTGTTCAGCGAAGAGCCGATGCGTGCCTACGACCGCGTGCACCTGTCCGAGTACTTCTCCGGGCGTGATGCCGAGTCCCTGGCCCTGGGCGAAGCGTCGTTGTACCAGACACCCGGCGTCACGTTGCACTTGGGCGTACCCGTGCTGGAAATCGACCGCCAGGCGCGCCAGGTCGTCACTGCCCGGGAGCGCCTCAGCTACGACAAGCTGGTGCTCGCCACCGGTTCCTACCCGTTCGTGCCACCGATCCAGGGCGCCGAGGGTGACTCTTGCCTGGTCTACCGCACCCTCGAAGACCTGGATGCGATCCGCGCCGCTGCCAGCAATGCCCGCCGCGGCGTGGTGGTCGGTGGCGGCCTGCTGGGCCTGGAAGCGGCCAACGCCCTCAAGACCCTGGGCCTGGAAGCCCATGTGGTGGAATTCGCGCCACGGCTGATGCCAGTACAGTTGGACACTCAGGGCGGCTTGGCCCTCAAGGCGCGCATTGAAAGCCTGGGCGTCGGCGTGCACCTGTCCAAGGGCACCCAGTCCATCAGCGCCGGTGAGCAGTACCGTTATCGGATGAATTTCGGCGACGACGATTTCCTGGAAACCGACCTCATCGTGTTTTCCGCCGGTATCCGCGCCCAGGATGCCCTGGCACGCCAGAGCGACCTGCAGATCGGCCCGCGCGGCGGCGTGGTGATCGACGATCATTGCCAGAGCAGCGATCCGGACATCTACGCCATCGGCGAATGCGCAGCCTGGAACGGCAGCATTTTCGGCCTGGTCGCCCCGGGCTACCAGATGGCCCGCAACGTCGCGGCCCGGCTGTGCGGCGAAAGCGCTGAAGCCTTCACCGGCGCCGACATGTCCACCAAGCTCAAGTTGCTGGGCGTGGACGTCGGCTCCATCGGCGATGCCCATGGCAACACTCCAGGTTCGCGCAGCTTCCAGTTCATCGACGAAACCAGCGCCAGCTACCGGCGGCTGGTGGTGGACGCCACCGGCAAGCGCGTGATCGGCGCGGTGCTGGTGGGGGACAACAGCTACTACGACACCTTGCTGCAATACATGCAGAACGGCATCGCCTTGCCCAAGGATGCCGCCAGCCTGATCCTGCCATCGTCCGAAGGCGCCCCGACCCTGGGCCCGGCGGCGTTGCCCGAAACCGCGACGATTTGCTCGTGCCACAACGTCACCAAGGGCTCGATCTGTTCGGCCATCGACGGCGGCTGTACCGATCTCGGCCAGCTCAAATGCGACACCAAGGCCGGTACCGGTTGCGGTGGTTGCGCGGCCCTGGTCAAGCAAGTGTTCGAGCACGAATTGATTGCCCGCGGCGTCAGCGTCGACAAGAGCCTGTGCGAACACTTCGCCTACACCCGCCAGGAGTTGTATGCGCTGGTGCGCGTTGAAGGCATCATCAGTTTCGAAGAACTGCTGGCCAAGCACGGTCGTGGTCACACCGGCTGCGACCTGTGCAAGCCGGCGGTGGGCTCGATCCTGGCGTCGTGCTGGAACCAGCCGATCATGGACCCATCCCTGGTGGCGCTGCAGGACACCAACGACACCTTCATGGCGAACATGCAGAAAAACGGCACCTACTCGGTGGTGCCGCGCATCGCCGGCGGGGAAATCACCGCCGACAAACTCATCGCCATCGGCGTGGTCGCGAAGAAATACGACCTCTACACCAAGATCACCGGCGGCCAGCGCATCGACCTGTTCGGCGCCCAGTTGCACCAGTTGCCGGACATCTGGGCCGAGCTGATCGAAGCCGGTTTCGAAACCGGCCATGCCTACGGCAAATCCACCCGTACGGTGAAATCCTGCGTGGGCAGTACCTGGTGCCGCTACGGCGTGCAGGACAGTGTGCAGATGGCTCTGACCCTCGAAGATCGCTACAAAGGCCTGCGCTCGCCGCACAAGCTCAAGTTCGCCGTGTCCGGTTGCACCCGCGAGTGCGCCGAGGCCCAGAGCAAGGACGTCGGCGTGATCGCCACCGAGAAGGGCTGGAACCTCTACGTGGCCGGCAACGGCGGTATGCGTCCCCGTCACGCCGAGCTGTTCGCCACGGACCTGGATGACGCCACGCTGATCCGCTACATCGACCGTTTCCTGATGTTCTACATCCGCACCGCCGACAAACTGCAACGGACCTCGGTCTGGCGCGAAAGCCTGGAAGGTGGCCTGGACTACCTCAAGGACGTGATCATCCACGACAGCCTGGGCCTGGGCGCCGAGCTTGAAGCCCAGATGCAACTGGTGGTCGACCGCTACGAATGCGAATGGGCCAACGCCTTGAAGGACCCGGACAAACTCAAGCGTTTCCGCACCTTCGTCAACGACAAGCGCGGCGATCCGGACGTTCACTTCGTCCGCGAGCGCGGCCAGCGTCGGCCGGTTCACGCCCATGAACTCCACCTGATTCCCGTTACCGAGGAGGTGCTCTGATGAGCCAGTCAAACGTCGTTCGTATTCCCGCCCGCGATGTCGCCCAGGAGCCCTTGCAGTGGCGTGCCCTGTGCAGCCGCGCCGACCTGGTGCCCAACTCCGGCGTGGTCGCCTGGCACGACGGCAGCCAAGTGGCGTTGCTCTATCTGCCGGAACATGAGGACAAGCCGCTGTACGCCATCGACAACCGCGACCCCAAGTCCGGTGCGAACGTCATCGGCCGCGGTTTGCTGGGCAGCATCAAGGGTGACCTGGTGATTGCCTCGCCGATGTACAAGCAGCATTTCCGCCTGGAAGACGGCCATTGCCTGGAGTACCCGGAACAAAGCCTGCGGGTGTGGCCGGTGCGTTTGAATGGCGATGTGGTGGAGATTGGCGAAGACTGATCCGTGAGTTGAAAGCTGAATGAAAACCTGTGGGAGCGAGCTTGCTCGCGATAGCGGTGCATCAGTCAATACTAATGCTGCTGATCCAACGCTATCGCGAGCAAGCTCGCTCCCACAGGGGATGTTTTAACTGACAGCATGATGTTCGAACATGCCTTTGGCTGAATGTGGGGATGAACAATGAAAACCGCTGCCCAACTGGTGAGACTCAAGAGTGTGCAGAACCAGCAGGTCCACAGCATCGCGCCGGAGCAGACGGTGCTCGAAGCGCTGCAGATCATGGCCGAAAAAAATGTCGGCGCGCTGCCGGTGATCGAGGACGGCCAGGTGGTGGGTGTGTTCAGCGAGCGGGACTACGCGCGCAAGATGGTGCTCAAGGGGCGGTCGTCGGTGGGTACGACGGTGCGTACCATCATGAGTGCCCCGGTGGTCACCGCCGACAGCCAGCAGAGCATCGACCGCTGCATGGAAGTCATGACCGACAGCCACTTGCGGCACTTGCCGGTGCTGGATAACGGGCAGTTGATCGGCCTGCTGTCCATTGGCGACCTGGTGAAAGAGGCGATTGTCGAGCAGGCGGACCTGATCCGGCAGTTGGAACACTACATTCGCGGGCACTGAGCCCACCGTTCAGCCCAGCATCAGCAACTGCCGGATCAGATTCGGCGTGCTGCCGGTCCAGCGTTTGAACGAGCGACGGAAGTTCGCCGTATCGTTGAAGCGCAAGTACTGCGCCACTTCCTCGTTGCTGAACCCCTTGACCTGATACAGATACAAAGCCACGTGGGTGTGCACCCGGTCGACCTGTTGCTGGAACCCGGTGTGGTGCTTGTGCAACTTGCGCTTGAGGGTCGCCGGGCTCATGGCGAAGGCCTGGGCGGTTTGTTTCAGGCTTGGCGTCTGCTGCACATGGGCGTGCAGGTAGTCGTAGAGGCAATCCAGGAAGCTTGACGCGAAGCCCAGTTGGTTGAGCTGGTCCAGGGCTTCGACCCGTGCCACCTGGCCGGCGGTGGCCGACACGTTGGGCCAGGGCTGGGCGAGGCAGTGGCGGGGCAGGCGCATCAGGTCCAGGGGACGGTCGAATTGCGTGTGCTCGCCCAGGTGTACCCAATACTGCTCGACGTAGCGCGGCTCGCTGTGGCGAAAACTGCACTGCCAGGGCAGGCGTTCACCGCTGAGCCAGGCGCTCATCGCCACCATCGAGGTCATGCTCGCCTCCAGCACGAAGCGCCATTGTTCCCCGGCACCGCAGCTGTCCAGCCAATGGACATAGGCGTAGTGCTCGTCCAGCAACAGGCGCGGGGCTGCCAACGGGCTGAGCAGCGCCTGCTGGTCGATCAGGCTTTGCAGGGCCTGATGCAGATTCTGTGCGTGGCGCAAGGCGTGGCTCGCGGGTCCGTAGTGGCCGGGCAACAGCCGCTGGCCAAACAGGAAGCTGCTGTCGCTGGCATCCAGTAAGCGCCGGCTGTTGTCGATCAGGCCGAGGAATTGCTGCGGGCTGATACGGCTCTGTCCGGCGAGGATATCGTCATGGAACAGTCCGGTGCCGCGCAGGAGGCGATGGCTGTCGATGTCCCGCGACAGCGCCAGGTCGATCAGCGCGGCAGGCTGATAGTGCCCCGGAATGAAGCGGCTGTCGGTTTCGTACCAGCAGGTCTTGAGCGTCATGCGCTTTTCGCCAACGTGGTCCGGGACTGGGCCAGTGCCAGGTTCAGGCGTTTGAGCAAAGCGTCGGGGGCTTCGTCGAACGCCATCACCACCGCCGTGCTGGCGGCCAGTTGCAAGCGCTCGCCGTGTTGCCGGGTCTTGTGGGCCAGGCTGCGCACCGCGATTTCCAGTTCCAGGGCCAGGCGCCGGGCCTGGCTCTCGCCGGTGTCCGGCAGCAGCACCACGAAGCGATCGCCGGCCAGGCGGCACAGCAGGTCCTGGCGACGCAGGTTCAAGACCAGCAACTGACTGATCGCTTGCAGCACCGCATCGCCTTCGCCGTGGCCGAAGCGTTGGTTGATGGCGGTGAAGTTGTCCAGATCCAGGGCCAGCAACGACAGTGGCTGCTGGCGGCGCCGAGTGTCTTCCAGGCTGGCGGACAGTTCGTGCTTGAGAAAGTCGGCGCCCCCCAACGGCGTGAGCTTGTCGAACAGGCGGTGCTCACGGAACAGTCGCTCGCGCTTCTCCATTTGCCCGTTGATCGCCAGCTGTTCGCGGTGCCAGTGATAGATGCCGAGGGTCAGCAGGATCATGCCCACCGGCATGGGCCCGGATTCGAGCCAGTGATCCCAAGTGATGCTGTCGGGCAAGCGGATGAATTCGTCGAGGCTGTCGATCCACCAGGAAAAGAAGATGCAGCCCAGGCCCAGGACCAGGTAGTTGGTCACCCGCCCGGCCGGGCGGCTTTTCAATACCAGCCCCAGCCAGACCAGCGCCAGCAGCGCCGAGCCACCTTCGCCGAGAATATCCAGCCAGACCCACTCGGCAATGGGTTTGAGTTCGCCGCTGGCCAAATGCAGGATCAGCCCGAGGTTGGCCGCCAGCAGAAGCAGGGCGAGTTTGAAGCGATGCGGGCGAAGCACGGAGAACATGGCCGAAGTCCTTTGCCAGAAGCGGAATGC
Source organism: Pseudomonas fluorescens (assembly GCF_001307275.1). Taxonomy (NCBI): domain Bacteria; kingdom Pseudomonadati; phylum Pseudomonadota; class Gammaproteobacteria; order Pseudomonadales; family Pseudomonadaceae; genus Pseudomonas; species Pseudomonas fluorescens. Next base: position 5,939,121 of record NZ_CP012831.1, read on the forward strand.
GGCCCAGCACAGCAGATGGATGTGACAGTGCGGTGACGGCGGGTAACGGGGTGGGGGAGGTCGAATCAGCTCATCGGTCATCCGGTTTTTTTGCGACAACACTGCCCCTGTGGCGAGGGAGCTTGCTCCCGCTCGACTGCGCAGCAGGCGCAGATGGTCTGTCTGCCAGGACCGTGGCGCCTGGTTGTGGGGGCGCTGTGCGCCCCAGCGGGAGCAAGCTCCCTCGCCACGGAGTTTCCGAGCGTGGTTCCAGCAGGTCATTTCAGCTCATTCCGGCTCGCCAACCCCGCTAAATCAGCCGATTGCAGCCCCTCCAGCCAACCCCTGTCACAGAACCGTCATTCCCCACCCCTAGCGTGCCCTCCCAGTTGCCGGGCCACTGCCTGGCGGATTTCCGGATTCCTGGGGAGGATCACCATGTACCACCGCACAAGCACCGCCGGGCTCGTCGGTTTCACCTTCACCGCGTTGGCGATGGCCATTGCCAGCGAACGACTGAGTGCCGCCGAGCAAGCGGCCGGCGCCACGGAACACGTTGAAGTGGTCGGCCAGGCGGCGAGTATCGACCAGGCCCTCAAGGAACAGCGCAGCGCCGACAGCATCAAGAGCGTGGTGCATGCCGACGGCGTGGCGCAGTTGCCGGATGAAAACGTCGCCGAAGCGGTGCAGCGCCTGCCCGGTGTCAGCGTCGAGCGCGACCAGGGCGAAGGCCGGTTTGTCAGCGTGCGAGGCCTGGGGCCGGACCTCAACAGCGTGACCATCAACGGCACCCTGGTGCCGGCTCCGGAAAGCGAGCGTCGCGCCGTTGCCCTGGATGTGTTGCCCTCGGAACTGGTGCAGTCGTTGTCGGTGATCAAGACCCTGACGCCGGACATGGACGCCAACTCCCTGGGCGGTACGGTGGATGTGAAAAGCCTCTCGGCCTTCGACCACAAGGGGCTGTTCTACACCGGCAGCAGCGAAGCCAGCTATGACAAGAACACCGGCCAGACCAGCCCGAAATTCTCCGGCGCCATCAGCGACCGTTTCAGCCTTGGCGACGGTATCGACAACTTTGGCGTGGCCGCGGCGCTGAGCTGGCAGAAGCGCGACTTCGGTTCGGACAACGTCGAAACCGGCGGTGCCTGGGATTTCGCGCAGGGTTCACGCCTCGAAGAGTTCGAACAGCGCGACTACGACATCCGCCGCGAGCGGGCCGGTGGCGGCTTGAACTTCGACTACAAGCCCGATGACTTCAGCAGCTATTACCTGCGCACGCTGTACAGCCGCTACAAGGACAGCGAAACCCGCAACGCCGCCAGCATCGCCTTTGAAAACCCGCAAGCCGCCGGGCAACTGGGGGACGCCGAGGGCGAGCGCAAGCTCAAGCAACGTGAAGAAACCCAGGAAATCCAATCCTACGTACTCGGTGGCGAGCGCCTGTTCGGTCTCTGGACCCTGAGTGGCCAGGGCGGCTACAGCCAATCCAGCGAAGACAGTCCCGGCCATATTGCCGGGGCTACCTTCGAAGGCATCGATGGTTTCAACAGTGGTTTCTACGACAACGACAAGCCGCGGCCAATCATCGGCTCGGGGTTCTACGATCCGGCCAACTTCAGCCTCGACAAGGTGGACTGGGAAGCGCAGAAGACCACCGACACCGAGAAAAACCTGCGCCTGGACCTGGCTCGGGACTATGACTTCAGCGGCTCTGCGTCCCAAGTCAAATTCGGTGGCAAAGTCAGCCGGCGGGACAAGGACAACGACCTGGACGCCTGGGTCTACGAAGATTTCGACGACCTGGGTTTCACCGACGAGCAGCTGAACCTCGGGCAGTTCCAGAAAGGCACCGTGGACTACCGTCTCGGTCGCTTCGGCCCGGGCATCAGCGCCGATGCCATCAAGCAGTTGCTGGGCGGCCTGAACCGCGACGAGTTTTTCGACGAACAAGAATCGCGAGTCAACGACTTCAAGATGAGCGAGGACATCAATGCCGCGTACCTGATGAACACCGTCGACATCGATGATTGGCGCTTCATCGCTGGCATGCGCTACGAAGGTACCGAATTCGAAGCCAAGGGCAGCGGCGCGACTGACGGCGTCTTCACCGATACCGAGACCCGTCGCAAGTATCACCACTGGTTGCCGGGCCTGCACGCGCGCTACCAATTGGACAAGAACACCCAGGTGCGTGCGGCCTGGACCAAGTCCGTGGTGCGTCCAACCTTCGGGCAATTGGCGCCAGGTTTTGTCATCGACGATGACGAGGCCACTTTCGGCAACCCGGAGCTCAAGCCGCTGGAATCGAGCAACCTGGACCTGGGGATCGAGCATTTCATGGGCCACGCCGGCACGGTCTCGGCCTTCGTGTTCTACAAGGACATCAAGCATTTCGTCTACAACACCGACCTGGCCGGTACGGGCGCCTGGACCGATTTTTCAGAAGCCCACAGCTACGCCAACGGCGACAGCGCCAAGCTGTACGGCCTGGAATTGGCCTACTCGCAAAAATTCGACTGGCTGCCGGCCCCCTGGAACGGGCTGCTGTTGGGGGCCAACACCACCTTCAGCCGTTCGGACGCCGAGATTGAAGGTTTCGACCAGGCCAGCGGTACCCAGCGCAAGCGCAGCATCGACCTGCCGAACCAGTCGGACACGGTCGGCAACCTGATGCTGGGTTGGGAAAACGACAAGCTGAGCCTGCGGCTGTCGGCCAACTACAAGTCAGCGTACCTGTTCGAACTGGCGTCCATCGGCGACCGCGACCATGACCTGCACGTAGACGCCCAGACCTTCGTCGATTTCAGCGCGCGTTACTCGCTGACCAAGAACCTGCAAGTCAGCCTCGAGGCCCAGAACCTCACCGACGAGTCTTATTTCGTCTACACCGGCCACCGTTCCTATAACGGCCAGTACGAAGAGTACGGCCCGACGTACAAGCTGGGGCTGACCTTTACCCATTTCTGATTCGCGAACCTGATCACTTGTGGCAAGAGGATTTGGCTGTGGGAGCAAAGCTTGCTCGCGATGCAGGCGCCCCGGTTCCCGGGAGACCCGCGTTGTCTTCGTCGCGAGCAAGCTTTGCTCCCACAGATGAATTCCCTGGCAATAGAAGTGAGCAACAAGCCCGTTTGAGTCTGACTGAACGACAAGGATTTTTCCGTTGAACAAGATGTTTTCCTTACCCAAGCGCTGCCTACTGGCGATGGCGCTCAGCCTGGCATCAGCCGCCGCCCTGGCAGCTGCTTCAGCGCCCAAGCTAAAACTGCAACCCTGGCCTCAAGCCCAGGCGCTGTCTCTCAACGCCTTGGCATTCCTGCCTGGCGCTGCAACCACCGAACGACTGGCCAGTGCCCGCGAGGGCCTGTTCTTGCTCGATGGCCAAGGGCGCGAGCTGACGCGCCTGAAAGGTGCCTTCGAGGGCCTCGACAGTCGGCTCCTGGGCGCGAACGTGCTGGTCGCCAGCCTCGACAGCGAGCGCCAGCAAGCCATGGTCGTCAGCCTAGACCCACAAAACCATCAGTGGGGCACGCCGCTGTACCTGCCCACGCGAGACTTCCCGGTAAACGGCCTGTGCCTGTACCGCGACGAGGCGAGCAACCTGTTTGTGTTCCTGGTGGGGGAAGAGGGCAAGGGCGAGCAATGGCTGGTGGGTGCCGGCGAGCGGTTGGGCGCGACCGCCCAACGGGTGCGTGGCTTGCCACTGCCGCCGGACGCCAAGACCTGCCAAGTGCAGGACGCCAGCCAGCAATTGTTCGTCAACGAAGAGCGGATCGGCTGGTGGGCCTACCCGGCATCCTCCGAGGCTGAGACCGTGCGGGTGCCGGTGGCGATGCGTGCACCGTTCGGCGACATCCAGCAGGCGGCCGGCGCCTTGGCGGTCTTGCCCGGTGGCGTATTGGGCCTAGATCCAGAGGCTGTGCAATTGCACCTGTATCAACAGGACGGCAAAGGCTGGACACCCCGCGCCACGTTGTCGCTGCCGGGCCTGAAGGAACCGGAAAGCCTGGCGGCACGCCGGACGAAAACCGGTATCGAGGTGCTGCTGCGCGACGATGACGACGGGCGCCTGTATCAGGGAGAACTCAACTGGCAACCCACGCCCATGCCCTTGCCGCCGGTACTGCCCACGGTGGCTGCCATCGCCCAGAGCGAGCCGGTGGCCCGCCAGGGCGATGCCGCGGATGACCCGGCGATCTGGGTGCATCCGACCACGCCGGGCTTGAGCCGGGTGTTGGGCACCAACAAAAAGCAAGGCCTGCTGGCCTACGACCTGCAAGGAAAGTTGCTGCAGGAGCTGCCGGTCGGGCGCCTGAACAACGTCGATGTGCGGGCGAACTTCAAGCTGGGCACGCAAACCGTCGATCTGGCGGTGGCCAGCAACCGTGATCGCAACAGCTTGAGCCTGTTCAGTATCGACCGCGCCAGTGGCGAGTTGCGCGAAGCGGGGGAGATTGCGACGCCATTGAAGGACATCTACGGCATCTGCCTGTTCCAGCCCGCCGAAGGCGAGCTGTACGCCTTCGCCAACGGCAAGGACGGGCGCTTTGTGCAATATCGCCTGAGTGCGCCGGACGGCGTGGTGCAAGGCCAGTTGGTGCGCCAGTTCAGCGTCGACAGTCAGCCCGAAGGCTGCGTGGCCGATGAGCAGCGCCAGCGCTTGTTTCTCGGAGAGGAAGACGTGGGTGTCTGGACGATGGATGCCCGGGCCGACCAGCCGGCGACCTTGAGCAGTGTGATCAAGGTTGGCCCGTCGTTGCACGCTGACGTCGAGGGCATGGCCTTGTACCAGGCCAAGGGTCGCGACTACCTGGTGATCTCCAGCCAAGGCAACGACAGCTACCTGGTGCTCGATGCCGAGCCTCCGTTCGCCGTGCGGGGCGCGTTCCGGGTCGGCCTGAACGCGGCGGCGGGCATTGATGGTGCGTCGGAGACCGACGGCCTGGAAGTGACCTCGGTGAACCTCGGCGGGCCCTGGAGCCAGGGCATGTTGGTGGTCCAGGACGGCCGCAAGCGCATGCCCGAACAGACCCAGAACTTCAAGTTCGTGCCCTGGGCCGACGTGGCGAAAGCCCTGCGTCTGCCTTGAGCGGCACTGTCATCAACCGGTCACGAACATTTCATCGAATAGCAGCCAGACAGGAGTTCTACCCATGCAAGCCACTTTGGAACACATGACAATCTGGGGCCTGATCAGTGACGCGAGTCTGCTGGTCAAGGCGGTCATGCTCACCTTGCTGCTGGCCTCGCTATTGAGCTGGTACCTGATCATCCAGCGCAGTGCCGTGCTGCAACGCAACGAGCGTCAGCTCAATGGTTTCATGCAACGTTTTCGCAGCACCCAGGACCTGTTGCCCCTGTACCGGGAACACGCACAAATACGTGAAGACGAGGGCGGCGTCACGCCGATTTTCCAGGCAGGCTTGCTGGCCTTCACTCAGCTTAACCAGCCCTCCTGTACGCCCGAGGTTGTGCTCGAAGGCGTCGAGCGTTCGCTACAGGTAGCGATCAGCGAACAGGAAGTGCACTTGGAGAAAGGTTTGCAGTTTCTCGCCACCGTCGGCTCGGTCAGCCCTTACATCGGCTTGTTCGGCACGGTCTGGGGGATCATGAATGCGTTCCTCGGCCTGTCCCAGGTGCAACAGGCCAGCCTTTCCACCGTGGCACCGGGCATCGCTGAAGCGCTGATCGCCACGGCCATCGGCTTGTTCGCGGCGATCCCGGCGGTGATTGCCTATAACCGTTTTGCCGCCCGCGGCCAGACCCTGCTGACCCGTTACTACGGGTTTGGCAACGAACTGCAGGCGCGTCTGCACCGCAAGCTGCACGGCGCCCCGGTGAACCTGGCCTCGGCCGCTTGAAAGGAGAGGACAGATGCTCGTCAAGCCCCAACGCAAGCACGGTCCCAAGGCCGAGATGAACGTGGTGCCGTACATCGACGTGATGTTGGTGCTGCTGGTGATTTTCATGGTCACCGCGCCGATGCTGACCCAGGGTGTGAAGATCGAACTGCCCAAGGTCGCGAGCGAAGCGCTGGCCACCGACAGTCGCCAGCAAATCCTCACCCTGTCGGTAAAGGCCGAAGGCGGTTACTACTGGAACCTGGGCGGTGAGCTGGACACCCGCCACCAGACCGACAGCGCCGTGGACCTGGAGCAGATGCGCGCCAAGGTGGCGCAGGTCGTGGCTGAGCGCAGCGACACCCAGGTGTACATCCGAGCCGATGATCATGCCGATTACGGCCGGGTCGTCGCGGCCATGGCCGCCCTGCAGCAGGGCGGCGTGAGTAACCTGGGGCTGGTGACCGAGGCGCCGCAATGACGGCGATGATCATGCACAGTCCCGCCTTGAGCGTACCCGCGTCGAGCCATCACGGTTTCTGGAGAAACAGCCTGGCGGCGGGACTGGCCGTGGCTCTGCACGCCGCAATAGCTGCGCTGTTGGTGTTGGGGTGGAGCGTGGAGAAGCCCGCCGCCGAAACGCCGCGGGTGTTGCGTACGCAACTGGTGATGCTGCCGGCCGCACCGCTGCCCGAGGCGCCTGCACTGGCGCCTGTCATCCCTGTTGCACCACCCGTGGCCGAACCCGTCCCGCCACCCGCGCAAGCGCCACTTCCTGTCCCCACCAAGCCGCTTGTCGACCCGCGAGCCGCGGCGCAGAAGCTGGAACAGGCGGCGCTGGCCCGCAAACGGGTCGAGGAGCAAAAACGCGAGCAACAGGTGCAACAGCAGCAGCGTGAACGCCTGGAAAGTGAGCGGCGCAGGCAAGACGCCGAGCAGCAAGCAGCCGAACAACAGCGCCAGGCCCGGCAGGCGCAAGCACTCGCCGAGCAACGCCACGCCGAGCAGGCGCGCCAGGCCGCCGCCGACAGCCGCAGCTATCAGCCCCTGAGCAAGCAAGCGCCGGACTATCCGCAACGGGCCCTGGACAAGGGCTTGGAGGGCGATTGCACCGTGGAATACAGCGTGATGCCGGACGGGCGGATCGACAGTCCCAAGGTGCTCGACGGCTGCCACCCGCTGTTCATCCGCCCGTCCCTCGCCGCCGCCCAGACGTTCCGTTATCAGCCGCGAATCATTGATGGCAAGGCGGTGACGGTGCCGGCGGTGCGCAATACCTTTCATTACCGGATCAAATGAATACAGGCCTGGCAGCAAATACCTGTGGGAGCGAGCTGGCTCGCGATAGCGGTGGAGCCGTTGCCATCAGTGTTGACGGGGCTGACGCCATCGCGAGCAAGCTCGCTCCCACAGGGGTTGTGTGCGGCCACATTGTGGCGTCATCGGCTTTTACTTGCGGTAATGACTCGGCGCCACGCCCACTTCGCGACGGAATATCTGGGAGAAATGACTGGCGCTGCCATAGCCGACCTCCAGGCCGATATCGATGACGCTGCGCTCGGTTTCGATCAGCAGTTGCCGGGCCCGGGCCATTCTCAACTGGATGAAGTACTGCGAGGGCGAACGCCCGGTGGCGCGCTTGAACAGGCGGCTGAAGTGGTATTCGCTCAGGCCGATGGCCCGCGCCAAGTCACCGAGGTTGAAGGGAGCGGCCAGGTGTTGTTCCATTAACTGGATCACCCGCTTGAGCTTGAAGGCGGGCAGGGCGTTGCGGCCGGACATGTCCTCGGCCCCGGCATCCACATAATGCCGCGCCAGGTGCACCGCCACGCATTGCGCCACGCCCTGGACCAGCAAGGCACTGGTTTCACCGCGTCGGGTCAGCTCCACTCGGATCTGTTCCAGCAAGGCCGAGAGCACTTCATCCCGCCCGCCTGAGACTTCCCGCAGTTGGATCGCGCCGCCGCCCGCTTCGGCGATGGCGCGCTCCAGCAACGCCAGGCCCAAATACACATGCATGACCACGAACGGCTCAGGGCTGGTCACTTGCCAGCGCATTTCATAAGGCACAGGGGAGGTGGTCAGGAAAAAATCCCCGCGGCCCACCGTGTTCGCTTCCCACGGCTCATGAGCGGTGCGCTCCTCGACAATGGCTTGCCCGGACAACACCCAGACCAGCAACGGCTCGGCCACCGCTGGCACGACGATGTGGGCTTCGCAACGCTCACGGACAAAGATCTCCACCAGGATCTCCTTGCTCGATACGCCGTCGGAGGTGGCCAGGCGTTCGCCGCGAATGTGTCCTTGCAGGCCGTTTGCCGATGTTCGTTCGGTGACTTCCATGCTTCGATGGCCTCGATGAAACGGCCGCCGGACTAGACCGGGTCGGCGGCGGGACGGTGCTGGCGCAACAGTTCGATCTGCTGGGACGGGATCAACTCGCGCAACGATTTATAGAGTGCCCGGGTTTCCAGCAGGTTCCAGATGCGCAGCATCGTTTCCAGGGCATCCAGGGGTTTGCTGATGAAGTCCCGGGCGCCGAGGGCCAGGGCCCGCAGGCGGGTGTCACGGGTCGCGTCGGCGGTCAGGACCAGGATCGGCAAGTAGTCGTTGGCCGGGATGCGCCGGTTCAGTTGTTCCAGCACGGCAAAACCGTCGAATGCCGGCATGTGCAGGTCGAGGATGACCAGGTCCGGCTCGAAGCTGTTGAACAGGTCGAGCGTACGCAAGGGCTCGGTGCTGCTCAGTACATTGTGCAGCCCTTCGCGGGCCAGCAGTTGCTCCATCAGGTCCAGGTTGGGGCGCTGATCGTCGACGATCAGAATGCGCAAGTCGCGATTCATGCGGGCTCCGGTAGATAGTGCTCGAGGTGGCCGAGAAAGGCCTGGATATGGATAGGTTTGGTCAGGATCGCCGTGGCCCCGGCGTCGCGCAGGGCGCGATGGGTCAGGTCGCTGGCATCGGCAGTGATCATCAGTACCGGCGTGGCCGCAGTGGCCGGGGATTGGCGCAGGCGCCGCAAGACTTCCAGGCCTTCCAGGTCCGGCAAGGTGACGTCCAGCAGGATCAGTTGCGGCGAGTGCTGGCGGGCGAGGTCCAGGCCCATCTGGCCTTGCATGCTCGATAACAGCTGGATGCCGGGACGGCGCTGCATCAGGGTCTCGATCAGCGCGAGGCTCGACAGGTTGTCTTCAATGCAGAGGATTTTGCCGTGGTAATCCACGGGGGTGCGCGTCACGGCCAGGGCGGCAATGGGCGGCAAGTGCGTGCCGACCACCTGGGTGGCGGGCAGTTGCAGGGTAAAACAGCACCCGTGCCCGGGCTCACTGTGGACCTGCAGATTGCCCTGCATCATCTCCAGCAGGTTCTTGCTCAACGACAAGCCAAGGCCGGTGCCTTCGACCTGCGGATCGGCGCCCAGGCGTTCGAAGGGCTTGAACAGCTGGCCCAGTTGTTCAGGGGCGATGCCATGGCCGGTATCGTGGACGGCGATGCTCACCTGGTGGGCCTGGACGCTCACCTCGATGCGCACCTCGCCGCCGGGCCGGTTGTACTTGATGGCGTTGGACAACAGGTTGAGCAATACCTGCACCAGGCGTTGGCGGTCGGCAAGCACACCACTGTCGTCGGGCAGTGCAGGCAGGTCGATCAAGTGGATCCCGGCGTCGGCGGCCATGGGTGAAACCAGCGTCAAGGCTTCGTGCAGCACCGTCGCCAGGGGGATCGGCTCGATGTTCAGGGGTAGGCGCCCGGCCTCGATCCGGGCGATGTCCAACACCTCGTTGATCAATGCCAGTAAGTGCTGGCCGGCCCGCAGGATGTGGCTGACCTGGGGGCGCTGGCCGGCGGTGGAGTCCATGTCCAGCAGTTGAGCGAAACCCAGGATGGCGTTCAGTGGCGTGCGCAGTTCGTGGCTCATGCGCGAAAGGAATTCGCTCTTGGCCCGGCTGGCGCTTTCCGCTTCTTCGCGGGCGGTGCGCAGGGCGATTTCGGCGGCGCGCCGGTCGGTGATGTCGCGGGTGATTTTGGAGAAGCCGCGCAAGGCGCCCGTGCCATCGTACTGGGCGGTGATGACCACGCTGGCCCAGAAACGGCTGCCGTCCTTGCGGCAACGCCAGCCTTCCTCCATGTAGTGGCCGTCGCGGGTGGCTTCGCGCAGGGCCATGTCCGGGTGCGCCGGGCATTCTTCGGGCAAGTAGAACAGGGAGAAGTGCTGGCCAAGGATTTCCTGCTCGGTGTAGCCCTTGATCCGCTGCGCGCCGGCGTTCCAGGTGGTGACGTAGCCCTGGGCATCCAGCGCGAAGATCCCGTAGTCCTTCACCCCGTCGATGATCAGCCGCAAGCGCTCCTCGTTATCGCGCAGGGCCCGCTCGCGTTCTGCGAGTAACTGCCCAGCCTCCACCAGCCGCGTGCCGAGCTGGCCGATTTCGTCCTGCTCTGGCGGTTGCGGCAACAACGGTTGGCCCAAGGCCAGGCGCTGGGCGTTGCCTTGCACCTGCTGGACCCGGGCGACGATGCCCTTGGATAGAAACAGCACCGCGACAATGGCTCCGAGCAAGCCGCACACCGCCGCCAGCAACGTGGCGAACAGCAGGCGCATGCGCGTGGCCGAGGCGGCGGCACTGCGCTCGGCGAGCAGGCCATCCTCGCGTATGCGCATCGCGCTGATCTGCTCGCGCAGCACATCCAGCACCTGCTTGTTTTCGATCAGGATCGCGGTGATGGCCTCGGGGTCGTCACGCTTGCCGTTGCGCAAGGCGAGTAAACCGTCGAGTTTGTCGGCGATCAGCGGGGTGATGGTCTTGAGGTGCTCGCGCATCCTGGCATCGCGAATGTTGTGGTCCAGGCGCTGCAACGCCGCACGGATCAGCGGCGTGGCTTGTTCGTAGCTGGGCAGGAAATCTTCGCGCCGGGTCAGCAGGTAACCGCGCACGCTGGCCGCTGCCTCGGCCAGCAAGGTATGGACCGTCTGGATATCACCCTGGACGAGCAGCACCCGGCGCACATCCTCCTCGGCCCGTGCGGTCTGCCGTTCGGTGATGTAGATCAGCACCAGCGACAGCAGCAGGACCACCAGGGGCAGGGAAATCACCACCAGGGCCTTGCCTCGCAACGGCAGGTCGGCCCAGCGGCGGGCGGCGAGAAACCTCATGGCCATTGCCCGGCGGGTTGCGCCACCAGCCCCAGGGCCACGCCGCGCACGGCGGCCTGGGTCCGGTCGGCGGCACCCAGTTTGCCGATGACGCGCTCGACGTGGGCCTTGGCCGTGCCGGGTGCGATGCCCAGCTTTTCACCGATTTCACGATTGCTGAAGCCGCCGGCCACCAACCCCAATACCTGGCGCTCACGGGCGGTCAAGGCCTGGACCTGAGGGGCGCCACTGGCACCGCGCTCGGCCATGCGGCGCAGCAGGCGCGCGCTGACTGAACTGTTCAGCGCCTCGTCGCCCTGGGCGACCCGTTTGAGGGCGTCGAGCACCTCATCGCGGCTGGCATCCTTGAGCAGGTAGCCGACCGCGCCCGCACCGATGGCGGCTTCGAGGTGGTCGGGGCTGTCATCCATGGTGAAAATCACCACTTTGATCCCGGGCTGGCGCTGCTGCAGGATCCGCGCCGCGCCCAGGCCGTTGAGGACGGGCATGCGAATGTCGAGAATCGCGATGTCCGGCTGTAGCCGCTCGCACAGGTCGAGGGCCTCCTGGCCGTCGCGGGCCTGGCCGACGACCTCGAACCCCGGGCTGTCGGCGAGCATGCTGATAAACCCGGTGCGGGTGACTTCATGGTCATCGGCCAGCAGCAGGCGCAAAGGACGGTTCATGGCTGTACTCCAGCGGACGGTAGCGGCACGCTGGCCAGCAGGCGGGTGCCGCCGCCGGGCTGGCTGCAACAGGCCAGGTGGCCACCGAGCAGGTTGGCGCGCTCCTGCATGGCGGCCAGCCCCAGGTGGCAACTGCCGTTGGTCTCGATGGGTTGCTCCAGGGCAAAGCCACGGCCATCGTCTTCTACCCGCAGGCTGGCGTGGCCATCTTCCACCGCCAGCCCCAGGCCCACATGACGGGCCTGGGCATGCTTGAGAATGTTGTTGATGCCCTCCTGGGCAATGCGAAACAGGGCGATCTCGGTATTGCCCGGCAGGCGCGCGCTGCTGTGTTCGGCCCAGCTCACGGTCAGGCCCGCGTCACGCAGGCGATCGGCCTCCTTGTCGACGGCTTTGTACAGGCCGAAATCATCCAGTACGTGGGGGCGCAGGCCACCGATCAGTTGCCGGCCCTCGCCGACGCAGCCTTGGGCCAGGTCGAGGATGGCCTGCAACTCGCTCGCCAGCGCCGGCGCCAGCGACGGGCAACGACCGGCGAAACCCTGCAAGCGCTGGTGCAAACCGGCCAGGTTCTGCGCCAGACCGTCGTGCAGGTCGTAGGCCACGCGCTTGCGTTCGTCTTCCTGGGCGCTGAACAAGCGGTGGACCAGTTCGGACATGGTCCGCTCGCGGGCCTGTAGCGCTTCGACCAGGCGGCTGTTCTCCAGGTGCGCCGCCAGCAGCGTCGCCAGCAATTGCAGCGACTCGATGTCTTCGTTGTCCGGCGCGCCGAGGGCGACGCTGTTGCCCAGCAACAACGCCCCGAACGTCACGCCATCGGAGGTGCGCAGTGGAATGCGCAAGACCTGGGGCAGGGCGCTGCCGGGGGATTCCAGCCAATTCGGGCCGGGCGTTTGCGGCTGGGCCAGGTTGGCGAGGAAGTCGACCCGTTCCGCGCTCCCGTGGCTGGCGAGGGTGCGCAGCGTGTGGTCCGGCGCCCATTCCAGCAGCAGGCCGTGGTCCATCGCCATGAAGGCGCATGCCCGTTGCAGCGCACGCTGACGCATGGCCGGCAGTGGCAACTGCGTCAGCTCGTGGCCGGTGCCCAGCAGCAGGCCCAGGCGCGCGGCACGGCTTTGCGACTGCCGATACTGACTGCGGATGGCCAGGGCACTGCCGGGATCATGGGGCGGGCTTTGCATGGGGATGCTCCAGCATGGAAAAAGATCGGACGGTTCGCGGTGACGCCATTAGACCGTGTCACCGGCACCGGGCCTATCTGCCGAATGGCATAGGCAATTGGCACCGGTTGGCCGATGGCGAGAGCCGGGAAGGTCGGCAAAGTGGGCTCATTGAAACCCAAAGGAGCTTTCCGATGAAAATGAAAACCTGTGCCATCGCTGCTTTTTTCCTGCTGAGTGCGCCGCTTGTCCAGGCTGTCGAGGTCACACCCTATGTGTATCGCACAGTGGCCGAGCAGCCCAAGAACGTGAATGACCGGGAAATCGCTGCCCTGTTCGATCGCTGGAACGCCGCGCTGCAAACCGGTAGCGCCACCGCCGTGACCGGCCTCTATGCCCCGGATGCGATTTTGCAACCGACCGTCTCCAACAAGGTGCGCAACACGCCGGCGCAGATCCAGGACTACTTCGAGCATTTCCTGGCCGCCAAGCCGGTCGGACAAATCAACTACCGGGAAATCCGTCACCTGGGGCCCGACGCGGCGATGGACAGTGGTGTCTATACCTTCACACTCACCCAGGCCGATGGTTCCAAGCGTGAGGTCCAGGCGCGCTACACCTTCCTCTATGAGCGCCTCGATGGCCAGTGGAAGATCATCAACCACCACTCTTCGGCCATGCCGGAAGTGCCGAAGACCTTGCATGCCAGTCACTGATCGCACTGCGTGCAAAGACCTGACTGTGGGAGCGAGCTTTGTGGGAGCAAGGCTTGCCCGCGATAGCAGCGCCTCGGTAGCAACTTGCACCCCGAGTCGCCTGCATCGCGAGCAAGCTCGCTCCCACTGGGGAGGGGGCTTGCATCCCGTTTCTAGACTCACTTTGCATAAACAACTTGGATTCCCGCGCGAACATTAATTAGAATCAGTCTCATTTAAGACTTTGCGCGGGCTTCTGGACATGTGTGATGCAGTTACGCCGACGGAGCAATCCCTCCATGCGTTGTACCGTGACCACGGGAGTTGGCTGGAAGGTTGGTTGCGACGGCGCCTGGGCAATGCCTGGGATGCGGCGGACCTGCGCCAGGATACCTTCCTGCGGGTGCTGGCCAGCTCCCAGACCTTGACGGACCTGCAAGAGCCCCGGGCCTATTTGCTGACCGTCGGCAAACGCCTGTTGAGCAATTTCTATACCCGCCGCAATCTGGAACAGGCCTATCTAGACGCTTTGGCGAACCTGCCTGAAGCCTGCGCACCGTCTCCGGAACAGCGTTGGCTGCTGCTGGAAACCCTGCAAGCCCTGGACGAATTGCTGGATGGCCTGCCGCCCTTGGTGCGGCGGGCTTTTTTATGGAGCCAGCTCGAAGGCCTGGGTTATCGCGAGATCGCCGAGCGCCTGCAAGTGTCCGAGCGCACCGTGAAGCGCTACATGGCCCAGGCCTATGAGCATTGCCTGTTGGTGGACTTCTGATGCCTTCGGCGCCATCACCCGAGGCTCGTGAAGCGGCACGGGCGGCTGCCCGTTGGTTGACCCTGATGGAATTCGACGGGGATGCGTTCGACTCGGCGGCCCTGCAACGCTGGCGCGACAGTAGCGTTCACCACGAGGCGGCCTGGCAGAAGGCCCAGCGATTGCGCCAGCGTTTTGCCGGGGTGCCCGCGTCCCTGGGCATGGCAACCCTGGACCGTCCGGCGCTGGCCCGGCGTGCTGTGCTCAAGCGTGCATTGGGCGTCGCCGCGTTGGTCCCGACCGCCTGGCTGCTGGGGCGGGAGCTGCCGCTGGAGGCCTGGCGCGCTGATTTGCACACCGCCACGGGCGAGCAACGGCGCTGGTCGCTGATCGATGGCAGTGTGCTGCAACTGAATACCGACAGCGCCATCGACCTGGACCTCAAGGCCCGGCGCCTGGTGCTGCTGCGCGGTGAGATGGCCCTCAAACTCGCCGGGAGCACGCCGCTATCCGTTCAGTCACCCTATGGGCTCGTCACGATCCATCGTGGCGAAGTCTGCTTGCACTTGGGCGAGGGCGATTGCCGGGTGTCGGTGGTCAGTGGTTCGGCGTACCTGCAACCCCTGCGCGGACCCTCGCTGAGTCTGGAAGAGGGCCAGCAGGTCAACGTCCAGGCCTCAGGCGCGGGGCCGGTGCGGGCGTTCGACGTGGCACAGCTGGGCTGGCTTGACGGGGTACTGGTGGCGCAGGATCAGCCGCTGGGGCATTTCCTGCGGGAACTGAGCCGCTATCGCCCCGGCGTGCTGCGCTGGGACGAAACCCTGGAACCGCTGCGAATCACCGGCAGCTTCCGCCTGGACGACACCGATCGAATCCTCGCGCTGCTGGCGGCCAGCCTGCCGCTGGACGTGCACATGCGCACCCGTTACTGGGTCACGTTGACGCTTCGCAAAAATCTGGCCTGAGGCCTAATGCCAGTCAGTTAAGGATCACACGACACAAAACCTGTGGGAGCAAAGCTTGCTCGCGATGGCGGCAGCCCCGTCAATGGCGTTGTCGACTGGCTCACCGCAATCGCGAGCAAGCTTTGCTCCCGCGGGTTAGAGGCTTGACTGACTGGCATTAGGCCTGAGGCCTGTCCCCTTTTTTTGTCTCGCTTGTCATTCAAGGCAACTGAACAAAAACGAGAGCGCTTTCCAATGTCCGCAGTTGTACCTTTGCGTTTGCGCCCGGCCTTTGCCGGCCGGCGTCCGCTGTTGAACCTGAGCCTCATGTTGAGCCTGGGTGCCAGCCCATTTTTCATGTCATCAAGCCTGGCCGAAGAAGCCGCCCGGCGCAGTTATCAGGTGCCGGCCGGCAGCCTCGGCGCGGCGTTGACCCGGTTTGCCGGGTTGGCGGGGGTCAACCTGTCGGTGGATCCGGCCTTGGTGAGCGGGCGCGACAGCGCCGGGCTTTCGGGGGAGTTCGGGGTGGAAGAGGGGTTTGCCCGGCTGTTGCGGGGTTCGGGCCTGCAGTTGCAGCCGGTGGGGGAGCAGGCCTACACCCTGATGCCGGCGCCAGAAGGCGGCAGCTTGCAACTGGCGCCCACCTCGATTCTCGGCGCCACGGCGTCGACGGACAGCCCGGTGTACGCCGGCGGCCAGGTGGCGCGGCGTGGTTCGCAAGGCCTGCTGGGCTCGCGGGACTTCATGGAAACGCCGTTCAGCATGACCACCTACACCAGCCAGACGGTCAAGAACCAGCAGGCGCGCACCCTCGGCGACCTGATCGCCAGCGACCCCTCGGTCCGCACCACCAACCCGGCGGGCGGACGCTTTGAGCAGTTCACCATCCGCGGTTTCAGCCTGTTCAACAGCGATGTCGCCTACAACGGTCTCTACGGCATCCTGCCGACGTACACGATCGACATGGAGATGGCCGAACGCGTCGACATCCTCAAGGGGCCGAGCCAGCTCATCAACGGCATCTCACCGCGGGGCAGCGTGGGGGGCGGGATCAACGTGGTGCCCAAACGCGCCACCGACAAGCCTATCACCTCGTTCACCGGCAGCTATGCCTCCAATAACCAGCTTGGCGGAGCGGTGGATGTCGGTCGGCGCTTTGGTGAAGACGACAAGTTCGGTATTCGTTTCAATGGTGTGAAGCAGGCGGGCGACACGGAATGGGATCACCAGAGCGTGGACCGCGAGATGGCGGTGCTGGGCCTGGATTTTCGCGGTGAACGCCTACGACTCTCGACGGACATCGGCCACACCGAACGCAACACTGACGCGCCCCAGGAACGCGTGCAGGTCGGTGCCAATGCCCAGGTCCCCCACGCCAGCGACGTGCGCGACAACTACGCCCAATCGTGGAGCAAGGCGCGCACCCAGGACACCTTCGGCACGGTGAACGCTGAGTTCGATGTCAGCGATTCGGTGATGCTGTATGGCGGTGTCGGCGCGCGCAAAAGCGACCACGACTTTCTTCGGCACAACGTTTCGGTCACCAACGACGCGGGCGACTTCACTGTCCAGCCCCGTGACTTTACCCGGGAGGAAAATGTCCGGACGGCCACGGCCGGAGTGCGCAACTGGTTCCATACCGGTCCGGTGAGCCATGAGGTCAACCTGGCGGCCAGTTATTTCTACATGGACTTCGAAAATGGCGGCGCTCGTTACGCCAACGGTCGCAGCAACCTGTATGACCCGGTACAGACCCCGACGCCGAGCAACCCGACCCGGCAGGACGACAAGGTCTACACCGAGAACCGCTTCAGCGGCGTGGCCTTGTCCGACACCCTGGGGCTGTTCGAGGATCGTTTGCTGCTGACCCTCGGTGCTCGCTGGCAACGGGTGAAGGTTGATGACTGGACGAATAACGTCAAGGGTGACACCGCCTACGATGAGGAAAAGATTTCGCCATCGGGCGGGATCCTGTTCAAGGCGACTGACAAGCTGTCGCTGTATGCCAACTACATGGAAGGCCTGAGCCAGGGCAAGATCGCGCCGTCGACATCCGTGAACGAGGATGAGATTTTCCCGCCGTTCATCAGCCGCCAGGTCGAAGTGGGCGCCAAGTATGACGCTGGCCCGTTTGCCGTCACTGCCGCCGTGTTCCGAATCAAGCAGCCTGCCTATGCGACCGACGCCACGACACGTGTCTTCGGCCCGAACGGCAAGCGCGAAAACACCGGCGTGGAGTTGAGTGTGTTCGGCGAACCGCTGAAGGGAACCCGTTTGCTCGGCGGCGTGATGTTCATCGACAGTGAACTGACTGACACCACCGACGGCACCTTCGATGGCAACCGCGCACCGGCCACGCCGAAGTACAACGTCAACCTCGGCGCCGAATGGGACGTGCCAACGGTACAGGGCCTGACCCTGACCAGTCGCGGCATCTATTCCAGCTCGCAGTACCTGGACCAGTCCAACACCAAGGAAATCGATGCCTGGACGCGTTTCGACGTAGGCGCTCGCTACGCGTTCAAAGTCGATGAAAAACACATCACCCTGCGGGCCAACATCGAAAACGTGGCCGACAAGCGCTACTGGAGTTCGGCCGGCGCATCGGATGACAGTGAGCCGGGCTTGACGTTGTCGACCCCGCGCACCTACCTGCTGTCCGCAACGGTGGATTTCTAGGCCGATGTGCCGCTCCAGGGAAGGAGCGGCCCAGGTTCAGGTATCGCGAAACAGGTCGTGGGCATCCAGCAGTCGCCAGGCGATCTCGGGGCGTTTTTCCAGCCCGCGGCGGATGGCGGCGGGAATCGACTGGCGAATCTTGCGGCACAGGCCGGGCTGTTCCTGGAATTCGATGGCGATGCCGCGCATGGTCCGCACTTCGTTGTAGCCGGGCTCGACGCGTAGGCGGATCCCCAGGTTTTCATACAGGCGCTGTTGCAGGCGCTGGAGTTCGTCGAGGCTCTGGATATTCTCCAGGCGTTCGAGCAGGCGTTTTTCTTCCTGGCGATTCAGGCACAGGATGCGCAGGTCGCTGCCAGGCGCTTGCAACAAGGCATCACGTCCGCAATCGCAGACGCCGGGCGGGCAGGGGGGGCGGATTGGAATCGACGCGGTCATGGGCTCCACAAAGTCTGCTGCACAACGAAACAGCGAGCTTATCGCCGGCCCAGGCAATGTGATGCCTGGCGGCATGTGGGTCAAGCCTGTTGGAGGGGCCGCTGGTCTGGCGGCTGTACTGTGGGAGCGAGCTTGCTCGCGATAGCGGTGGGTCAGTTTGCACACCCGTTGGATTTGCCGCCGTCATCGCGAGCAAGCTCGCTCCCACATTTGGATTTTCAGTGCACACAAATGCTCTGCCTTACCTCAATCCCCTGTGGGAGCGAGCTTGCTCGCGATAGCGGTGGGTCAGTTTGCACACCCGTTGGATTTGCCGCCGTCATCGCGAGCAAGCTCGCTCCCACATTTGGATTTTCAGTGCACACAAATGCTCTGCCTTACCTCAATCCCCTGTGGGAGCGAGCTTGCTCGCGATAGCGGTGGGTCAGTTTGCACACCTGTTGGATTTGCTGCCGTCATCGCGAGCAAGCTCGCTCCCACATTTGGATTTTCAGCGCACACAAATGCTCTGCCTTACCTCAATCCCCTGTGGGAGCGAGCTTGCTCGCGATAGCGGTGGGTCAGTTTGCACACCTGTTGGATTTGCTGCCGTCATCGCGAGCAAGCTCGCTCCCACATTTGGATTTTCAGCGCACACAAATGCTGTGCCTTACCTCAATCCCCTGTGGGAGCGAGCTTGCTCGCGATAGCGGTGGTTCAGTCGAGAGCCTTACAACCCCAACTCGGACAACCCCGGATGATCATCCGGCCGGCGGCCCAGTGGCCAGTGGAACTTGCGCTCGCTTTCCTTGATCGGCATGTCGTTGATGCAAGCGTAGCGGTTGTACATCAGGCCTTGCTCGTCGAACTCCCAGTTTTCGTTGCCGTAGGAGCGGAACCAGTTGCCCGAGTCGTCGTGCCATTCGTAGGCGTAGCGCACCGCGATGCGGTTATCGGTGAAGGCCCAGAGTTCCTTGATCAGCCGGTAATCCAACTCCTTGGCCCACTTGCGGGTCAGGAAAGCCTTGGCTTCTTCGCGGTTGTGCGCGAATTCGGCGCGGTTACGCCATTGGGTGTCCAGCGTGTAGGCCAGGGATACTTTTTGCGGGTCGCGAGAGTTCCAGCCGTCTTCGGCCAGGCGAACTTTCTCGATCGCCGATTCACGGGTGAACGGCGGCAACGGCGGACGAACTTCAGAAGAGGCAGACATGGCGAGTCTCCAATAAGTTGATGAATGAAGCAGGGTTCAACGGTCAGGTGTGTAGCAACATCTTCAGCATGTCCTGGGCGTGGTCAGCCGCGCTGTGGTCGCCCATGACCAGCGCCACGGTAATGGCGCCGTCGATCAGAATCAGTAGCTGGCGGGCCAGGGCGTCCGGATTTTCGACACCTTGTTCGACGCACAACCGGGTCACGTAGTCGAGCAGCTTCTGTTTGTGCATCTTCGCCACCTGGCGGACCGGATCCTGTGGATCGCCGGTTTCGCCGCTGGTGTTGATGAAGGCACAACCGCGAAAACCTTCGCTGTCGAACCAGCCCTTGAGCACGGTGAACAGGTTGAGCAGCCGCGCCGTCGGTGTGGGCGCCTTGTCCACTTCGCTGCTGAACCAGTGCATCCAGCGCTCGTCCCGCCGCTTGAGGGCGGCCACGATCAGGTCGTCCTTGTTGGCGAAGTAGCGATAGACACTTTTCCTGGAGACGCCGGCGGTTTTCACCAGAAGGTCCATGCCGGTGGCGGCGATGCCACTTCTATAGATCAACTTTTCGGCGACATCGAGGATGATGTCTCGTGTTTCATTACCAGTGATTTCGTTCATGGGGTAAAAGTAGAATGATCGTTCTCCTTGGTCAAGTTGTTTTTTTCTTGACGACAGGAAGACCCGAACCCATCCATGGTGTAAGCTCATCCGTTCTTCGGAATCGACCTTTTTGCGAGCCCTATGCCGTCGCTCTTCAAACGCTCCCTGCTGCCCAAGTTGCGCAGCTTTGCACTGACCGCCGATGCGGTGACCATCCTCGATGGCGCTGCCCAATTCCGCCGTTGCCTGCTGGAGAAAATCGCCCAGGCCACCCAGCGCATCTACATCGTCGCCCTGTACCTGCAACAGGACGAGGCCGGCCAGGAAATTCTCGATGCCCTGCATGCCGCCAAAGCGGCGCGTCCGGAACTGGACGTGGTCGTGGTCGTGGACTGGTTGCGGGCCCAGCGCGGGCTGATTGGCGCCAAGAAGCAGCCGGGCAACTCGGCGTGGTACCAGGAACAGACCCGCACCCACGCCAGCGAAGTGCCGATCTACGGCGTGCCGGTGCAGACCCGCGAACTGTTCGGCGTGTTGCATTTGAAAGGTTTCGTGATCGATGACTGTGTGCTCTACAGCGGCGCGAGCCTGAATAACGTCTACCTGCACAAGTTCGACAAATACCGCTACGACCGCTATCACCTGCTGCAGAACACGGCACTGGCCGACTCGATGCATCACCTGGTGCAACATGGCCTGATCACCTCCAGGGCCGTGCATCGCCTGGACCTGCCGAACCTGCCCAGCACCCGCAGTTTGCGCAAGGACATCGGTGACTTGCGCAGCCGTCTCAAATACGCGACCTATGACACCAGCGTCGGCAGCCTCGACAAGAGTGGCCTGTCGGTGAGCCCGTTGCTGGGCGTGGGCAAGAACAATCCCCTGAGCCGGGTGATCGGTGAACTGATCGCCAGCAGCCGCCAGCAACTGACCATCTGTACCCCGTATTTCAACCTGCCCCTGGCCGTGACCCGGGAGCTCAACCGCGCCCTGGCCCGCGGGGTCAAGATCGACATCATCGTCGGCGACAAGACCGCCAACGACTTCTACATTCCGCCAAGCGAACCGTTCAAGATCATCGCGGCGCTGCCATACCTCTACGAAATCAGCCTGCGACGCTTCGCCAAACGGCATCAGCACGCGATCGACAGCGGTCAATTGAACCTGCACCTGTGGCGTGACGGGGACAACACCTATCACCTCAAGGGCATGTGGGTCGACGAGCGCTACACCTTGTTGACCGGCAACAACCTCAACCCGCGGGCCTTTCGCCTGGACCTGGAAAACGCGCTGTTGCTGGACGACCCCAAGGGCGAGCTGCTGGCGCCGCGCCAGGCCGAGCTTGAGCGGATCTACCGCCACACCCGCCGGATCGAACGCTACCTGGACCTGGAAACCCTGCCGGATTATCCCGAGGCCGTGGCCAGGTTCCTGAAACGGGTCAGCCGGGTGCGGATAGAACGGCTGCTTTACCGGATCCTGTGAACACCCGCGCCATGTCGGAAAAAGACACCATCTCCATCCAGCTGGTGCGTGAGGCGTTGCTGCAAAGCTGCGCACCCGGGGCTGCTACCGATGAGGTCTTGAGCAAGGTCGGCATAGACCCGGCGCTGCTTGACGATCCCCTGGCGCGGGTCCCGGCCCATGCCTATGCGCGGCTCTGGCGTTTGCTGGCCCAGCGCCTGGATGACGAGTTTTTCGGCATGGACCCGCGCAAGCTCAAGTCCGGCAGCCTGGCGTTTCTCTGCCAGTGCGCCATGGCCCAGCCCACGCTGGCGAGCGGCTTGACGGCGGGACTGGGGTTTCTGTCGCTGATGCTCGAACACCTGCCGGCCCAGTGGGCGCGCCAGCAAAGCCTGGCGGAGATCGTGCTGCTGGAAGACGACCAGGCGCCGCGCCGGGCCTTTACCTACTTCACTTACTGGATGATCGTCCATGGCGTCGCCTGCTGGTTGGCCGGGCGGCGCATTCCCATCCTGTCTGTCGAACTGCGCTGCCCGGCGCCGGATTTCTGCGACGACTACCGGGTGATGTTCTCCCAGAACCTGCGCTTTGGCCGGCCGCGCACCCGGATGATTTTCGCCGCCGAATGCCTCGACCTGCCCATCCGGCGCAACGCTGACGAGCTCAAGCGCTTCCTGGCCCGGGCCCCGGCCAACATCCTGGTCAAATACCGCGACCCGCAAAGCCTGGCCAGCCGTATCCGGCACGACCTGCGGCAACTGCCCGCCGAACGGTGGCCGGAAACCGAGGCCCTGGCCCAGCAGCTGTGCGTGTCCGCCTCGACCCTGCGCCGACGCCTGGCGGAGGAGGGCCAGACTTACCAAGGTCTCAAGGACAGCGTGCGCAAGGATCTGGCAATCACCTGGCTGGCCGAGCCGTCCATCAGTTTCGTCGAAATCGCCTCGCGCCTGGGTTTTGCCGATGCCAGTTCCTTCTACAAGGCGTTTCGCAAATGGTCCGGGTCCAACCCGGGGCATTATCGCAGCCTGATTCTCAACGACCCTGATTGATCCACCGGGTCTTGTGCCTACCCAAGCCCCTGTGGGAGCGAGCTTGCTCGCGATAGCGGTACTTCAGTCGCCTCGTCATTGACTGCCATACCCTCATCGCGAGCAAGCTCGCTCCCACAGGGACTTTCGCCTGGCAAGCTGACACGCTCATAAAACCGTCATTTTTCTTTGATACAAGCCTGTGCAGGCGCCGGAAAAGCCGGGCCATCCATCAGGGTAATGTATGCAAGTGACCGTTTTGGGCTGCGTATGAGCGTACTGGTCACCGGTGCTGCTGGGTTCATCGGGTTTCATACCGCCAGGCGGTTGTGCAGCGAGGGCCATCAGGTTATCGGCATCGACAACCTCAACAGCTACTACAGCGTCGAACTGAAGCAGGCTCGGCTGGCGTTGTTGGCCGAATACCCCAACTTCCGCTTCCTGCGGCTGGACGTGGCCGACAAGCAGGCGCTGCTGGATGTATTTGCGAAAACCCCATTCGAGTACGTCGTCCACTTGGCGGCCCAGGCTGGTGTGCGCTATTCCATCGATAATCCCGACCTGTACGCGCAAAGCAACCTGGTGGGGTTCCTCAACGTGTTGGAAGCCTGCCGTGCCCACCGGCCGGCGCACCTGGTGTTCGCCTCGAGCAGCTCGGTGTATGGCTTGAACGACCGTTTGCCGTATGCCACCACCGATCCGGTGGATCAGCCCGTGTCTTTTTATGCGGCGACCAAGCGCGCCAATGAGCTGATGGCCCATGCTTACTCGCATCTCTACGGGATTCCCACCACCGGCCTGCGGTTTTTCACCGTGTATGGACCGTGGGGGCGGCCCGACATGGCGCCGTTCAAATTCACCGACGCCATCCTCAACGGTCGCGCCATTGACCTCTACAACGACGGCGCGATGTCGCGGGACTTCACCTACATCGACGACATCGTCGAAGGCCTGGTGCGGTTGTTGCCGCGGCCGCCGGCCAATGAAACAGGCGTGCGCCACAAGCTCTACAACATCGGCTTCGGCGCTCCGGTGAAGCTCTTGCAGTTCGTCGAGTGCCTGGAAGAGGCCCTGGGCATTCCCGCGATCAAGCATTTCTTGCCGTTGCAAGCGGGTGACGTGGTCGACACGTGGGCGGACACGCGGGAGCTGGAGGAACACATCGGTTTTCGCCCGCAGGTCGCGGTGCCCGTCGGCGTGCAATCGTTTGTCGATTGGTACCGCGCGTATTACCGCGTTTAACCCCCTCAGCTTTTTTACTGGAGCGTCATGCACGAAACCCTTTATGTGTCGGTCCTGATTCCGGCAAAGAACGAAGCCGGCAACCTCATTCCACTGCTGGAAGAAGTGCGGGCGGCGCTGGTGGACGAGGCCTTCGAAGTCATCGTGGTCGACGATGGCAGCACTGACGCCACTGCCGCGCAACTGCGGGCGTTGCAAGGCAGTGGCTATCGCCAGTTGCGGGTGCTCAGCCATGCCCGTTCCCTCGGGCAGAGCACGTCGATCTACCACGCCGCTGAAGTGGCCCGCGGGCATTGGCTGGCAACCCTCGATGGCGACGGGCAGAACGACCCGGCCGACCTGCCAAAGATGCTCGACCTGGTGCGCGGTTCGGAGGGGACGCCCGCCGGTGTCAAGCTGGTGGCGGGGCATCGCGTCAACCGCCGGGACTCGGCGAGCAAGCGCTGGGCCTCGCGGTTCGCCAACAAACTGCGGGCCAGCCTGCTCAAGGACCAGACGCCCGATACCGGTTGCGGCATCAAGTTGATCGAGCGCAAGGCGTTTCTGCGCCTGCCGTATTTCGATCATATGCATCGCTTCGTTCCGGCGCTGATCCGTCGGCACAACGGCCGGATGCTGGTTCACCCGGTGAATCACCGTGAGCGCGGGGCCGGGGTGTCCAACTACGGCAATCTCGACCGGGCGCTGGTGGGCATTGTCGATCTGTTCGGGGTGTGGTGGTTGATAAGACGCACCCGCCTGGATATCAACGCACAAGAAACCGAGGTGTGACATGGGCAGAGAATCGATATGGCTGGCCGTTGGCTTCGGCGGCCAGTTGGTATTCACTGGGCGTTTTGCCCTGCAATGGCTGTACAGCGAGTACAAGAAGCGCAGCGTGATACCCGTGGGTTTCTGGTACTTGAGCATCGTCGGTAGCGCGCTGTTGCTGGCCTACGCCATCTACCGCGAAGACCCGGTGTTCATTGTCGGCCAGTCCTTCGGCTTTATCGTTTACCTGCGCAATTTGCAGTTGATCGCCAAGCATCACGAGCAGGAAAACCGCGAACTGGCCGAGAAGGGCTGAGACGGTGCGGATACGATTGTCTTCCTCGCGACTGGAGCTTCTGGCGCTTGTGGCATTGGCCTTGATCATGGTGGGCGCCGGCCTGGGTTGGCGCCAACCGATGAACGTCGATGAAGAGCGCTTCCTCGGCGTTGCCCTGGAGATGCTGCAGAACGGCTCATGGTTCATTCCCCATCGCGCTGGGGAAATCTACGCCGACAAACCGCCGTTGTTCATGTGGGCGGTGGCCTCGTTCGTGCAATTGACCCACCTGCCGAAAGTCGCCCTGTACCTGCCCGCGCTGTTGGCCGGCGCCGTCACCACCGCATGCCTGTATGACCTGGGCCGGCGCTTGTGGGGGCGACGCGTGGGGAGGATCGCCGCGCTCTTGTTTCTCGCCACCTACCAGACCTACAGCATCCTGCGCACCGGGCAGATCGATGGTTTTCTTGCACTCTGGACCATCCTGGGGATCTATGGCTTGTGCCGGCATTTGATGCTCGGCCCGGCGTGGCGCTGGTATTACGTGGCCTGTGCGGCGATGGGGCTGGGGGTCATCAGCAAAGGCGTGGGGTTTCTGCCGGTGTTGATGCTGATTCCCTACGCCTATGGGGTGCGTCGAGGGTGGAAAGGCCTGGTGTCCATGCCGGGCAAGGCGGGGGCCTGGTGGCTGGGGCTGGTCGTGGCGCTGGCCGCCATCGCGCTGTGGCTTGGGCCGTTGCTGCTGATCGTGTGGCTGGGCAGCCCCGACAGCCTGGCGTACGCCCAGGAAATCCTGCTCAAGCAGACGGCGGGGCGTTATGCCAATGCCTGGGAGCACCGCGAACCCTTCTGGTATTTCTTCGTCCAGGTGATTCCGAAATACTGGTTGCCGATCTTTTTCATGCTGCCATGGCTGGTGCCGGCCTGGCGCAGGCAGTTGCTCAAGCAGGATGGTCGCGTGCTGGTACTGCTGGGGTGGGTGGTACTGGTGCTGTTGTTCTTCAGCCTGAGCAGTGGCAAGCGCAAGCTGTACATCTTTCCCGCGTTGCCGGCCTTGATCCTGCTGGTGGCACCGCTTGTGCCGTGGCTGCTGCACCGCTGGTTCAGCCGGCGTCCAAGGGGCAGGGTGATATTCGCTGCCTTGACGGTGGTGTGGTTGTGCGCCTGGTTTGTGCGCGGCTTCATCGAGCCCTACCGGGAAGGCATCAACCCCCACCAGACCTTGATGCGTGATGTCGCGGGGCTGACTTCAAATGCCGAGTTGGTGCTCGTCGGGTGGCGCGAGGGGCATTGGCTGTTCGCCCAGCAGCCCATCGTGCATTTTGGCTTTCATGACCGCCAGTCCCTGGAACGATCCGCCACCTGGCTACGCAGCCACCCGCAGGCCTTTGCCTTGGTTCCTGCGCGGGACCTGGCGCGTTGCTACGACCCGCAAAAGGCGCGCCGGGTCGGCGATACCTCGCGGGCCGAGTGGTTCCTGGTGGGGCCTGATGCGGACAACCAGCGCTGCCAGTCCCCGGCGCCGGAGAAGGTTTATTCGTTCACATGGGCGCATCCTTTGTAGTGGCTGAAAACTTCCTGTGGCGAGGGAGCTTGCTCCCGCTGGGGCGCGAAGCGGCCCCAGAACCGCACAACCTGGTGTGTCAGGCTAATTGAGTTGAATGCTTTGGGGCTGCTGTGCAGCCCAGCGGGAGCAAGCTCCCTCGCCACAGGGGCTCGACTGGCAATACATCCCTCGAACCATGGCCAAACCAGTCAAGCAACTTGATGGCTTTGACCATTGCCGCCACCGCCCTTCGGCGCGAGTATTTGCCTGCTCTTCACGGTTCCCCCAGCCAATAAAAAGTACAGAGGGATTCTGGTCATGCGCGATTATTCGTCCGCCACGTCACAGTTCGATTACCAGCACACCGTCAACACCGCGCTGCACGGCTCGCTCGAGGCGCTCAATGCCTGTGTCGAGTGTTGCGACCGGCATGCATTGCCGGGTCGCATCGCCTTGTTCTGGGAGGGCCGTGACGGCAGCGAAGCCACCTGGACTTACCGCGACCTGCAGGACAATGCCGCACGGTTCGCCAACTTCCTGCGCGCCCAAGGCGTCGGTAAGGGCGACAAAGTGGCCGGCCTGCTGCCGCGCACCGCGGAACTCTTGATCGTCGTACTCGCCACCTGGCGTATCGGTGCGGTGTATCAACCGCTGTTCACCGCGTTCGGACCCAAGGCCATCGAGCACCGCCTCGGCAGCTCGGGTGCGCGGATCGTCGTGACCGACGCCGTCAACCGTCCCAAGCTCAATGAAGTTGCCGGTTGCCCCACCATCGTCACGGTCGGCGGCGAAAAGGGCCAAGGCATCGTGCGGGGCGACTACAGTTTCTGGGCCGAAGTGGCGAACCAGTCCAGCCAGTGCGAACCGCTGATGCTCACTGGCGAAGACCCGTTCCTGCTGATGTTCACCTCCGGCACCACGGGACCTGCCAAGGCGCTGTCGGTGCCGCTCAAGGCCATCGTGGCGTTCCAGAGCTACACCCGTGACGCGGTGGACCTGCGCCCTGAAGACGCCTTCTGGAACGTCGCCGACCCCGGTTGGGCCTACGGCATTTATTTTGGCGTGACCGGGCCGCTGGCCATGGGGCATCCGATTACCTTCTACGATGGCCCATTCACCCTGGAAAGCACCTGCCGGGTCATCAACAAGTACGGCATCACCAACCTGACTGGCTCGCCCACCGCGTATCGCCTGTTGATCGCCGGGGGCGAGCAGTTTGCCCGCTCGATCAAGGGTAAGCTGCGCATCGTCAGCAGCGCCGGTGAGCCATTGAACCCAGAGGTGATCCGCTGGTTCGCCGACAACTTGAACGTGGTGATCCACGACCATTACGGCCAGACCGAACTGGGCATGGTGCTGTGCAACCACCACGGGCTCGAACACCCGGTGCACCTGGGTGCGGCCGGTTTCGCCTCGCCGGGACACCGGATCGTGGTATTGGATGAAGAGCAACGCGAGCTGGGCGTGGGCCAGCCGGGCATTCTCGCGGTGGACCGCAGCCAGTCGCCCATGTGCTGGTTCGCCGGTTACGAAGGCGCGCCGACCAAGGCCTTCGTTGGCGACTACTACTTGAGCGGCGACACCGTGGAGCTGAATCCGGATGGCAGCATCAGCTTCGTTGGCCGCAGCGACGACGTGATCACCACTTCCGGCTACCGGGTCGGTCCGTTCGACGTGGAAAGCGCGCTGATCGAACACCCGGCCGTGGTGGAAACGGCGGTGATCGGCAAGCCTGATCCGGAGCGTACCGAGTTGGTGAAGGCCTTCGTGGTGCTCAGCAGCCAATATCGCGCCTCACCGGAGCTGGCCGAGGAATTGCGCCTGCATGTGCGCAAGCGCCTGGCGGCCCATGCCTATCCCCGTGAAATCGAGTTTGTCAGCGACTTGCCGAAAACCCCAAGTGGCAAGTTGCAGCGCTTTATCTTGCGCAACCAGGAAATCGCCAAGGCTCAAGAGGCTGCGGCGCAGAACGTTTCAGCTTGACCCCAAGGAAACCATGATGCAGATCGACAACAAGATTTTCCTCGTCAGCGGCGGTGCTTCCGGCCTCGGCGCGGCCACTGCTGACATGCTGGTCAAGGCCGGCGCCAAGGTGATGCTGGTGGACCTCAACGCCGACGCCGTGGCCGCCCAGGCGCAAAAGCTGGGTTGCCAGAGCGTGGTGGCCGATATCAGCAACGAAGCGGCGGCTGAAGCGGCAGTCAAGGCCACGGTCACGGCTTTCGGGGGTCTGAATGGCCTGGTGAATTGCGCCGGTATCGTGCGCGGCGAGAAAATTCTCGGCAAGAACGGCCCCCATAGGCTGGACAGCTTCAGCCAGGTGATCAACGTCAACCTGATCGGCAGCTTTAACCTGCTGCGCCTGGCGGCTGCGGCCATTGCCGAAACCGAGGCCAACGCCGACGGCGAACGTGGCGTGATCATCAATACAGCTTCGGTAGCGGCCTTCGACGGCCAGATCGGCCAGGCCGCCTACGCGGCCTCCAAAGGCGCCATCGCCAGCCTCACGCTGCCGGCCGCCCGTGAGCTGGCGCGTTTCGGTATCCGGGTGATGACCATTGCTCCGGGGATTTTCGAAACCCCGATGATGGCCGGCATGACGCCCGAGGTGCGGGATTCCCTGGCTGCCGGCGTGCCGTTTCCACCGCGCCTTGGGAAACCTTCCGAGTACGCGGCGCTGGTCAGGCATATCATTGAGAACAGCATGCTCAACGGCGAGGTGATCCGTCTCGACGGCGCCTTGCGCATGGCAGCCAAATAAGTAAGGAGGATTCATGATGTCCAACGATCCTATTGTCATCGTCAGCGCCGTCCGCACCCCCATGGGCGGTTTCCAGGGCGAACTGAAAAGCCTCACCGCCCCACAACTCGGTGCCGCCGCTATCAAGGCCGCCGTGGAGCGGGCCGGTATCGCGCCGGGTGCGGTTGAAGAAGTGCTGTTCGGTTGCGTGCTCGCCGCTGGCCAGGGCCAGGCACCGGCACGTCAGGCCGCGCTGGGCGCCGGGCTCGACAAGTCGACCCGCTGCACCACACTCAACAAGATGTGCGGTTCGGGCATGGAAGCGGCGATCCTGGCCCATGACATGCTCATCGCCGGCAGTGCCGAGGTGGTGGTGGCCGGCGGCATGGAGAGCATGTCCAACGCCCCGTACCTGCTGGACCGCGCCCGCGGCGGTTACCGCATGGGCCATGGCCGGGTGCTTGACCACATGTTCCTCGATGGCCTGGAAGACGCCTACGATAAAGGTCGGCTGATGGGCACCTTCGCCGAGGATTGCGCCGAGGCCAATGGCCTGGGTCGCGAGGCCCAGGACGCCTTTGCCATTGCGTCCACCACCCGCGCCCAGCAGGCGATCGAGGACGGCAGTTTCGACGCCGAGATCGTGCCGTTGCAGGTCATGGTCGGCAAGGAACAAGTGACCATTCGCCACGACGAGCAGCCACCCAAAGCGCGGATCGACAAGATTGCTTCGCTCAAGCCGGCGTTCCGCGAGGGCGGCACGGTGACGGCGGCCAACTCCAGCTCCATTTCCGATGGCGCCGCTGCCCTGGTGCTGATGCGCCAGAGCCAAGCGGTGCAGCGCGGGCTCAAGCCTTTGGCGGTGATCCATGGTCATGCAGCGTTCGCTGATACCCCGAGCCTGTTTCCCACCGCGCCGATTGGTGCCGTGAAGAAACTGATGCAAAAGACCGGTTGGACGCTGGACCAGGTCGACCTGTTCGAAGTCAACGAAGCCTTTGCCGTGGTGGGGCTGGTGACCATGGACAAGCTGGAAATCGCTCATGACAAGGTCAACGTTCACGGCGGCGCCTGTGCGCTGGGCCACCCGATTGGCGCGTCTGGCGCGCGGATCCTGGTGACCCTGCTGTCGGCCCTGCGCCAGAAAGGCTTGAAGCGCGGCGTCGCGGCCATTTGCATTGGCGGCGGCGAAGCCACGGCCATGGCCGTTGAATGCCTGTATTAAGGAACCACCATGCTCCCGACTGAAGAACAGACCCAAATCCGCGACATGGCCCGGCAGTTCGCCCAGGAGCGCCTGAAACCGTTCGCGGCCGAATGGGACCGCGAGCACCGTTTCCCCCGGGAAGCCATCGCTGAGATGGCCGAGCTGGGCTTTTTCGGCATGCTGGTGCCGGAACAGTGGGGCGGCTGTGACACCGGTTACCTGGCCTATGCGATGACCCTGGAGGAAATCGCCGCTGGCGATGGCGCCTGCTCGACCATCATGAGCGTGCACAACTCGGTGGGTTGCGTGCCGATCCTCAAGTTCGGCAACGATGAGCAGAAGGCGAAATTCCTCACGCCCCTGGCCAGCGGCGCAATGCTCGGCGCGTTTGCCCTGACCGAGCCCCAGGCTGGTTCGGACGCCAGCAGCCTGAAGACGCGGGCGCGTTTGGAGGGCGATCATTACGTGCTCAACGGTTGCAAGCAGTTCATCACCTCCGGGCAGAACGCCGGGGTGGTCATTGTGTTTGCGGTGACCGATCCGAGCGCCGGCAAGCGTGGCATCAGTGCATTCATCGTGCCGACCGATTCGCCGGGTTACAGCGTGGCGCGGGTCGAAGACAAACTCGGCCAGCATGCGTCCGACACCTGCCAGATCCTTTTCGAGGAGGTGAAGGTGCCGGTGGGCAATCGCCTGGGCGAGGAGGGTGAGGGCTACAAGATCGCCCTGGCGAACCTGGAAGGCGGACGGGTGGGCATCGCGGCGCAAGCGGTGGGCATGGCCCGCGCCGCGTTCGAAGCGGCCCGGGACTATGCCCGGGAGCGCTCCAGTTTCGGCAAGCCGATCATCGAGCACCAGGCCGTGGCGTTCCGCCTGGCCGACATGGCGACCCAGATCGCCGTGGCCCGGCAAATGGTGCACTACGCCGCCGCCCTGCGGGACAGCGGCCAGCCGGCGTTGGTGGAGGCGTCCATGGCCAAGCTGTTCGCTTCGGAAATGGCTGAAAAAGTCTGCTCCATGGCGTTGCAAACCCTGGGCGGTTACGGTTACCTCAACGACTTCCCGCTGGAGCGCATCTACCGCGACGTGCGGGTCTGCCAGATCTACGAAGGCACCAGCGACATTCAGCGCATGGTCATTTCGCGCAATCTTTGAACAGGAGTCCTGCATGAGCTATGAAACGATTTTATTGGAGATCAAGGACCGCGTCGGCCTGATCACCCTCAACCGTCCCCAGGCCTTGAACGCCTTGAATGCGCAGATCGTCAGCGAGCTGAACCAGGCGCTGGATAGCCTGGAGGCGGATCCGAAGATTGGCTGCATCGTGCTGACGGGCTCGAAAAAAGCCTTCGCCGCCGGTGCCGACATCAAGGAAATGGCCGAGCTGACCTACCCGCAGATCTACTTGGACGACCTGTTCAGCGACAGCGACCGTGTGGCCAACCGTCGCAAGCCGATCATCGCGGCGGTGAACGGTTTTGCCTTGGGCGGTGGTTGCGAGCTGGCGTTGATGTGCGACTTCATTCTGGCCGGCGACAATGCCAAGTTCGGCCAGCCGGAAATCAACCTCGGCGTGCTGCCGGGCATGGGCGGCACCCAGCGCCTGACCCGGGCGGTGGGCAAGGCCAAGGCCATGGAAATGTGCCTGACCGGGCGCTTTATCGACGCGGTAGAAGCCGAGCGCTGCGGCATCGTTGCGCGGATCGTACCGGCCGATGAGCTGCTGGACGATGCGCTGAAAACCGCAGCGTTGATCGCCTCCAAGTCGGTGCCCATCAGCATGATGGTCAAGGAAAGCGTCAACCGCGCGTTTGAAGTCAGCCTGTCCGAAGGCGTACGTTTCGAGCGCCGGGTATTCCACGCGGCGTTCGCGACGCAGGATCAGAAAGAAGGCATGGCGGCATTCGTGGCCAAGCGCGCGGCGGAGTTTCAGGATAAGTAAGGCGGCGTTCCGACTGACGCCATCGCGAGCAAGCTCGCTCCCACAGTGGATTTGGGGTGTACGCGTCATCTGTGTACGCCATCAAACCCTGTGGGAGCGGGCTTGCCCGCGAAGACGTCGGCACATCCAGCATGGAAGTGACTGATCCACCGCCATCGCGAGCAAGCCCGCTCCCACACTGGATCTCAGGTGTACGCAGCATTTGCGTACGCCACCAGCCCCTGTGGGAGCGAGCTTGCTCGCGATGCTTTTCCTGCTGTTACACCAGGTAGTGCTTGAGTTCCCGGGCGATGACCATCCGCTGTATCTCGCTCGATCCTTCGTAGATCTGGGTGATCCGCGCATCGCGGTAATAGCGTTCTACCGGGTAATCCTCGAGGTACCCGTACCCACCGTGAATCTGTATGGCCGAGGAGCAGACTTTCTCGGCCATTTCCGAGGCAAACAGCTTGGCCTGGGAGGCTTCCGACAGGCATGGCTTGCCGGCGCTGCGCAAGCGGGCGGCGTGGAGGATGAGCAGGCGGGTGGCGTTGATGCGGGTGTGCATGTCGGCCAGCAGGTTGGCGATGCTCTGGTGCTCGATGATCGGCTTGTCGAACTGGACGCGATCGCGGGCGTAGGCGAGCGCCGCTTCGAATGCCGCGCGGGCAATACCCAAGGCTTGCGCCGCGATGCCGATGCGACCGCCTTCCAGATTGGACAAAGCGATGGCCAGGCCTTTGCCACGCGCGCCCAGCAGGTTGGCCTCGGGGACGGTGCAATTGCTCAAGGTGACCGCGCAGGTGTCTGAAGCGCGGATGCCCATCTTGTGTTCGGTGCGATCAACGATGAACCCGGGCGTATCCGTGGGCACCAGGAACGCCGAAATGCCTTTTTTGCCCAGCTCCGGATCCGTCACCGCAAACACGATGGCCAATTTCGCTCGCTTGCCGTTGCTGACGAACTGCTTGGCGCCGTTGATGACCCACTGGCCATCGCGCAGTTCGGCCCGGGTGCGCAGATTGTGGGCTTCGGAACCGGCCTGGGGCTCGGTCAGGCAGAAGCAGCCAATGGCCTGGCCGCTGGCGAGCTCGGCCAGCCAGGTCTGTTTCTGTTCATCGGTGCCAAAATTCAGGACCGGCCCGCAACCCACCGAGTTGTGGATGCTCATCAGCGCCCCGGTGGCACCGTCGCCCGCGGAGATTTCCTCCACCGCCAGGGCATAGGCCACGTAATCGACGTAGGTGCCGCCCCATTCTTCCGGTACCACCATCCCCAACAGGCCCAGTTCACCCATATTTGCCACCAGGCCGTCGTCAATCCAGCCGGCCTTTTCCCACGCCTGGGCATGGGGAGCGATTTCACCACGGGCGAAGTCCCGGGCCATGTCGCGGATCATCACTTGTTCTTCGGTCAGTTCGAGGTCGTGCATGGCTCAGTTCCCGTGGTCGTCGAAGCCGTCGAAGAAACTCGCCACATGGTCGGCGTCCAGCGCCTCCAGGGTCGGCGGGTTCCAGCGCGGGTTCTTGTCTTTGTCGATCAGCAAGGCGCGCACGCCTTCGATCAGGTCACCGCGTTCGAACCATTGCCGGTCCAGATGCAGTTCCAGGGCAAAACAGTCTTCCAGGCTCAAATGCCGACCGCGCCGCAGCATTTCCAGGGTCACGGCCATGGCCAGGGGCGAGCGACTCTCCAGCACGTCGGCGGTCTTCAGCGCCCATTCGTGGCTGTTGACGACGGTGACCTGGCGCAACTGTTCGACCATGCTTGGCACATCGGGCAGGGCAAAGAAATGGTCAATGGCCGGCCGCAAATCGGCCAGGGGGGGCGCAGGGAGTTGTTGCTGGCCGAGTTTGGCGAGCAGGCTTTGCAGGTCCTTGAGCGGCGCGTCGTGCCATTCCAGCCTATCGAGGCGCTCATCGAGCTGTTTGAGTTTGCGGCTGTCGAGATACCAGTCGGCCAACCCACAGTACAACGCGTCGGCGGCACGGATCTGTACGCCGCTGACCCCCAGGTAGATCCCCAGCTCACCAGGAATGCGCGGCAGGAAATAACTGCCACCCACGTCCGGGAAATAGCCGATGGCGACTTCCGGCATGCCCAGGCGACTGCGTTCGGTCACGATCCGCAGGTCGGCGCCTTGCACCAGGCCCATGCCACCGCCCAGCACGAAGCCGTCCATCAAGGCGAGGACCGGTTTGCGGTAATGGTGGATTGTCAGGTCGAGGGCGTATTCCTCGACGAAGAAATCTTCATGCAGGGTGTCACCCTGCTGGTGGCTGTCGTACAGCGAGCGGATATCACCGCCGGCGCAGAAGGCCTTGTCGCCCGCGCCACGCAGTACCACCGCACGAATGTGTGGGTCGAGTGCCCAAGTATCGAGTTGTTGCTGCAAGCTGCGCACCATGCCCAGGGTGAGGGCATTGAGGCCGGCGGGGCGGTTCAGGGTCAAGTGGCCAATGTGATTGCGAACGTCGACCAGCACCTCATTGGCCACGGTTTCCATGGTTTCCGCAGCTTGGGATGAAACCTGAGCTGTCATCGCTAACTCCCTGCTTTTATTGTTTTTTACGAATGGTGTCGCGCGTACCCGTTCAGATCGTACCAGTGCAAATTTGCCTTGCACAACCGGGATACGTGCAGGTCCTGTCTGCATATTTATAGCAGCCACAGGCTCAACCGCGACCGGAAAGCACCTCCGCGATGCTGCGGCGCCTGGCGTTTCGCTCGCTGGCCTGGATCAATTGTTCGAGATCTTGCGGGGTGACGTCGAAGAAGGCCTCCATTTCCGCCAGGGCCAATTTAAGGTCTTCGGCGGTGATGGCCTGGCGGTCGACGGGAGGGTGGTCAGCCGGTATGACGGCCGCCGGTTCGCTGGCGCGCTTGGGATAGCGCACCCGCGTCAGGTTGTTGTAGGCCAGCGCACAGGCGAGCAACCCGGAGCCGGCCAACATGGCCGCGCCGACCGCCTGCCAGTCCAAGGCAACGATGGACGGATCCGCCAGCACCAAGGTCGCCGCCAGGGCGCCTGCCGGTGGGTGCAGGCAACGCAGCCAGCACATCAACACCAGCGCCATGCCGGCCGCCAGGCAGGCGCTGCCCAGCGTCCGCCCCAATACATGGGCCACCAGCAGCGCCACGACCGACGCACACAGGTAACCACCGACAATCGACCAGGGCTGGGCGAGGGCACCCGAGGACACGGCAAACAACAACACGGCCGAAGCGCCGAGGGGGCCGATCAGGTGTTGCGCCACCTCAAGGCCAAAGACCTGGCCACATAGCCAGACACTGAACATCGTCCCCAGGGCCATGCCGAGGGCGGCGCGACTCCATTCGGTGGGGCGGGTATTGATAGCGGCGGGAAACCAGCGAGAAAGCATTTAGCGAGAATCCAAAAAACGAACAAAAAAAGGGGCTTACGGGAAAATCCCAGAAAGCCCTTTAAGTGTTCCAACAGTTGGGGGAGGAACGGTGCACAGTGTGCCGGTCACAACCCTTGCTTACAAATTCATATTAATGCTGGTTGAGTGCATTAATTTTGAGGTAAAGGTCAGGCTCAAGCGCTTCTCGAGGCGGGGAACCACGTTTGCTGGGCAATGGGCAGGTTGCGTGACTGGCCGCGGCCCATCGGAAAATAGGTAAAGCCCTTGTCGGCCATGCGTTCGGGGTCGAACAGGTTGCGCCCGTCGAAAATCACCGGGGCCTTGAGTCGCTGCCGGATCAGGTCGAAGTCCGGCGCCTTGAAGGGCTGCCATTCGGTGCAGATGACCAGCGCGTCGGCTCCCGGCAACACCGATTCCGGCGTGCCCATCAGCATGAGTCGGGTTTCGTCTGGATAGAGCAGTTGCGTCTGCTGCATCGCCTCGGGGTCAAAGGCGCGGACACTGGCTCCCGCAGCCCAGAGCGACTCCAGCAGGGTACGGCTTGGAGCATCGCGCATGTCGTCGGTGTTGGGTTTGAAGGCCAGGCCCCACAGCGCGAAGGTCTTGCCGCGCAGGTCGCCCTGGTAGAACGCGTTGATCCGCTCGAACAGCTTGTGTTTCTGCCGACCGTTGATGGCTTCCACCGCTTGCAGCAGGTCGCTGGAACAGTGCGCCTGCTCGGCGGTGTGGATCAGGGCGCGCATGTCCTTGGGGAAGCACGAGCCGCCGTAGCCGCATCCCGGGTAGATGAAGTGGTAACCGATGCGCGAGTCGGCACCGATGCCCAGGCGCACGGACTCGATGTCGGCCCCCAGGTGTTCGGCCAGTTCGGCGATCTGGTTGATAAAGCTGATCTTGGTCGCCAGCATGCCGTTGGCCGCGTATTTGGTCAGCTCGGCGCTGCGAAGGTCCATGAACAGGACCCGGTCGTGGTTGCGGTTGAACGGTGCGTACAGGTCGCGCATGGTTTCGCGCACTTCATCGCGCTCGCAGCCGATCACGATGCGATCCGGACGCCGGCAATCGGCGACGGCCGAGCCTTCCTTGAGGAATTCGGGGTTGGAGACGATATCGAACTGCAGCAAGCGACTGGCCTTGAGCAGGCATTTGTCGATGTGCGCCCGCAGAACGTCACCGGTGCCCACCGGCACGGTGGACTTCTCAACCACAATGAGCGGTTGCTCGCGATAACGGGCGACAGCGTCGCCAACGGCCAGCACCTGGCTTAGGTCGGCACTGCCATCGTCCCGGGAGGGCGTGCCCACGGCGATAAACAGTACCTGGCCGTGTTGCACGGCAAGCTGTTCGTCACAGGTGAAGTGCAAACGCCCGGCCTCCAGCCCTTCGCGCACCAGCGCGGCCAGGCCGGGTTCGAAAATACTCACCTGGCCTTGCCGAAGGCTGTCGACCTTGCGCTCGTCGATGTCCATGCACACCACGTCATGGCCCACCTCCGCCAACACGGCGGCTTGCACCAACCCTACGTAACCACTTCCGAATACACTGATCTTCATGGCGGATTCCCTGGATCATTCCGAGCGAGCGACATGCACAACCAGCGTTCGCCGCAGTGCGCTTGGTCCAGAATAAGTCGGGGATATTGCAGTTCACTTACAGTCCGCTGAAGTCTTGCCCCGCCAATCGGTACGCGGCTGGCAGTTGCGCGACAAACTCGCCGACCACCTCCCGGGTCAGGCTGACGATGTCTTCCACTCGCTCCATTCCGGCGCCGGTCCGCCAACTGGCGACGATGTCCATGACCGATGGCAGCGGCACGCCGTCCACCAAGGTCAATGTGCCCTGGGCCAGTTCGCCGACCACCAGCGCCGCGGGCATGGCGCCGATGCCAAAGCCGTCGCGAACCAGGCGGGTGATGGCCGAGGCCGAGTTCACGCAGTTGATACGGGGCGAGACGATGTTGGCCGAGTGCAGCAGGTTGAGGATGTCCTGGTGGGGTCGTGAGTTGCGTGAAAATGTCACGATGCGTTCCTGGGACAGATCTTCCAGTGACCCATAGGCTCGGTCATAGGCGGAGCCGGTGCGCACCACCCAGTGCATCGGATAACGGGTCAGCAAGGCATTGCGTACGCTGTCCAGGCGCAGGATGTCGGTCTGGAAAATGATGTCCTGGTAGCCTTTTTCCAGCTGTGAACAGAGGTTGCTCGCGGTGTCGGCCGACAGTTCGATTTCAAGGGCCGGGTAGCATTCCATCAGGCGTGTCACCAAGGGACTGAGCCAGGTGTGGATCACCGTATCCATCGCGCCGATACGGATCCGACCGCGCACCTGGCGCGGATCCTTGATCACGGCTTTCATGCTTTGCAGGGTGTCCATGATGCGCTCGGCGTATTCCAGCACGCGCTGGCCTTCGGAGGTCAGCGACACCCCTTTGGAATCGCGTACGAACAGGCGCACGCCCATTTCATCTTCCAGGGCGGCGATCCGGCTGGAAATGGAGGCCTGGGTGGTGAACAGCTTTTCCGCGGTGAGGCGGAAGCTCTTCAGGCGGGCAACCCAGACGAAGGTTTCGAGAAACTTGATGTTCACTGGGGGCGGTTCCTTGGGACAGTCATGGGCGCATAGAAACAGTGGCGACGGGAGTAACCCAACCCGGTGGGAGCAAGGCTTGCCCGCGATGAAGATAACGCGGTCTCCCTAGGAACCGAGGCCTTTGCATCGCGAGCAAGCTTTGCTCCCACAGAGAAATCCCCTCGTCACAATTGCCTAGGCGGGCTTCATTTTCTTCACTGCTCCGGTATTAGCCAAGCAGCGGACTACCTCTAGCAATTCGTCCAAATCCGGCGCGTTATCAATAATCGCCTCGGGCCGGCACCATGGATAGTCCAACCTTGATACCCAGGCCATGATCATCGGCAGATCGGTCGCCGGCAGGGTCTTCATGTGTTCGATGGTGATGGTCAATCGCTTGACCCGTTGCGACTGCGGATCGAACTGCCAGTCGTACAGGCCGCAACCGACACGCGCCTCGCCGCTGTTCTTGTCTGACATCGCCACCAGCCATTTGCACTGGAACGCCTCGGCGTTTGCCGGCGGAGGGGCGGCCAGGCAGAACGTGTAGACGTTTTCGAAGGTCTGGCCGAAGCGACTGACCAGCACATCGCCAATGGCGGCACGGCCTTCAACGTGGTCGGGAAACGTGATGGCACCGGTGTGCACGACCATGTCCAGGATGGCAGCCGCTGTAAAGGCCTGGTCCAGCAGGTGCGGGCGGTTGCCGTCCTTGGCACGGATGTACTGTTGAATCGAGAACTGAGCAGTATTCATCGTGGATCCCTTCAAGTCGCAAAGCAGCCTCGTTCGAGGCCTACAAATCACTGTTCCATAAGTCCGTCACCAGCATGCAACCCGGGGCGTGGGTGATGCACAGCGGTGGACGCGAGGCCTGGACCACCGATTGAGGCGTCACGCCGCAGGCCCAGAACACCGGGATCTCGTCCGCTTCCACCGGTACGGCATCACCGTAGTCCGGCGTGTCCAGGGATTGAATGCCGATCAGTGACGGATCGCCGATGTGCACCGGGGCGCCGTGGACATTGGGCATGCGCCCGGTAATCTGGATCGCCTGGATGGCCGCGGCGGCCTTCATCGGCCGCATGGTCACCACCATCTTGCCAGACAGGCGGGCGGTGGGTCGCGTGTCGATGTTGGTCTGGAACATCGCGACATTGCGCCCCAGTTCAATGTGCCGCAAACGGATGCCGGCCTCCAGCAAGGGTTGTTCGAAGGAGAACGAGCAACCGAGGGCGAAGGCCACCAGGTCGTCCTGCCACAGGTGTTCGATGTCCAGCGGCGATTCGCTCAACTCGCCGTGGCGATAGACCCGGTATTGAGGCACTTCATGACGGATATCGATGGCCGCGCCCAGGTTGCGGAAGAACGGATCCCCTGGCTCGGTCACGTCAAGCACCGGGCAGGCCTGGCGGTTGAGGGTGCAGTAGCGCAGGAATTCATTGGCCCAGTCGCCGGGCAGAATCACGATATTGGCTTGCACGCGACCCTGGCCCAGGCCGCTGGTATGGCCCTGGTACTGGCCGGCGGCGATGCTTTGGCGCAGGACGAGAGGCGTGCATTGCTGCAGTTGTTCGAAGGACGTCATCACGGGTTCTCCAAGTGTTCGTTCGCTACTTTGAGAACAGCGTGGTGAGGACGTCCAACAAGGAATATTGGTACCCCGCGACAACTAAAAGTTATTCGAGAGGCGCCTGGCTGTTCAGGCCGGGGGCGGCCACCATGCGCAACGGCCCGACATCGACGGCGTACTGGCTGACCACCTGGCGGCTCATCTGGACGATGTTCTCGATCAACTCCAGGCCGACGCCAGCGCGCCAGGACGCAACGACGTCCAGTTGGGGCAGGGCGATACCGGGTTCGAGCGGGATCAATTCGCCGCTGGCCAGGGGCTTGGCCACCAGCGCGGCCGGTAAGGCGCCGATGCCGAAACCGTCACGAATCAGCCGGGTCATGGCCGAGACCGAATTGACGCAACTGACCCGCGGCGCGCTCACGCCATGGGCGTACAGCAGGTTGAGCACGTCCTGATGCGGGCGCGAATGCTTGACGAAGGTGATGATGCGCTCGCTGGCCATCTCCGCCAACGACCCATAGGGTCGGGCATAGATCGACTGGCTGGCGGCGATCCAATGCATGGGGTAGTGCCCCAGTTCCAGATTGCGCACGCTTTCGTGGCGCACCAGATCGGTCTGGAACACGATGTCCAGGTAGCCTTTCTGCAATTGCTCACAGAGGTTGCGTGCGGCATCGGCGGTGATTTCGATTTCCACGGCGGGAAAGGCCTGCATCAGCATCGACATCAATGGGCTGAGCCAGGTGTGGATCACCGTATCCATCACGCCGATGCGCACCAGGCCTTGCTGGGGGCTGCTGGTGTCCAGTGATTGCTTCAGCGCCCGTTGGACGTCGAGCATCTGTTGCGCGTAGTCGAGCACCTTGAGGCCTTCGGGTGTCAGCGAGACGCCGCGCGAATCCCGCACGAACAGGCGCAGGCCCAGTTCCTCTTCCAGTGACGCGATCCGGCTGGAGATCGCCGCCTGGGTGCTGAACATCTTCTCAGCGGTGAGGCTGAAGCTTTGCAGCCGGGCGACCCAGACGAAGGTTTCGAGGAATTTGAGGTTCATGAAGGCTCTCTGGGGACGTGTAGTTCTTATTGATTGCAATTGTTACTCCAGATCGGGCCATCGGGCGCATCAAATTTTCTTATGCCCGATCCGGCTTTTTTCCCGTTTGACGCTGCGCGGATCCGGCACCAAGAATCCGCTCCACGACGCAGGCCCATTGCGCCGGTATCCCCATGACAACAATAAC
Organism: Pseudomonas fluorescens; assembly: GCF_001307275.1. Taxonomy (NCBI): domain Bacteria; kingdom Pseudomonadati; phylum Pseudomonadota; class Gammaproteobacteria; order Pseudomonadales; family Pseudomonadaceae; genus Pseudomonas; species Pseudomonas fluorescens. Next base: position 5,980,145 of record NZ_CP012831.1, read on the forward strand.
GAGGCGTGCGCACAGCCCTGGCGGGTTCGCTCGCGCCCATAAAAGGAGCGCGCCATGCAACATGCCACATTCCCTCGATGGACCTGCACCTCGGCGGGCACCTTGCTCGGCCTGAGCCTGATCGGCGTGCCGTGCGCCCAGGCTGACTTCATCGCCGACAGCAGAGGCAGCCTGGAGGCCCGCAACTTCTACTTCAACCGCGACTTTCGCCAGGAAGGGGCACGGGACAAGGCCGAGGAATGGGCCCAGGGTTTTCTGCTGCGGATGGAATCGGGATACACCGCCGGGACCGTGGGTTTCGGCCTCGATGCCTTGGGCATGGCCGGTTTCAAGCTGGACTCCGGCGGCGGAACGGCCGGTACCAATCTGTTGCCGGCGGATTTGTCTGGCGGTTCCCAGGACCGTTATGGCGAATTGGGCCTGACCGCCAAGGTGCGCCTGTCCAATAGCACCTTGAAACTGGGGACGTTGCAGATCAAGGACCCGGCGGTGAGTTCCAACGACACGCGCCTGTTGCCGGGAACGTTCAAGGGTGGGTTGCTGAGCGTGCAGGAAATCGATCGTTTGAAGCTGACCGCCGGGCAACTCACGCAGATCAACTTTGTCGACTCCACCGACTACCAGGACATGACCGCCAACCGCATCGGTGGCAGCAGTGACAAGTTCCAGTTCGCCGGGGCGGACTATCAGTTCCTGCCGAACCTCACGGCGCAATACCGCTATAGCCAGTTGCAGGATATCTACCAGCAAAACTATTTCGGGTTCGTCCACACCCTGGACCTGGGCGCAGGCCAGTCATTCAAGAGTGACGTGCGTTATTCCCGCAGCGCCGAAGACGGCAGTTTCCGCGATCTCGACAACCAAGCCTTCGGCGCCTTGTTCACCTACAGCCTGGCGGGCCATGCCGTGGGCCTGGGCTACCAGCGCATGAGTGGCGACGATCCGTTCCCCTACATCGGCCGCAGCGATCCGTACCTGGTCAACTTCGTGCAGATCGGCGACTTCGCCAACATCGACGAGCGTTCCTGGCAAGCGCGTTATGACTACAACTTCGCGGCCATTGGCGTGCCCGGGCTGACCTTCATGACTCGATACATCAGTGGCGACAACGTCCAGCGCAGCGCCGCAGGCGAAGGCAAGGAATGGGAGCGCAACACGGACATTGCCTATGTGGTGCAAGACGGCACGTTGAAGGGGCTGGGCTTGAAATGGCGCAACGCGACGGTGCGCTCGAATTTTGGTAATGACCTGGATGAGAATCGGCTGATCGTCAGCTATACGGTGGCGCTGTGGTAACGATATTCCGGTAACACCGAAGGGGGGCCGTCGAGTCGCTAACGCCATGACGGGGATTGTTCGGCCACCAGAAGCAGTGACTGCGGCACCGGGCTTTGCGGGTGCTGCGGCTCCTGCAGGCCCACCAGTCGAAAACCAGCCATGTCCAAGGCATTGAGCCAACTGGACAAGGTGCGGAAGTACCACGGCATCGGCTGCCATTGACCTTTGAACCCATCGAAGGTCTCTTCCCGCCAGCCGTCCTGATAATTGCCCGCCGCCACGGTCCAGGGATGCAACGTCTGGATCACCAGTGCACCGCCAGGGCTGAGTAAGGCGTTCATGGCGGCGAGCAGCGGGATGATCTCCTGATGCAACAGGGCGAAGTTGGCGCAGACCAGGTCGTAGGCGCTGCCGACGTCCACCTTCGCCTCTACCAGCGCGTCATAGCTTGCCAGATGCACCGGCGAGGATCCCGACGCCCGGGCCGATTCGACCAACGTCGCGTCACCATCCACACCCACCGCCTCGACGCCCCGTTCAGTCAGCGCCCGCAACAACCAACCTTCGCCACAACCCAGATCCAGCACGCGCTCGGGCTGACGGCTCAGTACCGCCAGCAGCATGGCCTGGTCGGTGACCGTCTGACGGCTTTCGATGGCCCCCGTGCGGATGGCTTCTATCCAGGCTTGGGCATTGTGCTGCCAGCTTTGGAGGAGGGTGGTTTCGGAGAGCGACATTGATCCAGCTCCGGCAATAGGTCGAGTAAGCATAGGACAACGGCTGGCGCAGAGGCGCCGCAGGTCAAAGCGGTCGGTCAAGAAACAACAGGCGTGCCGCCAGCGCTGCCATGACCCCGGCAAAACCATAGGTGCCCAGGCGTCTTGAAATCCCACCGCTTGCCAGTTTTGCCCTGAGCTGTGCGGCGCCAACACCCAGCAGCGTATGGAAGACCAGTGCAATCAGTGCCAGCAAGGCGCCAAGGAAGATCAACTGCAAGCCCACGCCGCCGGCCTTGAGGTTGACGAACTGGGGCAGGAACACCATGAAGAACAGCAGCGCCTTGGGATTCAAGAGGCTGTTGAGGGCGCCTCGGCAGAAGATTTTCCACAGCGAAGCCGCCTGGAGCTGGCTATCCTGCGTCGCTGCCGGCGTTCTGAGTGCTTGCCAGGCCAGCCACAGCAGATAACCGGCCCCGGCCAGGCGCAGCACGTCGAACGCTGGCGCCCAGCTCATGACCAGCGCGCCAATGCCAGCGCTGACCATCAGCGTCATCAGCGCGTCCGAAAAGGCAATGCCGAGGGCGGCTGCGACGCCGGCACGCCAGCCGTGGGCCAACGCATGGCTGGTGACAAAGGCCATGTTGGGCCCCGGAACGATCAGCAGAAGTACGACAGCAACCACGAACAGGTAGAGATTGGCGGTATCCGGCATGGGGAACACTCCGTGGGATGAGCCACGACAGTAAGCGAAGGGCGAGGAGGGCGTCAGTTACAGTCCGGGCTTATCTGATAGCAACAGTCGTCTCGCGATGAATCACGGTTGTCGCTAAACTGCGGCCCCGAATTCAGCAAGGAAGTCGATGGATGCGTTCGCTTGTCGGCAGTGTGCTTCTTTCCACGGCTCTGACGGCCTCGGTCATGGCCGAGCCGCGGGCGTTTTCGGTGAATGATCGCAGCGGTCAGTACCTGATCGAAGTGCTGTTCCCGGAGCCGCCGGAAGATCCACATCAGCTGGCACAAGCGTTCATTACCGTGCGCGACAGCAAAACCCTCGAAACCCTGCAGCAATTGCAGACGCCCGCCGGCAACGTGCCCGTGGACCGCAACGGTAAGGTCGATAACTGGCTACTTGGCCCCCAGAGCCTGCTGTACTTCGACGACTTCAACTTCGACGGCCGCCAGGACTTGGCGATTCGCAACGGCAATGATCCCGAGGCGAGCTACAAACCGACATTCGACGTCTACCTGCAAGACCCGCAGAAAACCCAATGGGCCCTCAACCCGGCCCTGACGAACCTGGCAAAGGAGGACAGCAAAGGCATGTTCTCCGTCAGCCCGCTGGACGGCATCCTGCTTTCGCAAACCGACCGCGACTGTTGCTGGACGCGCGCCACCCACTGGAAAATGCGTGGCGACGAGTTGGTGCTGCTCTATTCGAGCACCGAAGAGCAAATCCAGCCTACCGAGCCAGGCGAAAACACCAGCATGCCCGGCGGCTACACGCTGCGCACCACGGGTGAATTGAAAGAAGGCCAGTGGCACGAACAGTCGCGCCTGGAAGGTCCGGAAAAGGAGGATCCGGTGATCCTTGCCGGCACCTTCGACGCCAAGACCCCGGTAGAGCTCTGGTATCAGGCGCAAGGCGCCGTGATCATTGGCGAAGTGCGCTATACCCAGGCGGACAATAGCGAACCGATCAAGCTGCTGGGCATTCGGGAAGACGCTGACGATGGCCTTGTCAGCCTCCATGAATATGCCGGCGACGGTGGTCAAACGGGTACCTGGCGGATCTCCCGGGAAAACGTCGAACCCTATTTTTTCACCGGCACATGGATCAGCGATGCCAAGGGCGACGACCGCCAACGGGCTGTCCTGCTGCATGATGAAGAACGGGAATTGGATGCCGATAAAATCGACGACGTCGACGCTGACCAGCGCAGCGGCCATTACCGGATGCGCCAGGATGCCCCGGGGCACGACGCGGATCTGGACTTGAAGATCCTCCCGGACCGCGACGCCAATGGGAAAGAAGTCGCTGAGTTCACCGTGACCACGAAGGACAACGTGACCGAACATCACATCGTGCCGATGGACACCGACAACCTGATCATCGTGCGCGAGCCGCAAGCCAGCGAGAAGAACGGGCCGTATCACATTCAATTGGTGAAAGGCTTTGCGGTCATTGGCTATAACGCGGATTCACAGGACGGATTGGCTGGGGTGTATTTGAAGCTGCGTTGAGCACCACAGCAGCCAATCGGACAGTAAGCATCTCGGGGCCGTTAGGGCAGCGACTAACGCTGCGTTCCTGTCGGTTCTACGACGCTTCGAATCAGTGAAGCGAACGTTCCGATGACCTCGTCTTCGCCATGCCTCCCCCGTACCAACGCGCCGGACAGGGCTTCTCCCGCGCCAACCAGGCCAATGCAGCATCGCTCGAGTTCGTCCGCTGACCACGTCGCATGAGGTTCGAGCACAGACATGAACATCTGCACACAGTTATCCAGAAGCTCTTGGAACACCGCCGCCTTCTCCTCGCTGCCTGCCAGGGCTGCACCCACGGCATGGAATTCGTCGGTGTTATCGGCCGCGCAATGAATGTAGGCGCTGGCCAGGACTAGCGCCGTCTCTTCCAGGCTCCGCGCAGTCTTGGACATGGCGTCGCGGAAAGCGGTGACCCGCTCGGTATCGATCCACTTGTAGAGCTCGATCAACAGCCCCGAGCGAGTGCCGAAATGATCGTAGACCACCGGTTTCGACACGCCGGCGCGCACGGCCAGATGCCCCAAGGTCAAGCGATCCGCGTCTTCCTCGCGCACGATCAATAACGCGGTGTCCAGCAACTGTCGCCGCCGTTCGGCTTTCGAAAGCCGGCGAGGAGGGGAACTGATAGCGCTTTGCTCAGTGTTGTTCTGCACGTTTTCGTTCCTGGTCGATAAAAACCTACCAATGGTAGGTTGAGGTGCGTGATGTTGTGTTAGCTTACCTACTGAAAGTAGGTTTAAACCAGAGACAAGGAGAACACACTATGTCACTTGATCCTATCTTGCTAATGGGCGGTTCTGGCGCCATTGGCCACCACACCGCCCGGGCGCTGCGCGCCGCTCATCCCGACGTACCCCTGTTGATCGGTGGTCGCGACCTTGCCAAGGCTCAGCGTGCCGCGGAGCACATTGGCCGGGCGCAGGGCGTGGTGATTGAGTCCGCCGCAGACGACCTGGGCCTCGGCGATCGCCCGATCAGCGCCGTCGTGGTCTTTTATATGGACCACGCTATTGCCGGGTTGCGGTTTGCGCAGAAGCGCGGCGTGCCGCACCTCAGCATTTCCTCCGGTGTTTTCGAGATCGCGCCGGAAATCGCGACGTACATGCACAGGCCTGACGCCTCGCCCATTGTCCTGGGTTACGAATGGATGGCAGGCGCGACAACAGTGTCGACACTGAGCATTGCCCGGGCATTCAGCCGAGTCCACGATATCCGTATCAACGCGCTGGTCGATGAGCAGGACACCGGCGGCCCGACCGTCGCCACCGACTTTGAACACTTGAACAACATGCTGCCCGCCGCACTGACACGACGCGACGGTGTGTTCGTCTGGCGCGAAGGAGAGGAGTCCAAGGCCAGATTCCATGCGGTGGATGGTACGCAAATCGAGGCTGGGGGCTTTTCGTCCATTGATGTCGTTGGCCTGGCGACGGCGACGGGGGCACCGAATGTCCAGTTCAACATGGCCACCGCGGTGAGCTCAAGCCGACGCCAGGGTAGGCCGATGTCCACCGAGATCATCATCGAACTGGTTGGCGATGATCTCAAGGGCGAACCGCTGCATACACGTCATGCGGTCATCCACCCGGCAGGCGCTGCGCCCTTGACCGGCCTCAGCGTCGCCATGACGCTGGAACGGCTGCTCGGGTTGGACGGCCAGCCACCGACTCCGCCAGGGCTTTATTTCCCTTATCAATTGTTGGATGCCCGCACGTATCTGGAGCGTCTGAAGGCGGAGGGCGGTGAGTTGCGCAAGCTGCAGGAGTCATGACCTGCGCAATCCCGTGTGCTGAGCGTTTTCTCGGCGGCTCTAAAAGGTCAGATCGGCTAGCCGGCCAATGCTGAGGGATACCCACCGGGCTACAGCTTTCCAGCCCAAACCTCAGGTTTGCGTGCTGCCCAAGGCAAGGCTCGCTCCAACTGACCTGCCAGACGCAGCAGTGAGTCCTCTCGACCAAAGCCCGCTGAGAACTGCATGCCTATAGGTAGGCCACTTGCTGGATCAAACGCCAATGGCATGGACATAGAAGGGGACCCCGTGACATTCGCTAACGCGGTGAAAGGGGAGTGGGTGAATACGCGATCTATCCAGCCTCTGCCATCCAGATGCTGCTGCCCATCGTTATAGCTGCCTATTGCAGGGGGCAGTGCTGGCAGCGTCGGACTCAACAGGACGTCGTATTTGCAGAAGAAGTGACCCATGCTACGGGTCACAAGATTTCTCGAATGCATGGCCTCAAGCAAATCGATGGCGGTGAGTCGACTCCCCATCTGATGCAGCGAAAGCGTGGCAGGTTCAAGCGTGGTGGCATCAATGGGGCGGCCTGTTCCCGCAGCGATGGCATTGATCCAGGCAGCGGTATTGGCTGACCAGAACCGTGCATTCATTTCAATAAAGCCGTCCCAGCTCAGACCAATGTCCAGACGGACTTCTTCCACGCTATGACCCAGGCCTTGGAGCTGGACCGCAACATTGCAGGTCGCTTCTGCGATCGGTTCGGCGCAACGAGTGGCGTTTAGCGGATGCAGGAGAAGGCCAATCCGTAGGGATCCCGGCTCGCGAGTCGTTTCCGCCAGATAGGAATGTTGCGTCTTAACAATCTCAAAGGGATCACCAACAGCAGCCCCTTTGGTTGCGTCCAGTAAAGCGGCACTGTCGCGCACGGTTCGACTGACGACACCGTGCACGGCAAGCCCGGCCCATACCTCGTCCACCGCAGGCCCCATTGAAATTCTGCCCCGGCTGGACTTGAGTCCGAATAGTCCGGTAGCGGCTGATGGTACGCGGATAGAACCACCGCCATCGGTGGCATGCGCCGCAGGTACCAGGCCGGCGGCTACGGCAGCGGCCGAGCCACCACTCGATCCACCCGCGCTGCGACTCAAATCCCATGGGTTGCGCGTAGGGCCCGAAAATACGGATTCAGTGGTTGTACTGGCAGCCAATTCCGGAGTGGTGGTTCTGCCGATGGTCACGAGGCCTGCCTGTCGCAAGCGGATCATCAGGTTAGAGTCCTCAACGGCAATGCACCCGGTCGCCAAGCGACTGCCCAGCTCATTCAGGTGCCCCTTGGCAGTCAGCCCTAAGTCCTTGACCAGAAACGGCACGCCCTTGAATGGCCCGGTAGCTGCCTGAGGTTCATTTCCCCAAACCTCAACCACCGCATTGATCCTTGGATTGAGCTGCTCAATGGCGGACAGGGCCGCAGCGCTGACTTCGGCTTGAGTGACTTGACCGCTGCTGATCAGCTCAGCAAGACCCATCGCATCGTATTCGGCGTATTCAGTGGTTCTCATCGCGTTCTCCGAGCCATCTACCTGGCAAAAGCGGTATGATTACTTATCAGTATCGAGCGATACTCATTGGTATAGTAAGATACCGTTAAGTATCGATGTCAAGCGGAGAACACCATGCGGCCCGAACGAATTCCACAGTTAGCTCCCCGAGAAAGGATTCTCGATGCAGCCGAGGAGCTGTTTTTCAATGAAGGCATTAGTCGAGTGACGGTGGACGCCATCGCGGCAAAGGCCAAGTCGACCAAGATGACCGTCTACCGGCATTTCGACTCGAAAGACGCGCTGGTGCTGGAGTGGCTAAGGCTGCTCGTCGATAAATATTCCGAGATATTCGACGCGCTTTCGGCGCAGTACGCCGACGATGCAAAGGCGCAGATTCTCGGGTTTGCCGAGTTCATCGCCAAGGATCTTTCGGCAGCGTCTTATAGGGGCTGTCCGTTTACCAATTCACTGGCGGAGCTACCCGAGCCAGGAAATCCCGCCCGCCAACTCATCGAAGCGCATAAAAAGCGGCAGTTCCTCCGACTGGTGGATCTCTGTGTCGCGGCCGATTTGCCCGAATCGAACGAAGCTGCGATGGAACTCACTTATCTGATGGAGGGGGCCCAGGTCGTTTCGCAGAACAAAAGCATCGAGGGTGTCGGTGAAAATCTGATGAAGATGGTTCGGAAAAAAATCAGCGGCTAGCGCTCAAGCAGCCCCCGAACCCGCTTGGCAATGGCAAGGCAAGCGGTCAACCCGGGCGATTCGATCCCGAACAGATTGATCAATCCCGGAACGTTGTGCAGCCGTTCACTGCTGATGAGAAAGTCGCTGGCAGGTTCGCCAGGTGCGGAAATTTTCGGGCGAATCCCGCTGTACCCGGGTTGCAAACTGTTGTCCGGCAAATCGGGCCAATAGCTGCGAATCGCTGCATAGAAGGCATTGGCCCGTGATGGATCGACCCGATAGTCCTCGGCCTCGACCCATTCGGTGTCCGGGCCGAAACGCGCTTGGCCGCCCAGGTCCAAGGTCATGTGAACCCCGAGGCCGGCGGCCTCCGGCGCGGGGTAGATGAGATGTGTGAAGGGCGCGCGCTTGGCCAGGCTGAAGTAGCTGCCTTTGCACAGGTAATCCCGGGGTACCGTTTGTTGCGCCAAGCCCTCCATGCGCCTGGCTAATGCAGGCGCTTTAAGGCCGGCCGCGTTGATCAGCAGGCGGCAGGACAACACCATCGGTGCCGCCCCTCCGACATCGAGAAGGAAACCGTCAGCGGTGACCCGGGCGCTGATCAGGGGTGAGTAGAACGCGATGGTGGTGCCTGCCGCTTCAGCATCGCCCTGCAACGCCAACATCAACCCATGGGAATCCACGATGCCGGTCGACGGCGAATACAAAGCGGCAATGCATTCAAGCGCAGGTTCCAGCGCGAGGGCCTGCTCACGATCGAGCAGGCGTAGATCCTCCACGCCATTCACCAGTCCTCGCTCGAGCAAGACCTGCAGTTGGCGAACTTGCGCTTCATCCTTGGCGACGATCAGCTTTCCAGTTTTACGTGTGCTGACCCCATGGCTATCGCAGTAGGCATAAAGTGCATGCCTGCCCTCGACGCACAACTGGGCCTTGAGGCTGCCGGGCGGGTAGTAGATCCCGGCATGGATCACCTCCGAATTACGCGAGCTTGTGCCGATACCAATCGCTTCTCCGGCTTCAATCACCAGCACTTCATGACCTGCCAGGGCCATTTCCCGCGCGACGGCAAGACCGACGACACCCGCACCCACGACTACGCAATCGATATCGACACTCACCGTCATGGCTCCTTTCAATTGCATCTCTGTGCTTATTCCTGACGCAACAGCACCCTGGTCACTCGACGTTCTTCAACCTCCATCACGGTCATGTTCCATCCTTGGCAACTGAGCGTGTCGCCAATGATCGGTAAGCGATCCAGCAGGCTCATCACCAAACCAGCCAGCGTCTGGTAATCCTCTGTCGCTTTCGCCTGGAAGCCGATGTGTTCGCGGACCTGACTGAGATTCAGGGCGCCGCTGACCAGGAAACCGTCTTGCTGGGGAACAATATTCGGGCCTTCGATTTCACTGGCATCCGGCAGTTCACCTGCAATGGATTCCAGGATGTCAGTCATGGTGAGGAGGCCGACGAAGTCACCGAACTCGTTCACCACGAACGCGATGTGGGTCGACTCTTTACGCATTTGCTCCAGTGCATTGAGGATCGTGAAGCTGTCGAGCAGGTTGATGGCTTTGCGCGCCATGACTTCCAGGTTCGGCTGATTGCCCGCCAGTATTTCCTTGAGCAGTTCTTTCTTATGGACAAAGCCTAGCGGCTCATCCACGCGTCCTTCGCGGATCAGCGGCAAGCGCGAGTAAGAAGAGTGCATCAGCGCCGTACGGATGTCTTGCGTGGTGTCTGCCAAGTCGAGGTGGTCAATTTGCGCACGAGGCGTCATCACGCTGCGTATCGGGCGTTCGGCCAATTGCAGCACGCCACTGATCATGACCCGTTCGCGCCGATGGAAAACCTGCTCCGGTTCGTCGCCTTCCAGCATGTCGGCGATTTCCTCGCCGACTTCATCGGCCCCCAGCTTTTGGCCACCCAGCAGGCGCAACACCGCATGGGCGGTACGCTCGCGCATCGGTCGAAGACCTTGCAGGCTTTTCTTGCGGCGCGAGCGCGCCAACTGGTTGAACAGTTCGATCAGGATCGAGAAACCAATCGCGGCGTACAAGTAGCCTTTCGGAATGTGGAAGCCCAGGCCTTCAGCCGTGAGGCTGAAGCCGATCATCATCAGGAAGCCCAAGCACAGCATGATGACGGTAGGGTGGCCGTTGACGAATTTTGTCAGCGGCTTGCTCGCGACCATCATCAAGCCGATCGAGAACATCACCGCGATCATCATGACCGACAGGTGCTCCACCATCCCCACGGCCGTGATCACCGCATCCAGGGAAAAGACCGCGTCGAGCACCACAATCTGCGCAACGATAGGCCAGAACATCGCATAGGCGGCATTGCCGGAACGTTGCGCCACGTGGCCCTCGAGTCGCTCATGCAACTCCATGGTCGCCTTGAACAACAGGAACACACCACCGAACAGCATGATCAAATCCCGGCCCGAGAACGTCTTGCCGAAGACCTCGAACAGCGGGTTGGTCAACGTCACCATCCAGGAGATGCTGGCGAGGAGGCCAAGGCGCATCAACAACGCCAGGGACAGGCCGATGATACGGGCACGGTCGCGCTGCTCGGGCGGAAGTTTGTCGGCCAGGATGGCGATGAATACCAGGTTATCGATGCCGAGCACCAGCTCCAGCACGATCAACGTCAGCAGGCCCAGCCATGCCGTAGGGTCAACGATCCATTCCATGGATTATTCGCTCCCTCGGACGGTCAATGCGAGGGAAGGGGGCTGCAACGAGCGTATGCAGGCCGCTGGAGCGCAGGAGAGAAAACGATTCTTTGAAAGGCGACTGGGAGGTTCCTGGAGGGTGTTCATACAGACCTGGAAATGATTGGGGAAGAAATCCTACAACGGTTTCCAGTACTTCATACGAGACTATTTATTACAGGATCTGACAGGGAGGCGATCGATGAGAAAACCGTGCATCGCATCCGCTGCGGAGTGGAAGGTGCCGGGGGCAGCCCAGCGCTGCGCCGTCGGCCTGGACAATCAGTTGTTCCGGCAGCAGGCGAGCGCGGGCACTTTCAACATCAGAAGTGTTGTCCCTGGCAACCCTGAGACTTTCTAGACCAACGGATCACCGGGGCCAAATAGCTGTCGCGTGAGCGTTTGAAACCAGTCCTCGGAAAACAACGCTTCCCGTGACAGGTCATCCTGCGACGCCTCTAGCGCCGTCAGCCCTCCAGACATCTGGATAATACGATTGTTGGACCTGTCCAGCCCGTATTGGTGGGCGATCGAGATGCCGTAGCCGGGCTCCAGCAGGCTGAAGCAAGCGTTCATGTAATGGGGGGATGGCGATGGATTGCCCGCGGCTTCGGTCGCGATTGCAAATGCGCAGACTTTGGCTTGGGACGTCGCAGAGAAAGCGGATTTCGGCATGGTTGCGGCATCGCAAGCGTCGCCGACAACGTACACGTGCTTCATCAGTGTCGACTCCATGGTGGCCTTGTCCACTGGGCACCATCCGCTCTCATTTGTCAGGTTTGAGCGTGTCAGCATGGTCCCTGCATGCTGGGGTGGGATCAGGTTGCAAATGTCGGCGGCAATGGTGTCGCCGCTTTCGAGCTTAACGTGTCTGCGCTGCACATCGACGCTGACAACTTTGCCGCCATGGGCGCCACTGATCCGTTCGATCAGGCTGTTCGACGTGCCGAAGCCGTAGAGACGCTCCCAGCCCTGCTGGAAGAGCGGCTGCTTGGAGAAACTCTCGTTGGCGTCCGCGATGATGAGTTTTGCCTTGGGCTTGTGGGTGCGCAGATAGTGCGCCACGAGACTCGCACGTTCATAGGGACCGGGTGGGCACTTATAAGTGCCGGCAGGCGGCGTGATCACGACCACGCCGTTGTCCGGGATGTTGCTGAGCTGTGACTTGAGGGCCGTAAACTGCGGCTCGCCGCCCCAGGCGTGGGGAACCTTCAGGGAATTCTCTTCGGATAAGCCCTCGATCTCCTCGTAGCGGAACTGCACACCGGTGGCGATGATGATTTTATCGAAGGCCTGCGTGCCATTGCGCTGCGTGAGTATCTTGCCAGGTTCGATGCCAGTGACCTTGTCCTGAATCCAGCGCACGCGGTTCGCCCAGTTCGCATAATCGAAGCGCAAGTCACTTTCGGGCCGCAGGCCCGCCAGGGCCTCGTTCGACTTGAAGCAAGCGTGGTAGTCCCGACCGCTTTCCAACACGGTGATGTTTACGTTGGGCATGAGCTCCAGCAAGTAGCGCGCGGCCATCAGGCCGCTGACGCCGGCACCGACAATTCCCACCCGCATGCCGGCACCCGTGAGCGGCGTGCTGGCATAGGCAAAGTTGGCCGCGATGCTGCCGAGGATCGAGGCGAGAAAGGTACGGCGACTGAAGTGCAATGATGTGGTCATGTTCGGTTGGAAGACTCAGAGAATGGAAAGAAGAATCTCGGCCTTGGCCTCGAGCTGTGCTGACGCTGGAGCGTCGTCCTGTAACTGTTGCGCGAGTTGGCGGATGGTCGGTGTTTTGAAGAGTGCCGATGCACCGATTTGTACATCGAACAACTCGCGGACTTGCGCAATGATGCGGATGGACGTCAGCGAATAGCCGCCCAGCTCAATGAAACTGTCGTCCACGCCGATTTGATCGACCTTCAGGACCTTGCACCAGATACGTTGCAGCACCTGCTCGAGCGGGTTTTCAGGCGCGGCATAACGCGCGCTCAGGGTCGGTCGCCCCTGGGACGGCGCAGGCAGCGCACGGCGGTCGAGTTTGCCGTTGAGGGTGCGCGGCAGCTCCTTCAACCATAGGTAGGCGCGCGGTAGCGCATAGGGCGGCAGATGTGCGGACAACCAGTTCCGCAGCTCGAGATCCGGGATGTTGTCCTCGCCGCCGTGGCTCACGAGATAAGCCACCAGCCGCTCGTCGAGTGCCGGATGCTGGACCACGACGGCTTCGGCGATGTCCGGATGGGCCAATAGCCGCGCCTCCACTTCCTCCAACTCCAGCCGGTGTCCGGCGATCTTGATTTGACGATCGTTGCGCCCGAGAAAGACCAGCGCGCCCGTTTCATCGAGCAAGGCGTTGTCTCCAGTACAGTACATGCGCGCACCGGCCTCATCGGGCAGGAAGGTCAACGCCGTCATGGCTGGTGCGCCTGCATAGCCCAGGCTTACGCCAGCGCCACCAATGTAAAGTAGGCCAACGCTCCCTTGTGGTACGGGATCCAACTGGTCATCCAGCAGGTAGCAGCGTGTCGCTGCGATCGGCGTGCCAATGGTGTGCTTGTCCGGTTCCAGGCGTGCCGCCGTCGACCAGATGGTGGTTTCAGTGGGGCCATAGACGTTCCATGCCTCGTCTGCTACCTCGCATAGCCAGTTGCCGAGATGAGCGGGCAGCGCCTCTCCACCCACCAGCACTTGGCTCCGTGGTGTGCGCGGCCATCCTCGCAGGCGAAGTGCGGACCAAAGTGACGGTGTTGCTTGAATGACGGTATTGCCCGTGGTGTGTTCCGCCATCTGGTAAGCGTTGGGGTCCAGCGCTTGTTCACGGGTCAGCACGTGCAGCATCGCACCGCTCGCGAGGGGAAGGCCAAGTTCGAGCAGGCTGATGTCGAAGCTGAGCGCGGACGTGAGCATGACTCTGTCACCTGGCCTGGTGCGTAGCAGGTCTCGGAAATGCCTGAGTACGTTTGCATAGCTGGCATGGCTAATCTCGACACACTTGGGCGTACCCGTTGATCCGGATGTGTACATGCGGTAGGCGGGAAGCGCCGGATCAATCCTTATGCCCAAAGGCCCAGGTGACGATGGGGCCTGCTCTTCAAGTGTGCGCAGGCTTACCCAGGCTTGTGAGGGGATCAGGTGGGCACTGGCTTCGCTGCAAACGACAAGTGCTGTGTCTGCGAGCACGTGGGCGAAGCGGGCCGGTGGATCGTCTGCATCCAGCACGACAAAGCAGGCGCCTGCCCGCAGCACGCCAAGTATCGCCAAGGGCAGGTCAGCGGTACGTGGCAGCATGATCCCCACCACACTGCCAGGCCCCATTCCCCTCGCCGAAAATGCCGATGCCAGTGTCATGGACCGCAGACCCAGCTCTCGGTAGCTGAGAATGCCGTCCTTGTCGCGTACGGCTGTTGCGTTGGGGCCAAGTCGGACTTGCTCGTCGAAAAGCTCCAGCACGTTTGCCGCCTGGCTTGCGGTGGTCATCTCACGGGCGATCAGCACCGAGCTTCGCAACTGCGGCAGTTTGTGCAGGGTGGGTAGCGGCGCGTCGATGTCGTTGGCGAGCGCGTCCAGGGCCGCTTGGTAGCACTGCGCAGCCTGGTCCGCGCGTGCCTGGCTGAAACGACGTGCGTCGAAGGCAAGGTTGTAGGAAATCAAGCCGGTTGTTGGCTCAATGTTAAAGCTTGCGGTCAATGGGAAGCTCGTGACTTCGTGGGCGAATCGGTCGTGCTGCACGAGCGTGGAGGTGGCCGGGATACGGTTGTGGAAGTTGGTGAAATAGAACAGCGACTCGGACAGCCGTTCCACACCCGCTTCCCGTTGGATCTCGGAGAACGGCAGCCGTCGGAAGCCGAAGGCCTCGCGCTGTTGTTGGCCGATACGGCAGACCAGTGTGCGCCAGGTCTCGTTGCCGATGGTGGCGCGCACCGGCAGGGTGTTGATGTAGAGACCGACTGTGCGCTCTGCGGCTTCCTCGTCCAAACGCACGTTGGCGACGCTGCAGGAGAGGATCTCCCGATGGCCTGTAAGCAGGCGCAGTGCCACCAGGTGGGCACCGTTCAGCAGTACGGCCATGGGCTCGCTGGATTGGCGCGCCGCGGCCTGCAGTTGTGTGCAGAGTCGCTCCGGCAAGGTCACCGAATGGTTCCAGTGGGAATCCCGTGTTCCTGTCTCCAACCTTGCGACAGCCACCGGTGCCAACCGCGTGGGGCTGGCGCCGGACAGGTAGTCGCGCCAGAAAGCGCGCGTCTGTTGGGAGTGCAGGGCGGCCAGTTCGGCTGCGATGAAGTCGCGGTACCGTCCGGGCGGAGGCTCGATGGTGTCCTGTCGTTTCTCGACCAGGGCACGATAGTCGGCGAAAAGCTCCGCATGGATCTGTTGGTCACTCCAGCCATCCATGATCGCGTGATGGAAACTGACGGTGAATTGGATCGTCTGGTCATCCAGTCGATGCACCTGCAGGCGCAGCAATGGCAGTTTACGCACGTCGAAGCCGCGTTCACGCTCCAGGTCTATCCATTGTGCAATTGTGCGCTGCTGCTCGTCTGGCGAACGTGTCGACAGGTCCTCGCAGTGGAGCACATCCGGGCCCTGTGACCAGACGTGCTGCACGGCGCTGCCGTCGCGGGCAATGTCGAAGCTGGTGCGCAGGCCCGGATGTCGCGCGACGAGACGCCGCGCGGCCTCCAGCAGGCAGTGTTCGTCCAGTTGCATGCCGAGCCGGTAGCTGAAGATGTCGTGGTAGCGACCGTCCAGCTCATTCTGGAAGATCATGCCCATCTGCAGGTAAGAGATCGGGAACGTATCTTCGATGCCGGGAGGCAGCGCATCGTGGTGCGGTACCGCGGCTGGGAGCGGCGGCACGTGCGACACCTCCAGGACGGCCGCCGCCACGGCAAGATCCCGCAACACCGGATGCTCGAACAGGTGTTCCACCGAGAGCATCACCCCTTGCTTGCGCGCCTCCACGGCAACAGTGATGGCACGGATCGAGTCGCCACCCTCGGCGAAGAAATGGCTCGATGGAGCCAGGTCCGGCACGCCGAGGACTTTGCTCCAGATGGCACCCAGTTTCGACTCGAGCCCTTCGGCGAGGCGTTCGTTGTCGGCGCTGTTCTCTTGGCAGAGACCGGCCAGCAACTGCCGTTCATCGACCTTGCCCTGTGGCGTGCACGGCAATTTTTCGATCGTTATGATTCGGTTGGGAAGCATGAGCGCCGGTAATTGGGTCGCCAGCCAGGCGTGCAGCGAGCGCGTCTCGACCGCAGCGCTGAGGGTGACCGCACAGATGATGGCCGGCTGTATCTGGCCTGGGCCCTGCTGGGCGAAAGTGTGGCAACCAGAGACGGCAGGATGTCGCAGCATCTGTGCGCTGATATGACCGGGCTCAATGCGCACGCCGTTGCGCTTGATCATGTCGTCGAGTCGGCCGAGGAATACATAATGGGAATGATCGGTGCGCCGTACTCTGTCCCCGGTCCGATAGATTCGCTCTCCGGGGTGATCCGCGTGGGGATGGGGCAGGAAGCGTTGGGCCGTCTCGCGCGGGTTGCCCACGTAGCCCATGGCCAGTTGCGCACCGGCGATATAAAGCTCGCCGTCTTCGCCTGGCGCAACCTGCCGCAAGTGTGCATCGAGAGCGAATAGCGCAGTTTGCGGTGTTGCCGAGCCAATGGATACGGGCCCCTGTGACAGCACGTCTGCAGGTTCGCTGTGTACGCAGCAACCGACCGTCGCTTCCGTCGGTCCGTATTCGTTGTGCACGATTGACGGCGAGCGGCACAGCGAACCGGGCAACATGCCGCCGGACAGCGCCGCGCCCCCGACGACTACATGGTCAGGCCAGCGCAGTGGCCGTGGCACCAGTGACTCCAGCGCTGCGATGCCTTGCAGGTGGGCTGGCGTCAGCTTGATGAACGACAAGGTGGGCTCGGTCAGCAGCATGCTGTACAGCTTGTCCAGCGATAGGGGCTCCGGTGCGAAGCGGATCGTTTCTCCTGCGAGCAGTGGCAGCCAGAGGCAGGTCTGGGTGAAGTCGAAGCCGAGTTCTGAATGCACCAGGGTGCCGCCTCGTTTGTCGCTGGCGTAGCGTGGACTTGCCCAGCCGAGATAGGCAGCCAGTGCGCCGTGGCTGATGGCCGAAGCCTTGGGTGCTCCAGTCGAGCCCGAAGTGAAAAGGATGTAGGCGGGCTCGGACGGATGCGGGACGTACGCGCTGCCGGTATCGTCGTCCGAAGCCAGGGCTGGTTGTGGGGGCGGCACCAGCACGGGGGGCAGGTCTGCGGCCATTTCGGGTTTCTGGATGGTTGAGACAAGCAGGTAAACGCCCGCACGTCGGCACCAGTCGGCCGTGCGTTCGGGAGGAGATTCGGCCGTGAGGGGCAGCAACGTACCACCCACCCGCCAGACGGCGAGCCACCATATGATCCAGGCTGGCCCCCGCGGGGTTTGCAGCGCCACCGTGTGCCCTGGGCTGACACCGCGGGCACGCAGTGAAGCAGCGGCTGCGCGGATGGAGTGCTCCAGCTCGGCATACGATAACGTTGCATCCTGGCCAATCAGTGCCGGCCGCTGTGGGTATTGAGATGCCCATCGGCCCACCGCTGCGCCGATATCAGCGCCACCGGTCAACGGGGCGTGGGTGAGTGCACTCCACTGGCGTGCGCCGAAGTGGGTGTTCGCCTGAGGGTCGGGAAACCGAAAGAGCTGGTTCAGATCGCTTATCACGGCTTCGAATTGTGCAGGGGGCAGGCCTCGCCCGGTCAGGCGAAGCCTACCGGGGGCGGTCACCTCAAGCTGTAGCGTGGCGGCTGATGGGGGCGGGGCAAGCACGGCTTTTTCCACGGCCATGCCGGCGAAAACGTGGGGGAGTGCGCAGGTCGGCACGAACAGGAAGCGTGGAGCGCCTTTCGCGTGCTCGGTGGATCCATCGAAATGATCTGTGTATGACAAATCCATCTCGGTCTGTTCGGCTATGGCGGCGGTTGCCTTCTCGGAGTCGATGGTCCAATCGACATTGAACGCCAGTCTAAGCATGCGGCCGATGGGGCCGATCAGATCGGCTTCCTGGGTAAAGCGAGCGCCGGGTGCCAGGTAGTCTGTCACGACACGTCCATGGCGCGTCCAACGGGACAGGAACAACACCCAGCGTGCGAACAGCCAGGTGTCGTTCGCTGCCGAGGCGCAGTGCAGTGTGGCGCTTTGCTCGGTTTCCCTGGGGGTGGCCGGTGGCGCTTCGTCGGGGGCGCCAATCCCTCTGCCTGCCCAGTAGCGGCTGCCTTGTGAGTCAGACAGCAGCCCACGGTAGCCCTCGGACAAATCCGCGTATTGGAGCACGAGGCTTGAATCTGGCAGGGCCACGTTCAGATAACTGTCAGAGAGCCGGTCGAGCACGCTCGTCATCGACCAATGATCCACGCTCCAGGCGCTGACGCCCAGTTCGAGCACGCAGCCGCCATCCGTGTCGCGCATGGCGATACAGAAGGGCTGCTGCGCGAGCGTCGGCAGGTGTTCCGGCAAGGCTGAAAGCGGCTCGTGCGCGCAAACCTGTTGTACCGGCTCGGCTCCCTCTGCCGGTACAGGCAGTACCGTGCGCAGAATTTCATATCGCTGCGCCACGTGGTTGAACGCCTCGAGCAAGCGCTCACGGTTCAACTTTCCGCACAGCTGCAGGCTGGCAACGTAGCGTTGCGGTTGCCGTTCTCGCGTCCAGGTCGCTTGTTGTTGCGGCGACAGCGGATAACCCTGCGATACGTCTTCGAGAACGCTCTTAACATCATTGGCGATCACATTGTTCATTGAAGCTCCGTGCTAGCGGATCGTTTGCCCCATCATCAGCCTGACATCGCGAGTCCCCTCGTAGGCGCAACGTCCGTGCGCCATCAGTAGGTTGTCGACGATCAGGACATCGTCCTTTTCGAGCAGCAGCTGGCGTTCGCATTGTGCGTAAGCGGCGCGTAGCTGCGTGAGTTCGTCATTTCCAATCGGTGAGCCGTCGCCGAAAAAAGAGCGGTTTGGCAGGTAGCCATCGCCGTACAAGTCTCGGATTGAACGGCGCACCGCGTTGTCCAGGCTGGTTTCGTGGAAGAACAGCGCATGGTTGAACCAAGAGGCCTCGCCCGTGACGGGGTGCTTGCTGACGGCGTCGGCGACGCGCGACAGGCTCAGGTTCGCTTCCGAATGCCAGTTGACCCGGTAACCTGCGTCTCGGCAGATGGCATCGACTTCTTCGCGTTGCTCGCACTGGAACACGTACTGCCATGGCATGCCCAACGGCGGACCGAGTTCACGCTGGTAAAGTACGCCGTGCTTTTCGAATCTTTCCCGTAGTGTGTGCGGCAACCGGGCCAGTACTGCACGCGAATCCGCGAGCAGATTTTCTCCGCCCGATGGCGCGGGGGATACACACCAGAAGAACAGCGTGCCCGGCCATTGGTGGGCGTAGGAATTCTCGTTGTGCAGGTCGATGCGCTGGTGTCCCGGGTGCTCGGTTGCGCTGTAGAGATTTTCGCTGAGCCTCGTACGCGGCGTGGAGCGTTCCGTGTAGCTGACAAGTTCGCCGCACAGCCCCGTCGCCAGACGGCCCAGTTCTTGTGCGCAAAGCCCTGCAAAACCCTTGGCCAACACCGCGCCGTAACGCCGCAGCTGCGCAGTCAACTCCGTGCGTGCTTGGATCGCTGCCGTGGCGAGCGAGACGTTGCGCCGAAGTGGCTCGATACGCGGTACCGGGCAGTGCGCATCGGGCGCAATGAAATGCAGCGCTGCACTCGACGCCCCGGCCGGCTTGCGGCGCGCATTCTGCAGCTGCGCGAGCAGCGCGCTCGCTTGTGCTGGCGATGGCGCCCGTACCGCCGGTGCGATGCCCATCGCGTCATTCCTCGGTTCCAAGCGTTCGGCTCGCCTCGCGACCAGTGCCAGCCGTTCCTCTTGGATATCATCCATTCGTGCAAGCCGCGCGAGTACCGTGACGAAATCATCCCAAAGCCGCTGCATGGCTTGCTCTGAATGGCGAGCTGTATTGAATGCCAGGCTGCCTGAGTAGCTGTCTGCATCGCGCTGCAGATTGATCAGGATGTCAAATTTGGCCACGCTGGGTGGGAGCACCTGCTCATGGATGACAAGCATGGATTCATCTTCGAAGGGCGCGCGCTTATCGTTGAGAACGAATTTCACATCGAAGTGTGGCGGCAGATGGGTCTGCCTCGACTTGCGCCACGCCGCCACGAACCATTCGTAGGGATATGCCTGATGGCTGAACGCATCGGTCAATTGGCGCTGGCAGGCTTGAATCATGTCATCGACGTCACCCCTGTCAGGCAGGCGAATCGGCAGTATCAATTGATTCACCATCATCCCGGCGACCTGCTCGAATTCGGGGCGCTCACGGTTGCGCGCGTCAGTGGCGACGGTCACCGGCCGGTGGGTGGTGGGGTCCTCCATCGCCAGGCACAACGCGGCGATCAATACACTCAGCTCGCCGACACGGTGGCGTGCGGTCAGGAGGTCGACCACCTGGGCTGGCGCGCCCGCAATGGAGATGCGCATATGACCCGCCGGCGGCGCGTTCCGCGGCAACGTTTTGGCAGGGACATCGTCGTCAGATGCGGCGCGGCAGTGGATCGCCTGTTCGTGCCAGAAGGCGGCCAGGACCTCACGGCGTGCAGCCAGATGTCGGGACTGCCAGTCGGAGAAGTCCACGTATTGCCACTTCGCCTCAGTCGGTTGGATCTTTTCTCCCGCCTGGATACGTCTGTAGTCCCGCAGCAATTCGCCCAGCACCAGACGCAAGGTCGTGCCATCGCTGACGATATGGTGCAAGACAAGACAGAAACTGTGTGCATTGGCTTGCGTACGCAGCAGCAATGCGCGGATGACCCGACCGCTTTCGAGGTCAAAGGCTTCGTCGGCGAAGGCTCGCAGCAAGGGCTCCATCGGTTCGTCATTTATCACTGCGGTACGGAAATCCGCAGCGATGTCCTCACGCCAACGCTGCAGGTAGTCGCCTTGCTGGAAGCGGTATGCCGTAGTGAAAATGCGGTGGCGCTGCAAGAGTGCTTCGAAGGCCTGTTTCAAGGCGTGGGCCGAGAGGGGGCCTTGGATAGTCAATACGATGTGATCGTGGTAGGCCTGTGTTTCGCCACGGTCATGCAGGATCAGCATCGCCCGCTGTGCGGATGAGACCGGATATTCCTTCTCGCGAGGAACGCGCACCAACGCCGTTCCCTGTGGACCGGCCTTGGCTGCATGCAGCGCGCGGTAGTGGCCAGCGAGCGTGGGCGCACTATAAAAATCGCGCAGCGTGATTTCGACGCCGAAGTGCGCATTGGCCCGTCCCAACAGTTGCAAGGCGATCAGCGAATTACCGCCGGCGTCATGGAAGTTCCCATGGCCATCGAACCGGGGTAGAGCCTCGTGCCACAGGCCGAGCAGCGTTTCGAAGCCTGCGCGTTCAGCCGCACTGGCTAATACAGGGTGCCGAGAAGACATCTCCTGGGCCCGCACTTCACGCAGGAGCGCTTCGAGTCGCAGGGCATCCACTTTCTGGCTCGACGTCAACGGGATTTCGGGAATGCAGATGATGTCGCGGGGCAGGGTGCCGACCTCCCATTGGTCTGCCAGGTGGGCCAGTAACCTCTGGTCGAGCGTGTCGTCGACTTCGCCGCGGGGTACCACGAAGGCGGCGATGGTCGGCGCCGCTTGCGTCCCGTCCAGTCTGCATGCGAGTACGTACGCATCGGTGATCGCCGTATGCCGTACGAGCGCATCGCGCATCGCCGACAGTTCGACTCGGTGCCCGTTGATCTTGAATTGCGTGTCTTGACGTCCCATGAACACCAGTTGGCCGGCAGTATCGATGCGGGCACGGTCGCCGGTGGCGTAGAGCCTGCCGCCTACCGGTCCGAAAGGATCGGGGACAAAGGACGTCGCGGTCTGTACCGGCTTGCGCCAATAGCCCTGTGCGATGCCGACGCCGGCAATGTACACCTGACCTTCGACACCATGGGGTACCGGGCAGAGCCTGTCATCCAGTACGTAGACCTGGACGCCAACCAAAGGCGTGCCGATGCTCACCGGGCCGCTGCGCCGCGCGGCAATGCTGGCACAGGTGGCCCAGATTGTTGCTTCGGTGGGGCCATAGAGGTTTGCCAATGGGGCATTGCAAGCCATGCGCATTTGCCGTAACAGACCATCGTCCAACGCTTCGCCGCCGACTGCCCAGAAGGCCAGCCGCTCAAGAGCGGGCGGCAACCGCCCGCCACGTTGAAGCAGCAGCCGGGCGGCTGACGGTGTGCATTGCAGATGCGTTGCTGGCGGGCTTGGCGCAAGGTCTGTAGGCGGATGGTGGTTCGCGTTGCGCGCCGCCGCGAGTTGCTCCAGGCCGGTGTTGACGACGTCGAGGGGTAGTCCGAAATCGATCAGGCAGGCCACCTCGTCCACGCCAAGGCGATGCAGACGCTGCAATCGCTGCATGGCCGTGCATGGGCCGCAGACCAGACTCCGGTCGGCGATGAGTCGCCGTGTGGCGGTCTCGATCAGTGGGTCTTGTGCGTGCACCTCCAGGTCGGGAGCCAGACTGCGCAGTGCATCACGTGCGCCGGCGAGGTAGCGTGCAAGCAGCGGTTGCGCCACCGCGACAGCCTCGGCGTCGTTCACGCCAACATACGTGTGCAGCATCAGTACGACCCGACCTGGTGGTCCGTCATCGCCGTGGAACGCGTGCCATGCCCGCCGGTAGCATTCGATATTGCGGGCCAGTTGCTCAATGTCCTGCTCCAGCAGGTGTGTAAGGACATCCAGGCCTTGTTCGGCCGCCGCCTCGAACTGATCGGGGCGGTTCGATACCGTCATCGACAGCGGGATGTCGGCCAGTGGCGCTAGCGCAATGCGGGCTTCGAAGTAGCGGCCCTCGGGATCATGGAACGGGACCGATTGGCTTTTCCATAACCTGCGTAAATCGTGCAATTGTTCAAAGCGCGTATCCGCGCGTTGCGAAATAGGGCGGTGGGCGAGAACGAAGTCGGCCGGGTTCCACCCGGATGCGAGCGAGAGGCCCGCGCGACCGCCTGAAAAACGGGAAACCGCGGCCCAGTCCTCGGCCAGTCGGACAGTATGCTGCAGCGGCCCTATCACGCTGCCCGCCCGGATCGCGATACGCTGCGTCAGGGCGGCAAGGTGGGTGGCTGTCAGCGCGGGATTGGAGAAGAAGCCTCCAAATGCGGTGAAGTGTCGTTCCGGTGTCCACAGGGTGTCGAAACCGTTGCGGTCGCCCCACTGTGCGGTCTGCTGTAGCAGCGCCAGATGATCGGACGGCGTGTAGTCGTCGGTCGAGCCAAAATAGAACAGGCCCAGTGCGGGCAATGGACCTGTTCCGTCGGGTATGGAGTGCGGTGGAGCATTGCACAGCTCGGCGAGCGATCCGATCCTGACCAGGAAGCCGCGGCTCATGGACCACAGCAGTTCCAGGATCGAGATATCGAAGGAAAGGCTGGAAACCGCAAGCCACACATCGCAGGACGTGCGTGGCACGAGCTGGTCCATCGCGCTGCAGAAGGCCTCCAGATTACCACGTGTCACGAGTACGCCCTTGGGGTTTCCCGTTGAGCCGGAGGTATAAAGCAGGTAGGCCGGCAGGCCGGCGTCAAGAGGCAGTGGAGCCGAGTCATACGGTGGCAATGAGTAGGCGTCGGCCAGCCAGAGCGAGAGATCTTGCCATTCGCCTGGAAGATTTCGGGCCGTGTCATCGGCAAGCCGCCAATGGGCCGCCGCGTCGTCGAGAATGAATCTCAGCTTGGCGGGAGGGAGGTCTGGCGCCAGTGGCACGTACGTCAGGCCGCGCGCGAGGCAAGCCCAGATTGCGCACAGTGTCGCCTGGTTGCGGTCGCCCAGGATGACGACCCGATCACCTGGGCGGGCGCCCAGGCGATCGAGACCGATCGCGATCGCTCGGATGCCGCCAAGCATCTGCGAGAACGTAAGCGTCGTCCCGTTACCAGCGTCCAGTGCCAGGTCATCGGGCCTTAGTGTGGCCTGATCAAGCAGTGCATCCAGTGGCGATGCGCAGTCGCCCGCACTCGGACCCGGTCCTTCGAGCACGGCCAGAGGCACGTTGTCGGGCATCAGTTGGCCGATGGGGGTGGTCGGGTCGTCAAGTGCTTGGCATAGCTGTATGAGCATACTGCCCAGGCCCTCGGCGAACGATTCGATGGCCGCCTCGTTGTAGAGTCCGCTGTCGTACTCGATCCAGAGGTCGATGCCGTCGGAATCTTCGGCGAGATAGACGCTCAGATCGAATTTAGCGATGCCAGTGTCCACATCCAGCATGGCCATTTCCACTTCGCCAAGTTGCAAGGGTGGCAGCGGATTGTTCTGCAGTGCGAACAATATTGACGGCGACTCACTGACCGTTTGCGGCGCTTCGTGGGCGATGCTGTAGAGCGACACCTCGCCGTGGCGCATCAGGTCGCGCAAAGTCGCCACGACGCTTGTGACGAAGTCGGCTACCGTTTCATCCGCTGCGCAGCGGTGGCGCACGATCACGGTATTGGCGAGATAGCCGACAAGGCGTTGCCGCTGTCGTTCGTTGCGGTTGGCGAGCAGGGTGGCAATGGCGATGTCGTTGTCGCCGCTGCGGCACGCAAGAAATCGCAGGAATGCGGCGAGCATCAGTTGGTAGCGCGTGACGCGCAGTGCGCGGGCCGAGGCATCGAGCGAGGCCATGATGCCGTCGAAGCGGTGCTTGAGCGTGCGTCCGCGCCGCGACTGCGGCCGAAGACGGTACGCCTCGCCGTTGGACGGAAGACGTGTCCACCGTAGCCCGTCCAGATGCTTCTTCCAATAGGCCAGCGATGCCAGATAGGCGGGCTGTCTCGTCGCATCCAATGCGTCAGCGACATAGTCGCCGATGCGATAGGGTGGTGCTGCTGGCGTAGCCTGTGGCGATCCGGTTTCGCCCGAAGTGTATGCGACATAGGCGGCCGCGATCTCTGTAATCAGGATGCCCAACGACCAACCGTCCATCACCATGTGGTGGAAAACCAGCAGCAGGATGGCGTTTCCCGGTTCCAGCGTGAGCAGGCTGGCTCGCATCAGTGGGCCATGCTCAAGATCGAAAGGACGGCGCGCTTCCTGCCGAGCGCACCGTGTCACGGCGAACTGCCGCGCGCGGACGCCCAGCGCGCTCAGGTCATGCCGCTGCCATGCCAGCTCGGCGTTGGGTTCTATGCGTGCGACCGGCTTGCCGTCTACGCAGGGGAAACGCATGCGCAGACTGTCGTGCCGAGCCATGGCCTGCCGCAGGCAGACCGCAAGCGCTGTCTCGTCGAGTGGGCCCGATAGCCGTAACGCACTGAGATGGTGATAGGCGGGATCAAGCGGATACCGTTGCGTCAGCCCCCAAAGCCGGCGTTGCCCCAGGGTCAGGGGTAATGTTTCCACGGTGCGCGCATCCAGCGCTTCGGTGTGCATGTCCGGTATCGCCATACCTAGCTGAGGCGGTCGCTGACGACCTGGAGCGTGCAGCTTCTGTCTGCCGCCAGTACGTTCATTCAGTCGAGCTGCATGACTTGAAAGATGTTGCCCTCGGGGTCGGCGCCGTCGTACATCGAATAGGCGAATCCGTCATAGCGCTTGAGCGCCTGCACGGCAACACCGGCGGCGGCAAGCGTCTCCCGATGTTTTTCCAGATTGGCAGGGACTGTGAAGACGATCTTCGTATTGGGCCCGCAATGGTCTTGCGAGGGCGGCGTGCGAAAGGCGGGGCCGACGAGGTGCAGCGCCAGCTCCACGCCGCCCGCATCGAAGACGACCCACTCGTTCTCGATTTCCTCGGTGATGATGGAAAGCCCGAAGTGCTGCTGGTAAAAAGCCTTGAGCAGCGCGACATCCCGCACATAGATAATCAACCGAGACATTCTGGCTGTCATGGTATTTTCCTTGAACGAAGAGAAGATAAGCTGAGTCGGGAAGCGCTCGAAGAAGTGCTTGACCGACTATCAGTCTTCAGTTGAACCATTCCATTTGATCCAAGAATTCGCATTGGCGTGCCGCTCGTTGCTCAGATCAGACCCAAGCTTGCGTGTGTGTCACAGGGCAAAGCATGGATCATCACGTCCTTCCGTACAAGAGGTGGATCGGAGTATCTTTAAGACGGAGTCGTCATGCAATTACCATTATCGTTATCATTTGGAATAGGATAATGTCGTATTGAAATGACAGCATGCCGTCCCGCTTGTGCGGGGGCAATGTTGCGCTGAACTGCCAGGGAAAGGATTTCAGAAGGGTGGGGAATGGTGAGTGCCAGGGACGACGATTCACTTGACGATAAGGGTGCCATCGCAATTGTTGGCATGGCTTGTCGTTTTTCTGGTGCCGCCGGCCTTCAAGCGTTCTGGCAGATGCTGCTCGAGCAACGCTGCGGTGTGCGCATGCTATCGGACGAAGCCTTGCTGGCGGCCGGCGTGCCATCCGACACATTGCTCGATCACGCCTATGTGAAAGCGAATGGCAGCCTTGAAGATGCCTTGGGTTTCGATGCCGGCTTCTTCGGTTACGCACCCCAAGAGGCTGCCCTGATCGATCCGCAGCACCGCGTCTTTCTCGAGGCTTGTTGGCACGCACGCGAGGATGCGATTGGCCAGCGTTCGGCGGATGAGCGCATCGGCGTCTACGCCGGGTCTGGTTTCAACACCTATCTGCTAACCCATGTGCACGCCGACTCCAAGTCATGGCAAGGTCCGGACCGCTGGCGCGCCGGCCTGGCGAACGATAAGGACACGCTGACCTCCAGGGTCGCGTACAAACTCGGTTTGACCGGGCCGGCCGTTACCGTGCAAACGGCGTGTTCCACCTCGTTGGTGGCCGTTCACCTTGCCTGCCAGGCCATTCTCGACGGTGATTGCGAAATGGCGCTGGCCGGCGGCGCAAGCGTGCACTTCCCGCTGGGCCACGGCTATCGTCACCATGCTGAAAGCGTTGAGGCCCAGGATGGCGTTTGCCGGCCTTTCAGTCCCGATGCGACGGGTACGGTCTTCACCGACGGTGTCGGGGTGGTCTTGCTGCGCCGGTACGAGGATGCGCAGCGTGCAGGTGATCGAATCTATGCGGTAATACGTGGTTCCGCCATCAACAACGATGGAGCCGACAAGGTCGGTTTCACGGCTCCAGGCATGCGTGGACAGGTCGACGTGATCCGCATGGCCCATGCCGTCGCCGGCATGACGGGAGAGACGGTCGATTATGTAGAGGCACATGGCACTGGGACGACCGTCGGCGACAGCATCGAGCTGCAGGCCCTGGAGCAAGCGTTCGAAACGCCCGGTTCCAGGACCTCAACCTGCCTGTTGGGGGCTGTCAAAGGTAACCTTGGGCATACCGACAATGCGGCGGGCATCGCGGGCCTGATCAAGGTGGCGCTCAGCTTGTTTCATCGCCAGTGGCCAGCGACCTTGCATGCCACTGCGCAAACGGCGACGCGACCTGGCTCGAGATTTTCCATTTGTCACCGGCCGATGTCTTGGGCTGACTGCGAGCGACTCCGGTATGCGGGCGTCAGCTCGTTCGGTATCGGTGGCACCAACGCGCACGTGGTTGTCCAGCAAACCCCTCGGCTCGAAGCGCGCAAGCACGAGCATGGCGGGAATCCTCTGGAAACGGGTTGGGGGGCGGCAGGCCACCCGTTTCAGCGAGCGCACCTCGAATACCGATCGTCAGGGCGAACGCCGCGCGAAGACGACTCAGGCGTACGTATCAACCATCTGCAATGGAGCGCCGAGGCTCAGCGACGCCACCCTTCGGAGGGCACGCTCGGCAGCATTCTCCTGGTCGCCGAAGTGGCGCCTCCCGCAGAACTGCTGCGCCGCCTCAGTACTCACGGCCAAGTCGAGCTCTGGTTGCATGCCGGGGCGAAAATCACGGGCACGCTGGCACACCCGGTATTCGACCGCTTTGACTTTACAGACAATGCACAGTGGGATCGCGCCTGGAGGCGTCGTGTGCATCAGCCTCCTTCGACGATTATCTACCTGGGTGCCCTGGAGGGCATGCCCGCGGCATTCGACGTAACGCTTGCCTGTGCGCTCGGTTTCGGCGGTGGGATTGCACGTGCGCGCAACGGGAGTTGGCCGCCAGTCGGGGTTCACTGGGTCACGGCCGGGTTGTTTGACGCTGGCGGTGTGGCACCGTCGCCAGCCCATCTGGCTATTTGGGGGCCTGCGCGCGTGCTTGCGCAGGAAGTGACAGGCTTGGGCTGTCGGGTGTATGACGTCCGCGCAGGCGTGCGGCAACGCGACGTGGATGCATGGTCGACGTTGCTCACGTTGATCGCCACCGAGTCAGTTGGCGACCCGATGGCCGGATCGTTTGCCGCCTATGCGTTGCGTGGCGAACGGATTTTCGTGCCGCACGTTTCCTCGATCGTCCAACCGCCTGCGCACTCCGCGAGCGCACCGGTGCTTCGCACAGGCGGTACCTATCTGGTCACGGGCGGTGCGGGCGGGGTTGGGCGGGCGCTTGCCGCGTGGTTGAGCACCCATTACGGCGCGCGCGTGATCGTGTGCGGACGTCGTCCAATCGAGTCGGTGGAGGACTGGGGCGACTTTCAGGCGAGATTCACGTCGATCCTCTATGTTCAGGCCGACGTGGCAAGCGACACCCAGCTTAAATCCATCGCGCAAAATACAGGTATTTCTCTCCAGGACATTCAGGGGGTTTTCCATTGCGCCGGTGTCGCCGGCGCCGGTGGCCTGCGCACGAAGGACATCGAAATGGCTCAGCGGCGATGCGCCGCCAAGGTCACCGGCGCACAGGCGTTGTCCCGGGTGTTCAGCGAGGTGCCCCTGGACTTCGTGGTGTTCTTCAGCTCGATCAACGGCTGGGTTGGCGGCCCCGGACAGGCCGAATATTGTTCGGCGAATGCCTATCTGGATGCGCTGGCACAATCCGGCACATTGCCCTGGCGCACGCTCTCGATTGCCTGGGATACCTGGCTGGACACCGGCATGGCACGGCGCTCGATTGACGCGGTGCACTCATCGGTGTCGTCCATCGATGGGCACGAGTCCACCACCTTCATCACGCTGCCAGCCCACTCCTGGTTGTTGAGCGAGCACCGTGTCGACGGTGTAGCGCTATTGCCTGGCACCGCACACATCTCCTTGCTCCTGCGAATAGCCGACGCCGCCGGTTTGCCCCGTGTGCTGGTTGACGTCAGGTTGCTGAATCCGGCTTTGGTGCGCGAGGGGGCGGACATGCACCTATGCGTGCCAGAGCACGTCTGCGCGGGGACCGACGTCCAAATCCGCGATTCAAGCGGCGTGGTGCTCAGTACAGCGACACCCGGTGGCGCGCTCGATGTCGTCATGGCAATGACTTGTCCTTCTTTTGTTCGGGCGTTTTGTGCGACCCAGGCCCAGCCCTGTACGTTCTCGGTGCCCGCTCGGTTGCAGGTGGGGGAGCGTTGGCGTTGCCTCGAAGACGTCAGCCGCTGCGGCAATGTCTATCGTGTGGTCCTGCAAACAGACCAGCTGGCGCAGGATTTTGGAGAATGGCCCTGGCATCCCGCCGTGATGGATGTGGCGCTGTTGCCGATACAAATGGAGGCCGGAGCATTCGCGGTGCCCGTGGCCTTCGAGCGTGTGCAGGCGAGTGTCTCGCTCGCGGCGGCCCGCTTCAGTTATGTGTGCGTGCGAGAGACCTCGGCATCGCTGCGGGTAGCGGATGTCTGTATCACGGATGAGCACAATGCAGTGTTGCTGTTGATGTCGGGTGTCACGTTTACCCCGCTCGATGCCCATCTTCTGCGGGCGCGCGCCGTAACGGACGAGGCGTTGTCCCGCGGCCTGCCCGTGGCGACGGCGCTCGATCAGCTCGAACGTCTGCTGGACCATTGCGCGCTCGATGCCGTGATGCTCACATCGACAAGCTTGCCCGAACTCGAGCGCTTCAGCGAGGCGCTGGCCTGCCGCTATCGCAGCATCGCCACACAACCGACTAACGAGGCCAAGCCGGCCTTGCAGGACACCGACGCACGTGAAGCGTTGCTGTGTCGACTGGTCGCGACCAACCTTGGCTACGATCAAGTCGCGGCACAGGACAACTACTTTTCATTGGGGGGCGACTCGCTGAGTGGCCTGCTATTGATTGAAAATGCTCGCAAGGAGGGGATTCAACTTTCCCTGGATTTGCTCTACGAGACAAAGACCCTGGCGGAGCTTGCGCAGAAGGTGGATTGGAACGCGGCCCACAGCGAAGCCGTGTCACGCGCAGAACCGTTCTCTTTATTGCATGACGATGATCGCATCCGCATTGCCGAAGATGTAGTCGATGCTTTCCCATTGTCCGAGCTGCAAAAAGGCATCGTTTACTACCGCTCACGGTACGCAGAGCAGTCCATTTATCGCGACCTGCTTTGGGTGGATGTCGAGGGACCACTCGATGAGACGTTGTTGAGGCAGGCTTGGTCGAACTGCGTGCAACGGCATCCGGTACTGCGGTCACGGGTTGAATTGACGCAATTTCGCGAGCCGCTGCAGATCGTCCATGCCCATGTCGAAGCCCCCATGGCCATAGGTGATCTGTCTGGCCGCAGCGTGCGTCAGTGGGCAGAGGAAGTCGACCTGAAATCCAGTTGCCCTGTAGGCCGGGCCGCGTATCTGTTCGCGCTGCCCGACGCTGACGTGCTGCATTTGGTATTACTGCTCGACGATGCCTTGCTGGATGGCTGGAGCGCCACTTCGCTGCTTGCAGAACTGCTTATCGGTTACGGAGGGCTGCTGGACGGGCAGGTGCCGTCGTCGCTGCCAGCCCCTTCGTTGTCGTTTCATGACCATGTGCGCCATGAGCGTAAGGTCATAGCCGCGGGTCAAGAGCATGGTTTTTGGCGGGAGCGTCTGCAGGGTTGCGTGCCTTCGACGCTCACGCGCGGGATAGCCGGTGCGGCGTGCCGCGGGCCCGAGATCACGATTCGTGAGATGCCATTCGGGGCTGCACGGCATGTCGATGCCCTTGCCAATAGCTGTGCCACCACGCCGAAAGTGGTGCTGCTGGCCAGCTATCTGCGAGCGCTTTCGCTCTGGTGTGGTACGAACGAGGTGACGACTGGCCTCGAAACGCACACCCGCCTCGAAACCGACGGCGGGAGCGAAGTTCTGGGGTTGCACCTGAACATGTTGCCGTTCCGGCAGGTACTCACCGCCATGTCGGTGCGTCACTACCTTTCAGGGGTCGCCCAGGCGGAAGCACAAACCATTGTCCATCGGCATCTGCCGCTGAGCGAGATCCAGCGTGACTGGTCCGTGCCCTTGTTCGACAACTGCTTCAACTACACCCAGTTTCGCAAGCTACATGAGATAGCGGAACGAGGAAGCCTCGGTAAATCCTTGCGTTTGAAGAGGTATGCGGGCGAAGAAAAAACCCACTATCCGTTCAAGTTGTGGGTTGACTGCTCCGGTGCGGGTGTTTACCAGTTGTATATCGCTTTCGACAGCGTGCGCGTCGATGAAGCCGATGCGCAGGCGGTCGCCGCACTGTTCGACAGCGTGCTAGAGGCTTTCGCGCGCGATACCAGCGCGGATGTGATGTCGATTGGCGCGCCATCGAGCAATGACGGCGCGCTGCGTTGCACCGAAACCATTCCTGAATTGGGCGAGCTGTTCCAGGAGGCATGGCAAGCCCACGCGGATCGCATCGCTGTGCGCGAGGCGCAGCAGGCGTTTTCTTACCGCGAGCTTTCGAGGGCGGTGGAGTGCGTCGCTCTGGAATTACAGCGCAAAGGCTGCAAGCCCGGCATGACGGTGGCGGTTTTGCTGCCGCGCTCGTTCCGCTGGGTCGTGGCGATGCTCGGGGTGTTGAAAGCCTGCGCGACGATCCTCCCGATTGATCCGTACCTGCCTGAAGGTCGAGTCCAGATGATGCTACGGCAGGGGCGACCACGATTTGTCATCACGGACACGGCGATCAGCGAAGAACGCCTGTCCGATTGGCGCGGGCCGGTAATCACCAACGTCGAAACTGCGACCTGGCCCGATGACCTGCCGATCGGTCCCTGGGCACCATCGGCCAATCTACCTGCTTACCTGATTTTCACTTCAGGCAGCATGGGGACGCCCAAAGGGGTGCTCAATACGTGCAAGGGGCTGGCGAACCGTCTGGCCTGGCAATTGCGCAATCATCCGCTCCACCCGGGCGATGTCTTGCTGTCGCGTACGCCTGCGAGCTTTGTCGATGTGTTCTGGGAGAACTTTGGCCCCTTGTGCGCGGGGGCGACACTGGTCATCGCCGATGATGCCGAGAGCCGCGACCCGGCACGGATCGCCCAGCTGTTGTGGCGTTGGCATGTGACTCACCTCGTTGTCGTCCCCACTTTGCTGGAGCCTATCCTTGCTCGGATCAAGGCGGACCCGGGGCGTGACGCGCTCGCACTACGGCAGGTGTCGCTCAGCGGGGAACCGTTGAAAGTTGCGTTGATGGAACGTGCACGTGCGCTGTTGCCTGCCGTCAGGTGGTTGAACGTCTACGGCTCTTCGGAGGTGTCGGCCGACGTCAGTGTCTTCGAACTCGGTGATTGGCAGGCGCGCCCGGACGAACCTTCAGTCGTTCCAGCAGGGGAGGCGCTGTGCAACGTGGGTCTGCATCTGCTCGACGAGAACCTGCAGCCTGTGCGTCCCGGGTGTATGGGGGAGCTTTACGTCAGTGGCCCGGCCCTGGCTCATGGCTACTTGCACCAGCCGGGGCTGACCGCCATTCGTTTTGTGCCGAACCCATGGCCGCTGGACGCCAACGATACCCGTCTGTTCCGGACCGGTGATGTCGCGCGACACGGACGTTGCGGGCTCGAAATCGTGGGGCGCTCGGATCGACAGATCAAAGTACGGGGGGTGCGTATTGATCTTGACGATCTCGAAACGCGCCTGGAGCGCCTGGCGCCTGTGTTGCGCGCGGCTCTGGTCGACAGCGCCGACGGGTTGTCAGCCTTCGTGCAGTGCCGCGCCGAGGCCGATTCAAAGCAGCTATGGCCCGCGTTGCGCTTGCAGTTGCTGCCCGAAGAGCGGCCCGCCCGGCTGTGGCTGGTCGAGCGTATGCCGCTGACTCTGGCGGGCAAGATCGATCGTCTTGCACTCGCCGGCACCGGTATCTTGTTGTCGGACATGGTGCGCGTCGAACTCCAGGGCGACATCGAGAACCGGTTGGCCGGACTGTGGCGTGAGCTGTTGCCGAGCGCGAGCGTCCATGCTGACAGCCACTTCGATGAACTGGGCGGGCACTCGCTGCTGGTGCTCCAACTGGCAGGCACCATCGAAAGAGCGTTCGGCTGCCGCCTGAGCATCGCGCAATTGCAGGCAACCGGTCAATTGCGTGCACAGGCCCGATTGATCGAGGCCCAGCGTGGCATTGCGCCGATCGAGAACGGGAAGATCGAATCCGATCCCGGGATGCAATCGCAGCCTTTCCTGCCGACTGCGCTGCAGCAGGCTTATTGGGTCGCACGGCACCGAGAGGGACCGGAGGGTGGAAGCACCCATATCTATCAGGAATGGGTGATCCCGCGACTCGAAACGCATCGGCTTGAGGCCGCATGGAATCGCCTGATCGAGCGTCATGGCATGCTGCGCGCGCGCCTCGATGCGAGCGGCCTGCTGTCGGTGCGCGATGCAGGTGTCTACCACATTGAATGCCATGACCTGTCGGAACTGGCGCCGCAGACCCGTGAAGCGGTATTGCTGCGGTGGCGCGAGCAGCATGCCTTCACGCCTTTTGGCAACCGCGACGAGCCGTTCCTGCTGCAGGTGTTCCGACTGCCCGACGGCGAGGCCATGCTCGCCGTGAAGCTCGATCTGCTATACGCGGATGCATGGAGCATGGGCATCATCGCTCGTGAACTCTGGACGCTCTACGCCAATCCGGCCACCGAGCTAGCGCCTCTGTCGATCTCCTTTCGCGACGTACTCGAATACACGCGAGCCCATGAAAACCCGGCCGCGCGAGAGGCGGCGCGGCATTATTGGAGCGAGCGCATGGGCTGTTTCTCGGGCGCACCGGACTTACCGGTTCGTGGGCGTCTGCCTGGCTCCCTGGCGGTGCGACGACTCGATATGGTACTCGACCCTTTGCAGAAACAGGCGCTGGAGTCGTTGGCCCTGCGTGCGGGTCTTCAAGCGAGCAGTTTGCTGTTGGCTGTGTTCGCTGCGGTACTGCAACGCTGGTCGCTGAAGAAGGCATTCTCGCTGACACTGACCTTGTTCGATCGCCCGTTCGTGCATCCAGAGGTCAATGGTGTGGTCGGGGATTTCACCTCAGTGCTCTGGATGGAGATTGACGGTGAGCGCCCCAGCTCCTTTATCGAATTCGCCCGTGCGTTGCATGCTCGGCTGCAGGACGGGTTGGACCATCGCGCGTTCGATGGCATCGACATGGCGCGCGCTACGCAATCGCAATTGCGGGTTGTGGATGCGATGCGCTACGTATTCACTTACATCGCCCAAGGGGATGATGGCTCGGCCATGTTTCCCGAGGGCTCTGTCGAGCGCTACCGCGTCACCCGAACAGCCGGCGTGTGGCTTGATAATCAGGTCGTCGGCGAAGCCGGAAAGCTGCGGCTGCATTGGGACGTTGTAGACGAGCGATTTCCGGCCGGCATGGTCGACGACATGTTCGCCGCATACCGGGCGCTGGTCGAGGCGTTGATCGCGCAGGCGGGTACCGAAGGGCTCGGAGAGGGCTGCGGGGTGCAGCTGCCACGGGCGCAGCAGGCCCGTCGGCAGGCTGACGGGCAGACCGACGTGTCCATTCAGGATTACCTCGCGGACATCGACATGCACTGCGGCGCATCACCCGATGCTCCCGCCGTTATCGCGGCCGACAGGACGCTCTCGTACGGCGAGCTGTGGACCCGCGCCCGGCGCGTGGCACTGGACCTGAAGACTGACGCACCCCATGCCTCCAGCGTGGCGATTCATCTTGAGCCGGGCTGGCGCTATGTGGTTGCAGTGCTCGCCACGCAGATGGCAGGTGTCGCCTACGTACCGCTGTCGTTGCGCTGGCCCCGCGCGCGCGTGATTGACGTGATCGACAGCTATGGCATCGACCATGTGTTTGCCGATGAGGAGGTCGCCGGGTGGAGTTCGAGGCTGTCCCTCGTACGGACACTGTCGGTGCCGACGCAGGAAGATCCACGGGCACCGCTCCCGTCCATGTCCATGGCTTCGGATCCTGCGCTGCTTGCCTATGTGATGTTCACCTCAGGCAGCAGCGGCACACCCAAGGGGGTAATGATGCGGCGCGGTGCGGTCGCCAACACACTGCGCGACGTCTGCGCACGCCTGCGCATGAATCCCGGCAGTCGTGTATTTGGATTATCCGATCCAGGCTTCGATCTATCCGTGTTCGACATGCTGGGTCCGTTGATGGTGGGCGGTGCGCTGGTACTGCCTGACGCCTCCGACCGGATGAATCCACAGGCCTGGTGGACGCTTTGCCGCCGACACGGCGTCACGATCTGGAATACGGCTCCCGCTCTGTTTGAAATGCTTGCCGACTACGGCAAGGGCAAGACGGATCGCATAGGCACCCTCGATTTGCGTTGGGTAATGCTGAGCGGCGATTGGATCTCACTGCATTTGCCTGGCCTGTTACGCGAACTCGCGCCTGGAGCGCGGCTGCTCTCGCTGGGTGGCGCCACCGAGGCGGGCATCTGGTCCGTCTCGTTCCCGGTGACGACTGTCCAGGAGGACTGGACCAGCATTCCCTACGGCAGGCCATTGCGAGGTCAGCGTTGCGACATCGTGGATGTGTTCGACGAGCCTTGCCCCGATGGCGTGGCGGGCGAGCTGACCATCTCCGGTGCGAGTCTGAGCGACGGTTACTGGCAGCGCCCGGCGCTCACCGAGCGGGCTTTTTTTATCGATGGGCGAACCGGTGAACGCCGCTACCGGACCGGTGACCTGGCCCGCTATCGCGCCGACGGTGTGATCGAATTACTGGGGCGGATGGACTCGCAGATCAAGATCGCCG
Organism: Pseudomonas fluorescens; assembly: GCF_001307275.1. NCBI lineage: Bacteria > Pseudomonadati > Pseudomonadota > Gammaproteobacteria > Pseudomonadales > Pseudomonadaceae > Pseudomonas > Pseudomonas fluorescens. The sequence continues at coordinate 6,016,079 of NZ_CP012831.1, forward strand.
GCCACCGTATCGAGTGCAAGGAAGTCGAGCATGCCGTACTGACGTATCCCGGTGTTGCACGCGCCGTGGTGGTGCCTCTCAAGGACCGTGGCGGTTTGACGCTGCACGCGGTGGTGGAGCACGAGGACGGCGTATCGATCGAGTCGATCCGCCAGCATTGTGCCGAACGCTTACCCGAGGTCATGGTTCCGCGCCATTGGCACAGCAACCTGGGCATTACGTTGAGCGACAACGGCAAGGTTGACCGTCGCGCACTGCAACAACGCATCGAAGCGATGTTACAAGAGAGAGTCGAGGATGGCGTGCCCAATGGTTAGATTTCAAAGATGTCGACATGCCGGATGGTCGGTGGGTGTGTTGCTGCTTCTTGTCATGTCGGGTGCCCGTGCCCAGAGCGGCGCATACCTGTCGAAGGACTGCACCGCCTGTCACGATACGGCGCTGGGTCATAACCTGGCGATTCCCTCCATCGTGGGGCAGAAGCGCGAATTTCTGCGCAATCGCCTGGAGATGTTTCGCCACCCCGGTTCTGATGCGAAGGTCATGCCGCGGCTCTCGTCCGGGTACTCGCCTGCGGAGCTGGATGAGATCGTGGATTACCTTTCGGCCCGACCTTCGTCGCTGAAACAGGCCACCGATAAACCTGCAGAGGCCGCGCCCGAAGGGGAGAGCCAATACCGGACGCATTGCGCGGCGTGCCACGAGCATCTCGACGCGAGTCCGCTGCTGATTGGACAGAACCGCACCTACCTCGTCAACGCGCTGCGCGATTTCGTCTTTGGAACCCGACCCATGCCGGACGGCATGCGCGAAAGTCTCTCCGCGCTGACGACCGCAAACCTGGCCGCGGTGCTCGATTTCATGGCCGCGTCAAACAAAGGAAAAGAGTGAAGCGTATGACTCCCAGATTTTTCTCGAGCGTCTCGAAGGTTGGCCAGCGCTACGCCGGATGGACGGTGGCGGTGCTGTTCGGCGCCTCTGTATCGGCGGTAGCGGCGGATGATCCGTCCAGGCCGGCCGGGCCCAATCCCTTCTTCGTCGCGGCTTCGGCCTATTCGAAAATCATGTGTTCGGGCGTCTTCGTCTCGGGGCTGAACGAAAACCAGATCCGCTTGCAAGACCTGGCGACCATGCCCCCCTTTACAGTTGAAATCGACCGCGAGCGCCACACGGTTTCGACCCTGATGCGCTCGGGGAAGCGAGTGAGCCAATACCGTGAAGGGTTAGGTTGTACCCTGGATAACACGCCGTCGCCGCTGCTCGAACGCACGACCTCGCCGAAGTCCTATCCCCAAGTGCTCGAGTCCAGTGCGGCGCATCCGGCGGCATTGCCGGTGGAGGCGCACCCGCAACTCAAGGACATTTTGGAGCGTGCCTTCATGGAGGATGATTCGGCCCTGCTCAAGAGCACGCGCGCCGTACTGGTGATCCATCATGGCAAGGTCATTGGCGAGCAGTATGCCGAGGGCGTGACGGCGGACACGCCGTTGCCTGGCTATTCGATGGTCAAGGGTGTCGCCAACCTCATGACAGGGCTATTGGTACAGCGTGGCTGGTTGACGCCGCAGAGCACCGATCTACGACCGGAGTGGGGGACAGAGCCGAACGATGCACGCAAGGGCATTTCGGTCGATCAGCTGTTGCGAATGACTTCAGGCCTCGACTGGGCGGAGGGGTATCTGGGCGAGATGTCCGATCTGATGGTCATGTTGACCTCCGCGCCCGACCCGGCTTCCTACGCGGCGCTCAAGCCGCTCGCGAAGCCGATGCTTCATGCCGATGCGGGTAAGTCGCTGCCCAATGCGGATGCCTTGGCCGCAGTGCTTGGCACTTCGGGCGCGCCTCGCTCGTTCGCCGAGCCGAAGACGGTACTGCCCGGGCAGGCATGGCGTTATTCGGGCGGCTCGTACGAGCTGCTGTCCGCCACACTTGCCAAGGCCCTGCGCGCACATGACGAAGATCCGCTGGTGTTTCCGTACCGCCAACTTTTCCAGCCGCTGGGGATGACCAGCGCAATCCTGGAGTCGGCGCCCAACGGCAACTACATGCTGTCTTCGTTCATGCTCGCCAGTCCCCGGGACTGGGGGCGGCTCGGCCTTTTCCTGTTGGATGAACATCGCGGCAAGCACCGCTCCGACGTGTCCCTGCCTCCACAGTGGCTCCAGGACAGTTTGCGTCCCACTGTCGCCCAGGATCTGCCTATTGGCACGGAGATCGGTTCCGGCTACTGGCTCAACTCGTTGGGCGATCACGTGCCCAAAGGGACATTTTACCTGGGCGGCTTCCAAGGGCAGTTCCTGGTAGTGGTGCCTGATCGCGATCTGATCGTGGTGCGGCTTGGCACGACGGCGTCCGATGGCAACTGGGTCATGCGCAGGCTGATGGACGACTTGATGCAAACAATCAACTGAGCGCCCTGACGGGGCCTTGGCGGCTACGACAACCTTTCCCTGTTGGAGAACCAATAAAATGAAAAAACTGATCCCTGCTACGTTCTGGCTTCTCACCGCGCTGACCTGCGGACAGGCCTGGGCTCAGGCCGAACCGAGCGGTGGGAGTGCGCCCCAGGCGAGCACCTCCGCCGGGCAGGTCGTATCGATCGTCAGCGTCTACGTCAATCCGACGAAGCAGCAGGAATTCCAGAATTTCTACAAGCAGCAATATGCAGCCCAATCCAAGCATCTCGACGGTCTGATGGAGTCCTATTTACTGTTGCCTGCCACTGGCGACACGTCGGCTCCCGTAAAGCACGTCACGGTCTGGCGTGATCGTGCTGCGTACGATGCCTTCCTGCAAAAGGTGACGAGCGGTGAACATCCGGTCGGCGCGAAGACGAACTATGGCTACGGCGAGGGCATGTACGTTCGTCGTCCGATTTATGAGCTGTATTTGGTGGAGCAGCACAAGGTGAATGCTCCCGTCGTAACCGATGCAGCGAAGAACTGACAGCCCATGACCCTTTCCCGAGAACTCGAGAATCAGGCTTTGCCCATTATCGATGCGGAGCCCGGCGGGCCACTGTCGACTGTCGAGCGGATTCGACGCATTGTCGAAACGGTGCTCGGGGTCGTGGTGCCTGATGTGGGTAGCAACATCATTGGTCTGGGTGCCAACTCGATGGAGTTGGTACGTATCATCAACCTGATCGAAGATGAAATGGGGTTGCGCCTGAAGTTCGAGGACGTGAGCTTCGAACCTTCGATCGCTGAGTTGGCAAAAAGTGTCGAGGCAACACGCGAATGCGAGGCGCACGAACCCGCACAGTACGCTGCCTCCCAGGCGGTGACTGAGACTGCGCACCTGGATTTACCTGCCGTCACGGGTATCCGCCACGACGCTGGCTGGCCCGTGGTGATGCTGGCTGAAGGTCTGTCGCCAGTCGAAATCGTGGGCGCCAGCGTACGCGCATTTGGCCACGAACCGCTGGCGCTGGCAGGCATTGCGCAATTGCTCGATGCCCTGAAGCTGCCGGAGCGAGGTGCGTCCGCACATGCAGGGTATGCCTCGGCAGGCGCACTCTATCCAGTGCAAACCTACCTCTACGCAAAGGCTGGGAGGGTAGACGGTCTGCCGTGCGGGCTCTATTACTACCATCCGCTTCGCAGAGAGCTTTGGCTGCTGTCACCGGACCTGGTGTTCGACGAGTCGCTCTATGAGCCTCTTTTCAACGCACCGTTTTACCGTGACGCGGCTTTTGCCATTTACCTGGTGTCGCGTCCGGCAGCCATCAAACCTTCCTATGGCGACCGTGCACGCGACTACTGCCTGCTGGAGGCCGGCGCCATGGCACAGTTGCTGCGCATGCGTGCGCCATCCTGTGGCATCGGCCTGTGCGCGATTGGCGATTTCGCGTTCGAGCCGGTTCGCAACTGGTTTGAACTCGACGATGACCAGGCCTGCCTGCATTCGCTGGTGGGAGGTTCCATCTCATGAGCCCGGCGCGGGTGGGGCATCCGCTCTCGATGAACCAGCAATCGCTGTGGCGACATCAGCGGCTGTTTCCCGATGCCCAGACGTATGGAATGCTGGGGATCGCGCGTACACGAACGCTGCCCGACCTCGAGGCCTTGCGGCGCGCTTATCGACGCCTGCTCGAGCGCCATGAGATTCTTCGTTGCCAGATCGTCGAAGACGCGACGGGTAACGCACTAGCCCATCCGCTCGCATTGCAGGATTTGAGCGACGCCGAGCTATTACCGTTCGAGGATGCTTGCAATTGGTCGCATGCTCGACTGTCGGCCTTTATCGATGAGCGCTTCAGCTGTGCCCACCAGATTACCGCAGCGACGCTCTTTCACTGTGTCCTGCTGATCGCCAGTCGCGAGGCGGTTGATGCACTGGCGGCCGGCAGCGTCGGGTACGCGCCGGCCTCCACCCATGGCAACGCCGGGCAGACCGTCGGCCTGCTGGTCTTTACCGGGCACCATCTGGTCATCGACTTTCTGTCGTTCCCGCTGCTGCTGCGCGAGTTGCACTCGCTCCATGCCGAGGAGGAGGGGGCACCGCTTGAGGCTCAGGATGCGTTCCTGGCCGATGCCAACGCCTGGTCGCTGGCAACGTCGCAACAGATGTTCATGACGAAAAAAGAGACGGGTATCGCTGCCTTCGTCGAGCGCATGGCTTCGCCACCGCAGCCGCTGTCATTTGGGGGGGACACCCTGCGCGCGTCCATGCCTGACACCGGGTCCCGGGAGCGTCGTTTCGTTCTGCCCGCGTCCGTCCGCGAGACGCTGCTGCGTTGCGCACGTGATCATGGGGTCACACCTTATGTGGTCATGCTGTCGCTGTTTCAGGTATGGCTGCATGTGAATTGCGCTGCAGCGGACATCAGCGTTGCGACGCCCATGCATGGACGGGAACGTCGCTTGTTCGGCCACACTGTCGGCTATTTTGCCAACGTGCTCCCGGTGCGCCAACGACTGGTCGCCGAGGACAGCTTTGCCGACCTGCTGCGGCGCAATCAGGCAGAGGTGCGCGAGGCTGTGCGGCTGGCCGCGGTGCCGTTCCAGGTGCTGCGTGAACGGGCCCGGGTGCACGAGCTGCGTCCGGGACTGACCGCGCTCACCCAGGTCGCGTTCGTTTGGAACGTGATGCCTGCACCCGCCCACGACGCTTGGTTGCAGCTCTTGTTGGTCGAGCAGCGAGGCTCGCCGTACGAGCTTGCGTTGACGGTGTATGCCCAGGACGAAACCTGGACCTGTGGCCTGAAGCATGACCCAACCTGCGTGCCTGCGCATTTCGTCGACCGTTGCATTGAACAGTTGCCCACCTTTGCGGCGCGGCTCGCCGAGCTGCCGGCGGTGCCGCTTGGCACCCTGGGCTTCGTGCAGCCGCCTGCCTGGTGTTGTCCGGCGGGCATCGTGCCGCAACCCGCAGAAGATCTGGTCGAGCAAGCCTTGCTTCTACATGGGAGAGAGAGGGCGAGGGTGACAGCCGTACGGTATGCCGACCAGGCGCTCACGTATGCCGAACTTGAGGACACCACTCGGCGCATGGCGATCGAGCTGCTGCGCCTCATGCCAGGCGAGGGTCCCATAGGCATCCTCATGGAGCGGGGAATCGACACCGTACTGGCGATGGTGTCGGCTTTGCGAGCGGGTATTACCTTCGCACCGCTGCATCCCGACCAGGCACAATCCTGGTTGGTGGAGGCTTGTCAGGGCGCCGGCTTGCGCGGCGTGGTGTTTTCATCCTCCCAGGCCGAGGTGGCTGCCGGGCTACCGGTACCGGGTCTCCTCTATGCGCGTTGGTGCGAGAGGGCGCAGGGTGCACCACTTGGCCGGTTGTCTGTGGTCCATCCATTCGAGACCGCCTACCTGATCCACACATCCGGTTCTTCCGGCGCGCCCAAGGGCGTAGCCGTCTCGCGTGCGAGCCTGCATCACCTGATTGCGGCCAGCCGATTCATGTTTGCGGGCGAGGAGCAGCACTGGACCCTGGCGCACCACGCGAGTTTCGATTTCGCCATTTGGGAGGTGTTCGGTCCGCTGGTCCATGGTCACACGCTCACGGTACTTGATGAGCAGTGCATCGCGTCACCCAACGCATTGCACGAAACGATCATACGTAACGGCATTACGCACCTGGGGCTGACGCCAGCCGCTTGTCGCCTGTTGGCACCTTGGCTGGAGCGTCACGGCCTTGGACGCCTGCGCACGGTTTGTATCGGCGGCAGCGCGGTCGATCCGGCGCTGGCCAGTGCCTTTGCGGTACTGGGGTTGGAAACCTGGAGTTTCTATGGCCCAACTGAAGTGACGGTGTGGGCCACCTGTGCGCGTATTGGCGACGGCCGGCCGGGAGCGCGCATTGGCCAGCCCTTCGCGGGGCTGCGAGCCTATGTCCTTGACGACACGCTGCAATGGGTTCCGGAGCATTGTGTTGGCGAGCTGTACCTGGGTGGCCCGCAATTGGCAGGTTACTTGAAGCCGGGGCTCACGGCAGCGAGCTTTTTGCCTGATCCCTGGTTCGCCGGGGAGCGCATGTACCGCACGGGCGACCGGGTGCGCTACACGCACGCCCATGGACTTGAGTTCATCGGGCGCGCGGACCGGCAAGTGAAGCTCAACGGTTACCGGGTCGAGCTAGACGCCATCGCGCACGCACTGTCGGGGTGCGAGGGGATCGAGCAACTGGCCTGCTTGCATCTGTCGGGACAAGGCCTCTGTGCCGCCTACACGACGGTCGATGGACAACCATTGCCGGGACTGCGGCTTGCGGCTTACGCCCGTGAGGTGTTGCCGAAATACATGTTGCCGGTTCGCTTCGTTCACCGCGTCGCGTTTCCCCTCACGCGCAATCGCAAGCCTGACATGGATGCACTGAGTGCGGAACTGTCATCAGGCCTCGCGTCACGAGATCCGTCCCGGGGCTTGGATGAAGCTCGATGGATGAATGAAATCCTGATTGTGTTGTGCGCCGAGCTGAATGTGCCGCAGGTGCAGGCCGACAAGAATTTCCATGAACTGGGCGCCACTTCGATCATTCTGGCACGGCTGCATGCCCGTCTCTCGGCGCTCGCCGCCACCGGGCCCGAACTGGTGGATCTTTACACCTTTCCAACTGCACGAAGCCTCGCCCGTTGGCTGGCGGAAGGGGAGAACACCCCGGCAGTGGGACCTAAGCATGCGCCAGCCAAGTGGCAGGGGCGGCGTCCGCGTACGTTGCGCCACGGCCAGAATCTGCCAGGGAAGCCTTGATCTATGTGCGGATTCGTCGTTGCCTGCCATCACCAAGCACCTGTGCCCACTGTCACGCTGGACGCCGCCCTCGACACGCTGCGCCACCGTGGCCCTGATGGTCGCGCTTCGTGGTTGTCGGCGGACGGCCTGTGCGGCATCGGTTTTCATCGTCTTGCGATGGTCGGCGCCCGCGAACAGACGCAGCCCTTCCACACGGATGACGTGCATGTCGTCGTCAATGGCGAGATCTACCAATACGCGGCGCAGCGCCAAAAACTGGAAGCTGCCGGCGCGTGCTTCGCCACCGACTCTGATTGCGAGGTTGTGGCGCACGGTTACCTGCAGCTGGGTATTGATTATGTTCGTGAGCTGAACGGGGAGTTCGCCGGCGTGATCTGGGACGCGCGGCGGCGCAAGCTGTTTGCCATCCGGGATCGCTGGGGCGTAAAGCCATTGTTCTATCGACTTTCGGACCAAGGCATTCACCTCGCTTCGGAGATAAAGGCGCTGATCGCGCTTGGCGCGCAGCCCCGCTGGGACCACGCGGCGCTGTTCCAGCATTTCTTCGCCTCGATCGGGCCAGCCCAGACGCTGTTCGAGGGCATTCACCAAGTGCCGCCGGGTCATGTGCTTGAATGGAGCACGCAAGGCTATGGGGTCACACCGCTGCTGAGCGCGGTGGACGAGGCGCACGACGCGGCGCGGCAGCACCTCGCGTCTGCGCCGCGCGAATGGATGCCACGGCTGGTCGATGGCTTGCGCCATGCTGTGCAGGATCGCTTCCAGGGGGATGGCCCCGTGGCTTGCTACCTCAGTGGGGGCGTCGACTCGGCTACGGTGGCCGCACTGGCTGCACGTCATGGAAGAGAAGGGCTGAGTGCCTTCACCGTCGACTTCGGCGCCGGCACCGACGATGCAACGCAGGCCGCCGGTATTGCGGCCAGCCTGGGGCTGCGGCACGAAGTCGTCCCGGTCAGCGAGGCGCAACTGGTCGACCACTTCGCGGATGCGGTGCGCCATGCCGAGACCATCGGTTTCAACACCATTGGCGCTGCACGCTGGATCCTGGGGCGGGTGTTGGCCAGTAGCGGCTATAAGGCAGTACTGGCGGGTGATGGCGCCGATGAGTTGTTCGCAGGATACAGCTTCTCAAGCGTCGAGCGGCTTTGTGCGCGCTCGCACAACCACGCTCGCCTGATGACCCAGGTGCTGGAGGGGGGGCGTCAGGGGTTGGCGGCCGAGCTGGGCCAGCCGCTGCCTCTTTTTGACATGGACCCCGATCGTTTTGGCGGCCAGGTGCCCTATCTGCTTGCCAGTTGGAACTACCAGCGCAGTGGGTTGCGCCCTCTTTTGCGCACGCAGTTCCTTGAAGCGTTTCGCCACTTCAATCCCTACGAGGTGCTCATGCAGCAAACGGGCGCGTCCGCAGCGTCTGGTCTGCGCCGATCGCTGCACCTGTGGCAGAAGTCGATGTTCGCGAACCACATCCTAGTGTCCGAGCGTTTCGATATGGCGCACGGTATCGAAACGCGCTACCCGTTTCTCGATAACCGGGTCACCGCTGTCGCGGCCATGCTGCCTGATGAGTGGCTTGTCGAGGGGGCTGAGAACAAGCGTTTTCTGCGTGAGGCCGTCGCGGCGTTGACGCCCGAGGCGGCGCGTTGCGCAGCCAAGCGACCTTTCGAGGCCCCAGCGGTCTTCGCGCAGCCTGGCGACGGTCCGTTCCGACGCTACCTGCGGGAGGTGCTGCACGACAGTTCTGTGAAGCATTCGGGGATCTTCGATGTACAAGAGCTTCTGCGGCTCGAGGCGCGACTGCCGTCGCTGTCGGGGAAAATGGCGCAACGCGTGGACAGCCTGCTGACGATGGCGCTGAGTTTTTTCGTATTGCAGCAATGCTTCGCGGTGACTGAGTGAACACCGCGATGGCGATTTTCGACGTCCGTTTTCTCATCCTCAGGGTGGGGGAACCTTCAAACAAACAGGCGCATCAGCGCGACACGATGGGGATCAGATCTTGAGCACGCTAGACACATTGCTTCTGTCCGCCGAGCAACTCGAGCGCTACCGTACGCTGCTGGCCGATAAGGGGCTGGCGACCAAACAGCCGCTGCGCATCCCCGCGCGTGCGCCTCAGGCTCGCACTCCGCTGTGCAGCTATCAGGAGCCGCTCTGGTTCATCGATCGCTATGCCGGCGGCGACACCGCGCACAATGTGGTTTACCCAATGGGCCTGCCCGAAGGCGAGATCGATGAGGCGGTGCTGCTGTTGGCCGTTGCCCGGATGATCGAACGCCATGAGATCTTGCGCACGACATTCCGGCAGGATGCCGACGCCGTGGTGCATGTGGTGCACGACTGCTGGCCGCCCGTGCTGGAGCGTGTCGACCTGCGACCGCTGCCCGAGGCGCTAAGGGAAACGAGCGGATGGAAGCTGGTCGATAAGGAGGCCGCTCACCAGTTCGATCTCGAACATGGGCCGCTGATCCGCTTCACGTTATTGACGATGGCACCTGGTAAGCACGTGCTGCTGGTGTCTCTCCACCACATCATTTGCGACACCTGGTCGGTGGCCATCATCGACCGTGAGGTACGGATTCACTACGACGATATTCTGCATGGCCGACCCTGCTCGATTCCGCCGGTGGCGGTGCAGTTTCCCGACTATGCGATCTGGCAGCGCAGCCAGTGCGACAGCGACAGGTATGCGCGCGAGCTGTCTTACTGGGTAGGCCGGCTCGAAGACGCACCGCAATTGCAACTGCCCACTGATTTCCCCGTTCCCCAGCAGCGCAGTCACCGGGCGAACAACAGCCTGGTGCTGGTGCCTGCGCCACTGCTGGAAAAGGTAAAAACCTTCGCCCAGCGCGAGGGCGTGACCCTCTACATGGTGTTGCTGGCCGCCTACAAGATCATGCTCTCGCGCCACACCGGCCAGACTGACATCATGGTGGGTACGCCGCATGCCAATCGCGAGCGCGATGAGCTACGTGACGTCATCGGTTTCACCATCAATTCGCTGGTGCTTCGCACTGAGTTGGGCGATAACACGCCGTTTCGCGAGGCGGTGCAACGGGTAAAGACTTCGGCACTCGAAGCCTACGAGCATCAGGACGTGCCATTCCAGGCGGTGGTGGAGGCTCTGGGTACACGGGGTAAAGGCCAGCAGTTGAGCCGCTATTCGTTGTTCCGGGCCTTCTTCTCCGTTCAGAACATCCAGTGGGCGGACATCCAACTGCCCCAAATCAACACCGGTACGCTGCATCAAAAGCCACGCTTCACGGTTCCGCACCCGACGACCAAGTACGACATTTACATGTACCTGCGTGAACGCGACGGTAAGGTGCTGGGCGGGCTGGAGTATGACGTGGAGCTGTTCTCGCAGGCTCGCGTCGAACGCATGATTCGGGATTTCCTGCGGGTGCTGGAGCAGGGGGTTGATGATTCGCACGTGGGTATCCACGAGCTGCCTCTGCTGACCGCCGAGGAGCTTGCCGAGCGGCAGGCGGCCCAGCGTGGCAAGGCGTGCGCGGGAGGGCCGCCCACCGATATCTATAGTTGCTTCGAGGAAGCCGTGCGGCGCTTTGCCGATCAGCCGGCGCTGGTGGACGAAGGCACGACACTGAGTTATCGCGAGCTGGCCTCGGCATGCGCCGCCTTCGCAGCACTGCCGCAACGCGCTGACCGCGAGCCACAGCGCCGTCTGGGGATTCTTGCAGATCGATCCTCAGGGATGGTCGTTTCACTGCTGGCTGCCCTGCGCGCCGGGGATCTGAGCATGCTGCTGGATGCCGCGGCACCGGTCGCACGCATCGAGGAGACGGTACAGGCCCATGGCATCGAGATGTTGTTGTGCGACGCCGAGGTCGATATCGCGGGGACTGTGCCGCAGCACTTGATTTCGCGACAGGCGCAGGCCGGCTGCGGTGCGAAGACGCTGCGACGCCACATTCCTGCCCAAACCCCCGCATTCGTCTTCATGACCTCGGGATCGACAGGCGTTCCTAACGCAGTGGTGCTTTCCCATGCAGGCGTGCTCAACGGCCAACTAGCGCAAACCTGTCCTCATCCGATCGGGCCGGGTGATCGGCTGCTCTTGAATGCGCCGACGAGCTCGGCCCGGTTGGTGGGCGAACTGTTGTGGCCACTGCTCAACGGTGCGGCCGTCGTGCTGTGCCGACCAGGCGGGCATCAAGATCCGATTTACTTGGGCGAAATGCTGCAACAGCACCGGATTACGCATTTCAGCGTGGTGCCGCAAGTGCTGTCTGTGTTGCTCGACGAACGTTTGTTGGACCGCTGTCCGGAGCTCAAGCTTGTGTATTGCGTCGGGCAGAATCTGGACGGACAGCTCACGTCGCGTTTTGCGCAAGCCTCACGTGCGACCTTGTATAACAGCTATGCGCAGACAGAGGCCTGTCCGGTGAGTTTCCATGCCTGCGATGGCAGCGAGGGCGAGGGCCTGGTGCCTGTCGGGCGCCTCGCACCCAACACCGTGCTGCACGTGCTCGACGCCTACCAGCAGCCGGTGCCCACCGGCGTGACCGGGGAGATCGCCATAGGTGGTGCGAGTCTGGCACAGGGTTACCTCGGCAACCCGCGGCTCACGGCTGAGAAATTCATGCCCGATCCCTTCGGCGAGCCCGGTGCGCGACTTTACCGCAGCGGCGACCTGGGTACCTGGAACGAGAGGGACGAGCTTGTGCTTCTGGGGCGCAGCGACCATCGGGTGAAGATCCGCGGCTACCGGATCGACTTGGCAGAGATCGAGTATGCGCTGACCGCCATCGAAGGGGTCGAGGAGGCCGCGGTGGTCGTCTCGGCCAGCCCACATGGCGAGCCCATTCTCTTGGCCTATGTGAAGGCGCAGCCACTTTCCGTGGAGAAAGTCGGTCGGTTGGCGCAGCTGTTGAGGGCGCGCTTTCCCGTCAAGCGCAAGACGGTGCAGGCGCCGCTGTCCGAGCAGTTGCGCACAGTCCTCCAGGCGAAGCTGCCGTTTTACATGGTGCCGGCGCGCATCGTTCAGCTCGACGAGCTACCGCGTGGCCGTACCGGCAAGATCGATCGCGTCGCGCTGGCCGAGCGCGAGAGCCCGCAGGAAGCGGCCGGGACCAAGCCCGACGGAACGCCCAGGACCGATCTGGAACGCCAACTGATCGTCATCTGGCGGGATGTCTTGGATCTGCCAGCCGGCCAGGCCATCGGCATTTACGACAGCTTCTTCGAGTTGGGCGGTCACTCTCTCAGCGCGGTCAAGATCGTCAAGCGGATCCAGTCCGAGCTGGACGTGAAGCTGGAGGTCCGGTACGTGTTCGAGGCTGTCACGATTGCAGGGCTGAGTGAGCTGATTGCGTGGACATGCGATACGTCGAGCTTCGAGGACATTGAACTCTAAATGGCTTGCACCAATACATCGAGGACATTGGCCCCTTACATCCGTCTGTTCGAAGCCACGGCGCGCACGCATGCCGCGCTGCCGGCCGCGGAGGATCGCGACGGTTGCGCCAGTTATGCCCAACTCGACGGCATGGCGAACCGCTTCGCCGCTGAACTGCGGCGCTCAGGCGTCGAGCGGGGCGCTTTCGTGGCCATCGCCTGCGAGCGCGGCGTGCTCACGCTTGCGGCGATCCTGGCGTTGTTCAAGTTGGGTGCCGCCTACGTGCCGCTCGACCCCCTGCTACCGCTGGCGCGCAGGCAACGCATGCTGGCGTCGAGCGGATGCGCACGGGTGCTGGTGGAAGCCGATGGGGGCGATCTGCGAGCAGACTGCCCCGTTGTCGATCTGAAACAGTGGGCGGCGCTGGGGCCGTTGTGGGATGAAAGTTTCACTGGCGGTGGTGCCGAAGACCCGGCCTATGTGATTTTCACTTCGGGCTCAAGTGGCGAGCCCAAGGGCGCTGTGCTCTCGCAAGCCAATTTACTGAACCATCTGTGGGCCAAGGTCGAGGACCTTGGCCTGAACCACGATGACCGGATAGCGCAGACGGCGCCGTTCGGCTTCGATCTGTCGGTTTGGCAGTTTTTGGCCGCGGGCCTGGTGGGCGCCTGCGTGACGGTGATGGACCGCGAGACAGTCGCCTATCCACCCTCGCTGCTCGAAGCGATGGTCAACCGCAGCGTAACGGTATTTCAAGCGGTTCCCAGTTACTTGTCCGTGTTCGTCGATGCCGTTTCGCGCCGTCCGGGTGGAATGGGCGAGGGGCTTCGGGTCGCGGTCACCGCTGGCGAAACGCTGCCGGTGGCACTGGTGCGCCGCTGGTTTGATTGTTGTGAAGTCCCGTTGATGAACGCCTATGGCCCCACGGAGTGTGGTGTCGACGTGACCCACCATCTGATGCGTCGCGCCCCGCTGGGCGATAGTGTTCCGATCGGCAAAGCGATACCGGGCGCGGTACTCCATATCGTCGATGCCGATCTTGAATGTGTCCCTGAGGGGGAGAGCGGCGAACTGCTGATCGGGGGTGTCGCTACCGGAATGGGCTATATCAACGCGCCAGCAGCGACCGCGGCTGCCTTCGTGGAGCTTCCGGCCTTGGGCGGTCGCTTCTATCGCAGTGGCGACCGCGTCCGTTGCCGCGCCGGTGTCCATGAATACCTGGGTCGGCTAGACCTGCAGATCAAGCTGCGCGGGCACAGGATCGAGCCCGAGGAGATTGAAGTCGCGCTGCTGCGCGAAGCGGGTGTGCGGGCCGCCGCGGTTGTTTTGCACCAGGAGGGCGCTCGCGCCGAACTGGTTGCCCTCGTGCAGCCTGAAGAACAAGGCATGAACGTGGAGCTCGCCGGGTATCTGAGGCAGCGCTTGTCGGCGACGCTACCGAGTTACATGGTCCCCAACTTTATCGAATTCGTGTACGAGATGCCGCGTAATGCGCGTGGCAAGACTGATCGCCGCGGGGTCGAGCAGTTGCTGGGCATGTTGAAACCTTTCGAAGTCTAGGAGCCACAAACTTGCGTATCGCCAACCGACTTCTCCACCGTATCGCCGAATGCGATTATTTGTACCGTAACCTGCTGAATCGGCGTGCCACGCGCGAATTTCGTGATCACCGCAGCGTCCTCTGCGCAGAGGGGCAGCGCGTTATGCAAGAGCTCAACGAAAATGGCTTGGCCTTGAGTAGCATTGACCGTTTTCCGGGCATGCAACGCTTGTTCGACGAACTGCGCGAGCGCGCACAGTATGTCGAGGCGCGAAGCCGCAAAGTCGTACCTGCCGGCTCGGACCAGGCCAAGACCTATGCCTTCATGTCCAACGTGCTTGGCTCATATCCTCACTTCGATCCCAATAGTATTTTTGCCCGTTTCGCGTGCCAGTCGCCAATTCTCGAGATCGTGAATGGCTACTTCGGGATGTTCACCCAACTGCGTAAGTATGCGGTGTTCAGGAACGCATTCTCCAACCATTCGGAGAACGGGAAGTGGCACCGTGACGGCGCCTGCGACGCGATGGTCATGCGTGTTTTTGTCTACTTCGAAGACGTCAACGAACGCAATGGCGCCATGCGCTACGCTCGCGGCACTCATCATAGAAGTCTTCGCGGCAGTCGCGAAACTATCGACAGCGCCCAATTGGAGGCCATGTCCGTTTCATGCGGCGGACCCTGCGGCACACTTGTCTTTGCCGATACGCGCGGCTACCACCGTGCAGAGAAGTTCACCGAGGGTGGGCGCTGGCTCTACTACGGCATGTTCACGTCGCCCGGGTTCGGCGCGGACTACTTCCGGCGTCAGGAACATCGCCAGGCGCAGCACGGTGATCCCGTCTCCTGGGCGTTATCCAGCCCGCAGACGCTCGCCGACAACTTCCGGTCTGTCCCATGAGCGCGAACGATCAACCATCGGCAGATCGGCTGGAGCCTTCGCCAGGTTCGGAACACACCTGGCAGGCGCGGCTTACCTGGGGACAGCGGCAAATGTACCGCGCGATGCAGCTCGATCCTCAAGCCGAGCACTTCCACATGACTGACATGCTGCTGTTGCGCGGGCAGATCGACCTGGAACGCCTGTCGCTCAGCCTGGCGCAAACCTTCGCTGCGCATCCGGCGTTGCATATCCGGCTGGTGCCGTCTACCGACAGCGCGGAAGGTGTCGTGCAGCGCTTCGACGGCCTTATGCCGGTCGACTGCCTTGTGCATGACTGGTCCGGGCTGCCATCCATCGAGATCGAAGCCCGGCTGGCCGAGATACGTACACGTTTTGGCCGAGCACCGTTCGATCTCGCGGCAGGACCACTGTTTCGCGTTACGCTGGTGCGCACCCGCACTGACGAAGCCTACCTGTTGATGACGTTGCATCATCTATTGGCCGATGACTGGTCCATGGGGCTGCTACAGCAGGACTTGGCAGCGCGCTACACCGGCGTTTCGATCACGGCTGAAGCGCCAGCACCGTACTTCGAGTTCGCGCGCCACCAGGAGGCTTGGCTACAGTCGCGCGAGGGTGCCAAAGCGGTCGCTTACTGGACGGCGCTTCTCCAGGCCCTGCCGGTTCGCTTTCCCATCCCGGCCGATCGGCCGCGCCCGACAACGCCCCTATTGGGGCGTGCCACTGTGAGTGGCAGGTTGGCGGGGGAGGTCTCGCAGTCGTTGAGGAAGGTGGGGCGCGATGCGCGTGGCACCCTGTTTCCCGTGATGTTGGCGGCCTACAACGTGCTGCTGTGGCGGCTTTCACTGTGCTCGCAAGTGCCGGTTGCGACCCTGGTGGCCAATCGTGAAGATGGCACGTTCGACCGAACGGTGGGGCTGTTCTTCAATACGATTGTCCTGGTGTCCGATGTCCGGTCCGAGCAGCCGTTCTGCGATTTTGTCGCACAGGTGATGGCCACGACACTCGATGGCATGCAGCGCCAGGCGGTTCCGTTCCAGTATCTGGTCGATCGCCTCTGTCCGATGAGGGATCCGGCGCGCGTACCCTTCACCCAGGCGATGTTCTCGTTCATGGCGGGAGCGGGCCGGCGTTTGCGCATCGCAGATGCTGAGCTTGAGCAGTTCGGTGGCATCGACACTGGATCGGCCTACGACCTCAAGGTCACGGCCTACGAAAAAGACGACGGCGTGGAGATTTTGTTCGAGTACGATGCGGACCTCTTCAATGCCACTACTGTGCGGGCTTGGCACAGCACCTATCTGAACATCCTGGCGGACGCTGCGGCGCAACCCCGCGCGCCAGTGCAAACGCTGGGGTTCACTCAGACCGATCACAAGGGCAGCGTCCTGGTTGTACAGGACACATGGGGAGCCCCAGTGCCGCCCGGCTTCGCGGGTGAGCTGTGCCGCCACCAAAGTGGGGAAGTCGTGCGTACGGGAATCCTGGCGCGACGGACCGCGGAGGGCCGCATTCAGCCTTACGAGGTGAGGCCTGCGTTTTTCGAGGTGGAGGGTAGGCGGGTTGAAGTCTCTGCAATCGAACACTGCGCGCAAGCCGTCACCGGCGTTCGTCAGGCACTGCTGACTTTCGATGAGACCCGCGGCCTTGCCATCCACCTGGTCGTCGAGGCCGGGGTATTCCGCCTTACGGCGTTGCGCCGGCATCTTTTCGCATCGCTGCCGGCATTCTGTGTACCGAGCCTCTTTCGCATTATTCCATGGGTGTCAGAGTCGATCGGCGGTATCCCGGACCTCGACGAGCTGTGGCAGACCGGTCGAGAGGCCGAGACCTTCTCGAGCAGCCAAGAGCCGCGTGACCCGCACGAGACCCAGGTGCTGGACATCTGGTCGCAGGCCTTGGGCATTTCCTCCCTTGGTCCGGACGATGACTTCTTGGGCTCGGGTGGCAATTCGCTGACGGCGGCATTGATCGTCGCGCAGACCAACGGCCACTTCGGCTGCTCGATCACGCTTCGCCAACTATTCGATACCCGCACTGCAGCCCGCTTTGCCGTCTTGACGTACCCGAACCAGGCCAGCGCCAAAGTACGGCCTTGGTATGAACAAACACAGGTACGCAGTGCCCACTCGGCTCAGATCGAGGCGGACGGCAGCGTGTCTTATCCGGTGTCCGAGGCGCAGGCGCGCATGTGGATACTGGACCGGCTAATCGGCCCGTCCGACCGTTATGTCCTGAAAAATGTCTATCGCGTCGATGGACCGCTCGACGCCGAGGCGCTCGGCACGGCGTTCGCGGCGTTGGTCCGTCGACATGAGCAATTGCGCGCCGTCTTTCTGGAGACCGATGGGCTGGTGCGCCAGTGCATCCTGCCAGTTGAGCGTGTGGCGCTCAACGAAACATTCTGGGATTCGCTGCCTGGCTCAGAGTCGTCTCCCCCCGCATCGATCGCGCAGGCGGTCGATGCGCTTTTCGACCTGCGCACGGGGCCGTTGGCCCGTGCGCTGCTGGTGCGGACCCGTGACCCCGCCGTCCATTTCCTGTACCTGACGCTTCACCACATTGTGGCGGACGGTTGGTCATTGGGGGTGCTCTTTGACGATTGGTTGCGCCTCTATAGCGGTGACCGGGCCTTGCCCGCGCTGCCGGGGCAGTACCGCGACTACTGCTGCTGGAAAGCCTCGCATGCTGTGAAGGCAACTGTCGGGGCCGACCTGAGCTACTGGCGCGAGCGACTGGCGGGCGCGAGCGCTACGTTGTCGCTACCGGCGCGAGTCCGGGGAACGGACGTTTCGCAGCGGGGAGGGCGCCATGGGTTTCGGCTGTCTGCGCCGCTGTACAAGCAGTTGAGTTCCCTCGCTGGGGCAGAGAACGCAACCGTCTACGCCGTGTTGCTGGCCGCCTTTGCAACAGTGCTGTCGCGGCATACGGGGCAGAGCGACCTGAGCATTGGCGTACCCATCGCGAACCGCAACGAAGTGGGCACTGACCGGATAGTGGGGCTGTTTGTCAATACGGTCGTGATGCGCTTGCGTATTGATGCGTCCGCTTCGCTACGCGATTTGCTGTTGGTCGCGCGCGACACGGTGCATGAGGCCCTTGCGCATGGGGCGGCGCCGTTCGAGGCGGTTGTCCAGGCGCTGCAACCGCAACGGCATATGGATGCTTCGCCGTTGTTCGAAACCATGTTTACGTTCCAGAATCTGCCACCGGTGCCCTCCGTGCCGGGCGAACTTTCCTTACGGGGGGTACGACAGCCAGCCGCGCAGGCGAAGTTCAAGCTGGGTTGCACACTGACGCTGGTGGAGGGGATGGCCTATGGCGAGCTGGAGTTTCGCGAAGACTTGCTCGATTCGGCACTGATAGAGCGCTTCGCCGCCGATTATGTCTCGGTTCTGACGCAATGGGCGCAGCGGCCGGATTCAACCTGTGGGGCATTGCGCGTGAGTATTGCGCGACCAAGGCCGATTGCCGCGGCAAGCGCGCCCAGCCTGGTTGGCATGGGGGCCCTCTGGGAAATAGTCCATAGACAAGCGCAGCGCACGCCGGATCGGGCTGCACTTCGCGACCGGCTGACCGTGCTGTCTTACACACAGCTCGATACGCAGTCCGCACGTATCGCCGCTGCGTTGCGCGCCCTGGGCCTGGGGCACCACGCTCGGGTCGGCCTGTGCATGCCTCGTTCGCCGCAGGCCATCGTATGCCTGCTGGGCATTTTGCGTGCAGGTGCGGCCTATTGTCCAATGGACGCCGATGGGGACATTGAGGTTTGGCGCGAACAAGCCCACGGTGCCCGGCTCGATGCGCTGGTGATGCGGTCCGACGACCCAGTGCAAGTGAACGGCCTGCGAATATTATCTTTCGAGCATCTGGTGGCCCTGGGCGGGGAGGAGGTACCCAGCGCCGCTCTCCATCCCCAGGCGACTGCCGTGGTGTTCCGGACTTCAGGATCCACTGGACGGCCGAAGTATGTGAGCGTACCGCACGAAGGCATTCTGGCGCTCATCGCCTGGGCCTGTGACACCTATGATCCCGAGACCTACCGACACAGCACGTTGGCAACCTCGTTGGGCTTCGATGTGTCGTTGTTCGAGATGTTTGTCCCTTGGGCCCTGGGTGGTTGCGGTGTGCTCATGGACCATTTGCTCGTACCGTACGGGGGCGAACCACCGCTCAGCTGCGTCAGTGGCACACCGTCCCAGGTACGGGCCTTGCTCGAGCAGCGGTGCTTCCCTGTTGGGGCGGTCACGTTGAATGTGGCGGGTGAGGCGCTGCCACCTGATCTGGTGCAGCGAATCTTTGAGCAAACGCAGGTGCACCGGATCGTCAACCTGTACGGGCCGACGGAATGCTCGATTTATGCGAGCTGCGAAGACATCCGGCGCAATGGCGGCCCTATCGAAACAGTGCGTATCGGTCATCCGCCGCCTCACGTTTCGATGTACGTGATCGACACCATGGGGTGTGAAGCCCCCGAGGGCGTCGCCGGCGAAATCTGCATTGGCGGCCGAGGCCTGGCACACGGTTATACCGGGCAGGCCGCATTGACGGCCGAACACTTCCTACCCGACCCTTTCTCTGGCGTACCCGGCGCGCGCATGTATCGAACGCGGGACATCGGACGAGTCGATTCCGAAGGGGCAGTGTCCTACCTTGGGCGTGCGGACGGGGTGCAGAAGCTGCGTGGGATCTGGGTGAATTTCCATGAGCTTGCAGCCGATATCCGCGCGTGTCCCGGTGTAGGCGATGCCGTGGTGTTACCGATCCCGGCACAGGAAGGCGAGGGCGAGACCGGCGTAGTCGCATTCTGTGTGCCTGAGGACGGGGCACACTTTGATGAGGCAAGCCTGCGCCGCTTGTTTCGCCAGCATGTGGGGCGTACACGGCCCTTGGCCTATGGCAGGATCATCAACCGTTTTGTCAGGCTCGATGTGCTGCCGCTTACGCCAAACGGAAAAGTCGATCTGCAATCGCTCGCGTCGCTGGTTCCTGGCAGGCCGGTGCGCTCGAGCGGGGCAGTGGTGCAGACCGACCTACTGTGGCATGCGCTGCGCGACGCCTGGAGCAGGGCGCTGAACGTCGAGGATCTGGACGAGAGCGACGACTTCTTCGTCCAGGGCGGCCATTCGCTGCTGGCCCTGCGCATGCTGGGGGACATCGAGGCCTCCACGGGGCTTGCGCTGCCATTTGCTTCGATCTTCGAATTTCCGGTATTCGCCGAGTTTGTCGAAGAAGCCGCCAGGGTTGCACGCATGCAGGCTCGACCTGATGCGGCGGCAGGGCCAATCCAGCGGGTGAGGAGGGGAGACGGCAGTCACTTGCCGGTTTCCGCGGCGCAGCGGCGGCTGTGGTTCCTCGACCAGTTCGAGCAGGGGACACACCACAATGTACCCATCATGCTGCATCTGCATGGGGCGACGGATGCCGATCGATTGATACAGGCTGTGCGGGCGTGTTTGCACTGCCATGAGGTATTTCGCACTTCGTTCCATTTCGTCGATGGCGACATTGTGGCGAGCATCGCTGACGCCACCGCCATAGAACCGTTGCTGGATGACTGGTCCATGCTGACGCCCCAGGTGCGTCGGGACCGCGAGTCAGCTTGGCGTCAAGACCAGGCGACTCATCGCTTCGATCTGTCACGTCCAGGCCTCGGGCGGGTTCAACTGGCTCGCCTGGGGCACGATGAGTGGTTGCTGGCGATGGTATTCCATCACATCGTCACCGACGGTGCGTCCATCGCGCTGTTGACGCGTGAAATTGGCCAGCGCTACGGGTGCCCGGACAGGGTACCGGCGCCGCAACTGCAATACGTGGACTATGCCGCCTGGGACCGCCGAAATGCCAACAACCCAGCTCATCAGGAACACTTGGCCTACTGGACGACGCAATTGAGTGATGCGCCCGCTTTCCTGTCGTTACCTGCCGACTATCCGCGGCCAGTGGTGTCCAGCCACGCCGGAGCGGCTCACGCGTTTCTCCTGCCAAGGGAAGAGCTGGAGGATGCCGGCCGGTTATTTGCACAGCTTGGCGTGTCACGCTTTACCGGACTGCTCACGCTTTTCAAGCTTGCGGTGCACCATCACACCGGCAGTCGCGACATTTGCATTGGCACGCCGGTGACAAACCGCCGCGCTTTGCCGACGCACGTGATGCAGGGGTATTTCCTCGACATGCTGGTCATCCGCACACGATTTGTGGCGACTGACACCCTTGCCGATCTCATCGCCAATGTGAGCGCGCTATGCAGCGCAGCCTTCCGTCACCAGGCCCCCGGCTTCGATGCGATCGTTGAACGGCTACAGCCTGAACGGACATCGGGCTATCACCCCATGTTCCAGTTGGCTTTCGTCTACACGGACGGTGCCGCGCCCGATAGCGAGACCCCCGACCTTCGTTGGGTCGCCTCGCAAGGGGGCAATCGTGGTGCACAGTTCGACCTGACCTGCCATTGCAACGAAACGCTGGAAGGGCTGTGGGTGACGTTGGACTACAAGACCGAGTTGTATGCGCCGCAGACCATCGTTCGTTTTGGCGACTATTTGCGCCGTTGCCTGGCGTTACTCCGACACCAGGTGCAGGAACCCATTGCGTCCTTTCCTATTGCACACGCGCCAGAGTCCGTGGGGCGCATCGCCGTGGGCCCGCAGGTGGTTGACAAGCGCCTGGCGGATGGTTTCGAGCGTCAGGCATCGCTCAACCCTGATGCCATTGCGGTCAAGACCACGGCAGGAGATTTCAGCTACGCGACGCTCGAGACACAGGCGAATCGGTTGGCGGCCCGCTTGTTGCGAGATGGCCTGCAGCCGGGAGAACGAGTCGCCGTGTGCCTGGAGCGAAACGAGTCGTTGCTCGTTGCGTTATTGGCCATCAGCAAGGCGGGCGGTTGCTTCGTGCCGTTCGATAGCCAGACCCCATTACTTCGCCTGCAAGGGATTCTCACGCGCCACGCTATCCGCCGCCTGGTCACTACCCACGCGCTCCTTGCTCCGCTGTCAGGCGTGGCACAGCCCTTGGCGCTTTCACACCTTTATGACTTTGGAACATTCACCGTGGCCCCGGCCTGGCCCGGGGTCGGTTGCATTGTGGGTCGGCAGGACTGGGCTGGTGAAAGTGACGAGCGCGTGTCTGCCCAGCGCAGTTCCCGGTTGCCGGCCTATGTCATCTTCACCAGCGGCTCGACGGGTATGCCCAAGGGCGTCGTGATCGGACATGCAGCCGCTTGTTCGACGATCGACTGGATTAATGCACGTTTCGGTATAAAAACCGGTGACCGCCTGATGTGGTGTGCTTCCGTCGGATTCGACCTGTCGATCTATGATCTGTTCGGCACGCTTGCTGCGGGCGGCACGGTGTGTGTCGCCGACAGAGGCATGTTGGCGGATCCGGTCATTCTGGCGTCATACCTGACCCATTGGGAGATCACCATCTGGAATTCCGCGCCCGCAGCGCTGCAGTTCGCACTCTCTGGATGCGAGGTGCTTGGCGCAGCCTATCGCTGCGACTCGTTACGCCTGGTCATGCTCAGTGGCGACCGGATCCCGGTCAAGCTGCCTGCCGCCGGTAGCGTGCCATTTCCGAATGCGCACTGGCATGCACTGGGGGGCGCGACCGAGGCCGCGATCTGGTCGAATCACTACGAGATAGGCGATAGGGAGGGCGCTTTGGCGATTAGCCGCACCCCAGCGATTCCTTACGGCCGCGCGTTCGGGGCCGCGACTTACTATGTCATGAACAATGATTTCCAAGTCTGTCCAGATGGCGTGGAAGGCGAGCTGTTCATTGGCGGTGGCTGCCTGGCGGACGCTTATCTGGATGCGCCGGATCTGACCGCGGAACGTTTCTTGCCCAACCCGTTCGAGGCAGGAGCCAGGCTCTATCGCACGGGGGATCGTGCCAAGCGCGACGCGTTCGGCACCTTATGGATCCTGGGGCGATGGGACAACCAAGTGAAGGTCCGCGGCCATCGTATCGAACTCGGCGAAGTAGAGAATACGCTCCAAGGGCTGGACCAGGTGAAGTGCGCAGTGGTGCTGAAGGACGCGTTGCGCGATGCGATCTATGCATATGTCGAGTGTCATGCGCCTGGCGTCCTTGATTGTGCGGAGATACATCAGCATCTGGCCAACCGTTTGCCTTACTACATGATACCGAGCGCTATTTATCCTATCGAAGCCTGGCCGATGACAGCCAACGGCAAGCTTGATCGCGGGCAGCTCTCACGTTCCCATGAAGACGTTGAGGCCAAGCGTCATCATGCGCCGCTTCCCGCCGCCGGCACGGTCGCTCACCAGCTCGGGGCCATCTGGGAGGCGGTGCTGCAGGTCCCTGTGAATGACCCTGACCGAAGCTTTTTCGATTACGGTGGCTCGTCGCTCAAGGCCATCGAGATGTTGCACAAGGTAGCTGCGCATTTCGGCACGGCACTGCGAGTGAGGGACATTTTTCATCACCAGACCCTTTCGTTGTTCGCCACGTGCATCGAACGGCGAGGGGCAAACGTCTACGCGTTGGAGAGCAATGATGCAGTGACCCTGTGGAAGCCCGGAGACACCGCGCTGCCTGCACTTGTCCTTATCGCGCCACCCGGCGCGGACGGCGCATGCTATGCCGCGCTGATGGACGAACTGTCCCCATTGCCCTGCGCCATATACACCGTATCGTTGACGCTGTCCGTCCTGCGACGTTGGCATGAGGGGCTTGACCACACGATTGACGCCCTGTGCCTGGAGCTGGCCTGCGCCATCGCAGACGCAGGCATTACGAAGTTCGTGCCTTGTGGCTGGTCTTTTGGCGGCACGCTCGCTGCGCACATCCAGAGGCACGATGGGGAGCGGAAATTATCACCTCCGGCACTTTCATTGCTTATCGACAGTTTTGAGGCGGACGTTGTCGCCTGCGCAATAGCATCCGGAGAAAAAAGCGGGAGGTCATTTGACGGACCGATAGGCTCTGGCTTGTTGCCGGTCGATGCAGATGACGCTGCAAGGGCCGAACTGGTATCGCTATCATTCGCGGTGTTGCAGGCGGGTAATGGCAACAAGACGATCCCGGCGCAGAGCCGTATCGAGCTGATTGAAAGTATGCGCGGCGCCAGTACTCGAGCTTCGGCCAGTTGGCCTGGACAACGGCTCCTGCGTACCGATGTACTCGATGCACATCATTACGAGATGCTGCATCAACCTTGGGCGAAGGAAGTGGCCACATGGATCAAGACATGCCTGGGGCGCACCCATGAGTTCCAGTTTTTGACTATGCAGAGGGATTAATGAGCATGCAAACCGGAATTCTCATCGTGTCTCGTGAGCGAGCCTCTTGGCTGGTTTTCTGTGTGATCGCCGGGCTGGCATCTTCCTGCGCGGTCATCCTGGCGATTCGGGAAATTGCCCTCGTGCTGGCGGATGCTGGCTCGGGACCTGCCTTCTCATGGCGCATATTCCTCATCGCGCTGGCCGTGAGCATCCTGGGCGGCCTCAGCTCGCAGCTTGCGCTTGGGCACCTGGGTGTGCGGCTTGTGCACGAGCTACGGCTCCACGTTGCGCAGCGTATACTCCAGCTTCCCTATCGGGAGTATGAGCAACAGGGGTTCTCCCGCATGTACGCCATGCTCTCGGATGACGTTACCAAAGCGTCAACCGCACTTGGCACGTTGCCTATGTGTGTGGTCTGCATAGGGCTGGTGGTGTTCGGGCTCGGTTACTTGCTGTTGCTTTCACCCTGGCATTTCGCGCTGGTAGCGGTGGTTTTGTTTTTGGGCATCGTCATTGCTCGCTATGCCTCGGCCCGCACCAGTCGCGCGCTGCGGGAGGTGCGGGCGCTCGAAGATCAGATGCAGGACCTGTACCGCGCCATGATAGAGGGGGCGAAAGAGTTCCGCTTCAGCACACGGCGGCGGCGAGACTTTCTCGCCTCGGTACTTTCGCCGCTGAGTTCGCGGCTCGCGTCGCGCAAACAGGCGAGCGGGGCGTTGTGGAGCGTGACGGTGCAATGGAACAACCTGGTCTTCTTCCTGCTGCTAGCGGTGGTGGCTATCCTGCCGCGGCATATGCCGATCAGCGACGCGAGCACCATGACCACCTACGCTTTGGTGCTGCTGTTGTTGCGTGCGCCCATCATGGCATTGATGGAATTGGTGCCGACGGTCCTGGCCGGAAAAGTCGCGCTCGACCGACTGGCGCAATTGGATGTGGCTCATTCTGCGAGCAGTGCGGAGGAGCCGTCGGTGACGCCATCGATCCGCACCCTGGCGCTGCGCAGCGTCTGCTTCGACTATGCGGCGGAACCAGGCGAGGCGGGCGTTCGCCTTGGCCCCATCGACTTGTCGTTAAGGTCGGGAAAAATCATCTTCATTACTGGCGGTAACGGCTCCGGCAAGACTACGTTGGCGAAACTGTTGTCAGGTTTGTACGCCCCGAGTGAGGGCAGTGTCTTGCTCGACGGTGTGGAGCTGAAGCCTGATGTGACGACCGTGTTGCGGCATTACGCCAGTGCAATCTTCAGCGATTTTTTCGTGCTTCCCTACGAAGGGCAGCGCAGTAACGTTGCCATAGATCTCGCGTCTTGGGAAAAGCGGCTTGGGCTGGATGACAAACTCTCGGCAGCGAGCGAGTGGCGCTCGGCGCCGCGTCTTTCTCAAGGTCAGCGCAAGCGCCTTGCATTGTTGAATCTTGTCGCACAGGACAAGCCTGTCTGTCTCTTTGACGAGTGGGCTGCGGATCAGGACAAGGATTATCGTGATCTATTCTATCGACAGCTTTTGAGAGAGCTGGCGGCAAAGGACAAAATCGTGATTGTAGTCTCGCACGACACCGACTATTTTTTTGTCGCTGATATTGTTATTCACATGAAGGACCTGAAGGTCACCCACATCGAGGAGAAGGATCAATGAGCTGGGACCATGAAGATACGGAGTTCAATGTTGTCGTGAATCACGAAGAGCAGTATTCGATCTGGCCTCTCTACAAGGAGATACCAGCAGGCTGGAGAACCGTCGGTGTCCAAGGGAAGAGGGCGGTGTGTCTCGATTACATCGAAAAGACCTGGACCGACATGCGTCCGCTCAGCCTGCGTAAGGCGATGGAGAACTCATCGAGCAGTTCCTCTTGAGTCGCGAACCCATGGACAGGTCGGGGATGATAGCGCTCGCGCCCTCTGTTTTTCGCGTTCAACCATCGAAGGTCACACCGACGAAATATTGCAGCTTCTTTGTCGTCCATCCCCAGGGCAATCTGATGCTGCCCTGTTTCGCCAAAGGTGCAAGTATCGAGGGGGACTTCGAGGCTATGGCGAATATGGGCGGGGTCAGCGCGCAACTGCTCGGCGATATGCATTTGAAGAGCAACCATTGCGATGTGCTGCATAAGCGTTTTGGTGCCTGGACGTACTGCAGTGAGCCTGAGCGGGATGATGTGGGTAAGAGTGTAGGGAGCGTGAAGGCATTTCCCTTTCACAGGCACCATCTGTTTCCACATGTCGAGGTGATTCCTACGCCTGGACACCGTCCCGGGGGGACTTGCTTCCTGGTTGAAATGGATGGCTTTCGTGCTTTGTTCGCGGGTGACAACGTCGGCTATGATGGGGCGAATTGGACGGCCTTTCCCTCTAAATCGGGCAAGGAGGCGTTGCGGCAATCACTGTCGGTACTTGCCGACTGCGAGTTCGATGTGCTGTATGCGATCACGCTTGCGGTAGAGCCTGTGTGTTCGATCAGCCTCCCAACCGCTGAAGCACGCCAGTGTTTTTTCAACGACGTGGCCGTCCAGGCCGGCCTCGTCTGACGTCCGTTCTTTATCATGCCTATCTTCCCCGAACTCAAGCAGGCATTTATCCAGCGGGTGGAGCAGAACTTCCGCCCGGGGCATCGTGGCGGCATTGTGCAGTTCATCGTAGGCGAGCAGCCCGAGGGACGATTCCATGCGACGTTGACCGATAACGTTCGTTTCTCGGACGGCACACACAGGGCGCCGGACGCCAGCATCGAGATGTCAGAGGATATGTTCCAGGGATTGGTAGAGCACCCGGAACAACCTCTGCGCTGTGGTGCCAAGATGTCCGGCGACCAGGCATTATTGTCACTGATCGCGTTGGCGGCGCATGGGGAGGGCGCGACTGGCCCGGCCCGGCTACGCACGATCGATTCCCGCGCACAGAACTGGCTGCGGCTGGATCCGCCGATTTGCCGTCGTCCTTCGATCAATTCCTCAGGGCTGCTTTGGGCGTTGCATTTCAGCGTGCCCTTGGTCCTGACATCGATGCTCGGCGAGGGCGGTTGGCGGATGACGATAGAGCGTCTGTTTGAGCAGTACGGCCAGTTGCCGCTGGTTGGGCTCGATGCGGACGTCCTGGGCGCGTCGCTGGACTTATCGACATTGGGCGCGCTCATCCGTGACGCGCTCCACGGTGGTGAGGCTCTAGTCTACAGTGGCGGATGCGCGCTTCCGGGCCCCATGTGCGAGGCATTTACGCTTCCGCTGCTAAAGCCCACCTGCTTCAGTCGTCCTCAGTTGTGGATGGGACGTCGCGACGAAGCGGCTTGCACCCGGCTGCATAGGGACTTTCTGCATGCGTTTATCGGACAGGTCAGTGGCGTCAAGACCTTCATGATAGCTCCGCCTGAGGAGGCGCAGTACCTGTATCCCGGCGCATGCTTCAATATGTTCCAATTGGCCCGGTTTGATCCGTTCCAACCAGATTTCATCCGTTTCCCTCTCGCTCAGCAGGCAAAGTTCCTGACAATCACTCTTCACCCAGGCGAGTTGCTTGTTTTACCTGCAGGCTGGTTTCATACGGTGCGAAGCAACGGTCTGGTGATGTCGATCAATCGTTTTATGCGTGAAGAGGCCTGGGCTTCCTTCTCTGGACGCATTGAAGCGGCACCGGCCGACGTAGCGCTGCAATGGATCGAGCAACTGAGCTAGGGCTTGCGATCCATGTCCGTATCAACGGACCTTTCTACACACGCTTGCTGCAAACGTGATGGGTGACATTTTTTGAAAGGCGTTGTTCATGCATGCCAGGTGCAGCGGCAGATCGGCACTTGACCTTGGAAAAATCAAACGACGGCTCATTCGCATATTTAAAGAACCTCAATGGCGAAAAAGCCTGCACAGGGCGTCACCTGGGCTGATCATTGGCTACACATAATGTATATTATGTTAAACCAGATGCCATGTTAGAAATGTTCATGAGGCTCATAAGGTACTGATTCGACAAACCCGCTTCTGACGTCCAATCTCTCAACGGGCCATGTCCTTTGTGTTCATGGCGAGTCCTTGAATGAGGTGGCTGCCGATGAAGCTGATTCAGTGCCGTTTCTCTTCAGGTCAGCGTGTACCGCTGCTCGTGCAGACTGGAGACGCGGCTCCGTTGCCCATACTTGTCCCGTTCATCTACGTTCAACTCAAGCTAAGGTACCGCGCTTACAACACTACTGCGGCACATCTGCGCGCGATCCAGGCTTTCTACATCTATGCCAAAAGCCGTGACCTCAATTTCAGGGCTAGCCAGATCAAAGTCGTATGCCCTGCAACATCGTTTTTCCAATCCAGATCCCAAAACGTGTTTTCTGAAAACCAGCATCCCTCATCCCCTGAATTGGGACTGTCAGAGGTTGGGGCGGCAAAGCTAAGGCGGGCGGAAACGAGGTATATGAACATGAATCGATGAACAATTACGTTAATTTTGAGAGCGTCAGGACGGAACTTCCCTAAAGGCCTGTGAACATGACTTCCAATACATCATTCCACGTCATGCTCAACAGACCCGTTGCCTGGCCTCGTGAGTGTGTTGAGGCTAAGTCCCAGTCTCCGCCATAGGCGCTAGATCATTTGATTGATCTGGTGGACTACTGTCTCCGGAGACCTTTGGCACATCCGCCGCCACCTTACTGAAGATCACTTCGCCACGCCCCTTGTCGTAGCCCAACTCAACACTATCGCCGGCTTCCAGCTTGCCAGCGAGCATTTCCTTCGCAAGCCGCGTTTCGACGGCCTGGCGAATCTGACGTTTCAACTCGCGCGCGCCGAACTCAGGCTGATAGCCAACATCCGCCAGATAATCAATGAGTGAACCATCAATTTTCACTGTGATGTTCTGTGCAGCTGCGGTTCGAATGACCCGATCAAGCTGAATGCTCACAATCGACCGGATGTTGTCACGGGTAAGGGCATGGAACACGATGATGTCGTCAATACGGTTCAGGAATTCGGGACGAAAATGCCCTTTCAAGACGCCCATTAATTCATCACGTAACGCTTTATCCGTAAGGCGTGCATCTTCTGGGCGCTCAAGATTCTCCATGATCACGGGAGAGCCCAGGTTGCTGGTGGCAATGATGATCGTATTGCTGAAGTCCACAACACGTCCTTTGCCGTCCGTGAGACGCCCATCGTCGAATACCTGTAGCAATACGTTGCTCACATCGGGATGCGCCTTCTCGATTTCGTCGAGCAGAATCACACTGTAGGGCCTGCGGCGGACACGCTCTGTCAACTGGCCGCCTTCGTCATATCCCACATAACCGGGCGGCGCACCGATCAACCGGGCAACCGCATGACGCTCCATGTACTCCGACATATCAATACGAATGATCGATTGCTCGTCACCGAACACCGTTTCCGCCAACGCTTTGGCAAGTTCGGTTTTGCCGACGCCCGTAGGGCCAAGAAAAAGAAACGTGGCAATAGGTCTGTTCGCCTGGCCAAGGCCGGCTCGAGACAAACGAACAGCATCGCTGACCGCGAGAACGGCATCTTCCTGTCCGACCAGCCGATCACGCAAAGTGTCTTCCATATTCAACAGCTTTTGACGCTCTGCCTGCGTGAGCTCAGTCACTGGAATACCGGTGAGACGGGACAGAACTTCGGCAATTGACTCCAGGGTCACCTCAAGGGTTTCGGAACCGGTCTTGCGCTCCCAGGCTTCTGTTTCCTCCCCCAGTTGCGCTTGTTTTTGACCAATGCGCTCTTCGAAGCCTTTGGATTCATCAAAACGTTTACGGGAGGATGCATAATCCTGTTCACGTTTAAGTTGCGTGATTTCGGCTTCCAGCTCCTGAATGCCAGCCGGCCTTGAGGAGGAACTGATTCGGACGCGGGCGGCTGCCTGATCGATCAGGTCAATGGCTTTGTCCGGCAAAAAGCGCGAGGTGATGTAACGATCCGACAGCTCTGCTGCCGCCACAAATGCTTCATCGGCGAATGTGACCTGATGGTGAGCCTCAAGCTTATCGCGCAGCCCTCGCAGGATAATGATGGTCTGTTCGACGGTGGGCTCGGCTATCAGCACAGGCTGAAAGCGTCGTTCAAGCGCTGCGTCTTTTTCGATGTGCTTTTGATACTCATTGAGTGTCGTCGCACCGATCAAACTAAGCTCCCCGCGTGCCAATGCGGGTTTCAGTACGTTGGCAATATCCAGGCCGCCCTCCTCACCACCCTGCCCCGCGCCAACGATCGTGTGTAACTCATCGATGAACAGAATAAGCTCCGAGCTTTTTGCGGCGACTTCATCAAGCAGTTGCTTGGCGCGCTCTTCAAATTCACCACGATATTTGGAGCCCGCAACCATTGAGTTCAGATTGACTTCAACGAGCCGTCTGCCACGCAAGATCTCAGGGACGTCACCCTTGACGATACGCTGTGCAAGCCCTTCAACGATGGCTGTTTTACCAACGCCGGGTTCACCAATAAGCACTGGATTGTTTTTTCTGCGCCGTGCCAGCACCTCAATGGTATTTTCGATTTCCTGCGCACGTCCGAGTACGGGATCAAGCTTGCCCTCGCGAGCCAACGACGTCAGGTCGCGACCGAACTTGTCGAGTGTCGGCGTTCCCGTCGGGGTATCGACTCGCCCATCTTCAGCCCCCTTGCCCACCACCTTGACCACCTTCTGCCGCAAGGCTTCAGGCGTTACGCCGTATTTTTTAAGCAACGTCCCGGCAATACTTTCCGGGACAGAAGCAAGCCCGATCAACAAATGTTCGGGGCCTACGTACGAATGCCCTAAATCACGAGAGGCCTGGAATGCAAAATTGAACGCTTTCTTCAAGCGCGGAGAAATGGTCATCTGATCGACCGAAACCTCGGCAGTGCCCCTCTGCGCATGTTGATCGATGTAGCCTTTGATATCGTCCGCAGAAAGCTTCAGCTCCTTGAGCAAAGCCGCACCAACATCGGTATCTGCCAGCACGTACAACAGATGCTCGGTATCGAGATCGCTGCGGTTCAGTTCGTGGGCTTTCTCTCCGGCGCGCTGCAAAATTTCGAGCGTCTGGGAACTGAATGCATCGGTTGCATCGACAGATTCTCGAGGTACTTGCGCAGAGAGCCTGAAGTCATCGCCCCCCTGATCCTTTGCGCCGCCCATGCTGTCGAAAAAGCGAGAGACTCCCCCGCCCAACAGAGAGTCGAATGGATTCAACATGCTTTGATGGCGTAAGAGTTGGCGGTAATCGTGGTCGCAAACGGACATTGTTCTGGCTTGGCCATTTTGCGATACGGTCACCCGCGCGACCGCTGGTCTCGCGTTACATATTTCACAGAGAGTTGCCATGATGAGTTGTCTCCAAAAGGTGGATAACACGAACTCATTCAGATGGATCTACTTCCCTGTAAACGATGCTCAAGAAGCTGGGACATGAGATCCGCATTACGCTGAGCTTGATCAGGAAGACGATGATGTTGCGGGGAATGGCAGTCACGACAGACGATGCCATCCAATCAAGATAGTCGGATCTCATCAAAACACGCTATGGGCGACTCAGGAAACCGACGAACGACGTCTGATAATTTCATGGGCAACAGAACGAGCGAGCGCGGCCTTGCTGAGGAAACCGAAAACGCGTTCAGCTACTACGGCAAGCGAGAACAGCGACTATAGTCATTGGTGAGCCAGAGCGAATCCTGTCGCCGCTCTACCCTCCTGGCCCTCAATCAAATACCGCGAAAGCACGGCGGACGTCGTCGTGCTTCTTGAAGCGGAACGTGAACGTCTCACTGCCGAAAACACTCAGGCTCAGGCTGAGATCGAGGCATCGTTGCCGTTATAAATCCCTTGATGGTGGATGGAGTTATCCCGCCGACCAAGTTGTATTCCCCTGAGTAGACCCCAACCACCTTTCTATCAGGGCTCAAGCAATGAACACCTCAGAATTGGATGATGCAAAAAAAACGAATGACGACCTGGCTCAGGGGCCGCTGTCAGCCGGCACTGTCGCGCCCGACTTCACGCTGTACGCGACCCCTGATCAGCAGCTATCGCTGCGCGAGCTAAAGGGAAATCCCGTGATACTGGCGTTTTATCCCGCTGACTGGAGTGTGGTTTGTGGTGACCAGCTGACCTTGTACAACCAGTTGCTACCCACATTCAGAGAATACGGTGCGACGCTACTGGGTATTTCGGTTGACAGCGCCTGGTGTCATCAGGCCTTCGCCAAAGACCGAAATTTTCACTTCAGCCTGCTGGCCGATTTCGAGCCCAAAGGTGCTGTGGCGCGACAGTATGGAGCATACGATTCCCTCCTGGGGGTTTGTAAGCGGGCGCTGTTCGTGATTGACAAGGAGGGGGGGATCGCCTGGAGCTACGTCTCACCGATGGCAATCAACCCTGGGGCGGACGGCATTCTGGATGCGCTGGATGCGCTGGCGAATTCGCCACAAGACACGCAAACCAAAAATTAACGGGTGATCACATGGCCACTCTCAAAGTCCCGGTAAGTGACAACGACCATCGCCAGGGAAGTGCGCATGCCAAGGTCACCTTGGTGGAATTTGGCGACTATGAATGTCCCTATTGCGGTGAAGCGTATTGGATGGTCAAAGAGCTACAAAAGCATTTTCGCGATGATCTGCAGTTCGTGTTCCGTAACTTTCCACTGACCACCGCTCACCCGCATGCGATGGGTGCAGCTGTCACCGCTGAGTATGCCGGGAGTCGAGGATTCTTCTGGGAGGCTCACGACGAATTGTATGAAAATCAGGAGCGATTGGGCCTGCCGCTGTTTCGGGCCATCGCTCTAAAACACGGCCTCTCCAGCGAAGAACTCGTTCTTGCCATGCAAGACGGTACTTACCTCCCCAAAATACAATCCGACTTTAATGGCGGCGTACGAAGCGGCGTGAATGGCACCCCAGCGTTTTACATCGACGGGCTTCGCTATGACGGGGTTCCAGAGTTCGCCGAGATGAGCCAGATGATTGAGCTTTCGTTAGTGCGTGGGTGAAGTCGCTAGACAGCGACATCGGCTTGGCATCGCCCACACCGAAGCCGGGGACTAACAGCGTTAGCTTCCTTCTACATTTAAAGAGGTGTACACGGAGCCGGCAACTAATGAAATCATTGAAGTATTATGAAAAAAATCGGCGCGCCACATGGTTAGAGTTGTTTTTTGACCTGACTTTTGTTGTTACAATTGGCAAAGTTACGCATACTCTCGGACATGTTCATCAAGGCCACTTTGAACATGATCAATTATGGACATTTTTACTGATTTTTGTTCCATTGTGGTGGATCTGGTCTAGCCACACGATTTATTCCAATAGGTTTGATACAGACAGTAACCTTCACCGTTTAGCAACATTATTTATAATGTTGCTTCTCATTGTGGCATCTGCTCGGATCGGGGAAGATCTGGAAGTAAACTACCCCCTTGTTATTGCCTGCTATTTTGGTATACGTGCCATCATCAGTATTATGTACATTTCGTCCATAAGCAAACTCGATTCACGTAACGAATTCTCCTCTAAGCTTGGCTTCGCCCTGTTAATTAGCGCAGTTGTTAGTCTTTCATCCATTCTTTTTGACCCACCCGTGCGTTACCTTGTCGCTTACACTGGGATTCTTCTTGATATTCTGTTCCCTGTATTTTTCTGGACTAAACTAAAGCCACTGCCAGCACATACAGAACACTTGGTTGAACGCGTAGGCTTACTCACCCTCATCTTATTGGGTGAGTCAGTGATTAGCCTTTCTGGAGGATTATCTGACATTCAATGGGATCGTTATAATGTGATGGCAGCAATCACCGGATTTATCATGATTTGCAGTATCTGGTGGATCTATTTTGATAGTTTTTACCTGCTGAGCAAAAATGAAAGTAGTATGACTGGACACTCCCTGATTTACTCGCATCTTTTTCTATTTCTGGGGCTAGCACTCCTGGCAAATTTGATCAGGCATGCGATCCTGAATGACATTGCGATGCGCGATTTCCAGATTACGTCAATCATCGGTATGGCCTTATTTTTCTTAGGCAAGCAATATGGCTACTTCAGAGCGGTACCTAAAATAAGGAAATACATACTACAAAACACCTTGATCGTGTTTTCTCTAGGTGGTTTGGTTATATTCCTACCCCGCGTCGAGTACATATTGGTCGGCCTGACAGCAACCATGATCTGTTATGTTTTACTAAACTTCCGGTATCGTTGAATCTTTAACGTTGGGCCATATCACGGGTGGATCAGCTATCCGCGCACATCAATACAGCCCTACCAACCAAAGCGGGTGGTCGCCTGGAAAGCACGGGGGCAAACGCCGCGGGAGGCACGCGCCAAGCGGCAAAAACCTAATCAAAGAAGGCCAGGGTGCGAACTTCGATACTCTCACGCGGCGGAGATCCCGGCGGCGTATTGGGGTCCTTGAAGGCGGTATGGGGCGTAAAGCGGGCACGGCCGTCGTGACGTGAGTCATACCCCTTGATCAGCAAGACTTCGTCACGGCGCATGTCCGGAAAATAGTACCAGCGCTGTTGCGGATTGTAGGCCAGGTGGTAGATCTCGCCGATACGATCCGGATAGACCAAGTCGGTGGCCAGCAGGTCATCGAAGTCGAGCGTCGAGGCATCCAGCACCGCCAGCGGTGAGCGCTTGACGGGCCCGCTCATCGGGCGCCAGAGGTTAATCTGGGCCACCGACACCTGTGCGCCGGCCTGATCCTGGCCCAGCACGTCGCGAATACGCTCAGGCCCCGAGCGGTCGGTGTAGTCATTATGCACACGGCTGGCTGGACCGCGAATATCCCGCCGCTCGGCGTCGCTGCGCCTGGTGTGGTCGAAGATGACGACCCGGCTCGCGCCCGTCAACTCCTTGATCAAGGCCTTGACCTCGTCATAGTAGACGCTTTCCACTGAGGTATCGTCGTAGAGATCGTCGACCACCGTATCCCGCCGATGGAGTTCAAACCCCTGCTTGTCCAGAGAAAGGCTGTCTGCCAACGGACGACCGTTGTGTATCGTGACCTCGCGCTCCTCCTGCTCAGCAAAGTAGTGCGGTTCACTGTTACCGGTCAGAGCCTCGGTATGCACATAGGGCTTCGCATCGTGCTTGACCAGGTAGGTGAGTTTTGTGATGACGCTGGCGGGCATATCAGTTGTGCACTTCAAGTAACACCTCCCGTTCTGCTGAGCGCATCCGGCGTAGTGTCACCGTGGCGGCGCTGTAACTTTCATGTAGACACCTTCAAGCTCGATCGTATGCCTTTGAACGGACACTATCAAATGCAGCCCGAGGTGCACGGCACACGATCGGTAGAAAAGGACCTCTCTAACTTCGGCATCGACGACCAGTTTGACCATGACGGCGTGTCGCACTCCGGGTCTGCGTCGATCATGAGCATCCGATATCCTGGCCCGCCCTTTACAATCGTTTGTCTGGCATAACGGGTTCGGACGTTGGTTATTAAACTTCCCGCACCACTATCTAGAGAAGCGGAATGCTATAGCTCACAAAAATACGATTCTGATCTACGCTACGAGCCGCTTCGCTGTTGGACTTGCCGTTACGCCAGCCAAATCCGACGCCTTTGAGCGCTCCGGACTGAAGCACGTAGTCCAGGCTAATGTCTCTTTCCCATTCCTTTTGGTTGTCGCCTGACGTCGTTTTAATATTATCGCCGGAGAGGTACATGACCGAGCCTTTCAGGCCAGGGACACCCAGTGCGGCGAAGTCGTAAGCGTACTGACCGAAAACTGTGCGCTCGCCTGCGCGGGCGAAACTTTGGATCAGGCGGTCTGTATACAGATACAGGCTTGCTCCACCGGCGCCCTTGTCTACCAGGCTCCCCTGACTGAGTTGAGTGAAGTTGCTGCCATCCGACACACTTTGATACCCCGCAGTAATCGCGTGGCCACCCAGTGTGTAAATCAACGCGGCACTCCAGGTACGGTTGTCGATCTCTCCATCACCGTTTTTGGTGTAGCCACTCATTCTGTAGCCTGACGTACCGGCGCTATTTGCACCTGAGGAGTCAGTTTTGAAGTAGCGCAGGTCGGTTTTAAGGGACTGATTGTCCGAGAGCGCCAGGGTGTGGATTAATCCCAAAAAATGCTGTTTATAGTAGTTATCGAGGTTGGCGTAGTAGTACTGGGCTGTCAGTTCCTTGGTGACGTTCCAATCGCCCCCGGCGAAGTCAAACTGATTGCTTTCACGCGTACCGCCAGCAACGGCCAACCCCGTCTGATCGGTCGAACCCCGCCCTGTTGCATGTTCGATCCGACCGCCAGTCAAGGTCAGCCCCTTGAACTCGCTCGAAGTGATTTGACCGCCCTCGAAAGTTTGTGGAAGCACGCGCCCATCGTTGGCGACCAGAATTGGGAGCTTCGGAATCAAAGTGCCGTAGCGAAATTCAGTTTTCGACATTTTGACTTTGCCGGTCAGCCCCAGCCGGCTCCACTCGTCGACGGCACGGTTGTCACTGTCAGAAGGCATCATGCTGCTACCGACATGCCGTCCTTTGCCGCTGTCCAGGGTAACCCCCAGCAACCCCAGGCCATCGACACCAAAACCAACCGTTCCATCGGTATAGCCCGACTTGAAGTCCAGCATGAAACCCTGCGCCCATTCTTCGGTTTTGGAAGGGTCGGCAATGCCATCGCGGTTGTCGTTATTGAAGTAGAAGTTTCTCATTCCCAAGGTGGCTTTGCTATCACTCAGGAAGTCAGCATGCGCCTGTACACTCAGGGTGATACTAAGAAACACCGAACTTGCAGTTATTGTTTTTCGACTCATTTATATAGCGCTCCATTTGTTATTTTGAAGTAATAGAAGCAGCGCAAAATTTTCCAGGTGCGCGTTTTTATTATTCTTAATATCCCGCTAAGCACGAGAAATCGACGATACCTTGCCCCGACTGCATCAAGTTAATATCGTTAATGCAAGTTCCAAAGTCGCTCATCGCACCTGTTTCTGTTATGCAGCGCGATAGCGTTAGAGCCGATTGTGTGAGAAAGGCGCAGGGAGTGCCTTGCCTGGGGAAATGGAGTTTTGCGTTGGGGTCTGAAAATTTATC
This sequence comes from Pseudomonas fluorescens, assembly GCF_001307275.1. Classification (NCBI taxonomy): domain Bacteria; kingdom Pseudomonadati; phylum Pseudomonadota; class Gammaproteobacteria; order Pseudomonadales; family Pseudomonadaceae; genus Pseudomonas; species Pseudomonas fluorescens. The sequence goes on from NZ_CP012831.1 coordinate 6,053,359, forward strand.
TTATCGTCTGAATTTCAGGATTGGGGCCGGACACAATTGTCGGTCGAGTACCCAAAGGCTCAACGGGCTGACCTGACGACTGTCCTCTATAGCAACCCGCGGCGCGCCGATCACGACGCCCAAGGCCCAGAATGCGGTGTAACCATCTGTGACGGGGACCGAGCCGGACGACGAACATGGCGGTTCCCCGCAAAGCCGTCTACTCTTGCTGGATGGTCTCCATGCTTTTGCTCAGGCGATGTATCGGGCTGGAACGATCTGATTATTTTGACCGTCCGCTCATCACCAATCCGGACCTGCCCGCGCGTATTGCCAGCAACTGGCCCCTCACTCCGGTCGACCCGACCAGCACGTACGGCGTAACGGGCGAAGACTGCACCCATTACCCCACCTGTCGTTCCCAAGCGACCGATGCCGCAGCACCTCTTAAACAGGGGCGCTGTTCACGTTTCTCCCATTGAGGAAGATGAGTATGTATCGGCCGAGCACGATTCCTTATCAGCAGCATCGAGGGTTCAGCCGAACCTTCACACAGGGTCATTTGAGCCTTGGATTGTTCTTTCCTTTGGAGGCCTTCGATGGGGACACTCCGAGCATGCTCAACCAGGTCGCACTGGCCAAACAAGCAGAGGCGCTGGGCTTCTGCGCGCTCTGGTTCCGCGACGTGCCGCTTCGGGACCCTGGTTTCGGTGATGTTGGCCAACTGTTCGACCCCTGGGTTTACCTGGGCTATATGGCCGCTCACACGTCGGAGATAGCGCTTGGCACCGCCTCCATTGCCATCCCTCTACACCATCCTCTGCACACGGCCAAGGCGTCAGCCAGCGTCGATCAGTTGAGCGCAGGTCGCTTGATTCTGGGGGTAGCTTCCGGCGATCGCCCAGTGGAGTTTTCGGCTTTTGGCGTCGATCCCGAAAGACGCGGAGAGATCTTTCGAGAACACTACGAGGTGATTCGCCAAGCCCACAGCACCAGCTTTGAACCCATCCGCTGGAGCAGTGGTGAGATGCACGGCGCAGACCTCATTCCGAAACCCACAACCCATGTCATTCCAATGCTCGTGACCGGCAATAGTCGCCAGTCACTGGATTGGATCGCGCGCGAAAGCGTCGGATGGATCAACTATCCACGTATACCGAACATGCAGCGCCTGATCGTGGAAGATTGGCGGCAGGAGGTCATGAAGCAATGTGGCTCCGTCTATAAGCCCTTCACTCAGTCGCTCTACATCGACCTCGATGAGAATCCGTCCACGCCACCCACTCGCATTCATTTGGGGTTCAAACTTGGACGCTACCATCTCCGTTTTTTGCTGGAGTCGCTTGAGGAAATCGGAGTGGACCACGTTATCCTGAATCTCAAATACGGAAAGCGCCCTGCTGCGCAAGTCATTGAAGAGCTGGGTACTCACATCGTTCCGCAATTCGGAGTACAGCCGCTTCCTGAAACGAGTTAATAGGCCGGCCGCCTCCTTGCCGGCCTAGGTGGTACGGTTCAACAGGTTGAATCATCAGGCTGATACTTGTTCAAGGAATATCAGTTGCAACGGCTCTTCGAGCAGGTCATCTGCCGACGCGGCAAAGCGCAGAAAGTACGGCATCGAAAAATGCGCATCCAGCGCCGCCTGATCCCTGAAAGCCTCGCGCATGTAGAACGTGCCCTGCTCGTCACGCAGCTTGAACAACACATAGTCGAGATTGCCCGGCTCTGCGCGGGTCGGCTCGACCAGCGCCAGCAATTCTTGTTTCAATGCCAGTTCTTTGCCTGCCTTGGCCTTGAGCACGGCAATCGATACCAACACGTTACTGGACGTATTCACCGTCAACGCTCCAACAATAAAAAAATGGAAAGTGATGCCGCGGGCAGTTAAGCGGGCCCGCCTGCTGGATGAGTGAAATCAGAAACCTTCCAGAACGATCTTGCCCCGGGCCTTGCCGCTCTCGACCAGCGCATGGGCACGACGCATGTTTGCCGCATTGATCGCACCGAAGTGCTCGCCCACGGTGGTTTGCAAAACACCTTGGTCAATCAGAGCGCTGACCCGGTTGAGCAGGTGATGCTGGCTGATCATGTCCGGGGTTTCATACAGCGAGCGGGTGAACATCAGCTCCCAATGCAACGACAGCGACTTGCGCTTGAGCGGCATCACGTCGAGGCTTTCGGGATCGTCAATCACACCCAGACGCCCTTGCGGCTTGAGCACCTCGATCAGTTGTGCAAAGTGCTGCTCGGTGTGAGTCAGGCTGGCGACATAGTCGATCTCTGGCACGTCGAGCGCTTGCAACTGTGCGAGCAGTGGCTGGCTGTGATCGATCACGTGATGCGCGCCCAACTGCCGCACCCAATCAGCGGTTTCCTGGCGTGAGGCAGTTCCGATGACGGTAAGGCGGGTCATCTGTCGGGCTAGTTGCACCAGCATCGATCCGACGCCCCCAGCCGCTCCAGTGATCAACAGGTACTTGCCCTCCCCCGAACCCTCGGCGACACCGAGCCGGTCAAACAACAATTCCCAGGCAGTGATCGAGGTCAACGGCAACGCGGCCGCATCGGCTGCACTCAATGTACGAGGCTTGTGCCCGACGACCCGCTCATCGACCAAATGGAATTCGCTGTAGCTGCCTGTGCGGGCAATCGAGCCGGCATAGAATACTTCATCGCCCGGCTGAAACAACGTCACTTCAGAGCCGACCTCACGGACAATGCCTGTGGCATCCCAGCCGAGGATTTTTGGTTCTTTTGTGAAAGTTCCGGCGCGCACCTTGGTGTCGACCGGATTCACTGATACCGCGCGAACTTCAACCAGCAGGTCCCGTGGACCAGGCGTGGGCATCGGGAGGTTGATATCAATCAATGCTTGTGGATTGTCGATGGGCAATGCGTGTTCGGTAAAGGTGATGGCTTTCATGGACACTCGCTGTCTGAAGGGTTGGTGCATTCACTTGCAGCCATCTTCGACTTCCCACGTACATAGAAAAACAAGCAGAATGCGCCAACACTTTCACTGCAGGAGTGAAAATGATCCGCATCGATGATCTTGGTTTGTTCATCCGCAGCGCCGCGCTGGGCAGTTTCACCGCAGCGGCGCTGGAGGCTGATCTTCTGCCCGGTCAGGTCGCCGCCGCCATCAAACGTCTGGAACGCGAGCTGGATGTGCGCCTGTTCGCCCGTACCACTCGCAGCCTGCGATTGACTGCCGAGGGCGAGCAATATCTGCCCACCGCCCACGCCGTGCTTGAGACGCTGAAGCAAGGCAAGGAAAACCTGCGTGGTGAGAACGCCACGCTGCGGGGCGTACTGCAAGTGACAGCGCCGTCCGATCTGGGGCGCAACATACTGCTGCCGTGGCTGACGCTGTTCCGCCGTCAGCATCCAGAATTGACGTTGCGTTTTTTCCTGTCGGACCAGATGGCCAATCTGTTTCGCGACCCGGTGGACGTGGCGATTCGATACGGCCCGAATGAAGACGCCAACTACGTGGCACTGCCGCTTGCACCGTGGAACCAGCGGGTGCTGGTTGCCTCGCCGGAGTATGTGAAACGCTGCGGTTCTCCCCAAACGCCGGATGACTTGGGCAAGCATCACTGCCTGCTCTATCTGCAAAATGGCCGGGTCTACGACAAGTGGAACCTGGGCGGGCAAACCGTGCAGGTTTCGGGGCCACTGTTCAGCGATGACGCCGATGTCGTGCGACGCTGGTCGTTGGACGGTGAAGGTATCGCCTACAAATCCTGGCTGGATGTCAGTGCCGATATCGCCGCTGAGCGCCTGCTTGTGCTGCTGCCGGATTATCCTGGCGAAGCTTCGCCGTTGAGTCTGGTGTGCCCGCATCGCAAGCAGATCAGCCCTGCCGTTTCCCAGCTTTATACGTGGTTGAGTGGTCAGTTTTCTGCGCTGGAGCGCCGTGAACCGAATGACTGCGATTGATGCTCACAGAGCATCCCGCGCTTCATGGTTCGGCGGATCAATGCGCTCAATATTCCCCAATACCAACGCTCGTCCGGCAAACAGGCCGCCCGCTGTTTCCAAGGCAAAACGTTCGGCATCACGTTTGCGCACTTCGTCGATGACCGCGTCGGCTTCGTGCTCAGACGCACCCAGCGTCACCACGGCCTGACGGCCGAGCAGCAGGGCGGCCTCAAAGGTCTCCCGCACTATGTAGTCGGCGTCGTGTTCGACCAGTTCCAGCGCGTGTTCGCGGTCAAAAGCGCGCACCAGCACTTTCACCTGCGGGCAGTAGTGCCGCGTACTTTCGACAATGCGTGTCGCGGCTTTTTTATCATCCACACAAATAATGATGGCGCGGGCGTGATGGGCACCGGCAGCGTGCAATATTTCATGGCGGGCGCCGTCGCCGTAATAGACCTTGAAACCGTAGGGTGTCACGGCGCGGATGACCTCCGGATTTACATCAATGATAGAAATTTTTGCTCCCTGAGCGAGCGGCACCTGGCAGGCAATCTGCCCCACACGGCCAAAACCGATGATGAGTACATTGCATTGCAGATTGTGTGCGGCTTCCACACCGTCCATGGACACGGGCTGTGGGCGAGTAAACCGTTTGCACAGCAATAAGGTCACCGGTGTAAGCGCCATGGAGAGCACCACGATGGCCGTCATGTTGGCGTTGACTTCAGGACCGATGACCCTGAGTTTGAGCGCTTCGGCAAACAGCACAAAAGCAAATTCGCCACCCTGCGCCATCAGCACGGCGCGATCCAGCGCGTCGCGATGACCGCTTTTCGCCAGACGCGCAACTGCATAAATACACAGGGCCTTGACCAGCATCAGTGCCAGCACACCAGAGATGATGAGCCTCCACGCGCTGACCATCGCTTGCAGATCCAGCGACATGCCGACGCCGAGGAAAAACAGCCCCAGCAGCAGGCCACGAAACGGTTCTATGTCGGCCTCCAACTGGTGGCGAAATGTGGATTCCGACAGCAGCACACCGGCAACGAAAGCACCCATCGCCATTGAAAGACCGCCGATTTCCATCAGCAGCGCTGCTCCCAACACAACCAGCAGCGCAGCGGCAGTCATTACCTCGCGCGCTTTGGCATGGGCCAATACTCGAAACAGGGGATCGAGCAGCCACAATCCGATGGCCACCAATGCACCCAGGGACAGCGCTGCGGTACCTATGCGTTGCCAAAGGGGTGACGTGTGTCCATTCGCCAACTCAGTGGGCGCCAGAAATGCCACCACCGCCAGCAAAGGGGCTATCAACAGGTCTTCAAACAGCAAAATGGACACGACGTGCTGCCCTCTCGACTCGGTAATGTCACCGCGTTCCGAGAGAACTTGCATAACCAGGGCCGTGGAGGTGAGTACAAAACCCGCTGCGCAGACAAATGACACTTGCCAAGGGAATCCAAAAGCCATGCCGACAAAAGTGAGCAGAACAGCACAGACCACCACCTGCAGGCTGCCCAGCCCAAAGATCTGCCGACGCAGATCCCATAGGTGCGAGGGTTTCATCTCCAGTCCAATCACAAAAAGAAACATCGCCACACCCAGCTCGGCCACCTCAATGATGGTGTGGGGGTTATTGATCAGTTGCAGTCCGAAGGGGCCGATGATCAGCCCTGCCGCCAGGTAACCGACCACTGAGCCGAGCCCGATGCGTTTGAGCAACGGCACTGCCACCACGGCGGCGGCAAGCAAAGTGACGACAGCAAATAATTGACCTGCATTGCCTTCAACGGCCATGGCATTGACCCTCATCCCACATCAGGACCGGTAATGCGTCCACGGCCAGGCGTGTCGAGTAGAGCTTTAAAGCTCAGCGCTCAGTCCCGCAATTTTTTCAGGACCAAGCACAATATCTGGAGGGTTCACCAAGAACTCTCCAGGGTAGGAATGACACCTGAAGTGTAGTGCAGACACCGGCATCGTTTGAAAGGGTGACAAAAAATTCAGTAGCTTTTCCCTCTCCGTACCGCAAAAGGGCCGGCTAAAAATCCTTTCATTTATACCGAACGCGTAGGCATGGCTTGAATATTGGATAAGGCACTTTGGCCACGACATTCACCTTAAATACAAGTGTTTTAACGCATCGCTCCTCACACCCATCTGATACGGTTTTTTTTCGACAACCTGAGCCTTTTTCGTCAACCAACAGTCTATAAAGTGCAAGCGCGATGTTCTTTCAAACAACAAAAAACAGCCAACTAGTTTTGGCGCTTGAACACACTGACGCGCTCAAGAACTTAGACAATCCCAGGATCAACAAAAGAACCCTGTTTATCAGAAATAAACGGGGAAAATAACTATTCACTTGCTTTGGAGACGGCCGTTGTGCGAAAGCTTGGCTTGGGCTTCCTGGTAACTGGCGTTTTTGGGCAACTATCAGCACTACTATGGACCTACACGTCCACAGGACCAATTTGTCAAAATAACGTCGACAATTCATACATTCAGAAAAAGGTGGCAAAGTTCGAACAACTCATCGATGACACCGCCAATAAAGTTGTGACAGACCTCAGTACAAAACCTTCCGACGGGCTTACGCCCCTTGCGAAAAACGAATTCCGGATACCCGACTCAACGGAGGCTGACGCCGTACAGTTTTTGATTGAAAAGCCAGACGAAACACCGGTACTTTCGCTGCCTTCATTACCCACACAGGCGCACAAATGGACAATTATTCTCAGCGGTCTGATTGCTTTTACCGGCCTGCTCTTGGCACTCTTCGCCCGCAAAAAAACCATCGATCCGCAATGGCATGTCTTTCGCACCGTACCAGGCTCGCCAATCACGCTGGAACGCCCGTGCTTGACATGCGGCGGCTACATTTTCCACACTAAAAAAGAAGCTTCAGCTACGCCTTTATCCGGACTATGGGTGGTCGAAATTGCATTGAACACACCCAGCCGCCATCGCGCAGTAAAAGCCATTCAGCAGTTGGAGTTGCCGGTAGCGCGTAAAGAAAACAACTTTGTCGTCATCGGCCCGTATAAACAGAAGCAGGATGCGGCTCGAGTCGTGAAAGAGTTGAGTGAAAGTCATGGTGTTAGAGGATGGATGATGGCGGGAAATTGACATAATCCTGTGTAGCGCTACTGATCTCGAAAAAATGTCTACCTGTTTTATGACACGAGAGTGTATTCATGATCGCAAAAGAACTTAGAGCCGAACTCGCCCTGAAGAAATTCCTGGGCGCCAACTTATGGATCCAGCTTGAACTCAGCGAGCTGAACTACAGCCTCGCTGAAAACTGCGGGCTCTCGCCAGAAGAATATCGCCTTAAATTTCTGAAAGAAGCATTTGAAGCAGAAGCGGAGGCTCACGACTGCGATTGCTGGGACTTCATGCTGCAGTGGGTAGCCGAAACCAAGGAAGAACTTGAGTTGATGCGCGAAGAACGCATGAAAGAGATTTATGACTTTCTGGACAATTAATAAACTCTACAAATTTCGCAGCCTATAAAAGCCGCTCGTTTCAATATGAAAGACTAACTTCATCGGCGGGAGTATTGCCCAATACCCCCGCCCTCCTCTCGGTTCAAACTGTCGCATAACAATCCACTACACGCCGATACTGGCTGGGTGAAGCTCCGATATGCTGACGGAAAAACCGTGTGAAATGACCTTGCTCGGAGAACCCGAGATTCTCCGACAACAGGCCCAACGTTCCACTGCGCTCACGCTCAAGCCAGGCAAAAGCCCGGCGCATGCGCGCGTCGTTAAGCAACAGGGTCGGCGTCATGCCGGTATCTTTCTTGAACAGCGCAAAGAAGTGCGCCCGCGACAGACCACAAGCCCGCGCGGCATTGTCGATCGGGTTCGGATCATCGAGGTGCTCAAGCAACCAGGCGGTGCCACGGCGCACGCGCGCGTCCCGGAACTCAGCTGAGTTCGGCGCACCCGTTAGCGACAAATGCCGCCAGCTGGAAAAGTCCTCGATCAGTTCGATCAGGAAGTCGAACAGCATGAATTCCATGCGCTCTTTCGGCACGATCCCGCAGCCATGCGCTTCGGCGACCAGGATGTCGGCCAAGGTGCGATTACGACTCGACAGCTCGATGCACGGCTGGGCAAAAAAGTCCGGCCGACCGCTGAGCGCCAGCGACTGCTGGGCAGTGGCCAGCCAGGCGGGCTCGATGTAGAGCGCCAGGATGACGGTTGCACCGGCACCCGGCTGCGGATCGTAGAAATGCGGCTCCCAGGCATTGACCAGCACCGCCGTGCGATCGCTGAGCGGAACCCGCCGACCGTTGACGTTGAAGTAAGTGTCCTCGCCGGACACTTTGACCAGCACATGGCATTCGGAATGGGTATGGGTGACCAGCGAATGATCCATATTCAGCAAGGCGACCCGGCCAAACCTGCCGTGGAAAACCCGTTGGGCAATCGACATCAGATTCCTCCGCTCGCTTGAAGCGATATTGTTATCGGCCTCAATGCATATCATCGGGGCGCTTATCTATTTCTCAAGCCCGTCGATCGGTCCATGGTTCAGCAACACTTGGCTGGCCACTATCGCGCGCGAATGACCGAGCGTCTACCTCGACTTTCGCAGCCCCCACGTTCGTCGGAAAAACCGCCTTACAAGGCATGGCGTTCTTTGCCGTGATAAACGCGCAGGATATCGGCCACCACCGCCAGAGCGATTTCCGCCGGGGCCTTGCTGCCCAGATCGAGGCCGATGGGCATGTGTAAACGGGCGATCTGTTCATCCGTCAGACCACCGATGCGTTTCAGCCGCTCGGCGCGCTTGGCCGACGTTGCCTGAGATCCCATGGCGCCGATGTAAAACGCCGGAGTGTGCACCGCTTCCATCAGCGCCAGGTCATCGATTCGCGGATCGTGAGTCAGCGCCACCACCGCAGTCGCCGCGTGGCAACCTCCGGCGGCAATGAACATCGATGGCAGCACGCGTTGCATCTCCACACCTTCGAGATGTACTTGCAGCATCTCTTCCCGGGGATCGCAGGCGATGACTTCGCAGCCGATGGCGCGGGCAAAACTGGCGCAGAATTCGGCGACCGGCGAGAGCCCCGCCAGAATCAGTCGTAACGCCGGGCCGACGCTGATGCGCACGCTTTCGTCGACGACTTGCACCCGCTCGCTGCCGTGTCCGGTGTCCGGGTCCAGGCGCAAGGCACCACTGCTCAGTTCGACGTGACGCAGCAGACGACGCTGACCCAGCAACGCTGCTTGCAGACTCTCCAGGTGGGCGATCCATTCGAGACTGGCAGCGCGGTGCTCGACCAGCACGATCAGCACGCCGCCACAGGGCAATCGTAGACGGTGGCGTTGCTCGACGCTGTCGCCATAACTGACGATCTGTGCCGGTTCGCGTAATTCACCGCGCGCCAGGCTTTCGAGAAACTCCTCTTCGACGCAGCCACCCGACAGCGAGCCGACGTGTTCGCCCGTGCCATTGGTCACCAGCATCGCACCCGGCGCACGCGGCGCCGAGCCATAGGTGGAGAGCACCGTGCACAGCCACTGCGCCTGCCCGGCGCGAGCCCATTGCAGTGCCTGGTCGATCACCTGAACATCGAGATGACGCATATTGTCTGTACCTCAAGCAAAGCGTGGTGCTGCATGCAGGGTTACGTTTACGGTAACCTGCGAGCAATCTTGTCAATCGTTGATTCAACATGTCGCCACAACAATTTTTGCAACTTGGACCGCTGCGCCTGGAATATCGCCAAATCCCTGCGGCTGATCCATCGCGACCGACACTTGTGCTGCTGCACGAAGGCCTCGGAAGCGCCGACCAATGGAAAGACTTCCCCCAGCGCCTGGCCCAGGCCAGCGGCTGCGGTGTGGTCACTTACAGCCGTCAGGGCTATGGGCAATCGAGCCCCGTAACCCTGCCGCGTCCGCTGAACTACCTGAGCAGCGACGGCCCTCGTGAACTGCGGCAACTGCTCGATGCCTTGCAACTGCCGCAAGTGGTCTTGCTCGGTCACAGTGACGGCGCATCCATCGTCCTCGCCTATGCCGCCGCCAACGATCCACGCGTGTTGGGCAGCATCGCACTGGCACCTCACGTGATTGTCGAGGCCGAGAGCCTCGATGGCATTCGCCACACCACCGAGGCTTGGCATCAGGGCGAATTGCGCGAGCGCCTGGCACGCCATCATGGGACCAATGTCGACGGCGCTTTTCACGGTTGGAGCGACAGTTGGATGCACCCGGACTTTTCCCTGGACGATCTCGAAGCGCAGTTGGCTTGTATCGAAAGGCCGCTGCTGGTCATTCAGGGTCGCGACGACCACTACGCCACGCCCGAGCAACTGGTGGTCATCCAGCGACAGGTCGCTGGACCGTGCCGCTGTGTGTTGCTGGATAACTGTCGGCACTTTCCCCAGACCGAAGCGACCGAGCAGACCTTGCAGCTGATCTGCGAATTCCTGAAGCGCCTCCCCGCCTTTACTTGAAATTGCCTTGGGTTTCTGGAATCACCACGCTGCCGATCAGGTAGATCACCGACAGACCGACGGCGAACATCGCCAACACCATGGGGATCTGCGCCGGGCTGCCGCTGACCAGGGACACAAAGGTCGGCATGGTTCCGCCGAGGGCGAAACCGATGTTCCAGGACAATCCGGTGCCGCTGGCTCGCAGCTCGGTGGCAAAGCGTTCGTTGAGGAAGATCAGAATCGGCGCGATGATCGCCCCACCTATGAAGCCTATACCCACGCAATACAGCGCAGTACGGGTCAGCGAACCCGATTCGGCGACACCCAGAAACATCATCGGCAGGCTCACCAGATTGATCACACCCAGCAGCATGAAGGTCTTCTTGCGACCGATCAGGTCGCTCAGGTAACCGAAGGCCAGTGCGCCGACAATGGTTGCCACCGACCCGTACATGAGCATCTGCGAAGTCTGCGCATGAGGCACTTTGGCGACCACGTTGAGCAACGTCGGCAGATAACCGCAGGCCAGGTAATACGTGGCACCGCCTCCGAACGTAATCAGCAGATTGACCAGCATCACGCCGCGGTACTCGCGACCGAACAGACGCTTGAGCGGCGACACGACAACTACCGCCGGCCCCCTGGTTTTGCGCGCTTGTTGCAGTTGCTGCCAGACCGGGGTCTCTTCCAGGTAACGGAACATCACCAGACCGAAAAACGTGCTTAGCAGGCCGCAGAAGAACATGAAGCGCCAGCCCCAGACGTCAAATTCTTCCCCGGGAAAGATCTCCGACAACACCAGATAAGTGAATGACGCCAACAGCGCGCCCATACCGGCGCCGGCACCACCGATCAACCCGGACATCAAGCCGCGATAGCGCGGCGAGATGGATTCGGTGCCGATGGTGTGAGTGGAGGCAACGATGCCGCCCACGAAAATGCCCTGAATCACCCGCAAGACCAAAAACAGTATCGGGGCCAATATGCCGACCTGATGAATGGTCGGCAACGCGCCAAACAGTGCCGTGGAAATACCGACGCCGACCATCGACACCATCAACGCACGCTTGCGGCCGTGTTTGTCGGCATACGCGCCGAAGATCGCCGAGCCCAGCGGACGCACCAGCAACGCCACGGCGAACGAGGCATATACCGCGGCCAGCGACAATGTCGGGGTGTCCGAGGGGAAGAACAGGCGGCCGATAATCGGTGCCACATAAAGCAGAATGAACAGGTCAAACAAATCCAGCGCCCAGCCGAATGTCGAGGCAAATGCCGCGAGCAAGGCCTTGCCCGGTGGAATCTGTGGTGTATCGCTAGCGGCGCTGGAGGGTGATGCAGTTATTGTTGTTGTCGTAGTCATGGTTGCCTCACACAAACGGTGATCGAACGTTCTGCATCCCGGTGCACGGGTTGCGAGTAATCAGCAGGTCAGCGGTGAAACCTTGATGTGCCCTTTCAGTTGCATTGAAGGGGCGGCAGGCCCTGCTCCGTAAGGCGTACGCTGTTACCAACATACTCCCGGGCCCGCTCGCCAGTACGATTTACTCGCCGATAAACACGGCCGTACGCTTGCTGTGAAACGCTTCAACGCCTTCCTTGAAGTCCTTGGAGCTACGCAGACGGCTATAGCAGTGACCTTCCATTTCGATCGCGACGGTCAGCGGCGCATCTTCGTTGTCGTTGATCAGTTTTTTCGCCGTGCGCTGAGCCAACGGCGAGAAGCGCCGCAGTTCATCGACCAACGCGTCGACGGTGCTTTCCAGTTCGGTATCCGGCACGACCTCGGTTGCGATACCCCAGGCGTAGGCCTGGTCGCCGGTGATGCGTTTGGCGCGCATTACCATGTGTTTGGTGCGGGTGATGCCGATGATTTTCTGCAGGCGCGCAGAGCCACCCGAGCCCGGGATCTGACCGAGGTTCTGCTCAGGCAAGGCGTAGCGAGTGGTTTGCGAAGCAATGCGGAAATCACAGGCCAGGGACAGTTCGAAACCGACGCCGAAGGTGTAACCACGGTTGGCAACGATCACCGGTTTTTCGCAACGTGCCGGTGCCGCGACGTTCCAGGCCAGCTTGGAAACGTGCTCTGGCGACGCTTCGAGGAAGCCCTTGATGTCGCCACCGCTGGAGAAGTGTTCACCCACCGAGCGCAGCACGATGACGCGCACGCCTTTGTGTGCATCGAGTGCTTCGAAGACCTGGCGCAGTTCATCACGCTGACCCATGGAAATGACGTTCAACGGTGCGCGGTTGAGGATGATGTCGGCGCGCTCGCGGGACACATCGACTTCAACCTGGAAGCCATCGAACTGAGTGTCGAGAAATTGCTGGATCGCTTGTTGTTGCATGGGAGTGTCCTCTGGATGATTAGCTGATGGCCTTCAAGGCCTGTTCCTGAAATTCGGCCAGCAGCACGCGCCGCAGCACCTTGCCCACTGGAGATTTGGGAATCTGATCGACGAACTGATAACGCCGTGGCCGCTTGAATTTGGCCAGGCCCGAAGCGATGCAATGGGCATCAAGGTCGCCTTCCGAGACCTCGGCGCGCAGCTTGATAAATGCGGCAATGATCTTGCCCCACTGCTCGTCGGGCAGACCGACCACCACCACCTCTTCTACTGCCGGGTGCAGAGAGAGCATGTTTTCGATTTCCGACGGGCTGACGTTTTCGCCGCCGGTGATGATCAAGTCATCGACACGCCCCGTGACGAACAGATCGCCCTCCAGATCGAAGTAGCCGATGTCACCGGTGAAATACCATCCATCACGCAATGCCTTGGCGGTTGCTTCGGGGCGGTTCAGGTAGCCTTCGAACGCCTCGTCACTCGCCAGGTCGGCGATGATCTGGCCCTCCTCCATTGGGTTGACCTGCACGTCTGCCGTTTCAGCATCGATCGGCACCACGCGCACGCGCTGGTTCATTGCACTGCGCCCTGACGAACCGGGTTTGCGGCTGGCTTGCTGGTCGATGGTGAAGGTGTAGATCTCCGAGCTGCCGTAATGATTGACGAACAACTGCGGCTGGAACGCCTGCTCGACACGACGCATCAAGCCGTCGCTCATCGGCGCACCGGCAAAGCCGATTTTCTCCACACTGGCGACTCGCTCGCGGGCAAAGGCCGGGTGTTCGATGAGCATGTGGTAGAGCGTCGGCACCAGGTACAGGTTGCTGACCTTTTCCCGCTCGATGGCCTGCAGCGTCGCTTCCACGTCGAACTTCGGCACACAGACGAAATGTCCGTCGATCAGCGCCATGGACAGCAACGAACGCACGCCCATGGTGTGATAAAGCGGCATGACACCCAGCGTGCATTCGCCCTGGCGGTAAAGGTTTTGCGCGACGTGAGCAACCGCCGCGGCGCGTTCGCTACGGTGCCGACGGGGCACGCCCTTGGGCTTGCTGGTGGTTCCGGAGGTATACAGCAACAGTGAAAAATCTTCGGCGTCGGCCTGCAAAATGATGCCGGAGGGGGTCTGCGAACACAGTTCCTCGAAACTCAGGTCGGTGTTGGCAGCACGCAGACCGGTGGCGATCCGTGGCAGCCTTGTGGCGGCGCTGCAACCGGCCACGGCGGTCACGGTCGCGTCGTCGTAAGCCACTGCACGGATTTGCGCATCTTCGATGCAGTAGCCCAGTTCCTCGGCAGTCGAACGCCAGTTCAACGGGGTCATGACGATGCCCGCAAACTGACAGGCCCAATGCAGGGTCGCCATCTGCCAGCGGTTTTGCATCACTACCAACAGTCGATCACCGCGTTGCAGCCCAAGGCATTGCAAGCCCCAGGCGGCACTCTGGATATCGACGAACCATTCTTCATAGGTTTTCTTCAACGCACCGTCACTGACCGCTACGGCGTGCGGGCGGCGTTCAACGGCAGCGAGGAAACTGCGTCCGAGATCGAACATTTTTGTTATACCCCTTTGTTCGTTTGGCGCTGGGCAGCGACTTCGAGCACGGCCTGAACGATGCCGGTGTAACCCGTGCAGCGACATAGATGCCCCGAAAGCATGTCGCGTACCTGGGTCTCGTCCGGGTTGGGTATCCGTTCGAGGAAGTCCACGCAGGACATGAGAATGCCCGCAGTGCAAAAGCCGCACTGCAAGGCGTGATGACGGCGAAAGGCTTGTTGCAGGTCGCTCAGTGTGTCGTCGTCAGCCAGCGACTCGACGGTCTCGATACGCCGCTCGTGCCCCTGTACCGCGAGCATCAGGCAGGAACGCATGGCGACTCCGTCCACTAGCACCGTGCAGGCACCGCAGACACCGTGTTCGCATCCGACATGGACACCGGTGGCACCGAGGTCGTGGCGCAGAAAGTCGCAAAGTTGGGTCCGCGGTTCAGCCAGGGCTTCGCGGGAGCGGCCATTGAGTTCCAGGCGAATCGGAAAGGTTTGGTCGGCAGTTACACGCATGTTCAGACTCCTTCGATCAGCTGATGACCCAGCTCGCGAATCAGTTGGCGGCGATAGGCAGCGCTGGCCTGCACGTCGTCTTGTGCGTCGAGCGACCAGGCGGTTTGATTGAGCGCGTCCGGCAGCCCCGCACCACGAGGCAGACTGCGACGTTGCGGACGGTCAGCGACCCCGCCGATGCCGAGTTCGACCTGGTCCGCGCCGATGGCCGCGGCCAGGGAGACGATTGCAAAGTCGCCGTGGCGCATGGCGATTTCGCGGAAGCGATAGGTGATGCCTTCGCGTTTGAGCGGAAAACGCACCTCGACGACCAGTTCATCCGCACGCTTGTCGGTGGTGAGAATGCCTTGGAAGAAGTCGGCAGCCTTGACGATGCGCTTGCCTTTTTTCGACTCGAGAACGATCTCGCCGCCCAGCGTCACCAGGCACAGCGGCAACTCGGCGCTGGGGTCGGCGTGAGCCACCGAACCGCAGACCGTGCCGCGATTACGCGTCTGGAAGTGACCGATCCAGGGCATCGCCAGTGCCAATAAAGGCACCTCGTCCATCAGGGTCGAACGCGCCAGCAACTGCGCCTGTCGTACCCCGGCGCCTACCGCCAGACAATCCTTGCGCAGTTCGATATAGGCCAGCTCAGCCACATGATTGATGTCGATCAGCAACTTGGGCTGAGCCAGGCGCATGTTCAGCACCGCCATCAGCGATTGGCCACCGGCGATGATGCGAGCCTCCTGACCGTACTCGGCGAGCAACTCAACCACCTGACGACGGGTGTCAGCCCGAACGTAATCGAAAGCAGCCGGTTTCATTGCGCACCTCCCTTGCCAAACATTGCGCCAAGCGAGGCCCGCAATCGCGCCCACCAGCTGGTGGAGATGGCTTGGCCGCTGACCCGTTGCGACAGGCGAGTAAAGATTTGTCCGATGATCACTTTCGAGGCCCCTTGCAACATTCGGCCGCCGACCGCGGCGACTTTGCCGCTGACCGCCACCTGGTATTGGTATTCCAGACGTGTGTGGCCATTTTCCAGTTCGACGAAACGCACCTTGGCCTGGCCCTGGGCCGAGCCCATGGAGCTGCTGCCGGAACCGGACAGACGCAATGAATGCGGCGGGTCCAGATCACTCAGGGCAACCTTGGCCTCGAAGCGCGCACGGATCATGCCGACGCCGACGGTGACGTCTGCGCGGTAACGGTTTTCGCCTTCAAGCACGAGGTCGTGGCAACCGGGAATGATCGCTGCCAGCGTCTGCGGGTCGAGCAAGGTATCGAACACCTGTTGCGGCGAGGCAGGAATCACCACCGAGTCGTTGGCCCGCAGTGCCGGTCCACCGGCAGGTGCTGCGTCCAGGTCTTCATCGGGCTCCATACCGGCGGGCCGTGGCGGCTCGTCGATCCCGATCAGCGTGCGTACTTTCGATGGTGTCAGCGGCAGACGGATGTCCGAGCGACCGAGGGCGTCGGCCACCGCGTTGGCGATGCACACCGGCGTGCTCATATTGTTGCCCTCGCCCACACCCTTGGCGCCCAGCGGGGTGAATGGCGATGGCGTTTCCATGTGCAGGATCACCGGTTCGATCGCTTCCGGTGCGGTGGGCACCAGATAATCGGCGAAGGTCCCGGAAAGAAAGCTGCCGTCCTCGCCATAGGCAAACTCTTCCATCAGCGCCGCGCCGAGTCCTTGGGTGAAGCCACCACGAATCTGGCCATCGACCAGCGCCGGATTGAGCAGGCGGCCGGCGTCATGGCAGGTGACGTAGCGATCGATGTGGATCTCGCCGGTCATGCGGTCGATTTCCAGACCACAGATGTCGAAGACAAAGCCGTAGCACAGCGAGCTGTTGACCTGATCCTGGTCGTCCGGGGCCACCAATTGCGGCGGGCTCCAGAACGCGGTTTCGCGCAGACCGCCACTTTCACCTTCCGGCAGCAGGCCCGGCGACCAGTGGGTCGCACCGGCTATCCGATGGAATGGCGCGACCGCCCCGCCATTGACCACAAAAATCTTGCCGCCCGCGAAACGAATATCTTCGGGGCTGGCCTGCAATTGCTCGGCGGCAATCGCGGCGAGGCGATCGCGGATCTTCAGCGCCGCCTTGTAGACGGCACCGGCCACAGCGCCGGCGAAGCGGCTGGAATAGTTGCCCGAGGCAATCGACCAAGCGTCCTTCTGGGTATCCAGCTCGACGTTGACCACGATGGATTCCAGCGCAACCCCAAGCACTTCGGCGACGACCTGAGCGACGGTGGTTTGATGGCCCTGCCCTTGGGGTGCCGAGGACACGTGCACACTGACGTCACCCAATGGGCCGACGTTGATGGTGGCGGTGGCGACAGCGCCGTTTTTCGGACCGGCCTTGCGCCGCTCTTCGGGTGTCATCGCGGTGGTGATGTATCCCATGTTGGAAATCGAAGGCTCGATGACGGCGGCATAACCGATGCCGTAGATCCGGCCTTCGGCACGCGCCTGATCACGACGTTTGAGCAACTCGTCGAGTCCACCGTCAGCCGCCGCCAAGGCAATGCCTGCCTGGTAATTGCCGGAATCGAGCAACGCACCGGCGGCCGCGCGATAAGGGAAGGCATCGGCCGGCACCAGGTTGCGGCGGATCACGTCCAACGGATCAAGCTTCAACTGCACGGCGATGTGTTGCATCAGACGCTCAAGGGCGAAATACACCTGTGGGCCACCAAAACCACGGTTCAGGCCGGAAGGGGTTTTGTTGGTCAGCACCACTCGGTTGCGCACTTGCAAATTGCGGATCGCGTAGGCGCCCGTCAGGTTGCCGTGCATCCGGTAGAAAGTCGCCGGTTCAGGCGCTCTCAGGTAGGCACCACAATCGTCGATCTGGTCATATCGCAAAGCGGTGATGCGGCCATCCGCTTCTACCGCCGCTTCAATTTCGGTCACCCGATTGGTCGCCGAAGAAGCCCCCTGAAGATGTTCCAGACGGTCCTCGACCCACTTCACCGGTGCACCGACCTTGCGTGACGCCAGGCCCATCATCACCACGTAAGGGAAAACCCCTTGCTTGATGCCAAAGCTGCCGCCGGAATCTTTCGGTGTGCGCAAACGCAGGCGGTTGCCGGGCACATTCAGTGCCCTGGCCATGACCGTGTGCAACGCATAGGGGCCCTGGAAATTGGCCAGCACGTCATAAATGCCGGTGGCGCGCTCGTACTGAGCCAGCACCACGTAGCATTCAATGGGCGTGCAGGAACTGCGCGGAAACTTCACTTTGAGCGAGACCTTGTGCGGCGCCTGCTCGAAGGCCTGCTCCGGCTCGCCATAACGAAAGCGCCGTTCGTTGACCACGTTGCTGCCGACCGCTTCGTGCAGGATCGGCGCCTGTTCGGCGGTGGCCCGTTCGGGATCGATGATCGGTGGCAGCGGCTCGTATTCAACGCGCACACCTTCGATCGCGTCCTCGGCCAGATAGCGGCTCTCAGCGATCACTACGGCCACCGGCTCTCCGACGTAACGTACCTTGTCAACGGCGACGCACCAGTGCTCCATCGGCTGCCGCACACCCACCGGGAACGGCAGCGCCCAGCGTTTGACGTCTTCGCCGACCAGCACGCCGTGCACGCCTTTCATCAGCAGCGCACTGGAAAAGTCCACCGAGGTGATCCGTGCATGAGCGTGGGGTGAACGGATGATCGCCGCGTGTAGCGTTCCCGGAGGGATCGCAGCGTCATCGGCATAACAGCCGAGGCCGCGCAACAATGCGGCGTCCTCGACACGGGTCTGACGGGCGCCGATGTGGCCGGTCTGGCTTTCGGTAGCAGGCTGGAAACTAGTCATTTTTTTCGCGGCTCTTGTTGTTGTGCAGCGCGATAGCGTTAGAGCCGAGTGTGTGAGAAAGGCGCAGGGAGCGCCTTGCCTGGGGAGAGGGAGTTCTGCGCTGGGGTCTGAAAATTTGCCTTAGCGTCTGATTTTCAGGTCTGGGTCCAGACAGAATTGGCGGTCAGGGATGGGACGCGGGATGGCTCAGGAAAGCTTCGATGTCTGCGTAGGGCATTGGTTTGGCAAAGTAATACCCCTGAAAAACATCGCAGCGACTGCCCTTCAGGAAATCCACCTGAGACGCCGTTTCCACGCCTTCGGCGACCACCGTCAGGCTGAGGTGATGGGCCATGGAAATAATGCCTTGGGTGATCGCAGCATCGTGATGGTCGGTGGCGATTTCCTGGATGAACGAGCGGTCAATCTTGATCTTGTCGATGGGCAAACGCTTGAGGTAGCTGAGGCTGGAAAAACCGGTGCCGAAATCATCGAGCGCAATGCACACCCCCAACGCCTTGAGCCGGTGCAACGTGTCGATCGCCTGTTCAGCGTTATGCAACAGAAGCGA